>CAWIUH010000005.1:0-693675 GCA_963839255.1 uncultured Acidimicrobiaceae bacterium
CCTTGTTCCTTTTGTAGAGATAGAAGAGGCCACCAAGAATAGGGATGAAGAAGGTAACGATGAATACCGATGCTGGGCCGCCGCCCACCTGCTGCTTGCTCGCTCCAGCGGCCAATCGATGTTTCGCATCTAGCGACGCCCACAGTGCGAGTCCACCAAAGATCAGAAGATAGACAATGAGCTCACTCATGTGCTTTCGTCCCCTTAGAACGCGATCGATACGGGCCAATGTAGATGTCCAGTTCTTCAGTGAAAGCCGAAAAGTCGAAAGTTCACGGTCCCGATACAAGCGTGAAATGCAATTGGAAAACAACTGAAGGCCCCTGCGCCTCGCTCGCGGATCTTCCGCCGTATCTAGACAGCCACCGACCACCGCGAACGCGTCTGTCTTTCAACTTTGACTTCGGCCTTGACCGACACTTCGCCAGTTAACTTCTCGATCATCCTCGCTTGGCGTTCGCACGACCTCTAACACCCGTGGTATGATGTAATTAAGTAATCATTAAGGAGTACCTATGGATTCACGTAAGTCTGCTGGCCGGAGGGAACCGGAAGGTTCAATTGAAGCAGTGTCGGGGTGGATTGTCGGCCGCCTGCCCGACAGTTGGTTCGAAGGAGTTCCGGCTGTGACCATCGATCACGAAGAAATTCTCATCGTCGGTCGCTTACTCGCTCCCGACTTGGGTAATGAAGTCGACGCCACGGCCGCCACGGCCGCTGAAGCCGGCCGAATCACCCGATTCCGCGAGGAGACGCGCGAGGATCGGATAGCGATAGCGAGAGAAGGTCAGCATCTCTTCGGAAGAACTATTAGCTGGGGCGCCGAAGTTGGGAACAGCAGGCAGATCTTCACCAACCTGTCGATACCGGTGATGACTCGGCTTCGCCAATCCGAGAGGATGGTTCTCGACACGTTGGTTGATAGCGGTGTGGCTCGTAGTCGATCGGACGCGTTGGCTTGGTGTGTCAAGTTGGTTGGAACGAACGCCGACGAGTGGCTGCTCAACCTACGTAAGGCGATGGAGACCGTTGAGACCGTCAGGCGGCAGGGTCCGCAAACCTGACTTTGGACATACGCCGAGACGATGGGAAGTCGTTGAGACAATATGTCCGTCACCGAAGGCGCAAGCGGACGGAAACGGTAGCGCTGGACGCGTGAAGCCCGAGCATTACGTGCGTCCTGAGAGCGACGATTCGGTTGTGACAACGCCGTGCCACTTTGTTCGAGTGCGCCGGCATCGGATGGCTTAGAAACAAACCCCGTCCACAGGATGCACCGAATCCGCGTCCATGCAGTGGCTTCAAGGCCAATGGGCGTCGACACTCCTAGCTAGTGCTCGATGATTTGGTACCCGTCTGAACCGGACAACCAGTGATGACGAGTATGGCAGGTTCCAATTGGCGACAGGAGTTCGTCTCCCAGCGCTTTCGCCAGTTCCCCCTTTGAGCGATCATGGAGTATTGATCGAAGCGAGAAGTTGGAACTTAAGGAGGACTGAGCATGTCAGACGATATAGAGGGCAGGAATGTCGTTGTGGTGATCGCCTACCGCGAGTCCACGATCTATCCGACCGACGCCTCACCAAATTCACGCCCTGAACATCTCATCGCGCCAGATCCCCACGGGCGCTATCACAAGGTTCATCACCAAGCTGGCAATCCCCGTGGCACGTACGAAGATGACAGTTCACAGTACTGGCGTGAGCTGACAGAGGCCCTCTCTCCTGCGTTGTCCATTCTCGTGCTTGGCCACGGCAAAGGTAAGGCCAACGCCTCGCACCACTGGGTCTCCTACGTCGAAAAGGAACGCCCCGACGTCGCCGCAAAAATCATCGCCGACGTGCGAGTTGACATCGACCACCTCGACGACGAGCAGATCTTGCGGTACGCGCAGCGCTTCTACGACGACGACCCACCCCGAGAGCAGTGGGGCAGCAACTAGAGCCGTCACGCTTTCTTTCGCCTGGCATCGCGAAACGAGACTGCCGATTGGCGCTACAGCGCAAACGCCTCGACGTCGACGAGAGGCCGAAGAACAGCCACCGCGCCCGCCGCGGTGCCGTCGGGATGCTTCAGCAAGCCCAACGTCATGGCCAGGTCGATCACGCGACCGTCAGCTGTGGTAGCTCTCACGTGTCCGGCGCGACCCCCATGCTTGAGCGTCCCGGAATCGATGGCTGCATGGAAGCCCGCTACATGTCGCGCGCGAAACTCTTCGGGAATGACGGGCACCATGGAACCACCGACCATGCTCTCTGCGGTGTAGCCGAGCAGGGACTGCGCCCCGTTGTTCCACGAGGAAATCTTTCCCGTTACGTCAAGGGTGACGACCGCGTCCGCTATGAACTCGATCGCCTCTTCGTTGATGTTCTCTGGCTCGTTGGCACCCACGATCATCTCCCTTTGTTCAATATCCCGCGAACGTACCACTCATCGCGAACGTTGAGGCAATACCGCAACCGTAAACGACCTGATCTTCGAGGTTCTCGTGAAGGTCCCGGCGGTCCGATAGAAAGAAGATGGTCAACCATCCATCGGACGGAGAAAGAACCAAAATGTTCAGGCAACTCAGCGGGGCGACACGCTTGTTTCCCATCATCGGTGACCCGATCATCTACGCCGAGTCTCCCGATCGCTTCAGTCGAACGTTGGCCGACCACAATCGCGAGGGCCTCTGCATCCCGATGGAGGTGCCCAATGACCACCTCGATGCGGTCATGACCGGACTTACCGCGACGAACAACGTCGACGGAATCCTTGTCACGATGCCTCACAAGTTCAGAGCGCTTTCCCATTGCAGGAGCGCGTCCGCGCGAGCCCGAGACTTGGGTGCCGTGAGCGTCATGCGACGCAATAAAGACCAGTCCTGGCATGGCGACATGCTGGACGGCCTCGCCTTCGTAGAGGCACAGAAAAATAGTGGCGCTCAGATTGCGGGCCAGAGAGCGCTCCTCATCGGCGCGGGAGCTGCCGGTCGAGCCATCGCCTTGGGACTCCTAGACGCGGGCGTCGACAAGCTCATTGTTTACGATGAGGACGAGTCGCGCGTCAAAGCACTGCTCGATATGACGCCACGAGCCGTCGGGCACTTCGACGAGGCTGCGTCGCCGGATCCCCGAGGTTGTCATCTGGTTTTTAACGCGACCCCGATGGGCATGAGTGATGACGATCCACTACCCGTCGACTCAGCGCTCCTGAACTCGTCAATGTTCGTTGGTGACGTGATCGCCGGACATGGCGTCACTCCCTTCATCAAGGCGGCATCGGATATCGGCTGCCACACTGCCAACGGCAACCAAATGGTCGAAGCTGTTCAGAGTCTGATGGTTGCGTTTATGTTTGGCGGCAATTCGTAGTTAGGTCAAATCGATGCGGCCACCGAGCCGTCGTCACTGTCGGTTTGGTTGCAATACGGCCTTGATCACCCCGCCCTTTCGCTGATCGAACGCCTCGAAGAAGCCGGGCGCGTCCTCGAGCGTTCCGTGGTGTGTGACCACCACGCTGGGCTTGGCGCGACCCGAGGTAACCATGTCGCGTAGGAGCACGGTGTAGCGCCGGTCGTGGGTGCGACCAAAGCCCACGGTCACGCCTTTGGAGAACATGGTTGCCCAAGGGACCTCAAGGTGTCCGTCGGCCGTGCCGTTCGCGGCGGGGTGAAGGTCCTTTTCGGCGTATACCCCGGCAATGCCAAGTCGTCCCGTTGGATTGACGAGGCGGGCGAGATCGCTGATCACCTGGCGCGGATTCTCCTCGCTCGGACTCTCTCGGTCGTGGGCCTGAAAGCCCACCGCGTCGATGCCCACTTGGACGCCATCCATCACCTCTTCGCCAAAGGGAAGCCCGCGTTGGCGGCGAATTTCCTTAATCTGCGCGACCGGATCGCCATTGGTGAAGTCGACGGGCATTGCACCCATCTCCCTCGCCTTGTCGAGCCGATCGGGTATGTGGTCGACAACGTAGACCTCACTTGCGCCCTTGAGCATCGCGCTGTACGCGCTGAGCAGTCCGATCGTGCCGGCGCCAAAGACAGCGACCGTCGACCCCGCCGTCACGCCAGCGATGACAGTGGCGTGCCAGCCCGTGACGAAGGCGTCCGCGAGGAGCACAAAGTCATCTTCGAGCGCGTCATAGGGCTCGCCGGGAACCGGGATGCAATTCGCGTCCGCGAAGGGGACTCGGAGCAACTCGGCCTGGGCCCCGCGATAGTGTCCCATGCCCGCGTAGCCGTAGGCGGCGCCGAACTCCCCGGGACGAACGCGCAAACAGTCTGCCGAGAGCCCTCTCGCGCAGTTGACGCACACTCCGCAATAGAGATGGGTCGGGATAACGACTCGGTCGCCGATCTTGACCATCGAGACATCGTCGCCGACGCGCTCGACGACTCCTAACGGCTCGTGCCCGAAGACGAGCCCGCGCGTCGCACCAGTTCGCCCGTCGTACATATGCAGGTCGGTGCCGCAGATGGCGCTTGAGGTGATGCGCACGACGACGTCCGACGGCTGTTCAAGTTCGGCGTCGGGAACTTCTTCGACCCTAAGTGAACGCGTGTCTTCAAACACGACTGCCTTCATGGATTCCTCCATTCGCGCCTGCGCCAGATGTTGTCGATTGTCGTGCCATGGCAACTGCAGCCGCAGACATAGTCAAGCCCAAGGGCAATACTGTCCGACTTTGCCGCTTCTGACAACCACGAATAGCTGCCCGGGACTACTGCTCCTTGGGGTAGCGACCTAGGAGCCGGAGAATGAATTGTCCGAACCGACCGATGTTCTCACTGCGACCCTTGGCCGCTTCATGATCGAGGCGATTCCCGTGGACACCGCCGGTGTCGTTGGCGAGACCGGCCAAATGGATGTTGTTGGCCTCAGCTCCTTTTGGAACTTTCGGCAGACGTCGGCAAAACTTCCTCGGTTTGTTCCCGGCCTCACCCATGCGAACAGCATCGCACAGTCGCTTGGGAGAGGAAAGACGCCAGCACTGATACGTCTGGTCGTGGCCGGCGCTGGGGATTTACCGCGACTAGTTCAAGTTAAAGACAACCGTGACCGTGGTCGATACCGTCTTGCGAATCGTCGTCGTGTCATAGACGCCACCACTGGAGACCTCAACCGATCCCACGGCATTGACCTGGAACGGCCCGCTCCGCGCACTGCGAACCGATCCGACTGACCCGCCCGTGGCGGACACGAGCGCGATAGCCCTCGCTTTCGCGTCGCGCATCGCCGCAGCGATAAGCCGTGGGCGAAGCTTCTGCAGAGTACTCACGTAGTACTGCGGCCCCGAAGAATCGATGTTGGCTCCTGTCTCGAGAACCTGGCCAATGCCTTGGCTGAGCTTTTGGATGAGATAGACGTTGTCGGAGTTCACGGTGATGTTGCGGCTCGCTTGATAGTTCAGGATCTTCCCCGTCTCATTGCCGTTGATGTACTGCTCATTGGCGGCGGTCGAGACACCGCTCAACACCAACTTTGAGACATCGACTCCCCCGTTTTGGAGATACGTGCTAAGAGACTTCACGTCAGCGGCCACCATCGAGACGGCCTCTTGAGCGGTCGGGGCGATCTCCTGGGCCGTCAGCGTCCATATCACCTGATTGGCCGAGACCGAAGCCGACGCCTCGCCGGTAATTGTGATGCCAGTGTTGCTGCCGCGCACCGAGACCCCGCGCCCCACGGCAATAAGTCCTATGACGAGGGCAACCGCCACGAGCAGTGAGCTGATCATCAACGCAATGCCGGTCGGTACGCTTCGCTTCTGGTCGCTCACGCGTGGAGACTACCTCATCGGAATCGCTTGCGCCGATCAACGACTGCCACGTGCAACGCCCCCGGGAGGACGGAGAGATCGATCCTTGTTGATCGGATGACGATTACTTGAGTAGACGTGACATGCGGCGATCCGCCAACAACCGGCCACCCGTCTGACACGTGGGACAGTACGTCATCTCGTGAGTCTCGAAGGACACCCGGCGAAGGGTGTCGCCGCACGGCGTAGGGCAGAGCTCGTCCGCACGGCCGTGCACCTTGAATCGGCCCCCCAGCTTGGCTTCCGACAGTCCGCCATGTCGAGTTCGCTCAAGCGCGAGGGCCTCTTCCAAGACGCTGGTCGCGGCGTTCAACAAGGCCTCTCGTTGTTGCGCTTTGAGCGAGTGAAGCGACGCGAAGGGTGACAGTCGAGCTCGGTGCAGTATGTCGTCGCCCCAGCCGCGGCCGATGCCCGACACCACATGTTGATCGCGCAGGTCAGTGGTGAGGCGACGCCTCGAGTCGCTGGTACGAATGAACTCGGCAAACTCCTCGCTTCCCGGCTCGGGTCCGAGTCCCGCCAGCGGCCCATCGTCACCGGGAGCCAAGACCCACCACGAGACCTTTCGATGCGTGCCGTGCTCGCGCACGAGCACGCCGATTCGCGGGCCCTCAATTCCCGCGTCGCCTCGGCCGAAGACGAATCGCGCTGCCGCACCACGGGGGCGAGTTTGTTTCGGAGGAGCCTCCACGTCGAGACGTCCTGCCTGCGACAAGTGAATCACGATGCGCGCCTGATCGTCGAACTCGAGCACGAGGTACTTGGCCCTTCGGCCCACGGAGATGAGCCGGTGATACACCAGGGAGTCGGTGGTGGGCGCATAGGTCTTCAGCGACGAGAATCCCAAGAGATCGACGCTGACCAGCGTGGTGTCGGCGAGTAGTTCCGTGAGCCGCTCCGCCAGAGCTTGCATCTCAGGCAATTCGGGCACGTCACAATGTACCCACGCCGATCGCCCGACCTCCATTGCTTGCGGTGAGCCAATCGCCGAATGTCGCGGTCGACCAGGACGGACCCGTAGGGTGCCAACGATGATTCCCTTGTCCGTGCTCGACCTCGCCACCGTTGCAACCGGTTCGACACCCGCCCAAGCACTCCGCGAAACCACGGACCTCGCGCGCGCGGTGGAACATCTCGGCTATCACCGACTCTGGGTGGCCGAACACCACGCCATGCTGGCGATCGCGAGCTCGGCGCCCGCGGTCGTCATTGCCCACTTGGCCAGCGCCACGACGACGCTTCGACTTGGTTCAGGGGGCGTGATGTTGCCCAATCACGCGCCACTGGTCATCGCAGAACAGTTCGCCACACTCGAAGCACTCCACCCCGGGCGCATCGATCTCGGGCTCGGCCGCGCGCCGGGTACCGATCCCCGTACCGCCCTGGCCCTTCGGAGAAGTCCCGATCTTCGTGCCGCGTCGTTTCCCGACGACGTCGTGGAACTGATCGGTTATCTGCTGCCGCGAGAAGGTGTGCGGGGACATCCCTTCGCCACGCCGGGAAGCGGCTATCTCCCTGAGGTGTGGCTCCTCGGTTCTTCGACCTACAGCGCGCAACTTGCCGGGATGCTCGGCCTTCCGTTCTCCTTTGCGTATCACTTTGCGCCGCAATTGCTCGATGAGGCCCTCTCGCTGTATCGCGAGAACTTTCAGCCCTCGCTGCTCTTGGAGCAGCCTCGCGTGATGGTTGCCGTCTCGGTGCTCTGCGCACCCACCACCGAAGAAGCGCAGTACCTCGCGGGGTCGTCAGCTTTGACGGCGCTGCAGCGTCGCTCGGGGACGATCGGACTTCTTCCCTCGCCCGAGGAGGCTGCGGCGTATTCCTTCAACGACGAAGAGCGGGCCTTCATCGATGAGTCGTTGGCGTCCCACGTCATCGGCGACCCCGCGACCGTGCGACAGGGACTCGTCGAACTCACCGAGCGAACGAACGCGGACGAGCTCATGCTCTCAACTCGCACGCACGCCTATGAAGTGCGCGCCCAGTCATTTCAGCTCATCGCCGAGTCGTGGGGTCTCGCTTCTCCCACCCGTTAACGCAACCCTCGCGTTCGCTCCCCCGCGGATCGCACGAGAGCGCTGGCAGTCTTGAGGAATTAGTGCGAATCGATAACACCGGAGATGGTCGCGCGCCGGTTTGCCGCGAGCCCTCGATATTTCGTCGACACGCCTCGGGCGCTGAGCACGAATCTCGCGACCCGATAGTGGCTACGACGCAGGATCGCCTCGAGTCCACTCTCGGTGGCTTTGGCTCGATGCAGACTCAGGACCCGGTTATATGAGCTCAGATAGATGCTGTCGGACGTGGCCACAATTGAGACGCGCGTGATGTGGTCCTCTCGGATCTTTCGCGCCGCCGCGACCAGCGTGCCGTGAGACCGACCGTGGATCGAGGACCGCCCTTCGGCGAAGAACACAACGCCGAGGACGATCATCTTGAGAGCGCACTTTGGCGCCCCTGAGGTCCCGCAGGCCGCCGGCGTGAGATGAATCGTGAGTGTCACCTTGGCGCTGGTGCCGTACGCGTTGGTCGCCGTAATCGAGAACGTGAAGGGACCAGCTCCGATGAGGCCGCTGACCTTGCAGCCGAGGCTGGTCGTGGTGCACACGACGTCGCCCTTGGCGTTCGTGACCGTGTAGTTAGTGATCGCACCGCCGCCGCTCGAGGCGGGAGGTTGCCAGCTGATGTCGCCACTGCCGTTGGCGATCGATCCACTCGGCGTTTGTGGGGGACCAGGCGCCGCGCTCGGAGGGGTGGAAGGTGACGAAGGGGGTGAGGACGGTGGAGAGTGGACCGGCGTCCACACCGCGTAGAGGACGGTGTCGGCACTCATCGTCAGGGTGGCTCCCCGGCTGTACGACGTGCCCGATCCGTTGGCCGCGCTGTTCCAGCCCCCGAAGGTGTAGCCGGTATCGACGAGGTTTCCCGTGTTGGCGAGCACGGTCGCACTGGTACCCGAGTAGTAGGGACTCGACGGATCAGTTGGCGGGGACCCTCCGGTGTTGTCGTTGCCGTTGTAGGTGAGGGTGTACTGCGGTGCCGTAGTCCACTGCGCGTACAGGACCGTGTCGGCACTGATCGTCAGCGTGGCGCCCGCGCCATAGGACGTTCCCGAACCATTGGCTGCGGTATTCCAGCCAGTAAAGACGTAGCCCGTATCGACGAGGTTCCCCGTGTTGGCGAGCACGGTCGCACTGGTACCCGAGTAGTAGGGACTTGACGGATCCGTTGGCGGGGACCCTCCGGTATCACCATTGCCGTTGTAGGTGAGGGTGTACTGGGGGGCCGGCGTCCATAACGCGTACAGGGTGACGTAGGACGTGGTCGAAGGAGGGACCGGCGCGGGCGGGACGTAGGGTGTCGACACTTCGGTGGTGGCATCGCCCGGCGTTGTGGACCACCCCGCGAGCACAAAGCCGTACTTGGTCACCCCACCCGTGGGCAGCGTAATGCCCGAGGGTTGACCGACCTCGTAGGGGCTGTCGCTGATCGAGCCGGTACCGCCATTCGAGCTGTACGAGACGGTGACGAGAGAAGGAACGGCTGGCACCCTCGGCGACGATCTCCCACTCGAGCCCGCGGCATTGGTGGCCTGGATGCTCACCCAGTACGTCACGTAGTCCGTGAGTCCCGTGATCGTGCACGAGAGGTTCGACAAGGTACAGCCTGAGATGGCGTACGTGCCCGACACGCTGCTCGAGCTGCCGTCGTAACAGGTGAGGTCCGACACGTCGCAGTTGGTCACCTGATTGCCCGCGAACGACGCGTCGTAGAGCGTGACGGTGTACTCGCTGATCGCCGACCCATTGTCGTTCGGTGCCGTCCACGCGACGCCGATCTGACCATCCTGGGAAGTCGTCACAAACATCGTCGCGTCCGGCGTGTCGGGGGCGGCGAAGGGCGTCGCCGTCTCGGTATTGGACGCAGGTCCCGAACCCGCCGCATTCACCGCACGGACTTCGACGGTGTAACTGGTGCCGTTCGTTAAGGACGAGATCACCAGCGGCGACGCCACACCGGTCGCGGAGAGCCACGTGGCGCCACCATCAAGCGAGTACTGGTAACCCGTGATGGCGCTCCCGCCGTTACCACCCGCGTTGAAGGTCGTCGAGATGTACGAGTTGCCGGCCGTGATTCCGGTCAGCGTTGGCGCACCGGGCGGATTAGCCAGCGCCGACCAGTTTCCTTGACCGCTGCGGTTCACCGCCGCTACTTCGAAGATGTCGCTGCCACCATTACTGAGGTTCAGCGTGGTGCTGGTCGATGTCGAGTTCGTGTCCACCGTGGTCCAGGTCGCTCCGCCGTTGTGCGAGTAGCGCACCACGTAGTCGGAGATCGCGCTCGAACCGATCACGCTCGGTGCGTTCCAACTGAGCGACACAGTCGACGCCCCCACCACCGGGGTGACGTTGGTCGGCGCGCCGGGCAAGCCCGTCGCGTAGGAGATGGTGACGGACCCGTTGGCGCCATCACCGCCGTAGAACAGGTACTGGGCGTTGAGTCCACTCAACGATCCCGTCGCGTTTTCCCCGGGGCTGGCGCCAAGTCCGAACCATTCATTGGACTCGCCCGAGCCGAACTCGACCAAGCCCTGCGTACCGCCTTGGACACCGCCACCGCCACCCGCGCCGCCGCCGCCATCGCACGACGCCGCACCCACGCAGGCGTTGAAGACCGAGATCCCCGCCTGGCCGTCCGTCGTTGCGACGTCCGATCGCGCCGCGAAGGAGGCCAGTGAGATCTGTCCCAGCGTTCGCGGATACTGACCCGATCCACCCGCGCCGCCCGAGCCACCCGCAACCACCGTTGCCACGCTCGCCGGGTGGCTGAGCGACGATCCGATTTCGACGACCGACGCCGCGCCACCAGAACCGCCATAGCCCGAACATCCACTCGGACCCGCGGCACCGCCGTTACCACCCGAGTACTCGCCCAGCGGATTCGACCCACCGATCGCATCGTTGGGGTCGAAGAGCGAGTTCACGCCACCCACGCAGTCCTCGGCGAGAGCCGAGTCGTGACCACCGTGACCGACTGCGATGCTCAGTACCTCGCCCGGCGTGACGTCGATCGTGCCGGTGACGTCGCCCTGGTATCCCCCGAGCGGCGGTCGACCCGCCGCGTCGCGGCCCCCACGGCCGCCTTCGCCACCCACGGCGTTGAGGGTGAGCTGGGTCACGCCGGCGGGCACGGTGAAGACCTGGACCTCAGGCGAATAGTTATAGGTATCGGTGGCCACCGACGTGGTGCTGGACGTCACGAGTGGCGCAGGATCGCTCAGCTCCGTGATCGTACCCTGGTCGTTGGGATCGTTCGCTCCGTCGTAGGAACCACTCCCACCTTGGGCGATCGACCAGCCGTTGCCGACGTACGCGTTCGCGATCCATACGTCGCCGCCTCCGTCGACCGCCATCGCCACCGGCGCGTACTCAAGATTCACGTCGTCCAGAAGTGCGCCCGTGGAGGCGTTCAGCTCAAACGCTCCGGTCGGGCACTGACTGGTCACCCACACGTCAGATCCATTGGAGGCGATCGCACTGAGGCACGACGCGCCGTCAAGCGCGATGGCGGATGCTCCGCTGCCAAAGGCGTACGAGCCATCGCTCGCGTTGAGCACGGTGACCGTGCCGTCGCTGTTCGCGATCCAGACGTGCGTGCCATCGGAAGAGATGTAGAGCGCATCGTCGTTGTCGACGATCGGCGAACTGTCGGTGCCAAAGGCGTACGACCCATCGCTCGCGTTGAGCACCGTGACCGTGCCGTCGGAGTTGGCGATCCAGACACGTCGTGCCGTCCGAGGAGATACGTGCGCGCTCCATCGGGGTCGGCGATCGGCGAACTGTACCGGTGCCAAAGGCGTAGGAACCGTCGCTCGCGTTCAGCACCGTGATCGTGCCGTCGGAGTTGGTGATCCACACGTGCGTGCCGTCCGAGGAGATGTTCTCGGGACCATCGGGGTCAGCGATAGGCGCCGTACCCGTGCCAAAGGCGTAGGAGCCGTCGCTCGCGTTCAGCACCGTGATCGTGCCGTCGCCCTGGTTCACCACCCACACGTGCGTGCCGTCCGAGGAGACGGACGTGGGATCTTGGCCGACCGCTACCGTCTGCTCCACCGCCGAGGTGGCCTCATTGACCTCACTCACCGTGTCGTCAGAGTTGTTGGTCTCCCACACCGACGCGTCATCGGTCGCAACCGCAGAGGGCCACGAGCCAGCCGGGATGGTTTGACTTTGCAGTCCCGAGTCGTCAGCCACGTCGAAGGTCTCGATCACCGCACCACTCGCGTTGAGTTCGCTGAGCGTTCCATCACCCGCGTTGTCAACCCACACGTCGCTCCCGTCGAGAGCGAGGGCCGCGGGACCGTTGCCGACCGGGTACGTCCCCACCACACCGATGGCACTTGCCCCCACCGACAGTTCGGTCACCGTCCCGTCACCCGAGTTGGTCACCCAGGCGCTGGTGCCATTGGAAACGATTCCCGTGGGGTCATTGCCGACGGGAATCGGTGATGACCCGGTATTAAACGCGTACGAACCGTCCGCGGCGTTGAGCACGGTGACCGTGCCATCGCCCGAGTTGGCGATCCAGACATACTGGCCGTCGGAGTACACGCCCGTGGGGTCGCTGCCCACGGAGATGGAGTTGACCAGGGTAGCTGAGGCGATGTCAAAGTCACCGACGTCACCGTCTTGAGAATCAACGGCCCATACATTGGTCCCATCGGAACTGACGCCGGTGGGGTCGTTGCCGAAACCGAACCAATTAACGAGTGTGCCGCTTGCCGCATCAATCTCAGCGACAAGGTCGTCGTCCATCGTCACCCAGACGTCAGTGCCGTCGGAACTGATGCCCGTGGGCTGGCCAAAGAAGCTGACGTCAATCGTCGTCACCAAGGTGCCGTCCGGGTTGAGTTCGGTAACCGAACCACCTTGACCCGCCGGACCGGAGTTAGCCACCCATACGTGGCTTCCATCGGCGGCGACGGCAACCGGTGCCACACCGACCGGGACGCTCTGGATGAAGTCGCCGCTGGCGTTGAGTTCGCTGACCGAGTTGGTCGCGCTACTCACCACCCAAAGATCGGTCCCGTCAAATGCGATGGCGTTGGGGCTGTCCACGAAGCTGCTGATCGGTGTGTTTACGGCTCCGGCACCGGTGGAATCCAGCCCGAGGAACGTGGTGAGACCAGAACACATGAGAGCCAAAGTGAGAAGCGATCGAGCACCCGGACCCCGAAAACCGAGCGCGCCACGTGAGATTAGACGCACCATCGGAGTCTATAAATACGGTACATACACCTCGGGGATGGTGCCCAGATCACTTGGCGCGGCCAGTGACTCTGGCTCCGAATCTGCTCGGTAAAGATCCGTTGGTGAAGTCACATTGCCGGACTTGTCGATTTCGTTGAGACTGGAGCGTCGATAGGGGTAGAAGGTCTCATCGTGGGACCGGAGAGGAACAAGATGTCCGAATATTTGATTCTCATCTACGGAGACGAGTCGCACTGGGCCAGTCCCACCGCCGAGATGACGACCAAGATGATGAAAGGTCACGAAGAGTTTGGCAAGCGTAACGGTCCCAAGATTCGCGGTGGTAATGCGCTGCAGCCCACGAGCACGGCGACGTCGTTGCGCGAGACATCGCCCGGAGAGTTCGTTGTGACCGACGGCGCCTTCGCCGAGACGAAAGAGGCCCTCGCGGGGTACTACCTCATCGAAGCCGACAACCTCGATGAAGCGATCGCCATCGCCAAGGGAGTTCCCTCTCCCAATGGCGGCCTCGAAGTCGCGACCCATACGAGTCTTTGACTGATCGGAGTCGGGGTTCGTGACAATCGACGTCGAGACGGCCGTTGCCGACGCGCACCGTCGTGAGTGGGCCTACGTGCTCGCCGCGGCGGTGCGCGTCGCGGGCGACATCGATCTCGCCGAGGAGTGTGTGCAAGACGCCTACGCGCGCGCATTGGCGAAGTGGCCGACGGACGGCATACCCCTTAACACGGGGGCGTGGCTGACCACGGTCGCCCGTCGGCGAGCCATCGACCTGCGTCGTCGCGATACGCGTTTCGATCGCCTCATGCCCATGCTGGCCGACGACTCGCCCTTCGTTCCAGAAGGGAGCGATCCCGGAGCAATCTCAGACGATCGCCTTCGGCTGATCTTTACGTGCTGCCATCCCGCACTCTCCGACGAAACGCAGATCGCCGTCACGCTTCGCTTGGTGTGCGGCCTGACCACCAACGAAGTGAGTCGAGCGTTACTCGTGAGCGAATCGACGATGGCGGCCAGGATCACTCGAGCCAAGAAGAAGATCGCGGGTGCCCACATTCCCTATATCGTTCCTTCCGCCGAGGACCTCCCCCAGCGCGTTGACGCCGTACTCACCGTCGTTCATCTCGTCTTTACCGCTGGGCACACCGCCGTCAGCGGAGATCAGCTCGTACGACACGACTTGGTAGAGCGAGCTCTCGACCTCGCACGAATGCTTCGACTGCTTCTCCCCGACAGTCGAGGGGTTGCGGGACTCCTCGCGCTCATCTTGCTTTCCGACTCTCGTCGAGAGACCCGAGTCGATGCCGGCGGACAACTCCTCCTGCTTTCTGAGCAGGATCGAGTCAAGTGGGATCGCGCAGAGATCTCAGAAGGCATCGCGCTGGTCCAGCGAGGCGCTGCGATCTCGACCGCCCGAGCGATTCGCCCTCATGGCGGCCATCGCCGCCGTCCACGCCGAGGCACCAACTTGGGAAGCCACCGACTGGGACGAGATCGTGGGACTCTACGACCTACTCACGGTCGTCTGGCCCTCGCCTATCGTCGCGCTGAATCGTGCGGTCGCGGTCGGCTTCGCCCAAGGACCTCAGGCGGGCCTCGACGCAATCGATGATCATCGCGACCGAACCGACCTTGGCCTCCTATAGCTACCTGTCATCCTCGCGCGCAGAGTTTCTTCGCCGACTCGGGCGAAATGGCGATGCGGCGCTCGCTTTCGAAGAAGCGCTGGCGTTCTGCGAGAACACCGTCGAGAGAAATTATCTGTTGGCGCGCTTAAGAGAACTCCCCACGCCGTCCGAGGGACTCATCTAGGGCTCGCTTTTCGATCTATCACGCAGCGCCGACTATGGGCACATCTACGTGGATGACGATCGGGCCCGAACGAGAAATCCGAGCTTTCCCAGCACGCGAACGGCCCCACTCTTGCCGCCCTCGAAGTCGCTCGGTGCAAGACGCTCGCCGGTGGCGAACTCGTAGGCGGTTCCCAAGATTGCTTTGGGCGGATAGAGCCGCTTCTCACACAAGGTCATAGGTCAACGTACGGCTGAAGCCGTGCTTCGCCAAGAACTTGTCCGGTCCAAGCCGGTCGTACTCACCCAGGGCTCGTTTGACGTGCGCATCGGTCACGCGGTTCCAGTCCACCACGATTCACCATCCTCTCCTCTAAGTCGGTGTGCACGCGATCACTGCGTCGCGTATTTCATAAAAACGTGTTCCGCAGGTGGGAAGAAGCGAAAGATTCGCCAGACGCGCGTCCGAGGGTAGTTGGGCCAGCACCTGTGACTCGAACTGCGACCACGCGCCGCCCGAAATGACGGCGACCTTCATGAGGGCCAGTAGTTCGCTGAGCAGCGTTGACATCTCATCAGTGAGCTGTGACTTGCTCTCGGCCAACGTGCCGTCGAGATCGAAAACGATAAGTTTCTTCAACGGAGCCGTTCTCTTGGTCGTTCTCAGACACCACCAAGGCAGTTGCGCAACGGAGCGCCTTCCGGCGACAACCTAGCGTGACCGGGCAATCATCCGGTCCACGGTGAAAGTTAACGAGTTGTTCACAAGTTTCAACGTCGGAGTCCGGGCCCCGACACCTAAGGTTGAGCGTGACGGGATGTATTCCGTCACTTTGTACGCCAAGTTTGGGCCGGACGATCGCGAAGATTGTCGCCCGTTCGAGCTCGACGCCAACCTTTCCCCGAAGGGCATGTCATGTTGCTTACTTGGTTCACGATCAACGGCACCCGCTGGCCGTCTCGCCTGATTCGACGGAGGTCCACCAGTGCGTGAGGGTCCACTTTCATACGGTTTTCTCAGTAGCGCGCCACCCACCAGATGCGGGTTGGCGACGTTCACCTCGGCCTTGGGTAAAACGCTCACGGGTCTCGGAGCCGACGTCTCACTCGTGCGGGTTCTCGACAGCTCCCGGACCACAGTCAACGTCACTGATTCGCTCCGTCGGTGAACTGCTCGCGAGCGACCCGACCTCGATCGATCGATCGATAACAGCCCTCAACGGTTGCGACGTGGCCGTCATTCAACACGAGTATGGGCTCTACGGCGGACGCGACGGCGAGGACGTGGTCAAGGTCATTAACGGGCTCTACGTGCCGAGCGTGGCGATATTGCACACGGTGCTGCAGCGACCGACCGCGCACCAGGTACAAGTCCTCAACGCCGTCATTGCCGGCGTCGACGTTGCCGTGGTGATGACGCAAGGTGCGAAGGCGACGCTCGAGCAATTGCACGAACTCGGTGATACCCCGGTCGAAGTCATCCCTCACGGAGCCGCACTCAGCACTCGTCCCTACGCCAAACGCGCGGGAGCCCGACCCAGGATCCTGACCTGGGGACTGCTTGGCCCGGGCAAGGGCATCGAGTGGGTTATCGACGCCATGGTGGGCCTCAAGGATCTCACACCAGCCCCGGAGTACATCATCGCGGGCCAGACGCACCCCAAGGTCCTGGCCCAAGACGGCGACGTGTACCGCGAATCGCTCGCCCGCCGGGCAGTCACGAACGGCGTTGCTTCGAGAGTCCACTTAGACAACAGGTACCGAGATCTCGACTCGTTGAGCGAGCTGATTAGCAGTGCCGATGTCGTCGTCCTTCCCTACGACTCGAAGGATCAGGCGACATCCGGGGTGCTGGTCGACGCCATCGCCGCCGGGCGCCCGGTGATCGCGACGGACTTTCCCCACGCCCTGGAACTCCTCGCGACGGGCGCGGGCATCACGGTTCCCCACCAAGACTCGGCGGCGATGTCCTCGGCGCTCCGACGAGTTCTCAGTGACCCCACGCTGGCGGCCAGCATGGCGGACGAAGCACGTTTCCTCGGGTCGGGTCTGAGCTGGGAGGCGGTCGCAGATCAGTTCCAGGTGTTGACTCGACGTCTGGTTGAACGCGCCAAGGCACGCGTGTGACACGCGCTCCCTCGCCTGACTACACCCATCTTCTCGCGCTCAGCGGGCCCTACGGCACGTTTGAGCACGCCGATCACTCTCGGCCCCGCGTGGAACACGGCTACTGCACCGACGATGTCGCGCGGGTACTGCTCGTCACGTCACGAGAAGTCGCACCGAGCGTCGAACTGCACCAACTGGCGGGTTCGTCCTTGGAGTTCTTGCGCAGTGCACAGGGACCCGACGGACGGTTCAAGAATCGACGAACGTCGTCGGGTGAGTGGCTCGGCGTCCCCACTGACGACGACTGTTGGGGCCGCGCGCTGTGGTCGCTCGGTACCGTCATCGCGTGTTCAAGTGACGGGGTCCTCGTCGCGGAGGCCGCCGAACTCTTTGAGCGAAGTATTGGCGTTGTTTCCGCCTCACCGCGGGCTATGGCGTTTGGCACGTTCGGGGCCGCCGAAGTTCTAAAGGGCGATCCCACCCATGAAGGGGCGCTCGCCTTCGTGTCCGCCGCCGCGGCGCGACTGGATCGTCCCGAACGAATCGAAGGTTGGCGCTGGTGCGAAGAGCGACTGACCTACGCCAATGCCGCGCTGCCCGATGCCATGATGGTGGCCGGCAGCATTACCGGTAACGATCGTCTGGTCGAGACCGCATTGGCTCAACTGGCCTGGCTACTCGACATGGCCACCCTAGAGGGACATCTCTCGGTGACGCCCGCCGAGGGTCGAGGACCGAGCGGTGCGGCGCAAAAATATGACCAACAGCCGATTGAAGTGGCCGCGATGTCCGAGGCCTGCCTTCGCGCGAGTGAACTCACGGGTGATACGGAGTGGGTCAAGGGTCACGACCTCGCCGTGCAGTGGTTTCTCGGCGGCAACGACGTGGGCGCCACGATGTTCGACCCCAACACGGGTGGAGGCTACGACGGATTGACAGCTGCGGGTCCGAATCTCAATCAAGGTGCGGAGTCGACGATCGCCCTGTTGACCACACTGCAGCACGCACACCGTCTCGAGCCGGCTCTCTAGTGCGTGACGCGGGGATCGCCGTACGTTCGAATGTGCGAATCCAACCCGACCCGTCGAGGGTGATCACGCGGCTCTTCATACCGGGTAAGGAACTCGTGGGCGGCAGCGAGGCGCGCACGTCAGAAACGATCGCGAGAGTCCTCGCTCTCAGTGAGTCCGACGCGGCGGCAGCGTTGAGTGACTTGATCGATCGTTTCGCGAAGCGCCACGAGGACATCGAGGCCGATTTTGAGCGAAACGCCCAGCGCGTAGCGGACTACCTCGTCGCACCGATTTCACCCGCTCGCCGACAACTCCTCGGCGCGGCCTTCACCCACGAATACTCACTCGAAGGCGCCTCGGTCTGTAATCCGAGTCTCGTCGACCATCCCGACCAGGTCGGGGTGGTCGATGGGGGTCTACGAGTTGTCATGAGCTATCGGTCGATTGGCGAAGGCCACCTCTCGTGCATCTGCTTTCGAACGGGAGAGATCGACGCCGGCGGCACGTTACGACTGGACGAGCCGCTACCCTTCCCTGTCGCGGGCACGACCGCTCAGGGGCCGTTGCTGCGCGACGTGTTTCGCGCCAAACTACGCGACTCACGTTTCGACGATGAAACTGCGGCCCTCGTCCTGATGAGCCTGCCCCCAAGTTTCTCGACTGAGCAACTCGACGCAGCGATTTTGCGACCGGCGCGCCACAGTGACACTCGACAGAATGTCGCCGAGACGGCGAATGTGCTTCGTTCGATGAGCGAACGCTTCTATGTGACGACGTTCGCTCCCGATGTCGGCCTGTCGCGTCGCGTGCTGTGGCCCTCAACCTCCGCCGAAAGTGCCGGGGTAGAAGATGCCCGCTTCGTCAAGCTCGACGACGACGACACGGTTCGTTACGTCGCCACCTACACCGCGTACGACGGTCGACACGTGTCCCAACAGCTACTTGAGACGAACGACTTTGCCACCTTCAACTCGTCGCCGCTGGCCGGGCACGGGGCCCAGAACAAAGGCCTCGCCATCTTTCCCCGTCGCGTCGGTGGCCAGTTCGTCGCGCTATCTCGCTACGACCGTGAGTCGAACGCCATCGCCTTTTCCTCGGACATCCATCACTGGGAGCAGGTGGCCACGCTGCAGATACCCGACGAATCCTGGGAAATGCTCCAACTGGGCAACTGCGGTTCACCCATCGAGCTGCCCCAGGGTTGGTTGGTGATCACCCACGGCGTGGGCCCGATGCGTACGTATGCTTTGGGTGCTCTCCTCTTGGACCTCGATGACCCCACGAAGGTTCTGGCTCGGCTTTCGAAGCCTCTCTTGATTCCGAATACCGATGAGCAAGATGGGTACGTTCCGAATGTGGTGTACTCCTGTGGTTCACTGGTCCACGCGGGGACCCTCTTCCTCCCATACGGCATCGCCGATCAGTCGATTAGTTATTGCACTGTGTCGGTGAAGGACCTACTGTCAGCGATGAGTTGAGCGGCTCGGCGAGGAGTCGGGCGGGTCTCAGTGAGTCAGTGCACTCGAGAGATGGCGTCCGTGTTCGGCGGCAAGGAGTTCCGCTTCGCGGCGCATGTGCGCAGCCATGTCCTTGAAGTCATCGAGGGCGGGGTTGACACCCACCAACGTGAACTCGGTCTCCACGACTCGCGCGTCCAGTCCCAAGAGGTCTTCGACGATGCGGCGCATCCAGCCTGAAGCGTGGTCCCATCCCTCTCGGGGCGTTCCGGCGCCGTAGGCGCCGCCGCGAACGGTTACTAATACGGCGGGATGGCCCGCCAGGGGCTGACCGGCACGCGGGCCCACGCGCGGTTCGGTCATCAGCAGATCCACCCAAGCCCTGAAGTGCTGCGACACGCCAAAGTTGCGGTCCGCCCGTTTCGGTGTCCTACCAGCTTTCCGGCACGGGCACCGCTCTCATACCAGCCCTGCACGCCCTGAGTCTCTGGGCCGCCGACAACCTGGCGAGCCGCGGCGATTGACCAGAGCTCGCTAACGCTCCCGACCACCTCAGCCAGCAGCCGTGCCATGGAAGGCGACCACGCTGGTTGCTGCCGGCACCAGCAAAAGTCCGTCGCCCACACTTGGAGTCGGAAAGTGATTGGCGATCGCGCCGACGCTGGCTTGTTGCACGACCTGGCCACTTGCGGGGTCGAGTCCGTAGATGATCCCGTTTTGGCCGATCGTCCACAACCGCCCGGCCGCGAGAAGGGGCGGTCCCCCGCCGATGCCAGCACTCCAGACAAGATGGAGCGACGGCGGCGACGTCCCGACGCTGAGAGCGACCGGACCGCTGAGACAGGGAATGTACACCGTCGATCCATCGATGACGGCGCCGCCATCGACGTCCTGGTCACACAGACTTCCCAGGCTCGTCTCGCCGCTGCCAATTCCGCCCAGGTGACTCCTGCAGGAAGTAGGCAATGCGCGACTTGCCCACGAGGACGACCTGGCCGTCAGCCAGGAGAATCGGAGCAGTCGTCATGTCGAGATCCTCGCCATTGTTCGTCGTCCAGTTACTGGGGCGAAGTACTGCTCAAGGCGAAGGGTCGACGAGAGCTCGAGCACACCGTCGCTGTCGTCGTAGGGCTGACCAGGTGAGTTGACGGATCCGTTGCCGGTGCTCACCCACACGTTGCCCTGAGCATCGACGACCGGCGCCGCGCCACCCATCCAGATCGCGCCCTGGCTATCGCCCGGTCGATTGTCGACGGTGAAGATGCGTCGAGGCGATCCTTTCTCGCCCACTGAGATCACCCGACCTCGATACGACGCGCAGTCCCCGTAGTTTCCGCCCATAGCGAAGACGACGCTGCCGTTGTCAAGGTTCAACCCCGTACGCTGGAGCAGCGCCGCCGGGGTCGAGCCCGGCGGATCAACACGCACGCGTAGCTCGACCTTGCCGTTCGTCGTGGAGAGACCCACGAGATAGTGCTCCGGACCCCCGTTGACCAACTCATCTGCGACCACAAAGATCTCCGAGCGCGTCGGGTCGATCACCGGAGTTCCGGTGATGCCGACTATCGGTCCGATATCACCACAGGGCAGTTTCGAGGCGGGGACGGCGCTCGCGAGATGCCTCCTCCACACGACTCGCCCGGTCTTGGCCGACAGGGCGTAGACCATGTCGTTCTCGGTAGCCACGTACACGTCGGTTCCGTAGACCAGGGGCTCGCCGTAGATCTGACCGCTGAGATTTGGCGACGTCCAGGCGGGTCGCGACAGGTCGACCGAGGAAAGCGACGTCGAGACGCCGGTGCTCAGCGCGTCGCCGTGATACACCGTCCACGATGTGTCCAAGGTCGCGCGAGCGACGCGCGCGCGGGTACTCGCGCCCGACGCCGCGACGCCGCCAGCGACGACGAGACCACAAGCGAGGGCCACGGCGAGGACCGGGCGAGTTCGGAGGTTATGTGACTTTTTCGGTGCCATCACACCATTCTGGTATGGGCGTGGGGACCTTACAACCCAGCCGTCAAACGCTTCGCCAGATGCAGGGCCAGCGCCGTCACCGGCAGGCTGAAGTGGATGAAATTGTCCGGCATGGCGGGCGAGTTTCGAGAGATATCGAAACTATCGGTAAAGCCTCCGGGCATGGTCGAATCGCCATATGGCTGGTAGTTATCCGAGGTAATCACGATGTAGTGGACGGTCACTGCGTCGACGTAGGCGACGTGTCCGTTATTCCACTGGGCGACCGAACCGACGCTCGGCGTCTGATTCACGAGCTCGCCGTTGGCCGCTGCCGTACTGGCCCAGTCGTACGCGTTCGCACTCCACGACAGGGTCAGGCCCGCGGCCTGCAGCCGGTAGGCAACGTACAGCGTGCAGTTATGTGGTCCATAGGCGT
Organism: uncultured Acidimicrobiaceae bacterium; assembly: GCA_963839255.1. GTDB lineage: Bacteria > Actinomycetota > Acidimicrobiia > Acidimicrobiales > RAAP-2 > RAAP-2. The sequence continues at coordinate 21,838 of CAWIUH010000005.1, forward strand.
TGTGACTCGGCTCGGATCCGCCGTAGAAGTTCCACGCCCAACCGCTCGGATTCTTCAGCCACGCGGCGTAGCCCGCGACGGTGCAGGCGTAGCTCGGTGACTCCCCGGAACAGATCGCCGACGCGCTGACCCCCGCTTCGCCCGTCCAAGGCTCTTCGTGGGCGCTCGTACTCATGGCCGCGCCCGCGGAGGATGAGAGAAGAAGTTGGCCGCACAGAGCGACGACGAGAAGACACGCCCCCAGGATCACGCCCGTTACCGGGACGTAAGTCCTGACAAAATGCCCCCGCGCATTTGCCGACATGAGTGACAACGCTTACATGTCAATTGTGTTACGCGCAAATTGGACACCTATTTCCCTTTGTTTACTAGGTAGTAGGAAGTAGATATTTCATATACTTTCTCATTTGTGTTGACGACTGCGGTTCGAGCGGGGCGAGAAGGCAACGGCCCAATGCGTTGCGGATGTCAGGACCACGAGTTAGCGTCCGCGTCGTGCCAATACGTACCGTCATCGAGCACGGACCCAAGGACAAGCGGGTGGTCGCCTTCGCGCCCGACTGGCCCGGTTGGAGTCGTGGCGCCAAGACCGCCGAGGACGCGTTGGCCGCTCTCGATGCCTATCGCTTGCGCTATCGGCCAATCGCGGCCACGGTGCGACTCGCCAGTGAGTTCGACGCCCAGGGCGCCATTCGGGTCGTCGAAGAAAAAGTGGGTACGGGATCCACGGACTTCTGGGGCATCTCGTTCTCACCGTGTCGACTCGAGACCGAACCGATGGATGACGCGGAGCTCAAACGAAAGATCAAGCTCCTGCGATCGTGCTGGTCCTACTTTGACACCGTGGCCACTCGGGTGTCGCCCACCATGGCCAAGGGACCGCGCGGAGGCGGACGCGAACGCGACCAGATCATCGGGCACACCATCCGAGTGGAGAGCGAGGATTTCGCGAAAAAGGTCGGCGTCCGGGTTCCGCCCGGGATGGAGATGACCGCGAGTGAACTCGCCGATTACCGCGACGCCTACGTGGCGGCGATGATCGGGTACAACAAGGGCGCCGTCAAGCCGATGGGCTCTTGGAACCTTCCGTTTCTCATTCGCCACAGCGCCTTTCACACCATGGATCACGCGTGGGAGATGGAAGACAAGGACCTGTCGGGAAGAAGCGACGCCGCCCGATAGAAGGACCACCGTTTTCGATCGCTGCGGGCGCCGAGATCGGTGAGAATACGACAGTGACCTCCGCGCCCCACGAACCAACAGATCCGTCGACGGACACGGCGGCGTTTGACTCGCTCGGCCTCAAAGTGCCGAGTTTGGTTGACGTCCTCGAGTTTCTGAGTCGTCGTGCGCACGACGTCGACCAGTCCGCCATTCTGCCGCCGGAGCAATCTGCGCGCACTCGCCCGCGCCGGGCTCTACGGCGCGGGAGCGACGACCGAGGAAGGAGGCTTGGATCTGGACCTCGCCGAAATGTCCGCCCTCGTGGAGCTCCTGGCCAGCGCCTGTCTCACCACCACCTTCGTCTGGCTTCAGCACTTTCGACTCTTGCGCAGCGCGTGCAATCCACTCGCACCTGAGTTTCTTCGCGCCCAACTGCCCTCCCTCGTGCGAGGCGACATCAAGGGCGGCGTGTCGTTCACCGCGCTCCTGCCCGGACCACCACGCCTCACGGCCCATCCGGCGGACTCCGGGGTGGGTGCTCAACGGGGACTCCCCCTGGGTCAGCGGGTGGGGCATCGTTGACGAGCTTGCGGTTTTGGCGCGCACCGCCACGAACGAGGTCGCGACCTTCGTTCTCGACGCTCGAGAACGCGACGGAATGGGCGTGACTCCCCTGCACCTATCGGCGATGAACGCGAGCGCCACGGTGACTCTCACGTTCCACGACGTGACTATTCCGTCTGAACAGTACGTCGGCAGTGTGCCCTACGACTCGGGACCCGAGCGACCCGAAGGACTTCGAGTGAACGGGTCACTGGCTCTCGGAGTGGCCCGGCGTTGCGCGGACCTTCTGGGGCCTTCCGTGATCGACGACGAGCTGGTCCAGGCTCGCGAGTCTCTCGATCGCGCCGACGTCGAGCGCATCGGCGACGCCCGCGCACAAGCGGCCGAGCTGGCCGTACGGTGCGCTCACGCACTGGCCGTTTCGCGAGGAAGTCGTTCGGCCCTCTATGGCGACGTGGCGGAACGCTCGACTCGAGAGGCCTCGCTCCTGCTCGTCTTTGGCAGTCGGCCCACCATCAAACACGCGCTGCTCGGGCGCCTATTCGGTTCGCCGTGACCCGACTCATCGGTGCCATCGAAGCCGGCGGTACCAAGACGGTGTGCGCGCTCGGCTCCACCTTCGAGGAGATCGCTGACGGGCCGAGACTGAGTCGTCCCCTCGCCCACTCCGCCCGAGACGGTGACCCACATCTTCGACTGGATCGATGATCAACGCGGTGGCGTAGCCCTCGACGCATCGGCGTGGGAACTTTTGGGCCGGTCGATCTCACCGCGGGCCGGATCTCGGCGTCGACACCCAAGATCGCGTGGCGTGGATTTAGTTGGTACGAGGCGATCCAGGATCGCTTTGGCGACATCACCGTCGCTGTCGATACCGATGTCGAACGCCGCGGGTATCGCGGAGTGGCGCTGGGGCGCGTCTCGCGGGTGTGAGGTAAGCGTCTACATCACCGTCGGTACCGGGATCGGTGGCGCGCTGGTGGTTGGTGGCCGACCTCTCCACGGACTCCAGCACCCCGAGTTCGGACACATGGTGGTGCCACGCGTCGCCGGCGACGACTTTTCGGGCGTGTGCCTCTCGCACGGCGACTGCCTCGAGGGACTGGCCAGTGGCATCGCCATCGAAGAGCGCTGGGGCATTGACGGGTCCCAACTGCCGACCTCACACCCCGCTTGGGAACTTGAAAGCGACTATTTGGCCTCGGCGGTGGCCAACGTTGTCGCGATCGGCTCGCCCCAGTCCGTCGTCCTGGGCGGTGGCGTCATGTCGGTCGAGGGACTCATCGAGAAGGTCCGCGCCAAGACGCGAGTGCGCCTCGGCGACTACTTCACGTCTCGCGAGCTCCACGATGGCATGGACGCGTTCCTCGTTCTTCCCGCCCTGGGCGCGAGCGCGGGCGTTCTCGGCGCGTTCGCGCTGGGACTCGATGCGGCCACATACGCCGGCTGATTCCGAGCGAGAACTAGAGGCTCGAGTCCTGCTCGATGACCGACGCGGGCCAGTCGCTTCGGAGCGACCAGCGTGTACGAGGTGCGGACCCACTCTTCGATCTCTCGCCAGCGCGTCGCGCCCATTCGAGCGTGCAATGTCACCGAGACCCAGCCGCTGCGACCGAGCCCGTAGCCCGCGGCCTCAACGAGCGGATCGGTCGCGACCACCGCCGCGGCTTCGTCGTGACTGAGTTTGAGGGTGATCATCGCAGCGTCGAGACCGGCGAACACGAAATTCTTGCCCGCCACGCGAAACGTCGGCTCCCCGCCCCACGCCTCAATGTCGACGCGGGTCGCTTCAGGCAGTCGACCCACGATCTCTTCGAGTCGCTCGAGGTTCCCCATGCCCTCATCCTAAGGAGGGCCCGACGACTCCCCTGTAGGATTCGCACGTCACCGGCGGCGCAGCGAGAGGAGCGAGATGGCAGAACCGACCCACTTGAACGGACACCACCGCGACACGCTTCTGCAGATCTTCCAGCACCCTACGAGCCACAACGTCGAGTGGCGCGACGTGCTCTCGCTGCTTCAAGCGACCGGCGAGGTCGAGGAGCGCCACGACGGAAAGTTCCGTGTGCGCCTGGGCGATGCGAGTGACACCTTCACCCGTCCCAAGGGCAAAGACATCGACGTCCAGCAGGTCGTCGACCTGCGACGTCTGTTCACCCAAGCCGGATACGACCAGGTCGTGGCGGGTCTCGAATCGAAGGGCAAAGAGGACTAGGGCGTCTCAAGAGGTGACGGTGCCCCGCCCGAGGACCCCGTGCGAAGTGCGGGCGACTTCAGCGTGGCGAGGGCGATCACGGCGAGCAACACCGGTATGAGGAAGAGTGCCGTGCGCAGAGAACTCAGCGTCGCCAGTCCACCAATCAACGCCGGACCGAGAACGAACGCGGTGTAGCCGATTCCCGAGACGGCCGCGATTGCCCGGCCCGCATGAACGCCCGGGATGTGACCACAGGCGCTGAAGGCCATGGGCACGGTCAGAGCCAGACCGATTCCCAGGCACATCGATCCGCAGAGCACGCTCCAGGGGCGATCGATCCACAGACCAAGGGCAAAGCCCACCGACGCGACGACGGCAAAGGCGGGCACCACGCGTTGCACGGCGAAGCGATTGGTCAGGTAGTTGCCCGCGAATCTCGTGATCATCATGGTGAGAAGAAATGCGGTGAAGCCCAGACCGGCGACCACCGACGTCGTGTGCAAGGAGTCGCGCAGGTAGACCGCCGTCCAGTCGGCAACGGCGCCCTCTGAGAGCGAGTCCAAGAAGACAATGATGCCGAGGCCAACGACCGCGCGGCGCCACACGGTCGCCCGAGGCGCCCTGGTGGCGCCCTCGACGCGAACGTGATCGTCGGGGATCATCTTGGTGGTGAACCAGCCAACCACCAGCAGGAAAGGGATCGCATAGATCAGGAGTTGCGTGCTGAGCGACCAGCCGAGGCCAACCCCCAGCACGCCTGCACCCGAGCCCATCAGCGAGCCCAGCGACCACGATCCGTGAAAACCCGGCATCAGTTTGCGCTTGACGCGGGACTCGACGGTGATTGCCTGGGCGTTCATTGACACGTCCAGAGACCCAAGACACAGTCCCCACAGAAGGAAGGTAACGAAGAACACCACCTCCGAGTCGCCCAGGCCCACCAGTGGACCCACCAGGCAGTACCCCACCAGCGCTAGACGTACCATCGTGCGGCTACCGAGTCGCTGCAGCAGCCGCGACGCAAGGAACATCGCGAGTATGGAGCCAACCGGTGCCCCCAGGAGCACAAGCCCGAGCGAGCCGTTGCCAAGGTTCAAGTGCGCCTTGACGTGGGGGATGTGCGCGGTCCACGACGCGAACAGGAAACCTTGAGCAAAGAACACCGCCACCACCGCGTTGCGCGTCGCGGACACCGACGGCCGCGAAGTGTTCATCGACACGCTCGAGTCCTCATCCGATTGAGGCCCGAGCCCTTAGGCGTAGCAGTCTTCGTGTCGCGCGCTACCGCGCGAATACCTCACAGCTCTTCGCGTGCGCGCCGAGTGGCCTCGACGAGGTTCGTGAGTGTCGCACGAACCTCGGGATACCCGCGAGTCTTGAGTCCACAGTCCGGATTGATCCATAGGCGATCCGGCGCCACTACCGCCGCTGCGGTCGTGACGTAGCCCGCGATCTCATCGACCGAGGGCACACGCGGGGAGTGAATATCCCACACGCCGGGACCGATCTCGTTCTGGTACTCGGCCCGTGAGAGATCGGCCACGATCGCCATCTCCGAACGGGCGGCCTCCAACGAGATGACGTCGGCGTCCATTTCGATGATGGCGTTCAGCACGTCGCCGAAGTCCGCGTAACACATGTGCGTGTGGATTTGGGTATCGTCGCGCACGCCCGAGGTCGTCAGGCGAAAGGCGTCGACCGCCCACGCCAGGTACTCCGCGCGGTCGCTCTGTCGAAGGGGCAGTGTCTCGCGCAACGCCGGCTCGTCAACTTGAATGAGTGCGCGTACCGGCCGCCTCGAGGTCGACGACCTCGTCGCGCAGCGCCAGCGCGACCTGTCGGGCAGTGTCACCCAGTGGTTGGTCGTCGCGCACGAAGGACCAGGCGAGCATCGTCACCGGGCCGGTGAGCATGCCCTTCACCGGAAGGTCGGTGAGGCTCTGGGCGTACGTCGTCCAGCGCACCGTCATCGGGTCGCGGACGCGACACGTCGCCCACGATGATCGGTGGGCGCACGTAGCGCGAGCCATACGACTGGACCCAACCGTGGCTCGTGGCGATATAGCCATCGAGCTGTTCGGCGAAGTACTGGACCATGTCGTTGCGCTCGGCCTCGCCGTGCACGAGTACGTCCAGTCCCAACTCTTCCTGGAGGGTTATGACGTCCTTGATCTCCTGGCGCATGATCGACTCGTACTCGTCGACGTCAATGCGCTTGGCGCCCAAGTCCGCTCGCGCCTGGCGCAAGGAGGACGTCTGGGGAAACGATCCGATGGTCGTGGTCGGGAGCATCGGCAAGCTGAGCCGCGAGACTTGCGCGGCGTGTCGTACGTCGTAGGTGCTCTGTCGAGCGACGTCGTTCTTGCTCACGGCCGCCGCGCGTTCGCGCACGGCCTTCACGTGCACAATCGGCGACGCCTCTCGTGCCGCGAGAACGTTCGCGTTCTCCTCCAGCTGGCCCGCAATGGCGTCGCGACCCTTGGCGACACCGGTCGTGAGGGTCGCGAGTTCTGCCAACTTCTGGCGCGCAAACGCGAGCCAGGGCAGGATCTCGGGATTGAGCTTGGTCTCGAGTGTGACGTCGATCGGCACGTGAAGCAGTGAACACGACGCGGCGACGTCAAGTTGTCCCGCGAGGCCCTTGAGTTTTTCGAGTATGTCGAAAGCCGAGGTGAGGTTGCTCGTCCAGACGTTGTGGCCATTCACCACCCCGGCCACGAGGCGCTTGTCACCCAGTCCGCCCACGCGCCACAATCGACTCGAGGTTGGCGGCTGCGGGACCGGTGAAGTCCATGGCCAGACCCTCGATGGGCGTGGCGGCAAGCACGTCCAGTGCGTCACCCAGACGGTCGAAGTACGACGCCACGAGAATCTTGGGACGATCCGCGAGGGCGCCCAGTCGCTCATAGACCTCGCGCACGCGCTCGAGCACCTCGGTGGGCTGGTCGGTCACGAGAATCGGCTCGTCGATCTGGACCCACTGCGCGCCTGCGTTCTTCAGTTCGCCGAGCAACTCTTCGTAGCGCGGCACGAGCCACTCGAGCAGGTCGAGCGGCGCGAAGTCCGACGTCGCGTCCGCCGAGGGCTTGGAGAGCAACAGGTAGCTGAGCGGTCCGAGGACCACCGGGCGCGTCGTGATGCCAAGTTCGCGTGCTTCGGCGAACTCGGCCAGCGGCTTAGTCGCGTTCAGGCTGAAGAGCGTGTAGGGACCGAGTTCAGGCACCAGGTAGTGGTAGTTGGTGTTGAACCACTTGGTCATCTCGAGGGGGGCCACGTCGCCCGTGCCGCGCGCCATGGCGAAATACCGGTCGTACTGGCCCTGCAGCGTGCTCGTGTCCGGCACCGCGTCGCGGTGACGACTCGGAATCGCGCCAAAGAGCACCGAGGTGTCGAGGACGTGGTCGTAGAGCGAGAACTCGTTGCTCGGGATCTCGCCCACCCCCGCGTCGCGCAACTCAGCCAGGCGGCCCAGGCGCAGTTCGCGAGTGGTGGCGGCGAACGCCTCGGCGTCCAGACGTCCCGCCCAGTAGGCCTCCGTCGCCTTCTTCAGTTCGCGATTGGCGCCCTGGCGCGGGTAGCCGTAGATGGTCGCGATGGGCTCGGCGGGGGACGTCGTACTCACTGCACTCTCCTCGTTGTTGTCGAATGACTTTAGTTGGTGAGGAGAAGCCCTAGAACGACTCGTCGAACGCGACGTCTCCTTCGACACCAACTTGATACGCCGAGACGGTGCGCTCGAAGAAGTTCGTGTGCTCCGCGACATCTTGGAGCATCATGAAGTCGAGCGGGTTCGAGACGCCGTAGCGCTTGGGCATGCCCAGGCGCGCGAGACGCTGGTCGGCTACGAACTGCAGGTACTGACGCAGGTTGGCCAGCGAAAGTCCTGATACGCCCTCACTGAGCACGTCGGCCGCGAAGGCGGCCTCGACCTCCACAGCCTCTTCGATCATGGCGGTGACGCGGCTAGCGAACTCCTCGGTGAAGAGCCCGGGCTCCTCTTGGCGAATCACGTCCACCGCCGCAAAGGCGAAGTCCATGTGGCCACTCTCGTCACGAAACACCCAGTTGGTCCCCGACGCCAGGCCGTTCAGCAGGCCCTTGGAGCGCAGGAAGTACACGTAGGCGAAGGCGGCGAAGAAGAACAGTCCCTCGATGCACGCGGCGAAGCAGATCAGGTTCAACAGGAACGTCTGGCGATCCTCGGCGCTCTGGAGGGTATCGAGCTTGCCGATGGAGTCCATCCACTTAAAGCAGAACTCGGCCTTCACGCGTATCGAGGGGATGCTCTCGACCGCCGCGAAGGCGGCCGCGCGCTCGTCCAGGTCGGGCACGTAGGTGTCGAGCAGCGTGAGGTAGAACTGCACGTGCTGGGCCTCTTCGAAGAGCTGACGCGAGAGGAACAGCCGCGCTTCGGGCGAGTTGAGGTGCTTGTAGAGGTTGAGCACGAGGTTGTTCGACACGATCGAGTCGCCCGTCGCAAAGAACGCCACCAGTCGCTTGATGAGATGCTGCTCGGCCGGCAAGAGGCGCTGGCGAATATCGACGAGGTCGTCGGTCCAGTCGATCTCCTCGACAGTCCAGGTGTTGCGAATCGCGTCCTTGTAGCGCTCGTAGAACTCCGGGTAGCGCATCGGGCGCAGCGTCAGGTCAAGGCCCGGGTCAAGAATCGCGCGGTGCTCGGTGGTCGCTGCAGCAACGGGCGCAGACTCGAGTTGTTCCTCGCCGTAGGCGTCGGTGTTGGTCAGGGTGGACATTATTCGCAAGCCTCACAGTGCTCAGGGTTTTCCAGGGAACAGGCGACCGCGTCGCGCTGGCTGCGCGCCTCGTCCAGTGATGTCAACGTCGCCGTCGTCGACTCGACCCCAACGGTCGTCTTGGTGATGCGCGTGGCGGGACGCGAACGCAGATAGTAGGTGGTCTTGAGACCTTCCTTCCACGCGTACATGTACATCGAGGACAGCTTGCCGATGTTGGGCGACTCGACGAAGAGGTTCAGTGACTGGCTCTGGTCGATGTAAGGTCCCCGGGCCACGGCCTGGTCGATGATCGCCTTTTGCGGGATCTCCCACGCCGTCCGGTACAGCGCGCGGATCTCTTCGGGAATCACTTCGATGCCCTGGATCGAGCCTTCGGCCTGCTTGATCGCATCGCGCACTTCTTCGGTCCACAGTCCCAGCGCCTGCAGGTCGCGCACCAGATAGGCGTTGATCTGGAGGAACTCGCCCGAGAGCGTCTCGCGCTTGAAGAGGTTCGACACCTGGGGCTCGATGGCCTCGTAGCAGTTCGCGATCGAGGCGATCGTGGATGTAGGAGCAACCGCGATGAGCAGCGAGTTGCGAAGTCCATAGCGCTTGATGCGCTCGCGCAGGGCCTCCCAACGCTCCGGGTCGCTCGGCTCCACGCCCCACAGGTCGAACTGCAACTTGCCCCCGGCCGCGCGGGTCTCGCTAAAGGCGGGGTGCGGTCCATTCGCCTCGGCGAGCTCGGTCGAGCGCCACAGCGCGTGGAAGTAGATCTCCTCGGCGAAGCGGGCCGCGACGACCTTGGCCTCCTCGGAGTCGAAGGGCAGGCGCAGGCGGAACAGTGCGTCCTGGAGGCCCATCATGCCCAAGCCCACCGGGCGCCAGCGATTGTTGGAAGCCGAGGACTCGGGAATCGGGTAGTAGTTGATGTCCACCACGCGATCGAGGAACGTGATCGCGGTTCGAACCGTCGTGCCCAAGCGCTCCAGTTGCATCTCGCCGTTCTCGACGAACTGGCCCAGGTTGATCGAGCCCAGGTTGCATACGGCCGTCTCGTCGTTGCTCGTCACTTCGAGAATCTCGGTGCACAGGTTGGACAGGTGAATAATCTCGCCGTTCTTGCCGGTCTGGTTGCTGCGCTCGTTCGAGCGGTCCTTGAAGGTCATCCAGCCATTGCCGGTCTGGGCCAGCGTGCGCATCATGCGCCCATAGAGCTGGCGCGCGGGGACTTGGCGCTCGTAGAGGCCCGCCGACCTCGGCGGCCAGGTAGGCGGTGCGGAACTCTTCGCCAAAGAGGTCGCAGAGTTCGGGAACCTTCTTCGGGTCGAAGAGCGACCACACGAAGTCGTGCTCGACGCGCTCCATAAAGAGGTCGGGCACCCAGTTCGCGAGGTTGATGGTGCGCACGCGCCGCGCGTCGTCTCCGGTGTTGTCGCGCAGGTCGAGGAAGTCCTCGATGTCGGCGTGCCAACTTTCGACGTACACGCACGCCGCACCTTTCCGGCGACCGCCCTGGTTCACCGCGGCGACCGACGCGTCGAGGGTCTTGAGCCACGGCACGATGCCACTGGACAGACCGTTGGTCCCGCGAATCAACGAGCCCTGTGAGCGGACACGGTGAAAGGCGAAACCGATGCCGCCCGCGAACTTCGAGAGCTTGGCGATCTGGCTGTAGCGCTCGTAGATCGACTCAAGATCGTCCCGGGGAGAGTCGAGCAGGTAGCACGAGGACATCTGGGGGTGACGCGTGCCTGAGTTGAACAGCGTGGGGCTCGAGGGTAGGTAGTCCAGTGCGGAGGTGAGTGAGTAGAGCTCGATAGCCTCTTCGACGCTGTAGGCGAGACCGCAGGCCACGCGCAGCAAGAAGTACTGGGGCGTTTCGATGACCGAGCGGCCCTCGGGGTCGCGCAGCAGGTAGCGGTCGTAGACGGTGCGTAGCCCGAAGAACTCAAAGAGGCGGTCGTTCTCGATGCGGATGGCGTCGTCGAGCTTGCGGCGATTCACCTTCACGAACTCCGCCGTCGACTCAGCCACCAGGCCCAGCGCGTGACCGTAGGCCACCGACTGCGAGAACGAGTGCAGGTTCTGGTTGCGCACCTCTTTGTCGATCACCGTCGAGAGCAGTCGCGCGGCCAGACGCGAGTAGTTGGGCTCCTCACTGATCAGAGCGCGCCGCGGTGCGAATCGATAGTTCGTCGAGCTCGACCGAGGACGCTCCGTCGCGCAGTCCCGAGATGGTGCGTGTGGCGACGCGCATGGGATCGACTCCGCTCAAGCCCTCGGCACTGCGCCCGACGGCGCGAACGATCTTGTTCACGTCCACCGGCTCGAAGGCGCCGCTGCGCTTGAGAACCTGCATCACGCTGACGCCGTCCGCGACTGCTGTGGGACCCGACATGGACGGGTTCTCCGCCACATCCTCAGCTCGCTCGATCAGTACCATCTCTAGACTCCTCCCAAGGGGCAAAACCACAATATCTAGTGGTTGGTCTTCTTCCGACCACTAGGGATAGGTGAATTACAGTAGCGTAACTACATCTATGGGTCAATAGTAAATTGACCAAATCCGACCTCTCGTTTCACCTGATCCAGCCCCCTGAGCCTCATTTATTGACACTCGGTTGTGATCGCGACGTGACAATCGCTCAAATACCTCTGTCACCTTCTCGACCCGACCAACGGTCGCGGGCAGCAGCCCTCCGGCTCAGCGCAGCAGGTTGAGGAGTTGGCCCTCAATCGTGGTGAGTGGTTCGACACTGCCGTCGGCTCGACAGAGAATCAGGGCACCTTCCACGCTCGCGATGGTCGTCACGGCAATGGCGCGAGCCTTCGCCTCCTCGACGCCTACCTGGGTGAGTTGCTCGCTCAACAGTGACTCCCACGACGCGAAGGCGTCTTTGGCCACGGCGAGTAGATCGTCCTCATCGTTGGCGACGTCGATCGTGACGCCCGCGATGGTGCAACCCGCACGTGCGTTCGAAGTGACGACCACGTGATGAAACAGCGAGAGGAAGTGAGTCAACACACCTTCGGGCGTGTCCAGCGAACTCGTTCGAAGGTGCTCGAGAATTTGATCGGACGTCAGTCGCATCGCGCACTCCGTGAGTTGGCGTTTGCCCTCGGGAAAGTGATGGTAGATCGATCCGCGTGGTGCCCCGCTGTCGGCGAGCACATCGGAGAACGACGTCGCGTTCATGCCGCGCTCTCCAATTAGCGAGGCCGCGCTCTGCACCATCTTGTCCCGACTCGTCGCTCACTGATTCTCCCAGTTGCTATGACGATCGTCATAGATATAGGCTTTCGCCCGTTGTATGACGCACATCATAAATTGAACCGACCAGGAGGACCGCCATGCCCATGATCGACGTGTACGCGACAGAGGGAACACTGTCGAACACCCACCAACTGGCCCAGGACTTGGCCAACGCCGTCATGCGCTGGGAAGCCGTCCCCCCGCTCGCGCTTTTTCGCAATAACACGGCCGCCTTCATCCACGAGTTGCCCGCGTCGACCATCTCGAACGCCGCCGGCGACAGCAACTACATCCGGGTTCAGGTGCTCACGCCGGTCAACGTCCTTGACCGGGACAAGCAGCTCGGCGTCGTGAAGGAACTCACCGAGATCGTCACTGCCGCCTCGGGTGACCCGAGCCAGGCGGATCGCACGTGGGTCCTCATTACCGAGTCGCCCGAAGGCGGGTGGGGCATCGCGGGACACGCCAACACCAGCGCCGACATTGTTCAGGCGGCACGCGACGAGCTGGCCAAGAACGCGGCCCACTAACCGAACCGCGCCCAGACATTTTCTTTCGCGAACCGAGCAACTCGAATACGCTCGGACAACACCAGTGATGCGGTCGGATTCGTGACGCATCGCGATGATGTTCGTTGAAAGGATGAGATGGAGGCTCGCGGCTACGCGGCACTTCACGCCAATGGACACGCTCGTACCATTTAACTTCTCGAGACGAGAGCTGCGCGCCCACGACGTTGCCTTTGACGTCCAGTACTCGGGTATCTGTCACTCCGACATTCACCAGGTGAACGAAGACTGGGGGCCGTCACTCTTTCCGATGGTGCCCGGACACGAGATCGTAGGGGTCGTCACCGCAGTCGGGAGCGAGGCCAAAAAATTCCAGGTGGGAAGCCGTATCGGCGTGGGTACCTTCGTGGACTCGTGTCGCGTGTGCGTCTACTGCTTGCGCGGCGATCAGCAGTACTGCGTCGAGAGCGACACCCCGACGTACAACGGGTACGAACGAGACGGTGAGACGATCGCCTTCGGCGGCTACTCGACGCACTTCGTCGTCGACGAAGACTTCGCGGTTCACGTGTCGGACTCGCTGGACCTAGCGGGCGTCGCGCCGCTGTTGTGCGCCGGCATCACGCTCTACTCCCCTCTTCGCCACTGGGGCGCCGGCGCCGGGATGGAGGTGGGCATCATCGGACTGGGCGGACTCGGTCATATGGGCGTCAAATTCGCCGCGGCCCTCGGGGCCACGACCACGGTCTTTTCCCACTCCGCCGACAAGGAGGCCGACGCGCGACGTCTCGGCGCTCACGACTTCGTTGTCACGTCCGATCCCGGCGCGTTCGCGCGACAGCGCGGACGCTTCGATCTCGATTATCAATACGGTGTCGGCCGATCTCGACCTCACCCCGTATTTGGAGCTGCTCAAGGTCGATGGGAACTTAGTTCTGGTGGGACTACCCGCGCGTCCCTACGAAGTCAACGCGATGACCCTGGTGACTAAGCGTCGCTCGATCGCTGGCTCCATGGCCGGAGGGATGAAGGAACTCCAAGCGATGATGGACTTCTGCGCGGCGCATTCGCTCACGAGTGACGTGGAGGTTGTCGACGCGGACTACATCCAACAAGCGTTCGCGCGAACCATCGCCAGCGACGTGAAGTATCGCTTCGTCATCAACGCCGCCACCTTCTAAGTCGCGCCGTGAGCCGACTCACCCGAGAACGATCTCCGTCTGGATCCCCGCATTCGAGCGGTCGCGACCAGTTGGCCCCAGGACCCGCCGAGCGATGTCGCCAGTCGCGAAGAACTTCTCGCCGACGCCTCGTCGACGGAGGGTCGCCGCAGGGTCGCCGACAGAGGTGGCGTTCTTGGAAGGCGCTGACAGTGAAGAGGTCGCGCCCTCTGCGGGACTTCGAATCGAAAGGCGCGAGATCTCCGCCCCGGGTGGTCACTGCCTCAATCTCGCACTCTTCCGACCGAAAGCACGGATGTGCTTCCGTGTATCTACTTCATCCACGGTGGCGCCATGGCCGCCCTGTCCTGTTTCTACGCGAACTATCGCGCGTGGGGAAAGATCCTTGCGGCCAAGGGTGCCGTCGTGGTGATGATCGACTTTCGCAACGCGGTCGTTCCCTTCGTCGGTTCGCGACGTTGCGCCATTTCCCGCAGGACTCGAGGACTGTCTCACCGGACTCGACTGGCTCCATGATCAGACCCACGACCTCGGCATTGACCCGTCACGCGTGGTAGTTGCCGGGGAGAGCGGCGGAGGCAACCTCACCCTCGCCACGGGACTCTCCCTCATGCGTGCGGGTCGACATTGATTTGGTGGCCGGTCTCTACGCACTGTGCCCGTACATCAACGGGTCGTGGCCGGACGAGCGCTATCCCTCCTCGCGCGAGTTCAACGGATACGCCCTCGAACTGCACACCAACCGCGGCGCCGATGGGGTACGGCATCGAGGCCTTCGAAGCGGCCGATCCGCTCGCCTGGCCGAACTTCGCCACGGTCGATGACCTGCGGGGTCTTGCCACCCACCGTGATCAGCGTGAATGAGTGCGACCCACTTCGCGACGAGGGCATCGATTTCTTCCGCCGTCTGCTGGCGGCGGACGTTCGCGCTCGGGGCCGCATTGTGCTCGCGACAACCCACGCCGCCGAGCTCTACCCCACTATGTGCCCAGAGATCACCCACTCCACGGCACGCGACCTCGTCGATTTCGCCACGCGCCTCGGCTTAGGCGCCCGCGATCTCGCTCACTGGCACCCAGCGCCGTTCACTCGCGCTGCGTGCCATCGCTTCACACACGGCGACTACGTTTGCGCCCTGTTCGAAGCCGGGCGTCCAGGCTCCCGAGGGCCACGCCGCCGCCCACGCGGCCGTTTGATTAATGAAGCTCGCGTCGTATCCCACGCCCTGGCCGATCGGCCACCATCCCTGGGTTTCGGGATGCAGGACGTGTTCGGTGCGGATTCGCCGCAGACCGTAGAGGCGCGGGTCGTCGTCCACGCTGCCGAACCAGAGTTCGTTGAGTTGGTTGTAGGAAAAGACGACGGTGGCCTTAGCGCCGTTGATCTCGACGACAAAATCACACGGGCGCCGAGGCGCCACGCGTGCCACTTCGAAGGTACCCTGCGCACCCGAGGCGAAGCGGATCAACGACGAGGACGCCTCATCGATCTCGACGGGTCGCATCCTCCCGGCAGCGAACGTTCGCGGGTGAAGGTCGACGACGTCGCGACGACTTCGTCAATCGGGCCAATCATCCAAGTGGCGAGATCGATCAGGTGGCTGCCCAGATCGGCGATCGTCGTGCCGCCCATGCCAGCGTCGAAACGCCAGTCAAAGGGGATGCTCGCGTCGGAGAACTCATCCGACAGCCACGTCCCGCGCCAGAGCTGAATCTCCCCGAGTTCGCCCGAGGCCACCATCTCGGCCATCAACGCGAGAGCCGGGAGCCGCCGATAGTTAAAGCCAACTGCGTGATGCACGCCCGCCCGAGCACCGCATCGCGGGCCGCGGCGGCGTCGTGGTAGTTCGTGGCCAAGGGCTTCTCGCAGATCACGGACTTTCCCGCCCGCGCGGCCGCGATGGCGATCTCCGCGTGGGTGCCCGGCGGCGTGCATATATCGATGACGTCCACGTCGGCTCGTTCGAGCACGTCTTGCCAGTCGGTTGACGACTCGGCAACGCCACATCGCACCGGCTGCGCGGGTGAGCTCCTCTTCGTGTCGTCCCGTCATGACGACGGGCACGAAGTGCACGTCGCTCGGACGAATAAGTGGTGCGGCGCGATACCCGTAGGCGTGGGCCCGTCCCATCATGCCGTAGCCGACGATGGCGACTCGAAGATCGGTCATCTAGATCTGAGCCCGCAACTGCTCAGCGGCTTCGAGCGCGGCGATGGCATCGTCAACCGTCGCGCCGCGACACGCGCCGCCGCGCGCGTACTCGGCGAAGGCGGAGGCCTGACGACGCAGCGCCGCGAGCTGGGCGCGTTCGCCGTCGGAAGGATCGAGGAAGACCGAGAGCGCGTGATCGCGGGTGCCAAAGACCTCCACGCTCACCACATCCCCACCGGGGTAGTGGCGCCCCAGGGTCACAAAGACGGTCGCACCCGACTCGGTCACGCCCAGGACCTGTGCGGAGTCGGGGTCTCCCGCGCTGTCGGGGTCAGTCACCACGGACGAGGCGACCGCGCGAAGTTTCGCCAGGTCGCTGCCGGCGAGCCAGCGTGCCTGATCGAACTCGTGCACCCCCATGTCGACGAAGATGCCGCCGCTGCGATTGCGGAAGCCAGCGACTGGTGGCTCGCCGTCCCACTGCAGGCACGTGATCGCGAGGATCTCTCCGAAATCGCCGTCGACGATGCGCTCGCGGATCACCTGCAGTTCGGGTACGAATCGGCGCCAGTAGGCGATCTGGAGAGCGACGCCCGCGTTTTGGACCAGTTGACGCGCGGTGCGCGTGTCCGAGGAACTGACCCCGCAGGGCTTCTCGCAGAGAATCGGGAGATGGGCCGCGACCACTCTTTCGATGACCGAGACGTGCGAGTCACTCGGCGTCACGATGAGCGCCCCGTCGATGCCGCCATCGTCCAGCATGTGGTCGAGCGTCGAGTACCCGCGCACGCCAAAGGTCTCGCTCGCTTTTGCGCGAAGAGCATCAACGGGTTCGGCCACCGCCACGATCGCCACGTCGTCGGCGTCGACGAGGGCGCGCAGGTGTGTGTGGCCCATGCGTCCGGCGCCGACCAGGCCCAGGCGAAAGACGCTCTTTTCAGACGCCACGGCTGGCCAACCACTCGCGGTTGGCCTTCTGGTCGGCGATCGCCTGGGCGAAGCGCTCGGCCGTCTGGGGGAAGATGTCCTGTTCCACGACGAGCCAACCCTCGAAGTTGAGGGCTTCGAGCTCGCCGAGTACGGCGTCGAGGTCCACGTCGCCCTGGCCCAGCGCGCAGAAGACCTCCCGGGACCAGATCGACGGTGCGGGCTCGTCGTCGGCGATCAACTGGTCCATCCGTGATCGATAGGCATCCTTGAGGTGGACGTGATTCACTCGTTGCGGCGCGCTCTTGAGCACGTTGAGGGGATCGCCTCCGCACACGAAGATGTGTCCGGTCTCGAGGCAGAGTCCGACGTCGGAGATCTCGAGTACTCGCTCAATCTCCCAGGGCGCCTCGACAAAGGTCCCGGTCTCGGGGTGAAAGGTGGGCTCGTATCCCCGATCGCGACAGCGGGCCAGCACGTTCTTCAGCCCCGCGGCGAACGCGTGCCACTGGTCGTTGGTGAGTCCGAGGGACGGGTTGGCCTGGCTCTGACCCGGCTTGAGACGACGAGTCTCGCTACTGGCGTCGGCGAGGGTCGGTCGCGGCGGCGGCCCGGGCACCGCGTCGCGCACCGCGTCGAACGTATCCAACATCGCGTCAAGCTCGGGGTAAAGCGTCTCGAGCGCAACGGGATCGGTGAAGGGAAACTCAAGGTACGCCCCCGCGAGTCCCAGGTTGCGACTGGCTAGTCGCTCCGCCAAGACCGGTCCATCGCCGAGGTAGCCCACCGGTCCCAGATCGATGCCCGCGTATCCCGCCCGGGCCACTTCGTCGAGCACGAACTCGGCGTTGGGCACGTTCGGGTCGATGCCGACCGTAAGTTCAAACGCCCCGTAGCTGATGGGGGCATTCGCGACTGTCAACTTCATAGTTCAATCCTCTTTCATCGGTGGGGGCACTGCAGAACCTACGACGCGACTCAGAACTCCGTGGGGTTCGCCACGGGAGCCCGATCAACGAATGATCGAATGATGGCTTGGCACAATGCAATGTCGCGGTTCGCGTCCACCCCGCCGGTGGGCACGGGCTGGGCGTCCATCGCCGCGTCGTAGAACACGCGCAGCTCTTCCTTGAATCCGCTCTCGTAGGACGTGATCTCCTCGCGTCGCCACGACTCGGCGCCCTCTCCCCCGCGCTCGACGACTAACGCCGTGGGTGCGTTGCGCAGGTACGGCGAGGGGAAAGTGAGCGTGGCGCGACCGTTGGCGGCGTGTAGATAAAACTCCATCGAATAGCGGGTCATCTCGGGCGTCTCGAGCCAGTGGATGACCGCGGTCGGGCCACCAAAGTCCAGCGCCACCGTGGCGTGTCCATCGCGCAGATCGACGTAGTCGAGCGAGGTGGGCTCGCCCATCAACGCCCGGGCGGTATTGACCTCGTGGACCAGCGTGTCGAGCAGGACCGCTTGGTACTGGTGGATGAGGAACCGGTCGTTCGTGCCGATCGCGCTCTCCAAACGACTCTCGGAGTCGGCGCGCAGCGCGGCGAGGAGATCCTTGTCAACATCGGTGGGCGGACCAATGAGCGGGTAGTGCGCAATGTACGGCTCGAAAGGCGACTCGGTGGTCGTCACGCGCAACAGTTTTCGCTCCGTGAGGGTCATGGCTTCATCCACGAATCTGGCGAAGGCCGGGTCGTAGCGCTTGGGGTACCCGACCATCAAGACTACGCCGGCCGCGCGAGCCGCCTCGATCATCTCCACGCCTTCGCTCGCTGAGAAGCACATCGGCTTTTCGACAAAGACGTGTTTGCCGCCGCGCGCGGCGTCGATCGCGATGGGCGCGTGCGAACCTGAGGTGAGGATGAAGACAGCGTCAATGTCTTCGACCAGCATGGCTCGCCAGTCGGTAAAGACCGCTCCGACGCCGTACTCGCGTGCGCACGCCGAGGCGACCTCGTGCGACAGGTCACACAGCGCGACGGTCTCGTAGCGATCGCTCAACTCGCGCAGGAAGTGCAGGTGCATCATCTGGCCGATGACGCCCGCGCCGATGACGCCGACCTTCAGTTTGCGATTCAACGTTTCATCTTTCATGAGTATGCCGAGTTATCCCGCGAAGGCGCACCATGCGCCGCGCAGAGTTATCCCTTCACGCCTCCACTTAACACGAAGCCTTCGCGGAACAGTCGGGCCGACGCGGCGTAGAGGATGAACACAGGGATGCAGAAGATCAGCGAGTACGCCGCGATGTTCCCGAACTCCGGTTTGGGCAACGTGAGGAAGGTGTAGATCGAAATCGGCGCGGGCTGCTGGGAGTTCGAACTGATCAAGATGAGAGGCACGATGAACGATCCCCAGGCGTTCACGAAACCGAAGATGGCCGCCGCGGTGATGCCGGGTAACGCCAGGGGGATGATGACGCGCCGCAGTATCTGAAACGTGCTGGCGCGCTCCATGCGCGCCGCCTCTTCGAGGTCTTCGGGCACGGCATCGATGAAGTTCTTCATCAGGTAGACCTCGAAGGGCAACGAGGTCACCGATAAAAAGACGGCGGTCGGAAAGAGACTCAGCCAGCCAAAGCGCGCGAAGATCTCGTACACCGGAATCACCATGATGGCGAGCGGCACTCCGGAGGAAAAGAGGATGAACAACAACAGCGGCCCCTTGAACGGGATCCGACGCCGAGAGAACGAGTAGGCGGCCAGGACACCCGCCCCCGACGCGATTGCCGTCGAGATGACGGCGAGGAGCACGCTGTTGAACAGGGCGTGCAACAGACTTCCCGAGAGAACGTGGCGAAAGTTCACGAGCGACCAGTGCGGCCACTCAACGCCCCACGAAGCCTGGGAGTCGAACGAGGCGAGGATGCAGCCAGAGCATGGGGGCGATGAAGAGAATTCCGATCCCCGCGAGGATGGTGTGGGTGGAGATACTGCGCACGACGGTGTTCTGGGTAGGTCGATTCTCCGGGGGCATCGTCGACGGATCGAGGGGCGCCTCCGCCTCGTCCGGTGCGGCCATCCGCTCGTCGGTCACGTCACTCATCGTCGCCCCGCAATTCGTACGTAAAGGACGCCAAAGATCGTTGCAATCAGTACCATGACGTTGCCGATCAGCGCGCCGTAGGCCAAGTTGTTGAAGGTAAAGGCCTGTTGGTAGGAGTACAGCGGAAGAATGTTCGTCGCCGTGCCCGGACCGCCCTGAGTCATGATGTAGATCAAAGAGAAGTTGGCAAGGGACAACAGCGCCACCAACAAGACGACCGCGATGATCGTGGGCCGCATCAGCGGCAGGATGATCTTGCGGAATCGCTGCCACGCGGAGGCGTTTTCAACGATTGCGGCCTCGATGGCTTCACCGGGAATGTTGCGCAGGCCCGCGCCCAGGACCAGCATCGCGAATCCGGTCATCGACCAGATGTTGGCGAGGGTCACGATCAACAGGGGCTGGGCGTCGAGAAAGTTGGTGTTCCTCAGACCCGTCAACGTGCCAAAGGTGCCACTCCCGGTTGTCGAGGCGTACCAGGTCATGCCCGCGGTGACCGCGGGCATCATCCAAGCGATGACGACGATCCCGCCCACCACGATGCGCATCCAGGGGCGTGCGCGCATGAGCAGCGTCGCGAGACCGTAGCCGACGACGATGACGCCCACGATCGAGCCCACGATGAAGACGCCCGTGATCTGCAACGAATTCCAGAATTCGCTGTCCCCCTTGAGGCGAACGAGATTCTGGGTTCCCGTGTAGCCCCACTTCACGGCGTCGGGGCCCACCAGGGTCAGGTTGGTTAGCCCAAGGTAGATCGCGTACCCCATGGGAATGAGGAACAGCACGATCAGCAACGCGAAGGCTGGCGTCATGAGAGCGAGACTGCTCCACTGAAAGCGCTCTTTGTCGCGTCGGGTCTTCCACAACTGCGCTACGGGAGGAGCGGTGGCGGCGTCAAGGGAGACAGTTGACACCGTCACCGACCTCCTCTCTCGTAGTTCACTGCGTTACCTCGGTCTATTTGATGGTGGCGACGGCGCTCGATCCCAAGTCATTGGTGATGAAGCTGCTCATCTGCTGTTCCGCTTGGAGTCCCGTGGTGCTGGGCTTCTCGGCGATCGCGCCGCTGGCTTGTTCCATGCCCTGGACCCACACCGAGAAGTTGGCGTTGGACGGAAGCTCGGACGAGTAGGGAAGGATCTTTCCAAACTCCTCGGCGAAGGGCGCGTCAAAGTTGGTGTAGAGCGGCACAGTCCAGTCCGACTTGACGGGTGGCACCCAACCGGCCCAGTTGGCAGCGTCAATCAAGTTGGTGGAGTCCTGGGCAATGTTGAGGAAGTCCATCGCCGCCGTCGCCTGGGCACTCGTCGCGCCCGAGGAGATGCCGTAGTCCCAACCGCTCAAGATCGAGGCGTACCCGCTGCCACTCGCAGCGGGCAGGCCCGCCACTCCCATGGCCGTGGAGGACGCCTTCCAGTACGGAAAGCTCACTTGCTTGGTCCAGTTGCCGCCGATGAAGTTGGCGGCCAACGCGATGCCTAGTGTTCCTTTAGCGAAGTCCGCCGAGGGAATGTTGGGCGCGTTGTTTGGGCTGAACAGTTGCGAGGTCGGAGCACCGAGTCCATCCGCGAAGACTTCGTGGTAGAAGTTCAACGTCTGAAGGATCCCGGGACTGCTGACGACCATCTGGCCGGACTTGTTTTCCATCGTCGGGGTGCTCGAACCCGCCAGCAGGTTCAAGATGCCATATTCCGCACCAGCAGGTCCTGCGGAGGTTCCCGCGTCGAGCCACAACGGAATCACGTTCGGTTCGGCCTTCTTGATCGCCTGGGCGGCGGTGATGATGTCCTGCCAGTTCTTGGGCTGCCAAGGCAGCGAGATGCCGGCCTTCTGAAGGATCGCCTTGTCGTAGTAGATGCCGTTGTTGTTCTCACCGGCACTCACCGCGTAGATCTTCCCGCTGATGTTGCCTTCGTTCTGAATGACGCTCGGGTACTGGGAGAACCAAGTAGAGCCCTTCAGCAGAGTGTTCATCGGCATCAAATAGCCCGTTGACGCGTACAGTGCGATCTCCGATGAGGGGAACTGTGCGACGGTGGGCGCCGTCGAAGACGAGTGATACAGCAGCGCGAGCTTCGTGAGGAAGTCCGGCTCACCACCGTCCACGGGAACCAACTTGACCGTGTAGTTCGGGTACTTGGCCTCAAACTCTTGTGCCACTTTGTGCCACCACGTGAAGCCCAGCGGCGTTGTGTCAAACGTCGTATTGGCCGCGTAGGCGGCCGTAATAGTGACCTTGCTCGAAGCACTGGCAATGGCGCCACCGCTCCAGGCAAGCCCACCAGCGACGAGGGCCATTACTGCCGCGCCGCTCGCCAATCGGTGCGCCCCCACTTTTTTGGTGACTCTCATGGTCATCCCCCTTGGTTTTTTTGGTAACTGCTCATTGACTACTGCGACGCAGACGTCGCCCCGGGGGCGACGCTGACCTTTTCTCGCTCTGGCGTGCGACGCAACAGACTCGCCTGAGTCGTTTCGTCGAACAGCACGACGTTGTCGACGTGGAAGCCCAGCTTCACTCGATCGCCATGCTCGAACTGTGGTGCGCGTGGTAGGCGCGCGATGACTTTCTTATCCTTGACGTCGACCGTGGCGAACACCTCGGTGCCGGTGTGTTCGGTGATGTCGACGACACCCTCGATGCAGGCCACGCCTTCTTCGTCGTGACGAGCGAGCTCCAGATCGTGGGGTCGAATCCCCACCAGGACAGGGCCGCCCTCCCGAGGCGCGTCCAGGCGACTCGAGCTAGTTTGGGCGTGACGGCGGCCTTGACGCCGAGAACTTCAATTGTCATCGTGCCCGACGTGTCGAGTACTCCGGGCAGGATGTTCATCTTGGGTGAGCCGATGAACTCGCCAACGAAGACCGACTCGGGATACTCATACAGGTCGTTCGCGCTATCCACTTGGAGCAGGACGCCATCCTTGAGGACCGCAACACGGTCCCCCATCGTCAGCGCCTCGACTTGGTCGTGGGTCACGTACACCGTCGTCGTGCTCTCCAGCCGCTTGTGGAGCCGGATGAGCTCGGCGCGCATCTGTACGCGCAGCGCAGCGTCCAAGTTCGACAGCGGTTCGTCCATCAAGAAGACGTGCGGTTCGCGGATCAGTGCTCGTCCAAGGGCGACTCGCTGGCGCTGTCCTCCCGACAGCGCAGAAGGAGCGCGCGACAACAGGTGGCGAATGCCGAGAAGGTCCGCCACCTCATTAATGCGGGCGTCCAGGCCGGCCTTGGGTTCGTGGCGGACCTTCGGTCCGAAGGCCAGGTTCTTGTAGACGCTCATGTTCGGATAGAGCGCGTAACTCTGAAACACCATCGACATGTCGCGCTCTCCGGGCGGGGCATCGGTCACGTCACGCTCGCCCAAGAAGATGCGTCCGTGACTCGGGCGCTCCAGTCCAGCCAGCATTCGCAGGGATGTCGTCTTGCCACAGCCCGACGGACCAACCAGAACGAGGAACTCTCCCTCGCAGATGTCGAGGTTTAGATCCGACACTACGGCGTTGCCCTCGAAGAGTTTCCACACGTGCTCGAAGCGAATCTCGTTCACGAGACCTACGAACCCAGAACTCGTTCGTCGATGCGGCTAGGGACACCCCGCGACGTTGCCAACCAATGCGTCTTCACTGCCCTCCCAGTACGCCCCCCTCGCGGCGGCGCTGCCACGCCCGCGCTGTTCTGTCCCCCAGCGCGAACGCAGTGATGTTTCGAGTGACTGTAACTCAATAGTCTCCGTATGTCAATAACTGCTATCAATCAGGGTTACCGCAGTGGAGTCCCTCGTGGGATCGTCCACACCGACGGTCGTGAGCAATGCGTAGCGCGACGCCCGGTACACGTGCCGGGCAAATTCGAGCGGACGATCGTGCTCGTCATAGGTCGTGCGTTCCATCGTCAAGAGGGCGGAACCCTTCGTCTCATTGAGTACGCGCGCTTCGGCAGCAGACGCGTTCTTCGCCGAGATCCGTTGGGTCGCGCTGAAAGGAAAGATGCCACTCGCGCGCAGAAGTTCGTAGAGTCCGTGCTCTTCGAGCATCTCGTTCGACAGAGTCACGAGTGACGTCGGTAGGTAGTTGTGCATCAGCGAGATCGGCTCATCATCGCCGTAGCGAAGTCGCTCGAGGTAGATCACAAACGGCTCGTCCACCCCGAGCCCAAGGGCATCTTTTACCAGGTCAGAAGCCTTAACTACTTCGTTGTGCAGCACCTTGGTCGTGGGACGACGACCTGATCCCGCCAGATCGTCGAAGAGGCTCGTGAGTTTGACGGAGCGATTGACCTTCTCCTTCGTGACGACGGTTCCCTGTCCTCGACGTCGCACCACGAGACCCTTGTCAACCAGGTAGCGCAAAGCTTGTCGAACTGTTGGTCGCGAGAGGCCGAGCAACTCAGCGATCTTCACTTCATTCTCAATGCGGTCTCCCGAATCGAGGCTGCCCGAGTGGATTTCGTTCTCGTAGTGCTGCGCCAATTGGAAGTACAGCGGAATGGGACTGGAGCGATCCAACACAAGCGTCTCGAGGGGATCTTTGTGAGAGACTGCTTGGCGCGGCATGGGCTCCTCCTCGTGGAGAGGAGAAAATCCTATATCAATTTGGGCCCGCTGCTGTTATTGTTAGGACATATGTCTTTCACCTCCGTGGTGCGGGCCGCGCTATGAGTGAACCCCTGGACGTCATCACCATGGGACGCGTCGGGGTCGACTTTTACCCCACGACTCCGGGCAGCCTCGTGGGAGTTCAGTTCTTCGAGAAGTTTCTCGGTGGCAGCCCCACCAACGTCGCGGTGGCCGCCGCCCGCTTGGGCGAGAAGAGCGCGGTGATCACTCGTACGGGGCCTGATCCCCTAGGAGAGTTCGTCCACGTCGCGCTACGCGGATACGGCGTTGACGATCGGTTTGTCTGTGAGGTGCCCGGGTTCTCAGACACCGGTCACCTTTTGTGAGATGTTTCCACCG
The DNA here is from genome assembly GCA_963839255.1 of uncultured Acidimicrobiaceae bacterium. GTDB lineage: Bacteria > Actinomycetota > Acidimicrobiia > Acidimicrobiales > RAAP-2 > RAAP-2. Next base: position 46,531 of record CAWIUH010000005.1, read on the forward strand.
GACCACTTTCCGATCTACTTCTATCGCGGGCCTAAGGCCCCGGACCTGGAGATATATCCCGACGAGCTGGACATCGACGCCATCGCCGCGGCGAGGCTGTTCTGGGCGACGGTGAGCGGATTTTCGGCAGAGCCAAGTCGCACTGCGACACTGGTGGCACTGGCGTTCACGCCAGCGACGCCACCCTACGATTCTCGACCTGGACTACCGCCCGGTCTTTTGGACGTCGATCGACGACGCACGAAAGTCGGCCCGAGAAGCACTCGCCCACGCGAGCGTGGCGATCGGCAATCTCGCCGAGGTCGAGATGGCCGTCGAGAGCACTGACCCCGACGTCGCCGCCGACCGACTCCTTGAGCTCGGACTTGAGATGGCGGTAATCAAAATGGGGCCGGACGGTGTCCTCGCCAAAACCAGCGCCGAACGAGTGCAAGTCCCGCCGGTTCCCGTCGAGGTCATTAACGGCCTCGGCGCCGGGGACGCCTTTGGCGGTGCCTTCTGCCACGGGATCCTGTCCGACTGGCCCCTCGCCGCCGTCGTGGGGTACGCCAACGCGGCCGGGGCAATCGTGGCGGGGCGCCTCGGGTGCTCGGACGCGATGCCCACACCACAAGAGATCGAACAGTCACTAGAGGGAGTGAGTCGTGCGTAGCGAAGATCAAGTCCTGTTGAGAGAGACGCGATATCTGCGCCCTGAGACGATTGCGAACCTGGCATCTCAGCGCCGACGCCGCACCTCAAGTGACGGTACGGAGAAACTCCTGATTATCGCGGCCGATCACACGGCGCGCGGGGTGCTCAACGTCGGCAACGACGCGATGGTGATGCGCGACCGCTTCGACCTGCTCGACCGACTCACCACCGCTCTCTCGATCCCGGGGGTCCACGGCGTCCTGGGCAGCCCCGACATCATCGATGACTTGCTCATTCTGGGAGCCCTTGACGAGAAACTCGTCTTCGGCTCCATGAATCGCGGCGGGCTACCTGGCTCGTCATTCGAGATGGACGACCGTTTTACGGGTTATAGCGCCGCATCGGTGAAGTCGTCGGGCCTGGATGGCGGAAAGATGCTGCTGCGCATCAACCTCGAGGACCCGGGCACGGCCAACACTTTGAGCGCCGCGGCCAACGCGGTGAGCGAACTGGCAGAGTCCCAGCTGATCGCCATGATCGAACCCTTTATGAATCAGCGCGTCGACGGACGCGCGCGAAACGTCCTGACCACTGAGGCGGTCATTCGTTCGATGGCCATTGCGAGTGCGCTCGGCTCCACGTCAGCGTTCACTTGGCTCAAAGTGCCGGTCGTTGATCGAATGGACCAAGTGGCCGACGCGTCGACGCTCCCGATTGTCTTGCTCGGCGGTGAACGCAGCGATCGTCCCGACGAGATGTTCCAGCGCTGGGAGCAGGCCCTCGAGCTTGCCGGGCGTGCGGGGCTTAGTCGTCGGTCGGAACCTGCTCTACCCTAAGGACGATGACGTCGAGTCCGCCGTGAAGACTGCTCTTAGCTTGCTATGACGAGTTCGTTCTACGCGGCCGCCCGGTCGCCCGACGGGGAGGGCTGGACCGTCGCCATCGACCCCGAGTCCGCCGGATGGACGTACAGCTCGTTGCGCGCCGCCACGCTGGCGCCCGGAGCGAGCGTGACATTTGCCACGGGACAGTCGGAATGGATTGTCCTGCCCTTGGCCGGGTCCTTCGTCGTGACCTGTGCCAACGAAACATTTGAACTCGAGGGACGCCACAGCGTCTTCTCCCGAGTGAGCGACTTCTGTTACGTACCGCGCGACGCGGAGGTCACGATTGCCAGTGCGAAGGGCGGCCGGGTTCGCCCTTCCCGGGAGCCCGAGCAGATCGAGTCCTGCCCGCGCGCTACGGTGCAGCTTCGGACGTGCCGGTGGAGATTCGCGGTACCGGCCCGTCGACGCGGCAGTGCAATAATTTTGCCGCGCCAGGAGCATTCGAAACCGATCGGCTGATATCGGTCGAGGTATTGACGCCGGGTGGCAACTGGTCGTCGTATCCTCCCCACAAGCACGACGAACTCGGCGCGCGCGAAGCGGTTCTCGAGGAGGTCTACTACTTCGAGGTGAGCAGGGGCGTAGGAGCGACTAGGCCGGGACCGGGCGGATATCAGCGCGTGTACTCCAAGGACCCCGACCCGACCCATCGACGTGCTCGAAGAGGTCTGGAGCGGCGACACGATCATCATCCCTCACGGGTACCACGGACCCACGATGGCTAGTCCCAACCACGACCTCTACTTCCTCAACGTGCTGGCGGGTCCCGGCGCCGAACGCACCATGGCCTTCTGCGACGATCCGGACCACGCCTGGATTCGCTCAACCTGGGAAGACGAAGAGCCCGATCCCCGGCTTCCGATGACGTCGGCGAAAGGAATCGTGTGAGACTCACAGTCGCCCAAGCACTCGTTCGGTTCCTTTCTCTGCAGTCGGTGGAGCGCGATGGCGAGACGCACCCGTTCTTCGCGGGCTGCTTTGGCATCTTCGGCCACGGCAACGTGGCGGGCATCGGCCAAGCGTTGCTCGAGAGTGGGGACGACTTTCGCTACTACCTCGCCCGCAACGAGCAGGCGATGGTTCACACCGCGGTTGGATATGCGCGAATGAGCAACCGTCTGCGCGCGTTTCGCGTGCACCACGTCCGTGGGACCCGGCGCCACCAACATGGTCACGGGAGCGGCCGTGGCCACGACCAATCGCATTCCCGTTTTGTTGTTGCCCGGAGATGTCTTCGCGACGCGACGGGCAAATCCGGTGCTCCAGGAACTGGAAGACCCGGCGTCGCTCGATGTGTCAGTGAACGACTGTCTTCGGCCGGTCTCGCGCTACTTCGACCGCGTCTCGCGTCCCGAACAACTTGCCCAGGCGCTCTTGCACGCCATGCGCGTGCTCACCGATCCCGCCGAGACCGGTGCGGTGACTCTGGCGTTGCCCGAGGACGTGCAGACCGAGGCCTTCGACGTGCCCGAGGACTTTCTCGTACCGCGCACGTGGCACATTCGCCGCCCGCCCGCCGAAGCCGTCCTGATCGAACAGCTGGCCCACCGACTGCGTGCGAGCGGGCGTCCGCTCATCGTGGTGGGCGGCGGCGTGATCTACAGCGACGCCACGAGCGCGCTGCGAACATTCGTTGAGAGCACGGGAATCCCCGTCGCCGAGACGCAGGCCGGGAAGGGTTCGCTCCCCTACGACCACGCGGCCAGTGTCGGGGCCATTGGGGCCACCGGAACACCGACCGCCAACGATCTGGCGCGCGGGGCCGATCTCGTTATTGGTATCGGTACCAGGTGGAGCGACTTTACGACGGCATCTTTTTCGGTCTTCCAGAACCCGACGGTCGACATCGTAAACATCAATGTTTCACCCTTCGACACGACGAAGCTCGCGGGCGCGCCGATCGTGGCCGACGCGCGAAGTGCGCTGGCCTCGTTGCACGAACTGATCGGCGACTGGCACGTCGATCCGTCATACGTGAGTGAGTACCAAACGGGCGCCGCGGCGTGGAACAACACCGTTCAAGCCGCCTACGAATTGGCCCACGAGCCGCTGCCCGCGCAGAGCGAAGTGATCGGTGCGGTCGAAGCGTCCAGCGAGGCGCGCGACGTCGTGGTGGGTGCCGCGGGAAGCTTGCCCGGCGACCTGCACAAGCTCTGGCGAACGAGGGATCCCAAGGGCTATCACGTCGAGTACGCCTTTTCGACGATGGGCTACGAGATCGCCGCGGGTATCGGAGTCAAGATGGCCGACCCCAGTCGCGAGGTCTACGTCATGGTCGGCGACGGCTCGTACCTCATGTTGAACTCCGAGCTGGTCACGGCCCTCGCGGAAGGCATCAAGATCATCGTCGTTCTCGTCGTGAACCACGGATTCCAGTCCATCGGGGCACTCTCGGAGACAGTGGGCGTGGAGCGCTTCGGTACGAAATATCGGTATCGGTCTCCTTCGGGACAACTCGACGGCGGGAACCTCCCGATCGACCTCGCGAAGAATGCCGAGAGCCTCGGCGGGACCGTGCTGCGCGCTCGCTCGATGGCCGAGCTGCGCTCGGCCCTCGCCTCCGCGCGCTCCGCTGGGGCAACGACAGTCATCGAGATCGAGACCGATCCGTTGGTGAGCGCACCCGACTCGTCGTCATGGTGGGACGTTCCCGTGGCCGAAGTGTCCTCGCGCGAGTCCACTCAGCGCGCGCTCGAGACCTATCAGAGCCAACGCCAGTCACAGCGCACATTTCTTCGACCGACCGATCTTGGGATTCGCGAGACGTAGAACTCGCGGCGATGGGAATCTCCACCGCGCGGCGCTAAAGGAGTGATCGTGAACGAGCCCGAGGAGCAGTCGAGCACGTCGCCGATGGCTCCCGTCGCACTGAGTCGCGTCGCCTTTGGAAACTTCACCGGCATGCTGGTGATTCTGGGCGCAGTCGCGACCCTCTATGGCCCGCTTCTGATCTCCCTCTCGCGGCACTTTCACATCTCGCTCGCCCAAGCCGGCATCCTCTTGAGTGTTCACTTCGTGGGTGCCCTACTCGGGCGTTCCCGCAGGTTGGGTGGCCATGAACCGCGTGAAGGGAAGCGTCGTCGTGACGGCAACGCTGGTCTGTTTCGGGCTGGGCGCTCTCGACGTCGCCCTCGCCTCATCGTGGCCGGTGTTCTTGGTGGGTGTCTTCGTCATCGGCTTTGGTTTCGGCGGCCTGGACTTCGCGATCAACACGCTGCTCGCTCGCACCGCGGTACGAGGTCGCGCCCATCGACTGAGCGTGGCGAACGCCGGCTACGGGCTCGGGGCAGTTCTCGGCCCTCTGCTCGTCGTTCTCGTCGAGCCTCGCAACTATCGGTTTCTCTTTGGCGGCGCCGTCGTTGTCGTCGTCATCCTGTCCACCATGAACCGCGGAGTCGTCGCACCCGCGCAGACCGACGAAGACCGCCTCCACGAACTCAACTCCCTGCACGAGCGACGCCGAGCGATCCTCGTCACCTTCGTCGTGGCGTACGCGCTGTACGTCGCCGCCGAGTCGAGCACGTCGGGGTGGATCGCGCCCCAACTCCACCGCGAAGGGCACTCCGGGTCGCTGGCTAGTTTGGTCACGGGCGGCTTCTGGCTCGGTCTCACGCTGGGCCGTATTGGCGGGGGGCGCCTGCATCGACGCTTCGCCGATCGCGCCCTGGTGCTCGGATCCCTCGGCGCCGGGAGTGATCTTTGCCGGGCTCGCCTTCAACGCCGCCACCGCTCCCGAGGCCTATCCGCTCCTCGGCTTGGCGTTCGCCTCGGTCTATCCGATGGGCCTGATCTGGTACACGCGGTTGTGTCCGCACGATCGAAACGGCCTCGCCCTGATCATCCTCTGCATGATGATCGGTGGCATCGTGGGTCCCGGCGCAGAAAGCCTCATGGTGTCACTTGCGGGAGTTCACGCTGTCCCCGTGGTGATCGCCGTCCTGGTCGGGCTCGACCTGGTGGCGTTCGCCAGCGCGAGCCGATTCGCCCCCGATTCGGCGATCATCCCCACCGGTTGAACGGCTTTTGCGGGGCTAGGCGCTGACGTCGAGATAGACGGCACCGTCTTCTACCTTGACCGAATACATCGTGAGGTCCACCAGCACGGGCGCACCCAGCGCCCGGCCGTCACGCAGCGAAAAGCGGCCATTGTGCTTAGGGCACTCGATGACGCCGTCCATGACCAGCCCGTCGCACAGCAGGGTTCCCTGGTGAGTGCATCGACCGTCGCTCGCAAAGAACTCTCCGTCAATGGTTCGGTAGATTGCGAATTCTCGGTCGTCAACGTTGAACGGGATCACATCATCGTCACCCAACTCGTCGGCCGAGCAGACCTTCATCCACGTTGACATCGAGCAGTCCGACCTTTCGCATCACTTAGGCCGTCATGGTCTCCATGAACAGGCCATTATCAGGAGGATTGTACGGCGCCGCACCCGCGGGAAGCTCTCGCTTAATGAAGTACGTGGGGTCCTTCAGTTGGCGCATCACGGCGGGAATGATCTCCCGGTAGGCCGCCCAGAGGGACGGGTACGGCTCCGGCATGTCGGCCTTGAGCTCTTCGTGAAGTTCGGCCAACCGGTAGTAGGGAACCATGGGAAACATGTGATGTTCGATGTGATAGTTCATGTTCCAGTAGATGAAGCGGTTCACGGGCCCGAGCAGCACGGTGCGCGTGTTCAATCGATGGTCGAGCACATTCTCGCCCATGCCCGAGTGTTGCGTGAAACTGTAGATCTTCTCTAGAAAGCACCCGTAGAACTGCGGCCCACCGATGAGAAGAATCGGGATCCACGAGCGCAGTATCACCGCCGACACGACGGTCAGGGCGTAGATAAGTAGCCAAATCCGCGCCGTGCGATACACCTTGGATCGCTCCGAGGAAGGGACCACGAGAGACTCTTCGTCCGACACGTGACCGAAGGCGTGTCGGACGATGAGTCCAAACTGAATCGGCACGTCGAAGAGCCCGCCAAGGTCAAGAATCAGTCGGAAGAGACGAGCGGGTCGCATCACGTCGATCTCCAAATCTCGCCCGACGATCAAGGTGTCAGTGTGGTGTCGCGTGTGCTTCCAGCGCTCCACGATGGGGTCTCTCATCCGACAGAATGATGCGATCTGCAAGACGACGTCTTGAATCGTTCGAGATCGAAACGCGGTGCCGTGGGTCGTCTCGTGTCGTCTCGTTTCGCCCGCCGAGCTGTACAGGACTCCGTAGGTCACCCAAAACGGGGCCGACCACCAGGTCGGCCAGAAGTACACACCTCCCGCGGCGGCGAGGAGCGCCAATCCGATCCACAGTGCCGTGTCGCGCAGCGCCCGAGAGTTCGAACGCCTCATGAGTTCCTGCATACGCTCGCGCGGTATGGAGATGCGGAACCAGGTCCCATCGGCGAGGCCGGAGGCGAGCGCGAACTCGCTCGCGGGACCCGTGAGCTCGTACCACGCCAGACGGCTTCGATGACTCATTGCCCTCCCGCAGCCGACATCAATAGAAGTATTTCATAGGCAGAGCGTCGATAGGTGTGGCACGACCTACACAGACTCCGACATCGAACAGCCTGGCCGGTGACTGTTCTCGGCCAGAACAGCTCCGCACTCCTCGCACAGCAGTCCCGCCCAGCACGCAGCATCCCCGCCCGCGTCGGGGTCGACCGGTTGACTTCGTTTGTCGCTCCCCTCGGTGTCCACGCCCTCGGTCTACACCGTCTGATGCGAACCTGACCCCGCTCGGTCCTCGATACCGAGGGCCGAGCGGGGCTCAGGTTGACTAGTAGTACAGGTACTCGGGCATGAAGTTCTGCAGCGGGTTAGCGACCAGGCCGTTCACGCCGTTCACGTCCTTCGCCTTCAAAGTCTTGAGCACCTCGCCGGTGGCCGTGGCTTCGGGCTGGAACAGAACCGGCAGTTGCTTGGCGGTGTACTCGGCGTAGTCCTTCAGACTCGCCGTACCGAAGGTGGTGCCTTTGATCAGCGAGGTCTCCGTGGCGTTCGAGTACGAGCCGACGTTGAAACCGCCGCCGGGTGCGAACAACGTCTCACCCGAGGGGTAGTAGTCAGGCGCGTAACTCCATCCGCCGCCCCACGAGCAGATCTGGTACGTGGTTCCGGCTTCGCAGTCCGCGATCACGTCATTGAAGCTCGCCTCGGTGTGACTGACTTTGATCCCGATGGACGCCCAGTCGGAGATCTCCGTGTTGAAGGTGTCGTCGAGCGCGGGCGTGCCACTAGCCCAAATGATGCTGAGCGACAAGGTGGCGCCCTGCGCGATGCCAGCACCGCAGTCGCTCACGCCGGTACCCGGCGACTCGCAGATGTCGACGCCGTTCACTGTCTGCCAACCGTGGCTCGTGAGGAGTTTCTTGGCCGCCGTGAGACTGAACGAATATGGGTTGGGGACCGGTTCGATCGCCTTGGCCAGGCCGCTCACGGACTGTGGCGTGTTGGGTGGAAGCGGACTATCGATCGGCACGCCGTACCCCTTGTCCACTTTGGCGATGATGGCCGTCTGGTCCACCGCCTCTTGGAGCGCTTGGCGAATGTAGAGCTCCGCCACCAGAGCATGCTTCGGGTTCTTCGTGGAGAAGTTAAAGGGCGCGTAGTTAAACGCCCAGGTAAATCCCGTCGTCAGGTTGTAGTTGTTGGCGATCGCCGACCAGTTCGCGCCCACTTCGCCCGGCGCGGGCGCGTTCTGGGTTAGTTCCGTCGGATCGACAAAGCCCAAGGTGATCGAGCCACCGCGCAGAGCGTTCTGCTCTGCGTCACTGGAGGTGAACGCCTCTTCCTTGACGTACTTGATTCCCGGTTGCGCCTTGACCGGCCCGGAGTAGGTCGAGTTGGGAATGAACGTCGCGTTTCCGAGGTCATCCATCTTGATCAGCTTCCAGGGTCCGTCTGCTCCACTCGTCCAGAGACTGTCGGCAAAGTCGGTCATGGTGCCGGCTTGCTTGTCGAGGTAGGTCTCCACGGCCTTGCATGCCATGTTGGTTGCACTCGCGCCGTAGGTGCCGCTGGCACAGGTAGAGGACACACCGGGCGCAGTCAGGTCCCAGCTATTGGGCATGGGGGTCAGTTCGGCCAAGTAGTTATAGAGGATCCAGTTCGGATTCACCGAGGACGTGAAGTTGATGACCACGGTGTTGCCCGAGCCCGTCGCACTCGCAACTTGGTCGGGGATGCCGTAGCCCTCGTTATACCCGCAGTAAGCAGTCGGGTCCGCCTTGTACAGGTTGAGGAAGAACATCAATGACTCGGCGTCCACCGTCTGGCCGTCGGCAAATTTCCATCCCTTCATGTCAATAGTGATCGTCTTGTTGTCGTTCGAGAAGATCGGTTGACTGGCCGTCGAGAGGCTGTAGTCCACCGCGCTCGAGCCCGGCGTGCCGAACCAGTACAGCGGGCGGTACGTCATCTGCTGGAACTGGCTCAGCGTCGCCACCGAGAAGTACTGACATCCCAGGTACGGGAAGATGTAGTTCGGCGCGGCGCCGGGCGCCTCGGCGAACGTGATCGTGTTTGAAGTGTTCGGTGAGGTTGTGGTCGTCGAACCGTTGCCATTAGACGAGCCGAGCGTCAGTCCCAGGGCAATCGCCGCCGCCACCACCACGCTGAGTGCGATCCACCACTTTGAGTTTCGTCGCATGAGTATCACTCTCCAATTACGTACCGACTTCGCGATGTCTTCGCGCTGCCGTGAACTTCAACGTAAGAGCGACCCGCGACGAAGTGTTGTCGACGAAGCCGAATGTCATCTGAGCGCAACGTGCGCGTAACCGGTTATCGCCGATCGCAAATTTCGTTGGCGTTCTTGGCATCTCTACGGCACGACGGGCGACTAAAGCGGTTACATTGCACAACGGCGACGCGCGTGAGCGTCGGGTTCTAAGACGATCTTGAGATTGACGTCAACGTGAGATGAGGAAATGACATGACGACTTCCCTACCCGGAGGAACATACGAACTCGCCGAGAATCTCACGCTCACCCGGATGGGCTACGGCGCGATGCAACTGGCGGGTCCAGGTGTCTTTGGACCTCCACGGAATCGTGACGAGGCCATCGCCGTGCTACGTGCCGTCGTGGAATACGGGATCAACCACATCGACACCTCCGACTACTACGGTCCCTTTGTCACCAATGAGCTGATCCACGAGGCGCTCTTCCCCTACCCCAAGTCGTTGCACATCGTCACCAAGGTGGGCGGTCGCCGCGACGAGCACGGAGGCTGGCTGCCCGCTATGTCGCCGGACGAACTGCACTCAGCGGTGCACGATAATCTGCGACACCTTGGTCTCGAGGTCCTCGACGTGGTGAACCTGCGACTCGGCGAGTCGCATCGTCCCGGGGAGTTGGGCGATACGTTCGGCCCCTTGGCCGACCTCCAGCGCGACGGGCTCATTCGACACCTCGGCCTGAGTAACGCCACGCTCGCTCAGGTCACCGAGGCGCAAGCCATTGCACCGGTCGTGTGCGTACAGAACTTTTACAACGTGGCGCGCCGACACGACGACGACCTCATCGACTCACTCGACGCACTGGGCATCGCCTACGTCCCGTTCTTCCCGCTGGGCGGATTCTCACCCCTGCAGTCGGAGGAGCTCCAGCGAGTTGCCGATCGACTCGATGCGTCACCGCTGTCGGTCGCGTTGGCGTGGTTGCTACAGCGTTCGTCCAACGTGTTGCTCATCCCTGGCACCTCGTCCCTCGCGCACTTGCGCGAGAACGTCGAGGGCGCTCAACTCACGCTCTCGCCCGACGACCTCGCCGAACTCGATCGCATCTCGGCTTAGGAACTCCCGATTTGAGGTCGAGCGCTACCGGCAAGAATGGCCCCAATAACCGTTGCAACATAAGGAGAACCATGGAACTGCGAATCTTTTGTGAACCTCAACAGGGCGCTTCGTACGACGACATCCTCCAGTTGGCCCGCGTCAGTGAAGAGAGTGGTTTCGGTGCGTTTTTTCGCTCGGATCACTACCTGAAGATGGGAGCGGTGAGCGGACTTCCCGGTCCGAGCGACGCGTGGATTACGCTCGCGGGCCTCGCGCGTGACACCAGTCGCATTCGCCTGGGGACACTGTTGACCTCGGCGACGTTCCGACTCCCCGGACCTCTCGCCATCGCCGTGGCCGAAGTCGACGCGATGAGCGACGGCCGAATCGAGCTAGGGCTGGGTGCAGGGTGGTTCGGCGACGAGCACGCCGCCTACGGGATTCCCTTTCCGGCCCTGGGCACGCGATTCGATCGCCTCGAAGAACAGTTGGCCATCATCAGCGGCCTGTGGGGAACGCCCATCGGCGACACCTTTGACTTCTCGGGCGCGCACTACAACTTGGCGAACAGTCCGGCTCTGCCCAAGCCCTTCCAATCTCCCCGGCCGCCCCTCATCGTGGGGGGACACGGTGCCACCCGCACACCCCGACTCGCGGCGACGTACGCCGATGAGTTCAACGTGCCCTTCGCCTCCTTCGACGCGGCCGCCCTCCAGTTTGGTCGGGTGGACCTCGCCTGCCAGGCGATCGAGCGAGACCCGTCGACGCTAGGTCGGTCAGTGGCGGCGGTGGTGTGTTGTGGAAAAGATGACGCCGAGGTTGCCCGACGCGCCGCCAACATTGGCCGCGAGGTCGACGAGATGTCAGTTGACGGTCTCGTCGGAACCCCGGCCGTTCTGATCGACAAGATCGCGAGGTATCGAGAGATCGGCGTCTCCCGGGTATACCTGCAGGTCCTCGACTTCCACGACCTCGATCACGTGCGTCTCCTCGCCTCTGACGTAATGCCCGCGGTCCAAAACGCCTAGCCAGTAGGTAGAAACGGCGCGACGTCTCGCGCGCCGGTGCTGCTGGTACGTTCGGGTTCATGGGACAGTCCTTACACCGTCGCTCACGACGCTTCGCGACGCAAGTGATGGCGGTGCTGCTGGTCCTGGCGGTCGCCACAACCACGGCGACGCTGGCGTCGGCGACCACAAAGTCGCCGCGCGAGTACGTACCCGCAGGGGCGCACGTGTTGGTCTGGAACGATCCCGTAATCGCGGTGAACGGGTCACAGCCACGCCAGATCACGGTGACGAATCTCGCCGTGATCGCCCGGGTGCGTGCGCTCATTAACGCTCTTCCCCTCAGCGATAGTCAACATCGCGTGTGCCCCGACGACATGATGATCCCGATTACCCTCTCCTTCGCGTCGAGCAAGGGTGCGGCGCCCTTTACCCGGGTCGTTTTTCAGTTGGGCGGGTGTCCAAGCGCGGAGGTCTTCCAGAACGGCGCAGCCGTTCTTCCGACGTTGGGCGGCGCCACGCTTTCGAGCACCTTCGCCACCATTCGGCGTCTCGTCGACCCGAGTTCCGCTTCAGTGGAGTCCGCGGCGACGAGTCAGTCCAGTTCAAGCATCGCCACGTAAGGCTCGCTGAGTTCTGAGCCAAAGACTCGTTCGACGCGCCAGCCCGTCCCGCGAACGATCCCAGACAGGTCCGCACGACTCACAAACAGCCAGGTGAACCAGCCGCCTACCGTACCGGCGTAGCGATACCGCGCTCGCAGTTCTCCCGGTGAACGCCCCTGCTCGCGGTTTCGCCGGTAGTACGTTCGATCCATTCCGGGCGCTCCGCCGCCATAGGCGTTCGTGCTCTCCACGAAGAGCTTCGCATCAGGCTGGGCCAAGCGAGCCCACTCGCCGAGACGCTCCCTCGCGCGCTCGGGCGTGGCGAAGAGTCCAAAGTTGTTCCCGAACATCACAATCGAGTCGAATTCACTGACGCGTGCGCCCACGTCATCGAGCGACTTTCGCCAGACGGTTCTCACGCCGCGCAGACGCGCCGCGCGCGCTGCATAATTCGATGCGTCGAGGCCCACCACATCGAGGCCCCTGGCCTGGAGTTCAAGGGCAACGCGACCCGCGCCGCACCCCACATCCAGCACGCGACCGCGCACCTCGCGCATCGCTCGACGTTCACCTCGCGGCCACCGAGAAAATGACGAGAGGTACACCTCGGGTCCCGCACCTTCTTCGAAGTATCCATCATCACGCTCAATGATCTCGGGCACCCTCCCCCCGTGCGCCCAGTCCCAGACCGCGCGGCCGAATGCATCGGGAGACTTTGGGACGCTCGCTGATTCGACGGCAACGTCACTCACTGCGATCGAGTGAGTCGTAGAGGTCGGACCGCTGCAAGTGCCAGACGTCGATCTGGGCTCGACGCCGGGCCACCTCTTCCTCGCTAATAGTCGCGTAGATGATGTCCTCGGTGCCGCTGGTTGATTCCGACAAAACCTCTCCCCAGGGACCGACGATCATCGAGTGTCCGTACGACGACACGCCTTCGTCCGTCGTTCCAGCCTGTGCGGCCGCCACGACATAGGCGTGACTCTCAATAGCTCTGGCACGTAGCAGCACCTCCCAGTGAACGCGACCCGTCGGTACCGAAAAGGATGACGGTATGGCAAAGACCGTCGCGCCGTGCAGGGCCAGCTGACGGTACATCTCCGAAAAACGTAGATCGAAGCAGACCGAGAGGCCCAGGTGAAATTCGGGCAGGTCGACGACGACGAGTTGGTCGCCCGGCGCGATTGCTCGGGACTCTTCGTAGTCGACCTCGCCGGGAACGTGAATGTCGAAGAGGTGACCCTTGCGATAGGTCGCGAGTATCTCGCCCTTTGGTCCGAGCACCACGCTCGTGTTGTAGGTCTTGTCGGGATCCGGCGATCGCTCGAACGTGCTGCCCACGTGAAGGACGATGCCGAGCTGCTTGGCGAGGTCGGCGAGGCGCAACGTCGTGGGACCCGGGATCGTCTCGGCGACCTCGGTGTAACGAGAAGTTTTGCCTCGATAGTTGAAGTATTCGGGCAGTTGGACGTACGTGGCACCCTGATCGGCCGCCCGTTCAACCAGGGCGAGAGCGTGCTCGACGTTCACGGCGGGGTCGGCGCCTGCCGCGAGCTGCACCGCGGCGATGCGAACTTCGCGGTCGCTCATCAACACCTCCGTGTCCATGATGGCAGACGCCGTCTCACCTTCACTTCGTTGGGCCACGCCGTTATGATCGACTCTTCGTGAGCAAAGTCACGCCAACCATCACTGCGGCCATCTTTGGAGCGTCCGACGGCCTTGTTGCGACAATGGCCCTGATTCTCGCCACCGAGTCGCACGGTCGCAAGGTGGTTCTCGCGGCCGCGATCGGACTCCTCATCGCCGAAGGTTTCGGTATGGCGGCCAGTCAATATCTTTCGGATGAGAAGCGGGACCTTCGACTCGCCGTCATCATGGGCGTCGCCACGTCACTGGCGATCATCCTCCCCGCTATTCCGTGGACCTTCAGCGGCGGCGGGGGTGCGGTGTTGGGTTCCTGTGTGATCGGAGTAATTCTGGGCGGGGTTATTGCCTACCTGCGGCCCGGTGGATGGAGCGAGTGGGTCCAGACCTACGGTGTGCTCATCAGCGTCGGGGCCATCGCGACCCTGGCGGGTCGCCTCACCTAACTCAAGCGGTGAGCCGACGCACGGCGCGACCACTTCTTGTCGCGTTCGTACAGTGCTTTGAGTTCGTCGACCCGATCTCGCGCACCAGCGTCGCCCGAGGGATCGTACGCCGTCGACTTCGGCACGGGGACATCGTGAAGTGAATAGTGTCCCAGCGCGCATCCAGCGAGCAGGGCCGCGCCCCGCAGTTGGGCGACGAGGGGCTGATCGATCTGCAGCACCTCGCGATCCAGTCCATCGGCAAAGATCTGGCACCAGAGTGAAGATTGCGCTCCCCCGCCCACCACTCGCACCGGAGAGAGCCTCTGGCCCGCCAACTTCTCGACGTAACCGAAGAGCCACGCGCTGTTGGCGGCCACGCCTTCCATCACGGCCCGCACCATGTCGGCGCTCGTGGTGGTGAGCGAGAGATTCGAGAAGCCCGCGCGTATGTGCTTGTTGCTGATCGGCGAACGCTCCCCCGCTAGCCACGGGCTGAATCGCACGCCATTCGATCCCGAGGGTGACGACGCGGCAAGGGTATCCAACTCGCCATACGTCGGTGCGCCACGGGGTCCTGCCATCACGCTGCGCAGCCACTCCAGCGCTTTGGCTCCGGTTTCCTGGTTGTCGATCAGCACGTAGGAGTCGTTCGACAGGCCCGGCACGGCCGCGATGTTGTGGTTGACGTCAGTTCTCTTGGACGGCACCGGGCAACTGATCCATGACGTTGTCGACAAGGCGAGGTGGGTCTGGTAGGGCGAGGTGGCGGCGGTACCGATGGCGGCCGCGTGCAGGTCAGGGATCGCCGAGACGACGACGACGTCTCTGGCGAGTCCCAGTTCGTCGGCGACGTGGTCGCTCAGCGTTCCCACGATCGAGCCAAACGGTTGCAACAGGGGAAAGTACTTCTCGTCCAGGCCCACCAGCGACAGGAGGTGAGGGTCGTAGCGATACTCATCGAGTCGACGATTGTCGGTCATCCACATCGCCAGACGCGACGCGTGGGTGGCGCTCGCCACACCCGTGAAGCGCATGGTCAAGTAGTCGATGGGCTCCATGTACCAACGCGTAGCCTCGGCGATCTCGGGCATCTCGCGCGTAATGAGATGAATCTGGCCGATCGGATCGGCGCCAGCCGGTGGAGGGCGCTCCGCCCGTCTTTCGCACGAAGGGCAGAACTTTGCGCGGGTTGTAACCGAGGAACCAGCCGCCGAGCGCGTCTCGGGTGTAGCGACCCCCACGGACATCCAGCCAAGTGATGCAGGGTCCAGTGGGTACCCCGTTGGCGTCAACGGGAACGGTCGAGGCGTACTGACCCGTGACGGCAACGGCCCTCACGTTTGACCGCGCGCCGGCGACGCCATCGAGCAGCCGCTTCGACGCGGCGAGGATCAGCGTCCACCACTCCTTGGCGTCCTGGGTCGCCGCGCCGTCGGTGCCGAAGTGAGTCGTGACTGGGTGGACTTCGGTGGCGAGGATCTCGCCCTCCAGGGTGACCACTCCAACCTTGGGACCGCCGGTCCCAAGGTCAATGCTCAGACACAGTTCGGAGGTCACGGTGCGGGAACAGACGCCTGCTTATCCATCATGTCGGCCATGAAGAACTTGATGACGGCGTCGGCCTCGTCCGTCATCCCCCCGGCGACCCCGCCGTAGATGGCTCCAGACTGGGGAGACTCGTCCTGGTGCTCGAGCGCGTAGGCGACCGCCCCGGCGAGGTCGGAGCGCCACCGATCGGTGACACCCGGCTGGGTTTGGGGACGGGTGACCGCCATGTGCAGAGCGTTGGGATACTGCTGGCCATTGAGACGCCAGCCGCGCCGACGTAGAAAGTCATTGACCAAGTAGATGTCGAAGTCGTCGGAGGTGAACGAGAAGAGAAACGTCGGCTGGCCCAAGATGCGCAGCGACGGATGCTCTCGCACCGCTTCCTGCATCGTCGTCGACGTCGCAAAGATCGCTTCGGCGTAGCGGCGATACCCCTCTCGTCCGAGGTGCACCATGGCGGCCCACGTAGCCGCGAGTAATCCGCCCGAGCGAGATCCGTCCATGCCCGGAGAACAGTATTTACCGCCGGACCAGTCAGTTAAGTAGAAGTACTGGTCGTTGCGCAACGCCTTGTCGGCGAAGCACAGGACACTCGTGCCCTTGAGCGCGTAGCCGTACTTATGCGTGTCGGCCGAGATCGTGGTCACCCCCGGAACCGAAAAGTCGAAGGGTGCGATGTCATATCCCAGTTCTCGACCGAAGGGCAGTATCCAACCGCCGAGGCAGCCATCGACGTGCAGGCCAACGTTCCTCTCGAGCGCGAGAGCGCCAAGCTCGGTGATGGGGTCAATCGTTCCGTAGCCGTAGTTGCACGCCGATCCAATCAGAGCGACAGTGTTCTCGTCGATGTGATCACTCACCCAGTCGAGATCGACTTGCGTGGTGATCGGGTCGACGGGCGCAACCCTCATGTCGACTCCAAAAAGGTGTCCGGCCTTGTTGAAGGCGGGGTGTGCCGTCTCGGGCTTGATCATGTTGGGGCGCCCGGATGTGGGGCGGTGTTCGCGATACGCGAGGACCGCGTGCGCGATGGATCCCGAGCCGCCCGAGGTGACGAGTCCGGCGGGTGACGTCTCGGTGATGTGTGAGGCTCCGAGCAGGTCCAGGGTCATCGCGATGATCTCAGCTTCGAACTTGGTGTTTGATGGACACATGTCGCGTTGTAGTGAGTTCACGTACGAGAAATACGAGAAGGCTTCGTTAAGAAAGTCGTAGTGATCGTGATCGCCGCAGTACATCGTGCCTGAACATTGACCTGTTTCCCACGTGGGATTTTCCGCCCGCGACATGGTCGACAGGATCGAGAGCACTGCGTCCTTGTCCATGCCGACTTCGGGCAGTGTCCGATGTATCTCAAACTCGTCTTCGTACGGAAAACCGGCCATGGTCGCCTCCTCGCTCCTCGTAGCGTAAGGCACGAGTACAAATCCGTCGGACAACGTGACATTGCCGAGCACTACGCTCGGCCTCAGACGCACCTGGCAAGCGCCAGGTCGGTTCCTGTAGGAGTTCAGCGAGATGGATCTAAAGGACCTCTTGAGTCGGATGAGTGATCACTTGTCGGTCGGTCGGGCATTCGGTCAGGCCTACGAGAAAGACGGCACACTCATCATTCCGGTCGCGTTCGTCGCGGGTGGGGGCGGCGGGGGCGGCACGAACGAGCCCCCGAATCGCACCTCGGCGCGCTTCGAGAGTGATGACGATGACTTGGATGACGATGATGATGATGACGACGACGACGACGATGGCGACGATGGCGACGACGACGATGATGACGAACTCAAAATGGCCAGCTCAGATTCTCACCACACCCCGATCGGCGGATCCGGTGGGGGTTTCGGCGGCGCGGTGATGCCTCTGGGCGTCTACGTAGTAAAGGATGACCGCGTGCGCTGGGTTCCCGCCATCAACGGCACCGCAGTGCTCGTCGCTGCCATCGGGCTCCTCGGAATACTGGCGCGGGCCGCAAGGGGCCGTCGCCACTGATCACGTGGTTAGCGAAGTCAGGAGTTTGTGCTCTGGCCCTTGATGGCCTTGCGCATCAGGTGCGAAAGTTCCGAACGCTCGCTCGAGTCCAGCGACCCAAGAATCTCGTCTTCGAGCGTCTGCTGCGCTGCCTCAGCCTGATGAAGAGCCTTTCGGCCCTGTTCGGTCATCGTGACGATGTGTCGGCGGCGGTCGGCGGGATCGCGCCGGCGCTCTACGAGACCCGACGCTTCAAGATCGTTGAGCAACATCACGCAATAGTTCGTGTCAATGCATAGACCCTCGGTCAACTGCTGCTGGGTGGGCTCTTGATACTCGCGCAGGTATGCGAGCACGGCTACCTCTTTCAGCGTCTGACCAAGTAGCTCGGGCGTGCTTTGCCGGCTGATCAGTCGTGACAACTGGGTGATCAAAAGGATCGGCCCAGTCGACGAATTTTCCTCCACGGAAATTAATGGTAGCGAGGGACTTATATTCATGCTATAGTGATTATATCAGTTTCACGATGATATTGCTTCATCGTTCCTCGTGTTTCACATTCTATCCCGAAGGAAGGCCCTTATGACGCACTCCCCTACCATTTCATCAGGACAAACAGATCGCCGCCGCTGGATCGCCCTCATCGTTGTGTGCCTCGCCATGCTGATGAACGCTCTCGACTCCTCCATTGTCAACGTCGCACTGCCATCCATCCAGCGCGATCTGCACTTCTCACCGGCGAATCTCACCTGGGTCGTCGATGCGTACTTGATCGCGTTTGGCAGCTTTCTGTTGCTCGCCGGACGACTCGGTGACCTGATCGGTAGAAAGAAAGTCTTCCTCAGCGGCGTCGCTCTTTTTACAACGTCATCGCTGGTCTGTTCGCTCGCGACGAGTCAAGCCATGCTCATCATCGCGCGATTCTTTCAAGGTATGGGTGGTGCCATTTCGACGTCGGTCATCGTGGCGATCATCGTGACCGAATTCTCCGGCGCGAACGAACGCGCCAAGGCCATGAGCGCGTACATGTTCGTTGCGGTCGGCGGTGGATCGATTGGTCTGCTGGTCGGCGGCATCCTGACTCAGGCCGTGAACTGGCACTGGATCTTTGTCATCAACGTGCCGATCGGCATCGCCACGTTCATCCTGGGATCAATCTTGATCAAGGAGAACCAGGGTCTCGGCGTGCGCGAGGGACTGGACGTGAAGGGCTCACTTCTCATGACGATCTCACTCGTCGTCGGCATCTACGCCATCGTTACGGCCTCCACGTACGGCTGGCTCGGTGCCCACACGTTGGGCTTTGGAGCCCTGTCCGTCGTGTTGATGGGTTCCTTCTTCCTTCTGGAGTCACGGATTGCTAAGCCGATCATGCCTCTACGCATCATGAAGTTGCGCAGCTTGACTACGTCGAGTGTCGTGCGCGGTCTCTCCTTTGCCGCAATGTTCGCCGTGTTCTTCTTCGGCGCCCTCTACCTCGAGCGCGTCCTTGGCTACGACCCGGTGCGAACCGGCGTTGCTTTCTTGCCGTTGACTCTCGCCATGGCCTCTATGTCACTGGGTGCGACCAGCCGCCTGCTCGCGCGCTTCGGACCCATGAAGTTACTGATCCCCGGGATGACTATGGCCGTCTTGGGGTTGCTCTGGCTCTCGCGCTCCGGGCTGCACGCCGTGTACCTCGTCTCGATTCTTCCCGCGTTTTTGCTGCTCGGTGTCGGGATGAGCCTGGTAGCGGTCCCTCTGCTGACGATCGCCATGGCTGACGTGCCCCGCGAAGACGCGGGCCTCGCCTCGGGCATCGTGAACGTTTCGATGTGGTTGGCGTCATCCGCGGGTCTCGCCGTCTTTGGCACGCTCGCGGCGAGCACCTCGCGAGGACTCCTCAGTCGGGGTTACTCGCCCGACCGGTCCCTTCTGGCCGGATACCACGAGGCGTTCTTTATCGGAGCCGTCCTGGGCTCGCTCGCGCTGCTCATTATTGTCGCGGTGCTGCGTGCCCCGGCAAAGGAGGCCCGCGACGAGCGCGAAAGCATCGAAGAGGAGATGTCTCACTTCGAAATCGTTGCCGAGTTCTAACTCCCAACGTTGCCCAGCACTCGCCACGACAACGGCGGGTGTTGGGTAGCGTCAGGGTATGAGACTCGATGTGTATCGCAGTTGCAACTGGCACGAAAAGCGCCAGGTGCTTGAGGCGTTCTGGAGTTCGCACGTCGAGTCGACAGGGCGCATTCACGAAGCGGCGGTCCAGTACGGGCCCTACGCCGTGACGTCTCTCGCGATCGTGGCCGTCGAACTCATGGTGGTTTTCATTGCCGCCCTCACTCGCGTCGCGGTGGTCAGCTGGGTCGCGCTCGCGGCCGAAGTCGTCGTGATTCCCTCGTTGTGGTGGGCGGTCGTGCGCTCTCGCGCCCTGAGACAACCAATCGTCTAGGTCGGCGCGAAAAGATTAATCAGATCTGGCGAGGGAAGTACTTCCAGTGCCCCTCAGTCACGACGTCAACCACATCGTCGACCACTCTGATGGCGCTCTGGTCATCCAGTGCGTACGCCGGCCCGGGAATGGTGGCGGCCCACTGCTCGGCGTCAGCCATGGAGTTCGTCGGCATGTCCACGTGATCCAGATGCGGAAAGATCGAAAACTCGATGAGTCCGAGTGCTTTGTCGCCGCCCTCGCGTGGCTTCCATCGCACGAAGTCCTCTCCGACGTGGGGCGCCAAGACCATGCTTCCCGCGCTCAGACCCACGTACACCCCGTCATACTGCGTCGCGAGGACATCCGCAAACCCCGACTCCTGCATCCAATAGCTCAGATACATGGGATCGCCACCATTGACCAGGATCGCGTCAGCCTGTTGAACCATCGGGAACCACAGATCTCGATCGATACTGGGCAGCGCCGCCAGCTCCAACACGCCGAGGGATTTCCAGTCCAACTCGCACATCGGAGTTGAGGCGCGCCCCGCGATGAAGCGCCACGCTGCGGCTGCGCCGCCCGGACTCACGTAGGTCGCGGTGGGAATGCACAGGGCATTGGACTCCTCAATCGGCTGACCCAGCATCTCGACTAGGGCCTCACGGATAGAGGCATTCTTGATGCCCGCAGAAGTGAGAAGCAGATTCAACCGAGCCTCCTTGGCGGAACCGTCGTCCTGTCGACGAGCCTAATTTCTGGACCGGTCAGCGACCATGGCGTCTACGATTCGGACATGAACCCCTACATTCCCGCATCTGATCGCTATGACCGCATGACCTATCGACGTAGCGGACGCAGCGGTATCCGTCTACCCGAGGTGTCGCTCGGACTGTGGCACAACTTCGGGGACGATCGATCGATCGACACGCAGCGCGCTATTTTGCGACGCGCCTTCGACCGAGGGGTCACGCACTTTGACCTCGCCAACAATTACGGCCCGCCGTACGGCAGCGCCGAGATCAATTTCGGTCGTTTGCTCCACGAGGACTTCTCGTCTCTACGCGACGAACTCATCATCTCCACCAAAGCCGGCTGGGACATGTGGCCGGGGCCCTACGGCGACTTGGGCTCGCGCAAGTACCTGCTCGCCAGCCTCGATCAGAGCCTGCACCGGATGGGCCTTGAGTACGTGGATATCTTCTATCACCACCACTTCGACGCCACTACGCCATTGGAGGAGTCCATGGGCGCACTGGACCACGCTGTGCGTCAGGGCAAAGCGTTGTACGTGGGCATCTCGTCCTACTCCGACGAGCGCACTAAAGAAGCCGTAGCGATCCTCACGTCTCTGGGGACGCCGCTGCTGATCCACCAACCCTCCTACTCGCTCTTTAATCGTTGGATCGAGGACAAGTTGCTCGATGTCCTCGAAGAAGAAGGCGTCGGTTGCATCGCGTTTTCTCCGCTGGCCCAGGGTCTCTTGACCGATCGATACTTAAACGGGGTACCCGAAGGTTCACGGGCGTCACGCAGCGGCGACTCGTTGGATCCGTCCATGCTGAGCGAGGAGAACCTCCAGCACGTGCGCGCCCTCAACGACCTGGCGCACAATCGTGGTCAGTCGCTCGCCCAGATGGCCATCGCCTGGGTACTGCGCGATCCTCGCGTGACCTCGGCACTCATCGGAGCGAGCAGCGTCGCTCAACTCGACGACAACCTTGACGCGCTCAACAACCTCGCCTTTACTGCCGAGGAGCTCGCCACCATTGATCAGTACGCCGTCGACGGCGGCATCGACCTGTGGCGAGGAGCTGCCACAAGCTAACGAGAAGCCCGGCAAATCCTTGCTGCAAATGCTACGAGGGCCGATACGAGTTGAGCGGTAGACCTGATACACCCACGTCAACGCAAAAGAGTCGGCCCGCATCGGGTTCGGCCGCCAAGGCCGACTCAGTCATGTCTTCACGCGCCGTCGTGATGTACAAGGTTGTGCCGTTGGACCCACCGATCGCGCAACTTGACGGCTGCGCGGTCGACAGATCGACACGGGCGAGAAGTTCACCGTCGGGCGAGTACCGACGCACTTGGTAGCCGCCCCATACGGCGACCCAGATGGCCCCTTCGGCGTCGACGCACAGGCCATCGGGGTCGCCCTCTCGCTTGTCGAATTGAACCAGCACCCGACGAGCGGAAATCTCGCCCGCCCCGTCGACGTCAAAGGCGCTGAGGGTCCCAGGCCCCGAGTCGACGTAGTACATCGTGGTCCGGTCAGGACTCCAACCCAGGCCGTTGGAGATGGTGGCACCGCGCAAGACGATGTCGGCGCCCGTTGAATCCTGGTAGCGGTAGAGGATGCCTTGACCCTCTGCCGTGTCAAAGGCCATCGACCCGATCCAAAACCGACCCCACGGATCGGCCGATCCGTCATTCATCCGCACGTCTTTCTCTCGAAGCGCTTCCGGCCGAGCGAGTTCGTGCAGCGCGCCCGTTTCGTCCAAGACAGAGATCGACTGATTGTCGGCGACAATCCACCCGCGCGCTCGCTCGTGGAACGGAGCTACCGCCGAAACGAACCCCTCGACGCAATACTCCGCGACGATGTCCACTCGTATGCCGTCTGCCGTCGCACGAAAGAATCGCCCCGTGAGTATGTCCACCCAGTACAGCTCGCCACTCACGTCGTCCCACCGGCACGACTCGCCGAGTTCGTAGAGGTCGGTCGTACAGGGCGTCGCAACGAATTCGTGCATCTCTTTCACCTCCACACGTTCGGTTCACCGTACTCTGACACTCCGTCATATGAGTTCTCACTCGAGTGCTCCGCTCACCTGATTCTCTCAAGCGCACCACCACTCGATTTGTTCTGAATACCGGAACTAATTGAGACAAAATCTCACGCGAGAGCCGCCACGTTCTAATAGCCGGAACGCCACCTGTGCCACGGGTCAGAAGAACGTGCGGGTGGCGTCGAAAGGGCGTTTCACTACACCAAATGCGCGCCAAACCAGTAGCGTTGAAGCAAGCCCCGAAAAGCAGTATTGCGCGGAGGATGTTAATGAAGGCACTGGTGTTTTGCGCCCCTGGGATCGTGGAAGTTCAAGAGGTCGACGAGGTCCAGACGAAGGATGGCGAAGTCATCGTGCATGTCGAACGGGCCGGAATCTGCGGCAGTGAGTTGCACGGGATCACGAAGCCCAGCTTTCGCGTTCCCCCGCTGATCATGGGACACGAGTTCGTCGGGCGAACCGACGACGGACGCCGCGTCGCGGTCAATCCCCTCATTTCGTGCGGTACGTGTGAACTCTGTCGTCGAGGGGTACCGCAACTGTGCCGCAGTCGCGTTCTCTTAGGGGCTCACGTTGCCGGTGGATTCGCGCAGCGCGTGGCCGTCCCGCTCGCCTCGCTCCACGATCTTCCCGACTCTCTGGATTGGGACAGCGCGGCGCTCATCGAACCACTGGCCAACGCGGTGCACGCGTGGAACCTCGCGGGTTCGCCCAAGGGACAGCGCGTGGGTGTCATTGGGTGCGGTCCGATCGGGCTGGCGTGCCTCCAAGTGGCGCTGCACAACGGAGCCGCGTCGGTCGCGTGCGCCGACCTCTCAGCTGAGCGCAGAGAAGTCGCCTCGAGGCTCGGGGCGACGCACGTCGGCGACGCACTCGACGGCGAGTTCGACGTGATTTTCGATGCCGTGGGCACCGCCGATACTCGGAACAGCTCGCTGGAGCATCTAATACCTGGGGGCACGACGGTGTGGCTCGGCCTCGCCACGAACGAAGGCATCTTCGATGCTGCTGCGGCAGTTCGTCTAGAAAAGAACATTCGCGGTTCGTTCGCCTATACGGATGAAGAGTTTGTCAGCGCCATCGAACTAGCCCCTCATCTCGATCTCTCGTGGTCGACGACGTATCCCTTAAGTGAGGGCGCAGAGATATTCACTGCCCTAATGAACGGACAGACGACTCCGATGAAAGCGCTACTCCAGCCCTAGGCCAAGCATCCTCTAGACCCGGCTGTAGCCGCCGTCGATGGGTATATTCGCCCCGGTGAGAAAGGGCGCCACACCCCGACAGAGAAAGACCGCACTCTCGGCGACCTCTTCCACTGTGCCGAATCGTCCGATGGGGTGTCGCGAGAGGAGCACCTTCTCGAAGGCGCCCCCATCGTTCATGCCCGCCATGACACCTTCGTGCAGGGCCGTACGCACCACGCCGGGCATGAGCGTGTTGGAGACAATTCCGCGCGAGCCGTACTCCACCGCGATGTGGTCGGAGAGCATGTTCAGCGCCGCCTTAGAGATGTCGTACGCGCAGTCGCCCGCCCAGACCGTCGTCGCGCACACCGAGCTGATGTGCAGCATCGATCCCCCGCCCGCTGTCAAGAGGTGCGGAATCGCGTATTTTGAGATGAGAAACGGGCCTCGAAGATTGACGGCCATGATGTCGTCAAACCTCCCAACGGGCCAGTCGGCGACATCGTGCCACTCCGTGGCATCGATCCCGGCGTTGTTGACGACGATGTCCAGACCTCCGAAGGCCTCGACGCTGGCGTCAACGATGCGCCGAGCGTCTTCGGCAATTGCCACATCGCCCGGCGCGGGTACGCAGTTCCCCCCAAGCTCTTCGATCGACGCGCAGGTCGCGCGGAGGCGATTCTTGTCACGGCCGCCCACCGCGACGGCGGCACCCTCACGAGCAAAGGCCTGGGCGATCGCGAAGCCAATTCCACTGGTGGCCCCCGTCACGAGGGCTCGCTTCCCTTCCAGAAGTGCCACGATGTTTCCTTTCGTTGAGTTGGTGAGAACTACGCCTGGGCCAAACGGTTGCGTTGGGTACCGAGTCCGGTGATCGAGAGTTCCAGCACGTCGCCCGCCTTCAAGAAGGGGACGTCGTCGTGACCCAACGACACTCCGGGCGGGGTGCCGGTGATCACGAGGTCGCCCGCTTCGAGCACCAGGAACTGGCTCAAGTACCAGACGATGTAATCGACACCGAAGATCATTTCGGCCGTCGTGCCGTTCTGACGAACGTCGCCATTGACGCTCAGGCGCAACGAGAGACTTTGGGGGTCAGGCACCTCATCTTTGGTCGCCACCCACGGGCCGAGCGGGCAGAAGGTCTCGCACGACTTGCCCTTGTCCCACTGACCACCCCGTTCTATTTGAAACGCGCGCTCCGACACGTCGTTGGCCATGACGTAGCCAGCGATCGCCGACCAGGCGTCGTCGGGGGATGCGAGGTATCGCGCCTGCGCACCAATCACAATCCCCAGCTCCACTTCCCAATCCGTCTTCGACGACCCGCGAGGAATCAGCACGGTGTCGTTGGGGCCGACCACGCAGTTGGGTGCCTTCATAAAGACCACCGGCTCGCTCGGGATGGGGCTGTTGGTTTCGATGGCGTGGTCCCGATAGTTCAGCCCGATGCAGAGGATCTTTCCCGGAGGGGCGATGGGCGGACCGAGTCTCGTGACCTCGACTTCCTTGAGCGACTCCGTGTCCAGTTGATCTTGCGCTCGCTCGATTCCTCCCGAGTCCCAAAATGCGCCATCGATGTCGCCCGTCTCGTGGGGCAGAGCCAAGAATCTTCCCGCTCCATCGACCACAGCCGGACGTTCTGCGCCGGGTTCTCCTACGCGGACAATTCTCATCGTGTTCCTTCCTCTTTGCTCCGCGCAATGGAGTCACCGCTGCGAGAGCGATCACTTAGCGCGACGGAGATGCTCCAGCGCTTCTCCTCACCTCCGGCCAGCGTCCACGAGTCGCCACGACCGGCGGCCACCTCCAGCGAGTCGTCGCCCGCGTTGGTCGGCTCGACTACCGCCACCAGGTGAGGCGACAGCGATGCCCTATCGAGCCACACGCCCAACCAGGGGGCGTCCGTGGCCGACCAACTCCACGTGAGGGACGGTCCGTGGGGATCCTGGAGGACTACTTCGACTGAGTCGCTCGCCGTGTGTGCAAAGAGCTTCTTATCCGTGTGCGGAGCCAGTACCTCGACAACGCTGAGGCCATCGTTGGGCCAGTCAAAGGGGGTGCGTCCGTCGTCACTGCGAACTTCGCTAAATCCGCTGAAGCCTTCGACCTTCGTCCGAGTATTGGCGACCAGATCAAGGAAGGGGTGGGCCGCCCACAGAAAGTCCAGGCCGGCGACTCCCGCGACGATGCGGTAGTCAACAACGACTCGTTCAGCGTCCAGCGACATCACGCGCTCAAACTCGTAGCCGAGCGAACCGGTAACCG
Organism: uncultured Acidimicrobiaceae bacterium; assembly: GCA_963839255.1. Taxonomy (GTDB): domain Bacteria; phylum Actinomycetota; class Acidimicrobiia; order Acidimicrobiales; family RAAP-2; genus RAAP-2. Next base: position 72,672 of record CAWIUH010000005.1, read on the forward strand.
CCAGGGAGATCGAGTTCGTCGAGTGCGCCACCACGCTCCAGGATCGCTGCCATAACTCTCCGTGATCAGAGAGAACGATGTCGCCGCCCGGATAGCGACACGCCGAAATGGTCGGCACCATCTCGTCCCATCCGCACAAGTCGCCCTTGTCATAGGGCACATGCGCGTCGGCGGGACCTATGAGTTCTCGATCAGCCTGGATGAGCCACTCGCGCTGATTGACGCGATCGAACAGGCTCGTGACCTTTCCCCCTCTCTCGGGGACGACGGTAACAGCAACGCAGTCGTTCTCCATCGTCAGTGAACTCGGGCTACGACGGACCACAACTACTGAATTGCGTTCTGGTTCTCAAGGTCAAAAAAGTGCAACCGCTCGGGGAAGACGCGAAACTGCACATCTTCACCAACGTGCAGGTTCGCCCGGGGTTCGACGCGGGCCACTCCTTCTCCCACGATGTCAATCGAAGTCACGTCGAGTTCGCCCTCGTCCGCGACGGCACTCGCCTCGACGCCGACGCGCGTCGCGTCGATCGAGAAGTGAACCAACAGCTCCGATCCCAGGGCCTCGATCTCTTCCACTCGCGCCTTCAAGATGGCGCCCATTGCGGACTCGGCCGTGGCGACCGGCAGATCCTCTGCGCGAAAGCCAACGACGAGCTTTCGACCGCGGTAGGCCGCCAGCCCCGGACAGGCCTGATACACCGCAGGACCCATGGTGAGATCCTGGCTTCCCACCCGCAGCGACTCGCCATCGTCGCTCAGCGACGCCTCAAACAGATTCATCGCCGGCGAGCCAATGAACGCGGCCACGAATAAGTTCGTCGGCTTGGCGTACAGAACCTGTGGCGCGTCGCACTGCTGCAGGACGCCCAGACGCATGACCGCGACCCGGTCGCCCATCGTCATCGCTTCGGTTTGGTCGTGCGTGACGTACAGCGTGGCCACGCCGATGCGCCGCTGGATGCGCCGGACCTCGGTGCGCATCTGCACACGAAGCTTCGCGTCGAGATTGGACAGCGGCTCGTCCATCAAGAAGACCTTCGGTTCGCGGACAATGGCTCGGCCCATGGCGACGCGCTGACGTTGACCGCCCGAGAGCAGGCCAGGCTTCTGATTGAGAAGGTCCGTCAGCCCCAGAACGCTCGCCGCTTCGGCCACCTTCTTTTTGATATCGCTCTTGGGAATCTTGCGCAGACTGAGACCAAAGGCGATGTTCTCGGCGACCGACATGTGCGGGTACAGGGCGTAGTTCTGAAAGACCATCGCCACGTCACGCTCCTTGGACGTGCGATGATTTGCCACCTCGTCCCCGATGCGCAGCGTCCCCGAGGAGATCTCTTCGAGGCCCGCGACCATGCGCAGCGCGGTGGTCTTGCCACAGCCTGAGGGCCCCACCATGACCATGAACTCGCCTTCGGCAACGTCGATGTCGAGTTGGTCGACCGCCTGATAGCCGTTGGGGTAGATCTTCGAAACCTTCTCCAGTGAAATTGATGCCATATTTCCTCTAGCTCGTTATTTCCTCTAGCTCGTTACCAATCGGCGCGACACTTCCGCGTCGTCGAGTTCAATGCCCAAGCCCGCACCGACGGGCAGGCGCAGCGTTCCCTGTTCCGGAGTGAACGGGGTCGTCAGCAGAGACCCCTGTCGCTTGGACGCGGTGACCGGATACTCAATCAAACGCTCGCCCGGCAGAGACGCCACAAACTGCAGCGTGGCGGCGAGCAACACATCGGTCGAAAAGCAGTGCGGAATCACCACGGCGCTGGCGGCGTACTCGCGGCACATCGACGCAATGTCGCGGCCAATCGTGAGTCCGCCGCAACGCCCCAAGTCGGGCTGAAGGATGCTCACGCCCGCGTCGATGAGCAAACGGAAGGGCGCCACGTTCGAGTGTGCCTCCCCACACGCGATGCGCATATCAACCGAGGACGTTAAGAGCTCGTACGAGCGCAGGTCGTCGGCTTCGAAGGGCTCTTCGAACCAGAAGAGATCGAGGTGCTCGACTCGAGAACAGAACTCGCGTGCGCTGCGCAGCGTGTAGGCCATGCCCCCGTCGATCATGAGCTTGCGATGCGTACCGAGCACCGCGCGCGCCGCTTCGGCCAACTCGACGTCGCGGCCGACGTCGCGGCCCAGCGGCCCCCAGCCCAGCTTCAACGCGCGAAAGCCTTCGTCTACGATGCGCTGCGCGAGGGTGGTCACCTCGTCCGGCGTGTCCGCCATGACCTCACTCGCGTAGATCTCGACCTCGTTCGACTCCTCGCCACCGATGAGTTGAGTGACCGACAGTCCCGAGGCTTTGCCCAGCAGGTCCCACAACGCCATATCGAGAGCGCTCATCGCGTGTAGTGCCGCTCCGTCGCGTCCGTAGTGATAGCTGCTGAGGAACATTTCATCCCACAAGGGACGCACCCGTAACGGGTCCTGGCCGAGAAGAACGTCACCCAGGCCACGCGCGATCGCATGCGACGACGGAGTGTTCACGATCGCTTGGGCGACGTACGGCGACGTGTCGCCCTCGCCCACACCTACCAGTCCCTCGTCCGTGTGGATGCGCACGATGAACGCGTCTTGGGTACCGTCCGCCCGCGAGATGTCGATCTCCCCTGCCCGCAGGACCAGTGCCTCGATCTCGGTGATTTTCACGACAGGACCTCTCCTAAGTGCTGACTAATGATGTCGCGGGCATCATCGATGGACGCCTCCAATTTTTCCAGCGGCAGTCGCTGGGCGACGGCGGTGATGCTCACCGCCCCGTCGGGAACGGACTTCGACGTCAAGAACAGGGGTATCGCCAGGCAGTTGATGCCGGGCTCGTTCTCCTCGCGGTCCACGGCGTAGCGCAACTCTCGAATGCGACCGAGTTCGCTGTTTAACTTCTTGGACGTCGTAATGGTTTGATCCGTGTGACGCACGAGCGTCCCCTCGTGAGTCGCGACGAAGTCGTTGACCGCCGACTCATCGGTCAGTGCGTACGCCAGCAGGGCTTTACCGACACCCGTGCAGTAGGCGGGATTGCGACCACCGATGACCGACGTCATCTGATACCTCGAGGTGGCGGGCTGAACCTTGGCGAGGTACACGACTTCGGCGCCGTCAAGGATGGCGTAGTGACTCGTCTCGCCAAAGTGGTCCGCGAGGTCGGTCAACATGGGCCGTATCCGCCCGACCTCATCGAGTTCTTCGTAGTAGGAGAACGCGAGCTTTAAGAGCCCATAGCCGAGTCGATACCGACTATCGCGATCCTGCTCAATGAGGTCCGCGCGCCGCAAAATCCCCAGAGCTCGATGGACGCTCGAGCGCGGTGAGTGCAGAACCCTCGCGAGGTCGTTGAGACCAATTCCTTCGGGGTACGAACCAAGGGCGCTCAGCGTAGCCAGAACCCGTTCGGCACCGCTCAGACCCTTCGATTCCTCGCCGGATCCAGCCTCCTTCACCTGGTCTGTTGTCACCCAATCTCCCGCCCGCCGAAAACCTCACTATACCGAAATGAGCAGTAATAGGAACACTGTTCCGTTAATTGAAACGCACGGGGCCAACTCTCACTCATGGCAGCCACTAGAAGGTCACTGAGAGTCCGCCGTCAATGCGAACGATTTGGCCGGTGACGTAGGTGTTCTCGGAGGAGGCGAGCCAGGCGACGAGACTAGAGATATCGCCGGGCCGGGCGGAACGCCCGAGCGGCAACCTTCCCCCTTCAACGTACGTCCGGCGAAACTCGGCAGTCGTGGACTCGAGCACGCCGTCGACCAAGCCCATTGCGGTATCCACGAATCCGGGGGCCACCGCGTTGCACAGCACGCCACGGTGGGCGAATTCGAGCGCGAGTGTGCGTGTGGCCTGGTTGAGCCCGCCCTTGGCGACGTCGTAGGCGAGTCCTCCGCGCTCGCCGAACTCCCCGTGAATGCTGGTCACGTTGACGATGCGCCCAAAACCTCTCTGCGCCATCTTGGTGGCGGCCGCCGCCGAGAGGATGATCGGGGCGTCAAGATCCACGGCCAGCACCCGACGGTACGCCTCAAGAGAAAAAGACGTCGGATCGATCCGCTCGTAGATTCCGGCCACATTGACGAGGGCTGCAATAGGACCATGAGTCGCTTCGAGGTTCTCGATCAACGCCTCCAGCGCACCGACGTTCGCGAGGTCCACCATCTCAATGGGAAAGGGCAGGTCTTCACTCACGCGATCGACCCCGACGGTGGGTCGACCGTCCGCAACGAACCGCTCGGCGACGGCACGCCCAATCCCGTTGGCGGCGCCGGTCACCACAACGAGCCCGTCGTCAAGGGGCGCCACTAGCGCACAGCCCCTGACAGCATGCCGCGAATGAAGACCCGAGCCGTCACCAGATAGAGCACCAACGTCGGCACGGCACCCAGGAGCAACCCGGCCATCAGCACGGGAATGTCAGACGTGAACTTGCCGCTCAGTTGGGCGAGCGTGGGGGTGACCATCTCGGTGTTGGGCGCGTGCAAGAGCACGAGGCTGATGAACAGGTCGTTCCAGATATTGAGGAACGTCAAGATTGAGACCGTAATGATGCCCGGTTTGGCGATGGGCAGAATGACGCGCCAGTAGACCTTGATCCAACTGGCCCCGTCGACGCGCGCCGCCTCCACGACCGAGTTGGGAATCGAACGAAAGTTGGATCGAAGCAGGTACGTGCCGTAGGGAATATTGATCGCCGTATAGATGAGGATGGCCGGGGCGAAATTGTTGGCGAGTCCAGTGCGCGCAACTTCGATGTACAGCGGTATCAGCACCACGATGCCGGGCATGAACATGATCATCAACATCGTCCAAAACAGGGCGTTGCCGAGTTTCACCGGCACCTTGGTAAAGACAAACGCCGCGAGCGACGAGGCAAACGTGGCTAGCAGCACCGCCGGAACAACCACGATGAACGAGTGCAGGATGCTCTGGAGAAAGGGAACCTGGGAGAAGAGTGCGTGGTAACTGCTCAAGGAGAAGTGGGTGGGCAGTCCGAACGGGTTGACCTCGTAGGCCTGGGAGGTGCGCATCGAGTTGAGCGCCATGAAGAGCAGCGGATAGACCGTCGAAATCCCCACCAGGGTCAACACGATGAAGACCAGCCCGCGCGAGATTCGTGAGGTCATAACTAGGAACCCTGCTGTACTTCACGATTCGGGAACAGCTTCACCTGAGCGATCGTGAGAGTCAGGACGATCAAAAAGAGCAACACCCCGAGGGCCGCGCCGTAGCCGAACTGGCCGTTCTCAAAGGTCGTGATGTAGGTGTAGTAGTCGACGGTCGTCGTCGTGAATCCCGGACCACCAGCCGTAATGACGAACACGAACGCAAAGAGCGACGTGAAGGTGTAGATGACATTGATCACGCTGAGGAACTGGAGCGATCCTGAGATCATCGGAATCGTGATCGAGCGCAGGCGCCGCCACCACGACGCGCCGTCAATGGCCGCGGCGTCGTAGAGCGCGGTATCAATCGTGGTCATGGCCGAGAGGATTACGACCATCCCGAAACCGAACGACGCCCAGACCAGCGCCAAGATCACGACCCAACGCGCCGACCACGGACTAGCCAACCACGAGAAGTTACCCAATCCCAACGGCCGGAGAATCTGGTCGACGGCGCCGCCGGGCAGAAAGAACGTGCTGAAGAGCACACCAATGATCACCGGCGAAAGGACCATCGGAATGAAGAACAGAAAGCGGAACACTTTCCAACCGAGCACTTTCTCATAGACCAGCACCGCGGTCACGAGCGACGCCGCCAGGATGAGGGGAACCGAGATGAGGAAGATCAGCGAGTTGACGAGCACCGTGGAGATGATCGGGTTGTCGAAGATGAGTTGGAAGTTCTTCAACCCGATGAAGGTGCTGGTGACCCCATCCCAGTTCGTGAAGCTGTGATAGACGGTCGCCCCAATGGGCAGCACCATGAGTCCGAGTACCAACAACGCCGCCGGCAACAGCGCGACGTACGAAAACACGTTGCGCCGCTTGCGGAACTTGATGGAAACGTTCGCCGAGTCGCCGTCCTTCAGTACGTCGGCGTCGCTCGCACGCCCCATCTAGAGCCTCCTCAAAGTACTTGCACTCCCTTGCTTACACCGTCTACGGCTTAGGTGGAAGCGGCAGCGAGGTAGCTCTTCATCTGGGACTGCATGCTTGACGCGGCGCTGTCGGGACTGAGCGCACCGGAGAACACACCGTTGTTCGTCTGGTACCAGTACGAGCAGATGCTGCCAGGCATGATGTTGTCAAACGCCTCGTCGAGCGCGTAGTGATCGGTGTTGATGTACGTGCTCAACTCCGTCAGCAACGGCTGAGACGCAGCAAACGACTTGGTGGTCTGGAACCCGACATTGTTGGGGAGCTGACCAAGTTCGTGCACCGAGAGCAGTTGCACCGGCAGCGTCGTTAAGAACTTGATGAGCTTGACGTCGTCGGCGACGTGCGTTGAGTTCTTGAAGATGACGTAGGAGTTGTTGGGACCGCCCGACAGCGACTTCGGGTCCTTCGAGCCAGTCAACGGGGGCACCGGGAAGAGTCCCACGTTGGTGCCGAGTCCGGCCGAGATCTGAGTGTCGTAGTACTGACCGGTGATGGTCATCGCGGCTTTGCCCGCGGCAAAGTTGGCGATGCCCGTGGTGTACGTCAGTGTCACGGCGTTGGAGTTCGTCAGGCCGGCCTTGTACAGACCGTGCCAGGCCGTGTACGGCTTGATCAGTTCACTAGAGTCCAGCGTCGCCTTGCCGTTGTACATCGCCAGCACGCCTTGGTTGCCGTCGAGCATCGACATCAACGAGTCTTGCGTCCACGCCCCGAAGTACCCCTCCTTCTCCCCGAATTCAAAAGGAGTAATGCCCTTGGCCTTCAACTTCTGAGCGTCAGCGACCATCGCGTTCCACGTGGTGGGCAACGTGGTGATGCCCGCCGTCGCAAAGTCCTTCTTGTTGTAGTACACGGTGTAGTAGTACCCCGCTCCATAGGGAACCGCGTAGACGGTGCCCTTGGTGGCGTAGTTCTTGGTCACGAACTGCCACCCCGTGAGCGAGTTGATGTAGGACTGACCCAAGAGCTTGTTGAGGGGATCCAAGAACTTGGCGTTTTGAATCACTTGGCCACCCACGTAGAGCTGACCGATGTCGGGCGTCGTGCCCGCCAGCTCCGCCGACTGCAACAGCGTGTCAAAAGCCGTCGATGAGGCCATCGGCTCTTGCACGATCTTGACGTCGATGTTGGGGTTGGCCTTCTCGAAGAGATCGACGCCCTTGGTGAGAAACGACTTCGACGCGGGCACGCCGACCGAGCCGGCCGCGAGCGGGTCATTCCAGATCGTGATCGTGGTCTTTGAGCTTGCACTCGCGCCGGTCGCCAGACCGACGCCCGCCAGCGTCACGATGCTGAGGCCAACCAACGTCATCCTGCGACGAGCCGACCCGGCGATCCTCTTTTTCATCTGCAACATCATTCCCCCAAACAGTGACTGTTCCAATAATCGGAACTACGTTCCGCTACGACTGAGGCGACCTTATGTGAGGAGAGTCGCATTGTCAAGTTCGGGTCGCGAGAAATTTGCCACGGCTGCGCGCGGCCGTCTTGCCGTCCGCCGCTCGCCACCGCGTCGCGAACTACAGGTTCTGTTCGAACTCCTCGAGCACCGCGACGCGGTCCTCTTTGGCCGGCATGTCGAAGTAGGGGTTGCCCTTGGCCCAGTAGTAGAACATCGGAATTAGTCCGAGGCCCATCGCGCCCAAACCCACCCACAGTGTTGCCGCGTTCAGGTTGGGGATGGCCTTGACGAACAAGTACCCCATGAAGACTGCACCCACAAAGGGCCATAGACCCATGAGGATGAAGTTGGAGGGCGACTTCGTCAGTTGCTTGCGATACAGCACCACCACCGAAAGTCCCGCCAAAGAGTAATAAATACAGATCTGCAGACCGATGGCGTCAATCGCGTCGGAGAGAATGCTCGAGATCGACCCAATCTTCTGAGACCCGATAAACAGGGCGAGCGAAATGATTGTAACGACCACCGTGGCCACGATGGGCGTCTGGCGCTTCTTGTTGATCCGTCCAAGAATCTTGGGCAACGTATTGTCGCGGCCCATCGCAAAGAGCGTGCGAGTGACTTGGATCAACGTGGTCTCTAAGGTCGCCACTGTCGAGAGCACGACCGCCAGAACGATGATCTTGCCCCAGTCGCCGTGCCAGACTTCTTGACCGAGAACGTTGAGGACATCGGCGGCGTTGGTGTTGATCTGGTGGCTGGTGAGAACCATGTTGGTCGAAATCGTGAAGACCTCGAAAAGCAAGAAGACCACGATGATGCCCAACATCGCACCCAAGCCGGGCGTCTTCTTCGCGTTCTTGGTTTCCTCATTGAGGTTCGCGGTGACGTCCCAGCCCCAGTAGTAGAAGGCCGCGACCAAGGCACCCGCGGCGAAGCCGGATTGACCGTGGAAGATCGTGGGCGAGAACCAGTGCCAGGTGAAGGCGTGTACGTGGTGCCCGTGGAAGATCGCGAGGAAGGCAAAGAGGAGGAGGAGCGCCAGCTCGATGCAGGACATCACGATCTGCACGGTCACCGTGATCGTGACCCCGGCCGCAACAGCCGTCACCATGGCGAGAAAGAAGACCGCCCCGACGATGGTCACATCAAACGTGTTGTTGGCGGCACTGTGCGAAAAGAGACCCAGAATGTAGGAGCCGGCGGGCACGGTAGCGGCAACCATAAAGATGAGCGCCGACACGACGAGCGCCCAGCCCGAGAGATATCCGAGCACCGGGTGCAGCGCCCGGCGCACCCAGGAGTAGCTGGCCCCCGCATTGGACTCGACCCGGCCCAGATAACTGAAGGCAAAGACGATGCCGAACATCGCGATGCCGCAGTACAAAAGAGCGGCAGCACCGCCCAACAGGACCGCTCCAAAGAGCACCGCCGTCGAAGACGCGATGGAATATGCGGGCGCCACGCCCGCGATACCCATGATCACCGAGTCGAAGAGCCCAAGGACCCCCGCGCGAAGACTATGTTCTGGCGCCACTTCGGGAACCTCGATCGTCTCGGTCATGACCGCAAACTCCTTTGTGTATCACCTTCATTACGTTGACGGGGGGCGCCGAAATGTAGCACGAACTTACGTATATCCCGAACCCGAAACCGCCAGGCTCTTTCAGAAAAGATCTCAAGTCGAACGTACGAGACCGTCACGACTAAATTCGTCGTCGAGCCTTTCGCATGTGCGTCGCTCGACCGACAGAGAGATTCAAGACCCGTGCCACTCCTCCAGCGATTCGACGAAGATACCGTCACTCCCCTCACGCCCGAGGAACTCAAGTCTCGCTGGGTCCACTTCCATCAGGAAATTCGCCGTCTGTCGGGAACGCGCATTCAACGAGTCGCGGGCCGAATGCTCGGCGAGGACACCTGGCGTTACAAGACCGCTCGCACAATCTTTCGCCCGCCACTACGGGCCTGGCGAACCTGGCGCAAGAAGGAAAAGACGCGGCCAACCCTGGTGTCTGCCGCTCAGGCGAGAGAAATCTACCCGGTGAACTATCGACCGCGCGTCACCGACTATTCGCTCGAATATGCGGCCCTGAACACCAATCTCAGCGATGTTGCGATCGTCGCAATTCCTAGCGGCGCCGATGGCGCCCGAACAGTTATCGAGTCTCTCAACGTCGCTCTGAATGAGACAACGGCCGAGTGGATCTTCCTCTGCGATCCCTCGACCTCCAATGACGCGCGCAACTACAGTGCGGCTCGGTTGCTCGCTCACGCGACACGCGACGATGACGTCGTGTTCGGCGACGAAGCTGGCCCCAACCAGTTCGCCCCGATCCTAAAGAGCCCTGGCGTGGGACCGCATACCTTGCTCAGTTACAACGTGGTCGGGCGCCCCGCCCTGTTGCGCGTGGAGACGCTTTTTGGGGCGGGCGGTTTCTCACCCGATGCGGGCTGGGCCTTCGAGCACGACGCGTATCTTCGCCTTTCGGAACGCAGCGCGAGCTTTCACCACTTGGCGCGCGTACTGCCGGCTGGGCGGGCCAGCCAGGACTTCGAGTCGGCGCGCATCGACGAGGACACGGTTCGCGTGGTCCAGGCGGCTCTCGATCGCCGGGATTGGACGGGTACCGCGGAGCTCGGTGAACGCGCGGGACTGGTGCGTTGGAGTTTGGCGGCGCCGATCCCCGCACCCTCGATCGACATCATCATTCCCACCCGAGATCGCATCGACCTAGTGCGCCAGTGCATCGACGCCATCGAAGAAAAGACGACCTACCCGAACTACAGCATCATCCTGCTCGACAACGACTCGGTCGAAGAGGCTTCGCTCGCCTACTTCCGCGAAACGAAGTACACGGTCGTCCCATGTCCGGGTGCCTTCAACTACGCCAAGATCGTGAACCGCGGCGTCGATCACTCGAGCGCGGACTACGTCGTCACGCTCAACAACGACACCGTGGTCGTCACGCCCGACTGGCTCGAGCAAATGATCTCTCTCGCCTCGCTCGACGACGTCGGAATCGTGGGCGCCTGCCTGCTCGATCGCGACGGTCGCCGCGAGCACGAAAGCATCGTGATCTCCCCGTATCCCCAGCACCTGCGCACCGACTCCAATTACCCCCACGTCGACAACTTCTCCCTCGCTGTGCGCGACGTCGCCGCAGTGACGGGTGCGGTACAGATGGTCGAGCGCGCGTTCTGGCAGCACTTGGGCGGAATGGATGAACAGCTCGCGGTGGTGATGAACGACGTGGACATCTGTCTGCGCGCTCAGATCGAGGGCCGTTACGTTGTCTACACCCCGCACGTTCGCCTCTATCACCACGTCGGTTCGTCCCGCGGCGACCTCGATCCTTTAGAGGACCGCAATCGCTTCATCTCGCGCTGGGACATCTTTGGCTCGTTCCGCGATCCGTATTTTCCAGAGTCACTGCTTCTTCTCGGCGAGAAGATGTACTTCTTCGTGCGATGAACCCATCACGGACGGCCCGAAGAGCCCTTGTAGCCTAAGAAGGTGAATTCGTTCGGGGCGAGGCTGTTTGGCGCCTATCGCCGACTCTCTCCCACGACCAAGGCCATCGCCCTCATCGTGCTGGTCGTGCTCGCGGCCAACGGCTTCTACGTCTTGGGACTGGCCAATAACGACCCCATCTCGTGGACCGCCGGTATCTCGCACCACCTCTGTCGCATCACGTGCGGGCGGCCCGCGATCGACCCCAACGTCGGCTTCGTTACCGTAACCCTCGGCCACGAAGCCGCCATGGACCTGCTGCACTTGCACTTCCCTTGGTGGACGTACACCCAGGGACTCGGCCAACCGCTGGCCGGTGAGATGCAGTCCGGCGCTCTGTTTCCTTTGACCCTGTGGTTCGCCCTCTCCTCGGGCCTGGTCTGGTTCCACATCAGTCTCGAAATCATCGCCGGCGTCTCGACGTACTTCCTCGCTCGGCGACTCTCCCTACCGATCTTCTTCGCCACGTTCGCCGGCATCCTGTTCGCGATCAACGGAACCTACGCGTGGCTCGGCAACTCGGTCATGAACCCGGTGTGCTTCCTGCCGATGCTCATCCTGGGCGTCGAGATGGTCTACGACAGCGCGTCCAGCCCCAAAAATCGTGGCTGGTACATCATGGCGATCGCGTTGGCGCTGTCGCTGTACGCCGGGTTCCCCGAGGTCGCCTACATCGACGGTCTCTTCGCTTTCGGGTGGGCCGTCGTGCGGTTCTTCGTCATTCCCCGCCTCAATCGCGCCCGCGCCGGGCGCCGCCTGGCGCTCGGCGGCGTTATGGGGATGGTCCTGGCCCTGCCGATCATCGTGCCCTTCAAGGACTACCTCAAGGTCGGCTTCATCGGCAGCCACACCACGGCCGTTGATGGCTCGCTCGTCCTGCCCCACTTCGCCTTGGCCGGATTCTTCGATCCCTACGTCTATGGTCCGATTTTCGCCAACACGAAAGCCGATCAGATGTGGGGGGGCATTGGTGGCTACTTCGGCGCGAGCGTCTGCGCGCTCGCGCTGGTCGGTCTCTTCGGCGCGAAACACCGAGCGCTGCGCATCTATCTCGGGGCCTACGTCGTCGCGGCTATGGCGGGAGCCTTTGGCTTCCTGGACATCCACAAGCTCTGGGACCTCATTCCGCTCGTGAGTCGCTCGTCCTTCGAGCGATACAACACTCCGGGCTGTGAACTCGCCATCATCGTGCTCGCCGCCTTTGGACTGTGGGACTTCACCCAGAGCGTGCGGGCCAAGCGTCTCCTTACCACCACGAGTGCGTTCATGATTCTCGTCGTGGTCTTGTGCGTGTTGGGCGCGCGGGCGACCAACGCGGGCCAGACGTTCTCCTCGGCCAAGATCCACGACGTCTACGTCGCCCTGCAGTTCTTGCCCTTCGTGGCTTTGGCGCTCGTACTGATCGTCAGTCGATTCGGAAGGTGGCGAGTTGCCCCGTTCCTCGTGGCGCTCGTCATCGTGGGCGAGGCGCTGGTGATGTTCCTCGTGCCGACGGCTGAGTCCCCCAAGCAGCTCACCGTGGACACCGCGCCTATCACGTTCCTTCAAGAGCACCTCGGCCAAGAGCGCTACTTGGACTTTGCGGTGCTCTATCCCAACTGGGGCACGTACTACGGCGTCAACGAACTCAGCGACATCGACCTGCCCTTCCCGAAGAACTTCAAGAACTTCATCGAAACCAACCTCGAGCCCGGTCTCACGCCCGGCAACCAGTACGTCGTCAAGAACGGCGGGATCGGTGTGCGCAAACTCGAGCACTCGGTGATCAACCACTTCCACCAGTACGAAAAGGCTGGCGTGAAGTACCTCTTGATACCGACCTCGGTGTCCTTGATGCCCGGTCTTGCGCAACGCGGAGTGACGCAGGTCTTCCAGGACTCCATCGCCACCATCTACCGGATGCCGGACCCTCGTCCTCTGTTCACTACGGCCAACTCGGGTTGCACCGTGACGAGCACCAACGACAACTCGGCCACCGTAAAGTGCCCGACGGCGACCACCCTGTTGCGAACCGAACTCTCGATGAAGGGTTGGAAGGCCTACGTGAACGGCAAAGAGGCGCCGATCACCACGGTGCACCGCGTGTACCAGGAGGTCTCGGTACCCGCGGGAACATCGACGGTCACCTATACCTTCTTTCCGCCCGACGAGCGGTATGCGCTGCTCGATCGGATTCTTGGGCTTCCTCTTCCTCCTCGGCTCAGTCGTGAACGAGCGCCGCCGCTTCGTGCCGACCCGCAAGCGCCCCCAGCACTCCTGAGCCAATATCGCTTCGGCTACGTTTTCGCCTATGGCCACTGACGCGAAGAACCCCGTCGACGCAATCGACCTCACCAAGTCCATGTCCAAGGACGAGTCGGACAAGCGAGTGCGCAAGGCGCAGAATCGCCTCACCCAGCTGCGACTCTTCAGCGCCGGTCTCCTCGAGCCCCACCCCGCCGGACCCGGTCTCATCGTGCTCTTCGAAGGTTTCGACGCCGCCGGCAAAGGTGGCGCGATCCGCCGACTGACCGCCAGCCTTGACCCGCGCCACGTGACCGTGCACCCGGTGGGTCCACCGACCGATGAAGAGTTACGCCACCACTTCCTCTGGCGCTTCCAGCCGTACATCCCCGGCACTGGCGAGATGACGGTCTTTGACCGTTCCTGGTACGGTCGTCTTCTCGTCGAGCGGGTCGAGGGACTGATCGACGACGAGGTGGCCGCGCTGTCGGCCAAGGAGATCGTCGACTTCGAACGCATGCTGACCGACGCCAACACGACCATCGTGAAGTTCTGGCTGCACGATCTCCAGCGCCGAAGAGCTCAAGCGCTTTAACGACCGCGAGAACGATCCCCTCAAGCGTTGGAAGTTAACCCCCGACGACTGGCGCAACCGAGAAAAGCGCAAGGGTTATGAAAAGGCGCTGCGCTACATGGTCGAAACGACCGACTCCAAGCACGCGCCATGGGACCTCATACCTGCGGAGGACAAGAACTACGCCCGCGCGACCATCCTCGAGACGCTCATTCATCGCTGGGTGCACGATCTCGAACGCCGCGGCTACGACGTCCCCGCGCCCGTCAAGGGCAGTTACCTCAAGGGCAACTAGGTATGTCGCAACGCTACGGCATCACGATTCCCTTCGAGGGCGTCACGCTGCTCGAGCATCGCGACTGGTTCCACCGTTTGGTGGACCTGGGCTACACCGACGTGTGGTCGGCCGAGGTCGACGGCGCAGACGGCTTCACCCCGCTCAGCGTGGCTGCTCTGAGCGAGCCGCGTCTCAACCTCGGCGTGGCGGTCACGCCCGCCTTCACCCGAGGTCCCGGTCTGCTGGCCATGAGCGTCGCGGCCATGGCCGAAGTCGCGGGCGGTCGCTTCACCATGGGGCTGGGCGCGTCCAGCCAACCGGTCGTCGAACGGTGGAACGGCATCGCGTACGAGAAGCCCTACCAGCGCACGCGCGACGTACTGCGATTTCTCAAGCGCGCGCTCGACGGGGAAAAGATCGATGAGGAGTTCGAGACTTTCACGATCCGCGGCTTCAAGCTCTCGCGCCCAGTTATCGAGCGTCCCGACATCCTGCTCGGCGCACTTCGCCCGGGCATGCTGCAACTTGCGGGCCGCGAAGCCGACGGTGCGATCCTGAACTGGCTGGCGGCGAGCGACGTCGCTCAGTGTCGAGCCGAGATAGGAGCGAACAAAACGATCGCCGCTCGGATCTTCGTCATCCCGCTCGAGGACGCCGAGACCGCGCGGTTCATTGCCCGGCGCATGATCTCGTCGTACTTGACGGTGAACGCCTACGCCGAGTTCCATCGGTGGCTCGGCCGCGGCGACGCCCTCACGCCCATGTGGGACGCGTGGCGCGACGGCGATCGCAAGCTCGCCAACGAGGTCATCCCCGATGCCGTGGTCGATGATCTCGTCATTCACGGGAGTTTCGCGGCGTGCCGCGATCACATCACTCGCTACGTGGAAGCGGGAGTCCAGGTACCCGCGATCGCGATCGTCCCGGTGGGCGTTGACCTGGTGGCGGCCGTCGAAGGTCTGGCCCCGCGCTAGACCTTCTCGGCCTCGAGGAACTCGAGGATCTCGGCGTACTTCGCACGCGCCGCCTGGGCGCGAGTGGGAACGTGGTCGCTCGGCACCTCGCGTGCTTCATAGTTCTTGAGCGCGTGACGTGCGACGGTCTGGCGGTGCACCTCGTCGGGACCGTCGTAGATACGCGCGGCGCGGGCTTGGCGGTACATGGATTCAAGCGGCATGTCCGTGGAGTAGCCGAGCGACCCGTAGGTCTGAATCGCGCGGTCCACGACGTTGTGCAAGACGCTCGCCCCGTAGTACTTGATCATGGCGATCTCGTCGCGCGCGGCCGCCGCGCCGACCTGGTCCATCTTCCAGGCGGCGTGCAAGGTCATGAGGCGCGCGGCGTGCATCTCGGCCTTGGAGTCGGCGATCCAGTTCTGAATCGTCTGCTTATCGGCGAGGAGCGATCCGTGCGTGTAGCGACTGAGGGCTCGCTCGCACATCATGTCAAAGGCCCGCTGGGACTGGCCGAGCCAGCGCATGCAGTGATGGATCCGTCCCGGCCCGAGACGAGTCTGGGCGAGGAGGAAGCCCGAGCCCTCGGGCCCGATCAGATGATCGGCCGGCACGCGCACGTCTTGGTAGAGGATCTCGGCGTGATTGCCAAACTGCCCGTAGACCACGTCGGGATGGTCCATCGCCCCCACGTCGCGCAGGATGATGACCCCGGGCGTATCGACCGGTACGACGAACATCGACGAGCCCTGGTACGGGTGCACCTCGGGGTTGGTCACCGCCATCACGATCAAGATGTCGGCGACCGAGCCGTTGGTCGTGTACCACTTGCGCCCGTTGATCACCCACTCCTCGCCGTCGCGCACCGCACGCGTGGCGAGCAGGCGCGGGTCGCTGCCGGCGGTGTTCGGCTCGGTCATCGAGAATCCTGATCGAATTGAACCGCTCAACAGCGGCTCGAGCCAGCGTTCACGAATGTCCTCGCGACCGGTCATCTCCATGCCCGCCGCCAACAGCTCGGCGTTGCCGCTGTCGGGGGCGTTGTTGCCAAAGACGACCGGCGCGTACATCGACTGGCCGAGAATCTCGTGCATGAGGCCGAGCTTCACCTGGCCAAACCCCATGCCGCCCAGTTCCGGTGGGAGGTGGGCGGCCCACAGTCCGCGTTTTTTCACTTCGTCCTGGAGGGGCTTGATGACGGCGAGCAGTTGGTCGCGCGACAGCGTGAGGGTCTCGAGGGGGAAGACCTCCTCACGCACGAAGCCGCGCATCCACTCGAGTTGCTCTTCGTACTGCGCGTCAGTCGAAAAATCCCAGGCCATGAGTGCCGTTCCCCTTCGTCGTGACCACTCTAGGGCCCGACATTTTCCTCTCGGTGTGGCGAGGTGGCCGACTCTCTACAATGAAAGCCAGATCGGAGAGCCGTGGCAAAGAAGAGCAAGACCAAGTCGAACAAGACCGAAACGACGGAGCGTGACGCCCCCAAGAAGAAGGTCATCGGCGTCGTGGACACGATGTTTGCGCGCTTCGACATGGGAGCCGCCGCCCGACGCGAACTCGTCAAGTGCCCGGGGTACGGCGAGACCTTCGAGGTCGTCAGCCAAACGGTGCCGGGCTTCAAGGACCTCGCGGTCGCGGCCAAGAACCTCATCGAGCGCGACGGCGCGTCCATCGTGGTCGCCCTCGGCATGCCGGGGTCGGCCGAGATCGATAAGCAGTGCGCCCACGAGGCCTCAACGGGCATCATGACCGCCCAACTCCTCACGTCCACGCCGATTCTCGAAGTGTTCGTGCACGAAGACGAGTCCGACGACCCCCAGGTTCTCGCCAAGGTCTTCGAGAACCGCTCGCGCGACCACGCGCGCAACGCGTACTGGATGCTCTTCGCACCCGAGGAGCTCGCCAAGCGCGCGGGCCAGGGCATTCGCCAGGGCTTCGCGAACGCCGGCACGTTGCCCAACGCGTAATCGCACGCTCCACTCAATCGATATGCTCACCTGAGCCGTCACTCACGAGGAGACCGTCATGCCCGAAGCCGTCATCGTCGCCACTGCGCGCACTCCGATTGGCCGAGCCTTCAAAGGGTCTCTGGTCGATCTGCGACCCGACGACCTCACCGCCTTCATCGTGCGCGCCGCCTTAGAGAAGGTCCCCGAACTCGATCCGCACAGCGTGGAGGACCTCATCGTGGGCTGCGGCCAGCCAGCCGGCGAGGCGGGTTTTAACGTCGCGCGCGTCGCCGCCGTCCTAGCCGGGACTGGACGACGTTCCGGGCGTCACCGTCAATCGCTACTGCTCCTCGTCGCTTCAGACGATTCGCATGGCGGCCCACGCGATTCGCGCCGGCGAAGGCGACGTCTTCGTCGCCGCCGGGGTCGAAACCGTCTCGCGATTCGCAAGCGGTGCGGCCGACAGCGGAGCGGCCATCAACCCCCTCTTTGGCGACGCGATCGCGCGCACGAGGGAGCGCACGCCCAAAGCAGGTGCGCCATGGACTCCCCCGATCGGGCCTGCCCGACGTCTACATCGCCATGGGCCAGACCGCAGAGAACGTGGCCGAGTTCGAAAAGGTCTCACGACTTGAACAGGACGAGTTCGCCTGCGCAGCCAGGAGCTCGCCGTCGCACACCAGAAGAATGGCTTCTTCGAACGAGAGATCACTCCGGTCACGACCCCGACGGCACCATCGTCGCCAAGGACGACGGGCCGCGCGACGGGACAACGCTCGAAAAGCTTCAGAGCCTTCAGCCGGTATTTCGCGAGGGCGGTACCGTCACGGCCGGCAACGCCTGTCCTCTCAACGACGGTGCGGCCGCGGTCATCGTGATGAGCGACACCCGCGCGAAGGAGTTGGGCATCACCCCGCTCGCGCGAATCGTCGCCAGCGGCGTCAGCGCCCTGAACCCCGAGATCATGGGACTCGGCCCGATCGAGGCGTCGCGCCAGGCTCTCGCGCGCGCTGGCATGAGCGTGGCCGATCTTGACCTCGTCGAGATCAACGAGGCTTTCGCCGCCCAGGTCCTTCCCTCCGCCAAGCACCTCGAGATTCCCCTCGACAAAGTTGAACATTCGAGGCGGGGCGATCGCCCTGGGCCACCCCTTTGGCATGACCGGCGCGCGCATCATGACGACCTTGATCAACTCACTCGAGGACGCGGACAAGCGCTTCGGACTCGAGACGATGTGCGTCGGCGGCGGCCAAGGCATGGCCATGATCGTCGAGCGACTGAGCTAGCTACTCGCCTCCGCCGGTCCAACGGGCACCCGGGTCCGCTTCGTACGTAGCCGCGTCCTCATCACTGACGGCGCGGGCCTCGTCGGGCAACATGACCGGAATCGAGTCACGAATCTCGTAGGCGAGACGTGTGCGAGGGTTGAAGAGCACGTCGTGAGCGGGCACGTACAACAACTTGCCGTGATCGACCGGGTCCTCGAGCAGCGCGAGCAGAAAGTCATCCACGGCCATCAGTTGAGCTCCTTAATCATCGTCACGACCTGCGCCACGTGCTCGCGCAAGGACGCCTCGTCGCGGTCCTCCACGTTCAGCCGCAGGAGTGGCTCGGTGTTCGAGGCGCGCAGGTTAAACCACCACGTGCCGTAGTCGGCACTGAGCCCGTCGAGTTCATCGGTCGCCACGCCCTCTTGTGCCAAGCGACGGCGAACCTTCGCCACCACGTCCAAGGGACTCGACACCTCGGTGTTGATCTCGCCCGAACCCGCGTAGCGAATAAAGGGCGCCGCGAGTTCAGACAGCGGCCGGTCCGACTGACTGAGCAGCTCGAGGACGACGAAGGCGGTGATGATGCCCGAGTCGGCGCGATAGTTGTCGCGGTAGTAGTAGTGACCCGAGTGCTCGCCGCCGAAGATGGCTCCGGTCTCAGCCATCGTCTGTTTGATGTAGCTGTGACCGACGCGCGTGCGCAGCGCCACGCCTCCGGACTCTTCGATCACTTCGGGCACGGACTTCGAACAGATCAGGTTGTACAGCACCGTCGCGCCAGGATGACGGCCCAACATGACTGACGCCACCATCGCGGTCGTGGTCGATCCACTCAGCGGGTTGCCCAACTCGTCGATCAGGAACACCCGGTCGGCGTCGCCGTCAAAGGCGAGTCCGACGTCGGCTCCGGTCTCGCGGATGCGCGCCTGTAAGTCGACGAGGTTGGCTGGGTTCAGGGGGTCGGCCGGGTGGTTGGGAAACGTCCCGTCCAACTCGCCATAGAGAATGTCGAGATCAAAGGGCAAGTCCTCAAAGACCAGCGGAGCGACGAAGCCCCCCATGCCATTGGCCGTGTCGGCCACGATTCGCAGGGGACGAAACGACGCCACGTCGGCGAAGGAGTGCACGTGCGTGACCCACTCGTTGGTGAGATCCAGCGTGGCAAACTCGGCCAGCTCGCCCTCGGCCGGATGCTCGTAATACTCGTTGGTCAGCTCTTCGACCTCGTGGAGGCCCGACTCCGCGCCGATGGGTTTGGCCCCGGCCGAGCACAGTTTGATGCCGTTGTACTTCGCGGGGTTGTGCGAGGCGGTGAACATGGCGCCAGGCACCCCGAGGTAGCCCGAGGCGAAATAGAGAAAGTCGGTCGAGGCGAGTCCGAGGTCGGTGACCTCCACCCCTACGGCCCGCGCGCCCAAGGCAAAGGCGGCCGACAGCGGCCCGCCTGAGGCGCGCATGTCGCGCGCCAGCACGATGCGCGGCGACTTGGCGAAGGTTCCAAAGGCCGAACCCACCGCCTGGGCGAGGCGCTCATCTATCTGATCGGGATAGGTGCCGCGGACGTCGTAGGCCTTAAAAATCTGGGACGTCTCCACGGGGGCTCAGTCTACCGAGCGCCTTCTTCGACGCCGAAGGGCCAGAACGAGAACGACGAGTCCGCCAACTACGGTTACGTCACTCACCACGTGTCCGATCGTGTACGACGGGGTGCTCCCGTAGACCAGCGAGACCGTCTTGGACGTGGGCACCACCGCCATCAGGTTGGGGCTCACGCGATAGGGACCCGTGGCGCCGGTCACCTGCCAGCGCGGATAGTACGAGATCTTCACCAGCATCGGCACGCCGATGCGACTCACGTGAAACGAGATCGACTGCAGCCCGACCTTGACGCGAGTGACCGTGACCTTGGGCAACTCACCGCTCGTAGTCATCGAATTGATACTCGTCGCGTGCGGCCAGTTCGACGGTCCGCTCTCGGCGGCGTAGACGTTCTGGAGGTCGTTGGTGAGCCACCACTCTTCGTTCTCACTCAGCCAGTTGTGCTGAGAGGAGATGTTCGCGACCACATTGGGATCTTCGGCGAGCGACTGCACCATCGGGCTGTGGGTGATCAGGTAGACGCGCCACTGCGCGCCGGGCGCGGGCCAGGTCTTGGTGGTCGCGATGAGTTTGAGATCAGGAACGGCGGCCGCCTGCTTAAAGACGGCCGGCGAAAAGGCCAGGAAGTACTTGACGCCAAGGATCTGCAGGTGCCGCACGCCTTCGGCGACGTCGAGTGGACCGTAGTTCAGTCCCACTTGAGGATCGCTGGGCGACACGCTCAGTTCGGACTGGTCGAGGTAGTGATAGGGCGTCGTCGGCGACGACTCCATGAGCAGTCCCTCCATCGAGTCCACGCAGTTGTCGGTCCAATACGGCAAGAGCATCAGCGCTTCGGGGGTGCCAAAACGGTTCTCGGAAGCGCTGTACTCCCACATCGCTCGACCGCACCCGTATCTTGACGAGACCTTCTCCATCGTGGTGATGATGTCGTGATACTCGGGCCACGACGCCTGGGCCTGATAGCCCGCGTAGTTATCGGCCGCCCACGCCGAGACCTGGTTGCCGGTGAGGTTGAGGTGCAGAAAGTTCGCCACCGGCGTGATGAGTCCCGGCACCGTCGAGCCGAGTCCGAGAATCGCCACGGCGCACGTGGCCCAAAAAAGTCGCCCGCCGCGCCAGTCGCTGTCTTCGGACTCGTCGACGTACACGCGAGTCGGACGCGCCGTGGCGACACGATCGAGGCTCGCCGCCACGTCGGATTCATGAGCGATGTTGTCGCCCTCGACGTAGGCGGGCTGCCATCGGCGGCGACGCGGAATGTAGTTCGCCCACCGAGCCGCGACGTAGCCCACCAACCAGCCCGACACAAGGTAGATCGAGATGAACCAGAAAGGAATCAGTCGCTGGTTCCAGATTGCGCTCTGGGGATCCAGCACGAAGGCCCAGAACGAAGCGACGGTCATCCAGGCGAGGATGAGTCCGAGGCGATCGCGCACGAAGAACGCGACGAGCACCGACACGCACGCCAGGCAGATGATCCAGCGGTCGCCCGCCGCGCCGCCGGCCGAGTTGAACCACCCCAGTGTCGAAAAGATCGCGCGCAGGTTCGAGACGGGAACGTTCGTGTAGCCCAGCGAATCGGTCAGCGACTGAGAGACGGCGAAGGGAAAGAGCCACCACGCCGAGAGTCCTACCGACAGCAGTCCCGCCCCTGCGGCGAACCGCATCGGGCGCGACTGGTCACCGCGCAAGAGAGCACGACGGTCGTCGTCGCCGACGTCACGTCGCTGCACGAGCTCGGCGGCGGTCATGACCAAGATCATCGCGAGCGCGAATCGCAGCGTGACGAAGCACGAGGCCACCACGAAGACCGCGGCAACTCCCGTCACGACGTAGCCGCGACGCGAATAGATCACTTGGACGATGCGTCCGCCCGCGAACAAGACGAGCAGCAACGTAAAGACCAGCGAGTAGGGCGACTCGCGCGACGAGAGAAAGCCGATCGCATTGGTCGTTGCCGCGGTGTCGAAGAAGAAGGGCACGAACGCGACACAGAGGGAGGCCCCGAGCACGGCGAGGCGGTTGGTGACGGTGTCGAGTTCCTTCGCGCGACCGTCGTGCTCGACGAGTCCGTAGCGATACGCGAGTTCGTAGACAAGCACCAGAACAACTGCGCCAATCGTGAACATCCACGGCAGGACGTGTGCGGCCAAGGTCAGGCTGAGCGAGATCGCGGCGAGCCAGAACCCGCGTCCGGTGCGCATACCGCGCGCAAAGAGTCCGATCGTAAGAAGTGCGAGGGCGAGGGAGAGCGAGAACGCATACTCGCCCGCCATGGTCGAGAAGAGATTGCCGCCGTCGATGGTGAAGGTGGCGTCAAAGAGAAAGGGCAGTGTCGCGAGTGCCAGTGCGGCAGGAATGGGACGGGGGGCTCGAAAGAGTCGACCCATCGCGTAGGCGGTAATCGGTATGAGGACCGAGCCGAGAATCGTGGCGAGTTTGATGGCCACCGCAAAGCCAATGATGTAGCTGGCGAAGGTGGCGATGACGTCGGGCAGTACGAAGTAGTAGGTGTACAAGGGAAAGCCGTCGAACCAGCCCGGGTCCCAGGGCGTGAAGTCGAAGGGATTGCCCGTCGTGCGCAGGTAGGCGGGTGCGGCCAGGTGCGAGCCGGTGTCCCCGCCAGTGATCAGCGTGTTCGAGAAGATGAGGTTCGGGTGCAGCTCCCAAACGGTGATGAAGATCACCGCTACGACGAGGACCGCGTCAAAGACTCGTTCGGTGGTCCACCAGGCCTTAAATCGCTCCATCAATGGCCCGAGCGCAGATGGATGACCATCACGAAGGCCGTGGCGTTAAAGGCGGCGTGCGTGAGGTAACTCGGTACGAGTCGCTTGGTGCGATTGGCGACGATCGCCAGCACGACGCCGAGCGCGAAGAGGCCCGCGAACTCCAAGGGCTCGCCGTGCGCGAGACCGAAGAGGGCTGCGCTCACTATGACCGCGATCACGACCGCACTGCGTCGTGTCACGCCGTGGGTTCCCTCGGCCAGGGCGCGAAACAGGACGCCACGAAAGAGCCACTCCTCGAAGAGGGGCGCGAGGAAGACCGTCATGAGACCCACCAGGATGAATCCCCCTCCGTGCGAGGCCGCAAAGAGGTGGTTGACCGGCTGGTTCAAGCTCTTGAAGTGAAAGGGGTAGTAGGCGGCGTCGATGACGTACTGACAGCCGACGCCGAGCACGAGATACAGGACGTCGCTCGCCCGGGGGCGCCACTGATCCGGCCACGGGCGAAGTTGGCCCTCTCGGTAGGCGAAGACGATCGCCGCGGCAAAGCCCGTCCACACGCCGAGCAGTCCCAGCGCGTTCGCCCACCACGGTGGATTGGCCACCTTCGCGAGGGCGCTCAAACCCCCGGGGTAGTGCGTAAGGGCGGCGCCGAGGGATTCGAGCAAGGTGGCGATGACTTGACCGACTAAGAATCCGATAAATCCCGCCACCACGATCGCAACGACGCGCGGTCGATTTTCCAGCGCAGGTACGGAAGGAGAACTCAAGGGGTGGCGCTTTCGACTCGGAGGTTTTGCACAGGCCCAAACGACTTGTCGCGGTAGACCTCTAGATTAGATACGTGGCAGATCCACCGAATGATCAAAACGGATACAAAAAGTTTCTCCCGAACGGCGAGAAGCCCATGGCGCCCCAGGTCCGGCGCCGCATCATCATCATTGGCCTCATCGCCTTTGTCATCGGCATTCTGATTATTAACTCAGCGTTCTCGCACCAGAACGTGAAAACGCTGACCTACTCGCACCTCTTGCGCGACGCGAAGTCGAACCAGGTCGACACGGCCACGATCAACAACTCCAGCGGCGTCATTACCGGCCAGTTGACCAACGGGACGAACTACAGCGCCAACGGCCCCGTGCCGGCGCTTTCTCAGGAAGTGAATGACCTGCGCACCGAGAACGTGGCCGTCACTTTCGCGAACCCTTCTAGCTTGGCCTCGGAGTTTCTCCCGTACCTCATCTGGATCCTGATCTTCGGTGGATTCCTGTACTACGCGAGCCGACAGGCGCGCGGCCAGATGAACGGAATGATGTCGGTGGGCCGTTCGCGCGCCAAGCAGTTCAGCGAAGACCGCCCGAAGACCACATTCGCTGACGTCGCGGGTTACCTCGGCGTGAAGCAAGAGATCAGCGAAGTCGTCGAGTTCCTCAAGAGTCCGCTGCGCTACAAAACCATCGGGGCAACGATTCCCAAGGGTGTGCTCTTAGTCGGCCCCCCTGGTACGGGTAAGACGATGCTGGCGCGCGCCGTCGCCGGCGAAGCTGGGGTTCCGTTCTTCTCGGTCTCCGGCTCGGACTTCATGGAGATGTTCGTCGGCGTGGGTGCCAGTCGCGTGCGAGACCTCTTCGCCACGGCGCGCAAGCAGGCTCCCGCCATCGTCTTCGTGGACGAGATCGACTCGATCGGTCGGAAGCGCGGGGCGGGCCTCGGTGGTGGCCATGACGAACGTGAACAGACCCTCAACCAGATGCTCAGCGAAATGGACGGCTTTGAGCCCACTGAGGGCGTGGTCGTCATCGCGGCGACCAACCGACCCGACGTGCTCGACCCCGCGCTGCTGCGCCCGGGCCGCTTCGACCGCCAGATCGTGGTTCCCCTCCCCGACCTCGAAGAACGACTCCCGATTCTCGAAGTGCACTCCAAGGGCAAACCGCTCGATCCGTCGGTGGATCTCATGTTGGTCGCGCGCGGCACGCCCGGAATGAGCGGCGCAGACCTCGCCAATCTCGTGAACGAAGCTGCGCTGCACGCCGTGCGACGCAACTCTGCCACCATTTCGATGGAGGACTTCGAGACGGCGCGCGACCGCGTCCTCATGGGCCAAGAGCGCGACACGATGGTCCTCCAGGACGACGAGCGCGAGCGCATTGCTTTTCACGAGAGCGGTCACGCCCTGCTCGCCTACGTGCTCGAAAAGACTGACCCGTTGCACAAGATCACGATCATCCCCCGGGGCATGGCGTTGGGCGTGACGATGACCTTGCCCGAAGAGGACCGCCACATCATGGATCGCCAGGCACTCGAGGACTCATTATGCATGCGCATGGGCGGACGTGTAGCTGAGTTGCTCATCTATGGCGACTTGTCGACCGGGGCGGCCGACGACCTCCAGCGCAACACCGAACTCGCCCGTCGCATGGTGCGCGAGTGGGGCATGTCCAAGGAGATCGGGCCGATGGCCTGGGGCTCAAACAATCAAGTGTTCCTCGGCGAAGACCTCATGCACACCCGTGACTACTCCGACCACACCTCGAAGGTCATCGACGATGAGGTCGAGCGCATCCTGCGCGAGCAGGAGTCGCGCGCCATCGAGGTCGTGACTCTGCACCGCCGCGGACTCGAAGCGCTTACTCGCGCCTTGCTCGAGCACGAGACGATCGACGGCGCCGAGGCCGCCCGACTGATCGACGAGGCGAACGGCGAGCCGGTACACCCGGTAGGCACCAAGACGGTGAGCGCGTTGTCGGCCAAGAGCCGCGCCGCGGCAAAGGAGCAAGCCAAAGAACTGGCCAACGCTCCGGCGGCGACTACTCCCGCCCCGACCGCACCGGCGGCACCGACGCCGGGCTGGCAACCACCGACGCTACCGGCCGTCTAAGGGCGCCTGCAGGTAGAGCCCAGCCGGTCGGCTAGGCAGCGTGACCGTAACGATTGCACTGGGCGTGGACGCAGTCACGAGATAGGTCCCCGCCGGTTTAGGGATCGCCGCTCCGAGTAGTGACGCGAGAGAAAGTGTGCTTCCCGCGCCGACTCGGGTACCAGCCGTCGTTACATCCTTCGCGCTCGGCGTCGTCGCGTACGTGGTGAGACGCACGGTGATCGCTCGCGCCGAGGTGTTTGTCACCTCGGCCACGTCGAAACCCTCGCCGCTGTAGTCCCTCACCACATCGGCCGCGGACGGTAGTTGGGGCGACGACAGGACGATCCACTGTCCGGTCCCGGTCGCCAGTCCCGACACCACGGGCACGGACGATCGCACGATGACGCTCGCGTAACCGGCCGCGGGAATCGCGGAGTTCGGGGTGATGGTGATCACGCCACTCGAATACGGCGCGAGCGACAGGGTCTGGGGCGAGATCGTGAACTTAGCCAATGAGACACTCGCACTCACCTGCGCCCTTGCGTCGTTGGGATTATCGACACGAATCTCCGCCGTCGCGTCATTCACGGTGGTGACCGCGGGAAACCACGTCTCAGCGGACGCCGAGGTGACGCCGGCGTCGAAGGAGAGGGTGCCCACCGAGTCCTGCTCGCCCACCACCGCCAGCGAGCCGCGCACGACTTTGACGTTCACGCCCACGTTCGCGGTGTTGACCACGCTTTTGCCGAGGTCGATCAACTCCTGGGCGTGGGCGGGCACTGATATCCCTTGCATGTTCTCGGGCGCGTAGAAGCCGTTCGCCTCGAGCACCGAGACATTCGCGACAGCTTCGGTGGCTGTGGGGTTGTAGAGGCTGACGTACGCGTCCGAACCCACCAGAGTGTTGAAGCCCGCGGCGAACCATCGCGTGACACCCTGAGAGTCACAGGGCACGGACGCGTTGCCCTCGATCTCCTCGGCCACGACTCCCCCGCCGCTGATCTGCGCGGCGGTCGCGTACGTGACGCTCGCCGTTGCCACCTTGCCTGATTTGGCGCGACCTCTGGTCGGCGGATCGACCACCCGCGGCTCGACGATCTGGCCGCCGTGGGCCGCGAGCTCCAACGTGCCGCTCCAGGTCCTGCCACTGCTGGCGACGACCGAGACGCTGACGCTGCGTGCCAGGCTCGCCGTGTTGAAGAACGAGACGCGTCCGGGTGAGCCGCTCGTGAGACCGGTGCAGTAGAGCGCCGTCGACTCCGCGTTGATGGACGTGGCCAGACCGCTGGGCAGCGTGGTGGGGTTGTGCGGCGTCGAGCGGGTGGTGGCAAATCCCACCAGGGCCACGATGAGGGCGAGTACGGCGAGCCAGGGGAAGCGTCGTGAGGTCTTCATCGTTCGGTCCGCGCACGTTCTCGGCGACGTCGCCCGGTAAAGAGCCACTCCAATCGCTGGATCCAGCCAAAGCCGAGCCACACGAGTATCCACATCGCGAGCGTGAGGCCCGCCAGAATCGCGTCAAATGGGAAGCGCTGCAGCGAGAGCGTGCCCGTAAGCGTTGAGGTGCTGTTCGGCACCTGAAAGTACGACAACCACGAGTCGTCAGTGGAGTGAGGGGCACCCTTACCGTTGACGCTGAGCGCAAAAGCGCTCGCGGGTGCGTAGCCGGCCTCGACCGTCGACCCCGAAAAGAGAGCTCCCATGTTCGAGGTCGTGGAGAACAACGGGACGACCCTCGAGGTGCCGGGATCGGTCTGGGCCACGATGCCGTGAAAGAGGGAGTTCGAAAAGACCTCGACCGAGGGTGTCTGCAAGACGAGTGAGAGATCGCTCTGATCGTTGAGGGCGGTCTCTAAGACACCTGGCGCGTCGCGCACGGGCGCGCTTTGGACCCCCGCCAGTGCCGGGGCCGATGAGTTCATGACGACAATCGTGGAGATCCCCGCGGGGGCAAGCAGCGAACCGAGCCGTACGGTGCGACCGCCTATGGCGTCGGAGACCGACTTCATGATCAGGTCGCTCGCCCCCGAGTCGGGCGAGACGAACTGGGTCGCCCCGCCGGGGAGCCCGTCCATCGACGTGGCCGCCTCTAGTCCGGGCTCGACTGTCCATCCGGCGAGGGGCAGCACCGACGGATCACCTAACCACAAGACGCGATATCCACCCGCGTCACTGGGCGCGAGGGTGCTCAACGACTGAGCGACACTCGTTGTCGGCAGATCGAAGCGCCCGCTCCCCAGACTCTGGAGGAAGGGCAAACTCGCCACCGCCAGGGTGAGAACCGAAGCGACCGCGGCGATCTGGCGCCAACCGAATCGATCTCCGCGCAAATCCAACTCAAGCGCTCCGACGCCCAGGCCAATCATGGCGGCGATCGTGAAGGCGTAGAGCGCCAGCAACACGTCGAGGTCCGGCGCGAATGAACCTAGCCAGTGTCGCGAGACCAAGGCCGCGAGGATCAGCGTCAGGGCGGCGATGGTCGCGAGTTTGGTGGCGACTCGTCGACGATCTCCGCGGCACAGTACGAGGGCGAGGAGCGCGGCCACGGGCAGTAGCCAACCCCACCACGTCGCGCCAAAGGCACCGTCGACATCGCGCAGCATCGAGAGAAATGACGGCACGGACCACGGTCCGCGGGGCAGCCCAAAGATCTCCACTGATCGCCGCCCCGCCGCCAGGACGTCCACAGTCATTGGCAAGAGAAAGATGGCCACGTTAAAGACGAGCGCGCCTAAGAGACGCCCCGAGTTGCGAAAACTGCTATCCGGATCCGGTTCAAAGGCGCGCGAGAGCGCGACACCGGCGATCACCAGGGCACTCACCACCAGGGTCGCCGGGGCGAGGGCGGTGGAGAGGGCCACGATCATGATGAGGGTCATGCGCTGACCCGCTTCGCTCACCCGCCAGCCGCGCTGTCCGAAGGGAACCGGTTCGCCGTAGGGACGACGTCGAAAGCCCGGCACGTCCATCACCTCAAACACGCGTCGCACGATGAAGGGAAGGCTGGCCACGGCCACCAGCACGTCAAGACGGCCCTGACCGATCGCGTTCAGTCCAAGCGGCATGGCCGCGTAGGCGATCGCTCCCACCAGCCGCGCCCGATTCGAAGCGCGGTCCTTGAGGAATCGACCCACACCCACCGCACCCAGGGGGACGGCGAGGATGAGCGCGAGCCGCGGCAGTATTCCCATTCGCCCCACCACAAATGTGCCGGCGAAGGCGAGGACCCCGTAGCCGGGCATTCCCGGAGTACCGGTGCCCACACCACTCGCCGACCACGAGGCAAAGAAGTGTCGCCACGTCGACCACCACGAGTCGAGAGGTGCGAGATTTCCCACGACCGGCAGGTGCATCGAGAAGAGATTTCGCGAGCCGATGAACCACAACAGGACGAACACAACGATGACCGTGGCTTGGGCTCGAAACGACGTCATGATGTGCGAGGGCCGCGTGCGGATCTCAAACGCTTCGCTCGCGGCAATCTCGTCAAACTCCTCGTCTTCGGAGAAGGCGGCGGCGAAGCCGACGCCACTTTCTTCACTCTCGCTGATCTCCTCTCGTTCTAGGGCGACTTCGGGCGGCAAGATACCTCGGGCCCGGTCGTACCCCTCGCGAACCAGGGTCACCACGAAGCGCCGAAGCCGCAGCGCGCCACCCACTTGCAAGCGATGCAGTTCGGGGTCCGAAAGGACACGAGAGGCGTCCATCTGACGGCGACGCTGGCGAACCCGACGACGATGCTTGAGTAGCCAGCGCCAAGAGCCCGCGATGGCACCCGCCCGATCGGTGTCGCCACCCACGAGGGCCACGACCAACTCCACGCAGTCCAGGCCGAAGAGGGTGAGCAGGGTCCACCACGCCGTTCGACGGTGCCAGCCCGAGGCGACGATGAGCAACTGGTGTCGGCGCAAGAGGTCCTGGCGGCTGGCGCGCCGGGTGCCGAGCGCGGTGGTCGGACGCTCGCCCGTCGCGATGGTTTCGCGATGCGCGACCTTGGCCAGCGGTGCGACCACGATGCGCGCGCCCGCCACCTGCGCTCGCCAACACAGATCCAGATCTTCACCGAGCAGCGTGATCAAGGGATCGAATCCGTGCAGCGAGGAGAACAGGTCGGCGCGTACCAGGGTGGCACCACCGGGTGCGACAAAGACATCGCGCTCTAGGTCCTGCTGTCCGTGGTCAATCTCCCCCGTTTCGATTCGCTCGCGCACGACCCCGAAGCGGTCGCACGATTGACCGACGTGCAACAGCGTGATCGGGTCTTCGTACTCGACGAACTTGGGCGTAACGATGCCCGCGTTCGTGCGATAGGCCGCCTCGACCATGAGTTGGAGTGCGTCGGGCTCAAGACGCACGTCGTCGTGACAGAAGAGGAAAAAGGCCGTCCCGTCGACCATGAGGGCCGCCTCGTTGCAGGCGGCGCCGAAGCCCCGGTTCTCGTCCAGGACGCGCACGAACGCGCTGGGCGCGACCGACGCCACGCGCTCGGCGACGCTCATCGCGTCGCCGTTGGCGACCACGAGCAGGCTCAGTTGCTCATAGTTTTGTGCCGCCAGCGAAGCCGCCGCGGCTTCGAGACCCGGTCCGGAGCCGGTGGTAACGATGACGGCAACGACGGCCGGAGCACGAGATTCCATCAGTTCTTCAAGGCTAGTTGGCTCGGCCCTTTGCAACGGAATCGAGTGACACTCGGTAAACGAATAGCGACCTAACTTGTGCGGCGTCGACCTTCGAGGTCGTTTACGACATCGCTCAATGTCTCATCGAGAGAGATCTGCGGCGACCAACCAGTCGCATCGTGAAGTTTGTCGTAGTTGCCGCGAAACACGGGAATCTCGACGGGCCGCAACAAGTCGGGATCGACGACCGTGGTGATCTCCGGCGCAATACGTTGGACCAACTCCTCGCAGAGATCACTGAGGAGCACGTCGCGGCCCGAGGCCACGTTGTACGCCTCGCCGGTGAGGCCATACTGGGCGAGCAGTCGGTAGGCCCGCACCACGTCGCGCACATCGGTGAAATCACGTCGCGTGGACAGGTCGCCGACGGGAATCTCTCGGTCACCGTGATCCTTCGCGTCGAGCAGACGCGTGACGAGAGCGGGCACGACAAAGTTAAGCGACTGACCGGGACCGAGATGATTGAAGGGCCGCGCCACGACAACGCGTTGACCACGTCGTCGCACTACGTCGTGAGCGACGTTTTCGGCCTCGACCTTGCTCGCCGAGTACGGGTTCGCGGGCGCGACTCGAAAGGTCTCGCTCAACGGCTGATCCTCTTCGCCGACGATGCCGTAGACCTCTGACGTAGACACCACGATGGTGGTCGATGACGGGGCGACATCGTAGACCGCATCGAGCACTCGATGGGTGCCCACCACGTTGACGCGCGTGAACTCATTGGCTCGCTCCCACGACTCGCCCACGTGCGTCAGGGCCGCTAGGTGGTAGGTCGTGTCGGGAATGTATCGCGCAAAGACCTCACGCACCGCACCTTCGTCGGTCACGTCGCACTCGCGGTCGATACCTACTACTTCGTCACCGCTCTCGCGCAGGTGACGAATGAGATGTTGGCCGACGAATCCGTTCGATCCGGTGACTAGGGCGCGCATCAGGACAGGGCCAGGTCGTACGCGCTTTGGTGCTGATCGAGGCATCGATCCCAGGTGAAACTCGCGGCTCGCAGCCGGGCACGCAGCGCGCGCTCGGTCCGATCCTCGCTCGTCTCACCTAGCGAGAGGATGAGAGCTTCGGCCAGCGCGCTCACGTCGCCGACGGGAACCAGATATGCCTCGCCACCCGCAACTTCGGCCATCACCGTCTCGGCACTCGTCACGACCGTTGCTCCGCACGCCATGGCCTCTAACACTGGCAAGCCGAAGCCCTCGCCACGTGACGGGTACGCGACCGCGCGTGCACCGCGATACAACCCGGGCAGCAAGTCATCGTGCACAAAGCCGAGACGGCGAATGCGCGCGCCAAACGGATGCGTGCTCAAGATCTCCTCAACGGGTCCCTCACCCCAACCGACCTGGCCGCACAGCCATAGCTCGACCGCGTCGTCCTGGCGCGCCACCTCGCTGAAGGCCTCCAGGAGGAGGTCGAGTCCCTTGCGGGGCTCGACCGTTCCGACGAAGAGGATGTACGACGACCCCAGAGGCAGACCGTGACGCTCAAAGAGGTCACCGTCAAATGAACTGTCCGGTTCGAAGATGTCGAGCTCTACGCCGAGGGGCGCTACCACGATGGGCGCGTGCTGGGGAAAGATCTCCTCGATCAAGCGCCCCGTGAAATCGCTGACTGCAGATCAGCACACTCGCGTGCTGAGCGGAGAACGTGATCGCCCGGCGAAAGAAGGCCACTTTGGAGCGCTCGTGCCACTCAGGATTGGTGAAGAAGGTGAGATCGTGAATCGTCACGACGCACGGCGTCGAGTGACGCCGGGGCATGGTGTAGTGCGGCGCGTGCCAGAGATCATTCTCTTTCGCGGTCGCCGAGGCGCCCAATAGATAGGCCTCCACGGCCAGGCGGGTGGCGCGCGAGCTCGGAACGAGCGGGGCGAGGATCGCCTCCGGCGAGATGGCGGCCCACCGCTCGGTGTCGTCGCGACGCGTCACCAGCGTCGTAGTCACGCCGCGCTGGGGCAGTCGCCGAGCAACCTCCACGATGTAGCGACCGGCCCCGGCCACTTGTGGAGGCACTGCCGACACGTCGAGAGCGACCTTCACTGCCAGCTCGCCAGATGATCAAGGGCCACGTTGCGCCACGTAAGATCCGCCACACTCGCACGACGTTGCTCGCGCGCCGACTCGGTGGTCGAGAGGGTCAAGGCGACTCACGAGCCCGGCCTCAATAGCGGCCACATCCATGGCGTCGACTACTACCACTTCGGGGTTGTGCGCCACACTCGGCGTCGTAACGCTCGCTACGACGCGCGCGCCTTGATGGAGCGCTTCGACTGGCGGCAGCCCGAAGCCTTCGGCCCGCGGTACATAGGCGACGACGGACGACTCTCGTAACAGCGCTTTGAGCATGGCGCGACTCACTTCACCGAGCACAATCGACTCGCCAAGATCGACGCTCCCCCACCCTTGTGGCCCAACCACCACCAGCGGACCGAGCTCCTCGTGAGTGGCGCGCGCTCTCGCGTGCGCGACGACTAAGCGGTCGAGATTTTTCGCGGCTCTCTCGTTCCCGCGTACAGGGTGTAGGGACCTTCGACCCCGTGCCCGCGAAGGAGCGCGGCCACGCTTTCGGCGCTCTCGGGTGCCACGTCATCGTCGTCCACCCCGAATCGCGACTCGTACAGGCGACCGGGCGCGAAACCCTCCGCGATGAGGCGTTCGCGCAGGCCCGGGGCCGTCACGATGACTCGTACGTCCTCGCGACGTCGAAGCATCGCCAAGCGCTTTTCGTGAAAGTGGATGCCGCGCCGCGTGCTCGCGTCTGGTTCGTCGCGCCACAAGATGTCGTGCAGGGCTAGCGAGTGCACGGCATTGGCCGTGCCCCCGCGATAGGGACCGGCCAGTGACGTCGCGTGTACCACGTCGCTCGTCCCGGGACGCCGGGCGTCCAATAGGCCCACGCCCGAGTGAGGAGTCCGACGGGCAACATGGCGCTCACCGTGCGCACTCCCAAGTCGTCGAGGGGCTGACGAGGCGTTCCCGCGGGAGTGATGCCCGTGAGATGCAGCGACTGGTCCCCGAGCGACGCGAGGCCCTTGATGAGCCCTCGGACGTACGTCGCGATACCGCCGGGCTGGGGACGATAGAACTGGTCGAGTGAGACGCTGACCGCGGGGGGCACGTCTCTAGCCTCGCACGGCTTCTCGATACAGGGCCATGTAGGCGCGCGCGGCGGTCGCCGGGGCAAAGTCTTGGGCGCGCGACCGACCCGCCGCGACGGCGATCGCGCGGTGCGAGGAGTTGTCCCAGAGGTCCTCGAGTAACGCAGGGACCTCTTCGTCGTTGTCGGTCAGCGCGGCCGCGCCACTCAGGAGCTCGCGGTTGATCGCGCTGGCTCGCGCGATAGTGGGCACTCCTGCCGCCAAGGCGGCGATGGCGAAGGAGGGAAACCTCGCGCCGTCCGAGATATGCAGCACCACGCGCGCATCGCTCAACGCGAGGCGAGCTTCGCTACGCGCACGCAGATGCACGTCGATGCCTCGGGATCGAATGCGCTGGGCGACCTTGGCGCTCGTCACCGCTTCCACCTGCGTACCGTGACGCTGAGCAAACTCCATGAGATCACGCGACAGCGTGAAGAATGGTTCGACGACGCCGGTCAGGTTGACGACCAGTCGAGTGCCGTCGGTCGTCGCCTCGACGAGAGGAACGGCCGGGGGCACCACGACCACTTGGATACGCGCCACGTGCAGTACGCGTTGCACCTCGTGGCTAGCGCTGCGCGTCGACGCCACGAGTGTTGCTCCGTGGTCGACCGCGCGACGCAACTGGTTGATACGTT
Organism: uncultured Acidimicrobiaceae bacterium; assembly: GCA_963839255.1. Classification (GTDB taxonomy): domain Bacteria; phylum Actinomycetota; class Acidimicrobiia; order Acidimicrobiales; family RAAP-2; genus RAAP-2. Next base: position 106,592 of record CAWIUH010000005.1, read on the forward strand.
GATACTCGCGCGACTCTCCGCGAAGTGGCCGCAGGTCGTCCACCGAAATTACCAGCGGCGTCGACTTGGTCGGCGGCGTGGCGCGACCGGCAAGGTGAATCACGTCGAGAGGTTCCAAGAATCGATCAATCGCGGGTCCGACGCCGCGTCGCCACAGCGGCGCCCACACCGCTCGGCCGACCAAGCGCGCTTCGTCGGAAGAACGCCGGGCACTGAGCGTGCGGAATCTCACCAACTCACAGGCCCTCATGGCGTCCAGCGCGTTCGCCAGATCGTTCATTGAGTCGCCCAACGACTCGAGCGAGCCGTCAAGGTCCAGCCCCACCCGCAGGGCGTCGCTCACGGGGCCAGGGCGAGAGCGCGCGCCGCGCTGGTCCAGCGGGGCCACAAATCGACAGCCCACGCGCCGAAGGCTTCGGTGCTCGTGGCCACCACGGCGATCTCCTCGTCGGCGTTGATCAACACCAGCGAGCCGCTCTTGCCGAAGTGACCGAAGCTACGCGGGGGCCAGTTTCCCATCCAGTGCTCCTTGTCGCCGCGAATCTCGGGACCCATCCCCCACGGACAGGGCGAAAAGCGGCCAAAGCCCGGCACGGTTCCGTCGAGATCGGGCAGATACGGACGGATCAATCGATCTCGGGTGGCGGGAGCGAGAAGGTCTGAGCGCATCCACGCCAGGGCGAAAGTGGCAAGGTCGTTTGTCGACCCGCTTACGCCCGCGGCCGGGCGACCCACCAGTGACGTGGTCGAAAGACCCAAGGGTGAAAAGACGCGATCGTCGAGCCACTGTGCGGCGCTGTTCTCGCCCACGATCTTTGACACAGCGAGTTCCACCCCGTAGTTCGAGTACACGCGCTTCGTCGCGATGGGGATGACCGGGTCGCTCTCTTCGAGGCCGAGTCCACTCGAGTGAGAGAGCAGATTGGCGTAGTTGGCGCCCTGGGGACCCACGATCTCCGTGTAACTGTGCAGATCCCAGTCCATCTCCACGCCAAAAGCCAGCGACACCACGAGCTTGGACACTGATGCCCAGTCACGCACGTCCTCGAGGTCGCCATGTTCCGCCACACGCTCGACCGTCCCAGCATTCATCCGCAACACTACGTAGGCGGGCGATCCGGGCCATCCCTCCTCGAGCTCGCTCATCATTCGATGTTATCTACGCGCCTCTAAGGTCTCGGGGGTGATCACGGTTCTCTCGGGCGGGGTTGGCGCGGCTCGACTCTTGCGCGCACTGAGCGACGTGGTCGATCCGAGAGAGCTCTGCGCCGTGGTGAACGTCGGTGACGATCTCGTGCTCCACGGGCTCACTATCTGTCCGGACCTCGACACCATCACCTACACGTTGGCCGGTCTCAACAACGATGAACTGGGGTGGGGACTGCGCGGGGAGTCCTGGCGCGTCATGGACGAGCTGGGAGCTCTCGGTGGCGAGGACTGGTTCCGACTGGGAGACCGCGATCTCGCGACCCACCTATACCGCAGCCAGCGGCTGTCCCAGGGCGCAACTAAGACCCAAGTCACCCGCGAGCTCACCGAGCGACTCGGGGTGCGCGTCACGCTGCTGCCCGTCACCGATGACCCCATCGCAACGGAGTTCGTCACCGAGAGCGGTCGACTCAGCTTTCAGGAGTACTTCGTGAAGCACCACCACGACGTCGTGGTGCGCGGCGTCGAGGTCATCGGTGTGAAAAACGCGGTCATGACCCCCGAGGTCGCGCACTCTCTACGGGACGCGCGCCGGATCGTGATCGCGCCCTCCAATCCCGTCATCTCCATCGACCCCATACTCCAAGTTCCTGGTGTTCGCGAGATTCTCGCCGCTCGGCGCGACGATATCGTCGCCGTATCGCCTCTCGTTGGCGGCGCGGCGCTGAAGGGCCCCGCCGACCGACTGATGCGCGAGTTGGGGCATGAGTCCAGCGCTCTGGGCGTGGCCGACTACTACGGCGACCTGGTGGGCACATGGGTCATCGACGAAGTCGACGCGACCCTGGCCGATCCCATTCGTCACCTCGGGATGCGCGTCGCGGTCACGACGACGATCATGGCCGAACCCGCGAGCGCGCACCGCCTCGCCACGGTGCTGGTGTCGTGAGCGAACTTCGACTCGTCGCGCTTGCGTGTCCGGTCATGGTCCACAGGGGCGATGACCTCGTCACGCTCATCATCGAGTCGCTTGCGACCGCCAACGAAGATCTTGCGTAGGAACGACCTGATCATCGTGACCAGCAAGGTCGTCTCAAAGTCCGAAGGCCAGGTCGTGGACTTCGATGGCACGGACGAGCACAAGGTCGCCATCGTCGAGGGCGAGTCGCGTCGCGTCCTGCGCCGCCGCGGGACTCTACGCATCACCGAGACGCGACACGGCTTCATCAACGCCAACGCTGGCGTGGATCTCTCGAACACCGAGGACGGTACCGCCATCTTGTTGCCCAAGGACCCTGACCGCTCGGCGCGACGCATCCGCGCTGAGCTCACGCGTCGCCTCGGCGTCGACGCGGCGGTCCTGATCACCGACACCTTCGGACGGGTCTGGCGTCAGGGCGTCACCGACGTCGCTCTCGGCTCGGCTGGGCTTCGACCGGTGCTCGACTTGCGCGGCACCCGTGACGCGACGGGACGGCTCCTCGAAGCGACCGAGGTGGCCATCGCCGACGAGATTGCGGGAGCGGCCAACCTCGTCCTGCACAAATCCGCCGCCACGCCCTTCGCGCTCGTGCGAGGACTTGACGCCTCGTTCTTCGGTCCGGGCTCGGTGAGCGAGAACATCGTGCGCTCGAAGAACGACGACCTCTTTCGCTAAAGAGAATGAGCGCTACACGCCGCCGAGGCGAACGTCGCCAAAGAGATGCGAGTCGGGCGCCACGTGCTCCTTGGCCCCCACCACGCACGTGGGACCCAACTGCGAACCCGATCCGATAACTGCTTCGGGTCCGATTATCGAAGAGCGAATCTCACTCCCGCTCTGGACGACAGCCCCAGGCAGCAATACGCACTCTTCCAGCACGACGTCGGCCGCCACCACACAACCCCGGTCGACGACCGAGTTGGTGAGTTTGGCCGACGGATCAATGGTCGCGGACAGCGCGCGCCAGGATCCGTCCACTACGCCGGTGAAATCGTGTTGGGAGTTGTGCCCCTTTAAGACGTCGATGTTCGCCTGCAGGTAGAGACGGGGTGTTCCGGTGTCGAGCCAATAGGCGTGATCGGCCATGGCAAACAGCGTGCCCGCAGCGGCCAGCGCGGGAAACGTCTCGCGCTCCACGCTGACGCGACGGTCCGGCGCAATGCGATCGAGGGCGCTCAGTTCAAAGACGTAGGTTCCAGCGTTGATCAGGTTGGTGGGTGCTTCATCGCGCGGCGGCTTTTCGACGAAGGCGATCACCTGACCGTCGTCGGTCGTGGGCACGACGCCAAAGTGCGAAGGGTCATCCACCGGGTGCAGGGCGATCGTCGCTTCCGCGTGGTGTTCGCGATGAAATGTGAGCAGCGCCGTCACGTCTAGATCAGTGAGGACATCTCCGTTCACCACCACGAACGTGTCGTCGACCCCGGCAAAATCTGCGGCGAAGCGAATCGCTCCAGCCGTGTCGAGGGGCTCGGGTTCGACGGCGTAGGTCACCTGTACGCCCGAAATGAGATTCGTTGGGTACGCCTCGATGAAGCGATCGGGCAAGTAGCCCAACGACAGGACCGCGTCGGTTACCCCGTGGCGCCCCAAGGCTTCCAACACGCATTCGATCATTGGCACGCCCACCAGGGGCAACATCTGCTTCGGCGTCTCGTACGTGAGCGGTCGCAGTCGCGTTCCCTGGCCCCCGACGAGAATGACCGCCTGCAATCTCAGCCCTTGGTGGTCGTCGTCGTGGGGGTGGTGGTCGTGGTTGTTAGGGGCGCCGTGGTCGTCGTCGTCGGGAGGGTCGTGGTAGTGGTGGTCGTGGGCGTCGTCGCGTCGAGCACCATTTCGTCTACCGACTTCTCGGCCGGCGCGGTCGGCGTGACGCCCGCCGGCAGGAAGGCCATCGTCACACGCAGGTCCTTGTAGAAGTGAATCTTGGCCGGGTTGGTCGTGAGCGTGGGCGACTTTTGCGCAAGCGTCGTCCAGTACGCGTAGACGACCTTGCCGGGCTTGCCGGCGTACTTGGTGCCGGCCGCGCAGTCCTCGCCGTTCTTAAAGGTGGTCTTGGGATTGGCCACGCCGTCGGCCTTGGGTACCGCCAATTCGGTCGAGGTCAACTTCAGACCGGCGTACTCGTTTGCAAAGGTCTTGAGGTTGGCGTTGTGGCCCGCGTCCGCCGCCGTGAGTGGGGTCAGTCGAACGACGTTGTCCCCGCCGACGAGGAAACCGCCACCCTTGTAACTCGTGTCGGTCTGCAAGTACGGCAAGGTTGTGCCGCAGTTGTCGATGGCGAGGGCGGCGTACTGCACCGATCCAATCGCCGGCGCGACCACCGGAGCCACGGCTTTCTTGGTCGGGTGTTCGTACTCGTATTTCGAGAATGCCGTCAACGCGAGGCCCAGAACAACGATCACGAAGAGCGCCCCGTAGAAGTTCGCCGGACGGGATTTTCGGTACGTCTTGCCGCCGCCGGCCGAGCCGACGCGGCTCACCCACTTGCCAGAATTGCTTTTCGCCACCCTTCAACGCTACTAAATATTGAAGACTGCTCACACAGCGTGGGGGCGGAGGGACTCGAACCCTCACTGGAGGCGGTTTAAGCGCCCTGCCTCTGCCAATTGGGCTACGCCCCCACGCGACGATGTTGTGCGCCAACGCTAACGCATTGTTACGATTTCGCCGAAACGACCGGTTTATTTGGACGCGCTAACTAGGCTTGTTTGGTATGTTGCGCGTGCGTCGTCGGAGCACGACTCGTAGTCTTTCGCTCCTCCTGGTAGCTGCGCTAAGTGGCCTGTGGGTTGTCGTTCCGAGCCCCGCGGACGCCCGCAGCATCAGCCAAACGCAAAAGGCGATGGCCGACCTCTCTGCCGCCCTGGCGCGCCAGGAACAGCGCAGCGAGATCTCGGCGAACGAGTACGACGCCGACGAAGCCAATCTTGCGTCCATCAACGGCAATATCACGACGCTCGATGCCAACATCGCGAACCTCAAAGTAAAAGAGACCAAGAAGCGCGCCCAGGTGGCGGTCACCAAGAAGAAGGTCGTCGTGGCGGTGGTGCGCGCCTTCGTGCTCGGGGCGTCGGAAACTCAGATCGTCTCCCTGTTCAACCAGAACGTCAACCGCAGCGACGCCGAGAAGATCTACCAGGACCAGGTCATCGGCAACCTTGACTCTCTCGAAGCAAAGCTCCAGCGTGAAAAGGACTCGTTGGAGCACACCGTCGCGAAGGTGGCCGCACAAAGATCCCGCGTCGCCAGCCAACGGGCCAAGGCTCAACAGCAAACGGACGCGATGCAGGAGTTACTCGCCTCCAACGTGGCCCTCGAGAATCAGACCCAAGTCGAACTCGCCAACGTCACCGCCCAGTACCGCGTCCAGATCATCAACTACGAGATCCAAGTCGGAGTCGAAGCCGCCAAGGACAAGAACACCGCTGGCGAGGAGCAGGCAGTTACGGCCGCCTCAGCCGTCGGCGGCCAGAATGCCGCCAACCAGGTAATCCAAGCCGAGCAGCAAGCCGAGACCACAGTCACCATCGCCGAGGTCGCCGGAACGGCCCAGGGACTGGCGGCCGTCAAGGCCGCCGAGAGTCAGATCGGGGTGCCCTACGTCTGGGGCGGCGAGACGCCCGGGGTCGGGTTCGACTGCTCGGGACTGGTTCAGTGGGCGTGGGGCAAGGCCGGAATAACAATCCCGCGTACGACCGAAACGCAGTACCCCGCCCTGCTTCACATCGTCCCGACTGACTTACAGCCCGGTGACCTGCTGTTCTACTTCAACCTTGACGGCGACCACGAGGTTGACCACGTCGTGATGTACGTCGGTTCGGGCCCGTATGGCGTCGACACGATCATTGCCGCCCCCTATACGGGCACCGACGTCGGATACGCGCCCTTCTTTTCCGCCGGTTTTATTGGAGCCGCGCGACCCTAAGCATGATTGATCTCACTATCGTCATTCCGGCCTTTAACGAGAGCGCGCGACTCCAAGACGGTTTCGACCGTCTCGCCCCGGCCCTCGGTGAACTCGGCGAGTCGAGCGTTGAGGTGATCGTCGTTGACGACGGCTCGAGCGACAACACGTTGCGCCGCGCGCACGAGGTCTACGGACACCTCGAGCACGCGCTCTTCCTCCAACAACCGGCGAACCTGGGCAAGGGCGCGGCCCTGCGCCTGGGCATGGGCCTTGCGCGCGGCACCCACGTCATCACGGCCGACGCCGATATGGCGATCGACCCCGCGCAGTTCTCGCTCTTTACGACCGCGTTGCGCACGAGCGCTTTCGTCCCGGGAACGCGAGCGATCAGGGGTCGCATCGCGTACGGTTCGCCGGTGCGCACCGTAGCGGGCACCGTGTTCCATCACTTCGTGCACCACTACACCCGCACCGCCCAACGCGACACCCAGTGTGGTTGCAAGGGCTTCGACCTGGGCGCGGCGCGGTTGCTGGCGTCCCTGGCCATGGTGGATCGCTTCGCCTTCGACGTGGAGCTGTTCTATCTCGCCGACCAGCTCGGCTTGAGCGTCACCCCCCTGCTCGTCACCTGGCGCGACGTGCCTGGTTCCTCGGTGCGCCCGGTCCACGACTCGCTGGTGATGTTGCGCGACATCCGCGGCATCCGCACGACCCACTACGAAAATATCGTCGTCGAACTCTCACCTGAGGTCCGCGTGGATGAGATCGCGCCCATCGCACGCGAGGCGCGTCTGCAAGGTCTCGTCGTTGCGCGAGGTGACGAAAACGCGCTACTAGTGGTCGGCCGCAACGGTGGTCCCGGCGGCCTAGGCGTGGCGAAGGTGCTCGGTGGGCAGATGCGCACGACCAACCTGGACGAGCTGCGCGGGCGCACTTACGAGGCGATCTAGCGGTGGTCGGGAAGTAACCAGCCCGTCACGAGTTCGGGCGCGCGGTCACCCCACTCCTCAGACGTAATGGCGTAGCGCGCGTGATCTTCCCACGCACCGTCGATCTCGAGGTACCGCTCGGAGACGCCCTCGCAGCGCAGTCCCAGTTTCTCCACGACCCGACGCGACGCGTGATTACGCGGAATGATGTTGATCTCGACGCGGTGGAGTCGCAAGGACTCAAAGGCATACTGAAGCATCGCCACCACCGCCTCGGGCATCAGCCCCTGGCCCGCGGCGGCCTGGTCGATCCAGTAGCCGATGAAGGCCGACTGCAGCGGACCTCGTTGGATCGAGGAAAGGGTGATCTCGCCCACGAAACGGCCGTCGACAAAGATGCCAAAGCCAAACCCGGTGCCGATCTGACGCTCGCGCTCACGTATCGCGCAACGGCTCACGAAGCTGCGCCGGTCTTCGGCCAAGTGCGACGCGTGCGCCGAGCGGGGCTCCCACTTGAGCAGCCAGTCGTGATTGCGGATCCGAACTTCGTGCCAGGCCTCGTAGTCCTGCTCGTTCATCGTGCGCAGCACGATGCGCCGTCCGTGCAACGTGATGGGTGAGAATATCGCGCTACGCGTCGTCACCATGAGCGGCCTCTCACTTTCCCATCGTTACAGGTCACCAGTGCGGACGCAATCTCAGGTACCGAGCAGCGACCCCACGATCCCATCCAGGATGTCGTTTTCGGAACTTAATAGTTCGCTTACCCCCAGGCGACGCATCACGGCGTCAAGCACGTAGAGACCGGCCGGCAGGACGTCTTCGCGACCCACCACCATGCCCGGATGACCCAGGCGTTGCGCGGGCGGCTCACTCGAAAGCAGGTCCTGCCACCACTCGATCGTCTCGAGGGAGAGCACGCGATGATGCACGACGTCGCGGTCGTAGAGCGCTAGACCGGCGTCCATCTGGGCGAGTGTCGCCACCGTGCCCGCCAGCCCTACGAGCCGCACGTGACCGACCAGGGTCTCAAACTCGGGTCGGGCGGCAAAAGCTCGGTCCACCTCTTCGTCGATCATCGTTCGCGCCGCGTCGTCGCTCGCCGGGGTCACCACACCGCGGCCGAGAGCTCGTTCGGTGATGCGAACACAGCCGAGTTGCATCGAGTAGCTCACCAGTCGTCCATCGAGTTCAACGGCGAGTTCGCTGGAACCGCCGCCGACATCAATGATCATCGTGGGCACCGCAAGCGGCTCGAGGTCCTTGGTCGCCCCGGCGTAGGACAGCGCCGCTTCTTCACTTCCGTCCAGGACGCCTGCGGGAACGCGCACAATCTCGTGAGCCCGTCGAAGAAACTCTGCGCCGTTGCTCGCATCGCGAACGGCCGACGTCGCGACGAGACGCCCTCGGATCACGCCATCGAGGTCGCACGCAGCGCGGTAGTCGCGCAACACCGAGAAGGTCCGCTCCATGGCTTCGGGCAACAAAGTGCCTGTTGCGTCCACGCGCTCGCTCAGCCGGGTGATATTCATCGCGCGAACGAGTGTGGTCCCCTCGTCGTTCGCGATCAGCAGGCGCGTCGAGTTGCTCCCGCAGTCAAAGGCGGCCACGACGTCACTCACGCACGACCTCCACCTGGACGACTCCGATGTTCACTGACGTCGCCACCAACTGACCGACCGGATCGTTCGCACTCACCAAGTAGTTGGCAAGATGCGCGTGCAGGCACTTCACTCCCGCTCGGGTACCACCGACTCCCCCGCTCGGAGCAACCAGGTCACGGCGCAGTGTGGCCGCGTCGCGGCGTCGCGCGTAGTCGTCGTGCGCTCGCTGGAGTTCGATTGCGTCAACCAGCGCCTCGAAGCGGTGCACGCCGCCGTCGCTCTCGAGTCGACTCACCGCAGAGTGGATCTCGGGATCTACCAGCCAGAACAAGGTGGGCATCGGCGTGCCGTCTCGCAGGTGCGGTTCGTTCTCGATCACGACCGGCCGACCATCTCGAGTTCGCACGACTACCGCGAATCGACCGCCGAGCGGGCGACCAACCAAAGTCTCTACGAGTTGCTGATCGTCCGACGTCGCGTCGCGAAAGCTCAACGCCAGAACTCGAGGGTGTGCACCAAGCGCGAGAGAAAACCGTTCGAGTGGTGATGCGTCGAGGACGAGGAGGACGTCGGAGTGGTGGTCGTGCCAGGCTCGGTCGCCGACGTGGGTGAGACGAGGGGCTGGAAGCCCGGGTCAACGGAGTTGGCCGAAACTTGGCCGGAAGAGTCGCCCGGTAGTACCTGGATCAGGCTTTGACCGGGGTTGACCAGTTGATACTGCGCTCGCGCCAGCTGTGTCGCAGCCGCCGTGGTGTCGACGGTCTTGGACTCGTTCTTGAGAAGCGCCTCTTGACGCTGGACGGCGTGGATCTCGCTCATCGTCGCGTTCAGTTGAGCCTGCTGATGCCAGAGGGCCTTGGCGGGGAACCAACCCACCAGCATGACGGCCGCCACCACGATCGCGAGCGGCAACATCCAGTGATTGCGATGCGATGGATTAACGCTGTGGGTTGCTGACACCTAAGGCTCCCGACAGGGACCTCGCGCCGAGAAAACGGGCGGAGTCTCCGAGCTGCTCTTCAATTCTCAACAGTTGATTGTACTTCGCCACGCGATCGCTACGGGCCGGCGCACCGGTTTTTATCTGACCCGCGTTCGTCGCGACCGCGACATCGCTGATCGTGGTGTCCTCCGTCTCGCCTGAACGGTGAGAGATCACACAGCTATAACGATTGAGATTCGCCAGGCGCACGGTGTCCAGGGTCTCAGTGAGCGTGCCGATCTGATTCAACTTGACCAGAATCGAGTTCGCAACACCCCGTTCGATGCCCTTTTCTAAGATCTCGGGATTGGTCACGAAGATGTCGTCGCCCACGATTTGAATTGCGTCGCCAAGACGCGATGTAAGAGCGGTCCAACCCTCCCAGTCCTCTTCGGCCATGCCGTCTTCGAGCGAGACGATGGGATAGCGGCCGCACAGATCCACCCAGTAGTCGACCAGCTCGCTGCTCGACAGCACGCGGCCCTCGCCGTCTAAGTGGTAGGCCCCGTCGCGATACAACTCACTCGTTGCCGGGTCCATGGCGATAGCGATCTCGGTACCCGGCACGCGACCGGCTGCTTCGATCGCGTCGAGCAGCGCCTGAATCGCCGCTTCGGCGTTGGGCAGATCGGGAGCGAAGCCACCCTCGTCGCCGACCGCGGTGGACAGTCCGCGCTGCTCGAAGATGCCCTTCAGCGCGTGGTACGTCTCGGTACCCCAGCGCAGCGCCTCACTAAAGGACGCCGCGCCGATGGGCATGACCATGAACTCTTGAAAGTCGATCGTGTTCTTCGCGTGAACTCCGCCATTGATGACGTTCATCATCGGCACCGGCAGAACGTGCGCGTTGACGCCGCCGAGGTACTGAAACAAAGGCAGGTCACTTTCGAGGGCGGCGGCCTTGGCCGTGGCGAGCGAGACCGCCAGAATGGCGTTGGCCCCGAGTCGGGACTTGTTAGCCGTGCCGTCGAGGTCGATCATCGCGAAGTCCACGGAACGCTGGTCCCCGGCGTCGTACCCCTCCAGGGCGTCGTTGATCTCGCCGTTCACGTAGCTCACCGCTGTCGTGACGCCCTTGCCGTTCCACTCGCTCCCCCCGTCACGCAGCTCGACGGCCTCGCGCGTCCCAGTCGAGGCACCCGAGGGCGACGCGGCGCGTCCGATAGCGCCTGAATCGAGGTGCACCTCCGCTTCGACGGTCGGGTTGCCTCTCGAGTCGAGAATCTGGCGGCCCAGGACAACTTCAATCGCGCTCATGTCGGTCTCCTCAGTTCGGACCAAACGTTAGTCGGCGAGTTTTTCGGCTTCGTTCTCGCGAATCACGTCGCGCAGCGCGAGGGCCCGCTCGCGCAACACCCCCTCGAGATCGACCCCGGCGTACCGCGCCGCGCTCACGAGGGCGACGATCGCGTCGCCCCACGAAGTGAGCGTGTGTGAGGTGGAGCTCGTGTCACCGGCCGCATCGTCGTCGAACTGCAGACCCTCGAGGACGGCGATCGCACGCCCCCGCGCATCGTCACCGCTCTGCATCGCCAGGTTCACGGCCGCCGCCTTGCGGAGCAGCTTGGTGTACAGCGTGAGGGCGGGCAGCTGCCACTCGATGCCATCGGTCACGCTGGCGCGACCCTTTTCAGACCGCTTGAGGACTTCCCAGCGCTCGGCGACCTCATCGGCACTGTCGGCGGCGGCATCGCCAAAAACGTGGGGGTGACGGTAGATGAGCTTGTCGCGCAGATGCTCGGCGATGGACGTGAGATCGAACTCGTTGTCCTCTTCACCGATCACCGCGTGCAGGAGAACCTGGACGAGCAGATCGCCGAGCTCTTCTTCGACGTGAGAGATGGCGGCCTCATCACGCACGCCCCGCTCGGACACGCGCGCCAATACTTCGAGTGAGTCGATCGCCTCGTAGGCCTCTTCGAGCAGGTGATTCGTGAGGGACGCGTGAGTCTGCTCTTGATCCCACGGGCACTCGAGGCGCAGGCGGTGAATAAGCCGCCACAACTCATTCACCGCGTCACCCGCATTACGCACGTCTCCCACCCACAGCGAGGTCAGGTGATCGGCCCGCCGGAACTTCGTGAGATCGGCGGTCGGCACCGTCAAGATCTCTTCGTCTCCCGTGCCCAGGTGATGAAGGATCGTCACTTCACCCGATTGGTGGAGCCGATCAGCCACCACGGCGAGAACCTCAGGAGAGTACGTCTGGAGAATCAGTAGGGGCCCCGGTCCCTGCAAAGCCGACTCAGAACCGAGCGCGTCGGCGATGCGCAGGCTCACCGTCATGGGGTCAGCGCCCAGCGCCGCGCACGCGAGGTCGATCACCGAGACCGCGGGCTCGGTGATGAGCGTGACATCGCTACGATCGCGCAGCAGTTCTACGGTGCGCTCAGCCACGACCGGCGAACCCGGCACCACGTAGAGAACTTCACCCCCCGCGGCGTCGTGGGCCAGTCGCACCAGGTCATCGGCGATCGCGGCGTAGAGCTCGTCGTAGGAGTCCGCATGCTCGTAGAGGTCGTCGTAGCTCTCGACGTCCCCAAAGTCCGCTGCCGCCGGGTGGCGCAGGGTGCGAAAGCGCACCACGGGAGACTCGCGAATGAGTCGCGCGCTGCCTTGAGTGATGTGCTCGCTGCTACCCGGTCCCAGACCGACGACGCGTACGACGGGGGTCACTGATAGTTCGCGGCGCCTGCGGTGAGCTTGTCGGCTCCGGTAACGCTGGAGGACGGGGGCACGCTCGGCGCAAAGACTTCCGGCCCTTGCGTGCTGGACACCCCCCACAGGCCAAAAGCGGGGTCCACGTAGATCGCGGCCTCTTCGAGCAACGTGTTCTTCACCGAGTCGGCGGCTTGGGCGTTTATCGCCTTCAGGTCGTTCAGCACGGCCGGCTCGGCCGTCGCGAAGGGCGTGAGCGTCCTCGTGGTCACCGCCACGAACAGCGCGTACTCGCTGTCGTTGTAGTCGATGTAGGCCGGCTTGGTCGGAAACTCATCCAACGTCCCGCCGCTGGCGTCTTGTCGCACACTCGCGTATGAGTCACTCGAAGGCGCGTAGCACCCGTACGCCCCGCCCTTGGAGGCCGAGGCATCCTGGGAGAAGTCCTTCGCCAGTGTGGCGACGCTGGCGCCTTGTGCCTCGGCGCTCTCGAAGGCCGCGACCTTGGTCGGCAGCACGAGGGCGATCGAGATGCACAGCGTGTCGTAGTCGCTCTGGTGGGACTTGTAATACGTCTCGATTGACGCGGTGGTGAGAGGAATGGTGTCGTTCAACTTCTTCACGAGATACAACGACGTGGCCTGGGACTGAATCTCGGCGGTGCGCATCTCGGCGGGCATCTCGGCCAACGCTGACGTGGCGGAACCTGGACAGCTCAGTGAGTTCGCGCTCGCCTCTTCGGTCAGTTCACCGATGAGCGAGGACTTGGCGACCGCCAGTTGAGCGGCGTCAGGATGGTAGTTCCACTTCGCCGTGACGTACTGGTTGATGGCGAGGCCCTCGACGCGCAGATTCACCCACGCCCTCGCGGAACTCGACTTGAGCGAGTCGCCACCGGCCCCGGCCGAGTACGTAGTGGGATCGAGGGAGTCGATGTAGCACTCGAGGGTCTTGTTGTGCGTGATCGCCGAGAGTTCGGCGTTCAAACTCGAGCCGGACACCGACTGATGATTGACGCTCACGCCCGACGACAGGCCGCTTACCCCGTAGATGCTGGCGCCGATCAGCGCGAGCACAAACAGAGCTACGAGGCGGCGCACCTAGCCATGCTACCGAGTCACGCCGAGACCTCCGTCGCGGCGTGGAGGTCCTCAATGAGCGCCGTAAGGACGCTGGGCGTGACCTCTCGCGCGTTGCGCTCCACGCGAAATTCGTGGGTCGATTCGTTGAACGCCGTCGACCCGTAGGTGCGCCGCACGCGGATCTGCTGACTCAGCGCGAGCGAAACGGGACCTAGGCGCACGACTGGGCGAGACCGCACCCCGGCTCGTGCGGGCATCACCACCACCGAGGTGACGCCGTACTCCAGGCAGGTAAGCCGGAGCCGCGCGAGATCGAGCAGACCGATCGCCGGAGCGGGCAGTGCGCCGTATCGGTCCACCCACTCGGCGCGCAGGTCGTCGAGTTCCTCGTGGGTTGTCACGCTCGCGAGGTGGCGGTACGCCTCAAGACGCGCGTCGTCGGCCTCGACGTAACTCTTGGGCAGGTGCGCGTCACCCGGCACGTCGAGATTGATCGGCGTGACCTCGGGAACGCGGAAGCCCTTGGCGTCGGCCACGGCCTCGGCGACCAGTTGCACGTAGAGGTCGTAGCCCACGGCCGCGACCGGTCCGGACTGGTCGTGGCCGAGCAGGTTCCCCGCCCCCCTAATCTCGAGGTCGCGCATCGCAATCTTGAAGCCGCTGCCCAGAGCGGTATTGTCGCCGATGGTGCGCAAGCGCTCGTAGGCAGTCTCCGAGAGCACCTGATCAGCGGGGTGAAAGAGATAGGCGTAGGCCCGCTGGCCGCTTCGTCCGACGCGGCCGCGTAATTGGTGCAGTTGCCCCAGGCCGAGGCGTTCGGCTCGGTCAACGATGAGCGTGTTCACCGAGGGCAGGTCGATGCCCGACTCCACGATGGTCGTGCACACCAACACGTCGTAACGACGTTCCCAAAAGTCGATCATGACCCGTTCGAGGGTGCCTTCGTCCATCTGTCCGTGGGCGATCGCGATGCGCGCGTCGGGCACGAGCTGACCGAGGCGTCGCGCCACTTGGTCAATGTCGGTCACGCGATTGTGCACGAAGAAGACCTGGCCCTCGCGCAGGAGTTCGCGACGGATTGCCTCGACCACGGCCGGTTCGTTGTACTCACCCACGTGGGTCAGGATGGGGCGGCGCTCCGCCGGCGGTGTCGTGATCATCGAGAGATCGCGTATACCGGTGAAGGCCATCTCGAGGGTGCGCGGGATCGGGCTCGCGCTCAAAGTCAGCACGTCAACGCCCACCGAGCGCGCCTTGATCTCTTCTTTGTGGGTCACCCCGAAACGCTGCTCTTCGTCCACCACGAGCAGGCCAAGCCTCTTAAAGGCCACCGCGTCGCTCAACAGCCGATGTGTGCCAATGACGACGTCGACCGAGCCGTCGCGTAACCCGGCCAGTACCGTCTGGCTCTCGGCGTCGTCGACGAATCGGCTGAGCAGGGCAACCTTGATGGGAAAGCCTGCGAACCGCTCGGTGAAGGTCGCAAAGTGCTGACTCGCCAGCAGCGTCGTGGGCACGAGAACGGCGGCCTGGTAGTTGTCCTGGACGGCCTTGAAGACCGCACGCAGGGCCACTTCGGTCTTGCCGAAACCGACGTCCGCGCACACCAACCGATCCATCGGGCGCGGGGACTCCATATCGGCCTTCACGTCGAGGATGGACTGGGCCTGATCGGCCGTAAGCGTGTAGGGAAAGAGCTCTTCCATCTCGCGCTGCCACGCCGTGTCGGGGGTGAAGGCGTGCCCTTCGGCCACGCTGCGCAGACGATAGAGGTCCACGAGTTCTTGGGCAACGAGGAACGCCGCGGCGCGCGCCTTGGCTCGCGTTTTTTGCCACTCGACCCCGCCCATGCGCGAGAGCGCCGGAGAGTCACCGCCCGTGTAGGGCGTGAGGGCATCGATCTGCTCGGTGGGCCAGTAGCTGCGACCGTCTTTGAACTCGAGGATCAGGTAGTCCCGGGTCACCCCGTTGATGGCGCGCGTCGTCGTACCTGAGAATCGAGCGACGCCGTGCTGGCGATGTACGACATAACTGCCCACCGACAGGTCATCGAAGAAGCCGTCGACGGTGCGGGTGCGGGTGCGCGCCACGCGACGCTGGGGACGTCGGCCCGTGAGGTCACTTTCGCTCCACACGACGACCTCGGGCTCTTCGAGCGAAAAGCCCAGCGGCAAGTGACTTTCGAGAACGCTCAACCTCGCCTCGAGCACACGAGCGGGGTCGGTCGTGACCTCCAAGCCTTCGCCGCGCAACTGGTCGGCCATCCGCTCAATAGCTCCGGCACTCGAGGTCAGGATCACGCCGCGACGCGCCTTCGCCCAGTTGCGCACGTGAGCGGCGATGCGACTGGCGTCGCCCTGAACGACGGGTGGAGACGTGAGCGGGGAGTCGAGAGTGCTCGCTCGAGCGTCCAGGGCCAGGTTGACGCGACCTTCCAGTACCTGGTCGTAGCTGAGGTGCAGAAGCGGCACCTCGTCGCTCGTTCGCCACGTGGCGGCCACGACGTCGGTGAGTTCGCGTTCTTCTACCAGCAGCTCATCGAGCCGAGAATGAACCCGCGGAGTTTCCACGACAACGACACGAGCGCCGGCGATCTCGTCGAGCAGAGTTGAGGGCTCGCTGACGAAGAGCTCCATCCAACCTTCCATCCCGTCAAAGAGCTGCCCGGACGAAATGCGCTCAAAGGAGGGCTGGGCCCATGGTGCGCTCTGGGCCAACTCCTCGGCTCTCTCTCGCGTGCGCTCGCCAGGCAGCCACTCGCGGGCGGGTCCGATCACAACTTCGTCGACGTCGTGCGTCGAACGCTGAGTGGCGATGTCAAAGACTGTCAGGCGTTCAATGTCGTCGCCGAAAAAGTCGAGGCGAATTGGCTCGTCGGCGTGGGCGGGCCACACGTCGACGATGCCACCACGCACCGCGATCTCGGCGCGGTGTTCAACGAGTTGTTCGCGCCGGTACCCCATCGACACGAGTCCTTGGAGGAACTGATCGCGATCGATCTGCGCCCCGCGCGCCAAGACGAAGGGCTCGCGCACGTTCTCGGGAGACAGGATCTGAGCGATCGATCGGGCCGACGCCACGATCACCCGGGGACCGGTGCCGTTTTGGATTCGCCAACGAAGGAGCGAGCGCTGTGCCATGACCAGGCTGTCGGGACTGACTCGCTCCAGGGGGTGAGTGTCCCAGCCCGGCCAGAGGGCCACGTCGCGCGGGCCCAACCAGGCCACCAGCGCGTCGTAAAAGAGCTCCGCGTCACTCGAGGTCGCCACGACCGCCACCAGGTGCTCCTCGTCAAGAGCGAGGGATGCCAGAGCGAGCGGCGTGGCGTAACTGGACGGCACGAAGGAACCAGAGGCTATCGAGGCGCGCACGCTCGGTGCGACGCGGTCAAGAACGGCGCGAAGGGCGACCTCGCTCACGAAGCGTTCACGCGTTGCTGGGCGACATCAAAGCTGTAGTCCAGCAGCGCTTCGATGGCGTCCGCCGCCAACGCCACGTCAACCTGGAGAGACTCTTTGAGTTTGCCGGTGGGTCGCTTGAGGACGTAATTGGCTCCCTGCTCCTTGCTGGGCGGCTTGCCGATGCCGATGCGCACGCGCGCGAAGTCCTGAGATCCCAACGTGTGAGCGATAGAACGAAGCCCATTGTGACCCGCCAGGCCGCCGCCGAACTTGATCTGCACTCGACCCGGTTCGAGGTCCAACTCGTCGTGAACAACGACCAGATGCGAAAGAATCTCGAGGGAAGTCCGGCGCATCAAGGGTGATACCGCGGAACCTGAGTCGTTCATGAACACGGTGGGCACGGCCAAGGTCACGGGTCCGTCGGCCGTGGGCAGCGTCGCCGTCAGGGCGCGCTGATGGCGTTCGAGCGCGAGGTGACCACCGCGACGTTGCACCACGAGGCGCACCGCGTCACCACCAACGTTGTGCCGAGATCCCTCGAAGTCCTCGCCGGGATTGGCCAATCCGAGTATCAGCAAACGGCTGGAGAGTCCCCGACGATCGTTCTGGCGAGCGCGCCGAAGCGCCATGGCGACTACTCCGCGACAGCGGCAGCGGGCCCAGGAGTCTTCGCCGCACGACCGGCGTGGGTCGCGACGACCGCCGCAGCCGGATCGCCAGGAGCTGTGACTCCCTCGGGCAGAGTGAGGTCCTCCACCCGAATAGTTGCGCCAGGCGTGAGGTTCGAGATCTCGACTTCGAGGAAGGTCGGTATCTGGTTCGGTCGAGCACTGACTTCGAGGCTGAACATCTGCTGGTCCACTTCCCAGTCTGCGTGACGCACCTCAACGGCGTCGCCCACGAGGTGCAACGGGACTTCAGCCAGGACAACCTGGTTGGGGTCTACGACCTGGAAGTCGATGTGCGAAACCGTGCCGCGCACCGGATGACGCTGAAGCTCACGCGCCAGCACCGTGTAGGTAGTACCGTCCGTGTCCAGGGTTATCAGGGAGTTAAGGCCCTGATCCCCGGAGACCGCGGTGCGAAAGTCCTTGGCGTTCACTGCTACCGCGATGGGCCCGACGCCATGTCCGTAGATGACCGCGGGAATGGATCCGTCGCGGCGCAATCGGCGTGAACTCGACGACCCCTCGGCGCGATCCGTCGACGCCTGCAGCGTGACCTGTGACATGGAAACTCCTCTACGAAATGACTGGCGGCCCGAGGGCAACGCACAGGGTCAACAGTCTACTGCGCCGAGCCTGGATGCCTCCAGTTGTTGACCCTCTAGCGCCTACAGGCGCCGGATCCACCACACGCCGAACGCCGCGAGAATCAAGGAAAGCACGACGTACGACGACAGTTCGTACCACTGGAAGCTCCAGTACCGAGAGGTTGGTTGATAGGTCACGATCTCGTGCAGATGAAATGAGTTCACGCACTTGCCCAACGCCTCTTGCATTGCCTTGGCGGGCCCCGAGTGCCCGCCCACGCCTGGGAAGCCAGGGATCCTGTTGGGGCAGCGACCCGCGCCGACAAAGGTCACGGAGCCATTTCCATCCGGTTGAAAATCGATGCCGCTGTTGAGGCGAGGATAGACCTTTCCCGCTGCATCCTTAACAACACTCGTCAGAATCCAATCGCCCGGGTTGACGTTGCCCCCGATTCGAAAGCCGCCGCCGCTCGCGGTGGCGTAGGAAAACGTCGCGTGCAGGGCGGGGGCGAAACGCTGACGGATAACAAAGTTGAACAGTCCGCGAACCGCGGCGAAGGCCGCAATCGTGAGCACCATGGCAGGAATCACCCGACGTACCACTGCCCCTATGGCGACACCGAGCGCGAAGGCAAAGAGCGCATAGCCAATTGGCACGATGTCGCGAGTATCAAAGAGGCTGAACGGTTGGCCTCGGACGCGATCGATCGGGCTCGACCACCACGTCGCCATCAGTGTGAAGAGACCTGCGGTGATAATGGTCGCGATCCCACCGACCAACATCTTCGCCCTGAGCCACTGTGCACGAGAGGCGCTCTGGGTCCACGCCAATCGGAACGTCCCGGTGTCAAACTCGCGCGCGACGACCGGGGCGCCCCAGAAGACTCCGATGAGCACCGCAAGGAACTCGCTCTCGGTGAGTAGGTTCTGCAGGAAGGGGTACGTGGACAGGAAGCTGTTCTTGGCGGCGTCGCAGTCCCCGCGCGCGGCGCATCCCAGGATCGTCGTGTGGTACGTGTGCAGCACGTCGGGACCGGTGAGAAGAAATGCGATGGCCACCGCCAAGAGGAACGCAAAGGCGATCAACGCCTGAACGCGGAATTGACGCCAGGCAAACCACATCACGGGGACTCCTCGGTGCGCTCGTCACGGCCCTGACCCATGTAGGCAAGAACGAGGTCCTCGAGGTTGACCGCCTCGACCGTCCAGCGAGAGTCAGCGATGGGTCCGTCGGAGCGGACGAACAAGGTGCTCTGGCGTTCGGTGTGGCTCGCCTCAATCACCACTTGGCCGTCGGGTGTTGCGGTGTCGCGCGGACCGATGAGCCGATGATGGCTGGCGAGAAGGTCTTCCACGTCCCCGGCGACCTGAACCCGCGACGACACAAGAACGACGAGATAGTCACAGACTCGCTCGATGTCGGCGACGAGGTGAGACGACAGCAAAATGCTCACCTCACGCTCGGCCACAGTCTCCATCAATATCTGGAGAAACTCACGTCGGGCGAGAGGGTCAAGGCTCGCCACAGGCTCATCGAGCACCAAAAAGTCGGGTCGCTTGGCGATGGCCAGAGTGAGGGCCAGCTGAGCGCGCTGTCCTCCCGAGAGTTTGCCCGCGCGCTGAGAGAGGTTCAGACCGAGCTCTTCGATTCGCCGACGCGCGAGATCATCGTCCCACTTGGGATTGACGTGCTGGGCGAAGCGCAGGTGATCCCGCACGCTGAACCCCGAATACACAGGGGTGTCTTGGGCGACGAAGCCCACGCGCCCCCGTTGCGTAGGCGACGAGGCCGGTGGCGCATCGAAGACTCGGACAGTCCCTGACGTGGGCGAGAGCACACCCGATGCGATGTTGAGCAAGGTAGATTTGCCCGATCCGTTCGGCCCCACGAGGCCCACCACGTGTCCCTCGGGCACCGTGATCGTGCAATTGCTAAGCGCGGTCTTGTCGCGATAGCGCTTGGTCAGGTCCTCGGTTTCTAGGACGGCGCTCACGCCACTACCGTCCCCGAGGTGGACCGAAAGCATTCGCGCACCAGCGCTTCTATGCTCTCGTCGTCAAGTCCTGCTCGACGCGCCGACTCCATCCACTTCTCCAACTCGTGTCGCAGCGGCGCGAGCGCACTCAACGACTCGCCGCACCGCTGAGGTTGCGACGAACGTGCCCACACCCACGCGCGCGGCCACGAGCCCCTCGTGCTCGAGTTCGCGGTACGCCTTGGAGACTGTGTTGGGGTTGATCGCGAGTCGGGCGACGACCTCTTTGACCGTTGGTAGCTGGTCACCCTGCTCAAGCAGACCCAACTTCAACGCTCGTCGAACTTGCTGGCCAATTTGGAGATAGGGCGGCACGCCCGAATGGGTGTCAATGTAAAACTCAATCACGATACCTCTAATTCACTAGGCAACTAGTGAACTATAACACCTGAGAAACACGCCGTAAAGCACGTCGTCCGAGTTCTTGTCCGGCCTATCGAACGCCCCCGAGCGCGGCCCAGCTATGGGACACACAAATCACGTCGCACTGAAGTTGGGTCTGCGTGACCGCTTAGGCCGTCGTGTTCGCGTACGAATCGGGCTTGATCACCCCGGGTGAGTCGGACTAGGCGATCCTTGGAGGAGGTCGCGACGCTCTCGATAGTCCGCGGCGTCGATTTCCCCGCGAGCGAATCTCTCATCGAGAATCCGCAAGGCGTCCGACGTAGACGACGTGTGGGTGTGCGGACCCGTCCCGGTAGCGAGATGGTGGGCGAAGCGACTCTTGCGCACCACCAAGGTCACGAGCAGTGCCACCGCGGCGATGACGATCAGGAACACGACCAGGCCGATAAACAGCCCGAGCGGACCGCGCGGACCGAACTGTCCAGGGCCAAAAGGGCCGAAACGTATAACTCCCCCCGGACCGGGGCCGTGAATGGCGACTCCAGAGCGTCCAAAAATGAAATTCATCGTTCTCCCTCCGTCACCATGTCTAGGTCTCGACTACGCGCAACGCAAGCCATCGCCCTAGAGAAGGTTTTCTCCGCCAAAGATGTCCGAGACCGACGTGTCCTCAAAGATCGCCGAGATTGCGTTGGCGAGAATCGGCGCGATCGAGAGGACCTCCAGTTTCTCGAAGCGCTTCTCGGGCGGTAGCGGCAGTGTGTCGGTCACGATGACGCGGCTGATCGGAGCGTTAAAGAGTCGCTCCACCGCCGGCGGCGAAAAGACGGCATGCGTGGCCATGACCCAAATGTCCTCGGCTCCGTGCGCCTTGAGAAGATCGCAGGCGGCCACGATTGTTCCGGCGGTATCGATCATGTCGTCGATCAGCACGCAGTGCCGTCCATCGACGTCACCCACGATGTGTCGGGCTTCGGCCACGTTGAGTGCCCCCCTCGGGCGTGTCTTGTGCACGAGCGCGAGGTCGCAGCCCAGGTGCTGGGCGTAGCGTTCGGCCACCTTCACGCGACCCGCATCAGGGGCGACGACAACCAGCTCGTGGGGATTGGCGTTCGCCTTGAGATAGCCCTCCAGCACGGGTGCGGCGA
This sequence comes from uncultured Acidimicrobiaceae bacterium, assembly GCA_963839255.1. Classification (GTDB taxonomy): domain Bacteria; phylum Actinomycetota; class Acidimicrobiia; order Acidimicrobiales; family RAAP-2; genus RAAP-2. The sequence goes on from CAWIUH010000005.1 coordinate 128,073, forward strand.
CGAGGTGGTCGACGGGCACGTCGAAGAAGCCTTGGATCTGACCGGAGTGAAAGTCCACCGAGAGCACGCGGGTGGCGCCCGCGGTTTGGAGCATGTCGGCCACCAACTTGGCCGTGATCGGCTCGCGGCCGGCGGTCTTGCGGTCCTGGCGGGCGTAGCCGTAGTTCGGCACCACGGCGGTAATGCTCTTGGCCGACGCGCGCTTGGCGGCGTCGATCATGATGAGTTGTTCCATCACGGAGTCGTTGACGGGTGACGCGTGTGTTTGCATAATGAACACGTGCGCGCCACGTATTGATTCATCGATCCGACAGTGGATCTCGCCATCAGCGAATTCGCGCAGGTTGGCCTCGGTGAGGTCAACGCCCAGGAGATCAGCGACATCCTGGGCGAGGGCTGGGTGGCAACGCCCCGACACAATCACGAGCCGACGCTTGGCCAGGGATTCCACGTAGCGACTGTACAGGTGAAAGCAAGGGCTCAGTGAGAGCGATGACTGAAGGGCGCGACGATCTCGCCGGTGGAGACCTCCGCGCCCGGTGCAAGCACGACGAAGGAACCGACGTTCGCATCGGCACCCACGCGCGCGTGAGTTGCTTCGACGGTGGCGAGCGTGGCGCCCTCGCCGACTTCGGTGTCGCTCAAATAGGCGTTCGGTCCGATCGTGGCGCCATGCGAGATGACGCAGTGACCTTTGAGAATCGTGCCCGGCAGCAGCGTCACTTCGGGGGCCAACTCCACGTCAGCGTCCACGTAGGTCTGACTCGGGTCCCACATGGTGACCCCGCGCGACATCCACCGTTCGTTGATGCGCGCGCGCAAAACCCGCTCCGCCTGGGCCAACTGGCGACGGTCGTTGATGCCCAGGGCCTCATTGGCGTCGTCGAGTTGCCAGGACGCCACCACGTGTCCCATGTCGTGAAGCTCCTGGACCAGGTCGGTCAGGTAGTACTCCTGTTGGGAGTTGTGGCGACCGATGCGTCGCAGAGCAGGGCCGAGCAGACTTTGGCGAACCACCATGATCGAGGTGTTCACTTCGTTAATGGCGCGCTCGCTCTCTCTCGCGTCGCGCTCTTCGACGATGCGCTCGAGCGATCCGTCCTTGGCGTGGATCACCCGCCCGTACCCCGTGGGGTCATCCAGATGGGCGCTCAGAACGGTGAGGGCGCTCTGACGCTCGCGGTGAACGTCGAGCAACTGGGCCACGCTGGAGGCCTTGAGCAGGGGCGCGTCGCCGGGCACGATGAGCACATCGCCGTCGGTGTCGCCGATCGCCTCGACGATGGCGCCGAGGGCTACCGACACCGCGTGGCCGGTGCCGAGCTGCTCGTGCTGCTCGACGAAGGTGAGGGGGCGACGCGCCGAGGCGCCTTCGCTCAACTCCTTCTCCACCCAGGTGCCGTGATGCCCGACCACCACGATCGTGGCTTTCACGTCGTCGTGAGCCGCCGCGTCCAGAACGTAGCGCACCATCGCGCGACCACAGAGTTGGTGCAGAGGCTTGGGACGCGCCGAACGCATCCTCGTCCCCTCGCCCGCGGCGAGCACCACGACGCAGGTAGGGCGCTTCACCTCTCTATCTCTAGCAGTGAAACGAATACGCTTCGGTGCGTGAGTGACAATTCTTATGACGAGTTTTCTCTCTTTAGCGAGAACCTCGCCGAATGGGACCTCGACGTGGCGATTCCCCACGTGCAACGCTTCTTCGTCGCGGTCGACGGACTGCGACAGATCAGTGGGTTGCGCTGGGGCGAGGCACCCCCTGAACTCGATTTCGTCCACGGTGGTGCCCAGAACGCGCACACCTTCGACACGGTGGCCCTCGCGCTACAGCGACCTCTGGTCGCGCTCGATCTACCCGGTCACGGTCACTCAGACCCCTCCCCCTGGGGGAATTCGGCAATCGCGAGCCACGCGCGCGACGTGGCGCGCGCCATGGAGCAGTTGAACGACCGCGCGGTGCCACTGGTGGGGATGTCGCTTGGAGGGTTGACCTCCCTGCTCGTGGCGAGCGAACGACCTGACCTCGTCACCAAGCTGGTCTTCGTCGACATCACACCAGGGGTCAACGCGGACAAGGCGCGCCACATCACGAACTTCGTCAACGGACCCGCCACCTTTGAGAACTTCGACGAACTCCTGGCGCGCACGATTGCGCACAACCCGACGCGCTCGGTCTCCTCGCTGCGCCGGGGCATCTGGCACAACGCGATCCAACAACCCGACGGCACCTGGGTCTGGCGTCACCAACAACACGGTCCCGCGCCGCTCGAGGCGCCGCCCGTGAGTGACCTCTGGGCACGAGTGGGATCGTTACGCGTGCCCGTGGCGTTGATACGTGGCATGGCCGCCGGATCCGTCGTGGATGACGAGGATGAGGCCGAACTTCGCCGCCTCCAGCCCGAGGCAACGGTCGTGCACATCCAGGGCGCGGGTCACTCAATCCAGGGCGATCAGCCGGTGCTGCTGGCCCGCGCGATCGAGGAGGTCTGCTTCTAGCACTCCTTTGGGCGTTTCGATCCGACGTTCACCCGAACGTCAGGCTGGTCGGGCATTCTGTAAGGGGTACCGCAAGCGCGCGGCCCGATTGAGGTGAGGTCAATGGAACACTTTCTTGCGTCGTGGGGGTACCTTGCGCTCGTCGGGATCACCGCTCTCGCCGCACTGGGCATACCGGTGGGTTCCGAGATCGCGATCGGCTACGCCGGGGTGCTCGCCAGTGGCCAGTTCGTCTCGGGGCACCACGACCACCTCACTCTCGCCCTGGTGATCGTCTTCGCCGCCCTCGGCGAGGTTGCGGGCTCTCTCATCGGATACGCCATCGGTCGATTCGGCGGACGATCTCTGGTCGACCGCGTGGGCAAGTACGTGCTGCTAACCCACAAGGACCTCGATCGAGCCGAGGCGTGGTTTCAACGTCGCGGCGACCCGATGGTCTTCTTTGGCCGATTCATCCCGCTCGTTCGATCCTTCGTCTCCATTGCCGCTGGCATTGGTGAGATGTCCCTAACCAAGTTCGTCGCGTTCTCCGCTGCCGCGAGTGTCATCTGGTGTGGTGTGCTCGCCGGCATCGGGTACGGGGTCGGCGCGAGTTGGCACCGAGTAATCACCGACTTCAGTTACGTGGGCTATCTCGCCGCTGCCATCGTCGTCGTGGTCATCGTGGTCTTCGTGATGCACCGACTTCGCCAGCTGCGACTCGAGCGTTCCTCGAGTTAGGTGCCGACGCGTTCCACCAAGGCCGATGCGGTCTCCATTGGGCGGCGCGGCCACGACATCACGACACTCGCGCCGCCTAACTCCGACGTGCCGAGATAGATCTCGCCCTTCGTCGCCGTCACGACGGCGCCAGCGATCGCTAGTCCGAGTCCCGCTCCCCCCGGCTCGGTGCTCGCGCGATGGAAGCGCTCGAGCAATCGCTCGTGATCGCCTTCACCGAATCCAGGCCCGTCGTCGTCCACGCTGACGCTCACGCGCTGATCGGACGTGTCGACGCGCATCTCGATTCGCCCGCCGTCGCGCGCGTACCGCGTGGCGTTATCGAGCAACACCGACACGAGTTCGTCCAGCCACTCCGCGGGAGCCATCACGAGGGGTTCAAAGAAACCGCTTCGCTCGATTGACAGGGTGATGTCGCGACTCGCCGCCACGGCGCCGAAGCGGTCGAGGCAATTCGCCGCGATGATCGCGACGTCCACCAGTTCGTGCTCGGAGCCTTCGGGGATGGAGTCGAGTCGAGCGAGCCACAACAGGTTGTCCACGATCTTTCGTAGGCGACCGGTCTCTGCGTTTACCCGCTCGAGGGCATCGCGATACTGATCGGCCGACCGCGTCGCGCTGAGCGCAAGACTCACTTCGGCTTGGATCACGCTCAAGGGAGTTCGCAGTTCATGCGACGCATCAGCCGCAAAGTCAAGCTGCCGACGACGAGCGCGATCGATCGGCGCGGCAGCTCGTCGCCCGATGGTGGTCGCCACGAGGTAGAGAGCCAGCAGGGCGAGCGGCGCCAGGATCGATTGTACGACAAGCAGCGTGGTGAGAACGTCGCCGTCATCAGCGGTGTTCTCGCCCACGATGAGATGCCCGCCATCCACCGCGGACCCCTCGAGCAGGTAGCGCCGTCCTTCGATCATGGCGCTCTGCAGTTGCGACAACGTACCGTCGCCACCAGGCAAGTTCGGCGTGCCATCGTTCAAGTCGAATCGGCATCGACGAACTCGACGGGACGAACCATTCGATGAAGGTCGAGGCGTCAAAGTCAGGTTTGTCGGTCGGCGACGCGTCGCGGTACTCGGTCGCGAAGGTGGCCAACGAGGGCGATGACTGAGTCTCGAGAGCGGAGACGCGCCTTGACAGGGCGGCGTCCTCCGAGCGTGACACGCGCTGGACCGCCACGATGTCGGCCACGGCGCAGATGAGAACGCCACCGACAAGCGCGACCAGCGTCGCGCGCAGCGCGACCCGCCGAGCGTTGGCGCGCAGTTCGCTCGTGGTCGCGCCGGCGCCCGACGGTGCCGAGACGCGACTCACGATGCGGCCACGCGATACCCCACGCCACGAACGGTTTCGACGCGCACGCCGGATCCAGACAGTTTCGAGCGCAGCCGCGCAATGTGCACTTCAATCGTGTTGGATCCCACGGCGTCGGACTCTTCGGCCCAGGCGTGCAGCGCGATGGATCGACGCGTCACCACGCTCGGACTCTTGCGCACGAGCAGTTCCAGGATCGCGAACTCTCGCGGCGTAACGCGCAGCTCTCGATCATTCACAAACACCTGATGCGTCGAGGGGTCGACTCGAAGAGACCCGCACGAGAGGATCGGGCTGCGACTCTCGCCTGAGCGACGCTGCAGTGCGCGCAAGCGCGCTAGAAGCTCGCCGAAGTCAAAGGGCTTGACCATGTAGTCATCGGCGCCGGCGTCGAGCGCATCGATCCGGTCCTCGGGCGTGTCGCGCGCGGTCAGCATCACCATTGGAGTGTGCGGGTCGCGAGCGCGAGCGATGGCTAGCACGTCGCGGCCCGAGGTCTTTGGCATTCGCCAATCGAGGATGACTGCGCCGTACTCGTGCGCCCCGAGGAACCGGAGTGCTTCGTCGCCGTCGGCGGCCGCGTCCACGACGTAGCCAGCTTCAACGAGGCCGCTGAGCAGGACTCGTCGCAAGCTGGCGTCATCCTCAGCCACCAGGACCCGCATGGCGTCGAAGGTATCAGCCGTTCATCTATTCTTCAGGCCCCACCCCTAACCTGGGACGTCGTGAGTCTCAACGTCGTGACAGGGGTCTAAATGACGCCCGCCAACCGTCGGCGCGCGTCGTACTCCGGTTCCGCTGCCCCCAGGAGCCGCCGTGACGACGTGCCTCTTCTTGGTCGATTCTTCCCCGCCCCCGTGGCGGCCAAGGTGCCCGAGGTCATCATCTGGTTCTGGGTCGCCAAGATCCTCACCACCGCGGGAGGCGAAGCCACCTCGGACTATCTCAAGACCTGGGGCAACATCAAAGGCGGCGCCACCGAGGTCCTCGTCTTCGTGGTGGGACTCCTCTGGCAGTTCTCGACGCGCCGCTATCAGGCGTTTAGCTACTGGTTCCTCGCCTTTGCGATCGCGATCTTCGGCACGGGCGTCTCGGACTTCTTGCACCTCGACGTTCATATCCCGTATCTCGGTACCACACTGCTGTGGGCGGTGATCCTTGCAGCGGTCTTCGTGCTCTGGCAGAAGAGTGAAGGAACGCTCTCGATTCACAGCGTCGTGACCCAGCGGCGCGAGGCCTTCTACTGGGCCACGGTCTTTGCGACCTTCGCTCTCGGTACCGCCCTGGGCGACTTCACCGCGTCGTCGCTGCACCTGGGCTATCTGGCCTCGGGCATCCTCTTCAGCGTGCTGATCCTGGTTCCCGCGGTCGCGACCGGATATCTCGGGTTCAATCGCATCGCCGGTTTCTGGGCGGCCTACGTGCTCACTCGTCCACTTGGGGCGTCCTACGCGGACTACATCTCCAAGTCTCAGGCGCTCAGCGGTATCAACTTCGGCGACGGCCAGACCGCCCTGGTGTTCTTCGGCGCGGTCTTCGTGCTGGTGGCGTACCTCGCAATCTCGCGCATCGATATCCAGCCCGCTCTCGACTAAGTACTTCGCGACCCGTACTTCGGGGCCGTACTCATTCGATGGGTTGACGCGAGAGCGAGGGCGGCTGGCGCCCCGCAAAGATCCATCCACCCAAAGCCGCCGCGAGGGGCATGCCCACGAGAATGACCGCGAGGTTCTTCGCGGGCACGGCACTCAGAGCCGCGAGGCCGCCGTTGAGCGTGTTTGTTCGGATCCAACCCGCCACCCCGACGTAGGCGGCCACGGTCCCCAGGACCGCACCCAAAAGTCCGAGCGCTCCGGCCGTCGTCGCGCCGAGTGCACGACGAGTGCGCGAGCTCGCGCCGGTCGCCGACAGGATTCGATCGTCGCTGGCGGTCTCACTGCGAATGAGCCCCACCGACATCGCAAGTACGCCGAGTGCGAGGACCACCCCAAAGAACGTCGCCCAGTCGATGACCTCGTTTGACGAGGGCAGGCTGTTCTTGCTTTCGACGCTCAAGCCCACCCCCGATGCGCTCAGGCGCGCACCGGTTATCTGAGATGCACTGAGCGGCGCTGGCGCCTGGATCATCCAACCCGCGACGATCGCATCCAAGTGGAACTTGTGCACGGCGTACTCGGTGATCACCGTGTTGGGAACCGACGTCCCCGACGGCAAGGCGCTCACCTCTTGGATCACGGGATTTGCCTGACACCCATTGCGGAGGTTGCACACGTTGTTCGATGGTCCTACTTTGCCCTGGGTCGTGAGTTGCATCTCCGAGAGTCCCGACAGGCCCGGTCGCATCGTGAGGATCTCAGCGTTGGGAGTGATGGAGGACGGCGAGATACCAAAGAATCGCAAGAGGGCCGGAGTCGCCACGAATACCGGTCCCGACCAGCTGCGCCCGGGCCCGTTGTGGAAGAGCGAGGCACTCGTCGTCTGCAACTCGAGAACCTTGTGACTGGAGAGCGAGGCGGCGATCGAGTCGGCCGCTCGTTTCAGCGTGGCGATGCCGTTGGTGCCGACCGCACTGGGCGCGTTGACCCCGGGACCAGACGGGCCGTAGGGGCCATTCGGCGTATAGACGTTGAGTTGGCTCGACGTCATGTTGGGTCCGGCGTAGTCGAGCACGTTAGAAAAACGTGCCGCCGACACCAGCGAGATGACCACCGCAATCAGAATTCCCACACTGATCGCTGAAAGCGCGGAACCCGAACGCGCGCGGTAGCGCGAAAGGTCTCTCAGCGCCAGTCGGATGGCGACGGGCGCGCTGCGCCCGATGCGAGCGCACAGTGTGAGAAAGAACGGCGACAGCAGGATGATGCCCGGAATGAGCGCCACGAGGCCGAAGACAAGCTCTGGTGTGTGGGGCTGGGAGCCGCTCCCCGCTCCGGCATAGCCGAGGAGAAGGAAGGCGCCGACGAAGAAGGCGACGCCAGGGATCGCGCTGCGGTGAATCTGCCGAGGCGGGGCGGGACGCCCCGAGAGGGCTGAGACGATTGGGACCTTGGTGATGAGTCGCGCTGGCCTCGAGGCGGCGAAGAACGTGGCGGCGATGCCAAGAACGACCGCGAGCGCCACCACCAGCCACGGGATCGCAAAGAGCCCGATGTCGTGGTGCGAACTCTGTTCGAGGTGAGGTCGATAGGCGAACCACGCGAGAAAACCCAGCACCACGCCGAGGATCGAGCCCACCGCGCCCACGACCAACCCGTTGGCGCGCACGACGTATCGCACGTGCCGATCCGTCGCGCCCAGGGACTCGATCATCCCAATCGAGCGCAAGCGCCGTTGGGCGAGCACGGTGAACCCTCCAATCGAGACCAGTGCGAGCAGCGTCATGCCGAGTACCAGCGCAGCGATCGTGATCGTCTCAGGATTGAAACCGTTCGTCGGAATCGAGTTGACGTTTTGTACGAAGGCGCTCAAGTGAGACTTGGAGCTCGGCGCCCTGCCATCGAAGAGAACCGTGATGTCGCTGGGAGACGTCACCTGGCCCGGCACGACGAGAGCAAACTCGTCCAACAGATTCTGGGGATTGACGACCAGACCCACGACCCGTCGCGTGACGCCGTCGATGGTGACGTTGTCGCCAACCCTGGCGTTAAACGATGAGGCGACTCCTGCGGTGAGGGCCACCTCGTGCGCGCCGGTGGGAAAATGACCGCTGAGTAGCGACAGCATCGGGCGCAGATAGACGCCAGCGGGATTTTCAGCGCGTAGGTCAAAGGTGTTGATCGAACCGGGAATACTGAGTGCTTCGTCCTCGATGACGTTGCTGCGGGGATAGAGGTGCTCGAGTTGTGCGACGTCGTTGTTCATCGTCGCGTCGCCGGCCGTAGAGTTCGAATTAGGCGCCTGAAAGAACGCGAGATTCTGGGCAGTACCAAAGCCAAAGTCGGTGACTTGTGCGGAGTTGGTTGACACGGCCGAGCCCAGAATCGTGCCCGCAGTCGCGACGATCACGAGAGCGAGGATTAAGAGCTGCTGGCGCCACTCTCGACGAAACAGCCGCCACGCCCAGCGGGTCATCGCTCGCCGGGCGGGAACACCTCCATGACGGGGACGAGCTGAGTCGACTCGCCTACGGCCTTCAACATCGATCGTCATGGCTGTGGCGTGGACTCGAGAATCGAGTCCGGACCGGCCACGGGCAGCGTTTGATCCACCACATGACCGTCGCGCAGAAACACCACGCGATCGGCCCAGGACGCGAGTTGCGCATCGTGAGTTACCACGACTGCTGCGACACCCCGACGACAAGCCGTCAGGATTAGTCGCATGACCGCTTCGGCGTTGGTCGAGTCCAACGCTCCTGAAGGCTCGTCAGCGAGCAGGAGGCGGCGCTCGCCCACTACTGCCCGGGCGATTGAAACACGTTGGCGCTCCCCGCCCGAGAGTTCGTCGGGGTAGTGCGCGGCCCGATCGGCCAGTCCTAGTTCCTCAAGCGCACCCATGCCGGCGACGCGCGCCTTCTTCGCGGACAGACCGTCCAGCTCCAGGGGCAAGGACACGTTCTCCACGGCGCTCAATCCCGCCAACAGGTTGTAGTCCTGAAAGACGTAGCCAATCGACCGGCGCCTCATGCGAGCTTGTTCATCGCGCGACATCTTGGACAAAACGGCTCCGTCAAGGAGGACGTCGCCCAGGGTCGGTGCCTCCAGGCTGCCTGCGATTGTCAGCAACGTGCTTTTGCCCGATCCACTCGCGCCCATCACCGCCACCAACGATCCGGCGTCCACCGACAGATTGATGTCGCTGAGGGCCTGGACCTCGTTGGGCTCCTGTCCGTAGGTCTTGGACACTCCTCGCAGTTCGAGATAGCTCATGGTCGTATGTCCGCCTTCCTTCTCGTGAGGGGCATCGGCAGCCCCTCGGATGCGACTGGTTCAATGGACGCACGCTTCAACCGACCTTCAGCGGTGTCGAGCCACCGAACGACTGAGTCGAGTCGAAAAAGTTCGGCGTCCACCACGAGCGCAAACGACAGATCGAAACGGGCCTCGTCCTCTTTCAAGTGCGTCCACTGCTGCATCAGCTGGACGAGGTAGCGCCGATGGCTTTGAATCACCTCGGTCACGTTCACCCCCGGCAAACGCACCGCGATCAGCACCTTCATGACCAGTTCGTCTCGCGGAGGTGAGCTGAGATCGGGCGGCGTACGCAACCACTCGTCGAGTTCGACTTTGCCCGCCTGGTAATGACGAAAACTCTTCTGAGGCCCCTCGTCATCCGAGTCATCGGACTCAACAAGGCCGTCGCGCTCCAGTCGCTGCAGGGTCGTATACACCTGGCCCACGTTGAGGGGCCATACTTCTCCCGTGCGCTCTTCGAACTCTTGGCGAAGTTGAAGCCCGTATTTCGGGCCCTCGCTTAGCAGTGCCAGCAACGCGTGTCGCACACTCATCATCGCCCCCTCATATCCAGTTGTATACTCAGTATCATACTTACAATACATGTACCAAGTGCTCCGCGTCAACTCGAGACCATCGTTGGTCAAACATCTCCTTCACGAAGGTAGGCCACGGGCCGCAAGGGGGCTATCGGGGATATCCCCGACAGTCCCCTAACTCGACTTTCCATCTCAGGGTTCGCCAGGACTTGAGGCGTGATGCGGGCCTATCTCCCCGTTTTTCTCGATGATCACATCCGGGCCAACAGCACGGCCGACGCTATCCGGCTTCGAGTTCTTCTTGCGTTCGCCGGATTCGGCGCTCACGGGTCGCCGGTTGCCTTGCGTCCAAACCCAGCAGATGAACTCGTTTCGGGCAAGCGGCGTTATGTCGTTCCACGCGACCAGGGCTACACCGTTCGCGGCGAGGGCCGAACGAAGATCACGGGGCAAAGAGTGCACCACACCACCGCACACTTGTTCGGCACTCATATGATCACAGTAATTTCGAACAAGCCGACCAACGTGACGCCACACGTCCATCTCGTGGCTGGCGGGGGAGGGCTCGAACCTCCAACGACCGGATTCAAAGTCCGGCATTCTGCCAATTGAATTACCCGCCACTGGTATTTACGCCGTTAATTGCAGCAATCTTCCGAGATTCTTAAAGTATCCCTGAAGACGATTAATACCAAGCCACAACACTAGAGGCTCAGAACTAGTAAACCGAAAGACATCGTGTCGACCACCTCTCTGCCCAACTCCTACGTCGCCATCGTCGACGACGATTCCGCGATTCGCTCCGCCCTCGGGCGGGCCCTTCGTATGGAGAACTACGACGTGGAACTCTTTGAAGACGGGGCCACGGCTCTTAAGTCGATCCAACTGCGAGCTCCCGACGCGCTGGTCCTTGACCTGCAGCTACCCGACATCGACGGGCTCGAAGTCTGTCGGCGAATTCGCCGCTCCGGCGATACAACGCCGATCTTAATGTTGACGGCGCGCAACGCCGTTAACGATCGCGTCGAGGGCCTTGACGTCGGGGCCGACGACTACCTCGTCAAGCCCTTCGATCTGGCAGAGCTACTGGCGCGGCTGCGAGCCCTCTTGCGACGTCACAACGTCAGCGATGTTGACGGTACGGTGCTTCGCTTCGAGGACCTCACGCTGAATCCGGCCACTCGCGAAGTCCATCGCGGCACGCGTCTCATCGAACTGACCAAGATCGAGTTCGATCTGCTGGAACTCTTCTTGCGCCATCCGCGTCAGGTACTGACCCGCGACCAGATCCTGGATCTCGTGTGGGGGTACAACTTTGACTCGGGCACCAACTCTCTGGCGGTCTACATCGGTTACCTGCGACGCAAGCTCGAAGAAGACAACAAGCCGCGACTCATTCAGACCGTTCGCGGGGTTGGTTACGCTCTTCGCACCTCGTGACATTTCGAATTCGCGTAATCGCGGCGACGGTGGCGGCAGCGGCCATCGCGGTGATCCTCGCGTGTTTCGCGTCGTACTTCACCACACGCAACGCGCTCTATCACTCGGTTGACGCGTCGCTCCTGGAGGCGTCTCAGCAGCCGTTGAGCTCCCACGACTACGACCGCGTGATCGGCGCCAGCTTTGAACTGGTTCTACCTAACCGTGAAACGATGCCGGCCTCGCGGGTTCCCCTCGACGCGACCATCATGAGCGTGGCCGATGGTAAGAGCAAACAGGTCATCCGGACCGTCTCCTTCAACGGGCAGGACTTTCGCGAACTCATTGTCCCCATGGCCGCCAACACGATCGCCGGCTGCACCGCACCGGGCGACTGCCAGCCAATTAGCACGACCTCAGCCGAACTGTACGTCGTCGAGATCACCGGTCAGGTCGACCAGCTCAACCAACTCACCACGACTCTGATGCTCGTGGCAGCCGGAGGCCTGCTCCTCGCCTTCGCCCTGGGTCTCTTTCTGGCGCGCCAAGCCCTGCACCCCCTCGAGGAGGTCACCGACGAGATCGAAACGATCGCCACCACCAACGACTTGGAGCGCCGCCTCGTCGAAGGAGACGAGGACGAACTGGGTCGGCTGCGACGTGTCTTTAACCGCCTCCTGCGCTCGGTCCAGAGCAGTCAGAAGCTCCAACAGCAACTGGTTCTCGACGCGAGCCACGAGTTGCGCACTCCTCTCACGTCGCTGCGTACGAACGCCCAGGTACTCTCGCGCATTGACGAACTCAGCCACGAGGAGTTACGTCAGATCAGCGGCGACATGATCACCCAAGTCGACGAGTTGGCCGCTCTCGTGACGGACCTGGGTGAACTTGCGCGCGGTGAGCGTTCTGATGGCGCTCTTGAGGTACTTCGCTTGGACGATTGCGTTGACGAGTGCGTCGACACCGCGCGCACGTACGCCCGCACCAAACACATCACCATCGACGTCGAGACGGAGCCATCCCGGGTTCACGCCCGCCACGATCGCCTCAATCGCGCGATATCGAACCTGCTCACCAACGCGGTGAAGTTCACTCCCCCTGGCGGTCGCATCCTGATCACGACTACGGCCGGAACGGTCACAGTCTCTGACAGCGGTCCGGGCGTAGCCGACGAGGATCGCGAGCACGTCTTCGATCGATTCTGGCGTTCTCCCGCCGCTCGCTCACTGCCCGGATCGGGCCTCGGACTTTCCATCGTGGCCCAGGTCGCGGCCGAGTTTGGCGGAACCGTGTCAGTTGAGCGCGACACCGACCTCGGCGGAGCACGCTTTACCCTGCACTTGCCTGAGATAGCCGAATAGTTCACAAGCGCAACAATTTTCGAATCTTCTTAGCCACCGGCCGATCGGGCTTTACAAATCACCGTCAGACTGGGTTCGTTCATTCTGGCTTCATGATTCACCGTCAGACTGGATTGGTCCACTCTTATGACGACGTCCCCCCGTACCCCTCAGCAACGCGATCGGCGATTCGCCCGAGTTCGGCGCGCGACCCGTGGCGTCTTTGTGGTCTCGAGTCTCTCGTCGGCCGCTCTGGTGGGGTTCTTCGCGACGACGGCCAAGCCTGCCGTTCGCATTGTCAAGCCGCCCACCACCACGTCGACATCAAGTACTGCGAGCACGACCTCCACGACGGTGCCCGAGACCACAACGACGACCGCACCCCCCTCCGGGCGGGCGACCACAGGTTCCACGCCGACGACGACCACGACAACACCTGCGACCACCACGACGGTACCCGTGACGACAACGACGACCGCGCCCACCTGCTACACGTCGCCCTCGGGCGTGCAGGAGTGCAGTTGAGATGAACTTCAACGTCTGGGGTATGAGCGGCACGCTCGTCACCGAGAAAGCGGAGTTCCACGTTTTTGCGGCGCAGCGGCTATCTCATTGGCTCGACGCGATCGACGCCGCGTGCAGTCGATTCCGAGCCGATTCAGAACTCTCCCAACTCAATGCTCGAGGTGAGGCCATCATGAGTGCCATATTCGAACGGGCGCTCGTGACCGCGGTGGAGTCGTGGCACGTGACGCAAGGACTCTGCGATCCCACGGTCCTGCCCGCGCTCCTCGCCTTGGGATACGACACCGACTTTGCGGACACGGTGCGCGGGCGTGACTTCGCGCGTGGCCCGAACGTACCGAGTCCCGGAGCGAGCGCGTTGCGTCTCGATGAGACATCCCACCACGTGTCCCTCGCGCCTGGCTGCCAGCTCGACCTGGGCGCAAGCGCGAAGGCGTTGGCGGTCGACCTCATCGCTGATGACGTTGCCGCCCACGGAGGTGTACTCATTGAAATCGGCGGGGACGTAGCGGTGCGCGGACGCGGACCCGACGGGGCGTGGTCGATCGGTGTCAGCGACGACCTCGTCATGACGGGCCACGAACCGCGCGTGAGCCTGACCAATGCGGGAGTTGCCACCTCCTCGACGAAGGTGCGCGCCTGGCGCGCCGGTGGGCAGCGCGTCCACCACATCATCGATCCGCGCTCAGGGGCTCCGACATCGGGGCCATACGTGACCGCGACCGTCGCCGCCAAGAGTTGTCGGCGAGCCAACGCCTTCGCCACCGCCGCGCTCATCTGGGGCGAGGAGGCTCCGTATTATCTGGCCCAGGCGCGCTGCGCGGCCCGCCTCGTTCGCGTCGATGGCACCGTCGACTACGTCGGTGGCTGGCCGGTGGATGAGGCCGCGGCGTGATCGGACTTACCTCCCCCTACCTGTGGTACACCTCGCGCGCGACCGGGCTGGTCGCCCTGGTGCTGATCACGTGTGTGGTCGTGCTCGGCACGCTCGTCTCGAATCGTGTTGGCGGCAAGAAGATTGGCCGCTTCGAGTTCAACGAGCTGCACCGCTCCCTGACGCTGGTGGCCATGACGTTCTTACTCATTCACGTCGTGACGACCGTCATTGACACCTACGCGCCCACGGGCTGGCTCTCGGCAATCGTGCCGTTCGTCTCTCGCTACGACCGCGTCGGTGTCGCGGTGGGCGCCGTGGCGATCGATCTGATGCTCGCTGTGTGGGTCTCGAGCCTGTTCAAGTCGCACGTCCAACCACGGACCTGGCGCTACCTCCACTGGCTCAGTTGGCTGGCCTTCGTGGGAGCGATCGCTCACACATTTCTCATCGGCGCCGACACGCGGAGCGATGCGGGCCTCGCACTCACTGCGGCGTGCGCCGCCGCGGTGAGCGTCGCCGCTGTCTGGCGGGCACTCGCACGTCCAGAGCGAGCCCATCGCCACACCGCCCTCTCGCCCCTCGCTGCGTCAACCCCGCCGAGGTCGAGTGCCTCACGGAGCGCCCGATGAACGACACGTCGCTGCCACGCTTGTTGCACGGCTCGCGCGGGACTCCGCTTCGTCTCGACGAGCACGACGCGATGTTCGGACGAGCCACCATAACTGCAAACCTGATCGAGACGCTCGAGGCCTCGGGGCTTACGGGGCGCGGCGGCGCCGCCTTTCCGACCTCGGCCAAGGTCCGGCATCTGTCGCGTCAGCGGGGTCACAGCAAGGTGGTGGTCGTGAACGCGATGGAGGGCGAGCCCGCGTCGCGCAAAGACGCCAGCCTTCTGAGTGCCAATCCTCACCTCGTCCTCGACGGGGCCCTCGCCCTCTCGTCAATGATCGGTGCCCACGAGATCATCGTGTGCATCCCCACCACCAATCGCCGCTCGCTCCAGTCCATTCGGCGCGCGATCGAAGAACGCTCGCGCGATCACCGAGGTGGCCCGCCAATTACGATCGTCTCGCCGCCGCCTCGCTACATCACGGGCGAGGAGTCAGCGCTCACGCACTGGCTGAGCGAGCGGGTGGCCGAGCCGCTCTACCGTCCGCACCGCCCCTTCGTTCCGCGGTTACGTAATCAACCGGTACTCGTCGACAACGTCGAGACGTGCGCGCACGTGGGCCTGATTGCGCGCTACGGCGCCCACTGGTTTCGGGCGGTGGGCACGAACGAGAGTCCGGGCAGCACCCTCGTCACCCTGAGCGGGGTCTTCGAGGGTCCCGTGGTTCTCGAGGCCGCCCTGGGAACTCCACTACGCGACCTGATTGCGACGGCCCGACCGACCGAGGAGATCCAGGCGATTCTCCTCGGTGGGTACGGCGGGACTTGGCTCGACGCCTCGCACCTCGACACCCCCTTGGCCAATGAGTCCCTGCGCAGCGTGGGCGCGTCCGTCGGGGCGGGCGTCATCGTGGCACTCGGAGAGGGCGGATGCGGACTACAGGAGACGGCTCGGGTCGTCACGTGGATGGCCGGCGAGAGCGCCCGCCAGTGCGGGCCCTGCGCCTTTGGGCTTCCGGCTCTGGCACAAGACCTCGCGACACTGGTCAGCGGCCGGCGCGAAGCGGCGCCGGCGTTGGCTCGCCTTCTCGAGCGCTGCGGGGTCATCGATGGTCGTGGGGCCTGTCGCCACCCCGACGGTGTCGTGCGACTGGTGCGTTCGGCGCTCAGCACCTTTCGCGAACACGCCCTCGCGCACGCGAGTGGCCACGTGTGTCCTGCTTCTCGCCTCGATCGGAGCTACGCGCGCATTCCTGGTGCCGTGGCGGTGGGGGCGCGGTCGTGAAGAAAGACTTTGGGTTCCTGCTGCGCGTCGATCCTGTCCTGTGCGACGGTTTCGGACACTGTCACGAACTCGCGCCGGATCTCGTGGACATCGACGAGTGGGGTTATCCGGTCATTCGTCAGGTACCCACCTCGCTGCATGACCGTTCGGCTTTGCGGTCAGCGCGATTCGCGGTACGCGGTTGCCCTCGGCAAGCGCTCGTGATTGAGCGCGTCAACGAGAACTAGTCGCGTCGATCAGCTCAATGCGGTTGCCTACGGGATCGTTCACGTGGCTGCGCCGACGACCCGGGATCGTTTCGTCGGGGCGAACTTCAAGGTGTGCATCCTCAAGTCGCGCGAGTAGCTCGTCGTAGTTGTCCACCGCAAGCGCGGGGTGGGCCTTGGCAGCTGGCGAGAACGTTGGATCCACGCCGAGGTGCAGGACTGCTCCGTCGCGTTGATACCAACGTCCTCCGCGCGCTGCCAAGATCGGCGGTTTTTCCTGAGCGGTGAATCCGAGCAGGCCGACGTAAAAGCTGTCGCACTCCTCTTCGGAACCCGCGGGAATCGCGAGCTGCACGTGATCGAGCAACCACGCCACGACAACCTCCAGAAATAGGGCCTCACCAGAACGTAGTAGTGTTCTTCGGGCCATGGGATCACTCATTAAGAAGCGGCGCAAGCGTATGCGCAAGAAGAAGCACAAGAAGATGCTGAAGCGCACACGCTTCCAGCGTCGCGCCGCCGGTAAATAACTCTCTCTACGCCGGTTTTGGCGTGGTGGTGGTCTGGCAGAACTGAACGACACCCTCGGGGCCCATCACGTCCCACGCGTTGACGCCGTGCTCGAGATGACCCTCGACAAAGAGCGTGGAACCTGATCCCGCGAGGTGCACCCGATCGCCCAACGTGGCCGATAGCCAGTCCATCGTCTCGGCTAGGCGAGGCTCAACGATTCGAGCTGCACTTTCGAGGTGGTTTCGTCCCGAGGGGCGCTGTCCACCAGCCACCAGTTCGTCGTAGGCGCGATAGCACCGGGCGGTGTTCACCCCGAAACTCAGCAGGATGAGGGTGACGTCGCGTTTCTCAAAGGGGCGTTCGTAGACCTTCTCACCCACGCCTTCCACGAGGGCACGTCCACCTACCTGGCAAAAAGGCACGTCGCCGCCCAAGGTCACGGCCACCTCAGCGCTCACTCCCCCGGCCCAGCGCAAGATTGCTCCGGCGTCGGAACTCCCGCCGCCCAGTCCCCCACCCGGTGGAACGAACTTGTGCAGGGTCACACCGGCTCGCCGATGCACCAGTTGCAAGGCGCGTGCGACCAGATTGTCCTCGTTGGCAATCACGTTTGAGTAGGGGCCTTGGAGGTTCAGGTAGTCGCCGTCGTCGTCAATCTCCAGGCGATCGGCAAAATCGAGGCTCAACATCTCGGCTCGCAGTTCGTGCATCCCGTCGGCGCGAGACCCAGTGATCTCAAGAAACCACGTCAGCTTGGCGGGAGCGAACAGTTCGATCATCGTGCCGCCGCCAAGGCTGCGAACTCTTCGATCGTGAGTTCCTCGGGACGTCGCGTCTCGGCCACGCCCGCTCGCTCGAAGACACCCTCGGTGGTCCACTCGCCGAGCGAACGGCGCAGCATTTTGCGGCGCTGTCCAAAGGCCATGCGGATCACCGAAAACAACGCGTCTTCGCTCACGAGAGACGGGTCGACGCGCACCGTCGCGCGCCGAACGATCGACACGAGCGCGGAGTCGACGTGGGGCCGCGGCACGAAGACGCTGGGGGGCACCTTGCCCACTACTGTCGCGTCGGCGAAGTACTGGACGCGCAACGAGACCGCCCCGTAGCCCTCGTCACCCGCGTGCGCCGCCAATCGCTCACCTGCCTCTCTTTGGACCATGACCAGCATGCGCGTCACCTCGGGTCGGGTCTCGAGCAGGTGCAGCACCACAGGCGTCGCCACGTTGTAGGGCAGATTCGCCACCACCACGGTCTCGCGGGCGCCCAGGATCTCGTCGTAGTTGGCCACTAAAGCGTCAGCGTGATGCACGGTGACTCCGTGAGGCTCAACGATCTCTTGCAGCGGCACGATTAGGTGCCGGTCGATCTCGAGTGCCTGGACGCTCGCCCCGGTCTCGGCGAGGGCCAGCGAGAGAGATCCGAGTCCGGCTCCGATCTCTAATACTTGGTCACCGGGGCCTACCTGGGCCAAGCGCGCGATGCGCCGCACCGTATTGGCGTCGACGACGAAGTTCTGGCCCAGGGCACGTGACGGTCGTAGCCCGTGGGCCTGCATCAGGGTTACCAGTTCAGTGCGCGAAAGTGTCACCAAGAAACTTTGACACTAATCAGTCCCTTGGCGAGTGGTTCAAGTTCGGCGAACTGGGCCGCGTCCAGATCCACGATGTGATTATCGACGTCGCTGTCGCGGTCGGTGATGGTACACGTGATCGAGCGCCCGGTTGCGAGGTCGAGCACGGTGATGACCGTTCCTTTGGGCAAGTACCACGTGGCGCATTGTCCCGGGACGTAGCTGTACCAGGTGGCGACCCCGAGTTTGAAGTTGGCTCCACTCACGACTTCATTGGTCGCCGTCGACGTCCCGCCCTCGGGTGAGGCCGTTTTTTTCGCCGCCGTGACTATGACCGGAGCGCGGGTGGTGACATGAACGACGACGGTGGAGTGCCAGGGCACCTTGGTGCCAGCCCGCGGCGACTGAGCGACCGCCATCTTCCAAGTCCCGTTTGAACTTCCTGGTCCAGTCGTCGAAAAGAAGAGCGCCGCTGACTTCATGGCGGCGTAGACCGCAGCCCGCGAGCGACCGGTGACCCGGGGCACCACCCGCTCCGCGTGGGCCGTCGGCCCACCGGGGCGCACCGTCAAGGAGGCCTCGCTGTGCCAACGCACCATGTCTCCCGGCGCCGGACTCTGACTCACGACGTCGTTCCAGTGGTCATCCGAACTGCCGGGTCCGCGGGTGACGAAGTAGAGACCGTCGTGGCGCATCGTGCGATAGACGGCGAGTCGCGATCTCCCCACGAGGTCGGGCATGTGAAAGGCGGGATGACCAGCCGCTCCCGCGAGGCCGGGTGCAAGAAGCACCCCGCACGTGACGAACCCGACCACCGTCGTACGCAGTAACCGCGGACGCCGTAACGCCCCACGTCGTGTAGTACTCAGTCGATGCCCTCCGCCAGGCCTACTGGTTGGTACAACCCGACCTCTACGCTACGAGAGCCCGACTCGTGGGGCAACCAGCCACTAGACCCCTTGAAAACACTGGCTTTTCGGGTTACGCGGCTCGAAAGTTGAAGAGTCGCGCGGAGTTAGCGGACGTCGCTTGGCGGAGCACCTCTAGGTCTTCGCCGCGCAGCGCAGCGACGTAGTCGCCCACTATTGACACGTAGCTCGGCTCATTCTTCTTTCCGCGATACGGCACGGGGGCCAAAAAGGGGCTGTCCGTCTCGACGTGCAACCGATCGAGTGGGACCAGTCGGGCCGCCTCTCGCAAGTCGTCGGCGTTCTTGAACGTCACGATGCCCGAGATGGAGATGTCGCAGCCTCGCTCCAAACAACCGACCGCGTCCTCGGGTCCGCCCGTGAAACAGTGGATCACCGTGCGAGGCGGCACGCCCTCGCTGGCAAAGACGTCGAAGAGGTCCCCGAAGGCGTCACGCGCGTGGACCACCAAGGCGAGATCGAGCTCCATTGCGAGGCCAATTTGGGCGGCAAAAGCCTGTCGTTGCTGGGCTTTAGGGGAATGTAGGTAGTAGTAGTCGAGACCGCACTCACCGATGCCCACCAGTCGCGGGTGTCCCAACCGAGCCAGCGTCGCCACGGGCGCCAGATCCTCGGTGGCGTCGTGGGGATGAAGACCCACCGTGGCGAAGATCTCCACGTCAGCGCTCAGATCGGTCAGGGCGAGCGCTTCGGAAGAACTCTCGGCCCCGGTTCCCACCACCACGACGCGGCGAACGCCCGCGTCACGCGCGCGCTCGAGTGCAGCGCCCACCAGCGCGGGCGCGTCAGGCGCGTGATCGAAGAACTCGTCCTGGAGATGACAGTGCGCGTCGGTCCAGAAGCTCACTGCTCACCCGTAATGCGCGGAAAGAGCGGCTCTCCTTTTTCGACCGTCCCGCCCGGGTACAGACCCCAGAGCGCCGCGGCGTCAAAGACTGCGCCATTCGGTTCGCTAACCAGTCCGATGCGCCGCCAGATCTCTTGGGCGATGCTCGGCATCGCGGGTGTAATAAGAATTGTGACCAGGCGAATAGCCTCGAGCGCGTCACCCATCACCGCGTCGACGTCGCTGCCCGGTTCCATCTTCCAGGGCGCGTGAGCCTCGAGATAGGCGTTGGTCGCACTCACCAGTTCGAAGGTGGCTTCGAGGGCGCGCTGGGGTGCAAACGCGTCCCAGGCTTCGGCCGCCTTGGCGAGGCTACTCTCGGCGAGCGAACGTAACGGCGAGTCGGGTTGGGGCTTCGGGCCCACGCCCGCGCACTTTGCACCCACGACGGCCGCGACGCGCGCGACGAGGTTGCCCAGATTGTTCGCGAGGTCAGTGTTGTAGCGCGCCGTGATGCCTTCGAGGGAGAACTCACCGTCGTTGCCCAGCGCCGTCTCACGCAGCAGGTAGTACCGCAGTGGGTCGACACCGAACTCCTGGGCCAGGCCCACCGGCTCGATGTCGGTGATCTTTACCGCACCCTCGGCGGCCATGGTCTTGCCGAGCTTCTCCCCGCCGATGAGCAACCAGCCGTGCACGTGCACGTGATGGACCGGATCGAGCCCCGCGGCCATGCACATCGCCGGCCACCAGACGCAGTGGAAGCGAATGATCTCCTTGCCGATCAGGTGATTCGAGTACGGCCACCAGTACGCCACCTCGTCCTCGTCCCGCCCGTAGCCGATCGCCGTTAGGTAGTTGATGAGTGCGTCGTACCAGACGTAAAAGACGTGGCCCGGATCCCAGGGGACGGGCACGCCCCAGCTGATCGAGGTGCGCGTGATTGAAATGTCGCGCAGCCCGCCCTTGACGAAGGAAAACGCTTCGTTGCGCTTGGTCTCGGGGGTGACGAAGTCCGGATTCTTCTCGTAGAACTCGATGAGGCGATCCTCAAACGCGCTCAGACGAAAGAACCAGTTTTCCTCTTGCATCTCGGTCAACACCGAGTGGTGAATCGGACACTTGCCGCCGTCGCTCGCGTCGAGGGTGTAGTAGTCCTCACAGCTCACGCAGTAGAGGCCCTCGTAGACGTCCTTGTAGATGTAGCCGTTCTCGTAGATCACTGAGAGGAACTTTTGGACCGACTCGTAGTGACGGGGTTCCGATGTTCGGATGAAGTCGTCGTAGGAGATGTCCAGCGCGGACCACGCCGCGCGAAATCTCTCGGACACTTGGTCGGTCCACTCCTGGGGTGTCGCACCGTGTTTGGCCGCCGCATCAGCCATTTTCTGTCCGTGCTCGTCGGTGCCGGTGAGGAATTTCACCTCGTCGCCCGCAAGGCGATGCCAGCGCGCGAGCGCGTCGGCGTTCACCGTCGTGTAGGCCGACCCCACGTGCGGGGAGTCGTTGGCGTAGTAAATAGGCGTCGTTATATAGAAGCGGCCCATAGATAGAGGTTAGTTACTCGCCTGCGGCGCCTTTTCGGCTCGCCAGGGCGAGTTCGTACACGTCGCGGTGCGAAACGCCCAGGATGCGCGACACGTAGTCAACGGCGTCGCGCGTACTTGCCCCCTCGACCCACTGCTCATCGAGTGCGGCCAGTACGACCTCGTCGCTGACGGGCTCCCGACTGGGTGCTCCCTCCAGGACAACGACCACTTCGCCCTGGATCTCGCGCTCGGCCAGCCCACGAGCGATCTCATCCACCGTGCCGCGAAGGATCTCCTCATGAAACTTGGTGAGCTCTCGGGCCACCGCGACGCGGCGCTCGGGAAAAAGGGCGGCCAGTTCGACCATGACCGAACCCACGCGTTGGGGCGACTCGAAAAAGACAATCGTGCGTATCTCGTGCGCCCACTCGGCGTAGCGCTGAGTTCGCTCGCCGGCTTTGCGTGGCAAGAACCCTTCCATGACGAACCTCTCCGTGGACAGTCCACTCACGCTGAGCGCCGCAATGACTGCCGAGGGTCCAGGAGCGGTCGTGACGCGAAGTCCGGCACCCGCGACTGCCGCGACCACCCGACTTCCCGGGTCCGAGATACCGGGAGTGCCGGCATCACTTACCAAGAGGACGAGCTCCCCCGCCGCGACGCGAGAGACCACCCGAGCGCTTTCGGACACCTCGTTGTGCTCGTGCAACGCCCGGAGCCGTCCGCCCGCGGGAATGGCGTTTGCGCTGAGCAGCGTCCTCGAGTGGCGAGTGTCCTCGCAGTAGATGACATCAGCCCGACGAAGAAGATCCAGGGCCCGGCCGGAGAGGTCCCCGAGATTGCCGATCGGCGTCGCGACGAGCACTAATTCACCGCTGATCTCGTTCTCTCGCACCTTGGTCCTCGTTTGGCGACTGGCCGGCAACTCCCACTAACATTGTCACCTATGTCAAAGCGGACCGTGAAGCGCAAGTTACGCGCGAAAAAGAAGGCCAACCACGGCAAGCGGCCGAACTGCGGCCGAGGCTAAGACCCACATTCTCTAACCACGCTGCTGACTTTTCGATTTGGCCGTGCAATCGTCGGCGTAGGGTTGAAATCGCATGATCGCTAGCGTCAGCGGCTCCACGTCCACCCTCGTGCTGGTGTTCGCTGTCTTTCTGGCCGCCGCCGTCGAGATGGTCGAGGCGCTCACCATTGTGGTGGCTGTCGGGCACACGCGAGGCTGGCGCTCGGCCTTCGAGGGAACCGCGATCGCACTCATCGCTCTCGCCGCGTTGGTCGCCATCTTCGGTCCGGCCCTCGTTCGCATTCCTCTCACGCCACTGCGCCTGGTGGTGGGTTCGGTTCTGTTGATCTTTGGGCTGCAGTGGCTGCGCAAGGCGATCCTGCGATCAACCGGCTACATCGGCCTGCACGACGAGGACGTGATCTACGAAAAGACGGTGGCGTCACTGCACGCGCAGGGCAAGAGCGTAGGCCGTGACAACGTCGCCTTCGTCGTCGCCTTTAAGGGTGTCTTTCTTGAGGGCACCGAGATCGTCGTTGCCGTGCTGACTCTGGGCACGTCCGCGCATCGCCTCGGTCTCGCCATCATCGTCGCGACGGTGGCCGTAGTCTGCGTGGCCGTCGTGGGAGCCATCGTGGCGCGACAACTCACCAAGGTTCCCGAGAACCTTATGAAGATGTCGGTGGGCGTGATGCTGATCAGCTTCGGCACGTTTTGGACGGGCGAAGGACTTCACGTTCGCTGGCCCGGTGGCGACACGATGCTGCTGGTTCTCGTGGTGATCTATGCCGTCGTGGTCATCCTTCTGAGTCATTGGTCACCCAACGCCCGAGGACTCGAAGCGAGGCGCGCGTGAAGAAGGTCCTGAACTGGATTGCAACCGGGGCCACCGCCTTCGGCCGCTTTTGGTGGGACTTCCTCGTCGGCGACACGCCCGAACTCACCGTCGTGGTCCTTCTCGTCATCGGAGTCGTGGCCCTCGTACGTGACTCCGCCCACCTCAACGACCTCGCCAGCGTGGCTCTGCCCGTCTTGGTCGTTGCAGGACTAACAATCTCGCTCGCGCGCGCGCGTCGCCGCATGAAGGGCTAGTGCCACACCCCGCAAGCGTTTGCGCTTTCTGTCGAGCCGATCCGTGACACGCTGTGACATGGACCAACGACGCCACGTCGACTCCTGGCTGGCCGCTTGGAACTCTCACGACCTCGACGCGATCATGTCCTGCTACTCCGAGCATGTGGACTTTGTCGCATCCACAGTCATCCAGGATGGGACCGCGATGACGGCCGTCTGCAAGGCAGGACCGAACTACGCCGCCACTTTGAACGTGGGCTGGAACTTGCCCCTCACCTGACCTTCACCGAGGAGGTGTTCCTTAGTGGCCCGGTTGGGTACACGCTGCTGTACCGACGGGAAAACAACAATCGTGTGCTTGACGTCGTTGAGTTCAACGCGAATGGCCAGGCGGCCAGGGTTCGAGTTTTCTAAGAAAACCCGCAGCGATGAGGTATTGAACGCGTGCACCGCTGCGCTACGCGAATAGTCCGTCCCAGAGGCAGTTGCGCTCACGCAGAACCTCGGCAAGGACGCGTGGACGGTCACTGATCAGTCCATCGACACCGAGGTCCACCAGACGCTGCATCTCGTCGACGTCGTTGATGGTCCACACGTGCACCGCGACGCCCGCCGCGTGAGCGGCCGAAACAAACGACTCGGTGACGACGTCGATCGCTCCATAGCGAGCGGGCACCTGAAAGGCCACGACCGGCGGCACGACGGGGATGCTCTCGAGCGAAAAGAAGAAGCTAGCGGTTTCGTCCGTGGCGGCCGAGGTGGGCACGCCCGGTGCGTAGCGACGAAAGTTCTGAATCGCCGCGTCGCGAAACGAAGCGACGATCACGCGATCCCGCAGATCCAGGTGAACGATCTCCTGGGCCAGTAGCTCCTCGTAGGGCTCGACCAAAGGCGTGGTGCCTTTGATGTCCAAGTTCAACAGCACCCCGGGAAAGGCACTCGCCACGTCGGCCAGGGTGGCTACCCCGAATCGCGGATCCATCGGCGCGCGTCCCCTGTACCGATACTCCTCGTCGGAGCGCCCCGGCGTCACAACGTCGCCGTCAATCCACCAGTAGGCGTTATCGACCTGGCGCAGTTCTGCCAGGGTCATGTCCGCGATCGCTCCGCGGTGGTGGGTAGTGCGATCGATCGTGGCGTCGTGACAGACGACGATGTGGCGGTCCTTGGTCGCGTGCACGTCGAGCTCGATGCCGCTGGCCCCGACGTCGAGCGCGTGCTCGATCGCGGCCAGCGTCGATGAGGGACTCTCAAACGACCCTCCTTGGTGCGCGAAGGCGATGACTCTACGCGCGAGCCACTCGCTCACTGGGTCGCGGCGACCTTCTCGGGCAGCCCGTAGGGGTAGAGCTTGACGCGCATTCGGTGCTCGAGGTAGAAGGCCAGGCCTGGCACGAACCCGGCAAAGAGCATGATCGCGATGTAGTAAATGGGCAGGCGAAACTTCAACGTCAAGTTAAAGCACATGATCATGTAGATCGGATACAGGATGATGCCGTGCCCGATGCCCACCACATCAACGAAGAGGTGAATGTGGTTCCAGAATGTGAGGTCGACCGTGTGCAGGAAGAGCGTCACGAACAGGACTAACAGCGTCGTACCAGTGACGTAGGACATGGCCCGATACCGGCGAAACGTCGCCTCCACTAATGACCCCAGAGGCGCTTCTTGGGCGTTTGGGAGAGCTGCGCGAGATGGTCGTTGTAGGCGGCCAGCGAAGGGTCCTCACCTTCGACCTCGGCGGCTCGTTCGCGCGCGGCCTGCGCTTCGGCGCGCATGCGTTCTTCGTATTCGCGACGAGCCTTCTCCTTGTGCTCGGAGACCTTCTCCATGTTCAACATCGAGTACCAGCCGACGATGCCGAGTATGCCGATCAGGGGCCACTCGATCGAATACAGGTAACTGAGGGCGTTGCCCTGGATGGCCCGACCCACCTGCCACCACGCAGCCAGAGCGCACAGGGTGATCCACAAGATCAAGGCCACATGAAGTCCGATTGCTCGAAGTGAAAAATACTTTCGACGCACCAGGTCATCCTACTGAGAGATTTTTCAGCCCTGGAATCCCCCCGTAATATGGGCAGGTGCCCTCCATGATGAACCCGCCGTTCTCCTGGCATCATCTCAACCACTGGGACATCGGAGCGCTTCCGTTGATCCTGCTTCTTGGCGCGGGAGCCCTCTACTACTGGGGAGTGAAGCGCAGCCCCACGCCGTGGGCCCGATCGCGCACAATCTGCTTTGCGGCGGGGCTGGTGGTGACGTTCCTCGCCACCCAGACCTTCATCGGCTTTTACGACATGGAGTACTTCAGCGACCACATGGTCCAGCACCTGATGCTGATCATGGTGGCGGCACCGCTGTTTGCTCTGAGCGCCCCGCTCGACCTCGCCTACCAGGGCGGAACCGACGCGATTCGTCGTTTCCTGGACGGGCGCTTCATGACGACGCTCACCCATCCCCTCGTCGGTTTTGGGTTGTACCTCTTCTTCATCCCGGCCACCCACCTGACGGCATTCATGAACCTCATGATGGCGCACATGTGGATTCACCACCTCGAGCAGATCGCCTTCCTCGTGGTCGGCTATCTCTTCTTTCGCCCGGCGTTCGGGCTTGAGCGCGGCGACAAGTTACACCCGGGGCTGCGCCTCGTCTACGTGATGGCCGCCGTTCCCGTGGACACCTTCACCGGACTGGTGCTGTCCATGTCCTCGCACGTCCCCTACTCCAACTACGCAATGATGGCGCCGACGGGATCGAGCGCCGCGTGGCAGCTCTCCGACATCAAGCTGGGCGGCGGCATCATGTGGATCGGCGGCGACGCGCTCATGCTGTTGGCCCTTATTCCCATGGCCTTCGCGTGGGTGCACTGGGAGACTCTGCGCACCAAGGAACTCGACGCCGTCCTCGACGCCCAGGGAATCTGACTAGAGCAGCCCGGCCTCGATGCCGAGTAGTTCCAAGTCGTTCTCGGGGCGCGCCCCCAGGTGCGTGATGATCTCTCCCGCACACAACGACCCGAGTTCGGCCGCCTCGACGGGATCCGCGCCGAGGGCGAGGCCGTAGAGGAAGCCCGAGGCGAACATGTCGCCCGCGCCGTTCTGATCGATCACGTCAGTGACCTCGGCGGCGGGGACATGCACCACCCCCGAGACCGTCGCCACCTCGGCGCCGTGGGGTCCGCGCGTGACAACCGCGAGCACACCAATCTCGTCGAGCGCCTCGAAGGCCTGTTCGAGCCGCTCGTACTGGAAGAGCGAGAGGATCTCGGTCTCGTTGGCGAGCAGCACATCAACGTCGCCGGTGACGAGGTCGAGAAAGTCGCGGCGATGGCGATTCACACAGAACATGTCCGACAGCGAGAGCGCGACCATCGAGTCGGCCTCGTGGGCGAAGTTCACGACCTTGCGTATCGACTCCTTGGCGGGCGGCAGGTCGAAGAGATACCCCTCGACGTACGTGATCTCCGAGCGCGCAATGAGATCCCCGTGAATATCCTCGGTGGTCAGGCGATTCGACGCTCCGAGGTACGTCGCCATCGTGCGCTGGGCGTCGGGAGTAATAAAGACGTGACAGCGCCCGGTCGCGCCCTCGTCCGCCCGGGCCACCGCGAGGTCGAGCTCCACGCCGAGGGACTCGAGGTCGTGGCGAAAGCGATCACCGAACTCATCATCGGCGACCTTGCCGATATACCCGCACGTCCCCCCGAGGGCCGCGATCCCGGCGATGGAGTTGGCGACCGAACCGCCCGACATCTGGACCGTCGTTCCCATGGCCCCGATGAAGCGCTCGAGTTGATCCACGTCGATCAGCTCCATGGCCGATTTGACGAGGCCGAGCGAGGCGTACACCTCGGCAACGTCCTCGGTGATGATATCGAGCATGGCGTTGCCGATGCCCGTGACGGCGAGGCGATTGGGGCCGGGCTTTTGGCGCAACGAGACGGGCGTCGGGGTAGAACTCACCCGTCGAGGATAGGCGAAATCGTTCTAGGGTGGTGCGTTATGAGCCCTTCAACAAACCCCTATCGTCTCGCCCGAACTGTCGTTCCCTCGGCGTACCGGATCTTCCTCACCCCCGACCTCGAGAAGTTCACCTTCGCCGGTCGCGTCGAGATCGACATTGACATCAAAGAGAGCGTCGAGCGCTTTACCCTGAACGCGCTCGACCTCGAACTGGGTGCCGCCACCGTGAGCAGTGACGGCACGAGCTATCGCTCCCTGGAGCACACCATGGACGAGACCTACCAGACAGCCACCTTCGTCTTTGACCGCGAACTGCCCATCGGTCCCGCCATTCTCGAGATTGCCTTTGACGGCTTCTTGAACGACAAGTTGGTCGGCTTCTACCGCTCCACCTACACCGACGTGAATGGTGTCGATCACGTCATCGCCACCACCCAGTTCGAGAACACCGACGCACGCCGCGCCTTTCCCTGTTGGGATGAGCCGGCCTTCAAGGCCACGTTCCAGGTCAACTTGACCGTCCCGAGTGAACTGAAGACCTACTCCAACTCCCCTGTCGAGTCTGACGTCGACCTCGGCAACGGCCAGCGCACGGTGAGCTTCCGCCCGACCATGATCATGTCGAGTTACCTCGTCGCCTTCGTAGTGGGCGACTTCGAGGAGAGCGAGACGATCGACGTCGACGGGATTCCCCTTCGCGTCATCACCCCCATCGGCAAAGTGCACCTCAGCGAGCTCGCCCTCGAGGCGGGTGCCTTCGCGCTGCGCTTCTTCGGGCACTACTTCGATATCCGCTACCCGGGTGAGAAGTTGGACATGATCGCGATCCCCGACTTCCTCCAGGGGGCGATGGAGAACCTCGGTCTCGTCACGTACCGCGAGAATGCGCTGTTGGTTGATCCCGCTACGGCCGCGCACGTGGAGATCGCGCGCGTCGCCGAGGTCGTGCACCACGAACTCGCCCACATGTGGTTCGGTGACTTGGTGACGATGGAGTGGTGGGAGGGGATCTGGCTCAACGAGGCCTTTGCCACCTTCATGCAACTCATCTGTACGAACGCGTTTCGCCCCGAGTGGCGCACGTGGGTCAGCCAAGTGCCCTTCCGGGACCTCGCCCTTCAAGTCGATGGACTGAATCGCACTCGGCCCATCGAGTACGAGGTCATCTCGCCCGACGACACCCAAGGCATGTTCGACGTCCTGACGTACGAAAAGGGTGGATCGGTGCTGCGCATGCTCGAGCAGTACCTGGGCGAAGAGGTCTTTCGCGACGGCATCCGTCTCTACCTGCGCAAGCACAGCTACGCCAACGCTAAGACGACCGACCTGTGGGACGCGTTAGAAGAGAACTCCGGTCAGCCCGTTCGCAACGTCATGGACACGTGGATCCTCCAAGGCGGCGTACCCCTGGTGACTTTGGAGGGCACCACGGTGACCCAACAGCCCTTCCGCTACCACGCGAAGAGCAAGGACAGCGCGATCGGTGATCACTGGTTGGTGCCGCTCATGACGCGTTCGCTCAACGGCGGCGAGCCTTCTCGTCATCTACTCGATGACGCGCCTCTCACCGTCAGTGACGCCGCACCCGTGCTGCTCAACGCGGGCGGTTCGGGAGTCTTTCGCTCGCGCTACGCGAGCAACGAAACGGCCGCGATCGCCGCCCGCCTCGACGACCTCACCGAGATCGAGCGTGCCACCGTCTTCTCCGACGCCCTGGCCGCACTGCTCGCCAACGCGATCACGTGGAGTGACTTTCTGACGTTGGCCCAAGGTCTCGGCGACCAGAATGAGCCCACCCCCTGGGAAACCGTGGCGGCGGGGGTCGACATGGTGTACCGCGCGCTCAACAGTGAGCAACGCGTCATCTTGCGCGACCAGGTGCGCGCGCTCTTCACCCCGCAGCTCGACCGTCTCGGGTGGGACGCGGCCGACAACGAGGGTGAACTCACCCCGCAGCTGCGCGCCGTGGTGATCTCGACGCTCGGCGTGGTGGGTGAGGATGAGGACGTGCGCGCCGAAGCGGTCAAGCGCTTCGAGGCCGACGAGATGGACGGCGACCTCGCGCGAGCGATCCTGCGCGTCGTGGCCGTCCAGGACCGGCCCGGCGACTACGAGACGTTCCTCGAGCGCTACCGCTCCGCGCCCACACCTCAGGAGGAGATGCGCTACATGAGTGCCTTGGCCGGATTCCGCGACCCCGAAGTGTCGATCGACGCCGTCAAGCGCAACCTGAGCGAGTTCCGCAGCCAAGACGTGCCGCTCACCCTGCCTCTGCTGCTGATGAATGTCGACAACGGACCGGCGGTCTGGCGCTACGTCAGCGAGCACTGGGATGAGACGCTCGAGAAGGTACCCGCCCAGCACATGTCCCGCATGGCGTCGGGCGCGTCGACCTACGTGAACGACCCCGCCTTCGCGGACGAGGTGGAGGCCTTCCACGATGCGCACCCGGTCATGGGCGGCTACCCGGCGACCGCCCCCCAACACATGGAACGGATGCGAGTCGGACTGGCCTTCGCCGAAGTGATTCGTCAGCAGTTCTAACCTCCCCATGAACGTCGGGGCGTTTTTCGGCATCTTCGCCGTGATGTTCTTGCTGGAGCTGCCGGACAAGACCATGATCGCCACCATCGTGATGAGCACGCGTTCGCGCTCGTCCTCGATCGTCACGGGCGCCTCGTTGGCTTTCATCACCCAGATGGGTATCGCGGTAGGCGCCGGTGGTTTGCTGACTCTGTTGCCCGTTCACGCGAAGGACATCATCGTGGCGGTTCTCTTTCTGGGCGGCGCGGCCTACCTGCTGTTCTCCAACGAGGAGCGCGCCGCCGAAAGCGGCGAGCGCGACGCACAGTGCGAACAGTCCTCGACGCGCGTGAAAGAGATCGTCACCGCCTACACCGTGATCTTTCTCGCGGAGTTTGGTGACCTCACCCAAATCCAAGCGGCGAACTTCACCATCAAAACCCACGCGCCCCTCGAAGTCTTTCTTGCTTCGTCGATCGCGTTGATATGTGTCTCGTTCATCGGTGCCTACGGCGGCCAGCTCCTCCAGCGCGTGGTGCCCCTGCGCTGGATCCGACGCGGGGGCGGTCTGATCTTTCTGGGCCTGGGCATCTACACGCTCGTCAATCTGGCCACCTCGTGGAACTGAACCGACGCGACGAGCTCCTCGCGAGAGCGGACGACGCGAAGGGCTTCATGCCGCGCCCCGAGGGTCTCGCGCTCTTTGCCTACGCACAGTCGGCCGGTGAGCGCACACCCGGAGGGACCTGGCTCGAGGTAGGCGCGTGGTGCGGCAAGTCGGCGCTCTATCTCGGCGCGGCGGCCGAAGAGACCAACTGCGTGCTCTACTCGCTCGATCACCATCACGGCAGCGAAGAGAACCAGGCAGGCTGGGAGCACTTCGACCAGACCCTCGTCGATCCCAGCGACGGACGACTCAATACCCTGCCCGTCTGGCAACGCGCCATCGCGGAGGCGTCCCTCGAGTCCACGGTGATCGGACTGGTGGGGCCATCGGTGATCGTGGCTACCCACTTTGCCCAACCGCTCGATCTGCTCTTCATCGACGGTGGCCACGGTCACGACGTCGCCTGGGCCGACTTCGAACACTGGGCGCCCAAGATCGTCTCGGGCGGACTGCTCCTGATCCACGATGTCTTTGACGACCCGCGCGACGGTGGACGACCGCCCTACGAGATCTACCTCGCCGCGCGCGAGCGCGACTTCACCCATGTGGGTGCCGAAGGGTCGCTACGCGTGCTCGCTCGCCGCTAGAGCAACGGGCAGCCTGGCTCAGCCAGATCCAAGGGCTCGGGCAGTTCGCCGTGGCGAAAGAGTGCGGCTGCGCGCGACGACGACGTGAGGGCGTCGGCGGCGAGTAAGACCGCGGCCGCGGTATACGAGGTAACTTCACGGTTCGGAAACGTGACGCGATCGGGGTACGCGATCCCCGTCCAGTACGCACCGTCGTCGCGGCGGTGCAAATTCGTACAACGAAACAACTCCAGCGCCTGGCTGGTGAGACCGAGCGCGTCCAGGGCGAGCACGCAC
Organism: uncultured Acidimicrobiaceae bacterium; assembly: GCA_963839255.1. GTDB lineage: Bacteria > Actinomycetota > Acidimicrobiia > Acidimicrobiales > RAAP-2 > RAAP-2. The sequence continues at coordinate 159,765 of CAWIUH010000005.1, forward strand.
TCAGCCGTCTCGGCGGCGGTCACCCAGTCGTTGGTCGACACGCAGCGCACGCCCAGGCCCTCCATGACGTGGCGCTCAAAGCCGTCGGCGACGCGGCGCTCGCCCCTCGCCTCGCGCAGGGCCCCCGAAAAGATCGGGTAGTACCAGTCCATCGCGAACTCGTTTTTGGGAGCGAAGGCGCCAGGGTGGTGCGAGACCGCGTGACCCAATCGACCACTCGCCAGCTCCCACTCGGGTCGTGCACAGTCCAGACGCTCGGCGAGGGCCACGGCGCAACGCAGTGAGTGAAAGATCGACGACGAGCCCGTCAAGAGCGCGTAGTGCTCGGGACGGCCCTGGGCGTCGAGGGACCAACGAATCGTGCCATCCTCGAGTTGCCAGCGCAGCACGAAGGAAATGGCTCGCTCCACCATCGGCCACATCGATGCCGCGAAGTCGACGTCGTCGGTCGCGAGCACGTAGTGGTAGAGACCGGTCGCCACGTACGCGCAGACGTTGGTATCGAGGCGCGCGTCCTTGACGCGGTCACCGATGTAGTAGTTGAACCAGCTCCCGTCGCCGAGTTGCTCGCTCGCCAACCAGCCGTAGGCGGCGCGCGCGTGCTCCAGGTGGCCCGAAATCGTCAGCGCCATCGCCACTTCAACGTGATTCCACGGATCGCAGTGCCCGCCCTCGAACCAGGGAATCTGACCGTTCGCTCGCTGCAGGTTCGCCAGGTACTCGCCCGTCGTGGCGATCTGTTCACTGGTGAGAACGTCGGGCACGCCGTGCAGCGTGAGGGTCGAACTCACGACGGCTTCCTCAGATAGAGCACGATCGACTTGCCCATAATCGGCGAGAGAATCCGCTCGGCGTACCTCGTCGTGCGCGGCTTCTTCATGATGTCCCAGACCAGCAAACGGTGATAGGCCTTCACGAGCGGTTGTTCGTCGTTCGTGGTGCCCACGAGGCACTTGAGCCACCAGTAGGGGCTGTGTAGCCCGTGGGCGTAGTGGTGCCCCGTGAAGACGAGGCCCGTCGAGGTCAGACGCTCTTTCAGCACGCCCTTGCGGTAGATGCGAATGTGACCTCCGGGCACGGTGTGGTACTCATCGGACAGCGCCCAATTCACCAGTTCCGGCCCGAAGCGCGGCACGGTGATCGCCATGGTGCCACCGGGGCGCAACACCCGCGTGAGCTCACGCATGGCGCCGAGGTCGTCGGGAATGTGTTCGAGGACCTCTGAACAGATCACCCGATCAAAGCTGGCGTCGGCGAAGGGTAGGGCCAACGCATCACCCTGGACCACGGTGGCATGTTGCGAGCTCTCATCGAGCTCGCCCGCTGCGACCATGGCGTTGAACATGCCGGCCACGCCCTTGACCTCGTCCTCGCCCGCGTCTACGGCGACCACATAGGCGCCGCGACGTGCCGCTTCGAAGGCGTGACGGCCAAAGCCGCATCCGAGATCCAACAGCGTGTCATCGGCGCGCAGTCCGAGGCGTTCGTACTGGGCGGTGAGCATTAGTCGAAGTTCATCGACTCGGGCAGCGCGGTGTGATTCAAGATCGCTTCGTAACACGCGGCGGTCCCTCGGGCGGTCACCTGCCAGGTGAAGCGCTCAATCACGCGCTCGCGACCAGCCGCGCCCAGCCGTTCACGCAGTTCCGCGTCATCGAGCAGACGGCCAATGGCCTCCACGAGTGCCTCGGGGTTGTTGGGTTCGACGAGCAGGCCCGTCTCACCGCTCACCCCCACCACTTCGGGCAGCGCTCCCCCGGTCGTCGCTACGACCGGCACGCCACAGCTCATCGCCTCGATGGCGGGCAGTGAGAAGCCCTCGTAGAGACTGGGGACAATAGCAACTTCCGCTTCGCCGTAGAGGCGCGCCAACTCCTCGTCGCTCACGCCCGAAATCGTGGTGACGATGTCGCTCAGACCCAGTCGGTCCAGGGCGCGCGCCACGCGTCCCTTGGGCTGGGGCTTGCCGATGACGATGAGGTCGATCTCTCGCTCCACGCGCAACTTGGCGATCGCCTCAAGCAGTGGCACCAAGCCCTTCATGGGCACGTCGCTGCTGGAGGTCACCATGAGGCGACCCTTTTTCTTCACGACGTCGTCGTAGGGGCGAAAGACCTCGTGATCGACCCCGACCGGCACGACGGTGAGTCGCTCGAGGGCGACCCCCATCTGGTCATGGATGTCAATCTTGGAGTTGTGCGAGACGGTGAGCACGGCGGGCAGCTGCTTGACGACACGAATCTGCATGCGCAAAAATCCGAACCAGCGGCGCGTCGTGAATCGCTTCCACCACGTGGTCGCGTGGTCCAGGGCGATTGATCGGTCCACCGTGATCGGGTGATGCAGCGTTTCGAGCAAGGGCCAGCCGCGGCGGTGCAGTCGAAGCACGCCCGGCCCCATGCACTGGTCGTCGTGGACGATATCGAACTCGTCGCGCCGATGGTCGAGGTAGGCGGCCAAGCGCATCGAGTACGCCAGGGGTTCGCCGAAACCGGCGCTCATCATGACCGCAAACTCCGCGACGTCGGCGAGAGAAGTGAACTCCGTGAGTGCGGGCGTACGAAACGGGTCGGGGTCTCGATAGAGGTCGAGGCCGGGCACCGGGGTAAAGCCCACGCCCGGATCGAGTTCGGGCCACGGCGGGCCCGAAAAGACCTCGACGCTGTGTCCAAGCGCGACCAGTTCGCGGGTCAGATGACGGGTGTAGACACCTTGCCCACCGCAGCGCGGATTGCCCCGGTAGACCAAGAAGGCGACGCGTAGCTTGCCGGGCTCGGCCGGGCGTGCAGGAATACGCTCGGGCACAACGATGGTGCGACTGAGAGCCCACGACGCTTTGGTGGCGGCAATGGTGTCGGCGAGAGAGCGAGCCACGAGTCAACTTTCCTAGTCAGGGCGGTCGTCCATTCTCGCGCACTTCGACGCGCCACACAAACCACCCCATAATCCTGGCTACGCTTCGATTTATGGATCTGACCTACCCGCCTGAAGCCGAGTCCTTTCGCAAGGAGATTCGTGCGTGGCTCGAAGAGAACCTGCCGGCAGGCTGGTTCGAACCCGGCTTTTCACTGTCGCCCGACGAGCGCCGCGAGTTCAACACGACCTGGCCCACGAAGCTCTTTGAAGGTGGTTGGATCTGTGCGGGATGGCCCACCGAATACGGCGGCAAGGGCCTCACCCTGATCGAACAGGTCGTGCTCAACGAAGAGTTCGCCAAGGCCAACGCGCCAATGCGCGCCGACTTCTTCGGCGACACCCTGGTCGGCCCGACGATTCTCCAGTGGGGCACGGATGAACAGAAGAAGGAGTTCATCCCCGGCATCTTGAACGGCACGATCACGTGGTGCCAGGGATTCTCAGAGCCCAACTCCGGCTCGGACTTGGCCAGTCTCAAGACAACGGCCGTTCTCGACGGTGACGAGTGGGTCATCAACGGACAGAAGGTCTGGACGACCCAAGCACAGTACGCCGACTATGTCTTCTTGCTCACGCGTACCGACCCCGACGCCGAGCAGCACGCCGGCATCAGCTATCTGCTCGTGCCCATGCATCAGGACGGCATCGACGTGCGGCCCATCACTCAAGTGGATGGCTCGGCCGAGTTCAACGAGGTGTTCTTTACCAATGCACGCTGTCCCAAAGGCAACGTGGTGGGTGGAGTGAACAACGGATGGAAGGTCGCGATGACCACTCTCGGCTTCGAGCGCGGCTCGTCGTCCACCACGGGCTATCGCCGCTTTCTCAAGGAGTACGAGACGATCGTGCGCGAGGCTCGGCGCGTGGGCAAGAGCGACGACGAACTGGTTCGCGACGACCTCGTCAAGGCCTGGTCCAAGATCAAGATCATGGAGATCAACGGCTACCGATCACTGACCGACGCCCTCAACAACACGCACAACGCCGCGCTGCTCGGCGCGTGCAACAAGATGTTCTGGTCCGAGACGCATCGCGACTACATGGACCTCGCGATGAACATCCTGGGCATGCAGGCGCAGGTCCTCACCGGCACCGGGACTGTCGCCGGCCCTTCGGGTGCGCTGCACCGTGGACGCGAGGACTATCCAGTGTCGGAGCTCCAGGCGTCGTTCTTCTTCTCGCGCTCCGAGACCATCTGGGGCGGCACGGCCGAGATTCAGCGCAACATCGTTGGTGAGCGTGCCCTTGGTCTGCCCAAGGAGCCCAAGGTCGCGCGCGCCTAGAGCGCGTGGCGGTTGGCGCAGCGACTAGAGCGCGCGATACCGGGGCACGTAGCCACCAGTACCCAAGAACGAAGACTCCTCGGGGTCGATCGTGTCGTCCACGTCGCCCACCACCTCGGTCACCCAGTCCAGACGATCCTTCAGGATCCGCGTGACCCCGCCCTGGATCGTGTCGGTGGAGATCGCGCAACTCGAGCACGCCCCCGACAACTGGACCTCGACGACACCTGTCTCAACGTCACAGCGAACGAGCAGAAGGTCTCCCCCGTCCGCCTGGACGGAGGGCCGCATCAGCTCCATGAGCGCGTTAAGCGCCGCGAGACGGGCTGAGCGTTCCTGGTCGGTGAGTTCCACCTCCCCAGTCTGCCGGAAAATAGAAACTTCGTGCCCTACCGGGCCGCCACGGCCTCGTCGTACACTCGCAGCGCCCTGGGCCCCCACACGGTGCCCGGTCCCCCGTTCATCGAGACCGCTACGCCCATTGCTTCGGCCAATTGCTGACGAGTCACACCCGCGCGCAGTGCGCCGCGCGCGTGGGCGACGATACAACCGTCGCACTCTCTCGTCACCGAGATAGCGAGTGCGAGTAACTCCTTGGTCGCCGTGGTGAGTTCACCCTCGGCCATCGCTGCACTCGACAGTTCTGCGTGCGCGCGCATGACATCGGGGATCAACTCGTGAAGGTCACGAGCTGGTTGACGTAGCTCCTCGCGAATACGGTCCATACTCTCCACGCGAACCTCCACTCTTTTTTACGAGCGTAGCGATTCACATCTCGATAGACCGTCGCTCAGTTTTATGATGATGCCGTGAGCGCTATCGATGATCTGGTTGAGCACAACGAGGGATACGTTCAGTCTCACGGTCATCGCGTAATGCCGACCGAACCCGCCCTGCACTTGGCGGTCCTCACGTGCATGGACTCTCGCATCGACTTGTTCAACGCGCTCGGCCTCACGCTCGGTCAAGCCCACCTAGTGCGTAACGCCGGCGGCATCGCGAGCGACGACGCCATTCGATCGTTGCTCCTGAGCCAGTGGCTGCTCGGCACCAGGTCGATCATGGTGATCCACCACACGCGCTGTGGACTTGAGACGTTCGATGAGTCCACCTTGCTGGACGAGATCACTGACGAATTGCGCGTGCGCCCTCACTTTCGCCTTGGCGCCTACAGCGACGTGGATGAGGACGTACGCGCGACGGTGCGCGCGCTTCGCGAGAGTCCCTTTCTCAGTGACGCCGAGATCAGGGGCTTCGTCTACGACGTGGACGATGGGGCGCTGCGCGAGATCCCTGTTGCCTACAGCAATTTCTTAAAGCCCTGAGAGGTCGCCTCGAACCCCTGGCGCTCGTAGAAACGATGCGCGTCGAGTCGCACATTGCGGCTCGTGAGTTGCATCCGGTAGCAGCTCTCGCGCCGAGCAAGTGCCTCGGCCGCCGCAAGAAGTTGAGTGCCTACTCCTTGACTCCTGCAGTCGTCGCGCACGTGCACGCTCTCAAGTTCACAGCACCACCCTCCGGTGTGTTGGAAGTGGGGAAAGACCATGACTTGACAGACACCCACTACTTCGTCTCGGTACGTCGCGACCAGGACATCACCGCGACGCCGACGCGTTTCCTCGACCGCGGCCCAGTACCGCTCGACGTCGTTCTCATCTTCGAACCCCGGCGAGAGAGAACCGCCCTGGACGACCAGCGACGCCGTCCGTACATCGTCTCTCTCGATGGGTCGAACGATGACGTCCACGATCTAGCGAGGATCGATCGGCGTGAGGACTCCCAGGCTCTGCTCGATGGCTTCGGCCGCGTTTAGGCATAGGTCTTCGCGAAAGAGGTCACCGATCACCTGCACGCCGGTCGGCAGACCCTTGGCGAAGCCGACCGGCACGCACGCCGCGGGCAGTCCCAGCAGGTTCGCGGGTAGTACGAAGCGAACGGTCTCGAGCACCCTCATCGCCGACTCCTTGTCCTGGATGTCGAAGCCCAGGGGAAAGGGAGGCAGCGTCCAGGTCGGTCCTACGACGAGCGGGTAGGTCGTAAAGAACTCGCGCCACGCGCGAGCGATCCCGAATCGCGTCTGGTGCATGATGGCGTCGCTGGCGGCCGGAGCGAAGTCTTCGGTGCTCAGCTCCAGGAAGCGCAGGGCGTCAGGCCCGAGCACCATGTCCAGGGGAACGGGGATTTCCGCCAGGCTCGTCGTCATGAGTTCCGTCCACGCCAAGTAGGTGTCGAGCACTCGGGGCGGATCGACCTCCTCGACGTCGTAGCCCGCCTCCTCCAACGCCCGCCCGGCCCGGCGCACACCCTCAGCAATCTCCGGATCGGTCTCACCGCCCGCGGGCTCGGGTACGAGGGCCACCTGCTTGGAGGCCGGAGGGCCGTGCATCGGCACATCGACCGACTGGGGGTCGGCGCGGTGAGCGCCCATGACGATCTCCAAACCGCGCCGCACGTCCCCCACGTGACGCGCCAGTACGCCGTCGACGAGCATGACCTGCTCGCTCAGTCCGCGCTCGTAAATTGCGCTCGAGTCCTGAGCCGCGATGCGACCGCGCGAAGGCTTGATGGAGGCGACACCGCAACAAAACGCGGGGTTGCGCAATGAGCCACCAATGTCATTGCCAAACCCGATTGGGCTTAGACCCGAGGCCAGCGCGGACGCCTCGCCCCCCGAGGATCCGCCGGCGGTGTAGCCATGGCGCCAGGGGTTGTGGGTGGGACCGTACAGCGACGATTCGGTATTGAGACGCAGACCCAGATCGGGCATGTTGGTCCGCGCCAGCATGACGGCCCCCGCGCTCCGCATCTTTTCTACGAGCGGCGCATCCACGTTCGCCATCAAGTCGGCAAGAGCGAAGGACCCCTGCGTGGTCGCGTAACCCGCGACGTCGATGTTCGTCTTGGTGGTGAAGGGCACGCCGTGCAGGGCACCCAGCGCCTCGCCCGCGCGCAACGCGGCGTCGGCACGGTCGGCCGCGGCGAGCACCTCGTCGGGACGAACTTCAACGACGGCGTTCACGTCCGCGTTCACCGCGTCGATGCGACCTAGGTGCGACTCGATAACTTCGCGTGACGTCACGTCGCCGTTTCGAATGAGCTGTGCGAGTGACAGCGCAGACTCCCGCCACAGTTCCATGAACACCCCCAGATTGGACTCTGGTTAGTCTGTCATGCCCGCTCGATCAGCCGAATCGGCCCAGCGTGTAGTCGAGGGTGCGGGTGTCGTCGGGGTTGTTGAAGATCTTCTCGGTGGTGTCGAACTCGATGAGCTCTCCGGCACGGTCCTCGCCCATGAGCAGGAACGCACAGTCGTCTGAGATGCGAGCCGCCTGCTGCATGTTGTGGGTCACGATGACGACCGTCACACGACTCTTCAGGGTCTTCATCAGTTCTTCGATGTGCAACGTGGCGATTGGGTCGAGCGCCGACGTGGGCTCGTCCATCAACAGAACCTCGGGGTCGAGCGCGAGGGCACGAGCGATGCACAGACGCTGCTGCTCGCCACCCGAAAGGTTGGAGGCGGCGACCTTCAGTCGAGTGGACACCGAGTCCCACAGGGCCGCGGAACGCAGCGAGGTCTCGGCGGCTTCGTCGAGCAGCGTCTTCTTCTTGATGCCGTTAAAACGCAGACCCGAGACGACGTTGTCGTAGATCGACATCGTGGGAAACGGGTTAGGGCGCTGGAAGACCATTCCGACGCGGGTGCGCAGTTCGGTCACCGTGATGTTGCCGCGATAGATGTCGGTACCCTCGAGTGAGATGCTGCCGGCCACTTTTGCGCCAGGCGTGAGGTCGTGCAGGCGATTGAGCGCTCGCAGCAACGTGGTCTTCCCTGACCCCGAGGGACCAATCAGACTCGTGACCCTGTTCTTGGTGACGTCGAAGGTGCAGTCGCGCACCGCTGTGCGGCCGTGGAACGATACGGCCACGCCCTTGAGTTGCATCGCTACGGCCCCGCGCTCTCTCGGCGCCTCGGGCTCGACCTTTGTTTGCACATCAACCATGGCTTCGATTTCCTGTTCCATATTTAATTTCTAACCTGCTGCTTTCTTGAAGCCCAAATGCGGGCGCTGAGACTCAGAATGAAAACGAACGCGACCAGGACTAATGCGATTCCCCACACCTGGGCCCGTTGGGCCGGCCACTCGGACTTCGCATTCTCGTAAATCGCGAGCGGCATCGCCGAGACGGGCGACAACGGCTTCCACGCATTGGTAAAGCCCCCCGCGATCACGAGGAGTACCGGCGCGGTCTCACCGATCGCGCGCGAGATCGCCAGGATTACGCCGGTCACGATTCCGGTCAAAGCCGATGGGAGGACAATCTTTAGTGAGACGACGTGCGATTTTGCGCCGAGAGCGAGCCCCGCTTCGCGCAGCGTGTTGGGTACGTTGCGTACCGCGATCTCGGTCGAGATGATGATGACCGGCATCATCAGCACGGCGAGGGCGAAAGCTCCGGCAATCGCCGAGAAGCCCACGTCCAGGTCGTGCACGATGAAGGAAAAGGCGAACAGACCCATCAAAATCGACGGCGCGCCGGCCATCGTCTGAGCGATGACGCGCAACGTGGTCGCAAGCTTGGACTGCGTCTCAGCGAGGTAGATGCCGACGATGATGCCCAGGGGAATCGCCATGACCGAGGCGTAGAGCGTGAGCGCCAATGTGCCGACGATCGCGTTAGAAATACCCCCCGTCGCAGTGGGATTGATCAGAGTTGGGGTCTCGGGCAGCGTCGTGAAGAACTTCCAGTCGATCTGGCCGGCGCCCTGCTTGATCAACTGGTACATCAGCATCACGAGCGGCACGGCCGCGATGACGATCGCCACGCTGCAGAGCCCGACCATAACGCGCGACACGACGAGGCGACGAGCCCGGTTGTGATCAGAGGTTTTGCGAATCTCTTCGCGCATGGCGTTGCGCGTGTCTTGGGGGTCGAGTGCGGTCATGTCGCTCATACGACCGCCAGAATCTTACGTTGACGGTTGACGAGCGAACGGCTGATGAGGGCGAGGCACACGTTGAGCAGCATCAACAACACCCCCAGTGCCATGAGCGCGGCGACTTCGTTGCCCTGGGACTCGCCAAACTCCGTAGCGATCCAGGCCGCGATCGAGGTGCCCGGATAGAGAAGGTGGAATTGGACGTTGGCGACGCTACCGGCCACCAGGGCCACCGCGACGGTCTCACCGGTGGCTCGAGCCAGAGCGAGGAACGTCGCACCGAAGAGGCCGATCTTGGCGGTCGGCAGAACCACTTCGCGAATCATCTGCCAGCGCGTCGCACCCAGCGAGAGACTGGCTTCCATCAAGTCCTGAGGAACGACCGCAATGACCTCGCGACTAATAGCAACGAAGGTGGGCAGGATCATGATGCCCAGTACGATCGAGGCGAGTAGCAATGATGTGCCGTACTCTTGACCCCGGCTGCCGAAGATCTCGTTGGCGAACGGCCAGCTGTTCAGCCAAGGGATGACCGTATTCTGCATCCACGGAGCGAGGACCAAAAGGCCCCAGAGGCCGTACACCACGCTGGGAACGGCGGCCAAGAGTTCCACGAGCGTCGCCACCACCGTGCGGAAACGCCGAGGAATAAAAAAGACAATCGAGATCGAGGTGCCCAGACCAATCAAGACGGCGATCACCAAGGCAATCACCGAGGTCTCGGCCGTGCCCAAGATCATTGCCAAGCCGCCGAAGGGGCCGTCGGGCGAGGTCCAGCCCTTCCCCGTTAGCAGGGTGAAGCCGTGGTGTATCCAGTCAGGCCACGAACTCCAAAAGATGGAACCGACAAAGGTAACGCTGACCCCCGTGAAGATCAGTGCCGCCGCGATGAGCAGGTAGTTGTACCAGGTGCGACGAGGAGCGGTGGCGGACACTGGTTCCGCCACCGCTTCGTCGTACTCAAGCAAGCCCACGACCTGGTCTTGAGGCATTTACTGATCGCTCCCTTGCTTGTCTAGCTATTACTTAACTTTGGGTAAGGCACTCCGTGCCACCGGAAGTCACCTTGGACAGCTGGGTACGCGCGTAGGCCTGGATGGCTGTCGGCAGCGGTACATACCCTTCGGCCTTGGCCAGCGCAGTCTGTCCGTAGTGCGATTCCCAGTCGAGGTACTTCACGCTGGCTTGGCAGGTCGCGTCCGAAGAAATGGACGCGGGAACGACAGCCCAGCTGTACGTCGCAAAGGGCCAGACATTGTTACCCGGTTCGTCGGTGATGGCAAAGTTGTCAGGCGTGACCGCCGTACCCGCTGCCGCAGCGGCGTTGCCAATGTCGGTGAGGTTCGCCGCGAGCCACTGACCGTTCTTGTCCTGGAGCAGAGCCGATTGGATGGCGGCGTTGCCCGGGATCAAGAGGTAGCTGTACTCCACGTAGCCAATGGAACCAAGCGTCTGGTCGACACCCTGAGCCATGGCGGCGTTGTTCGCCACACCGTCAATGTTCTTGGCCTTCCAGGCGCCACCGCCGCCTTCCATGACCGCGCCACCACTGGGCGCGATGCCCGAGTTTCCGGCCTGGTAGAGGAAGTACGTGAAGGCTTCAGTCGTGCCCGAACTCGCGGCCCGGTAGAAGACCTTGATGGTGTCCTTGGGCTCATTCGCGGTGCCAAGCGTGGTGAGCGCCTTGCCGAGCGTGCTGCTGGCGCCACCGTTGGTGGCGACAATCGTCGGGTCGGACCACTGAGTGATCGTGCCGTTGTAGATGCCGGCCACTTCGGCTGCCGTCAATTTCACGTTGTCAAAGCCAGCACCCAGGTTGTAGGCCACCACCGCGCCGCCGAGGAGGTAGGGAACCTGCACGTAGTTCGACTCCGTAACGCCGCTGGGCAGGGTGCCCGCAGCCGCCGTCATCGGAACGTCCGTAAAGCCAATGTTGAGCGAGCCGTTCGTAATACCGGTGCGCCCCGAGCCTGAACCCGCAGCCGGGTAGGAGCTGAAGGAGACTTTTCCGCCCGCGGTGTACGCCGAGGATCCTGAAGTCGTCACGCCAACGAGCGGCGCGTCGAACGATGATCCGTTGATCGCGAGCGTTACGTTGCTGGGCACGCTGAGGTCCGGGTCACCCGTCTTGTTCGATCCTTGCAAACTGGTCACGGGCGCCGTTTTCTTTGGCTTGGGCTTTGTCTTCGTCCACGGCTTGGGGCAGCTGTTGTTGAACCTGGCAGACCTCACCTTGTTGTTGACTAGGCGGTAGCACAGGACTTTGTGGGTCGCGCCGCTCGCAGGCAGCGTCGCCACCGTGAGGAGACCGGTCGCAGCGAATGCCATCGCCATGATCAGTCTGAGTGATTTCTTCATGCTGAACTTTCCTCCTAAAGAAAGGTGTAGACGCCACGATTCGAACGTCGAACGTATTGCCCACTGCAAACTAGGAATCGAAGGTAAACGGCAGGTGAATTGAAGTCACTCGGCGAGTGAAATGAAAAAGAAAAAGACGAAGACTGGCGTCATTCACAACAACAACGAGCCCGAATGCCGCGCTCGAGGCGGTTTAGGAGTCAGTAAGCCTCGCTACGACGTCGTGCCGCTCAACTGACCGAGTCGGTAGTGGGTCCGACACAGGACCTGATAGTGGACCACTCCGTCGCTAACGTCGCCGGTTACGAACTGGGTCCCCTCGCGAGCGACGACGCCATCGACCACTCGAGCATTGCAGCGTCCCTTCTTCCCGCACCAACACGACGAGGTGAGGGGCAGCTCGTGAGCCCAGTCGGAGATCGCAATCAGTCTGGCCGACGCGGGAAAGACATTGAGCAGAAAGTCGGCTGACAGGCCGAATGCGTGAACGTCCACACCTTGGTCGTCGACCACGCGCGCGAGCGCATCGACCTGGTCCACGCTCGCGAACTGGGCCTCATCAATCACCAGAATGTGGATACCGCGCGCCAGCAGCGACTCCACGTGTGCTTCGAGTGAGCTGCCGGGTTCGATCGCTTCGGCGGCAGCTTCGATACCAATCCGGCTGGTCACCATGCCCTCGTCGCTTCGATCGCCGAAGGTCCACAGAGCGACGTCACTGCGCCCCTCTCGTAGTTGCCAACACAGTTGGAGGGCCAGCGTCGACTTGCCAGACGCCATCGTCCCGTACGTAAAGGTCAGTTCTGCCATTCTCTTCTTTCGCGAACGACCTACGATACCGCCGCGTTCTGCCTCATCGAGTCCTTGAAACGGTCCCGATCGGTAGATTTGGGCAGATGGAACCCATCTTTCGCGTCGTCGCTCGCGTGCGCAACGAGCGGCGCGAGTTGACCGATGATGGCTGGGACGAAGTCTCCTCGGTGATCGAACTTGCTGAGGATGTTCCCGACGAGGCGTTGCACGGCCTTGAGGAGTTTTCGCACATCGAGGTCATTTTCCTCGCCGAGTTGGCCCAAAACGTTCCGCCCGGGCCGTGGCACCGCCGCCCGCGCGGCAATCCGGGCTGGCCCGACGTCGGTGTGTTCGCCCAACGCAATAAAGATCGCCCGAACCGGCTGTTGGTTTCAGTCGCCGCCATAGAAACGGTCGAGACGCGTTCGGTCGTCGTGAGAGGGCTGGACGCCATCAACGACACCCCGGTGCTCGATATCAAGCCCGTATTTTCATGGAGCGGACCGCGCGGAGCGTTGCGGGTCGCTGCCTGGAGCGACGAACTCGGGCGACAGTACTTCTAAGTCTTATCCGCTCAGGCGAACTTCGCCAAAAAAGCCTCGACCTCCCCGCGACGGGGACCAGTCGCGGGACCCCTCTCTGCGACGGCCATCGCCGCGGCGGCGTTCGCCCATCGCGCAGCTGCAATCGGCGCAACGCCGTGGGCCAGCTCAGCGAGGAATACCCCATTGTGGACGTCGCCGGCGCCGTTGGTGTCGACCACGGTCGTCGAAAAGCCCTCGACGGCAACCCCAGGAGCACCGTGTTCGGCCACGACACATCCCGCGGCGCCGCATCGCACGAGCGCGCTGAGGGACTCCCCGCGCCGCGTTAGAGCGACGGCCGCGGCCTGCGGATCATCTGTCCCACCAAGTACGGCCGCTTCGGCGAGGTTGCACAGTATCCAGTTGGCCCGAGGCAGAACGCGCGTCAGGTACTTGGGGGGTATGTCGTCGACGCGCGTCGCCGGATCGAAAGCCACGATGACCTCGTGATCCAGTGACTCGAGCCACCTCAAGATGACCTCAGCCATGTCGTCGTACATCACGTTGTAGCCCGACACCAAGACGTAGTCACCGCCTCTGACATCGAGCTCACCGAGATCGCTCGTGCGAACAGTGCTCTCCGCTCCGGTGGTCGTGACGAAGGTCCGCTCGGCGTCCGGCTCGACAAGCACGACGCAGATCCCGCAGTCCACCTCGCGATTGGTCTCGACCGGCACGTCGATGCGCTCGCGCGCGAGGTCCGCTGCGGCGAGCGTGGCGAACGGTCCACTTCCCAAGCGACCCGCGTAAACGACATCGACGTCGTGACGCGCCGCCGCGCTCATCGCGTTGAATCCACCACCGGTTGTGATGAGTTGGGACATGGCTCGCACGTCACCGGCCCGCTGCGGAAGTGACGACACAGTCAGGACCACGTCGATAAGAACGGTGTCCGCGCAAAAGAGCCGTGACGCGACCATGGAGTCACCCTAGGACGACTGAGACGACGTATTCGCCCCTCACGTCCTCGCGGTCGCCCTGACCTCGTACAATCGTCACCAAGCGTTGCGCCGTCGCTCGCGGGGAGGCATGAAGAAGACGTGACCCAGGTCGTTGATGACAGTTCTGGATTCGCCGCCGCAACCTCTGGCGCGCTGCGCGTTGAAGCCAACGGCATCAACGTCATAACTGAGGACGAGCGCAAAGGTCGACCGGGCGAGCTCTTCTGGCCCTGGTTCGGAGCCAATGTCTCGGTACTCGGACTCAGTTATGGCTCGTTTGTGCTTGGCTTCGGCATCTCGTTCATCCAGGCCGTCATCGTTGGCGCGATCGGGATCGTCTTTAGCTTCTGGCTCTGTGGAGTGATCGCCACTGCCGGCAAGAAGGGGTCCGCGCCCACCATGGTGCTCTCGCGCGCGGCGTATGGCGTGCGCGGCAACCGCCTACCCTCGGGCATCTCGTGGCTGCTCTGCGTGGGTTGGGAGACGGCCCTCACTGTCATTGCCGTGCTCGCGACGTCCACGGTCTTTACTCGACTGGGCTGGAACGGCGGAGACGCGACCAAGGTCGTCGCCATGCTGGTCGTGGCTGCCCTCATCACCGGCGGCGGCGTGATGGGCTTCGATCTGATCATGCGCATGCAGGCGGTCATCACTGTCTTGACCGGAGTGCTCACCATCGTCTTCATCGCGCTCACTTTCAAACACGTCCAGTGGCACGTCGTCAGTCACGTGCACTCGGGGTCCTTCCAGTCCACGGTCGGCGCGCTCGTCTTCGTGATGACGGGCTTCGGCCTCGGGTGGGTCAACGTGGCGGCCGACTATTCGCGCTACCTGCCACGCAGCGCCTCGAATCGTGGCGTGGTGTGGTGGACGACGTTTGGCGGGTCAATCGCTCCCATCATTCTTCTCTTCTTTGGACTCCTCCTGGCGGGCTCGTCGAGCCACCTCAGCGCAGCGGTCGGCGATGACCCAGTCGGGGCGTTGGCCAAACTTCTACCTACCTGGTTCCTGGTGCCCTTCGTCATCGTCGCCCTCGCTGGTCTCATTGGCGGCGCCGTGCTGGACATCTACTCCTCGGGCTTGTCGCTCCTGTCGGCCGGTCTACGCATCCCGCGCTACGCCGCCGCTGGAGTGGACGGTGTGATCATGTTGATCGGGACCATTTACATCGTCTTCTTCGAGAAGAACTTTCTCACTCAGTTTGAGGGCTTTCTCATCACGGTCGGCGTCCTTATCGCTGCCTGGTGCGGAGTCTTCCTCGGCGACCTGGCGCTACGACGAAAGAACTACGCCGAGCAGGAGCTCTACGAAACCCGCGGGCGCTACGGCGACGTGCGGCTTTCACCGATCGTGATCACGGTCATCGCGAGTGTGCTGGGATGGGGACTCGTGACGAACACCGCGGCGTCGTGGCTCACGTGGCAGGGATATCTCCTCTCGCCCTTCGGGCTCGGCGGCAAAGGTGGCGCATGGGCGTACGCGAACTTGGGAGTGATCGTCGCCCTGGCGTTCAGTTTCGTCGCCACCCTCCTTCTCGGGCGGCGCGAGGTGACGCGCGAAGAGGCTCTCGTCTAGGGGCTTCCTTCTACAACGCCTTCTTCGCTCGTAGACTGAGGGCGGGTTGGGTTAGGAGGTTGTCGTCATGCGCATCGGTGTGCTCACCGCGGGCGGCGACGCCCCGGGACTGAACGCAGCTATTCGAGCGATCGGTGACATGGCGATGCGCGACGGCCACGAAGTCATCGGCATCGCCAACGGCTGGGCCGGTCTGGTGGGCGATTTCGAGGGCGAGACCCTGACCGCCAAAGACCTACGCGGCATCATCGGCCAAGGTGGCACTCTGCTCGGAACCCAGCGCTACAACCTGGACGATCCTGCGGGCGGGCGCGAGAGCGTGCTCGCCGCGATTGACGAGCACGTCGATGCTCTGATCGCTATCGGCGGCGACGGTACCCATCACATCTCGCACTGGCTAGCCGATCGCAACGCCCCGATCGTGGGGGTTCCCAAGACTCTCGACAACGACCTGCCTGGCACGGACTACTGCATCGGCTTCGACACCGCCATCAGCATCGTGGCCGAGTCGCTTGACCGTCTCAACACGACCGCCGCCTCACACCACCGCGTGATCGTGGTCGAAACAATGGGTCGCTCCACGGGTTGGGTGGCCGCCCTAGGTGGACTGGCCGGTGGCGCCGACATGATCGTGATCCCGGAGTTTCCCATCACGATCGACGAGATCGTTGCCCACCTCGAAGTTCGCCGGCGCGCCGGACTCGTCTTTTCGATCGTGGTGGTCGCCGAGGGAATCGACCTCGACTCGCTGGAAGTCGGCGCCGCGAGTCACGTCGACTCCGACGGCGGTGAGCGGCGTGCGTCACGCAACGCGCGGCGTGGGTCACTTCGTGGCGGCCAAGATCGAACAGCACGGATTCGAAGTGCGCACCACGGTGCTCGGCCACCTTCAGCGAGGCGGCAGCCCTACGGCTCACGACCGCATCTACGCCACGCGCGTCGCCGCCGCCGCCTACGAAGCGGTCGTCGCCGGCAAAGTTCGGGATGATCCCCGTCGTGCGCGACGGCACCGTCGTGCTCACAGAACTCTCCACCGTGACCACGGGGAGGCGCCAAGTGCCCCGCGAGATCTACGACCTCTGCGCCGTCTTCTTCTAGCGAGGCGACACCGTCACCCGGCTTTTCGCCGCGAACGCTCGCGCCCCGAGCATGAACAGACCGAGGAACCCCAACGCCACGGCGATGAAAGCCAGGGCGGTGCCCTGTCCCGATATCACGCGCAGCACCATCCCGATCGCCACCGTCGACAGCCAGATGACGACTCCACTCGAAGGCCCCGACGGGCGTCTGCGCGCCCACAGTACCCCCGCCCAGCCAACAAGGAGACCTACGCCAAAGGGCCAGGTGGTCGAGAACACTCCCCCCAGGGCCTCACGGTGGTGATGGGTGTGCCGGCCGATCACCACGAAGACCAGAACAACCACGACGTCAAAGATGAACCAGGCCACGGCTGCTCTCGAGGTCGACGACACCGACTCAACTTAGTAATGGGTCGTGCTCACTCACTGCGTCGCGCCGTTAAATTGATGGAACTCGGCGCCGCCATCGGGGCTCGTCGTAGGTAGGGGGAGACGTTCGTGAGCGCCGAGACAGGTCCTGGTCCCCTCGCCCTCGTCGGTTCGGGTGAGTATCTGCCCGAGATGCTCGAGGTCGAGGCGTCACTCATCAAGGGTCGCGCCCCGCGCTACGTGCAACTCGCGACCGCGGCCTTCCACGACGGCCCGGCCGTCGTCGAGCACTGGCATCAGCTGGGCGCCGCCCAAGCGAAACGAATCGGCGTCGAGGCGGTCGCGGTACCCGTGGGCACGCGCGAGGACGCGAACAACGCCGACATGGCCGCGCTCATCGACGGGGCCGGCCTGATCTACCTGTCGGGCGGGGATCCCCACTACCTCGCCAACACCCTTCGCGACACCCTGGTGTGGGCGGCGATCGAACGGTCCTGGCACAGCGGTGCCGCGCTGGCGGGCTGCAGCGCCGGGGCGATGGCGATCGGATCGTGGATACCGTCGATACGCCATCCGCGCAGCGCCGCGACGGCCGGACTGGGTCTCCTACCCCGCGTGGGAATACTCCCCCACTTCGACGCCTTCGCCGCGCGCGTGCCCGACATCGTGGCGCGCTTCGTTTTACCCGACGAGTCCGCTACCTCGATCTACGGGATCGACGAACTCACGGCCCTCGTGGGAGGTCCCAGCGAGTGGACCGTCGAGGGTCACGCGAGCGTGTGGCACCTCACGTCCAAGGGCCGCCACGAGTTTCGAGTCGGCGAGCAGGTGACGACGCCGGCCTAGGCCCCCACGTGCTCGGCCTTGGCCATCTTGTCGAGCAGATAGCGAATCTGAATGGACGCGGCGGCCCCCTCGCCCACGGCTGAGGCGAGCTGCTTGGTCGAGCCGTGGCGCACGTCGCCGGCCACGAACACGCCGGGCATGCTGGTGCGAAACTGCTCGTCGCTCACGATGAAGCCCCGCTCGTCAAGGTCAAGGACGCCGTGGAGGAACTCGGTGTTGGGATCGAGACCGATGAACACGAAGGCGCCCGCGGCCGGGTGCGAGCGAACCTCTCCCGTCGCGCGATCCTCCAGGTCGACATGATCCAACTTGCCCTGCTCGTTCCCGGAAAATCTCACGACCTTGGTGTTGGTGAGTACGGACATCTTGGGGTTTTCGGCGACTTCGTCCTGGAGCAATCGACTCCCACCGAGGGTCTCGTTGAACTCAACGATGGTCACGTGATCGGCGAACTGGGTGAGAAAGAACCCTTCCTCGAGCCCGCTGTTGCCGCCGCCTATGACGAGTACTCCTTCGGCCCCCCGGTAGAAGGGGCCGTCGCAGGTCGCGCAGAAGTGGATGCCCGCGCCGATGAGATCGGCTTCGCCCTCCGCGCCGGTGCGCCGGTAGACCGACCCCGTCGCCACGAGCACCGCGCTCGCGCGGTACGTCTCCTTGGCGGCGGTGGTGACCGCGACCCACTCGCCATCGCGCGCGATATCGGTCACGGCCACGGCCTGGAGAATCTCCACGCCGTATCGCTCGGCTTGGCGGCTCATGCGGTCGGCGAGCTCATAGCCCGCCACGCCGTCGGGAAATCCGGGGTAGTTGTCGAGGCGCTCCGTGACGCCGGCCTGTCCTCCGGGCGCCGACTTTTCGATGATGAGCACGCT
Organism: uncultured Acidimicrobiaceae bacterium; assembly: GCA_963839255.1. Taxonomy (GTDB): domain Bacteria; phylum Actinomycetota; class Acidimicrobiia; order Acidimicrobiales; family RAAP-2; genus RAAP-2. Next base: position 178,322 of record CAWIUH010000005.1, read on the forward strand.
CTGGTTCTCGCGCGCCGCGTAAATGGCCGCCGTCAGGCCCGTGGGTCCCCCGCCCACAATGATCACGTCGTACATGTCGCACTCGGCCGAGCGCGCCAAGCCGAGCTTGTCGGCCAGTTCGTCGTTCCCGGGCTCCGTGAGGTGCGAACCGTCCGGAAAGATGATGGTCGGAATCGAGCGGCGCCCGTCGTTGTAGCGCTCGACGATCTCGGTCGCCTCCGGGTGCTGCTCGAGGTCGACCCAGTCGTAGGCCACGCGCTGCTCGGCGAGGAAGGCCTTGGCTCGGCGGCAGTCGGGGCACCAACTCGCTCCGATCACCGTGATCGTGCTCGCGTCCAGTTCCATTGCTCTCCTTTAGTCGCGTTCGTCAATAGTCTTCGAGCGCGCTCTCGCGTTACGGCCGACCCTAGTGGTGCGGCCGGCGACGATACGTCGCCACGAGAACTCCCTCGCCGGTCGACTCGACATCGAAGAGGTGCCACGTGGCCGGATTGAGGCCCTCCTCGAAGAGCCGATCACCCGAACCCACAATGACCGGGTGCAACCACAAGCGGTACTCGTCGACCAGATCGTGCTGGTGAAGGTACATGGCGAGCTTTCGACTGCCAACGACCACCAGGCCGTTACCCGGAGTCTCTTTGAGTTGGGCCACCGCGCTCGCCACGTCGCCGCTCAAGAGAGTCGCGTTCCATGAGACGCTTGCGAGCGTGGTGGAGGCGACGAACTTGGGCATCTCGTTCATCCGCTCAGCGAGCCCGACGGTGTCGTGCTGGTGAGGCCAGACGGCCGCGAACTCCTGGTAGGTGGTGCGTCCGAGGAGCAACGCATCTGCCTCGCGCATCTGTTCGACGATCAGTCGGACGTGGTCTTCGCCGACGAATTGGCGTTGCCATCCCGCAGCCGGGTGATCGTGATCGTCGCCGGGCGCCTGCATGACACCGTCCAACGTCACAAACTCTTGGACGATCACTGGCCGCATTCGACCCCTTTCGAGAGGGTTGCGCGGTGTGAGACCTCGCCTTGACGACTATGCCCCGAGCGCGGTGGTGCCGTCAAGGCGCATTCTTCGTCCGCGTGATCGCGCTAGATAAAGGGCGAGGGGCCGGACTCGCCGCTAGCCGGACCCAGGTGAGCGCGTTCGCGAACGATCGATTCAAATGCGCCGGGATCGTCAGGGGTCACGAAGGGCCTAACTCTCTTGCCGGCGTCAAGGATAAATCCGATCGTCTTCTTGGGTCGCTTCGTGTCGAGGTTGGCCCACAAGCTCAGATTCGCCGTCCCCCAAATTCGCCACTGACCAGTGAGCGCCCCCATGCTCACGCGCTCAAGGCCTCGGATCTCGCCGTACGTCACGCGCTTGGCGCCCCAGGGAAAGTAGTAACCCTTAATGACCACGCCCTCGGTGTCGCACGAGATGATTCCGTCGTCGTAGTCCTCGGCCATGGCCGAATCCTAAACCTTCAGCCTTTGAGTTAGGGGAAGGTCTTCTTGGTCGCCACCAGGTAGGTGGCAGGAGCCTTGACGCTGAACTTCTCGCCCCACTTGGAAAAGACCAACTCGTTGATGATCTTGTGGCCCTCTTCGGTCGCCTCGGCCGAGAGGCCGATCGGTAAGTACGGTGCCGTCGCCGACACGTAGATCGTCTCCGTGCCGCTCGCCCCCGCGTCGCCGCGAAGCGCCAGTGCGGTCTGGCCGTCGAAGGCGACCGCACCCACATCCTTCACCGATCCGATGTCAACCAGCTGCTGCATGACGGACTTCACCAAGATCGCGTCGGCGATGTTGCCGTAGTTCTTGTTCGTCGAGGGCACCAGAACCCACTTGTTAGCCAGGCTGGTCTTGGCGACGTCGAAGTCTTCGGCGTACGCCTTGGCGTTCGCGTACAGATACGAGAGTCTTGCCAATGAGCCGGGTCGTCTCCGTGCCCCCGTCCAACGTCTGGGTCTGGGTGCCGTAGGTGAGCGAGCTGTCGGTGGAGAGGGTAAGGGCGACCTTGCCCGCGATTGACGAGGTGGAGTCGTAGTGAAAGCTGCCCTCTTTCTGCATCGAACCGACACTGATCTGAAGGATCTGCGCGGCGGTCTTCGAAGCGGCGCCCGCCTCGAGCGAGGACGTGGCGAGCAACAGGGCAATGACGGGTAGCACAAGAACAAAACGACGCATGAGGCTCCAGGAGAACTCGGATCGGCGACGAGCCGAGGCATCCACAGTAGTGCCGTCACGCACTCGTCACCGAGCATGACCTAAATGTGAAAGCGCCCAAGATACCGTTGAACAGTGGGAATCAAGGCGCGAGGCGAGGACCACGGAGATGCGCCGTGCATCAGCGAACCTCGCTCTAGTGAGGTACGCCGCGCAGCTGGTGCCCCCCATTCGCCTGCCAGGCACGGCCCCCGTAGTTTTCCCCATTTTCCGCTTAGTATCGGCACACCGCGATGAGTTGCCTACGCTACGAGGTCGACGCATTAATGGATGGGAGGGGGCCGGTCAAGATGACCAAGAAGCAACAGCGCCGCCATGACCACGACGTCGTTAAGGCCTTCACCCGCGAGCTCCTCAGCGTGGCCGAAAGTGACATCAAGCTCGCGGACTTCATTGTCCGTAACAATCGCGGCGACGGGGCTCCCGACGACCCGGAGTCGACGCGCAAGCTCCGCCTGTCCTTTCGCCGGGTCCAGTACCGCCTGGCCACGATGGCCAGTATCGATCCGACGCTGGGCGCCGACGACCTCATCGGGCGCCTGGGCGAGGTGAGCAGACTCTTTGGACGGCTGCGCGACGCCGAGGTGCTCGAGGCCAGTGTCATTCGCGCCCTGGGCAACCGCGTCACGTCCTCGCAGGGCCGCCAGCTCATGGACATCGCTGCCCGGACGCGGCGCAATCTCCAACTCAAGACCGACGACCTCCTAAAGTCCGACAAGTACCACGACACGTTGCGCGAAGTCAGTGAATTTCGCACTTCGCTGCCGACTCGCTTTACGTCGTCCGAGACCCTGACACCCATGGCTCGTCGAGCGCTGCGCGTCGCGTGGCGCGATCTTCGACGCGAAGTCAAGCAGGCCCGGCGCAAGCCCAGCGATCGAAACCTGCACTCGACGCGCGTGGCGGCCAAACGCATGCTGTATGCGGCCCAGGCACTCTCGGACGTCGTGGGCTCACCCGTGGAGGAGTTCGCTCGGCGCCTAGACGTCATGCAGAAGTACCTCGGCAAGCAGCACGACCTCGTCATCGCGTCGAACTGGTTCCGCGACATCGCCACCGAGCAGCCCCAGCTCAAGAAGATCGCGAAGAAACTGGCCGCTCAGGAGCGCCAGCGGGCCGACAAGCGCGCCATGCGCTGGCGCCAGTACTGGAGGGCCGTAAGAGAACTGCACGCTGACCGGCGCTGGTAAGACCCGACTTTGTCAGTAGGCAGTTCATCGGATGGCGCGAGCGCGGGCAGTTACTTCGTCTTGGTGGTTCTCGTCGTCATCGCGATTCTGCGGAGTCGAAGCATTCGTCAGAACCGTGACGTGGTCCTCAACAAGGGCGAGCGGCTCCGTCCCCTCGTCATCACCATGCTCGACCCTTTGGTAAGCATCGCGCTCATTGGAACAGTCCTGTGGGGTCTGGTGATGCGCAGCGACGCTCACGTCCTCGCCGCGCTCATCGGCGCTGGCGTGGGGGTGCCTATCGGGATGGCCCGAGCGAAGGTGATGTACGTGCGCGCGGTCAAGGAGTCACAGAGCGTTATCTTTCGTCGCAGCGCCATGGAGTACGGCCTGCTGGGGTTGCTGCTCATTTTGCGCATCGCCGAGTCATCGATCACGCATCTACACAATGAATTTGTCACCTACGTGCTGACGGCCGGCATCGCGCTGGCCGTGGCCGAGTCGATCGCGCGCGCGGCCGCCATCATCGTGAAGTATCGCCGCGACGTCGGACTTCGCGCCACGTAGATCACACAAAAGCCGATGATTTCGTCGCGATAGGCGGTGATCGTTCCTTCCGGATCGTCGTGCATCAGGTAGAGGGAGAACTGGTCGACGCCTAACTCCGAGAGTTCGCTCAACTTGTCCCGGTGCGCTTGGACGTCGCCCAGCACGCAGAATCGATCGATGATCTCGTCGGGCACGAAGTCGACGTCGGGGTTATCGGCGCGTCCGTGGTGTGAGTAGTCGTATCCCTTGCGTCCGGCGATGTAGTCAGTGAGTGCCTGGGGCACGAACGAGGACTCCGAGCCATAGCGTTCGACGATGTCGGCGACGTGGTTGCCCACCATGCCGCCAAACCACCGCACCTGGTCGCGCTGATGAGCGAGGTCGGTGCCCACGTAGGCCGGCGCCGCGACGACCACGCGATAGTCGCTCGTCATGCGACCCGCGTTCGCCCGGGCCGCCAGGGCCTGCTCGCTTGCCCAGTTCACAATGAAGGGATCGGCCAGCTGCATGATGAGCCCATCCGCCTTGGCCCCAGCGACCGCCAACGCCTTGGGTCCGTAGGCGGCCATCAGGACGTCCAACTTGCCATTTTCAACCCACGGAATCTTGACCGCTCGACCGTTGAAGGTAACCTCGCGACCCTCGGCCAGGCCCTTGATGACGCCAATGGACTCACTGAGCGTGTCGAGCGAAGCGGGACTCCCGCCCGTGACCCGCAGAGCCGAATCGCCGCGACCGATCCCACAGATCGTGCGGTCTCCGTACATCTCGTTCAGGGTGGCAAAGAGCGACGCCGTCACCGACCAGTCACGGGTCACGGGATTCGTCACCATCGGTCCGACGATGATCGATGAGGTGTTGGCGAGGATCTGGGAGTAGATGACGAAGGGCTCCTGCCACAGGACGCAGGAGTCAAAGGTCCAAAAATGGGTGAAGCCGGCGTCCTCGGCGCGCTTGGCCAACTCGATGACGTCGCGAGCCGGTGCGTTCGTCTGGGCCACGAGACCGAATTCCATAACTCTCCTCTCGCGGGTGCTGACTAGCGCAGGTATCCGTTAAGTCCACGCCGAAGAAACTGGCCTCGCCCCGGCGTTCCTACGTATTCGTGATTCTCCACGACGACCTCGCCGCGCGAGAGCACGCACACCGCCTGACCCGTGAGCGTCATACCTTCGTAAGCCGAGTAGTCGACGTTCATGTGGTGGGTCGCGGCGGACAACGTTTGCGTGGCCCGTGGGGTCGTAGAGCACGACGTCGGCATCCGATCCTGGAGCGAGAACGCCCTTTTTGGGAAAGAGGCCAAAGAGCCTCGCGGGCGTGGTCGAGCACACCTCTACCCAGCGTGCGAGGGACAGGTTGCCCTGGTCCACACCCTGGAAGATGAGGTCAAAACGGTGCTCCACGCCCGGCATGCCGTTGGGGATCTTGGAGAAATCACCGACACCCATCTCCTTTTGCTCCTTAAAGCAGAACGGACAGTGGTCGGTAGAGACGACGCTGAGGTCATCAGTGCGAAGTCCCCGCCACAGGTCGGCGTGGTTGTGCGCGGCTCGCAGTGGCGGCGAACAGACGAACTTGGCGCCCTCGAAGCCCTCTCGAGCCAGGTCGTCCTCAGAGAGAAACAGGTACTGCGGGCAGGTTTCGGCGAACACGTTCTGTCCTCGGTCGCGCGCGGCCACGACTTGCTCGAGCGCCTCGGCGGCCGAGAGATGAACGATATAGAGCGGGGCACCGGCCACGCGCGCGAGTTGGATTGCCCGATTTGTAGCCTCACCTTCGAAAAGCGCCGGCCGCGTCGAGGCGTGGAATCGCGGATCCCCCTCGCCGCGAGCCAGCGATTGCGCGACCAGCACGTCGATCGCGATCCCGTTTTCCGCGTGCATCATGATCGTGGCCCCGTTTCCCGAGGCCTGTTGCATGGCCTGGAGGATCTGGCCGTCGTCAGAGTAGAACACGCCGGGGTACGCCATAAATAGCTTGAAGCTGGAGACACCTTCGTCCACGACGAGGTCCATCTCCTTCAGGGACGACTCGTTCACGTCCGACACGATCATGTGGAATCCGTAGTCGATCGCGCAGTTACCGTCGGCCTTGGCGTGCCACTTGTCGAGCCCCTCGCGAAGGCTCTGACCCTTGGTCTGGATCGCAAAGTCGATGATGGTCGTCGTTCCCCCAAACGACGCTGCGCGAGTGCCCGTTTCGAACGTGTCCACCGAGTGCGTCCCGCCAAAGGGCATCTCCATGTGGGTGTGCGAATCGATCGCGCCCGGCACGACGTAGAGGCCCGTTGCGTCGAGTACCCGGTCAGCCGCTTCGCGCCACGACGCGCTCGCGCTGGAATCGGGCTCCACGAGAGCCGCGATGCGCTCGCCATCGACCAGCACGTCGGCGACGAAGGGACCCGTCGAGTTCACCACCGTTCCGCCACTAATGAGAATCTTCATGAGCGCACCTTTCTTCGTCGAACGTTAGGGAGCGACAAGACTGCCGTAACTGTCGGGGCGACGATCCCGGTAGAAGGCCCAGGTGTGGCGCACCTCAGTGAGCAGACCCATGTCGAGGTCGCGCACGATCACGTCGTCGGCACTGTCGGAGGCTGCCTCTCCAATGATCTGACCGCGCGGGTCGACGAAGTACGACCCGCCGTAGAAGTCGTTGTCGCCGAGGTCCTCCACGCCGACCCGATTGATCGCGCCGACGAAGTACTCATTGGCCACGGCCGCGGCGGGCTGTTCGAGGTTCCACAGATACGCCGACAGTCCGCGGCTCGTGGCCGACGGGTTAAAGACGATCTTCGCCCCCGCAAGCCCGAGGGCCCGCCAGCCTTCGGGAAAGTGGCGGTCGTAACAGATGTAGACGCCCACCGGCCCGACGGCCGTGTGAAAGATGGGATAGCCGAGATTGCCGGGGCGAAAGTAGTACTTCTCCCAGAACCCCTTGACCTGAGGAATGTGGTGCTTGCGGTACTTGCCCAAGTACGTGCCGTCGGCGTCGATGACGAAGGCCGTGTTGTAAAACACTCCTTCTTGTTCGACTTCGTAGATCGGTACGACCAGCACCATGTGGGTCTCGCGCGCTAACTCCTGCATCCGCTCGGTCGTGGCGCCGGGAATCGTCTCGGTGTAGGCGAAGTACGCGGGATCTTGGACCTGGCAGAAGTAGGGACCGTAGAACAACTCTTGAAAGCACAGCACCTGGGCGCCCTGGGCGGCGGCCCGTCGCGCCAGGGCCACGTTGGCCTCGATCATGGAGTTTTTGTCACCGGTCCACTTGGTCTGGACGAGCGCGGCTCGCACGATGTCGCTGGTCGAATCGCTCGGACTCATGGGGCCTCCACTCTCATTGGCATCGTTCGCGTGCGAACACCGGAACAGTTGTGGATACTAGACCGGCCTCGCGATTACTGAGCCCCGAGCGCCACGAACTAGAAAGGGAGTCATGTCAACTGATCGATCGTCGTTGAGTCCCAGGAACGAGAGAAGGCCTCTGTCTTTCACTCCTGGTCCGCGCAGGGCTCCATCAACCCACTCATGGTCAGAGACGCCCAGGGCGTCTACGTGACCGACAGGATGGCACCACCTACCTGGACTTCTCCTCGCAGCTGGTGAACACCAACATCGGCCACCAGCACCCCTCGGTGGTGCGCGCCATCCAGGAGCAGGCGGGCTGCTGAGCACGATCGCCCCCCAGCACGGATATGAGTCGCGCTATCGCGCGGCCGAGTTGCATTCTCGACCACTCCTTTGACGGCGCCGCCAAGGTCTTCTTCACCAACGGCGGGACCGAGGCGGTCGAGCACGCTATCCGCATGGCGCGCCTGCACACCGGTCGCTACAAGGTCCTCTCGGCGTACCGCAGTTACCACGGCGCCACTTCGACGTCGATCAACCTGACGGGGGACCCACGGCGCTGGCCCAACGACTACGGCACCGCGGGCGCCGTGCATTTCTTCGGTCCGTTCCTCTATCGCTCGGCGTACCACGCAACCAGCGAAGAAGAAGAGTGCGACCGGGCGCTCGAGAACCTCGAGAGCATCGATCCAGTTCGAGGGACCGAGCTCTTTCGCCGCGATCATCCTCGAGTCGATTCCTGGCACCGCGGGCATCATGGTGCCACCACCAGGATTCCTCGCCGGCGTGCGAGAGATCTGCGACCGTTACGGCATCGTCTACGTCGCCGATGAGGTGATGTGCGGTTTCGGACGAACGGGATCGTGGTTCGGTTACCTGGACCACGACGTCAAGCCCGACCTCGTCACGTTCGCCAAGGGCGTGAACTCGGGTTACGTCCCCTTGGGCGGTGTCGTGATCAACGAAGCCATCGCCGCCACCTTCAACGACCGGGTCTATCCCGGTGGCCTCACTTACTCGGGCCACCCCCTCGCCTGCGCCGCGGCTGTCGCGAGCATTGAAGCGATGCAGAGCGAAGGAATCGTCGAAAACGCGCGACGAATCGGCGACGAGGTCCTGCGCCCGGGACTAACGGACCTCGCGGCCGAGCATCCGATCATCGGCGAGGTGCGCGGACTCGGTGTCTTCTTCGCCCTCGATCTGGTGAGCGATCGCGCGACCAAGGAGCCCCTCGCCCCCTACGGCGGACCTCGCCCGCGATGAACGAAATTCTGGCCGCCTGTCGCAACGAGCGCCTGTTGATCTTCAATAACTTCAACCGCATTCACGTCGTTCCGCCTTGCACGGTCAGCGACGAGGAGGCCCGTGAGGGCCTGGCGCGACTGGATCGCGCACTCAGCGCCGCCGATAAGTACTACACGGGCGACTAGCCAGCGGCGGCCCGGCGTACGGCGTCGATCGATTGGCGAACGTCGTCGTCGTCCGTACTCCAGTTGCTCACCGACACGCGCAGGACCGCTCGACCCTTCCAGCGCGATCCCGACATCCATGTCGCACCGTCGGCGATGATGCGCTGAGCAACCTCGCGCGTGCGCTCGTCACTTTCGAAAGCGACGCACACTTGGGTGTAGACGACGTCGTTGAGAACGGTCGCTCCCTTCACGTCGCCCAGTCCGTCGGCAATCGACTTCGCGTTGTGCACGAGTCCGTCGATAAGTTCTACGACCCCGCTGCGACCAAGCGAGCGCAGCGCCGCCCATACGGGCACGCCGCGCGCTCGGCGCGACAGCTCGGGGACCTTCTCTGAGGGATCCCCCACTCCCGTCTCGTCACTGATCAAGTAGTCAGCGTGCTCGCCAAAAGTTGAGCGCAAGGCGTGAGAGTCCGCCACGATCGCAATGCCGCAGTCGTATGGAACATTGAGCGTCTTGTGGGCGTCCGTCGCCCACGAGTCGGCACCCGACAGTCCCGCCACCAGATGCGCGAGCGAAGGAGACACCGCGGCCCACAGCCCGAAGGCGCCATCCACGTGCACCCACGCACCACGACGATGCGCGGGCTCGATCGCTTCGGCGAAGGGGTCAAAGGCGCCTGAGTGAACGTTGCCGGCTTGCAGACAAACGATGACTGGCGCGCCGTTGGGAACTTCGTCCAGCGCGGCTGCCAAAGCGTCAATGTTGATGCGCCCTTGTTCGTCGGCGTCCACCTTCGTGGGATGTCCGAGGCCGAGGTACCGCAGCGCCAGGTCGACCGTGTCGTGACGCTCGGCCCCCACCAGCACGTGCACCCGGGGAGCACCGCCAAGGCCCTGGCTGTTGACGTCCCACCCGGCGCGATCGAGCACCCGGAACCGTCCCGCGGCGAGGCAGGTGAAGTTAGCCATAGTGCCTCCCGTCACGAAGCCAAGGTCGGCTCCCGACGGAAGTCCGAGCAGGTCGAGCAGCCAAGCTGCTGCGGCCTCTTCGAGGGCGGCCACGGCCGGAGTGGCGTAACGAAGACCGGCGTTTTGATCCCACGCGCTGACGAGCCAATCAGCACCGAGAGCGGCCGGAAGAGTCCCTCCCATTACCCAGCCATAGAAGCGTCCGGATCCGATCGCCATCAAACCGGGCTCGGCCCCCGTCGCGAGGAGATCGACCACGTGGCCAGCCTTCGCGCCCTGGTCAGGCAGCGGACCGCCGAAGAGGGGCAGGAGGTCGTCAGCGCTCGCGGCGGGTGACACGCGGCGGGTACCGACCGATTCCAACCAGGTTCTCGCATACTCGCTGGCTCGCGTCAGGGCTTGTTCGTATTCGGCTTCAGTCGTAGACATGGCGTGATTCTTCCACAGCAATACGCCCCTAGATAGGGACAACCAACCGCAACTGGGCTCGGACTAGGCGGTCTTGGGTTGAACGCGCCAATGACGAGTAGCCACGCGGCCGTGACCATGTAGCACGTATTGCTCACGATCGCTGCTGCCGCGATGTATAGACCAAACTCGTGGCCAAAGAAGAAGAGCGCGGCACCAACCATCTCAATGAGATGTATCGAGCCCCCGCCAACTACGCGAGTGAGTCGCAGACCGTTGCCACTCCGAATGGCCTTGGGTAACCCCTGGCGAAGACGATCGCAGAGATGCCGGCAACACCAAATAGTTCGGCGCCGATAGCACGATAATTCTGCGCACCCATCAGTACGAGCGCACAGCGCATGAACACCAGCGCCAACGCCGTCAGCGTGTTGATGGCTCGATTTCGATAGGTGGCGTCAACAGTGATGGCCTTGACGTTGAGTGACATCGCTACGAACACCAAGCCAGTCAGGGTGACTGCGCCTGTACCGACCAGCAAAAAGAAATCGCTCCACTGACCAGACCGAAAGATGTCGACTGCCATCATGGGCTCTGATCGTAACTTGCGTGAATAGTCGGAGCTCGTGCGCAACGGTTCAGTTCTTGGGGCGCATACCAACCGACCCTGGAAGCCGAGTCCGATAACGTGACGGCGAAACGTCGAGCCCTAGGGAGAAACAGTGCGTATTCGTCAACTCGCGATGGTCACTGTCCAAGTTAGGGACTTCGACGCCATGCTGGATTGGTATCGCGACGTACTCGGCCTCACCGTGGGATGGCTGGAACCGGGCGAGTTCTGCACCCTGGTCTCGGAGGACCAGGGTGGCGCCGTACTCGCATTAGCCACCGATCACCCCGAGCGAGTTAGCACTCAGTCCGGAAGTGGTTGGGCCCCCACGCTCGTGGTCGACGACCTGGACGCCGCCGTCGCGTACCTTCGAGGACGGGGTATCGAGTTCGAGGGCGACGAAGAAGGTTCGGACGAGGGGTACCGACTCGTGCGAGTGCGCGATCCAGAAGGAAACGCGATTGGACTTACGATCTGAGTCAACCTCACCATTGACGCCAGATTTCGAAAACTCTAAGAGTGCCCCCGGCAGGATTCGAACCTGCGCACACGGTTTAGGAAACCGATGCTCTATCCCCTAAGCTACGGGAGCATTATTAGACCTTCATCGCGCACATGAGACTCCGCCAGTCCCACAACCTCAGCACACATTTCAAGTCCGCGTACAGATTAGTGACGCAGTGAGCCTCGAGCCTCTCGAAGCGCGTAGAAGAGGATTACGTAACCCGCCAACGGATCGGCCCACCACCAGTTGAAGAGGGCGTTCACGACGAGTCCGACTAGTACCGCGGAGGCAAGGACTCCATCGATCATCGTGACTCGGCCCTCCGTCTTCAATACCGGATTGTTGAGAGCTGTTCCGACCCTGGCTTTGCCTGCCGCCAGTGCGAACATTGCCAGTGCAGTGACGCCCGTCCAGCCAATTCCCAAAAGGGCTGCGGTGCGGACGAAATCCAATGGCAAGAATGATCGTGCTTTGGACCGCCAGATAGAGGACAGGGCGATGAAGGCGATGCCGATCATTCTCATCGCAGTATGTTGTCGAGACCGTGCGGCTTCGGCAAGTTCCCAAAGGACAACCGCCGAGGCACCGATTTCGATGACACTGTCGAGGCCGAAACCGGCGAGCGCAATCGAGCGCGCCTTAACTGCTGCGAACGTGAGAACGACAACACCGATGACGTTCCACAGGAGAGTGATCGCTTCGAGCTGGCGACCTCGCCTGAGGAGGAGAAGATTCTCGTCGCCTCCCGCACCGCCGCTCACCGAAGCGAGACTAGAGCCGGACCGTAATAGCGACCTGAGAGGTGAGATACAGCGCGGCCGACCCGCGGCCGTCATTCACTACTTCTCCCCGCAATTGACCTCGACCCTGATGGTCGTACCTTTTGTCACCGTGACCGGTCCCGAAGCGTGACACTCTGAGGCTCCTCCTTTGTAGTGCGGACTTAAACCGAAGACGGTGTAGGTACCGACGGTCACGGGGACAGAGAATCGACCAGTCGCCCCCACAGCGATGCTTGTAATGTGACCACCCGACCCGTCGAGAGTGATCCGTCCGCCAAGGGCTCGCGGTCCGTCGCCAGACGGACCTCCAACCGCGCGCAGCGTTCCCTTCAGAGTCCCAGTCGGACCCGGAAGGCTATTGGGCGATCCATACCTGGATAACAAGACCGCGCCAGCGGCGAGTGCAATTACCACGAGGCAGGTCAGGGACATTCGAGGAATCTCGGCTTCAATGAGGTTCACGGTGTTCACTCGTTTCTCGCAACTTCGGGTCCCGTCATCCGCTTGAGCAGCGGGAAGGTCGAGGCGATAATCGCGAGCGACGCCACTAGCCCACCGAGCACAGTTCCCCAGTAGGCGAGGCCCCGGTACCCGGAACGCGATAGCGACTTGAGAGTGGAGATAGAGAGCCGCTGACACCAGACCGACCACGATCGAGACCACGGCGACGATGAGAAGTGGAAGTGCACTCTCCAGAGCGATAATCCGGCGCAGGACGCCGAGGGGGAACACCGCTGAGCCGGAGCAGGCTGAAGGGGCGCTTGCGCTCGGCCAAACCGGCAGCGATATTCACGGCGAGACTGCACGCGGCGATCATCAGGCTCGCCACGATCATCACGTCGGTCATGTCCTGGATCGTGGCGAGTAGGCGCGCGGTCGAGGGATTAAAACGCCATCGACGGCAACGGGAGTCCCCTCGAACGGGAAAGGCTCGCTCGAGTGACGGTGCGTGCCCGTTCGATCGAGCCCGATGACCCGTTCGGTGGCGACGACGACTGCGTCGACGGGGAGACGCTCGTGGTCTGGGCCGCAGACGATGTTCGACGCTCGGCCACACCGTCGTGGAGGCGTGCGAGTTGTGCCCGAGGACGTTCGAGAGAAAATAGCCGACACTCGCCGACCGTCAGCTCCTGGGGTGCACTTCCCTATGGCGGGCGTCTCGGCCAGTTGGTCGCACGCAGACGACTCCGAACGAATTCCACGAGTGGACCTTGCGTGATCGTCCCGAAGGAGTATCCTCAGCGGAGCTTGAGGGCTGTCTGATGAACCACCGTCACACTGCTGCACGCCGAGCGTTGGAGCGGAGCTGCCGAGAACCCGACCCGGATACCGACGTCACTTGGGCTGATGCGGGACGAGTTCGACGTCGAGAAACTGCAAAACGGGTCGGCGAGGGTGTCAATACCCGCAACGCTCCTTCCCCCAGAGTTGCTGGCAGCGGCGATGGAGCTGAGCGCTCCGACCACGGCACTCGAAATGAACAGGGCGATCACGAGTCCGCTGATGAACCGAAAGGCAGTCTTGGGATTATCGAGGAGTCGGCGTCCGGCAATCAGGCCGGCGGGGCGGCCCGCACGCCTCGCCCATCGTCGAGATCCCGCGGTCGTAAACCACGGACCCGGGCGAGCACCACTCCAGTGATCAGTAGTACGAAGCCGACGAGCAGCTCGAGCAGCTGGCTGCCCACGGCGGCCCGGGCTTGCCGGCAGCGTCGAAGTACGGCCAGCAGAGCTATGCCCAGCGAGCGAGTGGGATAAGTCGAAACACTCGCGGGGGGGAGTGCGCCAGACTCGGCGGGTTGACTGCAGGCGGCAAGAATAGGTTACGCGGCGGTAGCGCGAGGCGCGCCGACACGATCGCCGCGAGCGGGACGCCGATTACGGCAATCGCGATGTCGACCGTCGTAAGTGAGAGATCACCTGCGCGCAAAGGGCGCTCCCGTAAATGGCACCTCGGTAGAGCAGCGGTCGGAACAGGAAGAAGAGCGGCGAAACCAGACGGCGACACACCGGCCAGTGCCGCGAGCGCTGCCTCGACAGCCGAGATCACCGAGATCTGATGCGGAGTGGCACCAACAAGGCGCATGGCGGCAAATCGCTCCTCGCGCCTGCGCTGACGAAGAGCCGGCTAGCGGTCGCGATCAAGATCAGCATTGGCAACAAGAGTGCGACCGCGCCGACGGCCAATATCCACTCCAGGATGGAACCACTTCCGTTGGTATTATTGGCAGTTGTAACAGTTGGCCGGAGTGCGCTGGATCGCTCCCACCTCGAGAGCACCCGGTACACGCGAGAGCTGGCGCGCGGAGTGGCCGATGACGATGATTAGGGAGTTCGGTGACGGCAACGCGGCGAGCACGAGTACCCCCGATTTGGTGTCCGGGATACCGGTTACGGGAGCTCGTTCGGTTGGCTCGGAGGCGCAAGAGTGCGGTGAGGGCGGGCGAAGCGTAATACTCTCCGGGTCCAGGCAGGTGCGCCACTCCCGGGCGGGATAGGAGCGTCCGGCCCAGCGGCAGCGACGTCGATCCGGTCAATCCCCCGGTTATCGAACTGGTCGACGCTCGAGAGCCACCACAGGGGTCGTGGCGAGGTGCGCGTGTGCCGCGCTCTGCGCCGACGTGTCGAGCCAAGCACCGCGATCGGGTCTGGGCGGTGCAGCCCGTTGACATCCACGCAAGAGCGGCGAGCAACAGAGCGACGCCGAGCGCCACGGCTAGCTGCAGTCACGAGGACGCGCGTCATAGCCTCGCGACCGCTGCCCACCGTCAAGCGAAGTCCGAGGCGTATCACCTCGCGGCTCGTTCGGTCGAGGCGACTTTGCCGTCACGGACAATCACCTCGCGATCGGCGAGACGCTGCGACCCGCGGCTCGTGCGTCACGAGAATCACGGTCGAACCTTCCTCGCGCGCGGTACGTGTCAAGAGTCCCATCACGAGTTCCCCCGTCAGCGAGTCGAGTGATCCGGTTGGTTCGTCCGCAAAGAGCACGTCGGGGTGGGCGACGAGACCGCGGGCGAGGGCGACGCGCTGGGCCTGACCGCCCGACATCTCACCGGTGCGATGACGTTCTAGGCCATCGAGCTCAAGACGTGTGAACCACGGACCGTGCTGCGACCAAGGCCTCCGCGCGCCGGACTCCTCCGAGCAAGAGCGGTAGTGCAACGTTCTCTTCGGCGGTGAGCTCGGGCACGAGCTGACCGAACTGAAATACGAAGCCGAAGCGCTCGCGTCGCAGTCGGGCTGCGGTGTCACTCTCGTACAGGGTATCGATGCGTCGGTCGTCGAAGACAACCTGGCCGTGATCCGGGGTGAGAATGCCGGCAAGACAGTGGAGAAGCGTTGACTTACCCGAGCCGCTGGGGCCCATCACGGCGAGAATCTCTCCCTTGACGACCGAGAGACTTGCACCACGCAACGCAGGGGTCTCTCCAAAGGACAGCACGAGGTTCCGACCTTCGAGGATCGTTCCTCCGGCAAGAACCGCTGATGAACGTTCCATGACGCTCATGCGGCCACCTCTTGTGCCAGCGCCGCGAGTCTGGCCTCGGTGAGGTCGATCCAGCGCAGGTCAGCCTCCAGGTGAAAGAGCCCGTGGTCGGCGAGGAGCATGTCAACCACCCCCCCCTTTTGCTTCACGTCGGTGAGTTCGCGCATCCGAGCGAGGTGTGCGGTTCGTTGCCGGTCGAGATAGTCCTCTGCCGGGCGACCGAGCATGAGAGAGAGCACCACCTTGACGAAGAGCTCCGTTTGAAAGTGGGGTTCAGGCGAGATCGGCGTGGCGAGCCACAGGTCAACCTCAGTGCTTCCTTCCTCGGTGATCGTGTACCGCTTGCGGTCCGGTCCGGCGCCTGGCTCGGCCTCACCGACCACGGCCTTGCCATCGCGGGCGAGGCGACCGAGCGTCGCGTATACCTGACTGAAGGGAAGCGGGCGGCTTCGGCCGAAATAGGCGTCGTAGTCGCGCTTTAGGTCATATCCGTGGCTTGGTTCACGATCGAGAAGCCCGAGAAGGGCCATAGGTACACTCATAACTGGGAGAATACTCTAAAGGTATACACTCAGTCAATAGCACGTCGGACAGACTATTAGGCCGAAGTGGTGTTCACAACTCGCGAGATATATCAAAGGCGGACGACACCGGTGCCGGCCAGGAACACGGTCTGTGCCAGAAACGGCGACGTGTCCGTGTCGGGACACGCGGGCCAATCCTCGACTTCGTTGATCGTGATCGTCGTAGCGAACGATCCCTCGATGCCCTTGTAGGAACCCGTCCCCGAGCCACCAATAATTGGGGTCGCGCCCGCAATCGATACCTGACCTGAGCAGGTATGCGTGTTGGTGGGAAAGTGACCATAGATGGCCTTCGCCAGTTTGGTTTCGATGCCAGCAATGTCCAGACGGAATGAACCTTGGGTGACCTTGATCAAGAGCTCAGTAGTGTCACTACCACTTGAGGGGCCCGTGCGGGTAGCGCTGCCGTAGTCGCCGATTGCTCCGCTCAAGACGATGACGGATTTCGGTCCGTCATTATCGCTGTAGGCGGTGAAGGTCACTGAACCACCACTTTTCGGTACGCGCGGGCCAGCGGCAGGTTTGGCGCCCGACGCGACGCCTCCCGCAGTTAGGACAGCGCAGGCTACAAAGACACCTAGGGCACCCGACATCAAGAGAACTTTTCGCACATCGATCCTGACGTTGGAAATTGATACTGAGAGTACGATCTCGCGGTCGCGCGAACCATTGGGGTCATCCCGCATGGACCGATCGAGGGCAGCTTCTGACTCGGGGTTTATCCCTACTCGTGACCCTCCGACACGAAGGTCGCCACGTGAGTCACCTGCGCGACAGACCTCGTCGAGGCACATTTGTGTCGCCACTAGTGTTTTCGATCAAAGCCATATGACAGAACTTGACTCAGACAACCCTGGACGGGACGTTCAACGAGTGGGAACCGCCGTGTTCCTGGGCGAAGACGTGTCCAAGATTCACGATCCCGTGTGGGCCGTGTTGGGCAATCTCGGCGATAGTCAGTGCTACTTAGGTGTACAGGGAAAAGTGGCGGCGGTTCAAGCTGCCCTCTCCAGACGCACGGCTGCAAACAACCTCCCGGTGCGCCTCATCGCCCCCGCCTTCACTCTTGGGGTGTCGGACGGCCAGCTGAACGGAACCTCAGAGATGCGCTACTCGTTGGTGGGACGAGAACTTGTCAATGACGCCACCGCCACGCACCTTGCCGCGAACAGCGTCGCCGGATTTGTCGCCGTCGTCGCTTGCGACAAGCCTCCGGTGGGAACCGTCGCCGCGCTCCTCGAACACAACGTGCCGTCGGTCATACTCTCGGACGGCTCCATCAGGCCGGGGGTCGACCCGCACACTGGCGAGCGCATCGATCTCGTCACGGCGTTCCAGGCCGCCTCCAACCCCGACCCCGAGACCCGAGCAAACTTGGCGCTCCACGCGTGTCCCGGTCAGGGAAGTTGTGGCGGGATGTTCACCTACAACACGATGCAGACCTTTATCGGCGTACTAGGACTTGAGCCGCTGCATATGGTTTCGCCAGCGTCCGACGATCCCCGGCGGCTCTCGGAGTTTCCGGATCAGATTGTTGACTGCTTGGTGGCGATGACCGCGTCAGACATTCGCCCGCGCGACATCGTCACGCCCGCGTCAATTCGAAATGCGCTGACGGTTGCGGCCGCCATGGGCGGGTCGACCAATGTCATGTTGCACAGCGTCGAGATCGCGCGCGCGGCAGGAATTGATCTCTGGGACGACGTCATCAGTCAGGACGAGTTCAACGCGCTGTCGCGTCGACTTCCGGTGCTCGTCAACATGAGGCCCTTTGGGTACTATTCGATGCCCGACATTGAGGACAAGGGCGGCCTGCCCGTCATTGTCAAAGAACTCTTGGTCGACGGTTTCCTTGATGGCACGGCGATGACGTGTACCGGTGAGACGTTGGGCGAGCAAATCGAGCGCCTCGCGCCGCCGTCGCCCGACCACGAAGTGATCTTCTCGGTGTCTCGTCCCTTCAAGGACACCGGCGGACTTCGCCTTCTGTCGGGCAATCTCGCACCCGGTGGCGGAGCGATACTCAAGCTTGCTGGCATTGAGGGCGGGATTACGGACAACAAATTTGTCGGTCAGGCTCGCGTTTTTAACAGTGAACACTCTCTGACCGAGGCACTCGATCGTCACCCCGAGATCTTTCAGGACGGCAACATGGTCGTGATCCGCTACGAAGGCCCGCGCGGCTCTCCAGGAATGCCTGAAATGTTAGAGCCCACCTCCAAGATCACCACCATTTGTCGACAACGAGACATCACGATTGGCCTCATGACCGACGCCCGATTCTCGGGTGGATCGGTGGGCCTGGTAATCGGTCATGTCGGGCCTGAGGCCTTCCTCGGCGGCCCGATTGCGTTGGTCGAGGACGGTGACACGATTGTCGTCAATGTGGCAACCGATCGACTTGACTGCCTGGAGCTGAACGATCCCGAGACACTTGGAGTTCGCACCAAAGCGTGGAAGGCTCGCGCAGAGGCTAACGGTGGCGTGCACCCGGACGCACGCTCCGTGTCGCACCGAGTCCTCAAGAGGATGCGTGCGACTGCGCTCCCTGCACTGCGAGGTGGCGGGATGACCGAGGGCTAGCACCGACCCTGTCAGGGTCGGTGACTTTCTTAACGAAGTCTTACGTTGGGCAGTCTCATACTGAGGTTCTCGATCGGATTTGAGAACATCGCGAAACTATCGTCACATGCGATGTAACGCGTTTCTCCTGCGGGTGACTACTACTGGAGCGGCACCCCGGCCGTTCGCGTCGTGCCTCTGATCGTCATCGAGAAAGTCGTGAAGTGACGCTGATTCTGATCGCAATCGTCGCGGGCCTGATCGCGGGAATCTCGCCGTGCGTGCTACCCGTGCTGCCGGTCGTTTTCGTCGCCGGCGCGACGACGAACTCCCCGTCGGCGTGGCGACGCGCGATCTCTATCGTTCTCGGACTCATCATCAGCTTTTCCATCCTCATCCTGGCCGGCGCGGAGATCGTCTCTCTGCTCCACCTCCCCCAGTCGTTCTTGCACTACTTGGGGATCGGACTGCTGATCGCAGTCGGCGTTGGGCTGCTCGTACCCAAGGTGGGAGAGATTGTCGAGCGTCCCTTCGCCCGTTTCGTTCTCGGTCGCCAACCCACCCTGGCGGGCGGCGGCTTCCTTATCGGTCTCGCCCTCGGCCTCGTTTTTGTGCCGTGCGCGGGACCCGTGCTCTCGACCATCATCGTGCTGGGTGCGAAGGAGCACGTGAACCTCGAGACCGTCTTCGTGACGCTGGCGTTCTCCGTTGGGGCCTCGGTTCCGCTGATCGTGATCGCCCTCGCGGGTAGCGCGCTGGTCGAACGAGCGCGCACACTTCGAGCGAAAGGACCACTGCTGCGGAAGATCGGCGGGGCGGTCCTCGTCGTTATGGCGCTGGCCATCTGGTTCAACGCCTTCAACTCCCTGCAGACTGACGTGCCGGGATACACCAACGCCCTTCAGCAGCACGTCGAGGGCTCCGCGTCGGTGCGTAAGCAACTCGACAACCTGTCTGGCGCCAAGAGCGCCGACGGATCACTGACGAAGTGCGTGGCGAGCGACCCGGTCCTCGAAATGTGTGGCATCGCACCGAACTTCACTGACATAACCGCATGGCTCAATACCCCCGGCGGCAAGCCGCTCACCATACAAGAGCTCCGGGGCAAGGTGGTCCTCATCGACTTTTGGACCTACTCGTGCATTAACTGCGAACGCACGCTGCCCCACGTCGAGGCCTGGTACAACCGCTACAAGAACGACGGTTTGGTGGTCGTCGGCGTCCACACCCCCGAGTTCGGCTTCGAGCACGTAGTGAGCAACGTGCGCGCCATGTCCAAAGCGCTAGGCGTGGACTACCCCGTCGCGGTCGACGACAACTACGGCACGTGGAACGCCTACTCAAACGAGTACTGGCCCGCGGACTATCTCGTGGACGCCAATGGCGTGATCCGACACGAAGAGTTCGGCGAGGGCAACTACGGACTCACCGAGAATTTGATTCGTGGGCTTCTCGTGGCCGCCCACCCTGGCCTGAAGCTTCCTCCGCGCACCGAACGTTCCGAATCTCACACCGACTCAACCCACCAACCCCGAGACCTACGTGGGTTATGACCGTCTTCAATATCTCGATGACGCAAAGGCTCCGACGCCAAACCTCCCCACCGCGTTTCGTTTCCCTGCGTATTCTCGCGGCCGACTACTTCTCCTTTTCGGGACTATGGACGGACCACGCTGAAGAGGCCACCGCCGACAGGCAGGCGAAACTCGAGTTGAGCTTTCAAGACCAGGATGTCTACCTGGTGATGGGAGGTGCGGGCACCGTCACCGTCTCGAGCGGCAACGGACTGGCCCCCACAACGATTCACGTCAAGGGAGTGCCCAAGCTCTACACGCTCTTCCACTCGAAATCGACGGCCGCGGGAACCCTGAAGATGACATTCACCCCCGGGGTGCAGGCCTACGACTTCACCTTCGGATAGCTCGCGACTCTTAGGGATGCTCCATCCCGAAACGGGCCATGAGGGAACGCTCCTCGTCCGGAGTCGGTGGAGCGTCGCGGTCCCACAGCTCGTGTAGTCCGGCGAAGTAGCCATCCATCGCCGGCGCGTGAATCACCAGGACCCGCGCCTCCACGTCACCCCCGTTGGCAAAGGTGTGCGCGGTGCCGCGCGGCACGAGGACGAACTCGTCGGGGCTGAAGACTCATCTCCTCGTCGTCCACGACCACCGTCACCGTGCCGTCGAGGACGAAGTAGGCCTCTGAGCAGTTGGTGTGACGATGCACCGGCGGACGTCGACCGCCAGGTGGCAGTATCCGCTCCATCAGAGAGAAGTCACCGTCGTCGAGCTCGCCGATCGCCTTGAAGAACATGCGGCTGCCCCGCGCGGAGTACTCCTTCGCGCCCTCGCCAGGCCCGATCACTTGCGCGCCCATTGCTAGTCCAACGAGGTGAGAAAACTGTCGACCACATCCATGTAGCGATCGGTTTCCTCGACGAAGGGCATGTGGCTCGAGTCTTCGAAGATCTCCCAGCGAACGTCGCGAATGTTGTCAAAGAAGGGCTGAATCGTGGCGGGGGTCGCCTCGTCGTGTCGTCCGGAGAGCAGCAGGGTCGGCACCGTAATGGACGTTCACCCGATCGACGACGCTCCAGCCGCGAAGGGTACCGATGCAGAAGAACTCGTTGGGCCCGTTCATGGTGTTGTAGACGGTCGAGTCCTTGGCCATGTACTCAAAGGTGCGCTGAACCTCGGGCGGGTTGGGCACGACGCGACAGACGTGCTCGTCGTAGTACGCCTTGGTCGCTGCGAGATACTCCGGATCGTTCACGGTGCCATCGGCTTCGTGTCGGTCGAGTGCGGCCTCGACCGCGGGCGGGAGTTGACCGCGCAGGATCTTGGCTTCGCTCGACCAGAGTTCCATCGACGCCGGCGAGTTGGAGAGAACGAGACCTCGTAGTCCCTTCGGCTGGCGAATTGCGTGCTCGGATCCCAGCATGCCGCCCCAGGACTGACCGAGGAGGTCGTAGTGGTTTTGCACGCCGAGCGCACTCAGCAGGTTGTCGAGTTCGCTCAGGAAGAGATCGACGGTCCAAAAGTCCGCGCCGCGACTTGGCAGCAGGGTGGAGCGCCCGCCGCCGAACTGGTCGTAGTGGATGACCGCGCGGCCGTGGTGGGCCAGCGCCACGAGTGAGTCGAGGTAGTCGTGCGAGCATCCCGGACCGCCGTGGACGACCACCAGCGGCGTGACTCCCGAGTGGACGTCGCCCGTGATCCGGTACCACGTCTCGTACTCACGAAAGGGCGCCAGTCCCTCGGTGGTCGTGTTCTCGCTCATGTGTACCGACTCTAAGTCACCGACGAGTGATTCTTATTTCCCCTTTAGAGGCATTTGCGCTCGCCTTGTCGCGCGTGCAGAAGGATGAACGCCACCCAGTCGGAAAGGACATCTGTGAATTCATTACGCCGAGGCATTCGCAACGCGTTCAGAAACTCCGTGCGCTCGATCGGCGTCGTGGTGATTCTGGCCGTGGCGATCGCTCTCTCCATCTCGATGCTGATCGCCCGTGACGCCGTCACGAGCAAGATCAACAGCGTGAAATCCTCGACGGGCACCACGGTAACTGTCTCGCCCAAAGGTTTCTTCGGCTTCAATGGTGGCGGCACCCCGCTGAAGGCGACGTCCATCGACGCACTGCTCAATCTCAAGAACGTCGTCTCGGTGCAAGAGTCGCTGAGCGAGGAACTGCAGTCCTCGGACACCTCCCTCAAGTCGCCCACCCCCGCGGGATCGCTCGGTCGCCAGTTTGGCGGCAGCTCGTCAACGTCGGGGAACTCGAATTTGGGCGGTGGCACCGGGACCTTCACGATTCCGGTGCGCGCGATCGGCACGAACTCCCCGGGCACCGCACTGGTGGGAGGAGCCAACGGTGGGGGCACGGAGAAACTCACCTCGGGCAAGTCGTTCAGCTCCACTTCGGACGCTGATGTCGCCGTCGTGGGTGCCACGCTGGCCTCCAAGAACAAGTTGACGGTCGGTTCCACCTTCACGGCGTACGGCAAAACCATCACCGTCGTGGGCATCTACAACGCAGGATCGACCTTTACCGACTCCGATGTGCTCATGCCGCTCACCACGCTCCAGACACTGGCCAAGGCGACCGGTGACGTCACCAACGCCACGGTGACCGTCAACAACGTCAACAACGTGGCCAGCGTCACCAAGGCCGTCACCGCAAAAATCGGCTCCAAGGCGGACGTCACCTCGACCCAGGCCACCACCGAAGCGGAACTCGCGCCGCTCAACTCGGTCAAGACGATCTCGACCTACACGCTGATCGGCGCCATCATCGGGGCGGCCATCATCTTGTTGCTCTCGATGCTCATGATCGTTCGCGAACGCCGCCGCGAGGTCGGCGTCCTTAAGGCCCTCGGGGCACCGAACCGCTCCATCATCGGCCAGTTCATCGCTGAGTCGACGACGTTCACCGTGTTGGGCGCCATCGTGGGCTTTGTCGTCGGGGCTCTCTTAAGTAGCCCGATCGCGTCGGCGCTGGTGAGTTCGACATCGAACAGCACCACATCGACTGGCTTTGTACGAGGCGGCAGCGGTGCGTTCGCCGGAGGAAGCAGCGGATTCACTCCCCCCTCGGGCGGGTTCCGAGCCGCGGGCGCGTTGCGCTTCGGCGGCGTGAGCAACACGCTGGACACTCTGCACACGTCCGTGGGCTGGTCCACGCTGAGCTACGCCTTCGTCATCGCCGTTGTGATTGCGGCCCTCGGTTCCACCGTCGCGGCCGCCACCATCGTTCGTATCCGTCCCGCTGAAGTATTGAGGAGTGAGTAATGCTGAAGGTTCAGAATCTCAATAAGACGTTCCGTACCCCCGCGGGCGACGTTCACGCGGTGCGCGACGTGAGTTTTAACGCCGACAACGGCGAGATGGTCGCCATCGTGGGCGCCAGTGGGAGTGGCAAGTCGACCTTGCTCGCGCTGCTCGGACTCCTTGACGCGCCCGACGGCGGCAGCATCGACCTCGACGGCGTGGAACTCGCCACGCTTGACGGGAGCGGACGAACCAAGTACCGCTCGCACCAGGTCGGCTTTGTGTTTCAACAGTTCAACCTGATCCCCAACCTCAGCGCCAAGGAGAACGTGCTCTTGGCGCTGGAGTATTCGCATTGGCCCAAGACGGACCGGGTGCGACGGGCCGACGAGATGCTCGCCCTCGTGGGTCTCAGTGACGAAAAGGCGCAACGTCGCCCAGCTCGGCTCTCGGGCGGAGAGCAACAGCGCGTCGCGATCGCCCGGGCGTTCGCCGCCCAGCCCCAACTGATCCTGGCCGATGAACCGACAGGCAGTCTCGATAAGTCCACCGGGCAGAAAATCGTCGAACTTCTTCGCAGTGCGGCGTCCACGCAGCGTGCGACTGTTCTCGTGGTCACCCACGACGACAAGGTCGCGCGTCAAGCCGACCGGCGCTTCGAGATCGACGACGGAGTCATGGCCGAAGTCTCGTAGTCGTCGTCCAACTCGCCTCCACTAGCCTGGGTCCTTCTATGGGGCTCTCCATTGGCATCGTCGGACTGCCGAACGTCGGAAAATCGACGCTGTTCAACGCGCTGACGAAGAACAACGTGTTGGCGGCGAACTACCCCTTTGCCACCATCGAACCCAACGTGGGCGTGGTCGCGGTGCCCGACGCCCGTCTCGGCGTCCTAGCCGAGATGTTTCACTCGGAAAAGATCATTGGGGCGACGGTGACCTTCGTCGACATCGCGGGCATTGTGCGCGGTGCGTCGACGGGCGAGGGCCTGGGAAATCAGTTCCTGGCGGCCATTCGTGAGTCGGACGCGATCTGTGAGGTGGTGCGGGTCTTCGAAGACGACGATGTCATCCACGTCGACGGCCGGATCGACCCCGCGAGCGACATGGCCACGATCGAGACCGAACTGATCCTCGCGGACTTACAGACGGTAGACAAGGTCATCGCTCGCCTCGAACGCGACTCCAAGCGCGGTGGTGAGGCGGCGATCAAGCTGGCCGAAGTGCGAAAGGCTCACGCGGCGCTCAACGACGGCCGAGTGATCTCCCAACTCAGCGCCAAGGACATCGATCGCACCCAATTGGAGGACCTCCATCTCTTGAGCGACAAGCCCTTCATCTACGTGTTCAACGTGGACGAGTCGACGCTCGGTGACGAGGCACGCCAGAACGAGCTACGCGCGTCGGTCGCTCCGGCCCCGAGCGTCGTGCTCTGCGCCAAAGTGGAGGCCGAACTCTCCGAACTCGATGACGCCGAGGCGATGGAACTCCTGGAGTCCTACGGGCAGAGCGAGTCGGGCCTGGCCCAGTTGTCCCGGGTCGGCTTTGAGACGCTCGGCCTCCAAACGTTCCTCACGGCTGGCCCCAAGGAGGCGCGCGCCTGGACGATTCACCGCGGCGAGACGGCGCCTGAAGCGGCGGGTGAGATCCACAGCGACTTTCAAAAGCACTTCATCAAGGCCGAGGTCGTCTCCTACGATGACCTGATCACGGCCGGTTCGATGGCCGCGGTGCGTGCTGCGGGCAAGGCACGCGTGGAGGGCAAGGACTATGTCATGCGCGACGGCGACGTCGTTGAGTTTCGCGTCGGAGTGTAGCGATACAATTGACGCGGGCGAATGCTGCGACAGAGGTCGGCGCCCGGATGTTCTCGAGTTTCTAGGAGAAAACCATGACCTCTGACACCTTTACATTCAAAGTGGCCGACCTGTCGCTGGCCGATTTCGGTCGCGCCGAGATCACGCTGGCCGAGCACGAGATGCCCGGCCTCATGGCCATGCGAGCCGAGTTCGGCGAATCGAAGCCTCTTTCGGGAGCGCGGATCGCCGGATCCCTGCACATGACGATCCAGACCGCAGTCCTCATCGAGACGCTCGTGGCCCTAGGGGCGGACGTTCGCTGGGTGAGCTGCAACATCTTTTCCACCCAGGACCACGCCGCCGCGGCCATCGTGGTGGGCCCCCATGGAACACCCGACAACCCCCAAGGGGTGCCGGTCTTCGCGTGGAAGGGCGAGACACTCGAGGAGTACTGGTGGTGCACCGAGCAACTCCTGCGCTGGCCCGGCTTCGACGGCCCGACGATGATCCTGGACGACGGCGGCGATGCCACGCTCTTCGTGCACAAGGGACTCGAGTTCGAGCGCGCCGGCTTCGTGCCCTCTCCCGACACGGCCGACTCCGAGGAGTACCGCGTCGTCTTGAACCTGCTCACGTCCATCGTCGAGAACGGCGAGAAGGTCTTTGCGCCCATGGCCGCGGGCATTGTCGGGGTCTCTGAGGAGACCACCACTGGCGTGCACCGGCTCTACGAGATGGATGGCGACGGCTCGTTGCTCTTCCCTGCCATCAACGTGAACGACGCGGTGACCAAGTCGAAGTTTGACAACAAGTACGGCGTGCGCCACTCTCTCATCGACGGCATCAATCGCGCCACCGACATCCTCATCGGCGGCAAGGTCGCCCTCGTGTGCGGCTACGGCGACGTGGGCAAGGGCTCGGCCGAGTCCTTCCGCGGCCAGGGCGCCAGGGTCATCGTGACCGAGGTCGATCCGATCTGCGCGCTGCAGGCCGCGATGGACGGATTCCAGGTGACGACCTTGGAAGAAGCACTGCCCTTCGCCGACTTCGTCATCACCGCGACGGGAAATCGCGACATCGTGACGGTCGAGCACATGCAAAACATGAAGGACCTGGCGGTGCTTGGCAATATCGGCCACTTCGACAACGAGATCGACATGGCCGGGCTCGCGGCCCTACCGGGCGTCACCCGCGAGACCATCAAGCCCCAGGTGGACAAGTGGACCTTCGCCAATGGGACCTCGATCATCGTGCTCTCCGAGGGGCGACTGCTCAACCTCGGTAACGCGACGGGGCACCCCAGTTTTGTCATGAGCAACTCCTTCACGAACCAGACGATGGCTCAGATCGAGCTCTTCACCCACCCCGAGAACTACGAGAAGAAGGTCTACGTGCTGCCCAAGCGCCTGGACGAGAAGGTCGCGCGCCTGCACCTGGATGCTCTGGGCGTCAAGTTGACGACCCTCACCAAGGAGCAGGCCGACTACATCGGCGTCGCGGTCGAGGGACCCTACAAACCCGACACGTACCGCTACTAACCAACTAGCGGTAGCCGGCGAAGATGTCGGTGACGTTTCCTGAAAGACCCTCGGGGTTCGTCACGCGCAGGTACCACTCGGTACCCATCACCCGGCGAAACTCGTCGCGGCCCATCTTCAACCAGAAGGAGTCGTCGAGTTGCGAGGCGTGCGCCGCGAGGGCGTCGTACTTCGCGTCGGTGGCCGTTCTCACGTCGATCGTGGCTGAGATCTCGTCGTCGGGGGTACCCATCTCGAACTCCTCTTCGGGGTCAGGATCGGGTGCGCGCACCACGCCCCGGGCCAGTTCAGCCTCGCGCTCTAGACGGTCCTCTTCCTCCCAGCGCGCGCGCATGATCGCCATAACCGAGCTCGGAATGGCGTTGAAGTAGAGCGTGGGCTCGTAGTCAATCAACCCAAGCGCGGCCATCGTGATGCGGTTGGCCTGAATGTGATCGGGGTGCCCGTAGAAACCGTGCTCGTTGTAGGTAACGATCACCTGGGGACGCTCTTCGCGCAACACGACGGCCAGTCGTTCGGCCGCCTCATCGACCGGCGTCGCCCAGAAGGCGTGGGGGTCATTGTTCTGGGGCCATCCCATCATCCCGGAGTCGCGGTACCCGAGTCGCACCAGGCGAGTAATGCCAAGTGCTTCGACCGCTCGGTCAAGTTCGCCGTGACGAATCTCGGCCACGACGTCGGGGTCGTGTCCTACTTCACCTGGCTTGACTCCCCCGGGGGCGTCGCCAAACTCGCCGTTGGTGCACGTAACGAGCACCGTACGCTCGCCTTGGTCCGCGAGCAGGCGATAGAGCCCGCCCGTGGAGGTGGCTTCGTCGTCGGGGTGGGCGTGAACGGCCAGAAAGGTGAGCGTCATCAGAGTCCTCCTAGAAGATCAGTCTGGTCCGCCGTTGTCTCACTCCGAGCCCAAGCACGCTGGTAGTACTCGGTGCCAAACAGCAGGGCGAACAGTTCGTCGTCCATGTCAATGAGATCCTGGTTGTCGATCTGTGTGGCGTGCGCGGCCATGGCGTCGTGCTTGAGTCGAACGTAGGGTCCCACATCCAAGGTCGTCGCTACCAGATCGGCCTTGACGTGCACGCCCGCATCCAGCACCCAGGCGGGCATCGAAAGACCTTGGGCGGTTGCCCGTTGGACCAGTGAAGTCATGATTCCCTCGGGCACGACCGAGTAGTAGAGGCGCTGCACGCTCGAGGCGAGTTCGACCGCCCGGCGCGCGACGGCGTTCGCCTGAATGTGATCGGGGTGCCCGTAGAAACCGCTCTCGTCGTAGGTGATCACCACCTGGGCGTTCTCCTCGTCCAGGATCGACGCGACCGTGCGCGCCGCCGCATCGATTGACGCGTTCATGAAGGCGTCGGGACTGTCGTTCTCGGGCCAGCCCTTCATGCCCGAGTCGTCGTAGCCGAGCGTCACGATGCGCGAGAAGCCCAGCATCGCGGCCGAACGCTGCAGTTCGCTCGCGCGAGTCGCCTTGGTACCTAAGGCGTCGTGGCCGGCCACGTTGCCCGCTCGGCCCGCGGAGTCGAACCCGAGCTGACCGCTCGTACACGTGATCAGTACGAGACGGTGCCCGAGGGCCGCGTAGTGGGCGCTCGCCCCGCCGCCGAAGAAGGCTTCGTCATCGGGGTGCGCGTGCACGCAGACGATCGTGGGGAGAAACGCCATGACGGAAGACTACGAGGTCAGGATCTGAATGAAACGTACGACGAGCAAGATCCCCGCCGCAAAGAGATAGCAGCTCTGCGAGCGCATGAGTATCGTGCGAGCCTTCGACTTGGGGATCGGCGCGAGCAGGGCCAGACGAGGCGTTCGCCAGTCACGCTTATCGCCGATGAACTTCTGAGGCGGCAACCACCGCCGCCACGCCATGGGCAGTCCCACGATGAGGCCCACGCCCGCAACGACGGCGAGCACCTCAAGCAGCGTCAGCTCCGGAGCACTGGTGAACAAGGTGGAGATCATGAGCGTGAGCGAGAGCACCACCAAGACACTGATCATGATGACCGAGACCACGTTCAAGACTCGCCCGTTCTTCCACGGGCCCATCAGCTCCGAGTCGTTGGCCAGCATCAGCACGATGATCGTGGTGCTGGGCAGCATCAGCCCGCACAGCGCCTGGACCGCCAGGGTGATAGTGCCGAGTGGCGCGCCGGGCACGACCGCGACGGTGCCGGCAAGCACCAGGAGAATGGCGAAGCCCCCGTAGAAGGCCTTGGCCTCGCGAAGTCGGGCGTTGAGACCCTGGTGAGTGGAGGAGAGGTCGCCAATCGCGTAGGAGCTCGCGAGGGTCACCACGGCGGCGCCAATCACTGAGGCGTTGAGCAGCAGAACCGCAAATATCCCGCCGGCCCCGTGACCGACGTAGCGGCCCAGTCCCCGCGCGACCCCGAGGGCGTTGGTGTAGGAGTGGGTGGTGCCGTGACCCGACAGGCCGATCGCGGTGGCACCCACCAGCACGCCCGCCACGATGACGACCACAAACGAGCCGATGATGGTGTCGATGCGCTCGTAGTTGAGCCAGCGTGGAGTGATGCGCTTGTCCACGATGTTGGACTCTTGGAAGAACAGCTGCCACGGCGCGACCGTGGTGCCGATGATCGAGATGATCAACAGCACGGCCGACGATGACGCACCGCCGCGGATCCGGGGCACGAAAGCGTGACTGGTCATGGCGCTGAACGACGGGTGACTCACGACGACCAAGGGAATGATGATGAAGTTGATCGCAATGAAGAGCATCATGAAGCGCTCCCAGCGGCGAAACGACCCGGACGCGGTGACGCCAAACAACAAGACCACCGCGATGGGCACGGAGTAGTACGGGCTCACCCCGAAATAGCGCATCGACAGCGAGATGCCGATGAACTCGGTGATGATGATGAGAAAGTTCAAGAAGAGAATGGAGAAGATCGACAGGTTGCCCCAGTAGCGGCCGAATCGTTCGCGAATGAGTCGTCCGTGCCCGACGCCGGTCACCGCACCCAGCCGCGCAACCATCTCTTGAATGATGATGAGCACCGGGATAAGCAGTGGCAGGGTCCACAGCAGCGTGTAGCCGAAGTTCTGGCCGGCCTGGGCGTACGTGGACACTCCGCCCGCGTCATTGTCGCCGACCATGACGATGAGACCCGGGCCGATGATGGCGATCAGCGTGAGAAACCGCGCGCGAAGACCCCGACGGCGATCGCCGTCGTGTGCGCTGATCGAGCCGAAGGCTCCGGTAATCTCTACGTCTTTAGACTTCTCGCGCTGCACGCCTGCTCCTTTCGTTCTCATCGTGGTTGTCAACCGACACAACCACGCGAGACCCCGAGGGCTAGTCGTGCTCCTGGTTCAGCGAGCGAAGTTGTATCGGTACGTCGAAGGCCAAAGGCCCGGTACTGGGGGGTTTCAGACAGACCCCCTTAGAACGAGACGAACGCGGGTGCGCACTACTCCTCCGCCGCACCAACGCCAAACTCGGCGCGCCAGCCCTGGGGCAGGAGCTCTTCGAGCAAGTCGTCTACTGTCACCACACCGACCATCTTGTTGTGCCCTTCGTCGAGCACCGGCAAGACCGTGAGATTGAAGTCGCTCATCTTTCGCGCCACGCGCAAGACGTCCCACTGCGGGTGGACGTGTTCGAGTTGCGTGCGCGCTGCGGCCAGCGCTAACTCTTCCGGGCGCGCACGCACCAGTGGCGCAATCGAGGCCGCTCCGATGGGCTGACCTTCCTCGTTCACGATGAAGACGGTCTGGAGGGACTCGGCCGGCACACGCGATGAGCGAATGGCGTCGAGGGCGTCGAGCACCGTCGCACTTGCTCCCACCGACACGAAGTCCGTGTTCATGAGCCCGCCCGCGGTATCGGCGTTGTAGGAGAGAAGCTGGCGAACCTTGGACTGCTGCTCGCCGGGCAAGAGATTCAATATGGGCAGTCGGCGCTCCTGATCGATCTCGGTGATGAGGTCGGCCGCGTTGTCCGGCTCCATGCGCGAGAGCAAGCGTGCCGCTTCGTCGTCCGAGCGAGACTCCAGGAACTCCAGCTGGTGCGTCGTGTCGAGCTCCTCGAAGACATCGGCTTCGAGTTCGCGGTTCAAGCCCACGGCTTCGATGATCTCTTCGCCCTCTTCGTGGCTGGCCTGCTCCACCAGGTCGGCGATCTGGGCGGGGTGCAGTCGAGCGAGTTTGCGATAGGGAATGCGCAGTCGCGCCGTGGGTACGTGCGAGACGAAGGGTTCGATGGACGCGAAGTCCACGATGGAGTCAGTCTGCACGTGAGAACCGATCCGGCGCCCGAGCAGACGCCGCAGGAACGACCGGCGCCCGGGATCGACGCCCACGACTTCCCAGTGCCCATCAATGTTGGCGATCTCGATCTCATTGGCGACCATGATGCGCCCGCGCACGAGATTGATGAGATGTCGCGCCAACAGGTCCTCGGCGAGGAGGATCTCACCAGGTCGGCGTTCGAACTTGCGCAGGTCGACGCGGCGACCCTCGAAGGTCATACGACCCTGGTCCAGGCCGCCAATCTTCTTGATCGGCACGAAGACGTCACGATTTTCAATACGAATCACCGCACCCACGATCGGCGGGTGCGGGTCGCTGCCGAGCCGCGCGACCAGGTCCTGGACGCGTCCAATCCGGTCGCCGTTTGAGTCATAGATCGAACGGCGCAGGAACGTAGAGAGGTGGTAAATGTCGGTCATGGTCAAGCCTGCAGGTACAGGCTACCGCCCGAACAGCGCCGCTTATCTGGCCTCGATTCAGCGTGACGAGAGCGTGAAGTCCGCCAAGACTGACGCCACGAACTCGACGTCGTCGTCACTGACGCCTGCGTGGGTCACGAAGCGCGCTCGGTGCGGCGACACCGTCCCGCCCTCGACGCCTCGCTCAGCGAGTTCGTCCACTAACTCCCGAGCACGCGGGTGATCGAAGGAGACGATGTTGGTCCGGCACGACGTCGGGTCATAGTTTGACTCGGGGAACGCGGCCGCGAATAGTTCCGCCAGGGACCGCGCCCGAAGATGGTCGTCTCTCAGTCGCTCCACCATTGTGTCGAGGGCCACCAGTCCGGCCGCGGCCAAGAAGCCAGCCTGGCGCATGGCGCCACCCAAGCGTTTGCGCTCAACGCGGGCGCGCTCGATGAGGACGGACGGTCCCGCCAGGAGCGAACCGACGGGTGCGCAGAGCCCCTTCGAGAGACACGACGTCACCATGACGCTGGGTGCGCAATAGTCGGCCGCACTCGTGCCTGTCGCGACCACAGCGTTAAACAGCCGCGCGCCGTCTTGATAGAGCGGCCGGTCCCCCAGCGCGTTTGCGAGCGCCTGCAGTTCCTCAACGTCCCACGGGACGCCGCCGCTGGCCATGTGGGTGTTCTCCACACAAACAAGCGAGGCGTGCGGCTGATGATCCGCCTCGGAGTCGATCACCTCAAGCACGTCAGCCACGCTCAACGTCCCGCGCGCGTCGTCGAGCGTGGCGAACTGGATGGCGGCGTTGCGCGACGCCGCACCCATCTCGAAGGCCACGACGTGCTGGGACCGCCCCGCCACCACGAGGTCGCCGGGTTGGGCGAGCACGCGCAGGGCGATCTGGTTCGCCATGACGCCCGACGGCACGAAGAGTGCGGCTTCTTTGCCCACGAGTGACGCGTATCGCGCTTCGAGCTCGTTGACGCTCGGGTCCTCGCCGTAGCCGTCATCGCCCACGCGAGCCGCCGCCATCGCCTCACGCATGGCCGCGGTGGGCTGAGTAATGGTGTCGCTACGTAGGTCAACTCGTTGGCTCATGATTCGAGGCTACCGAATACCTAAACTCCCACCATGAGCGACAACATCCAAGGTATCCTCTCCGGCCGTCCCAACGTCAACGACGTCCTCGGCATCGAACTCGTGTCCGCCACGCCCGATGAAGTGGTCATGCGCGTGGAGGTCGGTCCCAAGGTTCACCAACCGTATGGCATCCTGCACGGCGGCGTGTCGGCGTTGCTCGCCGAAGGTGCGGCGTCGGTGGGCGGAGCGGTGAGTGTGGGACCCGATGAGATCGTGGTGGGCACCGAACTCAGCTGCTCGCACCTTCGCTCCATGAGCGACGGCACCCTCACCGCGGTCGCCACCCCGATTCGCAAGGGTCGGCGCGTTCACGTGTGGGGCATTGAGTTACGCGACGGTAACGAGCGCCTGATTTGCGTGGCGCGCTGCACACTTCAGGTTCTCCCCGCGCCATCACCGGCGTCGTCCTAAGGGCACCCTCTAGACTTTTGCCCACTACTCGCCAAACAAGGGGCTGACATGGGTGCACGCTTTATGGGCTGGGGTATTGCACTTCCCGAGCGGATTGTCACCAACGACGAACTCTCACAGACCCTGCCCACCTCGGATGAGTGGATTCGCGAGCGCACCGGAATCCGCGAGCGCCGCATCGGGGGCACCGTCACCAATCTCGGGGCCATCGCGGGCCGAGCCGCTCTGGACGACGCCGGCGTCGACGCGATGGACATCGACTTTCTGATCCTCGCCACGAGCGCGGCCGATCGCATCTCGCCCGCGACCTCGTCGATGATCGCCCACGAGATCGGACTGAACTGTCCCGCGATGGACGTGAACGCCGCCTGCAGTGGCTTCATGTACGCCGTGCGCACGGCTCAGGGGCTCCTCGAGACCGGCAACAAGCGCGTCCTCGTCGTGGGGGCTGAAGTGCTCTCTCGCTTCGTGGACTGGAACGACCGCACCATGGCCGTTCTGCTCGCCGACGGCGCGGGGGCCACGGTGCTCGAGTACGACCCCACCGAAAACGACATCCTCTCGTTCTCGCTCGGCACCGACGGCGCCAACTCCGAGCTGCTCACGTGTGAGCATGGCGGCTATTTCTGGATGAACGGGCCCGAGGTGTTTCGCAACGCCGTGCGCGTCGTCGTCGACTCGGCCGAGAAGGCCATGAACATGGCGGGCATCACGTCAGGCGACCTCAGCCTCGTGATCCCCCACCAAGCGAATATCCGAATCATTCAAGCCGCGTGCCAGCGTCTCGACATCGAGATGGATCGGGCCGTCGTGTGCCTTGACCGCTACGGGAACACCTCCAGCGCCTCGATTCCGTTGGCCTTTGACGACGCGCGCAAGAACGACCGCGTGCACAAGGGCGACTACGCCTTGTTGACTGGTTTTGGCGCGGGGATGACTTGGGCCTCCTCGGTCGTAAGGTGGTCTCGATGACCGGTCCCTCTCTCGTCATCCTGGCCGCAGGCCGGGCTCGCCGCTACGGCGGAGTCAAGCAGTTGGCGCCCGTAGGGATGCACGGCGAGGGCGTCATCGACCTGATCGCTTCGGACGCATTCGCTGCCGGCTTCGGCGACGTCGTGATCGTGATCAACCCCGACACTGGTCCCGAAATTCAGGAACACGTGGCGGAGTTCTGGCCCAAGGATCGCAATATAACGTTCACACACCAGACCGAACTGCGCGGCACGGTGAGTGCGGTGTTGGCAGCCGAGTCCGTGCTCGACATGAGCACACCTTTCGCCGTCTCCAACGCCGACGACCTCTATGGCCGCGAGTCGTTCCGCCAACTGGGCGAGCACCTCTCCTCGAGCTCCAACAACTGTCTGGTGGGCTTTGAGTTAGAGCGCGCGCTCGTCGGCGAACTGCCCGTCTCGCGCGGAACGTGCATAGTGGTGAACGGTCATCTCACGGAGATCGTCGAGCGTCGCAACGTGCAGGCGACCTTGGAAGGTTTCATCGCCGACGACGGCCTCGAGCCGCGAACGTTGCACCCGTCAACGATTGTCTCGATGAACCTGTGGGGATTTCAGCCCTCGATCTTCTCCCTCATGCACGAGGCCATCGAAGGGCACGACTTCGACGAAGAGAAGGAGATCCAACTCTCAACGTTCGTCGGAAACATCCTTCATCGCACCCCGCTGCGCTTTGACGTCATGCGCACGACCTCGCGCTGCATCGGCGTCACCCACGCCGAAGATCTTCCCCTCGCCCAGGTGCTCGTGCGCCAGGAGATCGAAGTGGGAGATCGCCCCGAGTTCGCCTTCTCGAGCTAGTGCCAGTCCCGCGAGGAGGGCACGGTCGCTCCTAAGGCAAGCGCCTCGACGTGCTCGGC
Organism: uncultured Acidimicrobiaceae bacterium; assembly: GCA_963839255.1. GTDB lineage: Bacteria > Actinomycetota > Acidimicrobiia > Acidimicrobiales > RAAP-2 > RAAP-2. The sequence continues at coordinate 213,121 of CAWIUH010000005.1, forward strand.
CACGAGCGTGATGATTCCCTGACCGCGTTCGAGTGACCCACGAACGATCAGGGCAGAGGCGAGACCCGCCACCTTTGACCACCGAGTCCACGCTCCCTTCGAAAAGATCACGTTCACGTGACCGGTCTCGTCTTCGAGGTTGACAAAGACCGCTCCATTGGCCGTCTCGGGATGCTGGCGGTGCGTGACGACGCCGGCGACGCTCACGCGCTTTGCCTCCACGCCGACGAGGGCGTTCGCCCGCGTCACCCCGCGGGCCGTGAGGGCGGGGCGCACCAGTTCCATTGCCGTCGCCTCGGTCGTGAGCCCCATCGACCACAGGTCATCGGCGACGCGCTCGAGTTCGGTTGGCGCGGGAAGTTCCGGCGCCACCTGGCCGGTCACCACACCGGGGAGGCGATCCGCGAGGGCTTGGGCCGCGGCACCGGCCGACCAGGTGAGCGCGCGCCGCGACGCGCCGAAGCTATCCAGCGCACCGGCTGCGGCGAGCGCCTCGAGGTGTTGCTGCTGGAGACCCGCACGGCGTGCGAGGTCCGCGCTGTCGCGCCACGGGGCGCCGGACACAATGCGCTCCGCTACCTCGGTCCCGATCGAGCGCACGTCACCGAGACCCAGACGTACGAGGGCCTCGTCGGACGAGCCCTCGAGCGAGGCTCCCACGTGGGAAAAGTTCACGTCGGGGCGCAACACGCTCACCCCGTGGTGCTGGGCGTCGGCGACCAGACTCTGGGTCGACCAGAAACCCATGGGCTGAGCGTTGAGGAGCGAGACGAGAAAGGCCGCCGGGTAGTGCACCTTGATCCAGGCCGAGCAGTAGACGAGGTGAGCGAAGGAGACCGCGTGCGACTCGGGGAAGCCGAAGTTCGCAAAGGCCGCCAACGCCTCGAAGAGCTGATCGGCCGCCTCGTCCACGATGCCGTTCTGCGCCATGCCCGAGTAGAAGCGGCTCTTAAGTTTCATCATGCGAAGTTGCGAGCGCTTCGACGCCATGGCCTGGCGCAGTTCGTCGGACTCACTGGGTGAAAATCCCGCCACCGCCACGGCCATCTCCATGAGTTGCTCTTGGAAGAGCGGCACCCCGAGCGTGCGCTCGAGGATCGGCTGGAGGCGAGGATGCAGGTAGGTGATGGGGTCGTCCCCGCGGCGTCGGCGAATATAGGGGTTCACCGCGCGGCCCTGAATGGGTCCGGGGCGAATGAGGGCCACCTCAACAACGATGTCGTAGAAGCAACGTGGCTGGACGCGCGGCAGGGTCGCCATCTGCGCGCGCGACTCCACCTGAAAGACCCCCACGGTGTCGGCCTCGCACAACATGTCGTAGACCGCGTCTTCTTGGGGCAGCATCGCCAAGTCCAACGTGACGTCGTGGAACTCTCTTACGACGTCCACCGCGCGATGCAGCGCTTCGAGCATGCCCAGCCCCAAGAGGTCGAACTTCACGAGGCCGATTGCCGCGCAGTCGTCCTTGTCCCACTGCAGGACGCTGCGTCCGGGCATGCGCCCCCACTCGATGGGACAGACCTCGAGCATCGGGCGATCGCACAGCACCATGCCGGCTGAGTGGATGCCGAGGTGACGCGGTCGGTCTCGCAGCTGGGCGGCCATGGTGGTGATGATCGGATCGACGCCAGAGTCGCCCGGGGTCATCGTCGCGCGGTCCACGTGATCGCGGATGTAGTTGGCTTCGTCTTCGCTATGTCCGAAGGCTCGCGCGACGTCGCGCAGCGCCGACTTCGAGCGATAGGTGATCACGGCGGCGACCTGGGCGGCATGGTGTCGGTCGTAGCGATCGAACACGTACTGGATTACCTCTTCGCGCCGACCCGACTCGATGTCCACGTCAATGTCGGGAGGACCGTCGCGCGCCGGCGAGAGAAACCGCTCGAAGAACAAGTTGAGGGACACGGCGTCGGCGTTGGTGATGCCGAGCGAGTAACACACCGCCGAGTTGGCGGCCGAGCCCCGACCCTGGCAGTAGATATCGCTCTTGCGACAGAACTCCGTGATGTCCCAGACGGTCAAGAAGTAGCCCGCAAAGCCGAGAGTCTTGATCACCGACAGTTCGTGATCGATCTGACGCCACGCGCCTGGTACCCGCTCGTTGTCGCGCGTGCCATAGCGCTGGGTCGCTCCCTCGGCCACGATCTCTTCTAGGTACGACTGCTCGTCGTGGCCCTCGGGTGTCTTGAACGCTGGGAGATTCGGCGCGACGAGGCGAAGGTCGAAGGCCAACTCCCCCACCAACTCACCGGCCGTGTCAACAACCCCGGGCCAGCGCGCAAAACGGCGCCGCTGCTCGTCGTCGCTACGCAGGTGCGCGAGCGGCGAGGCGCTCTGCCATCCCTCCATGTCGTCGAGGCTCTGTCGCGCGCGAATCGCAGCCAGCACACTGGCGCGAGGAAAGTCGTGCGGGGTGGCGTAGTGCACGTTGTTGGTCGCCACCGCCGACACCCTTGCGCGTCGGGCTATCTCCACGAGCGCATCGTTGCGCGCCACGTCGTCGGGCTCGCCGTGATCCCAGATCTCCACGGCCACGTTGTCACGTCCGAAGCGCTCGACGAGTTGGGCGAGCGAGCGCGACGCGGCCCGGGGCCCTTCATTCATCAGCGCGCGCGTGAGCGGTCCCTTGCGACAACCCGTCAGCACCAGCCACTCGTGAGCCGCACTCGCCACCGTCTCTAGGCCGAGACGTGGCGCGCCCTTTTCGCCGCGTTCGAGCAGGGCGAGGGCGAGCATCCGCGAGAGCGACGCGTATCCCTCGGGCGAACGCGCCAGTACCACGAGGTGATCGCCCGAGGGGTCCGGGACTCCCACCCGGTCGTCGTGGGCGTCCAAGGTGATCTCGCTACCAAACACGCTGGCGAGACCCAGCGCACGCGCCGCTTCGGAAAAGCGCACCACACCGTAGAGACCATGGTGGTCGCACAGCGCGAGACCCGAGAGTCCCAGACGCGTCGCCTCGACGACGAGCTCTTCGGGATCGCTCGCGCCGTCTAAGAAGCTAAAACCCGAATGCGCGTGCAGTTCTCCATAAGTGGCCATCAGTCATAGATTCCGACGAGCCACCACCGATTCGACTCCGCAGCAACCAACAACGCCTCACCCGAGGCGAGCACCATCTGGACGTGCGCACGGCGACGGTGTCGCGACCACCACCGCTCCACCAAGGGCCACGGCCCCGCGAACCAGATGATCTCTCGACGCAGCGGCGACGAGAAGATCACGGCCGACGGAGCCGCACTAAGAACGCCGCGCGAGTTGAGCACCACGGGTCGATCCGCCTCGTCGCGCAGCTGTACCGGCACGGGGTGGGCGAGGGTCGTGGCCGGCGAGGGTGCCGCCAGTCGCCCGGGCCACGGAGCACGATCGCGCACGACCGTCGAAGGTGACCCCCAGGGCACGAGGGTCGCACGGTCCTCGGGTCCGCGGCCTCCCCGAAGATTCGCGACGACCACCGCCTCGGCCCCCAGTCGCTCGCGCACCCGTCGCGCAGCGGCGTCGGCGCGATCGTCTTCGGCACCACGTTGACCAAAAAAGCCCTGCTGCTCGTCGAAGAGGTCATCCTCCCCACGCAGTTGCGCGAGGCGTCGCGCCAGTTTGGGGTCGCGCTGAGTGTCCAGTTCGGTGAGTTCGCCGCGGGCCACCCGGTGCAAGATCAGCGCGTGCTTGTTGAAGCGCTCTCCCACTCGCGCGCTGTTTAAGTCCGCGAAGGCGCCGAGTGTGTGTAGTCCCAAGCGCCGGCACGTAGTCGCGAGATCTTTGCGACCCAGTACCTCTAGGGGCTGGGCGCGACGAAACGCGTCGCTTCCTCCGCGGGGTACGAGAACCTCCCGGTGTGCGGCGAGCTCCGCGCAGAACAGTCCTTCGGCGACGCCGAGCTTGGCGGGTGCGCCCACGACATCGAGAACGCACTGGCGCACCATGCCCAGCACCGCCTCGTCGCCACCGAAGAATCGACTCGGCCCGCGCAAGGGCATGACGAAGAGGCCGAGTCGCATCACCTCCGTAAAAGGACACATCGTCTCGAGCGCGTCGGCCAGGGCGATGGTGTGACGCAACGTCGAGCCATCGGGCTGCTCGATAGCGAGAGACTCGACCCATACCGCGAGTAGTTGCTCCATCAGCGAGCCTCAGCCGCGCCGCGACGGTTGGGCACGATCACCACGTGGTCACTGCCCCGCGCGAGTTCTCCGCGCCCGCTCACGTGCACCGTGAGATATCTCGCGTCCAGGCGTGAGGAGGCGACCCACTCGGCCTGGGTCACCCGAAAGAGGATGTCCGCGGGCAAGGGCCACGATGAGCGTGGCTCACTCAGAGCGACGAGGACCGAGCCACGCTCTCGTACGCGGTCCATTAAGCGTCGTGACGCCTGGTGCCCCGGACGCGACGGCGCTCGCACGATGACGAGGTCAACCCCATCGAGAAGGTCAGCCGCCGACTCTGCCCACGCGCCTCGAGGACGTGGCACGAAGAGCACGCGGCGCAGGTCCACCCCGAGCTCAGCCATCGCGACGACCCCGGGATCGTCCACGCCCACGACACCCGCCCAGTGACCACTCGTGCTGGCCTCGCTCACGAGGCTCAAAGCGAGACTGAGCCCACCCAGGCCGACCGGTGCCTCCACCACCACTGTCGATCCGCGACGCAGGGTCCCGTCGGGCACGAGCGCACGCCAGGGCTCACCAAGAGGAATCGTGCGCGTCTTGGCGAGCGATACCGGGCGCACCCGGGCGAGCAGGTCAGGAGAGAGTGAGGGTCGAGAAGAAGATAAAGCGAACATACGTTCGTAAGAGTAGCGGGTGACGTGTAACATGACAAACCCAACCCATATGCTTGGAAAATGGAGGTTCGACCCACCCACGGCTACCTGGGAATCGCCTTGACAGGCGCTGCCGCCTTCGGAGTTGCGTGTCTGGCGCTACACGGATGGAAGGCGCTAGTTGCGCTCGGGATCACAGGGGGCTGGGTACTGGGGGCTATTTGGCTTCTTGTCGTGATAGCCAGGGATAGGCCGCGAATCATCATTGACAATGGGCGAAGCGAGTTGGCGACGTTCCCGGCGCGGATACTTTCAGGCGCTACGCCTGCCCAACCTGAACCGTGGTACAGCACCGACATCATCCAATTCTCAACGTCTGACTTCTTCACCTCGGCGTCCGGGGTCTCTGGAGTTCCCGGAGCGCCCACTGGGCCTACGGGACCGGCAGGTAGTCCACAAGGGAGGCCTTCATTTCAAGTGGCCTATTTGGACCTACGAAATGAACCAAAGAGGAAGGCAAGTTCACGGTACGCGGAAAGGGTCGTCTTAACACTCAGATTCTTTGAGGGCGACAAAGAGCTTTATGTGCTGAATGGGCGATGGTCGGATCTCAATCAGCGCGAGGCACCGGAGACGTACAGCATCCAGCGAGAAAGGGATATCCCTCCGAATGGGAATCGTTATCGAGTTGACGTGGCGGCGGTTCTCGATGACGGTTGTTACGCGATGAATGATCGGGCACGGCATGGGGGCTACAAGGTGTACCCCTTGCCGTCGCCGGTGAGAGTGGAAGTTGCCGCTCGCGGAGTGGGGAGCCTTAGTGCAACGAGTTCATGGCTGATCGAGTTCGACGAAACCGACATCAGCCTGACTGAAATTAAGCAGTAGTTTCCTCGTCCTCGCAACGCTCTACTTGGAGCAGGACTTTTAGGGCTTCTTCGGGCTCCATGTCGATGTTCACCGGTTCGTCGTAGCCCTCGAAAGCATCTCTCGGCATCAAAAATATTCTAACGAAACTCGTCCTGCTTGAACTCAGTTCCACCTAGGGGGTCGCGTGAGGATGAAGTTATTCATTCCAAAAACCTGCTCAGGAAGTTGATTGTTCTTGAGAAGATTTTGGTTGACGTTTACCACCCCCGAAGCGTTTCGCCTAAGAACATCCGAATGTCGATTCGGTGGGAAAGCGACGATGGCTTTTCGACCAGAGTTTTTGACTGCTATTACTGGCGCTTTGAGATCAGCGTCACCCGAGACGAGGAGAGCCATCTCGCACAAGTTGCTGAGCGCGTCGGTGGTCATCGCAACAGCGATGTTTACGTCGGTTTCTTTTTCCTCAGGTATCTCGTCAATCATCGTGCAGTGGGAGCACTCGCGTTCCTTCATCTGATAGCGCCCCTCTATGACCTCAACTCCCAAGGCAGTTAATGCGTCAATGTAAGTGGATTGGCGCTTGACGCTTTCCGGGGGCCCTGAAATACGTGCCGTAAAATACTTGGTTTTAATGAGAGTTTGATTAGAAAGTAATAGCGATGCCGCGAGATTGTGAACGTTAAGCCACAAATACTGTCGCCATTCGTCTTCCATAATTCCGTGGTACAGATTGAATCCATCGATATAAGCGATAACGCGCTGGTTCGGTAGCGTTTCTGAAATGTTGCTCATTGTTGGCTTTTCTGTAACTTGACTCTTGCTGAATCCTGTAGTATTTATTTCTGTACATCGTTAGGGAGAGTATCCCTAATTAGACGGCCCCCCTTAATTGGGGGGTCGTTCCTTTTGGTGCCTACTACGACTGCGTGAGAGGCCTATAACTTAGCCGTTTACCAGGTACTTGGCCCATTAAATGCACCATACGCTCCGTGTCGCTCAACTGGTGCGACGAGTGACGGTAGACAAACTCGCTCAGGTAGCGGTGCAAGTGGTTTGGGCTGATGTTGTGGTGCGTACCTGAGATCGAACGCTTCAACTGACTAAAGAAGTTCTCAGCTTTGTTCGTGCCGTCCGAGAGCTCCGTGACGTACTCGCCGATGTGGTGGTTCACCACGTGGTGCGCGATCATCTCTTTGCCGATGGTCGTGTAGACGCCGGCTGAGTCCGTGTGAAGGGCCGACTGCTTGACCTCGATGTTGTCTCGGATGAACTGACGGATGTTCGGGCCTGAAACCGTGGTCACGACCTTGGCGCGAATCTCGCCCGTTTCCTCTGAAATCAGCGCAACTACCGGAGTCTTACGGGCGGTGTTGTAGCCGTCCTTGGCCCTTCGGGGGTCGTTTTTGTGCCAGTTCTCTGGCTTGCCGCCGATGTAGGTTTCGTCGGCCACGATGTTGCCGCGCAACTTGCCTGACGAGTCGTTCATCATCGCCTCACGGATGCGCTGAGTCATGAACCAGGCCGTCTTGGGAGCAACGCCGTACTTCCTGGCGATCTCCCTAGCGGCGATCCCGTTCTTGTTCGCGCACATCTCAAAGAACACGAACAGCCAAATCCGCAGACTCACCTTGGAGCCGTGAAACACCGTTCCAGTGGTCACAGAGAACTGCTTGCGGCAGTCGCGGCACTTCCACACCCGACGCTCGGACTGAATTCCGCGAGTCGTGGTGCGGCTCACCCCATTGTCGGGCTTCAAGAAATAGTGACCGGTAGAGATGACCCCACAGTGGGGGCACACGACCTCTCCACCAGGCCACCGGAGGCTCTCCATGTACTCGTAAGCGTCCGAATCGCTAGTAATCCAAAGGGCCATGTTCGATACGGTGATTTTCTCCATACCTAATTGTCCCACGGAATATTGGGTTTGTCAAGTTACACGTCACCGAGTAGCGACCCGTCGCGACACGCGCCAATGGACGATAAAAGGCCAAAATCTCACCGTTCTCGTGCGAGAATCACGGCATCATCCGCCTCGCCACCCCCTCCGATGCCCTCGAAGCGCTCGCCCTCCAGGGTGAGGTCACGGGCCTCAGTTCCGATCGGGCACGTGAGATTCTCGACAGTGCAATCGCAGCGAGTGAGTGTCTCGTTCACGTCGAGTCGGGCAACGAGGTCACCGGCTTTGTCATCACCAACACCCGAGCGTTCTTCGGTCGAGACTTCATCAAGCTCCTCATCGTCGCTCCGACCCACCGACGCATCGGCGTCGGTCGTGCGTTGCTAGAGGCGGCGGTGTCGGGGGCGAGCACCGCGACGATCTTCTCTTCCACCAACGAATCCAATGTCGCTATGCGCGCGTTGTTCGAGCACGACGGTTGGACCCTGAGCGGTGTGCTCAGCGGAATCGATGACGGAGACCCCGAGATCGTGTTCTGGCGAGCGCGCTAGATCCCCGCTTGTCAGGTCACACGTGCACGGCAAACTGTAAGCGTGTGTGGCCGCATCGCTCTCTTCACTCCCCTTGCTCATCTCGCACGGTTTCTGGACGCCGCCCTCGCCGCCGACCTAGATCTCGAAGGTCTGCCGAGTTGGAACGTGGGTCCCCAGCGAACACTCTTCGGCGTCAGCTATCACCACGAAGCTCGGATAATGGATGACTACCGCTGGGGCCTGGTACCAAGTTGGGCCAAGGATCCTTCGATCGGGAATCGCATGTTTAACGCACGCGCCGAGGGCATCGAAGCAAAGCCCGCCTTTCGACGCGCCTTCGAACGCCGAGCATGCGTGATCCCCGTCGACGGCTTCTACGAGTGGGATCACCGACCGGGGGCCAACCGCCAACCGAACTTCTTTATTCGCGTCGACGGCGATCCGACTCTCCTCGCGGGCCTCTACGAGTTCTGGCGCGATCCCGCACTTGCAAGCCCCGAACCTCTCGTGACGTGCACAGTCATCACGACGACGCCCAGTGCGGACATCGATGGGATTCACGACCGCATGCCGGTGGTTTTGTCGCGCGATGACGTCGAGGCCTGGATCGACGTGGCCGACCACTCTGCCGAGGAGCGGCTCTTGTTGCTGCGTCCTGCTCCTGCGGGGACCCTTCGTCATTACGAAGTGGACAAGGCGGTGGGTTCGGTGAAGAACGACGGGCCGGAACTGATCGAGCCCGTCGAGCCTCAGTCTCTCTTCTAGCCCTCAAGTGACACGGCGTTCGCCGTAGCCTGAATCGATGACTTTGCAACTCCGGCCCTACAACGAGACGGACGAATCCGCCGCTGTCGAGATTCACCGGGCCATGCTGGCCGAAGATTTTTATTTTCTCCTCTTTTGGGAGCCCACAATGGCCTGGGCCACGTTTCTCGCGTCGATCGACGAGCTGCGGCGAGGGATGAGCCTGCTGACGAACCGAGTACTCCGACCAACTGGTCGCGGTCGTGGGCGGTCAGATCGTGGGACGCGTGTCGGTTCGCTTCGAGTTGAATGAGTATCTCCTCGAGCGTGGTGGCCACGTGGGATACGGCGTCGCCCCGCACATCGCGCGCGGGGATACGCCACGGAAATTCTTCGCCAGGCGATCGTTCTTCTTCGCGCGGAGGGGGTCGAACGCGTGCTCGTAACGTGCGATGGCAACAACGCGTCGTCAGCTCGCGTGATTGAGGATCGAGTGAATTTGGTCCCGGACAGCCGAAAACCCCGAGTGACCAGTGAGCCGAAACTCACCCGCCCCTCGGGGTTTCCGAGGCACATCATCGGCGCTCCGTGTCGGACAGAACACCTTTGACGGCAGGCACTTCACGTCATTCGCCCGTTCCGTGCAGCGGACCGAACTCCGCTACCCGTCGAAAGGAATCCGTTCCTCTTGCGAGGTCCCTTTTCCCCCCACTTCTTTCTCACCTTGCGGTTCGTCAGATCGTTGGCAGGTACTACGTGAACTACGAGTGATACATTGCCAGAGATTTATTCCCCGACCAAGGGCAAAGGGGGAAATCAAAAACTTTTGCCCAGGATTGTGTCAGTTATCCACCAAAGAAGTCGCCGAGGCGTCACATACCAACTACTTAGGCGCATCTTTTCCACAGAGACAGCCACTTTTTAGGGCTCAGATCAACATGTTCAGGGGCTCGAAAGCGCTAGTTACGCGGCCGTAATTCTTTCCAGCCAACGCCCGTGAGCGTGGCACCAGCCCCATTGTACCGGAGTGGTCCCCGCAGGCGTCACTACGATCTGCGACGCGGCTCGGTGCGCGCCATCAGTGGTCGCGTCGATACCCGGCCACATCACCATCGGCGATTCGACAGAGATCCACGCGACCCCGCCGAGCGCACATCGACGTGACACCTCGTCGAAATACCACTCACGTTCGTCGGGACTGAAGTACGCAGCCGTCCAGGTGTTCACGATGACCGTGGTACCGCCAGTGGTGCACCGATCATGTGCTTCGTCGAAACGTTCTCTCACACTTCCGCGCAGGATCGTCGCGCGCGGCCAGCGTTTTTGGGCGTCGACGATGGCATCGAATCGCTCGTGTCGGCGGCGCTCCTCGGCCCACAGACACGCCTTGAGCCACAATCGATCTTCCTGATCCGCCAACGACAGCGGATTGAGATCAATTCCCACTCGTTTGTTTACCTGAGGCAGTCGTCGGGTTCGATCAATCTCGGAGCGGTCCTCGCAGACCAACGTCAAGGGATTCGCGTCGTCGCGAGCTCGCACTGGAAATTGATCGAAGCGCAGATTGATGCCAGCCGACGCACCAACCTCCAGAATGTTCACGGTCTCATCACCCCGCACCAGATCCGCAACGACGGCTTGAAGGACCGCACTACGTCCGGGCTCATTGGTCTGGGTCGAGCGCCACAGTTCGCCTCGCACGAGATGAGGTTCTTCGTGCAGCGTTGCCATCACGCGGCGTGCGGCGATCTTCGGGCGGCGAAGTTCGCCCCGCCTCGCGTCGTCGTAGATCGGTGCGAGCACGACGTGCCCTCGAAGTGCGGCGAGTTGCAGGGCAGCGAGCACCAGCATGGGGTTGCGTTGGGAAGTCCGGACGCTGGCCAGAAGCTCGAGCGCGAGGTCGTCGTTCTCCAACTCGGCCAACAGCGCGCTGTAGAAGGGCAGTCGCTCGTAGTCTTCAGGAGCCATTGCGTGGTGGTATCGCCGGCGCGCGTCGTTGAGATCAGGCTCGCCGATGACGTCTTCTTCCGTCACGCCATGCGCAATCAGTGTGAAGGGTGTTCAGCGTCCCGGCGCCCACGACGGCTCCGGCGCATCGAGAGGCGCAACTGCGCGACCCGCGCAACGCCAATCGCCAGCACCACGATGGCACCGGACACCGCGGCCGCGAGCAACGCCAGGGCCACCGGAATGGTGCCGTGAAGTCCAAAGAACTCAACGCGCACGTGACGAGTGTTTTGGGCGATGAAGTCGATCAGAGCCACCAAGAACAACACCACGACCGCCGTCGCGACCCAGGTCGCGGACGTTCGCGTGTGCCGTACGCCGTGGTCGTCGCGGGGAGTCGTAACCCTCGCGCTCTCCTCGCCTTTGTCAACGTCGGGTTCGTTTACCTCCGGGTTGTCGCCACTCACTTCGCCCCTCTCCGGACATTGGCCCAACTTGTGTTCTCAGGCACGCTCCGCACGATTTGGTAACGGGAAATCTTTCGGGTGGAGGTGATGGGATTCGAACCCACTGCCTCTACATTGCGAACGTAGCGCTCTACCAATTGAGCTACACCCCCGTAGAGGTGACCACTTTACCCTAAGGCGCGCCGACTCGGTTCACGCAGCCAGCCATCGTTGGCCTCGGCCACGTCATACTCGAACTGCGGCTCTTCGTCGTAGTAGACGTACTGGCGCGGGTCGAAGTCGTAGCCGTCGTAGGCCGGCTCATCCATCCGCACGGAACGGCGCTGAGGCAAGCGAAGGCTGAGCGATGGCTCATGCAGATACCCTTGGCTCACCGAGTAGAGCCCGAGTGCGACGTAGAGCACAACGGCGAACCACGCGAGTGCCGCGAGATCGAGAACGAGAGACGCTCCCGACGCGACGGCGATCACCGTCATCAGCGTGGCGGCACCGACCAAGCTCAAGAACACCATGCGGCGCTGCTGTCTCATCGTGCGGCGACGAAGTGGCGCTTCATAGCGCTCCATCACCGTCACCTCGGGTTCGCGAGGGCGCGACGAGTACGCGGCCGCGTAGTGATTCGTGGTCACCCCCACGTCCTCGCTGGGCTCGTCGAACTCGTAGTTCTCGGACCACTCGTCCCAGGTGCTGCGAGCTTCAAGTGTGCTGGGCGTGTCGTCACTGCGAACAACTCGTAGATGAGGTCGCCGCACGGCGGGCGGATCGAAGTACGACTCCTCGTCGGCCTCATCAAGCCGATGAGCGGGAGCAACCACGTATCCGGGTCGGCTCAACACCTCGTGCTCAGCGTGAAAAGAGTCAATTGAGCGTTCGGCTCCGCCGTCACGGAAGTGTCGTATCGCCACCGGGGCCAAGAGAGCGACCCAAAACAGCGCGAGAACTAGGAGAAGCATCCGACGTACGGGATGAAACGTCGCTGTAGCATTGCGACAAATTTACAGTCGTACCAAGGGTTTTTGGTGGATGTCAGGCTTCGTGAAGCCCGCACTCGTCCTTATCCAGGCCGACCCAACGACCCGAGCGCCGATCGCCGTCGACCTGGGGTTTCATCGTCATCGCGGCGCAACCGATCGACGTATAGCCCTGCGCCCACAGGGGATGCTCGGGCAGATCGTGACTCGTGAGGTAGTAGGCGACGTCGTCGTCGCTCCACGTGGCGAGTGGATTCACCTTCACCAGATTGAATTTCTCATCCCACATCAGGATTTTCATGCTGGCGCGCGTCGGTGCGTCCACTCGCTTCACCGAGGTGATCCACGCGCTCTTTCCCGCCAGGACGCGACCGAGCGGCTCCACCTTGCGCAGGTTGCAACACTGCGCCGTACCGCAGGGCCACGCATCCGCCTCGGGACCAGGCGAAGTGCGCGTCACGTTGAGAGACCAGGCGACTTCGAGTGCCTTGGCAAAATCGAGCGTCTCTGGGAAGTGTCCGCCAGTGTCGAGGAAGACGACTTCGGTGTCCGGTCGAAGTTCGTGCACCATGTGCAAAAGGGCCACGTCCTCAAAAGAACAGGCCATCGCCACGTCGGCGCCGAATCGATCGAACGTCCACTGCAGGATCTCGATCGGAGTCGAACGCTCGAAGCGCTCATTGATCTCATCCAGCTCGCCCAGCAGCGTTGGCGTAGGGTCAATTGCCGTCATTCTCAGGCCACTCTCGGTTTCTCTAGTGGATAACTAGAATACTGTGGCATCCCAGGAATATGACCACTACCTTGCCGACTCCCCACGCCACCGACCACCTCGACATCCTCGAATCTCACGCCCTATTTATCCTGCGCGAAGTCGTCGCCGAGTGCGAGCGGCCCGTCCTGCTTTTCTCGGGGGGCAAGGACTCGGCCGTGCTCTTGCATCTGGCCGCGAAGGCCTTCGCGCCCCAGCAGCTTCCCTTTCCCGTGCTGCACATCGACACCGGCCAGAACTTCCCTGAAGTTCTGGAGTTTCGCGACCGAGCCGTGGAGGCCGTCGGGGCGCGTCTGATCGTCGCGCGCGTTCAGGACTCGATCGACCAAGGCAAGGTCGTCGATCCCGGACCGCTGGGATCGCGCAACCGACTCCAGACAGTCACACTGTTGGACGCCATCACCGACAACACATTTGACGCCGCCTTCGGTGGGGCGCGGCGCGACGAGGACAAGGCCCGGGCCAAAGAGCGGATCTTGAGTTTCCGTGATGCGTTTGGACAGTGGGACCCACGCCAACAGCGCCCCGAGCTCTGGCAGCTCTATCAGGGCAAGGTCAACCCCGGTGAACACGTGCGTGCCTTCCCGCTCTCGGACTGGACCGAACTCGACGTCTGGCAGTACATCGGGCGAGAAAACATGGACCTGCCCTCGATCTACTTCGCCCACGAGCGTCAAGTTGTCTCGCGCGACGGTATGTGGCTCGCGGTAGGTGAGTTCGTTGAGCCTCACGCGGGCGAAGACGTCGTGACCCAGATGGTGCGCTTTCGCACCGTGGGAGACGCCAACTGCACGGGCGCAGTACTCTCCCGCGCGGCGACCCTCGACGCGATCATTGACGAAGTCGCCGTCGCGAACGTGTCGGAACGAGGTGCCACGCGTGGCGACGATAAGTTCTCCGAGACCGCGATGGAAGACCGCAAGCGCGAGGGCTACTTCTAAGTGCAACTCACCACCAAAGACGTACTACGCCTCGCCACGATCGGCTCGGTCGACGACGGCAAATCGACCCTCATCGGACGACTGCTCGTTGACACGCGCCAACTCTTCGACGACCAACTCGACGCCGTCGCCGCCGCGTCGGAGAAGCGTGGAATCGGCGACCTCGACCTCAGTTTCGTGACCGATGGACTGCGCGCGGAACGCGAACAGGGCATCACGATCGACGTTGCGTACCGCTACGCCTCGACTCCCACGCGAAAATTCATCATCGCCGATTGCCCCGGTCACGTGCGCTACACGCGCAACATGGCGACGGGCGCCTCAACGGCCGACCTCGCGTTGGTGGTGGTCGATGTTGCCTCCGGACTCAAGGAGCAGACGCGACGTCACCTTTTCATTGCGGCCCTTTTGGGCGTGCGTTCCATGATCGTGGCGATCAACAAGATGGACACGGTCGCCTGGTCGCAGCTGGCTTTCCAGAGCGTCGTGGATGAGATCGAGACCTTGTCGCGCGAGTTGGGCTTCACCTCGACTCGGGCGATTCCCGTATCGGCACTGCTGGGTGACAACGTCGCCGAGAGGTCTTCCAACACGCCGTGGTACGACGGCCCTTCGGTCCTGGAGGCACTCGAATCATCGGAGTCCGGCTCGTGGGAGAGCGCCCAAGGCGGACGACTTCCTATCCAGTGGGTGCTTCGCCAGGTGGGCGGCGGCCGCACGTACGCGGGCATGGTGAGCGGGGAGGCCTTCCACGTCGGCGACACGGTGACTCTCCTCCCCCAGGGCGTTGAGACGACGATTCGCGCCATCAACTTCGGTGGGGAAGCCAGAGTCGAGGCGGCCGTGGGCGTCGCGGCGGACCTCGACCTCGCTGATGAGACCGACGCCGGTCGCGGCGATCTCATCGCCACGCATCCGCTCCCCCTCGTGACCAAACAGTTCGAGGCCACTATCTGCTGGTTCGGCGAGAAGCCCTTCACCGCGAACGGCCAGCGCCTACGTCTCAAACACACCACGAAGTCCACGCCCGTCAAGGTGCAGTCGATCACCGGGGTCATCAACATCGAGTCGCTCTCCTTTGACGAGGCGACTTCGCTGGAGACCAACGACATCGGTCTCGCGACGCTGCTGACCTCCGATGCGCTGGTGGTCGACGACTACCGCGAAGACCGCGTCACGGGCAGTTTCGTCCTCATCGACGAGGTCACGAACGCGACCGTCGCGGCTGGCATGGTCGGGCACGCGTCGTTTCTCTAGTCCTCGTTAGCCTTTCGCACTCTCCACGTAAAGTGACGACAACGAACTGAACCACCGATCAAGAAGGTGAGAGAGCCATGCAGTGGAACGCCGCCACCAGCGATCACCCGGAGTGGCCCACCACCATCGCCAACTACGACGCCAAACTGAAGGTCGCTCACGAGGCGGCCCAGCGACTACGGGACGGGGACGTGGTGGGCGTCGGCAGTGGTTCGACCAGTTTGCTGACCCTGCGCGTTCTGGTCGAGCGCTCGCACGACGAGTCCCTGGCCTTTCGAGCCATCACCACCTCGCTCGAGATGTCGATTGCGTGCACCGAACTGGGTGTGCCCACCACCAGCCTTCTCAACGCGAGGCCCGACTGGTCCTTCGACGGGGCCGACGAGGTGGACGGCGAGGCGAACATGATCAAGGGCCGAGGCGGCGCCATGCTGCGAGAGAAGCTGCTGCTCGCGAGTTCGCCCGAGCGCTACATCCTGATCGACGAGTCCAAGCGAGTCGCAAAGCTCGGTGACAAGGCCCGGGTACCCATCGAAGTCATTCCTGAAGCCCTGCAGTTCGTTCAGTCACAGCTGGTCGAGAGTTTCGACGTCCGAGACGTGGAGCTTCGCATGGCCATTGCGAAGGACGGTCCGGTGGTGACCGAGCACGGCAACGTGATTCTCGAAGTGCATTTCGCCGACGTCACCGCCAAAACTGACGTGCGAGTCAACTGTCTTCCGGGCGTGGCCGCCTCAGGGCTATTCTTCGGCTTTGCGCCCACCGTCGTGAGCGCCTAAGCGACAAGCCACCTCTTACGCGTGTTCGTCGAGCAACGGTTACTCGTCCGCGACGATCGAACCGACCCTTTCGCCCACACCCGGATCCCTGGCGACGACATACGTGGCGTACACGATCGCGAGAACGATCGCGGCGAGCGCCATGTACGGATACCAGTTGTAGGGAGTGGGCTGGCCGGGCTTGGCGAGATAGTAGAGCGGCACGAGTATCCACAGCGCGCCGATGACTGGCAGAACCCCGTGACGCACCACGTTGAATCGCTCGGGGAAGTTCCTCTTGTAGTAGAAGGGCAGGGCAACATTACTAAGTCCGTAGACCAGCAGAATCAAAATCGTTCCGAACGTCGAGGACTCGTCGAACATGGTGAGCGGGCTCATGGCCCCCGAGCTGGAACCACCGATGATGTGGCCGAGCCCCCAGATTCCGATGATCCCGACACCCAGTCCAAGGAACGTGACGAGCGCGAAGATCGGCGTACGACGAACAGAGTGCACGTGACCGATGAATGACGGCAGAAGGCCCTCGCGCCCCGCGTTAAAGACCAGGCGGGCCTGAGAGTTCGTGCCCGCGATGAGCGCACCCAGGGTCGAGGTCATACCGGCGAGGAAGGCGAAGAAGAGAATGGCCGCGAATCCTTCCTTGGCTACCGACAGGAACGGAATGGCGGCGGAGGTCAGGTTCGCTTCGTTGCCCTTGAATCCCACCACCGTGGAGAACGCGAAGAACGTGTAGGTGACGAGCATGACGCAGATCGAGAAGAAAACGGCCTTGGGCACGTTCTTACGCGGATTGTTGGTCTCTTCTGCCAGGGCTGCGGAGTTCTCCCAACCGATGAACAGATAGATCGCGAGCGGGAACCCGGCCGCGAGACCGGAGAAGCCGTTCTTGACGTTGTGCCACTCGAAGGGCTGGAAGTTGATGTGCGAGTGGAACTTCACCAGCGAGATGATGCTGACGATGATCATGACGATGATCTCAAAGGCGAAGAAGGCCCCAGCCAACTTCGTGGAGATCGCGATGCCGCGGTACATCATGAACGCCGCAAAAGCCAAGAAGACCAGAGTCCACACTCCCCACGGCACGTTCTCGAGGCCCGAGACGTTGTAGTTCTTCAAGATGATCTGAAAGAAGCCGCCCACGATAGCGATGACCGACGCCATCGCCGCGATGTAGCCCGTGCCGGTCAGAATCGCGGTCGTCACGGCCGTGCGACCGCCAAAGGTCTTACCAATAAACGAGATGAAACCGCCCGTCGACGGCAAGACTTTGGTGAACTCCGAGAGCGTATTTCCCAGGAAGAGGACGGCGACACCAGCGGCGATGATGGTGAGGGGTGAGGCCAGACCGGCGGTGTAGGCGAGGAAGCCAAAGCCGAAGTAGAAGCTCATGGCCGGTCCGATATTGGCCATCGTGGCCGTCGAAATATCGAAGAGTCCCAGCGCCCCTTGACGCAGGCGCTCGTGCTCGCCCGGTACGACGGGCACCTTGGCGCCCAGAGACTCCGGCGTGAAAGCTTCGCTCATATCCCCCCCCTTGATAAAGCCTCACTGCTTCATCGGCACACTCGGTGCATGCCAAAAAGATAGTGGACCTGCCGAGAGCACGCCGACTCTTGATTAGAAACGACTCAGCCGCGGCGAACCTACACTGCGTCAGTCGGCGCGCATGCGCTGGCCAACGTTGCGCTCGGCCAACGATCCCTCCACGAAGTGCTCGCGCACGCTGCGCCGGTCCACGTCGGGACGATTTTGTGAGAGTTTCGCCTTGCCCTCGATGGAGATCACTTCGATCTCGATGCCCACGATGGCACTCAGTTGCACCTCGCGATAGTGAGCGTCAAGGTCGTCCGCACGCCACTCGGGATCGCGCCCGCGTTCGAAGTGCGACGTCACCGCGGTCGTCTGGGCCATCTTCCACTCTTCGTCGTTGCGGATCTTCGCGCGTCCACTCACCTCGGCTGCGACGTAGTTCCACGTCGGCACGACGCCAGGATTCTCGAGCCGACTGGGGTAGTACGAGGGAGTCACATAGGCACTGGCCGCGAGGAATAGGGCCAGGACGTCGCTACCGTCCGCCACCGCTTTCCACCACGGGTTCGCCTTGGCGACGTGCGTGCGAATGATTCGTCGATCGTCGCTGACGATGACTGGCACGTAGACACTCGCTAGTCCGCCTTCGGTCTGGATGACCAACATTCCCGCGCCGGCGTCCGCCACGATTCGCCACGCTTCGTCGTCGTCGACCGCAAAGAGAGGAGGTACGTACACACATCCAGTGTTTCACGAATCCTCCCTCGTGGGAGGTGGCTACTCGAGATCCAACGTCGTGTCGAGAGATTCGTATCCGGGAGCACTACGGCGCCAGGGATACTCACGCTCGAAGATGTCGGCGACGTCAAGGAGCGCTTCATCGCGATAGTGCTCCACCGTGATCTGCAGTCCAAATGGCAGACCCGAAGGAAGGTGACCGAACGGAAGGCTCAGCGCGGGGTGGCCGGTGATGTTCTGCACGACGGTCGAGAGGGTCTCGGGAGCGAGACCATGTGTCTCTGATTCCTCGTTCATGCGTCCGTCGGCGAGCCACCCCGGGGCCGCCACCGTAGGGGTGAGGAGTGCGCCTCCTCCCTCCAGTAGTTGATCCATTCGTCGGACGTAGAGGTAGCGCCGACGACGCGCACCGAGGTAGTCGTTGATGTCAACGTCAAGCCCCGAGCGAAAGAACTCCCGGGTTGCGACGTGGAACTCGTCCATGTGTTCGATCACCCAGCCACGGCCCAGGGCCGATATGTGCTCCGGGGCGCTGACGGTAAACCAGTCCAGATCCGGGTCCCCGTCAGCGAAGAACGTCGCTTGATCGAGCCAGGTCACTGGCAGTCGTGTCAGGGTCGCGAATGCCTCGACCGCCGAGTGAAAGAGGGCGTCGACGTGCGGGTCGAGTGGACCGAAGGGTGACGTCCGATCGACCGCATACAGAGAACGGACGGGGATGCCGCGCGGCGTCAACCGTGTCGGCGCCGTCGGATCACCGGCGGCCGGACCGCGCATCACGCCAAAGAGCAGACGAAGGTCGTCGCTGGTGGTGGCGAAGGGACCATCCGTGGAGTAGTCGATCCAGTCTGGCGCGGGCCAGCGACCGACCGCGCCGTTCGTCGGTTTGAGTCCGACCAGACCGCATAGTGACGCGGGGATGCGAATTGATCCCCCGCCGTCGGTGGCAGTGGCGACGCCGACCAACCCTGCAGCGACGGCGGCAGCCGAGCCACCGCTCGAGCCACCCGTCGAATACGCGAGGTTCCACGGGTTGCGCGTCACTCCCGTGAGGAGACTGGCGGTATATCCCTCGATGGCGAACTCGGGCAACGTTGACTTACCCACCACAACCGCGCCGGCGCGCAGGAGCCGGCTTGGTACCACGCCATTGGTGGTAGCGACCGGCGCGTCGCGCAACGCGAGCGATCCCTTGCGGGTCTGGTGACCCTCGAGATCCTCGAGGTCCTTGATCAGGGTCGGAACGCCCAGAAGTGCTCCGACGCGCTCTCCCCGGTCGATACGACTGGCGACAGCGAGGGCTTCGTCGAAGGTCGCTTCGGCCAGGACGTTCAACTCAGTGCTTCGTTCGAGTCGCTCGATCGACGCGCTCACGACCGACGTCGCACTGATTCGCCGTTCCCGAACGGCGTGAGCGATCTTTGAAATCGGTCCCCTCATGGCGTCACGATCTTCTTCACGAGTTCATGCGACTCTCTCGTCAGCCCAGCCGCAGATACGCTAACGCGACCGCCATCGCAACGCCGAGCCAGCACAACACCTTCAGACCCCGTTCGAGGGGGCGAAGGATCGTAGCCGTCGTCAGCGGCGACATCGTTCCGTCGCTGCGCGTGAGCGTTCCCGCCACCGACGAAGTGCGTCGGCGTATCTCGCGCGCCGGCGTCGAGAGCGTGCGCTGAAGTTCGACAACGAGAGCTCCAAAGGCGGCGGCGGCCACGGCGGCCACACCGAGCGTGCCGTGTTGGGCGTAGTACGCAGTCAAAATCGGAAAGGCGCCCCAGGCAAGTACCAGGACCGGTCCATTGTGGAAGCGACCTCCAAAGAGCTCGAGGTTGTAGCTGAGCGCGATGAAAGCGCCAACCGCGATGAAGACCACCATGTAGTAGCTCACAAGGAACATCCCCAGGATTCCCAATCCCACCGCACCGCCCAGTCCGACGACTGCCGCCGCAATGAGCTCCCAGCGAGGAATCGTCGTGCGCAGCGGTCGACCCTGGAGCTCATCAAGGGCGTGCGCGCCGATGCCGAGCGCGAGGAAGAAAGCGGTGAGGGTCTCCGCGTAGCGCGTGACGTTGACCGGACCGACCAAGCAGGCGCCGATCGTGACCAACGCCAGGTGCAGCATCGTGTAGGGAGGATGCAGCAGCGTCCACCACTCACGCAGGCGCGTCGAGCGAAGAAAGCGCGGCTGGGCGTAAAAAGAAGGACCGGTCCCAGAGTCCAATGGGGACGTCCCGCTCGACACGACTACGCCGCCCGGTAGCCCCAGATGACGACGCCTCCGCCGAGGCTCATCGTTCGATACTCGACGTGTTCGATGCCCGCGTCACGCCACGCCGTCAGCGTCCAATTCAGCGGATAGGTCTTGTAGTGCGCCGAGATGCTCGGTCCGAGGAATCGGCCAACGTCCCACCACGCCCGACCACCAAGGAGATATCCCGCCACCGGCAGGACGAGTCGTGTGTAGAGCCACCAACTCCATCGCCATCCGCGATTCTCCGGTACCGCGAACTCGAGACTCGCGATGCGCCCACCGGGCTTGACGACACGTGCGAGTTCGACCAACGCCGCCTGAGGATCGGCCACGTAGCGAAGCAGGTAGGTGAAGGTCAACGCATCGAAACTCGCATCCGAAAAGGGCAACTGCTCGCCGCGACCCTGCACGAGGGTGATGCGATCAGTGAGGTCAGCTCGCCGGACGTTGAGTTCGCCTTGGTGCAGCATGTCGGCGCTCAGGTCCAGCCCCACGACTTGCGCCTCGGTCTTCTTCGCGAGCCTCTTCGATACCGCGCAGGGTCCGCACGCGATGTCAGCCACCAGATGCGGATGACTCGAGATCAACGCGTCGACCATGGTCGCTCGCCAACGCGCATCCTGGCCAAAGGACAGAATCGCGGCGAGTAGGTCGTAGCGCTGCGGCAGCGGAGCGAAGAGGCGCTGGGCGAACTGGTTGGGCTGGCGACGCGAGGCGGAGACGCTACGGCTCATGACCTCACAGCGAGGCCAACACCGCGCGCAAATACTCCTCGAAGGGCTCGTAGTACCACGACTCGTCGTAGCGCTCGCCGTTCACAAAGAAGGTCGGCGTCCCGTTCGCGCCAGAGCGAATCGCTCCCTCGAGATCGGCTTCGACGCGGGCGTTCGGCGCGCCGCCGGCCAGTGCCTTCTCCACCTGGTCGAGGTCCGCACCGACGTCCCCCACGTAGCCACGCAGCGCGTCGGTGCCGAGCGAACGCTGGTTCTCATAGAGCGTGTCGTGCATCGCCCAGAACTTGTCCTCTCCTTGCTCGCCAACTGCCTCGGCCACCTCGGCGGCGGCTTGGGCGTGCGGGTGAACCTCGGCGAGGGGCAAGTTGCGAAAGATCAATCGCATGGAGGACTCGAATGTTTTGAGCAGCTTCTCCACAATCGGAAAGGCCTGTCCGCAGTAGGGACACTCGTAGTCGCCGTACTCCACGACGGTGAGCCTGGCGTCGGGCGCGCCTCGCACGTGATCCTTGGGACCAACTGGATTGACAAGATTTCCACTCATTTCAGGGCCTCCACTGCACTCAGGGCGCCGTCGGCGCCGGGACTCACTCCGACCGGGGAGACGTAGCTCCACGCGATGTTCTTGTCTTTGTCGATCACGAAGAGAGCTCGCTCACAGGTGCCGGTCTTCTCGTCGTAGACGCCGTAGGCCTTCGCGGTCGCCCCCTTGGGCTGAAAGTCCGCGAGCAGGGGAAACTCGATCTTGTGCTGCTCACGAAAAGCGGTGTGACTCCACGCACCATCAACCGAAATGCCAATCAACTGGGCGTTGTGCTGCTGGAAAAGTTTGCTCGCCGCTTCGAACATCGAGAGTTCGTCACCGCACACCGGACTCCAATCGGCGGGGTAAAAGATCAACACGGCCGGTCCGTCGATTTCGGACAGGCTGAGCGACTGGTCGGGAGTTGCGAGCAACGTGAAATCCGGAGCCGGCGTCCCGCTTGACAACGCCATACCTTCTCCTCTCGATTTGGGATGTTTCTGAGATTAGACGAGCGACCATCACGTCCGTTCGCTCAGTCCATGTAGGCACCACCGTTCACCGAGATCGCCTCGCCGGTGAGGAATCCGGCAGCGTCTGACGCGAGAAACGCCACCACCTTGGCGACGTCTTCGGGGGTCTCAAGTCGACCGAGCGGCGTGGCGTCGATCCACATCTGGCGCACCGCCTTGGGCTCCACGCCGCGCAGGTCGGCTTCCCACGCGAGTTCGCGCGTCTGCATAGCTGTAGCGACGAAGCCCGGGCACACACAGTTCACGCGAATGCCGAACGGCGCGAGCTCGAAGGCCATCGCCTGGGTCAGACCGAGCACCGCGAACTTGCTGGCGACGTAGTCCGACAAGTAAGGAACTCCGCCAGCCTTGGCCGCCATCGAGGCGGTATTGATGATCGCTCCGGGGGATCCCAGGGCAATCATGGCGCGGGCCGCCGCCTGACCGCAATAGAACACGCCGTAGGTATTGACCTCAAAGGTGCGCCGCAAATCGGTGGGTGACACGTCGATGAAATTCCGCATCTTGGAGATGCCCGCGTTCGACACCCACACGTCGAGGCGTCCGTGCTCGGCGACGATCGACTCAACGAGCGCGTCGCAGGTCTCGGGATCAGTGACGTCAAGCGATCGAGCTTCGGCGTCCTCGATCGCGCCGGCCGTTTCAATCGCGCTGGCGACGTCGACGTCGGTCACGATGACGTGATGGCCGTGTCGCGCGAGCTCGTGCGCGATGGCTGCGCCAATACCCGAACCGGCCCCGGTCACAACCGCAACAGATGTGGTCACGATGTACTCCTTGCTATGTCGTGTGAGATCGACGTGGTCGCGTCGCTTAAGCGGAGAAACTCCTGGTAGCGCCGCTCATACAGTGCCACATTCGAGTCGTGGGGGCTGATGATGTCCCCCTCTTCGAGGGCGCCGACGACGAAGGTCCAGTCCTCGATCGCCCCGGTCCCGATCCCCGCGATCACCGCCGCGCCGAAGGCGGCGCCCGGGTGATCGGTGATCGAGACGAGCTCACGATTGAGCACGTCAGAGAGAATCTCTCGCCACAGGCGCGACTTCGATCCCCCGTTGGTCACCGTCGTGCGCACCAGGTGCACACCGTCCTCGGCGAAGATCTCGACGTGCGAGCGAAACCCGTAGGCGATGGCTTCGAGGAACGACCGATGAATATCACCGCGTGTCGTCGTCAGGTTCATTCCCACCATCACGCCGCGCAGGTCGGGGTCGTGCAGGGGCGTCTTCTCGCCCAGAAAATACGGCAGCGTGAGCAGAGTGCCCGGGGCGCTCTGCGCCGCAGCGGCGTCAAGTTCTTCCAGGGGGGCGTCGTCAAAGAGGGACTGCTCCCAGCGCAGCAACGAGCCGCTGGTGGCCATGCATCCGTTCGGCAGCCACTTGCCAGGAACCGGATGCTTGTCGAGGTACATGCGGTGATCGAGGAGCGGGCGATCGCTGACAGCCAAGATGTCGCCCGCTCCGCCGAGTTTGATCAGACACTCCCCCTCGCGCACGAGACCCGCGCCGTAGGCCGAGAGCACATGGTCGGCCCCCCCGACGACGATCGCGGTGCCCTCGACGAGACCGGTCGCCTCCGCCGCGCTGCGACTCACCTCGCCCACGACGGTTCCCGGTGCACACACCTCGAGCAGGGCGGGCCAACGCACGTCGGTGGCGTCCTGGACGGCGGCGATCGGATCGAAGTTGAAGTCGTACAGGCCAGCTTCGATCGCCCAGTTCTCTTCGACGTGGTCTCGAGCTCCCAAAGCGCGCGCGAGCCAGTCGTACGAGCCACGAACCGACGCCACCCTCGCCCACACCTCGGGCTCGTGTCGGGCGAGCCAGCTCGCCGTGGGTGCCACCGACTGCTGGGAGAGAACCGATCCGGTGAGCGCGAGGAGATCCAGGTCGCCGAGCGCCGAGCGAATGTCGTCAATCTCTCGCGTTGCTCGCGCGTCGTTCTGCAGGATCGCTCGGCGTTGCGGTCGGTGCTCGTCGTCGAGAAGAACCACCGCGGGCACCATGCCCGACACCGCGAGTGCGCCGACATCGGCGCCGATCGCAGTGACGTCGTTGAGCAGTAACGGGACGAGCGTCCTGACACCCGACCACCACTCGCGCGTGTCTGCTTCCGACCACCCCGGGTGATCGCTGTACTGAGCGACGCTGTAGGCGCGACTCGCCACGATGCCCCGCTCAGGGTCCAGCAAGATGGCCTTCACCCCGGACGACCCGAGGTCGATACCGAGAAGAAGTGATCCCGACGATTTAGACACTGCGGGCTGCGTCGACGAAGCGCTTGACGCGTTCGGGATCGACCTTGTTCCACGTGTAGCCGTCT
This sequence comes from uncultured Acidimicrobiaceae bacterium, assembly GCA_963839255.1. GTDB lineage: Bacteria > Actinomycetota > Acidimicrobiia > Acidimicrobiales > RAAP-2 > RAAP-2. The sequence goes on from CAWIUH010000005.1 coordinate 237,692, forward strand.
ACTTTGAGATCGCTGCCGACGATGCAGCCGTCGGCGAACTTCAAGTACTCCGCAATCGAGGCCGCCTTGGCGCCCGTGTTGAGCAGAACCGGCACCGAGGGATCCACGGCTTCGCGTACGTCGGCCACCGTGTGGACATCGGGCTCGGCGCCGGCCATGGGGCCCGAGACCAAGATGGCGTCAGGGAGGCTCGAAACGACGGTGGATCGCGCCATTTGAGCGGGAGTGCGCTGGCCGATCGACGAGGCGAACTCCGGGGTGATGTTGGCGAAGACCGCCAGATCGTCGCGCCCGAAGTTGCGCCGATTGCGCAGCAACGTCGCCGCGTCAGGCTGCCACGGTCCCATGTCGGACTCCCAGGAGCCGGTGATCACTTCGCGCAGGAACGACGCTCCCGAGCCCACCGCGATGGCGAGCGCGCACTGGGCGTCCCAGAGAAAGTCCACACCGAACGGTCGATCGCTGGGCCGACACTCGGCGGCCACACGCGTCATCACGGCTGACGCCTCGAGCCCCGCATGCAGCTGATAGGGGCGATCGCCCTCATTGCAAAAGAGAATCGCGTCAAAGCCGCCCTCAAGGAGAAGCTCCGTGTCGCGCTTGACGTGATCGATCAGACCCTGGACGCCGGCCGCGGCGTCGTAGAGCGGCGTACCTGGCAGCGGCGGGACGTGAGCCATCGCGATGAGTGGCTTGGCGACGCTGGGAAACACGGCACGAAAACGCGACATTAATCCTTCTCCTCTTCGAAGGGCTCCACGTGAAGAACCTCGACGTCGTGATCCTTAATGCGCCGGATGGCCCGGTTGTTGGGCGAGGCGTTGGTGATCAGCAGATCCACGGCACCGATCGGCGCAAACGTCACAAAGGCCACACGACCGATCTTGGAGGCGTCAGCCAGCACAACGATTCGCCGACCCGCGGCAAGCGCCGAGCGTTTGACGTCGGCGTCGTCGAGGTTGTATTCGCTCAGTCCGCTCACGTCGCTGATCCCGGCCACACCGACAAAGACGGTGTCACAGTTGAGATCGGTGTAGGCACTCTGGGCGCGGGGACCGATAAGACTCAGCTCACCGTGTCGCACGACGCCGCCAGTGAGAATTGTCTTCACCGAGGTCTTGGTCGCGAGTTCGGTGCCGACCACGAGCGAGTTGGTGATGGCCGTCACTCCCAAGCCGTCGGGGATGGCCTTGGCCATCTCGTGCGTCGTCGTGCCCACGTCGATAATGATGGTTTCGTTCTCGCGCAACAGGGCGGCCGCGGCCGCGCCGATGCGTCGCTTCGCTTCGGCGCTGTGCGCGGCGCGCTGGAGGATTGGCGGTTCAAAGGAACGGCTCTGCACCGAGATGGCTCCCCCGCGCGCTCGCCGGGCCAGGCCTTCGACTTCGAGAAAGTCCAGATCACGGCGGATCGTCATCTCCGAGGTTCCGAAGTGAGCGGCGAGCTCGACGATGGACGCTTCGCCCTCAACCCGCAGCCGCTCGGCGATGGTTGCGCGGCGCGTCTTAGAGTCCATGACGCAACATTATGTGAATTTTTAACATCTATCAACCTGAGAATGAGTGATATTTCACATAAATTACCCCAGAGACTGACCAAAAGTTACAAACTGAGACGAGCCGAGGAGATTTCACGGTGCCGTCCCGTCGAAGTCGAACCAGCCGGTGCGGATGTGCCAATGTTCACCACTCTCAAGCACCGATATGACCAAACGCTCCAGCGACGTTCGCCGCGGCAGATCCGCCAGCGCAGTGCCGGGCAAACGAAAGACAAAATCCACCACGTCCTCATCGCCGTCCACCGAGCCGGGCACGAGTACGAATCGACGCAAGAACAAGGTCAGGTTCGAGTCCGCGCGCAGCGCAAGGAGTCGGTCATCCAGCATCCAACTCCGACAGGTCGCCAGGCGTCGAGAGTTCGTCGGCCAGGCGTCTCCAAGGACCCGGCGCGCGTCGTCGAAAGTACGCTCGAGCGCTGGTGGAGTCAGGTCGGCCCCTTGGGGGATGTGGATGCCTATCGATGAGTCGCCGCGTCGGAACCCGGAAAGCGTCGCGTGAGGATCCCCATCGTGGTACCACTCGGGTGCGAGAGTCCCCACACCCAGATTCACCCGATGAAATTCAAGCGAGCCGATGGCAAGAAGTTCGCCCCGCAAGACGAGCAAGCTCCACCAGCCCGCGTCAAAACCGAGAGTCCCGTGCTTGCGCAGGTGGGTCGCGGCGTGCAGGAGGTAGATGTTCATCGTTGACTCGATGACGTTCTCGGGCGTGGCGTGAGCGCGCAAATACGTGAGCGTATCGTCGTAACACAGGGCGCCGAGATAGAAGTAGAAGAGGCGCCCCACGTCGCCCTCGTCGTCTAAGTCCGCCCAGATCGGCAGAGGCTGGTCGATGTTTCCTCGGTCGTTGGCCACCATGGTGCAACCCGCGGCCAACAGGCTCGACCACTCCTCGCTGATCTGCGCCGCGCGCCAGTGTCGCGAGATTTCCTCGATCTGGTCGGTCGCAAATCCAATCGCGCTTAGAACCGATGCGACGTCGCCTACTTCAAAGCTCTCGACCCGTTCACTCGCGAGTCGACTCGGCGTGGGCCAGAACTCGCGCATGGCGAGGATCGTCTCGCTCATGATTTATCCAGCGGTCGATAGCGAACACCCATCACGTCCAGACGTTTCAGGTGCTCACGCAGCCTCGGTCGAAATTCCTCGGCCGTCGTGGCGGTTCCCCAGACCACTTCACTGAAGGCGCACAGACGAGGAAAGGCCATGTAATCGAGATGATCGCGGGTCGCGATGTACTCGGTCCACAGCTGCGCCTGAGCCCCTCGCACCTGGCGGCGCTGTCGCTCGGAGAGACCCTCGGGCACGACCGAAAAGCCGTAGACGTGCTCCCAGGTCGTGACGTGCGGCAAGGGTGCCAATGCGACGGGCTCCTCGGGCGAGTCGCTGTTTAGCCAGTCGAAGTAAACAGACTGCATCGGCGCCATGATTACGTCCAGGCCACGCTCGGCCGCTTCCACGCCTTTGTCGACTCCACGCCAGGCCGCGATCACCGTGCGCGGGGGCACGTCGGCATCGAGCACCTCGTCCCACGCCACGACCTCGTGGCCTCGATCGCGCAAAACTTGTGCCATTCGGGTAGTGAAGAGACCTTGTAGCTGACGCACGTTGTCGAATCCGTGCTCAGCCATCACTCTGGCGGCGAGTGCGCTGGACGCCCATTCGATCGTCGGACACTCGTCACCACCGATGTGCACGGGACTACCCGGAAAGAGATCCCCCACGTAGGCGACAACGTCCGCGGCAAAGTTCAGCGCCGCGGGACCCACATTCAACACGTGCTCCGAGATCCCCCAGCGCGTCCACACTTCACGTTCTTGGTCGTGTTGCCGAGTCCGGGATACGCCGCGAGAACGGCCTGAGCGTGACCCGGCAGATCGATCTCGGGAACGATCTGGACGAACCTCGTGGCCGCGTGGTTCCGAATGACGCGCAGATCATCGGCGGTGTAAAAGCCCCCGTGGGGCACATGGTCGTCGATCCCGTCGCGCTCGTGACCGATCGGTGACGAGCGTCGAATGCGATCCCACTTCTGTTAGACGGGGCCACGCGGGAATTTCGACTCGCCATCCCTGGTCGTCGTTGAGATGCAGATGGAGGCGATTCATGCGATGCGCGGACAACAAGTCGATCAGTCGACACACGACATCAACGTCAAAAAAGTGTCGAGAGACGTCGAGGTGAACGCCGCGCCAGGCGAAGCGAGGGCCGTCCTGGATGACCACACGCGCCAACTCGGCCATTTCGACCTGCACTGTCGTCCTGGACCACCACTCCGCGGGACCCAGTTGTCGCAGCGTCGTGAGCGCGCGGTACAGACCCTCCGGTGTAGCGGCGTCGATCGAGGACGGGGTCGCGATCGCCAACTGATACTGCTCGCCCAAGAGCTCGGGCAGCCGTCGAACGTCGAGGTCGCAGTCTTCGCTCGCCCCGACTAGTTCAATCTCCCAGCCGACACTCGCGCGCAGGTCGGTGGCGAACGTCCGAATGACGGGCCGCCATTCATCCTGCTCGACTCGTACGCGAAGCGGCGAGCGCCACGAGACCGTTCCCTCGAGGAACTCGCAAAACGCCGGACGCGGAAGAACCGCCGAGCTCACGTCGCCTTCACAGCGAAACAGGCCGCGCGGTGAGTAGCCGAGAGTGTCACCATAGTGGGGTTCGTTGTGCGACAGATGTCCATCACGAGGGGACAGCGCGGCGCAAAGCGACACCCCGGACCTGGGTCGATCACTTTGGGTGGCTCACCGAGATCGCGCTCGCCTTCGATCACAGCGAGCGGCAGTCTCGGGTCGGGGGCCGTGGACATCAATAGCTGCGTATAGGGATGTTGAGGTGAGCGAATGACCTCATCGGTCAGGCCCTCTTCGGCGATACGCCCGGCGTACAGCACGATCATGCGGTTGGCGACGTAGCGCGCACTGGCTAAGTCGTGGGTGATGTAGAGCAGCGACACGCCCTCTTGATCGCGCAATCCCTTCATCACGTTGAGCAGGCCGATGCGAATCGACACGTCGAGCATGGAGACGGGTTCGTCGGCCAGTATGAGCGACGGATGCGAGGCGAGTGCTTGGGCGAAACCGAGTCGCTGACGCTGACCACCTGACAGTTGGTGCGGGTAGCGCCGGAGCACGTCGGCCCCTGGGTTAAGGCCCACGCGCTCGACGAGGGCGACGGCCTCCTCGTAGCGCTCGGGCTTCGACAGCTCGGGGCGATGCAGTTTGAGCGAGCGAAAGAGACTGTGCCCTACGCGCAGCACGGGGTTGATGGAGCCGAAGGGGTCCTGAAAAACCATGGGCATACGCCCGCGCACCCGGCGGTTCGTCCGGCCGGTCAGTGCTTCGCCCTCGAAGACGATAGCTCCGTGCGTTGGCTTGTAGAGCCCGGCCAAGACGCGCGCGATGGTCGACTTGCCCGAGCCCGATTCGCCCACGAGCGCGACGATCTCGCCTGGGGCCACCTCGAAGGTCACCTCGTCGAGCGCGTGCAACTGTCCGTGCGAGCGAAATCCCCCGACTCGAAAGAATCGCGAGAGTCCCTCGACGCGCAGGATCGCGTCGCTCACGACGACTCCGGCGGGTTAACGAGATGACAGCGCACCGCCCGCGTACCCTTCGTGATCAACTCCGGGCGCAGGGTGCGACAGACGTCCATCACGTAGGGACAGCGTGGCGCGAACAGACAGCCCGACGGCGGTTCCACAAGTGCCGGCGGCGTTCCCGGGATCCCCGTGAGCTGGCGCGACTCTCCCAAGAGTGAGGGAAAGGCCTCCATGAGTCCCTTTGAGTATGGGTGCTGGGGCTGGTCGAAAACCTCGCGCGTCGTGTCGAGTTCCACCACCTCACCGGCGTACATCACGGCTAGGCGATCCGAAAAATGCGAGACCACGCTCATGTCGTGCGTGACGAACAAGACGGCGAAGCCCAGTTCGTGACGCAGCGCCTCGACCTGGCGCATGAGGGATCGTTGCGCCACGACGTCGAGCGCCGATGTGGGCTCGTCCATGATCACGAGTTTGGGCTCAAGCAACAGTGCCATGGCGATCATTGCCCGTTGACGCATGCCGCCCGATAACTGGAAAGGAAAGCTCTTCAAGTGAACGCGATCGATCGAGACCATGGCCAGAACCTCTTCGGAGCGCCGAGCGATCCGATGGTCATCCCAGTCGGTGTGTGCTCGACACGCGTCGGCCAACTGCGCACCGATGGAGAGCGTCGGGTTCAGCGCGTTCATCGCGCTCTGCATGACGAGGGAGATGTCGCGCCAGCGGTACCGGCGAAGCTCTTCGTCCTTCAGGGTTTGGAGGTCCACCCCGTTAAAGGTGACGGATCCTCCCACGATGCTCGCCGGATACGACAACAGTTGCGCGATGGCGAAGAGGAGCGTCGACTTGCCACAGCCCGATTCGCCCACGATGGCGAGAAACTCACCGTGGGCCAACTCGAGGTTGACACCGTGGACGGCCTGGGCGGGACCCGTCGGCGTGGCGTACTCCACCATGAGGTCGCGGACCTGAAGAACCGGCTCGCTCACGCCACGGCCTCGATCTTCCTCATTCGCTTGCGCATCTTCTTTTCCGAGACTGGGCGCAGCGCCGGATTCGACACTTCGTCAAAGGCGTAGTTCAACAGAGCGAGTGCGGAGCCCAGCAGCGCGATCGCCATGCCGGGGGCGAGCGCCCACAGTGGCAGGCCCGTCTGGAGCGCTTCGTTGTTCTGAGCCCAGTAGAGCATGGTCCCCCACGACTCGGTGTTGATGTTACCCAGGCCGATGAACTGCAGGGCCGCCGAGGCCAGCACCGCATACAGCGCCGCCGAGAGGAAGTTCGCCACGATGAGTGACGTCATGGGCGGGATGAGTTCGACGGTAATGACGTACCAACTCGCCTCGCCTCTCGCCTTCGCCGCCAACAGATAGTCGCGATTGCGCAGAGACAGCGCCTGGACGCGAAGCTGTCGTGCCCCGTACGACCATCCGGTAAAAACAAGTACCGCCACGATCAGCCAGAAGCTCGCGCTCTTGGCGTAGGCCGTGATCACGATGATGAGGGGAAAGGTGGGGATCACCAAGATGACGTCAGTAAAGAGGGAGAGCGTGTCATCGACCAGACCCCCCGAGTAGGCCGCCGTCACCCCGACGGCCACAGACACCACCGTGCAGAAGGCACCGACGATGAGGGCGATGAACACCGACTGGCGCGTGCCGTAGATCAACTGCGAGTAGACGTCCTGTCCGAAAGACGTCGTGCCCAACAGGTGCGACCACGAGAGTCCCGCGGCGGGCTTGTAGATCTCGGCGGCCGGGTTGTCGTGAGCGAACCAACTCGGGAAAGTCGCGACGACGACCAAGACGAACAAAATGATTGATCCGACCATCGCCTTCTTGTCACGGCGCAAGAAGCGCGCCGCGCCCGACAGGCGCCGGCCCACGAGGTGAAGGGAACTCACGTGCGCACCCTCGTTCGCGGGTCTAACACGGCGGTCACGATGTCGGAGACAAAGATGGCGAGGAGCACGGCGACCGTGATCAGCAAGAACAGCGACTGCATGAGCGGATAGTCCTCGGTCTGGACCGCCTGGAGCAACAAGAAGCCCAGCCCGGGATAGTTAAAGACGTACTCGACCAATATCGCCCCCGAGATCACAAAGCCGAGCGACATCGCAAATCCCGTCAGGCTCGGCAACATGGCGTTGCGACCGGCGTACTGCCAGAGGATTCGCTGATTCTTCAGGCCCTTGGCACGCGCCATTTTGACGTAGTCCTCCGCCACGACGGTGATCATGTTGTTGCGCATGGTCAGGATCCAACCGCCGATCGAGGTGATCACGATGGTGAAGGCGGGCAGAATTGCGTGCAACAGCACGTCGCCCACGAAGGGCCAACTCCACTGTTCGACCGCCGTCTCGTTGTAGCCGCCGAGAATCGGAAACCATTTGAGGGTGACAGCAAAGAGCCAGATCGCGAGCAGGCCCACCCAGAAGTAGGGAAACGCCGAGATGACAATGAACGTCGGAGGCAGGATCGAGTCCATCTTTCCCCCTCGCCGCCACGCCGCCACCGCCCCCACCCCGGTACCGATGATGAATCCGATCACCGTCGAGAGACCCACCAATCCGAGCGACCAGGGCAACGCCTTCATGATCACGCTGGATACTGAGAGCGGGAAGTAACTGGTGGAGATGCCGAGATTCCCCCGCAAGGTGTTACCCAGGTACTGGACGTACGACGAGACCAGACTCTGGTGCCCCCCAATACCAAAGGCCACCTCGAGAGCCTTGAGCGCAGCGGGATTCACGTGCCCTCGAAAGGTGGCCATCATCGACTCGGCCGGATTGCCGGGCATGAGCCGGGGAATGAAGAAGTTCAGCGTGAGGGCTGCCCACAGCGCGACGAGCAGGAAGCCCAAACGCCGAACTAGAAATCTCATCTCCCCGACTCAGTCCGGCTGTTAGTTGTCTACGACACCGGCTTTATGTTGTCGAGCACGTAGCCCCAGTCAGGCTCGTTGTACAGGCCGGGTTGAGCGTACGGATTCGACGCGGATGGGTACCCCGTGAAGTCCTTCGAGTTGTACTGGAACCAGTCGACCTCTTCGAGCACCGGAATCACCGGGAACTGGGTCACCATCACATTTTCCAGTTGATCGATGATCGTGTGCTGAGTCGCCGCACTCGTGGTCGAGCCGTAGGAGTTAAGCAACGTGTCCACCGCCGGGCTGTCAAAGCGCTCCCAGTTCGTCGCCGCGGCCTTACCTTCGGGGGCTGAGTTCTTGGAGAAGAGCCACTGACGCATCTCGTAGAACGGTGTCGGTCCACCGCTTTCCACGTTGTAGGCCAACTGGAAGTTGCCCGTGTACACGTCGGAGGCGAACGTGGTCGCCGACGGTGTCAGAGGTGTCGCGTCGATGCCGACCTTGCCCAACTCTTGAGCCATGACCTGTTCGGACGCGACCCAGTCGGAGTAGCCCCCGTTGGTGATGATCGAGAGCTTCAACTCCTTGCCATTCTTCGAGAAGAAGCCGTTGCTGCCCATCTTGTATCCATCAGCTTCGAGAACCGACTTTGACTTGGCCGGGTCGTAGCCGTTGCCAAGCTTGGCGAGGGCCGCGCTGCTCGTCCACGTCTTGAAGGTGGGCGAGACGATGCCGTCCTGACTGGCCGGTGGCTCATAGCCGTACTCACCCTTGGTGGACACCGTAGAGCGATTAATCGCGTAACTGATCGCCTCGCGTACCGCCACGTCGTTGAGTGGCGCCACCTTCAGGTTGGGGAACAGCACCACGTTGGCGACGGGCGGGAACCAATAGGTGTTTCCGGCCGTCTTATCGACGTAGTAGCTCTTGATGTTCGGGATGAACTGCGAGCCCCACTGCGACTGCCCGGTCGCGAGGTACTCGTTGCACGTGTTGTTCGATAAGAACGCCGGCATGTTCACGGTCGTGACGACCGCCTTGCCCTTCTGCCAGTAGCTCTTATTCGCTGTCCACTGGATGTTCTGGGGGGTGCAGTGCGACATGATGTAGCCACCGCTTCCAACCGGGCTCGAGTCCGCGTAGGTCACCGGATTCTTGATCGTGCTCCAGATGTGCTCGGGCACGATCGGCACTTGGCCCGCGACATAGTAGAAGTACGGCACCGCGGGGGCCGAGAAGTTCATGACGACCTGATCGGTACCCTTTTGGGTCACGCTTGAGAGCACTGTCCAGACCGCGTTCGTGTCGAGGGCCGGAAACTTCTTCAACAGGTTGAATGTGTAGACCACGTCGGCCGCCGAGAGGGGCTTGCCGTCGGACCACTTTACGCCTGAACGAATCGTGAAGGTCAACGTCTTGTTGGCGTTGCTCCACGCGTAGTTCGTCGCAAGCCACGGCGTGACTGCGCCACTCTCGAGTGAGTCGACGAAGTCGAGTGTCTCGTAGGTGAGCCCCACCGAGTACGGACTCGACGTGGGCACAAACGGATTAAACGCGCACGACCACAACTCGCCTTGTTCGTTCGCGAGATTGAGTGGCACCTGCGTGGCCGCCCCCGCAGTCGCGACAGAAACAACGGCGGGAATCGCCAGCGCGGTCGTGCTCGCCACAAACACGAACGCCGTTGCCAGCAGGCCCCCCTTGAACTTTTTCCTCACTGAAATCCCCTCCCTGAAGAATCGCGATTCTCCATTTGTTGTTATCAACTTCTCACTGCTCGCCGCGGATAAGCCACTCAGCAGTACCGCTTTCCAAATCTGGAGTCACAATATGTGAATTTTTAACACTCAGCAACCAGAATCTGAGAAAATTTAACAATTTCACCTCGAGAGCCGAAAGAAATGCGCATTTCCCCGCTTCGTGAGAACAGTTTGCGGACGGACTTTCGGCTCTGGGACACTTAGAACTCGGCCCCATCGGACCTGCGAGGAGAGATCCATGACCCCCAACCGGCACCAATCAGCAGTCATCGAGTTCCCGAGCGAACTTGTGGTGCGCATCACTCGACTCTTCGACGCGCCGATGCAACTTGTGTTCGACGCCTTCACGACGCCCGAGCTCGTGCGAGAAACCTTCGCCCCGTTTGGAGAGACGATGACCGTGTGTGAGATTGACCTGCGCGAGGGAGGAAAGTATCACTATGTGATGGTGACCAAGGATGGATATGAGTGCTCGTTTCCGGGCACATTCTTGGAGTTGGAACCTCCGATGCGAAGCGTTCAGACGTGGCACTTCGATGGGTGGCCCGAGGTCGAAGCGGTCGAAACGATGAACCTGCACGAATCGGACGGCGTCACCACGCTCGATTACGAACTCGCCTTCGCCGACAAGGCGGGACGCGACCACATGACCAAGTTTGATGGCCACCAAGCCAATTTCGACAACTTGGACGATCTTTTCGCAAGACTCTAGGAGTCGCCGACAGCGGACTGACCGAGCGAGGGTCACTCCTCTCGTTTGCTCACGCGGTCAAGGTGACCTTGTGCAGTCCCGGCGACGTGTCGATAGGACGTCCGCGAAGTTCGCCCACCCGAAGTGCGAGTACCTGACCCACGATGACCTCGGCAAGAGCCACGCTCCAGTTCGGACCGGCCTCGTCGACGACGATCTCGGCGTCACACGAGAATGCTTCGCGACCTTGCGATCGCAGCACCACCGTGCGCATGGAGAATCGCCGGCACTCCGCCAACAGCGTCTCGGCTACGTCTGTCGCTAACTCGGCGGTGACTACGAGCAGCAAGGTTGAGTTCTCACCGTCGGCCCCGACGGGTCCGTGGAGATAGTCCGCCGCGGAGTACGCCTCAGCACGGATACCCGACACCTCGCGAATCTTGATCGCAATTTCGGCGGCCACCGCCTGACCGACTCCTCGACCGACGATCGTGAGACCTCGCTCGGCGTTCAGCATCGCCACGGGCAATGTGCGTGACAGGGCCCACGTCGCCGTCTGCTCCACCGTCTCGGGCAACGTGTCAAGTCCGTCCAGGGGCGAACCCTTCATCGCCTCGACGAGTTGGGCGAGCGCGTGCCACGTCGTCGTAAAGGTCTTAGTTGATGCGAGCGCGCGCTCCGCGCCCGCTCGCAACGCGATCACGGTCGAGGTGGACTGACCCAACGGCGACTCGGGGTCGTTGGTGATGACCGCACTAGGACGACCTTGGGACGTCGCCGCCTCCACAACGTCAACTAGCCCCGGCGTTCGTCCTGACTGCGAGATCGCGAGAACACCCGCTCCCTTCAAACCAATTGTCCGCCCCGATTCGTAGAGTGACGGCGTGGCGAGCGCGACGAGCACACCAAGTTCCTGTCCGGCGAAGTACTGAAAGAAGACGGCTGCGTTATCCGACGATCCTCGGGCAGCAACGAGCAGGTAGTCCACGCCGTCGAATTGCGAAGCCACCGCGAGCGCCTCGCGGGCACCATCTTTCGCGCGGTGCCTCAGAATGTCGGCCTGAGATCGAATCTCTTCTTCAAAAATCGTCGTCATCAATCCTCCTGAATTCGACGGTAACGCGCTACGTGCCAAAGAGTCTGGCAGCGCCGGACAGCGTTGTGTCGTTGTCGTTCACGATAAACGTCACGTCGAAGCCGGACATCGTCGCAAGGTCGACCCACCTCGAGTTCCCCCCTCCCAGGTGGACCACCGAGGCGCAAAACTCGTCAATGAACCGCGACACCGCCCGGACCAGCCGCTCGCGCCAACGCGCCTCGTCGCTCGCGCGCGCGTGATCGCCGAGCGCCTCGTCGTATGTTTCAGCGTCATCAAATAATTCTGAACCGACGTCGCGTATCGGCACAACAGTGCCGTCGACGACGAGAGCGATACCAAAACCGGTGCCCAGGGTGAACACCAACTCGCGCCCTTCACCCACGCAGCAGCCCAACGCAGCCAAGGTCGCGTCGTTCACCACTCGAACGTCCACCTCCGTCGCCAGGCGCAACTCCTCTTCAAGATTCGTGGCGATCCAGGCATCGTGGAGGTCAGGGTCGACGGGCGACGTGAAACCTTGGGCGCGCGACAGATTGCCCGGTTCAAGGACTCGCCCGTCGATCATGGCGCCGGGAAATCCCACGCCAACCCGCGCGCACCCGCTCTCGGCGACGTAGTGGGAGACGAAACCTATCAGCGCCGTCGGCGAGCACGGATAAGGCGTGGGAACTCTCATGACATCGCCGAGACGTGCTCCATCCTCATCGACGAGACAGAACTTGATCGAGGATGCGCCGATGTCCACCGCCAAGACGGCGGCGCTGTCGCGGGGTCGAGAAACCATGGGGCGAAGTGTAGTGAGAGTGCTTCAGGGCCCTCGCACGAGAATGGACAACCTAGGATAAACGTCGCCCGTGGTTGCCGACTCCTCACCATCCTCCGCTACGCCATCAACCGAAGTCACGATCCCGCCCTTCGCCTTTGCGAGTACGACGGGCGCGTTCATTTTGATGGGCGCCGTGACATCACTGTTCGGACCTCTGCTCGAGAGCTTCACGCACCGTTTCCACCTGTCGCTCCCGAGTGCGGGCGCCGCACTCTCGGTCTATTTCGTCGGAGCGTCCGTGGGCGTGTTGCCGGGTTGGCTCGGACTAAAGCGCGTCGATGGTCGCGTGGTGTTAACGGTCACTCTTACCGCTATCGCGCTGGGTGCGGCGGGCGCCGCGCTCTCGCACTCCTGGATACTCTTTCTGCTCAGCGTTCTCATCATTGGTCTCGGGTTTGGTGCGCTGGACCTGGCGCTCAATACTCTGCTCACGCGCACCAACACGGTAGGCCGAGCACATCGGTTGAGCGTCGCGAACGCCGGCTACGGCGTCGGGGCCGTGATCTGCCCCCTCGTCATCATCGGCCTCGGTCCCCGAAACTTTCCCACCTTGTTCGCAGGGCTGTGCGTCATCGCGCTGTTGTTATCCATGTCGAACCGCAGCATCATTGCGCCACCTCAGCTCGCCGCTCCGGGCATCAACCTCCCGGGCGCCAAGGCCCACCGCCGACCGATTCTCATCACCTTCGTCTTTGCCTACATCTTCTACACAGCTCTCGAAACTGGCGCCTCGGGCTGGATGGCCACTCAAATCCACGGCGTGGGCTACTCCGAGTCCCTTGGCAGTGTGGTCACCGCGGGCTTTTGGGCGGGGATGGCGATCGGTCGATCTCTGGGCGGTCCGCTACACCGCCGCCTGGCTGAACAGAAGCTCGTGCTCGGCGGACTGTGCCTAGCCATCGGGCTGTGTCTGCTCGCCTTGGCCGATCCGCTGGCTCCCTTCGCGTACCCGGTACTCGGACTCATCATGGCTTCGATCTTTCCTATGGGGCTGCTGTGGTACACGTTGCTCTGTCCGAGCGACAGCGACGGACTCTCGTGGCTGTTCCTCTTCACCATGGTGGGCGGTGTGACAGGCCCGGGACTCGAGAGTTTGATGGTGGCGCACTTTCACGTGCACGTGGTGCCGGTGGTCTTGGCGGCCTTCGCCGCGATCGATCTGTCGATCTTCCTCAGCGCGCTGCGCTTTCGTCCCTTCGCTCCCGCGTCGCTCGACCCCTCACCCGCGCTGTAGTCAGCGCAGGTAGTGAATGAGCGCTCCGGTGGTCGCGTTCAGAACCGTAAGGGAGTTCCCGGCGCCATTGGCAACCCAGATCTCGTTGCCGACCGCAACCAGGTCAATGGGATTGTCGAAGCCATACTTGTGGCCCGAGATCACTCTGATGAGAGTCCCCGTCGTCGCATCTAACTCGGTCACCGAATTACCGTTCGCGTTCACCACCCACAGGTGAGTTCGATCGATGATGATGTTCCACGGCGCGTTGAACCTATATCTGGCGGCGGTGAGAAATCGCACGAGCGCCCCGCTCGACGCGTCGAGTTCGGCCACGCCGTTGCCGCTCGCGGCACTCACCCAGAGACTCTGAGCACCGGCGGCCAGGCCGATGGGAGCGACGAACGCACCGGCACTCGAGATGCTGCGCACCAGCGTGCCGTTCGCGGCGTGGATCTCGCTCAGCGAGTCACCGGCTTCGTTCGCGACCCAGACCGTGTGCCCCGATACGGTCACGTCGACGGGATTGTCGAATTCGCCGACCCTTGCGCTCACCACCCGAATCAGAGCACCGTTGATGGCGCTGATCTCGCTCAAGCCGCCCGTTTCATTCGCTACCCACAAATACGGACCCGAAAAGGCGAGACCGATGGGATCAGCGAAGTGATACGACGGACCCTTCACAATGCGCTCGAGCGCACCAGTCTTCGCGTTGAGCTCCGTGAGAGAGTTCCCGATCTTGTTGGCCACCCACACATTCGAGCGATTGGTGCCGATCGCGATCGGTGAGTCGAAGCCGTCACTCGTCCCAGGGATTGTCCGCACCAGAGCGCCACTCGTGACGTCGAACTCGCTCACGCTGTTGCCCTTGGCGTTGGCCACCCAGATATGCGCGCCACTCGCGGCAATGCCCAAGGGTTGATCCAAGGCGGGCACGTGGGCCGCACCTGCGGGACCGGAACTCGTCAGTCCCGCACACGCTACGAAGAGACCTGTCGACGCGACGGCGAGAACTCGACTCCTGCCTCGCCGCACTGATCCCCCTCATCCTCAACGCGAATCGTCAGAGAGTCAGCCTACTGAGGGCTCTCGTCCCCCCGGGGTTCATCTCGCGAGGTCAGTACTGAATGAGCATCGTGACGAAGGCGACAGCGATGATCGCGAGCAGGATGTCGATCGAGCGCAGCAGTTTCAGTCCCAGTTCGCGAGGTGCCACGCCGTCGCGCATAACGGCGGACGCAACGAGGCGCTCTTCAGGCAACGTCCTCGCCTCGAGGTGACCGGCCGCAGCCAAGTAGCAGAGCAGTCCCACGATCACCCACGCGTGCGTGAAAGACACCGAGGGCCCCCCGCTGGCCACCATGATGAGCCCGGTGATGGGCAAGAGGTGCATGAGGCGAGCCGCCCAGTTCCGACGCGCGGGAAACCGCAGCGCTTGATCCGCGGCATCCGCTCCGCGCACCACGCTGAGTGCAGCCAGTCGCATGGCGATGAACACGACGATGGTGGCCACGGCCGCCAGAATGTGAACCAAAAAGACGATGTCGTAGGCAACCGACGTGGCGATCACGATCTTCCCGTCATTCCCTCGGTGCTCGCGGACTCACGCAAATCGTTCGACGCTGGCGCCCAAAGCGCTCAGTCGACCCACGAAGTCGTCGTAGCCGCGATCGACGTGCGCGAGTCCGTCGACCGTGGTCTCACCCTCGGCCACGAGGCCCGCGAGTACCAGCGCGGCCGCGGCGCGGATGTCACTCGCGCGTACCCTCGTTCCCGTGAGACGGTCCACCCCGCGGATGAGGGCATGGTGTCCTTCGGTCGTGATGTTGGCCCCCAGTCTCACCAGCTCGTCCACGTAGCGAAATCGTCCGGCGAAGAGGTTTTCGGTCACGACCGAGACGCCGTCCGCCACGCTCAACGTGGTGGTGAGGATCGGCTTGTAGTCCGTCGCGACCCCCGGATAGGGCAGCGTCGAGATGTCCACGGCGCGTAGAGGTCTCGACGAGCGCACGGCGACTCCCCCGCCTGCGACATCGACTTCAGCCCCCATCGCTTCGAGTTTGCGAAGAAACATCACCATGTGGTCGGGTCGTGCGTCCACCACCCGCACCGAACCCTTGGTGATCAACCCTGAGGCGAGATAGGTGCCCGAGACGACTCGGTCGGTCACGACGCGGTGCGCGGCCGCGTGCAGCTCGGCGACGCCGTCGATCGTCAACAGCGACGTACCGAGGCCCTCAACCGACGCGCCCATCGCGATGAGTTGACGACCCAGGTCCTCGACTTCGGGTTCGCGCGCCGCGTTGTCGATGATGGTGCGACCGTCGGCCAGCACGGCGGCCATCAGGAGATTGTCGGTGGCGGTGTGGCTGGGGTACTCCAGGGTGATCCGGGTCGCCTTAAGTCGCGGCGACGTCGACGTGGCGTGAATCGACGTTCGATCGTTGCGAAACGTCGCTCCCATGGCGCTCAGCCCTTCGGTGTGAAAGTTGATCGGGCGTTGGCCGAAGTCGTCGCCGCCGGGCAACGCCATGTTGGCCTCACCACAGCGGGCGAGCAGGGGGCCGAGCACCACGATCGACGCTCTCATCGCTTCGAAGAGGTGAGCCGGAGCCACGGGGTGCAGTTGATCGGCGACCGGCACGCTAATAAGCAGTTCGTGCTCTCTCGGCGTAGTTACCGAGCAGCCCAGCGCCTCGAGCAACTCGCTCATCACCGACACGTCACTGATGTGGGGGACATTGCTCAAGTGGTGGATTCCCGACGCCAGCAGGCAGGCTGCCATCTGCTTGAGCACCGCGTTTTTGGCCCCGTATGCTGTCACCTCGCCCTCCAGGGGGCCAGCGGGCTTCACCACCAGAGAACTCACCCTTTCAGTATTGCCGCTTCGAAGGACGGGCCACTTTTCCTGCGAGAACCCAAAAAGGGCCCGGCTAGCCTGAGCGTGTGCAGCGACAGCTTTTGCCCGACCGCAACCTGGCACTGGAGCTCATTCGCGTCACCGAGGCCGCGGCTATTGCCGCGGCTCGCTGGGCCGGGCGAGGTGACAAGAATGCCGCCGACGGCGCTGCGGTGGATGCCATGCGCTTCGTCCTGGGGGCGGTGGCCATGGATGGCGTGGTCGTCATCGGCGAAGGCGAAAAGGACGAAGCGCCGATGCTCTACAACGGCGAGAAGATCGGCGACGGTCGTCCCCCGCTCGTCGACGTCGCGGTCGACCCAGTGGACGGCACGCGACTCACCGCGCTTGGGCGCAACGGAGCGCTCGCGGTGATTGCCCTGGGCGAACGAGGCTCGATGTTCAATCCCGGGCCCTGCTACTACATGAAGAAGATTGCAGTCGGTCCGCGCGGTCGCGGCGCAATCGACGTCCAAGCGAGCGCGACCGACAACCTCACCGAGCTGTCCAAGCGTCTCAACAAACCGGTCCAAGAGATGGGGGTGGTCATTCTCGATCGACCCCGACACGATGACCTCGTGGCCGAAGTGCGCGAAGCGGGCGCGCGGGTGATCTCGATCACCGACGGCGACGTGGCGGGCGCGATCGCCACCGGCTGGCCCGACTCAGGTGTCGACTTGCTGCTCGGCATTGGCGGCACGCCGGAGGGGGTGATCGCCGCGGCCGCCCTCAAGGGCCTCGGCGGCGAGATCCAAGGGGTCTTGCACGCCAACGACGAGGAGACCCGTCGTGAGGCCGAAGCCCTCGGCTACAGCTTTTCGCGCGTTCTTACTACCGACGATCTGGTCGCGGGCGACAACTGTTTTTTCTCGGCCACCGCCATCACCGATGGAGATTTTTTGCGGGGCGTTCGCTTCTATGACTTCGGCGCGACGACCCAGTCGCTCGTCGTGCGCTCGCGTACGGGCACTATCCGCACCATCGAAACCTTCCACCGTCATGACAAACTCCAGGAGTTCTCGACCTCCGGCTTCTAAAGGGCGCGTTTGAGCACGCACGGGCGAACGAAGTGCCATTGTTCACAAGATCGCCCATTGTCGCTGGTAGGCCCTGCGATCTAGTCTTCGCGCTATCTACCCGCATCGCGCTGGCACGAGCCAAGAAGGAGGGGACGATGAAGGTATCGCAACTACTAGCAACCAAGGGTCACGAGGTGGCCACGATCTCTCAGGAGAGGTCGGTTAAGGACGCCATTGCACTGCTCAAGGAACGAGGCATCGGAGCACTGGTGGTGACGGGAAAGACGCCGCCGCTGGTGGGCATCTTTTCCGAGCGCGACGTGGTACGCGCCCTCGCATCGAGCGGTGAGAAGGCGCTCACGCTCAAGGTGTCCGAACTGATGAGTCACGATGTGGTGACCTGCAAGGAGAGCACAGAGGTGACCGACGTCATGACCATGATGACCGACCATCGCATTCGCCATGTGCCGGTTGTCGAAGACGATCGACTCGTGGGGATGGTCTCCATCGGGGATGCCGTGAAGTCGCGCCTTGATGAGTTGGAGAAGGAGAAGCGGGACCTGCTCGACTACGTGTCGGGCCGCTAGCTACTTCGCGGCGGCGCTGAGACGGAGTTCGGCGCGCTCGATCGCCGCTTGAGCGAGGATCTCTTCACGGCCGTCCTCCGCCTTCGTTGCGGCCGCAAGTTGGGCCTCGGCCGCGTCCTTGGCGCGCTGCGCGCGAGCCACGTCGATTTCGGTGGTGCGCTCCGCCACACTGGCCAGGACTGTGGCGAGCGTCGTGTCGGGCTCGAGGCCCTTGCCAACTTGAAAGAATCCCGTGTGCACCGCGAAGGCGATCTCGCCCTCGTCGCTCGTCTGCACCCGCACGACGCTCGAGGTGACGTCACCCACGGTGGCGGTGTGGCCGGCCAAGACCGTGAAGTCACCCTCGGATGATCGCGCCACAAGGGCACTGGCGGTCCCCGACCACAGCGCCGCTTCGGGCGAGAGGATCTCCACTTTCAGTGTGGTCATTAGTTCTTCGCTAGCTCCGCGGCCTTCTTCTCCACGTCCGCCGCGCCACCGACGTTGAGGAACGCCTGCTCGGGGTAGTGGTCAAGGTCGCCCCTGACGAGACTCTCGAAGGACTCGATGGTCTCCTGGACCGGCACGTTGATGCCGTCGATGCCGGTAAACACCTTGGACACGAACATTGGCTGAGACAAGAATCGCTGGATCTTGCGCGCGCGCGTCACGGTGATGCGGTCGTCTTCGGAGAGCTCGTCGAGTCCGAGGATGGCGATGATGTCCTGGAGCTCCTTGTTGCGCTGGAGGATCTGTTGGACTTGTCGCGCCACGGTGTAGTGACGATCGCCCACGATCTCGGGCGCCAGGATGTTGGACGTCGAGGTCAACGGGTCGACCGCGGGGTAGATGCCGAGAGCCGCGATCTGGCGGCTGAGCTCGGTGGTCGCGTCGAGGTGAGTGAACGTCGTAAAGGGCGCGGGGTCGGTGTAGTCGTCCGCGGGCACGTACACGGCCTGCAGCGATGTAATCGAGTGCCCCCGCGTCGAGGTGATGCGCTCTTGGAGTTCACCCATCTCGTCGGCCAGCGTGGGCTGGTACCCCACGGCCGAGGGCATGCGCCCGAGCAGCGTGGAGACCTCGGAACCGGCCTGCACAAAGCGGAAGATGTTGTCGATGAAGAGCAACACGTCCTGGTTCTTCACGTCGCGGAAGTACTCGGCCATGGTGAGCGCGGCCAGGGCGACCCGCAGGCGCACCCCCGGTGGCTCGTCCATCTGGCCGTACACCAACGCGGTCTTTTCGATAACGCCCGACTCACGCATCTCGAGCAATAGGTCGGTACCCTCACGGGTACGCTCCCCCACCCCGGCGAAGACTGACACACCGTTGTGCTGCTCGGCGACCCGGCGAATCATCTCCATGATGAGCACGGTCTTACCCACGCCGGCCCCGCCGAACAGTCCGATCTTTCCACCCTGGACGTAGGGCGCAAGTAGGTCAACGACCTTGATGCCGGTTTCGAACATCGTGGACTTGGGCTCAAGTTGGTCGAAGGCCGGAGCTGAGCGGTGAATCTCCCAATGGTCTTCGACCTTGCCGATGTCATCGGTGTCGAGCGGCTCGCCCACCACGTTGAACACGTGCCCGAGCACCGCATCACCGACCGGCACACTGATGCCGTGTCCGCTTTGGCGCACGATGGTGCCCCGCACCAACCCGTCCGTCGGTCGCATGCAGATGCAGCGCACGCGACCTTCGCCGATCTGCTGGGCGACCTCGGCCACGACGTTGATGGTCTTGCCTTCGAGCTCGATGTCCATCTCTACGGCGTGGTTGATCTCGGGTAGCGAGTGCGGAGGGAACTCCACGTCGACGACCGGTCCGGCGATCGCGACGACGCGCCCCGGCTCCAACTCGGTCTTTTCTGGTGCGATGGTCATGTGATTCTCACTTTCCCGAGCGGAGCGCTTCGGCGCCGCCCACGATTTCCATAATTTCAGTGGTGATGGAGTCCTGGCGGGCTCGGTTCATCACGCGGGTCAAGGTCTGTCCGAGCTCGTCGGCGTTGTCGGTCGCGGCTGCCATAGCGCGTTGCTGGGACGTGTGGAACGAGGCCGCACCTTCCAGCAGCGCGGTGAAGATCTCACTCTCGAGCGCGCGCGGCATGAGGGTGATGAGGAGTTTCTCGACCTCGGGCTCGAACTCGGTGTAGCCCTGGAGCGTCGTTGGCTCGTCACTGACCGGCAGTTCTGGCACGACCAGGGGCAACAGCTGTTCGACGTCCACGGCTTGGGAACCCGCCGAGTAATAGCGCGTCGAAACGAGCAGGACTTCTTGGGTCTCGCCCGCGAGAAATGGCCCAATGAGCACGCTCGCGATCTCTTGGGCGTCGGAGTAAGTCGGGCGATCGACGAAGCCCGAGAAGTTCGCCTCGACCTCGATGCCGCGATAACGGAAATACGATCCGGCCTTCTTTCCCACGGTGATGAGCTGGGCCTGGGTACCGTCGCTCGTGAGCTGGGCAATGAGACGCTCACCAGCTCGCAGTGAGGCGTTGTTGTAGGGGCCCGAGAGACCGCGGTCGCCGGTGAGGACCACGACCGCGGCGCGATCTACCTTGTCGGGCAGGGTGAGGAGTTTCTTCGCGCCCGCCGGATCGCCGAGGGCGGCTTCGAGCACGACACGCTGCATGCCGAGTCGATACGGCCGGTTCGCCGCGATGCGCGCGATGCTGCGAGGAATCTGGGAGGCGGCGATCAACTCCATGGCCTTGGTGATCTTGCGCGTCGAACGGACCGAACGAATGCGCTGACGCAGTATGCGCTCCTGTCCACCGGCCATGACTCCTCCTTTCTCTCGCTCGTGGGCTCTTAGTTGCTAGTCGCGAAGCTCGCGAGAAACGACGTCAACGCGCCATCCAGGGCGTCGGTATCGTTGAGCTGCTTGGTGTCGCGGATGTTGGCCAGGATGTCGGCGTGCTTGGCGCGCATGTCGGTGAGGAACTCGGCCTCAAAGCGTGTCACGTCCTCCACCGGAATGGTGTCGAGCCAACCCTTGGTACCGGCGTAGATGGCCACGACCTGCTCTTCGACGGGCACGGGCGCGTTCGAGTCCCTGCTTCAAGAGTTCGGTCAGGCGATAGCCCCGGTCCAGTTGCTGCTGGGATCCCTTGTCGAGCTCGGAGCCAAAGGTCGCGAAGGCCTCGAGGTCGCGGAACTGGGCCAGGTCGATCTTGAGGGTACCGGCGACTGCGCGCATCGCCTTGATCTGGGCCGCACCGCCCACACGCGAGACCGAGTTACCCACGTCGATCGCCGGGCGCACGCCCGAGTAGAACAGGTCCGACTGCAAGAAGACCTGGCCGTCGGTGATCGAGATGACGTTGGTGGGAATGTATGCCGAGATGTCGCCGGCCTTGGTCTCGATGATCGGCAGCGCGGTGAGCGATCCGCCGCCGAGCTCGTCGCTCAACTTCGCCGCACGCTCGAGCAGACGGCTGTGCAGATAGAACACGTCGCCCGGGTACGCCTCGCGGCCCGGTGGGCGGCGCAGGAGCAACGAGATCTGGCGATAGGCCTCGGCCTGCTTGGAGAGGTCGTCGTAGACGACGAGCGCGTGATCGCCCTTTTCCATCCACTCCTGGCCAATAGCGCACCCGGCGTAGGGGGCCAGGTACTTAAAGGGCGCGGGGTCACCCGCACCCGCCACCACGACGACGGTGTACTCGAGTGCGCCAAAGTCTTCGAGTGTCTTAACCGTTTGGGCCACCGAGGAGTTCTTCTGACCAACCGCGACGTAGATGCACTTCACGCCCTGACCCTTTTGATTCAGGATCGTATCGATGGTGACAGTCGTCTTGCCCGTCTTGCGGTCACCGATGATGAGTTCGCGCTGGCCACGTCCGATCGGCGTCATCGCGTCGATCGCCTTGATGCCGGTCTGAAGCGGTTCACTCACGGGCTGACGACCAGTAATGCCGGGCGCCTGGATCTCCATGCGGCGCGTCGTCGCACCCACTAGTGGTCCCTTGCCATCGATCGGTTCGCCGAGCGCGTTCACCACGCGACCGAGCAGCGCATCGCCCACGGGCATGGAGAGAATTCGACCCGTCGAGCGCACGACCTGCTCTTCTTCGATGCTGTCGACCGAGCCCAAGACCACGGCACCGATCGTCTCTTCATCGAGGTTCATCGCGAGGCCCACGGTGCCGTCTTCGAACTCCAGGAGTTCGTTGACCTTGGCCGAAGGCAGCCCCGACACGCGCGCGATACCGTCACCGACTTCGACCACGCGGCCGACCTGCTCGGCCGCGATGGCCGGGTTGAAGTCGGTGACGTGCTTGCGAAGTGCGTCGGTGATCTCGCTGGCGCTGATGGTGAGCTCAGTCATCACGTATTCCTTTACTTAGTTGTTTCGTTGGAGGGCTGATTCGAGGTCGCGACCGGAGGCGGCCACGACATCGTGCAGGGCGCCGAGGCGGCCCCTGGTTGATGCGTCGAGTCGCAGATCGCCGATCTCGATGAGCACGCCGCTCAGCAGGGAGGGCTCATCGGCGATCTGCAGTTCGACGTCTTTGCCGGTGAGGGCGTGGAGCGAATCGACGAGTTCGTGCTGGGAGTCTGCCGAGAGGTCGCGCGCGGTGTGCACCCTCGCGATGCGCCAGTCGCGCGACTGGGCCACGTAGTTCACGAGGTAGTCGAGGGTCCCTACGACGTCGCGCGGGCGTCCGCCCACAATCGTGAAACGAGCCAACTCAAGGGCGATCGGATTGACCTTGCCTTCTAAGAGCTGATCCGTGAGACCTAGTCGGGCTCCTAAGGGTGCTTCGCGGTCCAGGAGAAGATGACGAAGCCCTTCGTTGCCTTCGACGGTGCGAGCCCAACGAAAGAGGTCGTCCTCGATGGAGGAGAAGTTGTCGGTGTTGACGTCCTCTAAGAGCGCATCGGCGAATCCCGACACCCGCCGGCGTGCGTCGAGCAGTGAGAGGCCCGGGAGAGGAAAATCGCCGTTGTCGCGCAGGGCCCGGGCGGAGTAGGCGAGTTCGCTCACGGCCGAGGGCACTTCTTGGGCGGGCACCGAGGTCGCGGCGTACACCAGGATCCGCAGGGCCTGGGGCGAGATCTTGTTCTCGAGCAGGTCGTGGACCACGAGACCGCGAGCCACGTGGGTGATGGAGGTGTCAGTGAGCACCGCGCTCAAGTCATCGCGCGATTGGATCGTGGCGTCGAAGGCCTCCAGGTCACCGGTAACTCGCGCGAGTGCGGCCGCGTCGAGACGACCGAGGACGGCGGTGGCGAAACCTTCGAGCTTGGGCAGCATGATTAGTTGCTCGTCCCCTTGGCGGCCTCGGCGTGGATGGCGGCCACGGCTTCGCGCACGAGATCATCGTGAGTGCTCTGGTCCACTTCGCGACCCACAATCTTGGACACGAGGTCAAAGACAATCTCACCCACGCGAGCCGACGCCTCGTCCACCGCGTGCTGGCGCGCGGAGGCCACTTCGTTCGTCGCGGTGGCCACAATGCGGTCGTACTCGGCTTGTGCTCGACCGACCGCCTCGGCCTTCAGTTGATCGGAGGTCTCCTGGGCGCCGGCCACGATGGCTCGGGCCTGCTCGCGCGCGTCCGCGAGCACCTTGTCGCGCGCGTCGTCGGCCGCGGCCGCCTCCGCGCGGGCGGCGTCAGCCGCCTCGAGCGAGGTGCGGATCTTCTCCTGTCGATCCACGAGCATCTTGTTGATTACGGGAAAGATGTAGCGCTTCGCGATGAGGAATATCGCCACGAAGACGGCCAGTTCCACAAAGAATGTGCCGTTGGGAAGGAGAAAGATTGACGTGCCAATCATCTCGAGAGACCTTCTTTCATAGAGCGCGTGCTCCGCGTCGTTCCGTTGGTCCTATTGCTTCTTGAACACGTAGACGAAGACGACCATGAACAGCAGGTTGATGAAGTACATGGCCTCGACGAGACCAACGGTCAAGAAGAAGTAGGTGCGGGCCTTGTTTTCAATCTCGGGCTGACGCGCGATGGCGGCAATCGTCTGGCTACCGGCCAGGCCGTCACCTATCGCAGCACCGATCGCACCTCCACCGAGGGCGAGCCCGCCGCCGACGAGGGCGCCCGCGTTGCGTACCGCATCGCTGATGCTCGATGAATCTGTTGCCATTGTTGCTTCCTCCTGGGTTTCCTAGTGAGACGTCTCTAATTGAGAAGTGTGCTGTTCGTCTTGGTCGTGACTCATCGCGAACCCGAAGTACAGGATCGTGAGCAGCATGAAGATGAACGCCTGGATCGTGCCGAGCAGTCCCGTGTCGAAGAACTTCCACGCGATCTCGAAGGGCCAGGTCACGTAGACCGGCAGCAACGTAAGGAGCACCACGACGAAGAGACCCCCCGAGAAGATGTTGCCAAAGAGACGGAAGGTCATCGTGATGGGCTTGGTGATCTCTTCAATGACGTTGATCGGCGCGAGGGCGGCGAACGGCTTGAAGTAGTGCGCGAAGTAACCCTTGATCCCGCGCGCGCGCACGGACTCGATGTGGACCCAGATGATGACGAAGGCCACCAGCGCGAGCGGCAGGTTCACGTCACCGGTAGGCGCGGGCAGAATCGCACCCGAGGAGCCGGGATGCATCGACGTGGGTAGAAAGTCAAGCCAGTTGCAGATCAAGAGGAATAAGAACAGCGTCGCACCCAGGGGAACGAAGCGCTGACCCTGGGGGCCAATGGCCGAATCGGCGAGGTCACTCACCTGCTCGACCAGGATCTCCCAGATGAGTTGCAGTTTGCCCGGCACGCCCGACGTTGCCTTCCGTCTCATGGCAAAGCCCAGCCAGAGGAAGATGGCGGCGGCGACCACCGTCGAGAGCACGATGTCGTAGTAGACGGTGAGCCCAAAGATGTGCCAGGCGGGGTGCACGCCGACGGGAATCGTCTTCACCGCAAACTGCATCCTCACTGCACTCCTCCCTGGTTGGCCACCACTCGCAAAACGTTGAGAACAAAGACAATCTGATAAAGCACAAGCCCCGACACAATACCTACTCCAAGTGGAGCGTTCAGCCAAAGAAGGACTAGCACGATGGCGGTCAGCGCGCCCAATCGGGCGATCGTGTTGCTGCCGAGTTGTCGGCGCACGGCCTTGGTGTTCTGCTCGCCCCGGACCTCAACGCGAGCGGAACGCCGGGCGAGTTGTCGAAAGTTCCCAATGGCTAGACCCATGCCGAGCACGAGCCCAAGGGCTCCGAGAGGCGGGGCCACGAAGATGGCGATGAGAAAGCCCACCGCTCCCACCACGACGGCAGTCAGGGTGGTTCGGCGCAGGAGCCGTGGAAGGGTATCTGTGGGTAGGTTTTCTAACACGGCCGATCAAGTCTAGAGGTAGCGACGAACGAGCTGGATAACGCTCGTCGCGGCCACGACCGTTCCCAACACTATCCCGATCAAAAGACCCCACGGCGCGGCGTCCCAGAGGTGATCGAGGTAGAGACCAAGCAGAACGCCGAGCGTGATCAGGATCGCGATCGTGAGTCCCATCGCCGTGAAGGCGGCGAATCCGGGTAGATCCTTCAGGATTGGTTTCTCCTGATCAGAGCGGGGAGAAGACTCGGGTGTTTCGCTCACCGGCGAACCTCGTCACGCAATGAAAAGGTCTCCTCTCGACGTCGCTGGAGGCGCCCACGCAACGGGCTGAACCAGGTGAACAGGGCAATCACCAGGACCGCGACACCGAGAGGAATGAACACGTTCGCCTCCGTGTCAAAGAGCGGCAGCAGGACGAACCCGCAGAGTAGGGCCGTCCAGGACCACAGGATGATCACGGTGCGCCGATGTCCGTGTCCCAACCTCATGAGGCGGTGGTGAACGTGCATCTTGTCGGCCGTCTGGAACCCCTGTCCCGAGAGGGTGCGACGCACAAACGCCCACGCCGCGTCGAGCAGCGGGACACCCAGAATGAAGACGGGAATCAGCAGGGGCGCAAAGAAGAAGAAGGTCACCCCACTGGCGGGCGGCGTGCGCCCTCCGATCACCATGGTGGACGCGCTCATCAAGAGTCCGAGCATCATCGCTCCCGCGTCGCCCATAAAGAGCTTGGCGGGATGGAAGTTGTCACGCAGAAATCCGATGCAGATCCCGCAGGTGAGTGCGGCAATCAATGGACCGACGTTGGTTGAGGGCAACAGCCCGAGATGCTCCAGGCGCAGTCCGTAGACGCACAACGTGCCCGAGGCGATCGCGACGATGCCCGCGGCCAGACCGTCCAGGCCGTCGATGAGGTTCACCGCGTTCGTGAGGGCGAAGACCCAGACGGCCGTGACGATCGGCAGTATCGACGGCCCGAGCACCACGAAGCCCGCGAAAGGTAACTTCAACTGATACATCGTCGCGCCCGAGAAGTACAAGATCGACGCCGCCAGGAACTGTCCCGCGACCTTGGCCGGGGCGCTCATTTCTCGAAAGTCATCCAGAACGCCTACGACGAAGATGACGCCCGCCGCGAGCAGGACGCCCAGCATCTCGTGCGATGACGTGATAACCGTGCGCAGCGTGGGATCGAGCAAGGCGACCATCAGCGCAACGCAAAAACCCACCAGCATCGCCGCGCCTCCCCCATAGGGGGTCGCGCGCTCGTGCACTTTGCGCTCTCCCGGCTCGGCAACGTAGCCAACCTTGAGTGAGATCACGCGCGCCACCGGATTGGCGAGGAGGGTCACGATCGCACCTACCAGAGCGACCACTCCGTAGGCGGCGATGTTTCCCATCTAACTACTGTGAGAAGTTCGCGTAGGGATTAAACGTCGCGCACAGCTCGCCCACTTCGCGGCGAACCTCGTTCAGCGCGGCCTCCTCGTCACGACTGCGCAGTGCTCGGGCCATCAGCGAGGCGATCACTTCGAACTCGCCCTCACGCATGCCCGCCGTCGTCTCGGCGGCCGAGCCGACGCGCAGACCGGACGTGATGAACGCGCTGCGCGGGTCGTCGGGGATCGCGTTGCGATTGGTCGTGATGCCCGCACGGTCGAGGGTCTCCTGGGCAACCTTGCCCGTGAGGTCGGCGTCGTAGTCGCGCAGATCCAACAACAGCATGTGGTTGTCGGTGCCGCCCGAGACCAATCGGAATCCTTCTTTGGCGAGAGCCGCCCCGAACGCCTGGGCGTTCGTCACGACCTGTGCGGCGTAGGTAGAGAAGCTCGGCTGGCTCGCTTCCTTAAAGGCCACTGCCTTGGCGGCGATCACGTGCTCGAGCGGACCGCCCTGCTGGCCGGGAAAGACCGCCGAGTCGATCTTCTTCGCGTACTCCTCGCGACACAGGATCGCTCCCCCGCGCGGACCCCGCAAGGTCTTGTGGGTCGTGAACGTCACGACGTCGGCGAAAGGCACCGGACTGGGGTGGGCGTGTCCGGCAATGAGGCCCGCCACGTGAGCGGAGTCGAACATCAACAGCGCCCCGACCTCGTCGGCGATCTCACGAAACGGCTCGGGATCGATGGTGCGCGAGTAGGCCGTCGCTCCCGCGACGATCAGCTTGGGACGATGCGAGAGGGCGAGGTCGCGCACGTTGTCGAAATCGATGACTTCGCCGACCGCGTCGGGACTGTCGTGGCGCGGCGTGACGCCGTAGGAGACGAACTTCCAGAACTTCGAGGTGATCGACGCCGGCGACCCGTGGGTGAGGTGACCG
Organism: uncultured Acidimicrobiaceae bacterium; assembly: GCA_963839255.1. Lineage (GTDB taxonomy): Bacteria > Actinomycetota > Acidimicrobiia > Acidimicrobiales > RAAP-2 > RAAP-2. The sequence continues at coordinate 265,358 of CAWIUH010000005.1, forward strand.
CCCTGGTCAAGGCGCATCGCGAGAATGGTGTCACCCGGCTCCAACAGTGCTTCGTACACCGCGACGTTCGCGTTCGCTCCACTGTGGGGCTGAACGTTGGCGTGCTCGGCGTCAAAGAGGGCGGTCAGGCGGTCACGGGCCAGGCTCTCGACCTCGTCCACGATGTAGTTACCGCCGTAGTAGCGCCGACCCGGATACCCTTCGGCGTACTTGTTGGTGAGAACCGAACCAGTCGCCGCCAACACCGAGGGTGAGGCGAAGTTCTCACTCGCGATGAGTTGGATCGTCGAGGTCTGGCGCCCATAGTCGCGCGCCAACAGGTCGACGATCTCCTCGTCATTCGTGATCCAGGCATCCAACGGGGACGGAGCCATTGTCCTTACCCTTTCTCGCTCAGCACGTGATCGAGCTCTCGTAACTTCTCGATTCGGGCGTCGTGTCGGCTCTCCGGCTCGGCGTCCAGCCACGCCCGCAGCGACTCCACCGCGACGATGGAACCCGTGAGACGACCGCCTAGGCAGAGCACGTTGGCGTGATTGTGCTCGCGTGCGAGGTGCGCGGATGTCACGTCGTGCACGACCGCGGCACGCACGCCGGGCACCTTATTCGCCGCCATGGCGATGCCGATGCCCGAGCCGCACACCGCGACGCCCAGGTCCGCGTCACCGTTGACGACGGCGCGACCAACGGCGGCGCCGAAGTCGGGGTAGTCGACCGGTTCAGTCGCACTGCTCGTCCCCAGGTCAAGAACGACGTAGCCCCAGGCATCCAGGGACGACGCCACGAGAGTCTTCAGGTCGTATCCGGCGTGATCGGAGCCGATGGCGATGCGCATTGATAACTACCCTACCGTTCACCCTTCCTCGCACTCAGACCCGAGTGAGTCGGATTGAGGTCGCGTGTTCGCTCATATTCCCAGGTCGAGGGGTCACTAGGATCGGCCCAGTGAAGCACGTCGCTCTCGCGCCCCCGCTCGTTTCCTCGCTCAATGTCGCCTCCGATGAGTTTGCGAAGAATCGCAGCGACATGCTCGAGCAACTCAAGGTGATCGACGATCTCTTGGACCAGGCCGAAGCCGGTGGCGGAGACGCAGCGATGACGCGCATGCGCTCACGAGGCAAGATGCCGGTGCGTGAACGCATCGCGGCCGTACTTGACCCGGACTCGGCATTTCTCGAGATCTCGGCCCTCGCGGGATATGGCTCGGACTACACCATCGGGGGCGGCATGGTGGTCGGCATCGGCGTCATCGCGGGCACCGAATGCGTGATCATGGCCAACGACCCGTCGGTGCTCGGCGGCGCTCTCACGCTGTACTCCGCCAAGAAGTGGATGCGCGCGCTCGAGGTCGCGCGCGACAATCAGATGCCCTACGTGAGCTTCGTCGAGTCAGCGGGGGCTGACTTGCGCGTCGGTCGGGGCGGCGGCGGGCGCATGCAGACGGCTCACTTCGCAGAGAGCGGACGGTTCTTCTACGATCTCATCGAACTCTCCAAAATGCGGGTGCCCACGATCAGCGTCGTGTTCGGTTCGTCGACCGCTGGCGGCGCTTACCAACCAGGCTTGAGCGACTACAACATCCTCGTCAAGGATCAGTCCAAGATCTTCCTCGCCGGACCTCCGCTCGTGAAGATGGCGACCGGTGAAGAATCCGACGACGAGACCCTCGGCGGCGCGGTGCTGCACGCCGAAGTCTCGGGCCTGGGCGACTATCTCGCTGAAGATGAAATGGACGCTATTCGAATATGCCGTGAGGTCGTCTCGCACCTCAACTGGAGAAAGAACGGCCCGCCCGCGTCGCTACCGAACGACGAACCCGTCTACGACTCCGAGGAACTTCTCGGGATCGTGAGTCGCGACCTACGGCAGAGTGTGGACGCGCGCGACGTCCTCGCTCGCGTCGTGGACGGTTCGCGGTTCGAGGAGTTCAAGGCGCGCTACGGCACGACGCTGGTGTGCGGTTGGGCCAGCGTGCACGGGTATCCCATTGGCATCCTCGCCAACAACGGGGTCATCCACCCTCAGGCGGCGGAGAAGGCCGGACAATTCATCCAGCTCTGCAATCAGATCGACGTGCCGCTCGTCTTCATCCAGAACATCACTGGCTACATGGTCGGCAGAGACGCCGAAGCTGAGGGCATCATCAAAAAGGGCTCGCAGATGCTCAACGCGGTGACCAACTCGACGGTCCCCCACATCACTCTCATCATCGGTTCGTCCTACGGCGCGGGAACCTACGGCATGTCGGGACGGGCCTTTAACAACCGATTCACCTTCCTGTGGCCCACCGCCAAAATCGCGGTCATGGGCCCCAGGCAGATAGCGGGCGTCATGTCCCAAGTTCGACGCGCCCAAGCCGAGCGCCACGGCGAGGAGTTCGACGAAGACGAGGACGCCAAGATCGTGGCCGCCGTCGAAGAGGCGCAGGAGAAGGGGTCCTTAGCCCTCGCCGCGACCAGCGTGGTGAGCGACGACGGCGTCATCGACCCACGCGACACGCGCACCGTGCTGGGCATCTGTCTGTCGGTCGTGCGCCGGCGGGCCATTGAGGGCGCTACCAGCTACGGGGTCTTTCGCCTGTGAGGTTCACCTCGATCCTCGTAGCCAACCGTGGCGAGATCGCCCGGCGCGTCCTGCGCGCCGCGAGCGCCTCCGGTCTGCGCACCGTCGCGGTCTACGTCCCCGAGGATGCGAACGCACCTTTCGTGCACGAGGCGGACGAGGCGATCCGGCTGCCATCGAACTACCTCGACGGGGCCGCCATCATTGCCGCCGCTAAGGACAGTGGCGCTCAGGCGATCCATCCCGGCTATGGCTTCCTCTCGGAGAACGCGGACTTCGCCGCCGCCGTGGTCGACGCCGGTCTCGTGTGGATCGGTCCGTCCGCGCGAGTCATCGCGGCCGTCGGCGACAAACTGGCGGCCAAGGATTTGGCGAGATCGGCGGGCGTGAGAGTCCTCGAGTCGAGCGACCGGCCCGAGGACGCAGAGAGCATCGGTTATCCCCTCATGATCAAGGCGGCCGCCGGAGGCGGCGGCAAAGGGATGCGCGTCGTGCACGAACCCCACGAACTCGCGGACTCGCTCCAGGCGGCCAAGCGCGAAGCACTGAGCAGCTTTTCCGATGATCGCGTGTTCCTGGAGCGCTACATTGCCCAGTCGCGCCACGTAGAAATCCAGATCCTCGGCGATGAGCACGGACACTTGGTGCACCTGGGCGAGCGCGACTGCTCCATTCAACGTCGCCATCAGAAACTGATCGAAGAGTCGCCATCCCCCGCACTCAACGATGACGCTCGCCAGGCCATGGGCGACGCAGCGCTGTCGTTGGCGCGCGCTATCGGGTATGAGTCGGCTGGCACTGTCGAGTTCATCGTCGATGACGCCAGCCACGACTTCTATTTCCTGGAAGTGAACGCTCGCCTTCAAGTTGAGCATCCGGTGAGTGAAGAAGTGAGCGGCATCGACATTGTGCTCGAGCAACTGCGAATCGCCCAGGGCGAAGCGTTGGACTACAACCAGGATGACGTCGACCTCGTCGGACACGCGATCGAAGTACGACTATGCGCCGAAGATCCCCAGGCCGGGTTCTTGCCCGCCACCGGCACCCTGCACGCCTTCCAAGCCGCCGAGGAACCCTCACTGAGATGGGAGAGCGGAGTGGAAGAAGGCTCGGTGGTTACGGTGAACTTCGATCCCCTCCTCGCCAAGGTGATTTCGTATGCGCCCACTCGTGAGCTCGCGGCCACCACGCTGGCTCTCGGCCTTGAGCGCGTGCACCTGGGAGGCGTCACGACCAATCGCGACTTCCTAGTCAACGCGCTACGCAGTGACGTGTTCCTGCGCGGTGAAGCTAGGACCGATTACGTCGAGAACTCGTCCATCGCCCGAGGCCTCGAGGCGAGCGACAACGATCTCGCGATGGCGGCCGGCACCGGGGCGCTCTGGCTCCAGGGCCAACACCGCCAGGACGCCCAGGTTCTCGCCGATGTGCCGAGCGGCTGGCGCAACGCTCGACTTCCTCGCCAGCACGTCGAGTTGAACCACGACGGGCGCTCCTTCAAGGTCGCATACGTTCGGCGTCGTGACGGGTCGTTCGACCTTGGTGAGTTCGGTCTGGCACGAATTCACGCGTGGGGACCCCGGCACATCGATGTGGAGATCAACGCGCGACGGCGTTGGGTGCTCGTGACACTCGCCGCGGGCCACCTCTTTGTCCAGACGTTGCGCGGAACCATCGACTTTGCCGTGGCCGAGCGCTTCGAGGTCCACCGCCGCGTCGCCGTGTTTGGCGGTCTGAGTGCCCCGATGCCCGGTCGGATTCTTGAGGTCCGCGTCTCACCCGGACAAGTCGTACGCGCGGGCGAGTCGCTCGTCGTTATGGAGGCGATGAAGATGGAGCACGTCATCGCCGCCAACAGTGACGGCGTGGTGGACGAAGTCCTGGTCCACAAGGATCAGCAAGTCGAGCGCGACGCGACGCTTCTCACGATGCACGACGCCTCGTGATTCGCATCGCCAACTGCTCGGGCTTCTACGGCGATCGCGTCTCGGCCGCGCGCGAGATGGTCGAGGGCGGTCCCATCGACGTCCTCACGGGAGATTGGCTCGCCGAACTCACCATGTTGATCTTGGCGCGCACGCGGGCCAAGCAGCCCGGACAGGGTTACGCCAAGACTTTCCTCACGCAGATGGAACAGGTCATGGGAACCTGCCTTGATCGCGGCATCAAGGTGGTATCGAATGCGGGCGGGCTGGATCCCGAGGCGTGCGCGGGCGCGCTCAGTGAGATCGCTGATCGACTCGGCCTCTCGCCCACCGTCGCGTACGTCAACGGTGACGACCTCATGGGGCGCCTGGACGACCTGGATCGCGCGGGTGCCCTCACGCACTTCGAAACCGGAGAGTCGCTCGGCGACCTCTCGCGCTTCATCACGGCGAATGCGTATCTCGGTTGTTTCGGCATCGTCGAAGCGCTGAGCGGAGGGGCGGACATCGTGGTGACGGGCCGCGTGACCGACGCGGCCCTGGTGTGTGGTCCGGCGGCCTGGCACCATCGCTGGCGACGCGACAACTTTGACGCGTTGGCCGGCGGCGTCGTGGCGGGGCACGTCATCGAATGCGGCGCCCAAGTGACGGGCGGTAACTACTCCTTCTTCACCGAAGTCCCGCACATGGAGCGCGTCGGTTTTCCCTGGGTCGACGTCGAGGAGGACGGCAGTTGCGTCGTGGGAAAGCACGAGGGCACGGGCGGCGAGGTATCCATCGGCACCGTCACGTCCCAGTTGCTCTACGAGATCGGCTCGCCCTCCTACGTCGGGCCGGACGTCACGGCCCGTTTCGACACGATCGAACTTGAACAGATAGACGTTGACCGCGTGCGCATCAGCGGGGCCCGCGGAGAGGCTCCGCCCAACACCCTCAAGGTCGCCATGAACGAACTGGGCGGGTATCGCAAGGACCTCAGCGTTGCCCTAACCGGCCTTAATATCGACGAGAAAGCCGATCTGGTGGAACGTGCATTTTGGATCGCGTGCCCCTTTGCCCCAGAGGACTTTGAGAGCGTGGCGACGCGCGTCATTCGCACGGATAAGGCCGACTCGCCCACCAACGAAGAAGCTGTCGCGACCTGGCGAGTGACGCTCAAGGACCCCGACCAGCACAAGGTGGGCCGCGCGCTCGCTAACGCGGTCGTCGAACTAGCGCTGACGACCATTCCGGGATTCTTCATCCCCGGATCGAGCCCCTCACCTGGTTCTCCCTACGGCATCTACCGACCGGCTCTCGTGCCGAGCAACCTCGTTCCTCAGTACGTGAGCATCCTCGGGGGCGAACGCACCGTGATCGACTCCGTTGCTCCCACGGCCGACGCCCACATCGTGACCAATCACGGCTCGCACGCGGTCGCGCCCGGGGGGTCGACGACCCTGGCGCCCCTGGGCCAGATCGCGGGCACGAGATCCGGCGACAAGGGAGGTCACGCGAACCTCGGTGTCTTTGCGCGCAGCGACGAAGGCTTTGCTTGGCTCGACGACTTTTTGACCGTCGACGAGCTAAAGCGGCTCTTGCCCGAGACCGCTCCTTTGCTCGTGGAGCGTTTTCGCCTGCCCGCGCTGCGCTCGCTCAACTTCGTCATTCATGATCTCCTGGACGAAGGCGTGGCCGCGTCGACGCGACAGGACGCCCAGGCCAAGGGACTCGGAGAGTGGCTGCGCAGCCGGTACGTGGAACTACCCACATCGCTGATCGTCCATGAGTAGTGTCCAGCAACTGCGCCGCGACCTGACGGATGAACAGGAGTCGTTGGATGTCATCGTTCGGGACCTGTCCCGAGCGCAGTGGTATCGCCCCACGGCAAGCCCAGGCTGGAAGGTGTTCGACCAAGTTGCACACCTCGCCTACTTCGACAAGAGCGCGGCACTCGCGCTGAGCGACCCCGAGGAATTTTCTCGCGAGCGCGACAACGTCTTCTCTCGCGCCGGCCTCGAGAACATCGACGACATCACCCTCAAACAATTTCGGTCCCTCGACCCACACGAGTTAGTAGCGCGCTGGCGAACGGCGAGATCGTCGCTCCTCGACGCCGCCGTGGACTTAGCCGAAGATGTGCGCGTCGAGTGGTATGGACCGTCCATGAGCGCCAAATCGTTTCTCACGGCCCGCCTCATGGAGACGTGGGCCCACGGAGTCGACGTTGCGGACGCCCTCGGAGCATCGCGGGAACCAACCGATCGTCTAGCCCACATCGTTCACTTGGGGGTCGCGACGCGTCCATGGTCCTATCGCGTTCGAGGCGAGGAACCGCCGCCCGGTTCGGTACGAGTGGAGCTGCGCGGCCCGCACGGTGACGTCTGGCGCGCGGGCCCAGACGACGCCGACGACATCGTATGGGGGTCGGCTGAAGAGTTCTGCCTCGTCGTCACGCAGCGACGTCACCTGGACGACACGTTACTCATCACCGGGGAGCTCGGCCGCCATTGGCTCCTGCGCGCTCAGGCGTTCGCGGGCGCTGCGAGCATGGGGCCGGCGCCAAAGGGGCACTCGTGAGTCTGGTCGAACGCGCGATCGACGACCACGTCATGACCATCACGCTGAGCGATGAGGTTCACCGAAATGCTCTCAGTGATGAGTTCATGGTCGAACTGGTTGAGGCCATTGACGAGGCCAACGACCTCGAAAGCGTTCGCGTCGTCATCCTGACCAATCGCGGTTCAGTCTTCTGCGCCGGGGCTGATCTGCGCGAGCGGTCGACTGAGCATGCGCCACCGATCGCCCTCAGTGAACTGTTCGTCAAGATTCGCAACTCGCCCAAAGTGTTCGTCGGTCGCATCGAGGGTCATTGCGTGGCCGGAGGCGTAGGTCTCGCCGCCGTGTTGGACATCTCGGTCGCGGCGGAGGGTGCGACGTTCGGCTTCAGCGAGGTGCGCGTCGGTGTAGCCCCCGCCATCATCTCGGTCGTCTGCTTGCCCAAGATGCGATTCGCTTCGGCCCAGAGCGCTTTTCTACGGGGCAATCGTTTCGACGCCCACGAAGCGGCGAGCGTGGGGCTCATCACGCTGAGTGTGTCGCCCGAGTTACTCGATTCGACTGTGCACGACATTGTCAACGACCTTCTGGCCGGCGAACCGTCCGCCCTTGCCGCAACGAAGGAGCTCCTGCGCACGGTCCCGACGCTCGCACCCGAGGAAAGCTTTGCGTGGGCGACGAATCTATCCAGCACGTTGTTCGCGAGTAACGAGGCTCGCGAAGGCATGTCGGCGTTTTTGGAAAAGCGCCCCGCGTCGTGGGTGCGCCGTCTGCCCGACTCGGACTGACCTAGTCGAGGACCTGCGCGATACGCGATGCGCTAATTGAGCCTTCGCGAAGCACTCGCCACAGGCTCTCTCCCACCTCCACGACCGTCGAGACCTCGCCATGTCGTTCGCCACCATCGAGCACGCCGGCCAAGTCGCCTCCAGCGAACGCGGCGATCACCTGCGCCGCGTTATGACACGGCAACTCGCCATGGGCGTTGGCGCTCGAGACCGCCAGGGGACCGCACTCCCGTAGGACCGAGAGCAGCAACTCGTCGTCGGGCACTCTCACGCCCACGCTGTCCTTCGAACCGCCCACGCGACGCGCGAGATCAGCAGACGCCGGCACGACGATGGTGAGCGGTCCCGGCCAGAACTCTTCGGCTAACTGCTCGGCCAGCACGCCCCACTCCACATCGATCTCTTGAATCGGGTTGAGCGTGTGCACGAGAACCGGCAGCGCGACATTCGAAGGCCGATCCTTCAGGCGAAACAGCGTGGCGACGGCCTCGTCGTGCCACAACGAGGCGGCGAGTCCGTAGACGGTGTCGGTCGGCACGGCTACGACGTGGCCGTCCAGAAGAAGATGAATGGCTTCGGAGCGATCGACGATCTCGCTCACCGTCGTGCCACCAGCACCCGAGGCAGCCCGGCCATATCGTCGAGGTCGGTTACTTCGCGGAATCCCGCCGCGCGAGCCGTGGTGAGAACGGCGTCGCGCTGAGTGTCGCCGTGCTCGCATACCAGCACGCCCGCAAGAGCAAGCCATTGGTACGACTCGCCAATGATCACGTCAAGATCGGCGAATCCCGCCACTCCCCCCGCAGACGCGGCGACCAGGGCTCCTCGCGGTTCGTAGCGCAGCACAGGATCAAGAGTAGAGAACTCGGCCTCATCCACGTAGGGGGGATTCGCCACGACCAGGTCGACTCGTCCCTTGAGGGAGGGATCCAGGGACTCGAACCACGAAGAGTGTACGAACGAAACGGCGCTGAGTCGATGCTTTCGTGCGTTCTGGCGAGCCAGCGCGAGGGCCTCGGACGACTCGTCGACAGCGATCAGGCTGGCCAGAACGCCCCGCGACGCGAGTTCGCCCAGTAGGGATAGTCCGATGGCGCCAGTGCCCGTGCCGAGGTCAACGATGAGCGGGGCCAGCGAGGTTCCAGCAGCGAGTTCGCTCAAGGCCACGCCGACCAACTCTTCGGTCTCGGGACGCGGAATGAGGGCGCGCTCGTCCACGTCGAGGTCGAGAGAGCGAAAGGGCCAGTGACCGAGTATGTACTGCAGAGGTTCGCCATTGCGACGTCGGATGGCCGCACTCATCAGCGACTCGTGTGCGCTCTCCTGCCCTCCGGGCACGAACTCTTCGACGAGCCAGCGCGCCTCGCGCCGCTCGATGCCCATCTCGACGAGTTCGTCGGCGAAACGAGCGTTAACGTCCGTCACTCTCGGCCAACTGACGAGCCCGCTTGTCGGCGAGAAGCGCGTCCACGTACGGATCGAGATCGCCGTTCAGCACGGCGTCCAATGAGTAGTTCGTCAAGTTGATCCGGTGATCGGTCACTCGGTTCTCCTTGAAATTGTACGTGCGAATCTTCTCGCTGCGACCGCCGCCGCCGAGCTGGGAGCGCTTGAGGTCGCCGAGTTCGTTGGCCTGAGCGTCCTGGGCAGCCTTGAGGAGGCGCGAACGCAACACGATGAGGGCCTTGGCTCGATTTTGAATCTGGCTCTTCTCGTCCTGCATCGAGACCACAATTCCGCTGGGCAGGTGCGTAATGCGCACCGCGGAGTCGGTGGTGTTGACGCTCTGTCCGCCGGGACCCGAGGAGCGGTACACGTCGATCTTGAGTTCGGTGGGGTCGATGGTCACGTCGACGTCTTCGGCTTCGGGCAGCACCGAGACGGTGGCCGAGGAGGTGTGAACTCGCCCCTTGGCTTCGGTGACGGGAACGCGCTGGACGCGGTGCACGCCCGCTTCGAAGGCGAGGCGGGCCCAGGCGTCGTCGCCCTTGACCAGATAGGTGGCCTCGTCGAGGCCGCCCTTGTCCGACTCGCGCTCTTCGATGACTTCGAACTTCCAGCCCCGCAGAGCCGCGTAGCGCTTGTACATCTCGGCCAAGTCGGCGGCAAAGAGATTGGCTTCCTCGCCGCCTTCGGCCCCGCGAATCTCCAGGATGACGTTGCGTCCTTCGTTGGGATCGTGGGGCAGCAGCAGGGTCTCGAGGTTCTCTTCGAATTCCGCGATCCGCGACTCGGCGGCGTTCACTTCGTCGCGCCAGAGTTCTCGGTCGTGGCCCTCGGTCTCGTTGAACATCTCTCGTGCAGTGTTCACGTCTTCACGGGCACCCTGAAGGGCCAGCCAAGCGATGTTGATGTCGCTGAGTTCCTTGTGGCGACGCGAAAGGTCGCGCAGACGCGTGAGGTCGCTGGCAACGTCGGGCTCCGCCAATTGGACTTCGACGGTGCGAAGCTCGTCTTGAAGTAAGGAGAGTGTCTGGTCGAGGGAGCGCACGAAATTCGCGGAGCGCCCGAGGTTCTAAGCCTTGGGAGCGCGCGCCTTGGTCTTTTGCGCGTAGCGGCGCTGGAAGCGCTCGACGCGGCCACCGGTGTCAACCAACTTCTGCTTACCGGTAAAGAAGGGGTGGCACTCGTTGCAGAGCTCGACGCGCAGGGTTGACTTGGTCGAGGACGTCGTAAAGGTGTTGCCGCACGAGCAGGTGACGGCGGCATCGCCGTAGGTGGGGTGAATATCTTGCTTCATGTCGCTCCTTAAGTGCGAAGAAAAAGTGTAGCGGGAATTAACTGGTTGGTGCCGGTCCCCGACCGATCTCGGCCAGGAACTCCTCGTTTGATTTGGTCGTCTTGAGCTTGTCGATCAGCAGCTCGAGACCGGCGGCGTCGCGACCTTCGGCCGCCAAGCCGTTCAGAACACGGCGCAACTTCCAGACCTGGGGCAACGCCTCGCGGCTGAAGAGCAGCTCTTCGTGACGAGTCGAGGACGCGTTAACGTCGATCGCCGGGTAGAGACGACGCTCAGCCAGACGGCGGTCCAGTCGCAACTCCATGTTGCCGGTTCCCTTGAACTCTTCGAAGATCACTTCGTCCATCTTCGAACCCGTTTCGACGAGGGCACTGGCGAGAATGGTCAGTGAACCACCTTCTTCAATGTTGCGCGCGGCACCGAAGAACTTCTTGGGCGGATACAGCGCACCGGAGTCCACGCCACCGGACATGATGCGCCCGGTCGCCGGGGCGGCGAGGTTGTAGGCGCGCGCCAGACGAGTGATGCCGTCAAGGATGATCACCACGTCACGACCCTGTTCGACGAGTCGCTTGGCGCGCTCGATGCACAGTTCGGCGACGTGGGTGTGCTCTTCGGCGGGCCGGTCGAAGGTCGATGAGATCACTTCGCCCTTCACGCTGCGTCGGATGTCGGTGACTTCTTCGGGGCGCTCGTCGACGAGGAGCACCATGAGGTGAACCTCGGGGTTGTTGACCTCGATGGACTGGGCGATCTGCTTCATGATCGTGGTCTTACCGGCCTTGGGCGGCGAGACGATAAGGCCGCGCTGGCCCTTGCCGATCGGGGACAACAGGTCCACGATGCGCGGGGTGAGGTCGAGCTTGCCGCCCTCGTTGATCTCGAGGTTCAACTTCTCGTCGGGAAAGAGCGGGGTGAGGTCCTCGAACTTGGGACGCAGTCGCGCCACTTCGGGGTCGACACCGGCCACGGTGTCGACGCGCAGCAGGGCCGGGTATTTCTCGTTCGACGCGGCGGGTCGGTACCCGCCGACGATGGTGTCGCCCTTGCGCAGGTGGTAGCGACGCACTTGATTGATCGAGACGTACACATCGTTGGGTGAGGAGTGATATCCCTTGGCGCGCAGGAAGCCGTATCCATCGTCGCGCAGGTCCAACAGGCCTTCGACATCGACGAGTTCACCGGCGTAGGGCTGGTCGGCATTGGGCATCGACTCGCCGTTGAAGCGTTCGCGCCCGTTGCGGTTGCGACGGTTGCGGCGCGAACGGCTGTTGGTGTCGCCACCGCTGAACTCGCGCGGCTGGCGCTCGGGACGGGCCTGCGTGAACTGGCGCGCGGCGGGACGCTCGGACGGCGCGGTCTCCGCGTTCGACTCGGAGTTGGTCGTCGGAGCGGCGGGCGCGCCGGGGGCCTCCGAGGCGACCGGGGCGTCGGCGGCGAACTCGCCCAGTAGGTCGTCGAAGTCATCGACGGGAGTGGCGACGGTGCGACGCGAGCGCACTGCGCGAGAGCCCTCCGGAGACGCACTGTTCGCGGACGCTCCGTTGGAAGAGGCACCGTTGGGGCTCGCCGGCTCGGACATGATTGCCTCGATGAGGGCGGCTTTGGTGGCACGGGTGGGCGTGTCAACACCCATCACTTTTGCGATCGTTTGGAGATCTTCGCGACTCTTGGTCTCGAGATCCGAACGCTCTGGGGAAGGCTTGATAGCCATGAAATGAATCCTTTCTCGCCGCTCGTGAAGATATGACGGAACGGAGAAGAAATACGGGGGAAAAGTCGTCTCGGAAGAGATTCCTTACGCCGGCATAACCGAACGGACGACAATGTCAAGTATAGCAGCGCGATTCGGAAACACAACTACTCGAGCTCGCTGAGAAGCGCTTTCAGCGTAGCGTCCACCACATCGGGCGACTCACTCGAGCCCACGGCAGTATCAGGGTCCTTTAAGCCGTTGCCGGTAAGGACGCACACCACCGTCGAACCTTCAGGCACGCCGTACTTTAAGAGTCCCGCCACCGACGCCGCCGAGGCGGGCTCACAGAACACCGATTCGTGTCGCGCCACGTAGTGGTACGCCTCGAGGATCTCTTCATCGCTCACCGCGCGTATGTCACCCAAGGACTCGTGGATGACCTCCAGCGCGGGTACCCAACTCGCCGGGTTGCCAATGCGAATGGCGGTCGCGATGGTCTCGGGGTTGGCCACCGGATGGCCGAGCACGATCGGTGCCGCGCCGGCCGCCTGAAAGCCCCACATTCTTGGGCAACGTCGCGCAGCGTTGGGCAAAGTGATACTGCGTGAAGCCGCGCCAGTACGCCGTGATGTTGCCGGCGTTGCCCACGGGAATCGACAGAATGTCGGGCGCGTCCCCGAGGACGTCGACGATCTCGAACGCGCCGGTCTTTTGTCCTTCGATGCGGTCAGGATTGATCGAGTTCACAATCGTCATAGGCAGGTACTGAGTGAGCTCGCGGGCCAAGTTGAGGGCCTGGTCAAAGTTGCCGCGGATCTGGATGACCTTGGCGCCGTAGACCATGGCCTGGGCCAACTTGCCGATGGCAATTTTGCCTTCGGGCACGAGCACCACACACTCCATGTCGGCCTTGGCCGCGTAGGCCGCGGCGGCGGCCGAGGTGTTGCCCGTAGATCCGCAGATCACCTTCGTCGCCCCGTTGGCCTTCGCCTTGGTGATCGCCATGGTCATGCCGCGATCTTTGAAGGATCCGGACGGATTCAGCCCTTCGTACTTGAGCCACACGTCCGCTTGGAGGCGCTCCGAGAGATTGTCGGCGTGCAAGAGGGGTGTATGGCCCTCCTGCAAGGTCACGATGTCCGACACGCCATCGAGGTCGAGCCACTCGGCGTACTCAACGAGCAGCCCGCCCCATGCGTTCATGCGACCTCTTCGTCGATCACGCGGATGCACGCACCCACGGACTCCACCGAACTCAAGCGCGCTCAGCTCGGCGAACGTCGCTTCGACGTCGGCACTCAGTGCCTCGTGGGTCAAAAAGGCCAGCCGAGCCTCGTTGTTGAAGCCGGACTGATCCATCGACTGAATGGACACCTGATGACGACCAAAGACGCTCGCGACTTCGGCCAGCACACCCGGTCGGTCCCACACGTCGACGCTGAGATAGAAGCGGCTCGACAACTCACCGGCGGGCACGTAGTGCAAGGAGTGGTCGCCACTGAAGGGCACGTCGTGGCGATCGCTCACGCGATTTCGCGCGGCGTCAAGCAGGTCGCCGAGCACCGCGGTCGCCGTTGGTTCGCCGCCCGCACCCTGGCCGAGCCACATCAAAGGTCCACTCTTGACGCCGTTGACAAAGACGGCGTTCATCGCACCGTTTACGGAGGCCAGCGGGTGCGCGACCGGAACCATGGCGGGATGAACGCGCCGCGAGATCCCCGAATCCCCCACTCGCTCGGCGACGCCGATCAACTTGATGACGTAACCCATGCGCTTGGCAACTTCGACGTCCACACTGCGCACACCCGTGATGCCCTCGCGCGAGATCTCTTCGCCGCCGAGTCGCGTGCCAAAGGCCAGTGTCGAGAGGATCTGCACTTTGGCGGCGGCGTCGAAGCCCTCGACGTCGGCCGAGGGGTCGGCCTGCTCGGCGTATCCCAGAACCTGGGCTTCGTGCGAGGGCGTCGGCGTAGTCACTTCCCTCGTTCATCATCTTGGTCAGAATGAAGTTGGTCGTCCCGTTCACGATTCCCATCACGCGAGTGATGCGCTCGCCGGCCAACGACGTTCGCAACGCGCGAAGTATCGGGATCGCCCCTCCCACCGCCCCCTCATAGAAGAGGTCGGCGTGGTTCTCGTGCGCGAGTTGGGCCAACTGAGGTCCCGATTGGGCGATGAGGGCCTTATTGCCCGTGACGACCGAGACGCCGCGCTTGAGAGCGCTCTCGATGTAGGTCTTCATCGGCTCGATGCCACCGGCTACTTCGACCAGGACGTCCAAGTCACTTTCGATCAGGGACTCCACGTCGTCGGTGAGCAGATCCGTGGGGATACCGGGACGGGGCTTCGAGAGGTCCCGCACCGCCACGCCGACCAGCTCCACGTCAGCGGTCGCGGCGTCGGTCAATGCCTCACGCCGCGAGGGGTCGCTCAGTAGTTGGGCGAGCGAGGCTCCCACGAAACCACCGCCGATCACGCCGACCCGTACGACACCGTCCTTCATTGAAATAAGGCTAACTCAGGGTCGGCGGGAGGCCGACTTCGAGCCGCGCGAGATCCTCGAAGGTCTCGCGGCGAAGCACCTCACGGGCAGCGCCGTTGTGGACGAACACCACCGCCGGTCGTGGGACGCGGTTGTAGTTCGACGCCATCGAGTATCCGTACGCGCCCGTCACCGGCGTAGCCACCAGACTGTCGACCCCCGTGGAGGCGGGCAGATAGGCCTCGTCGACCAGCACGTCGCCGCTCTCGCAGTGCTTGCCCACCAGGCGCACCACCTGAGGTCGCTCGGCGAGCGGATGATCCACGTCGAAGGCCTCATAGCCCGAGCCGTAGAGCACGGGTCGTGGGTTGTCGCTCATGCCACCGTCAACGGCCATGTAGGTGCGCTGCGTTACGGGCTTGACAACGCCCACCCGATAGATCGTGAGCGCGGCCTGGGCGACGATTGCGCGACCGGGTTCGGCCAGGATGCGCACATCGCGTCGAAGTCCCGCTTCTTTGGCGGCTTCGCGAATGGCGCGACCCCACTCCGTGATGGATGGTGCTGCTTCACCAGTCACGTAGGCCACGCCCAGCCCGCCGCCCACACAGAGTTCGTCAAAGTCGTCGTCCTTGGTGAAGTCGACCAGTACGCCGATCGACTCCTTGAACCCCTCGACTTCAAAGATCTGCGAGCCGATGTGGGCGTGCACACCATGCAGCGCGAGCCCGTCGATGCTTTGCAGTCGCTCGATCGCTCGGCGCGCCTCTCCGGTCGCCACCGAGAAGCCAAACTTGGTGTCTTCCTGACCGGTTCGGACGTACTCGTGAGTGTGCGCTTCGACACCCGGGGTCACGCGCACCAGGGCATTTACGGGCGACTCGGGCGAAACAACGTTCCTCAGGTGCTCGACTTCTGGAAAATTGTCGACGACGATCCGATGCACTCCGACCGCCACAGCGCGTTCAATCTCCTCGGCGGACTTGTTGTTGCCGTGCACGATGATCCGATTCGCGGGAACGCCCGCGCGCAGGACAATGTCGAGTTCACCGCCGGTGGCCACGTCCACGCACAGTCCCTCTTCGGCGGCTAGTTGGGCCATGGCGCCACAGAGAAACGACTTTGACGCGAAGGCCACGCCATCATCAAAGGAGTTCGCAGCTTCGCGACACCGTTCGCGAAGAGTCACCTCGTCGTAGACGAACAGTGGGGTGCCGAACGTCGTCGCCAGGGCGCGCAGATCCACGCCGCCCACGCTCCCTCCGTCTTCGCGGAGTTGGGTCGTGTCGGGAAACAGAGAAGCCGGTACCGGCTCGACGCCCATGGGTCAACACTACGAGTTGGGCATTGCGGGACACCTCGAAGGTCGCGGCGTCCTCACTCGGTCACCAAAAGGCGGCCAGGTAGACTCACCACGCGCCCCCGTAGCTCAGCGGATAGAGCATTGGCCTCCGAAGCCATGTGCGCAGGTTCGACTCCTGTCGGGGGCACCAAGACCTTTACGTTCTGGTGTTACAGAATTGTCGACTTTGCTCTGTTGTAAGCCCTTGCCGCAGCCATTTCAGGGCATGCCCCTCGGGACTTCTCTCTTGCCCGAGCCGAGGGACAGCTCAATCAGCTGGCATGAGCGCCGAATCGTCGGGCGTGCCGACATCGGGATCGTCCAGCGTCCTCACCGGGCCCTTGAACGTCTTGTTGGCTCCGCCGATCCAGGCGATCCAGACTCCTAGCGCCAGCGCGATCGTGACGAGTGGCGCGTAGTTGAAGTCACTCCAACTAAAACCACTCAGCCACGGAACCGCCGCCGGAGACGTAGGTAGGCAGAAGATGATCACGCAGAGTACGACCCAGATGATGGCAATGAGGTTGATCCACTTGTAGTGCTTGCCCAGGTTCCACACGCCCGGCTCGAACTTGCTCCCCATGCGCCAGCGCAAAAAGACGGGAAGGATGTACGCGATGTACAGCCCGATCGTCGTGATGGACGTGACCGCAAAGAAGGCCACCGGGAATCCGGCCTTGTTGCCGAACAGCGCCGGGATCGTGATGATAAGGGAGAAGGCCACCACGAAGAACACCGCCCACGTCGGCGTCCGGTGCTTGTTGAGTCGACGCCACAACGAGTGGCCGGGGACTGCCCCATCGCGCGAGAATGCGAACACCATGCGCGAGGCCGCTGCCACGCAGCCCATCCCGCAGAACAGTTGCCCGACGGTCGAGATGTCAAGCACGAGTTTCGCGAGACCAGAGCTGAGCGCGGTTTCGATGATCGGAATCGCACCGCCGCCACCTGCGTCAATCGCGGCGGTGTGGGTCGCGGCGAACGTGATCGCGAGCAGGACCGCCCAGCCGCCGACCGCCGAGTAGGCGATCGCCGTCCACAGTCCCCGCGGGGCGGCCCGCTCGGCGTCGTGCGTCTCCTCTGACAGGTGCGCTGAGGCGTCGTAGCCAGTGAACGTGTACATGGTGAGCAGGAAGCCCAGTGGCAGGATCATGAACCAGTAGAAGTGGCCCGAGAACCCACTGTTGTTGATCCGGTGCGAGAACACCCAGGAGAAGCTCTGGTGCGTGGAAGGTCCGAAGGCCAGCACACCCACGATCACGAGCACCCCGGCCAGCATCCACCAGGCCGAAATCCGATTCAGCAGCGACACCAAATGCGAGGAGAAAACGTTGATGATGGCGTGTAGGGCAAGAATCAGGACGAACAAGATGAACACGTTGTGCAGAATCGTCGAAGCGTCTGCCGTTTTGAAGTTCAGGATGAAGTTGGCTCCGTACAACGCGAGCACCGAATTCAGGAACGATGCGCATCCGTAGTCGACGGCGGCGACAATGGCGACGAGCCCGAGCAGATTGAACCAACCCGTGAACCACGCCCAGCGCACACCGCCCAGACTGTACGCCCAGTAATAGATGCCACCCGCGGTTGGGTACTTCGAAGCGAGTTCAGCCATGGAAAGTCCGACGAGCAGGACCAGAAGACTGATTACGGGCCAGCCGATCGAGGCCGCGATCGGGCCGCCATCGTTCCACGCCTGTCCGTAGGTCGTGAAGCAGCCACTGAGGATGCAAATGATCGTCAGCGAAATCGCGAAGTTGGAGAATCCGCTCCAGCCGCGATTGAGCTCCTGCTTGTAGCCAAGAGCGGCAAGGCGCTTCTCGTCTGACGACAGCATTCCAGGACTATCACTCATCCAGTTCCCCCCATGTTTGGTCCAACAAGACCGACTGCGATGAGCGGACGCCGCTCAATGCCGAAGGAGAATACTCGATTCGCTGGGAGATTTCTCCAAATTATTGAATTGGTGTTCAGGGAACTGCACCGAGGAATCCCTTCCCTACGCGTTCGCCAGTCACCTGCCTGTTCGGAGTCGCCGAGAAGGAGCGACTCGAACCCAGCCGTCGGAGTGTGACACGCCAGCGCTTGTTCTGTCACCGATCCCATCGGCCGTCCACTCTTTCGAGGTGGCGGTATGAGTTCTCCAACCGCGAAGATCCATTGGGAGAGATCCCTACGACGGCGCCCTCTCTTCTTGAGGGGTTCTCGGGCGCCGGCAACGCACACGGCAGTGCCACATGTCAGTGGCTGACGTTAGTTACTCTGGACGTATGCGTTGGCAGCCCGATAGTCGTGGGCGACTCGAAGTTGCGGCCCTGGAGCTCTATCTCGAACAGGGGTTCGAGAACACAACGGTCGCCGAGATCGCCCAACGGGCAGGTCTGACCGAGCGGACATTCTTTCGCTACTTCAGTGACAAGCGCGAGGTGCTCTTTCCGGGCGGTGAGACATTCGAGAACCTCATCACCGACGCCGCCGCCGCCGCGTCTAAAGAACTGGGGCCCCTCGAAGCGGCCTTCGTCGGTCTTGAGGCGGTCAGTTCGTTCCTCAAGGAGCGTCGCTCCTTCGCTCAGAAGCGGCAACGGATCATTTCGGCCACCGCCGAGCTTCAAGAACGTGAGCTCATCAAACTGCAATCACTCGCGATCAAGCTCGCCGCGACGCTTCGCGCTCGCGGGGCGACGGACTCCGTGGCGGGACTCGTCGCCGAGGTGAGTGTCGCGGTGTTCAAGACATCGTTTGAAGAGTGGGTCCGCCCGAAGAACACTCGAGACCTCGCCACAGTCTTACGTGAGTCGCTCAGTGAGTTGAAGGGCGTGACGGCCCTCTCGTAGAGGGACGCCGCTTAGGACGAGGTGGCAGCGAAGGTGCGCTGGGCAGTCAAGTCGACGTAACGGTGAATCATGCCATCAACCTTCCACTGTGCGCGCAACGTGGTGCGCGGCTCAATGCGACGCAACGTCGTGAAGAGTTGGCGGTTTGCGGTCTCGGGATCCTCGCCCTCAACGGTGCCCTCCACGCGAAATCCCGTCGACGTAGGAGAGACGGATCCCTCGACCATATTGACGAGGGCGGCACGGATCGGCACGGGCTGCGCGGACGATACGTCTGCAGAGAGCTCTAAAAGCGCCATCGCCGTAGCGTAGGCAGGGATCATATTTTCTGTCGAAAATACGTCGAAATGTTGTGCTACGGGACGATGATCATGCGCACGGTATCAGTCACCGCGGCCTGATTGGACGACGATCCGGCCATTACGACAACGGGATCGCCCGGCTTGGCAAAGCCGGTTTCCTTGAGCTTGGTCACCGCATAGTCGCACAGTCCGTCGATGTCCTGGAGTGGGGTGACAAAGGTCTCTTGGATACCCCAGGAGCTGCGCAGTTGCAAGGCGGTCGAATAATTCGGCGTGAGCACGACGATGGGCATCGGCGGGCGAAAGCGCGAGATTGCTCGAGCCGTAAGACCCGACCTGGTGCAGGCAACGATGGCAACCGCGTTCTCATCCATCGCGGCCCGCCACGCCGCACCGGTAATGGCGGCGGTGACGCGCTGAGCTTGCGTGCTCGTGGTGACGAGATCCTGAATGCCCAATCCCGCCCCCCACTCGGCGTAGGGAAAGGACATTTCGGCGCGACGCACGATACGGTCCATCGTGACAACGGTGCCCACGGGATCCTCGCCGATCGCCGTTTCACCACTCAGCATCACCGCGCTCGCGCCATCCAGGACGGCGTTGGCCACGTCGGTCACCTCGGCGCGCGTGGGAACCTGAGCGTGCGTCATCGATTCGAGCATCTGGGTGGCAACCACCACCGGTCGCGCGTAGCGAATGCCCAAACGCACAATCTCTTTTTGGAGGTGGGGAACCTCCTCAATCGGCAGGCGAACTCCGAGGTCGCCCCGCGCGACCATGAGCGAGTCGGAGTGCTCCATGATCTCGTTCAGGTTCTCGATCCCCTCGCCCGTCTCGATCTTGGACATGATCATCACGTCGGGTCGTGAGAGCACCGCGCGCACGCTCTCGACGTCGAAGCCGGATCGCACGAAGGAGACGGCGAGTATCTCAAACTCTTCACTGCGCAGCGCTTCGAGACGATGGCGATCGTCCTCGGTGGGCAGGCGGTCATCCATCACCGAGGACGGAAGCGAGAGCCCGGGCTTGCCCATGACCGCACCACCGGAGGTGACTCGCGCTTCAACGGTGGCGCCAACGTTGGTGACGATCAGCGACACTCCCCCGTCGCCAATATGGACCCGGTCACCGACTTTCAGTTGGCTCAGAACGTGATCGCGCTCGACTGTGATGCGCTCGGCCGTCGAGATCTCGCCGAACGCTTCCACCAGTTTGGTTTCTCCGCCCACGCTGAGGGGCACGGGGGACGTACCAAAGGAGCCCGCACGGATCTTCGGACCGGGAATGTCGACCATGATGGCGACGTCGGGCACGACCTTGCGAACTCGGCGCAGGCGCTCAATGCCCGACGGGATGTCGCCGTGAGCGAAAGACAAACGAAAGACGTCCACGCCAGCGGAGGCGAGTTCCTTGAGCCTTTCGTCTGACTCTGAGGCCGGACCAATGGTCGCTACGATTCGCGTGCGTCGCACTGCGTTCCCTTCGCTCTTTGGCGAGAGTCTACGAGATCGATGCATCGCTCTTTGTAGGTCGAGCCCTACTGCAAAGTAACGGACAAGAGATGTCGCCTCGCCGACGTCAAGAGTCCGCGCGAGCGAGGTTCTCGTCGAGCGAGCGAGGTGTTGAGTTCTCGCTCGATGACGGCGAGTTCGTGCCCCGAGCCCAAAATGTGATCGCAACCCGCGCGACTACCATGGCCAAATCAGTGTTCGAGGGGGCGTATGAGTACTTCAACCAGGGGTCGACTGACCCAAAAAGAACTTGTGGCTCACATCGAAAGTGGCGAGATTGATACCGTCATCATGGCCATCACCGACATGCAGGGCCGACTTCAGGGCAAGCGAATTGACGCCGATTTCTTCGTGAACGACCTTCTCGAGGGCGTCGTGGAGGGATGCAGCTACCTGCTCGCTTCGGACGTCGACATGAACACGGTCGACGGTTTTGCCTTGACGTCGTGGGAGCGAGGATATGGCGACCTCGCCTTTGCCCCCGACTACACGACGATTCGAATCGTCCCCTGGCACGACAAGACGGTCATCATCTTTGCCGACGTTGAGACAGTCCACGGCGATCCGGTCGCCGTCTCCCCGCGTCAGATCCTGCAAAATCAAGTCGGTCAACTCGCCGCGCGCGGTTGGAGCGGTCTCACGGGTACCGAGCTCGAGTTCATCATGTTCGAAGACTCCTACGAAGATGCATGGGATGCCGGCTACCGAGGACTGACGCCTTCCAACCAGTACAACGTCGACTACTCACTATTGGGCACCTCTCGCGTCGAAGGCGTGCTCGGACGAGTGCGGCGCTCCATGAGAAGTGCGGGCATGATCGTCGAATCTCTCAAGGGCGAGTGCAACTACGGTCAGCACGAGCTCGCCTTTAAGTACGCCGAGCTGGTGGATAAGTGCGACGAGCACTCGCTTTTTAAGTTGGGCGCGAAGGAGATCGCCGCTCAAGAGGGCTGCAGTATCACCTTCATGGCCAAGTACAACGAGCGCGAAGGCAACTCCTGTCACATTCACCTGTCGCTGCGCGACGAGAACAACGAGTCGGTCTTCGCCGGCGATGGGGAGCACGGCTTCTCGCCGGTCTTCGAACACTTCCTCGCCGGACAGATCGCCTACGCGCGCGAGCTCTCACTCTTCCTCGCGCCCAACATCAACAGCTACAAGCGATTCGTCGAAGGTTCCTTCGCGCCCACCGCGATGCTCTGGGGACTAGACAATCGCACGTGCGCGTTTCGCGTGGTGGGACACGGTCCGTCACTTCGCGTCGAGTGTCGCATTCCGGGCGGCGACGTCAACCCTTATCTAGCGATCTCCGCGCTGGTCGGGGCCGGACTGCGCGGGGTGGATGAGTCCCTGCCCCTCGCGCCCGCCTTCGAGGGCAACGCCTACCTCTCCGACGCGCCGCGCGTGCCCACGTCGTTGCGCCAGGCGGCCGATCTGTTCGACGCGAGTGCCGTCGCTCGCGACGTCTTCGGCGACGAGGTCGTCGATCACTACACTCACGCGGCACGCATTGAGGTCGCCGCGTTCGAGGCGGCGGTTACGGACTGGGAACGCTACCGAGGATTCGAACGTCTATGAGCACGCTGGGCATCATCAACCCTTCCACCGAAGAGGAGATCGCGAGCATCAATCTCGCGAGCATCGAAGAGACCGACGCCGCGATCGATCGTGCGGCGAAGACCGCGACCACTTGGAAGAAGGTCACCCCTGCGGACCGAGCGCGACTGTTGCGGCGCTTCGCTGAGGTCGTTGATGCCCACAACGAAGAACTCGCCCAGCTCGAAGTCGCGAACTCGGGCCACACGATCTCCAACGCGAGATGGGAGGCGGGCAACGTTCGCGACGTACTCAACTACTACTCCGGCGCGCCCGAGCGACACTCGGGTAAACAGATCCCCGTCGCCGGTGGCATTGACCTCACCTTCTATGAGCCGCTTGGCGTCGTGGGCATCATCGTGCCCTGGAACTTTCCGATGCCGATTGCTGGATGGGGATTCGCGACCGGCCCTCGCCGCGGGCAACACCGTCGTCCTGAAGCCCGCCGTCCTGACGCCACTGACTGCCATACGACTCGGCGAACTCGCGTTGGATGCCGGCATTCCCGAAGGGGTCTTCCAGGTCGTCACGGGAGACGGCTCGATGGTGGGAAACCGCTTCGTGACCCACCCCGCGGTGCGCAAGGTTTGTTTCACCGGATCCAACGCCGTCGGGCGGCATCATCATGGAGGGGTGCGCCGCGCAGGTCAAGCGCGTCACCTTGGAGCTCGGCGGCAAGAGCGCCAATATCGTCTTTGGCGACGCGGATCTCGAGAAGGCCGCCGCCCAAGCTCCCTACGCGGTCTTTGACAACGCGGGCCAAGACTGCTGTGCGCGCTCGCGCCTGCTGGTGGAGGCGTCCGCCTACGACCGTTTCATGGAGTACTTCGAGCCCGCGGTCAAAGGGGTCAAGGTTCAAGACCCCACCAGCGACGAGAGCGAGATGGGCCCGCTCATCACCTCCGCCCAGCGCGAGAGCGTGCGGGCTTACGTCGAGGAGTCGAAAGTGGCCTTCACAGGCTCTGCTCCCGCAGGCCCCGGGTACTGGATGGCCCCCACGGTGCTTGAAACCAGCGATCACTCTGCGCGCTCCTTCCAAGAAGAGATCTTCGGTCCCGTCGTCTCGGTCGTGCGCTTCGCCGACGAGGCTGAAGCGATCGCCATCGCGAACGACAGCATCTATGGACTCTCGGGCTCGATCTGGAGCCGCGACGTCGCCAAGGCTCTGCGGGTGGCGCGCGGCGTGGAGACCGGCGCGCTCTCGGTGAACTCGAACTCGTCGGTTCGCTACTCGACGCCCTTCGGTGGCTTTAAGCATTCGGGCTTGGGTCGCGAACTGGGGCCCGACGCGCTACTCGGCTTCAGTGAAGAAAAGAATGTGTTCATCTCAACGGAGGACAACTAAATGGGACGCCTGGACAACAAAGTGGCCATCATCACCGGGGCCGCGAGCGGCATTGGACGAGCGACGGCGCTGCGCTTCGCCCAAGAAGGCGCGAAGGTGGTTGTGGCCGACCTCAATGAGGAGACTGGCGTCGCCCTCGCTGACGAGATCGGTGGGACATTCGTTCAGGTGAACGTGGCCGACGAGGCGAGTGTGAAGTCGATGTACGACCAGGTGATCGAGACGTACGGCGGCATCGACGTCCTCTTCAATAACGCGGGCATCTCGCCCGCCGACGACGACTCGATCCTCACCACCGAACTCGACGCCTGGAAGCGCGTCCAGGACGTCAACCTCACCTCGGTCTACCTGTGCTGCAAGTACGGCATCCCCCACCTCTTGCGCGCGGCGGCGGGTCGATCATCAATACCGCTTCTTTCGTCGCCGTGATGGGTTCGGCCACCAGCCAGGTCTCCTACACCGCTTCCAAGGGTGGGGTGCTCTCGATGTCGCGCGAGCTCGGCGTGCAGTTCGCGCGCGAGGGCATTCGCGTGAACGCACTGTGCCCGGGCCCAGTCAACACGCCACTGCTCCAAGAGCTCTTCGCCAAGGACCCCGAGCGCGCCGCGCGCCGTCTCGTGCACATTCCGGCGGGACGCTTCGCGGAACCCGAGGAGATCGCGAGCGCGGTGCTGTTTCTGGCGAGCGACGACTCCACCTTCGTCAACGCCTCGACGTTCCTCGTCGACGGTGGCATCGCCGGGGCCTACGTCACGCCCCTATGAACTAGGAGCGTCCTCAGCGATTCGGGAATGAAGTACTCACTCAGGTACTTCTCGCCCTCATCGCACAGCACCGTCACGACCGTTGCCGCGTCGCCCAACTCCTCGCGGATCTGGCGAGCGAGAACCATGTTGGCGCCCGAGCTCGGACCCACCAAGAGGCCGTGCTCACGGGCGAGACGTCGCATCTCGGCAACCGCGTCGTCGCTGTGCACGCCCACCACTCGGTCGACCATGGCCGAGTGGCGCTGGTAGATGGTGGGGATGAAACCGTCGGCGATGCCCTCAATCTGGTGAAGTCCGGTGTCGCCGCACTGGATAGTGCACGACTCGCTCGGCTCTAGCGCAATGATCAACACATCAGGGTTCGCCTCGCGGAACGCTTGTCCCACGCCGATGAGGGTGCCACCCGTGCCCACTCCCATGACGAAGGCGTCGGGTGAGAGATCGGCGGGCAGCTGACCGAGGATCTCGGGACCAAGCCACGTACGGTTCTCCTCGACGTTCCACTCGGACTCGAACTGGTGAGGAGCGAAGTATCCCGGAATGTCGCCCAGCCGGCCTGCTTCTTCGAGCGCCTCATTCACGTGAAAGGTGCCGACGGTGTGCATCTCCGCGCCGAAGGCGAGCGAGATCGCGGCCCGCTCGGGGCTGAGACCCTCGGGCATGACGACGATCATCTTGTAGCCAAGGACCGCGGCCACCATGCTCATGGCGTTTCCGGTATTGCCGCTGGACGCCTCCACGATGGTGTCACCCGGATGCAGGAGCCCTTCGCGCTCCGCGCGTTCGATGATGTAACGCGCCATGCGCGCCTTGACCGATCCCGAGGGATTGAGATACTCGAGTTTGGCGAAGACGCCGTTGACCTGAATGAGAGGGGTGGAACCAATTGCCTCAAGCACCGTTGCTCCGGGGCGATAGTTAGCCGCCATTCAGTCCCCCTTCTATAACTCCACCGATCACCCTATGTCGCGGGTCGCGACGAACTCATTCGCCCCACCCCATGAAGAAATCCCGCAAAGTTTAGGAAACAGTCATGCCGCCGTCGACCGCAATATCAGCCCCAGTTACTGCCGAGGACGCGACCGAGCACAGCCACGTGATCGCGGCGGCGATCTCGCTCGGCTCGAGGAGGCGACCGATCGGCTGATGGGCTGGCGAACTCTTCGACGCTTGACGAGGTTATAGATCGCGGCCGACGCCTCAAGGATCGCGGTGCGCGTGGAGCCAGGGCTCACGGCGTTAGCGGTGACGCCGTACGGGGCGAGGTCCATCGCCACTCCACGAATGAGACCGACCACCGCGTGCTTGGCCGCACTGTACGGGGCCAAGTGGAAGAGACCGGTGTGGCCCGCCGCCGAGGCGACCGCGACGATGCGCGAGTGAGCGTCCTTACCATTGGCGATGAGAACGGGCGCGGCAGCTTCGATGAGACGACGCGTACCCAGCACGTTCACCGACCACACCGCGTCCCACACTGCGTCGTCTACTTCCCAGAGCGGTGCGCCCACCCCCAGCACACCGGCGCACGCGACCACCGCGTCGAGACGCCCGAAGTGACGCGTTGCGGTCTCGACCGCGAGTTGCATATCGGTGGCGCTGCGAACATCGCCCACCAGACCCAACACGGCCTCACCGTGGCGAGCGACCACAGCGTCCAGGTCCGCCTTGGTGCCGAGCGGGTAAGGAATATCGGCGATGTCGCGACAGCGGTCCACGGCCACGACGCGGTAGTTCTCATTCACCAGCGCGTCCACGGTGGCCGCGCCGATACCTCGCGCCGCGCCGGTCACGATCGCGACCCGACTCACTAGCCGAGCCTCCGAAAGAAGTCGTCGGGGGCAAGCACGTCAGAGCGGTCCAGTTCACTCACGTCGGCTTTACCCAGCGCGAGCAACGTCGAATCGATGCCGCCGCGCAGTACGTCAAGGACGTTCTCAACTCCGGCCTGGCCATTGACCGCAAGGCCCCAGAGGTACGCGCGACCGATCATGACGGCCCGTGCTCCCAGAGCCAGCGCCTTGACGACGTCGCTGCCACGACGTACACCGCCATCGAGAAGAACCTCGATCTGGTCACCGACGGCATCGACCACCGCGGGCAGAGATCGCACGGGCGCCGGTGTGCCGTCGAGGTTGTTCCCGCCGTGATTCGACACCGACAAGGCGCTCGCCCCCAAATCGACGACGCGCTTGGCGTCGTCGACACGACTTACGCCCTTGACCATGAACGGGCCGCCCCACTCCGCGCGCAGCCACGCCACATCGTCCCAACTGGGCAGTGGGCTCAGCATCCACTCGTAGTACGCGCCAAAGAATGTCGGTGCCTTCTCGCCTGGCTTGGCCATATTGGGGGTGGTGAGATCGGGGAGGTGGCCGGTGCGCGCGTACGACCAGAGCCAACGCGGATGAGAGAAGACGTCGGGTGCGAACTTCACGGCGGCCGTGAGGTCGATCTTCTCGGGGATCCAGGGGCTCCCCCAGTCGCGTCCATTCGAAAACGACCAGTCCAGGGTGAGGATGATTCCCTTCGCGCCGGCGCTCCTCGCGCGTTCGAGACGCTGGATCATCGTGTCGCGATCGCCGGACCAGTACATCTGAAAGAGGACTTGATCACAGGCGCCACAGACGTCTTCAATCGATTGACTGGCGAATGAACTGAGTCCCATCGCGACGCCGCGCGAGGCAGCGGCACGAGCGACGGCCAGCTCCCCCTCGGGATGCACCGCCTGCACGCCGGTGGGTGAGAGGAGGACCGGCATCGAGACGCTCTGGCCCATAATCGTGGTCGTCAGCGAGCGCTCGTTCGCATTGCCCGCGATGTGCGGCGCGAAGCCGAGCTGATCAAAGCTCGCCAAGTTGTCCTGATAGCTCAGGCCCTTTTCCGATCCAGCGAGGAGGGCATCGTAGACAGACTTCGGGAGGCGCTTTTCGGCCCGGCGCTGGGCAACCGCCACCGTCTCGAACCACGAATTCGCCATAACTCTCCTTCGAGCCTCTTTGAGACTACCGGAGGTGTTGGATGAGCTTTAGGGTCTCGCCGAGAGCAAGACGGGTACGCGACGAGAGTGATCGGGCGACGAGTGCGGAAGCGACGAGACCGCTCTGGTGGCCAGAGCCACTTCGCCGTGTCCAAAGACGCACTCCGGGTCAGGATCAGTCATCTCCAGCCCCGTGAAGAACTTGGCCGCCATGCACCCACCCCGACAGGCGTCATAGGAACCACACGACCCGCACGCTCCGGGACTCGCCGGTTCGCGCAGTGTGCGAAACAGATCGCTCTCGCGCCACACGTGAGCGAAGCCGTCATCGCGCACGTTACCCGCCAAGAACTCATCATGAATGACGAAGGGGCACGCGTAGACGTCGCCAATGGGATCGATAAGGCACACCACGCGTCCGGCCCCACAGAGGTTCAGTCCGTCGAGCGGGTTGCCGAACGCGGAGAGATGGAAAAACGAGTCTCCCGTGAGAACGCGAGGGCGATCACGCAACCACGCGTAGAGGGCGCGACCTTGGGCGAGAGTGGGGTGCAGCTCGTTCCACACATCGACCCCTCGACCCGAGGGGCGAAGCCGCGTGAGGCGAAGCTGCGCGCCGTACTCAGCGGCGAGCGACTCGAAGGCGTCCAGTTGCTCGACGTTCTCGCGAGTCATCACCACGGAGATCTTGAACTCCCCGAACTCAGCGTCCTTCAAGTTGATCCATCGCTCGTCGGGCCGCGGCGTAGCTGCCTCGCCCACGAACTCGGTCATTAGTCGCTTCGTCTGCGCCGTCGATCGGATACCTGAATGTCGAGGTAGTCGATGCTCGCGAGTCTCCGGGCCGCGAGGCGATCGATCCGCGTGCCGTTGGTCGAGAACTTCACGCCCACTCGCCGATCAACGGCGTGCTCGATCAGCTCGAAGAAGTCGCGACGCACCATCGGCTCGCCCCCACCGATATTGACGTAGAAGATCTCCATCGCGGCGATCTCGTCGATGAGAGTCAGCGCTTCATGAGTCGTCAGTTCACGCGGGTCGCGTCGACCCGATGACGACAGGCAGTGCGTGCAGGCCAAGTTGCAGGCGTAGGTCAGCTCCCAGGTCAAACAGATGGGAGCGGCGAGACCGTGCTCGAATCGATCACGCAGCGATGACTCAGGCACTAATCAGACCCGATGAGCTCAGGCTGGCCAGCGCTACGAGGTACCGATCGCGCTCTCCCTCCCCGACGAGTTCATCCACCGCGCGACGCGCACTCTCGAAGTCGCCCAGGCGTCGCACCAACTCCACGAGGTTCCGAGACTTGAGAAATACCAGACGACGCGTGTCGTGGTGATACGCCAGCGCCCCAAAGGATTCATCCCTGCAGCGACACGTGATCGCTCAGACGCCAATGTCTCGATTCGTCAAAGACCACGACGTCGCTGGACGACACGTCTTAGTACACCCCGCAGAGTCCGTCGATGGAGACTTCCTCGACGAGGAGCTCTTCCACCTCGGCCTCGAGGTCCATCGTTACGTCGTGGGTCAGGGTTTCTGGGGTCACGGTGCCTCCTTGTCGTTCCATTCTGCCCGGTCCGCCCGGTATGCCCGCAACCGCCATGGAAGACTCCGAGCGTGAGCGAATTTGAGCCCCTCGTCCCCGCGCCCCCTCACGACGCGCTGCCCACCGGAACGACCGTGCAGGTTGACGAGGGAACCACGTTCGTCGATCGTGACCTGCTCAGCGGCGGGAGTCCCTGGCGGCTCTTGCGCCTACGCGGATCGTCGCGCGAAACCCTGGAACGGTGGCGCCACGGCGGACCCGTGCTCGGTGGAGAGGAACGGCTGGCCCGTACGCTCATTGAACAAGGTTTCGTAACCCCAACTTTCCATGCACCTCTCTCGCGCAGTGCCATTGACGTGGTCGTTCCCGTCTATGGCGACGTTGCCAATCTGTCCTCGCTCCTGCGCCAGTTGGAGGGCTACCACGTCACCGTGGTCGACGATGGGTCTCACGACGGCGACGCCGTCGCTCTGTGCGTGCAAAAGTACGGCGCCACGCTCCAGCGAACCGGAACCAATGAGGGTCCCGCTCACGCCCGCAACGTCGGTGCTTCCGCGACCAAACGCGAGTTCCTCTGGTTCATCGACGTCGACGTCTCGGTCGTCGACGCCGATCGCGTGGCGCGACACTTACGCTGCGCTTTTGAGGACTCTCGAGTCGCGGCGGTCGCACCGCGTGTTCGGGGCTTGGACGGCACCTCGTGGCGCGAGCACTTCGAGCACCATTTTGGACCCCTCGACCTTGGTCCACGCAGCAGCCTGGTGGTTCCCGGTGGCGCGGTGGGCTACGTGCCCAGCGCGTGCATCATGGTTCGCCGTGACGCCTACGGTGACGGCTTCGACGAATCGCTCCGGGTGGGCGAAGACGTCGACTTCGTGTGGCGGTTGCACGATCGGGGTTGGCTCGTGCGCTACGACGCCACCGTCGAAGTCGCTCACCCCACGCGGCCCACGCTTCGAGGCTGGTGGCAGCAACGCCAGAGGTATGGATCGTCAAGTGCCGTGCTCGCCGAACGACACGGCAAGCGACTGGCTCCCCTGCGTGCGGACGCGTGGACGCTCGTCACCTGGACCTCGGTCCTGCTCGGAAAGCCGGCGGTGGGTGCACGGATCGTGGCCGGGGCGCGCCGCCACGCGATGGGCACGATCTTTCAAGACGAGGAAAATCCCGCGGCTGCCGCCGATGAGGTCGTGACGCGAAACATGGTGCGGGCGGGCGGACCTCTGGCGCGCGCCGTCGTGCGAACCTTCGGCGTCGTGGTGTTGCTGATCGCTGCTGCACCCTCGCTGGCGCGCTCGGGCGCTCGGATTGTTCGTGCTCGGTTCGGCGTGGCGTTGGCGACGCGATCGATTTCACCCCACCGACGTGCCGTTCGCGATTGCCGACGATCTCGCCTACGGCAGTGGCGTGCTGCGCGGGGCACTGCGGGAAAGATCCCTGCGCTCGCTCACGCCGAATATCACGAAATCTACGCTCGGTCTTCGCGAGATCTTGGGCCTGCCCGGCGTGTCCGAAACCTAGTTGTGTCGTTCTGTTCCATCATCAACATCAAGCGTTCGCGAACGGCGGGCCACTCGTCGTCGGTGATCGAATACATCGCCGAGTCGCGGAACAGCCCCTCTTCCCCTGGCACCATGGGAAGGCTGCCAGTGACGCAATACTCCCTCGAGAGTTGCCCCGATACGTTCGATGGCGGCAGCGCGAACGCTCGTTCCTCGCGTCCGTCTTCAGATCCACCCGGCTCACGCCCCAGTTCGTAAACGCGTAGTCGAGCAAGAGAAACTTGGCGTTGGTGTTTATGGCCGTTCGCTGCGCAGAGGCGCTGAGCCAGGTCCCACCGATCTCAACGGCGTAGGGCAAGGACCGCCCTTCAACGCGGCGAATGGTGAGATACCTCGTGGTGCCCACCACAAGGTTTCGCTCGACGTCGATCTGCACGAAGGGAACCACATCGCCGGACTCCCACATCGAGGTCATCCACTCGACGTACGCTTCGGCATCATTGTGATTCTGCACCACCGCGGTGTATCCGTAGGCGGTCCGGTCTTCGCTCGCGGCCTCCACAAGAGCGTCAACGTGCTCGATCGTCAATCGCTCCAGTCGTACGTA
The DNA here is from genome assembly GCA_963839255.1 of uncultured Acidimicrobiaceae bacterium. GTDB lineage: Bacteria > Actinomycetota > Acidimicrobiia > Acidimicrobiales > RAAP-2 > RAAP-2. The sequence goes on from CAWIUH010000005.1 coordinate 296,421, forward strand.
GCGTCCCGTCATAGCGGGAACGACGAGGGGGTTCACCACCTCATCTTCTCATGGCCCGAGATTCGAGCGCCGATCGACGACTGACTCGGCTACCGAACTTTTACGCGCACCGAGTTCGACGGGGGCCCGACACCCACGGCGTTGCGCGCACGAACTCGCAATGTGACCACCTGAGACAACCTCAGTCCCACCACGACCACGCGTCCGCTGATCGCCGCGCTACTCCATGCGCGTCCGTCAACGGAGTACTCGTAGGAGGTCAAGCGCGATCCCCCATTCGAAGGAGCCCTCACCACGAGCACCACGTGACCGCTCGCAAGAGCGATGGCCCGGCGAATGCGAGCGCGCCCCGGGTCACGAAGCGAAGGGACAGTCGCCGCTTCGACGAGAAAGGTTTGCACGGCCGCAGCCGGGAGAAACTGGTCGTCTCCTCCTTGGGATGCAACGACACTGCAAGTGCCTACGGCCAGAACTGTCAGCGTCGAACCACTGAGCGTGCAGACGGCAGGGTCCCGTGAAGTAAGAACGACTCCCAAACCCGAAGAGACTGTGGGCAACAGAGTGAGGGGTGCCGCGCCGAGGGTGACGTTAGCGATCGGGGCGAAGGAAACAAATTGCTCTAGAAGCGCACCACGCCGCGAATGTTCTTTCCGGCCTCGAGATCGTCGTATCCCTCTTGCACCCCATCGAGCGCGTACTCCTTGGTGATGAGGTCATCCACGTGGAGCTTGCCCTCGTGGTGCAGACGCAGCAGTCGGGGTATTTGAATCCGGGGGCTCTCCGAGCCAAAGATCGTTCCGCGCAGTTCCTGGTTCTGCATGGCGAACATGAAGAGGTTGAGGTCAACCGTCGTCTGATTCATCGGCGCGACGGAGGTGGCCACGACCACGCCGCCCTTGGCCGTGATCGAACGAGCCTGCTCGATCAAGTCACCCGTGAGGACCCCCACTGTGATGATCACGACATCGCAGTTCTTGCCCATCGTCAGTTCGGGCAGGATATTGAAGGCCGCGTCCAACGTGGTCGCGCAGCCGTGGGTCGCGCCAATCTTGAGGGCCCGGTCGATCTTGGATTGATTGGTGTCGATCGCGATCACCGCTCTCGCTCCCGCGTGCACCGCCCCTTGAATCGCGCCCGAACCGACTCCCCCGCAACCGATCACGGCCACCGTGTCGCCGGGCTTCACGCCGCCTCGGTTGACTGCCGAGCCAAATCCCGTCGAGAGCCCGCACGAGATGAGAGCCGCTGCGCGCAGGTCGTACCAGGGCTCTATACGAATGAGCGACGCCTCATTGACCACGATGTGCTCAGCGAACGTGCCGAGCTGGCACATGCGATTCAGGTCGAGGTCGCCCCAGTGATGGCGCCACGTACCATCCGAGATCATCGGACCCATCAAGGTGGAGGCACCCAGGCCACAGAGATACTGGCGTCCCGAGGCGCAGTATTCACAACGTCCGCAGCTCGGAACGAAGGAGACCGCGACGTGGTCGCCGGGACTCAGAGTCGTGACGTTCTCGCCCACCGACTCGACCACGCCGGAGCCTTCGTGACCCCCGATGACCGGAAACATTGAGTCGTGGCCCGTCAGGAGTCGCACGAGGTCTTCGCCGGGCACCATGTCGCCGGTTCGCAGATGCTCATCCGAGTGGCACATGCCGGCGAAGGTCATCTTGACCTTCACCTCGAAGGCGTGCGGCTCGTCGATGTCGATGGTCTCAACGTGCCACGGTCCGTGCAACTCGCTCACAATGGCGGCTCGTACTTCCATAGTTCCCCCCACGAAAAAAGAGCGGCGTCGCGCCGCAGAACTGACTTTAGTGAGTGGATCGAACCCCTACATCTGTTCGGGCGCGTCGATACCGAGCACGCTTAAGCCCAGGCGCAGTGTGCGCCCGGTGAGATCGCAGAGCGCGAGGCGCTCGTTGCGAAGTGCCCCTTCCGAGGAGAGCACGGGACAGCGGTCGTAGAACGTGGTGAATCGCTGGGCGAGGTCGAAGAGATAGGTGCACAGCCGGTGCGGCTGCAGGGTGGCGAGCGATCCTTCGAACGCCTCGGGAAAGGCGAGCAAGCCGAGAGCGAGGTCGCGCTCCGCGGCTTCTTTGAGGGCGAAATGTGCTCCGGGTGCGACGTCGTTCCCCGCGCGGCGAAAGATCGAACGGACCCTGGCGTGGGCGTACTGCAGATACGGGCCGGTGTCACCCTCGAAGGCAACCATGCGATCGAGGTCAAAGACGTAGTCGTGTTGACGCTCGGTCGAGAGGTCGGCGTACTTGATCGCCGCTCGGGCGATCTGCTGAGCCAAGAAGTACTTCTCATCGCCGTCCAGGTCGGTGCCGCGCTCGTCAAGGATCATGAAGGCCCGCTCGACCGCTTCATCGATGAGCGACACCAACTTCACGTTCTCCCCCGAGCGCGACTTGAACATCTTGTGGTCGGGTCCGAGCACGTTGCCAAAGACCGCTTGCTCACATCGCACGCGCTCGGGCAGCCAGCCCGCCATCCGCGCGACCGCCCAGACCATCTCGAGATGCTGCACCTGCGGGGCGCCGACGACATAGATCATCTCGTCGACGTGCAGATGATCGACCCGATCGCGAACCGCCGCCAGATCCGTGGCCGCGTACCCGAATCCCTCGTCGCTCTTTTGTACGATGAGCGGCAGCGGCTCGCCCTCGCGATTCTGGAAACCCGGCGGAAACACACAGAGCGCCCCTTCGCTCTCAACGAGGAGCCCCAGCGTCTCCAAGTCCCGCACGACTCCTTCGAGGCGTTCGTTGTAGTACGACTCGCCAACCACGTCGTCGGGCGTAAGAGTCACGTCGAGCTTTGAGTACACCTCACTGAAGTACGCGATCGACTCATTCACAAGAACGTGCCAGAGCCGCAGCGTCTCGGGATCCCCGCCCTGAAGGGCGACCACCCGACTACGGCTGCGGCCCTTGAAAGCGTCGTCCTCATTGAACTTGGTGCGAGCCTCCTTGTAGAAGGCGTCAAGGTCGCCAATGGATAGGGTGGCCACCGCCTGGTCTTCGCCGATGTCCAGCAGGTGCTCGATCAGCATGCCAAAGGGCGTACCCCAGTCACCGACGTGATTTCGCGCCAGCACGTGGTGTCCGGCGAAGCGATACATCCGCGCCAGCGCGTCGCCGATCACGGTCGAACGCAAATGCCCTACGTGCATTTCCTTGGCGACGTTGGGTGCCGAGTAGTCGATGACGACCCGACGTTCGAGCACGTTGGCCACGCCCAGGCGCTCGTCGGGACCGAGCCCATGCAATTGGTCATCCAGGAATCCCGTCGCCAGGGTGATGTTCAAGAACCCCGGTCCCGCGATCTCGACATTTCCAATACGTTCGAGATCGAGGGCCGACACGACCTCCTCGGCGACCTCCCGCGGGGGTCGGTTGAGGCGCTTGGCGAGCGCCATCACTCCGTTGGCCTGATAGTCCGAGCGATCCGAGATTCGTAACGCCGGATCGGCCCCCGGCTCGATGACGTCAAAAGCACTCTGTAGGTGAGAGAGCAGTGTTTTGTAGGTGGACGGCACCTCGACAGTCTCGCACTCGACGCGTCGTGGCCACCAACGGGCCCGGGAACCTCTTTGTGAAAAACACGGCAGAATGGGACCATGACCTCCTCGCTGAACTCGTTTGACTCCAAGAGCACCCTTAATGTCTCGGGTCGCTCACTCGCGTTTTACTCACTGCAGAGCGAAAAACTGGCCACCTTCGGGATCGACCGACTCCCCTTTTCGATCAAGGTCCTCTTAGAGAACCTGCTGCGTAACGAAGACGGCGTCAAAGTGAGCGCGGGCGACATCGAAGCGCTCGCGCGCTGGGCCGACACGCCAGCTGCCCACGGCGAAGCGGCCGGCGATGAGGCCCGCGAGATCGCCTTTACCCCGGCGCGCGTATTAATGCAGGACCTCACCGGCGTGCCTGCCGTCGTGGACCTCGCCGCGATGAGAGACGCCATCGTGGCCTTGGGGAGCGACGCGAAGAAGATCAACCCCCTCGTGCCGGTCGAACTGGTGATCGACCACTCGGTGATCGTCGAGCGAAACGGCACGGCCAACAGCTACGAAGAGAACGTCGAGATCGAGTACCAGCGCAACGCGGAGCGCTACACGTTCCTCAAGTGGGCGCAGAACTCCTTCGAGCAGTTCCGGGTGGTGCCTCCGGGAATGGGTATCTGTCACCAAGTGAACCTCGAGAACTTGGCCAAGGTTGTCTTCGACCTCGAGGGTGTGGCGTACTTCGACACCCTCGTGGGCACCGACTCACACACCACGATGGTGAACGGACTCGGGGTGCTGGGCTGGGGTGTGGGTGGCATCGAGGCCGAAGCCAACATGTTGGGCCAGCCGTCGTCGATGCTGATTCCGCCGGTGGTGGGACTTCGCATCGTGGGCGCTCCCCGTGAAGGCGTGACCGCCACTGATGTGGTGCTTACGATCACCCAGCTCCTGCGCCGCCAGGGCGTGGTCGGCAAGTTCGTCGAAGCCTACGGACCGGGTGTGAAAGCCCTCTCGCTCGAGACGCGCGCCACCATTGGCAACATGTCGCCCGAGTACGGGGCCACCTGCACGATCTTTCCGATCGACCAGGTCACCCTGGACTACCTCGCCTTCACCGGTCGAACCGCCGAGCACCTCGCGCTCGTCGAGGCGTACGCCAAGGCCCAGGGAGTCTTTCACCACGAGCACGCCCCCGAGCCGGTGTACTCCGAGTACGTTGAACTCGATCTCGCCACCGTCGAGCCGAGCCTGGCGGGGCCGAAGCGCCCCCAGGACCGCGTCTCTCTCTCGGGCGCACGGGGCGCGTTCCGCGACGCCCTCGGGCGAGAGCCCCTCGAGGTCCGCGGTGTCGACGCGGCCGAGCACTTGCGCGATGGCGACGTCGTCGTCGCCGCCATCACCTCGTGCACCAACACCTCGAATCCCTCGGTGCTCGTCGCCGCGGGACTCGTCGCCAAGGCGGCGGTGGCCCGGGGTCTTGCGACCAAACCCTGGGTGAAGACGTCGCTCGCTCCGGGCAGCCGCGTAGTGACCGACTACCTAGAGCGCGCGCACCTGCTCGAGTCGCTCGACGACTTGGGTTTCTACCTGGCCGGCTATGGGTGCACGACGTGCATCGGCAACACCGGGCCGCTGCTTGACGGCGTCACGGACGCGGTGAACGAGCACGACCTCTCGGTCGTCTCGGTGCTCTCGGGTAACCGCAACTTCGAGGGCCGCATCCACCCCGACGTCAAGCAGAACTTCCTCGCCAGCCCGCCGTTGGTGGTGGCCTACGCCTTGGCGGGCACCATCGACATCGACCTCTCGAGTGAGCCACTCGGTACCGACGCGGCGGGCGACGCGGTGTACCTCGCCGACCTGTGGCCGAGCGACGCCGACGTGGCCGCCGCGGTACGCGCCTCGATCACCCCCGAGATGTTCGCCGAGCGCTACGCGAGTATCTTCAACGGCGACGAGCGCTGGCGCGCCGTGCCCACGACCCAAGAGCTCACCTACAACTGGGAGCAGAAGTCGACCTACGTGAAACTCCCGCCGTTCTTTGACGGCCTCACCATGGAGCCGGGCGTCGTGAGTGACGTGACGGGCGCGCGCGTGCTGGCACACCTCGGCGACTCGGTCACGACCGACCACATCTCACCGGCTGGCAACATCCGAGCGAGCAGCCCCGCCGGCAAGTACCTCGTCGACGCGGGCGTCGACCCCTCGGACTTCAACAGCTACGGCACGCGACGGGGCAACTACCAGGTCATGGTGCGCGGCACGTTCGCCAACATCCGCATCCGCAACCTGATGGCGCCGGGCACCGAAGGCGGGGTCACGCTGAAACTGCCCGAGAACACCCCGATGTCGATCTTCGACGCCGCGATGGCCTACGCCGAAGAAGGTACGCCGCTGGTGATCATCGCGGGCAAGGAATACGGCACAGGCTCGAGTCGTGACTGGGCCGCCAAGGGCACGAGGCTGCTGGGCGTGCGCGCCGTGCTCGTCGAGAGTTACGAGCGCATTCACCGCTCCAACCTCGTGGGCATGGGCGTCGCACCCCTGCAGTTCCTTGCCCGGCGAGAGCGCCGAGACGTACGGCCTCGTCGGGACCGAGGTGATCTCGATCACCGGCCTCGAGCCCCTCAATCACGGAGAGACCGTTCCTCAGGTCACGGTGCACGTGACGCGCGACAACGGTGAGACGTTCAGTTTCGACGCGCGCCTGCGCATTGACACGCCCACCGAGGCCGAGTACTTCCGTCACGGCGGCGTCTTGAACTACGTGCTGCGCCAACTCGCGGCGAGCTAATGCGCTTCAGCCTCGTTAGACACCAAACGTTGATTATGTACCCGCCGCGACGACGGCCTCGTCCACGCTGTCGTACATGGGGATCGCTCGGATCAGCGGATCGAACGACGTCGACAAGGACTTCTTCACTCCCTGGTTCACTCTCGCGAAGGAGATCGTCATCTTGTCTTCGTCGAGGTCATGAACGACCTGAGAGAGAATGGTCATGCCGGTGAAGTCGATCTCGGCCATCGCCACCGCGTCGAGCACGAGGTGGCGCGACTTGGGGATACGTCTCGAGCAATTGATGGACGTCGCGACGAAAGACTCCAGCGTTGGCGAAGAAGAGGTCGTTGTCGAAGATGACGACGAGGGTGTGGTTGACCATCGACACGTCGGGGCTCCCCATCGGCTCCCAGCTGGTCGTGCCCTCGTGGCGACCCAGCACCACCATGTGGGGCCGCGCAGAGCGCCACGTCTGGTCGAGCACAGCGAGGCCCACCGCGATCGCGATCCCTTGTTCCACGCCGATGAAGATCACCCCCAGCGCTGAGACCGCAGCAAAGAGGAACTCAATACGATTCGCGCGCCAGATCTCTTTGAGCAGAGCGACTTTCATCAGTCGCGAGGCGATGAACATGAGTACTCCCGCCAGGGCAGCCAAGGGAATCATGTGGGCGTAACTGGCCAGTGGCGAGAGCGCGATAGCGATCACCGCCGCGGTCAAGCCCACGACCTTGGTCGACCCTCCGGCCAGAGCGCGAGACCGTCGTGCGCGCGGGTGAGGCGTCCACCGGGAACGCTCCCACCAGGCCCGCGGCCACGTTGGCCAAACCCACGCCCACGAAGTCGCGACTGATGTTGGCTTCAATGCCGAGCTCGTCCGCCGCGGTTCTCGTCGTCGCGGCGGTCTGGGAGAGGATGACGATCACCAGGGTCACCGAGGTCGTCAGCACCACGTCCCCACTGACCGGAGGTGAGCCAGTGCAGACGCCACGAGGGTAGACCCACGATGACCGTGCCCAATTCGCTGACCCCGTGGCTCTCCAAGGAGAGGGTCGCGCACAGGATCGTCGCCAGCACAATCCCGCCGAGGGCCCACGGCAAGCGGGCGTCGATCTTGTCACCGATCAGCATCACGGCCAGAGTGCCGGCCGCGAGTGCGATCGACCAGCCACTTGCCGCGGAGAGATGGTGAATGATCCAGTCCACTCGTTGGACAATCGTCGTGCCGCCGTGAGACAATGCCGAGAGCGCTCGGCAGTTGGTGCACGAAGATGATCACGCCGATGCCGAAGAGGAAACCCGTCACGATCGGCAACGAGAGAAAGTCGGCGATCCAGCCCAACTTGAGCAGGCCGACCGCCATGACGGCGAGTCCAGTCACCACCGCGGTCACGGCAACCAGTTCGAGGTAGAGGGTTGATGAGACGGGTGCCAAGCGGATGAGCACCACCGCAAAAAGCGGCGCAATGGTCGAGTCCGCGCCCACCGAGACGATGGGATTGGAGCCCACCAGGACAAAGACGAGGGTGGCCGTAATGAAGGCGATCAATGCGAGAAAGGCCGGCACTCCGGCTAACTGCGATGTCGCGAGCTGCTCGGGGATCGCGATCGCGACCAAGGTGACTCCGGCGAGAATCTGGCCCGCGTAGTTCGCGCGCGTTACGCCCCGAAAGACATCGCGAGCGCCGCCCCACGGACGGCGAAGACCGATTGGCGTGCGTGACGAATCCGGTGTCACAGCGTTCGCCATTTCTTCACCCTACGACGGCAGGGCGAACTGCTCTAGCCAGTGATGACGACGCGAAAGCCCTCGGCGAGACGGCCCTCTTTCATGCCCGCGCTCTCGGCGGTCGCCGCGGACCAACTGCGCAACATCTTCTTCAGACCCTTGCGTCCGCCGATCTGACTGACGTGCTTGGCGAGCGCGTCGAACTTCTGATCGAAGGTCTTCGTGATGTCGACGACCATGGTGGGCGGCGCACCGCCAATCCACACCTGTGAGACGGTGTGGGGCTCGAAGCCTTCGCGAATGAGTTCGGGAAAAGCGTGCGGGTTGCGGGCGTCGGGATAGACCGCGCGCAGCGTCGCTTCGCCCGTCGCCATGTGGTCGGGGTGACTCGAGAAGATGCGCTCGTAGTTGCGCTCGGGGTTCTGAGTAATCACGAGTTGGGGGCGATGCAAGCGGATCACGCGTGCGATCTCGCGGCGCAGCGCCATGGTCGTCTCGACGCGACCATCGGGCCAGTGCAGGAACGTCAGGTTCGTCACGCCCACTTCTTTGGCCGCGGTGGTCTGTTCGGCCTCTCGCACCGCCATCCGCTCTTCGCGCGTGTCGGTCGAGTCGTCGCCGCCCGCGTCGCCCGAGGTCACGAGGCAGTAAGCGACGTCCACGCCGCGATTCGTCAGGTAGGCAATGGTGCCCGCCGTGCCAAAGTCCACGTCATCGGGATGAGCCACGACCACCAGGGCACGCGTCAGCCATGGCTCGAACTTAAAGATGGGCAGCTTGTCGTTCACGACACAGAGTCTTGCATTGTCGGGTCCCAATTTGCGAGATCGCTCAGTCGTGGGTCATTCGAAAACACCTCAATGATCGGGCGCCGCAGGTTCAGTCGGCGCATAATCACCTCGGCTTCGATGACCTGATTCCAGAGCAAGAGGGAGACCACCACGCCCGTGGAGCCGGCCCGGGCGGTGCGTCCGGAGCGGTGCAGGTAGGCCTTCTGGTCTTCGGGAGGATCGAAGTGCATCACACAGTCGACGCTGTCGATGTGCAGTCCGCGCGCCGCTACGTCGGTCGCGACCAGCACGCGCAGCTTCCCGCCCTGAAAGTCAGCCAGCGCGCGCTCACGCTGGGCCTGGCGAAGGTCGCCGTGGATCGCGGCGGCGTCCACGCCTTCTTTGTGCAGCTGCTCGACCAGTCGATCGGCTCCGCGCTTGGTGCGACAGAAGATGATCGTCTTGTCGAAGGAGCGACAGATCGTCGCTACGACTTTGATTCGGTCCATCTGGTGAACCTGTAAGAAATGGTGCGCCATCTGAGACACGGTCTGGGTGTCGCTCGCGACCTCGTGGAAGACCGGATCGCGGAGATAGCGCGAGACCAAGCGATCGATGGCGCCATCAAGGGTCGCCGAGAAGAGCAGCGTCTGGTGGGGCTTATTGGCGATACGGCGCAGCACCCACTCAACCTGGGGCATGAAGCCCATGTCGGCCATGCGGTCGGCCTCATCGAGCACGAGCACGTCCAGGTTTTCGACGTTCACCTCGCCACGGTCACCGAGGTCGATGAGTCGACCGGGGGTGGCGATGACGACGTCACTGCCCTTGGCCAACGTCTTGATCTGTCGCTCGATGTCGGCGCCGCCGTACACGGCGGATACGCGAAGACCGAGCGCTTCACCGAGTGGCTTGAGGACTTCGTAGACCTGGACCGCGAGCTCTCGGGTGGGCAGAAGGACGAGTCCGCGAGGACGAGCGGGGCGCGAGGGTGACGGGGCGGGGCACCGTCCGAAGCGATGCGTTGAAGCATCGGCAGCCCGAAGCCCAGGGTCTTGCCCGATCCGGTCTTGGCTTTGCCGCAGACGTCGCGGCCCGCGAGCGCGTCAGCGATCGTCATGGCTTGGATGGGAAAGGCGGTCGTGATGCCTTGAGCGTTCAAGACCGCGACCAGTTCTGGCGAGACGCCAAGACCTTCGAAGGTCTGATTGGTTATATAGGAGTCACCGGCAAGCGCCAGCGACTCGGCTGTTTCACTACTCACGTATGTCGTTTCTCGGTTGGACCCGTAACCGTCATGCGTGCGAAGTGGGCCCCAGCTCATATCTTCGAGCTCCCTTCTATCCTACGTGAAGTCCACCAAGTTCACGCAAGGAGAGTTCATGACCCGTCTCTCGGAAGGCGATCGCGCCCCCGCATTCACCCTGAAGGACCAGAACGGCGAGAAAGTTGCCCTCAAGGACTTCGCCGGACAACGGGTCGTCCTCTACTTCTATCCGGCCGACGACACGCCGGGCTGCACGAAGGAAGCCTGCCAGTTCAACGATGAGCTCGCCGCGTTTCGCTTACTCAAGGTCAACGTGATCGGAGTTTCTCCCGACGGCGCAGAAAAACACCAGGCCTTTCGCGCGAAGTACGGGTTGAACTTCACTTTGCTCAGCGATCCCGACAAGAAGGTCATGGAAAAGTACGGAGCGTTCGGCGAGAAGATGATGTACGGAAAGAAGGTCATGGGCGTCATCCGCTCCACCTTCGTCATCGGACCGACGGGCAAGATTGAACGCGCCTTCTACGGGGTGCACGCTGATGGACACGCGCTCAAGGTTCTCACGGCCCTGTCGGCCTGAGGATCGCTTGCTCTAGCGCTGGTGCACCGAGCACCAGTAGGTCGTGCGTCCACCGATGGTGTCGATCAGCATGGCGCCGCCGTCTTTGGCGCACCGACCACCGGGAAAGCGTGCGTCCATGTGGTCACCCGTGTGCGACCCGCCACGACCCGTCAGAGATTTCATCGTCTGTCGAAACGCGCGATAAAGGCGATCCCGTTCGTCGGCGCTCAACGTCCCACACGGAGTCCTCGGGTCTATGCCCGCGCGGTAGAGAATCTCATCACCTAAGAGATTGCCCACGCCCGCGACCTTGGACTGATCCAACAACCTTGCTTTGATCGCGGGACCTTCTCCACGGGTGACCGCGATCATCTCGTTGAACTGTCGCCTCGTGAGCGTCAAGGCGTCGGGGCCCAACTCCTCGAGGTCCGGATTAATCTCGAATCGCGCCAGGCGTCGGGGGTCGTGGACCACCAGCTTGCGGCCGTCGTCGAACTCCAGTCCCCCACGCACCCACTTCGCGTCGAATAGGTGCGGTCCATAGAACAGTCCCTCGACGCCGGCGTCGCCGTCCAACAGCAACACGCCGGTCATGCCAAAGCGCACGCCCAAAGTTGGACCGCTGGTTTCCAACAGAAGCAGCTTGCCGCGACGACTCGTACCCGTGATGCGAAGGCCCTTGACCGAGCGCGCCCACGCCGAGGGCGAGGTGAGTTTCTTTGCCAACAACGCGTCGGCCCACCCCCGTTTCACGCTCGCACCCACAACTCGATCAGCGAGTTGGCGGTACGACTCGACTTCCAGGATTTCGGGCACGGAGCGAATCTATCGGGGGCCGAATGCCTGAAAGGCCTTACTAAGGTTGAATCCGTGGCCGTCGAGAAACCGCAGTGGAAAGAACTCTTTCGTGAAGTCGTCACGTCGGGGCTCTGCACGGGGTGTGCGGCGTGCGTGATCGCCTGCCCCCATCCCGTCCTTGACTACGAGGCCGACAACGGCGTCTATAAGCCCTTTCACCTTGATCTTGACGGCGGTCCCGATGACTGCACGCACGGCCAAAAGGGCTGCACCATGTGCACGAGGGCCTGTCCGCGCTTTCGCAACTGGGAAAGCGAGATCGACCTGCACCGCTTCGCGCGCGAGCGCACCGAGGACGAGGTGTGGGGAGTGGGCGACGTGTTGCTCGCGCGCGCGACGGACGAGTCGCTCGTCGAGAACGGCCAGGACGGCGGGTTCGTCACCGCCCTTCTTCTGTACGCCCTGGAGCACGACATCATCGACGCGGCCCTCGTGAGTGGCCTGGAGGGCGACGGGTCCACGTGGCGGGCCAAGCCGGTAGTCGCTCGCACCAAAGAGGACGTCATCGACACGGCGAAGTCGCGCTACACGTACTGCGCCAACTTGCTCGCCTATGAGGAGGCCGTCGAGGGTGGCGCGGAACGAATTGCGGTTGTGGGCATGGGGTGCATGGCCTCGGCCCCCGGAGCAATGCAGGCCCGCAAGGCCGGCAAGGTCGCGCGTCGCCTCAGTCTCACGGTGGGGCTCTTGTGCTCCAAGACCTTTGACGACGCGATCTTCGAAGAGCTCTTCGAAGCCAAGTACAACATCCTTCGGGCCGACATCGTCAAGATGAACATCAAGGGCGTCTTCCAACTCTGGACCAAAGACGGCGGCTACTACGAGATACCCCTCAAGGAGGCCCACGCCTACACGCGCGAGGGCTGCACTCACTGCCCCGACTTCGCGGCCGAGCACGCAGATCTTTCGACGGGCGGCATCGGCGCGTTCGGTGACTGGACACTCGTGATCGTGCGCACCGATCTCGGACGTGAACTGATGAGCGCGATGAAGGACGAGGGTCTCATCGAGACGCGTCCCGGTGACGACGACCCCGGCGCACTCGTGCTGTTGCACAAGCTCGCGCGCGTCTCGCGCAAGCGCTGGCCCGAGTCGGCCGCTCCGGGTCCGGGACGGCTGCCCGTCACGGCGGGCTGAGCGTGAACTCGGCGTCGACGACCATCCTGTTTGTAAGACACGGCACCACCGCGACCACCGGATCGGTCCTACCGGGGCGTGCCCCGGGCCTGCACCTGTCACCGCGCGGGATCGAACAAGCCAAGACCTTGGCCGAACGCTTGAAGGAGCTCGCTCCCAAGCCGGCCGCGATCTACGCCTCACCGCTTGAGCGAGCCCGAGAGACCGCCGGCCCGTTGGCCGCCGCGCTGAAACTCAAGGTCGTCGTGGATAAGGGCTTGACCGAGTGCGACTTTGGCGACTGGACCGGCAAGCGACTCGCCACTCTGGCGAAACGGCGCGAGTGGGCGACGGTGCAACACTCCCCCAGCACCTTTCGCTTTCCCGGCGGTGAGTCCTTTAGTGAGATGCAGGCTCGCGTGTGGGAAGCGGTGAGCACCATCGCCTCACGCCACCAGCACCGTACCGTGATCGTCGTCAGCCACGCCGATCCGATCAAGTCAGCCATCACGTACGCGCAAGGTGTGCCGCTCGACCTGTTTCAACGTACGGTCATCTCGCCGTGCTCGCTCAGCGCGGTCACCTTTAGCGGGGGCACACCCATTGTCCTCTGCGTCAACAACACCGGTTCCTTGGCCGAGTTGAGACCGTCGTGAACTACGTCTTTTCGGATCCCGACAAGGTCATGGTGGGCGTGCTCGGCGAAGTCGGCAACCGCCTCTTTCTCTTCCAAGTGCGCGAGGGCCGTCGCCTCGTCATCGTCAAGTGCGAGAAGATTCAACTCGCCGCGCTGGCTGAGTGGATCGGTCACGTGTTGAGCGAACTCGGGCGACCCGGACACCTGGTCGAGGACTTCGCCCTCGAGCCCGAGTACGAGAGCGACTTTGTCGCGGGCGACATTGCGGTGTCCGTGGACGACGACGCCAAGACCATCGACATCACGATTGAGTCGGTTGAGGAGGACTCCTCGCTCACGGTTCGACTCACGCGCGAGTGGGCCGGGGGCCTCGCCATCGCCATCGCCCGCCTGGTCGAAGCGGGTCGACCGCTCTGCCCTTTGTGCGGGGGTCCGTTAGATCCTCAGGGCCACGACTGTCCGCGCACCAACGGACACCGCGCTCCGATTCGCTAGCCGTGGAGCGAGACGAACAGCGCGCGCTTCTGGCTCACGGCGAGATCTCGGTCGAGGGTCGCGTGGCTGGATCATCGAACCACGCGCTGCTGGTGAGCGTGACGTTGGGCGACACCAGTGGGCTCGCCTGCTACAAGTCGGAGGCCGGCGAGCGTCCCCTGTGGGACTTTCCCGACGGACTCTGGCGCCGAGAGGTCGCGGCCTACGAGCTCGACGTCCAGCTCGGCACCGACCTCGTCCCGACCACAGTGGGTCGCGATGACGCGCCCTTCGGGCCAGGCTCGCTGCAGTGGTGGGTAGACGACAATCAAGAAGACCATTACTTCACGTTGCGCGAGCGAAGCGAGTTTCACCACTGGTTCGCCCGCCTGGCGGCGTTTGACGTGGTCGCGAACAACGCGGATCGCAAGTCCGGTCACGTCCTCTACGACAACGATCGCCTCTGGGCGATCGACAACGGACTGTGCTTCCACGAAGAGGACAAGTTACGCACGGTCATCTGGGAGTACGCAGGCATGGAGGTCGAGCCGCATCTGCTCGAGCGCATTGATCACTTCGCCAAGGGTGGCGTCGGTGGCGTGGCGACGTGGCTCAATCCGAGTGAACTCGCGCTGGCTCAGTTGCGCGCCCACGGCCTCGTCGAAAACGCGCTGTACCCCGAACCCGACGAGGCCGCGGATTGGCCACCGTACCCCTGGCCGTTGATCTAGTTCAGACCGTCAAGACTCGCGTAACTCTTCGTTGGGCCCGATTCGAGCATGAACAGCGAGATGATCGCTCCGAGTCCGAAGAAGAGCGCCGCCCACCAAAACGCCACCGAGTATCCGTGAACGATGGCGTGGGAAATCTTTGACGCGTTGTCGGTCGCTGAAGGGAGGGCCCGCATAGTCACCGTGACCGCGATGGTGTTGAGCAGCGCGGTGCCGATGGAGCCGCCGATCTGCTGAAAGGTGTTGACGGTGGCCGACGCCGCCCCGGCATCGTCGGACCTGACGCCCGAGGTCGCGCTCGCGATCGCTGGAGCAAAGATCAGCCCCAGGCCGAGACCCGTGACGAGGAGACCCGGCAAGACGTGTCCCCAGTAGTCCGGGGTGACGGGCACGCGAGTAAAGAGGACCATGCCCATGGTCGCCAGCGCCATGCCCGTCGGCACGAGCGGACGAGGTCCGGTACGTGCGAGCAGGCGACCGCTCGCAAACGCGCCGGACAGGCTGATGGCGATGACCAGGGGCATAAAGGCGAATCCCGTGCGTAGGGGCGAGAAGTGCAGGGTCTCTTCTAAGTAGTACGAGAGGAGCAAGAAGACGGCGTACAGACTGACCGACGTCAGTAACAGAGCGATCAGCGAGCCACCCCGCGTGCGATTCATCACAATTCGCAGCGGCAGCAACGGGTGATCGCTGCGCTTTTGCCACGAGACGAAGGCCACCAGAATCAACGCGCCCAGCGCGATTGACCCCCAAGTGACCACGTTCCCCCAGCCCGACATCCACGCGTGACTGAATCCATAGACGATGGCAAAGAGACCGACACTGCCGAGCAACGTTCCCGGCACGTCCAGACGCGTCCGACCGGGGCTTCGCCCGCCCGGCACAAAGAAAGCCACGCCCGCGAGCGCCAGGGCCGCGAAGATGAGGTTGATGTAAAGGCACCAGCGCCACGACGCCCACTGGGTGAGGGCCCCGCCCAACAGCAGTCCAATCGCGGCGCCCGAACCGCCGATGATCCCAAAAATGGCGAAGGCCTTGGCACGCGCCTTGGACTCGCTGAACGTGACCGAGAGCGTGGCCAAGGCGGCCGGCGCCAACAACGCACCGAAGAGCCCTTGGACGGCTCGGGCTGACACCAGCATGTCGAAACTGGTGGCCGCGCCACCGAGCGCCGACGCGAGGGCGAATCCTCCAAGACCCACGTAGAGCGCGGTGCGCCGTCCCCAGAGGTCGCTCAGGCGTCCGCCGAGCAACATGAGTGAGCCGAACGCCAGCGCGTAGGCCGTCACGACCCACTGACGGTTGCCGGCCGAGAAGTGCAGCGAGAGTTGGGCTCGAGGGAGCGCGATGTTGATCACCGTCGCGTCCAACAGCACCATCAGCTGGGTCAGACCCAAAACAGAGAGCGTCCACCAACGTCGTGTCCGCGCGTGCTCAGCCATATCCCCCCGCCCGTGCACCGTCAATGAGCACGTCTTCTATCTTTGCCCCACGGTGGGACTAACTACGACCTTTTAACGAGTCGATTAACGCCGGCAATACCTTGTGCACGTCACCCACAATTCCGAGGTCCGCGATCTGAAAGATCGGCGCGTCCGGGTCCTTGTTGATGGCCACGATGTTCTTGGAGCCCTTCATACCGACCATGTGCTGGGTGGCGCCCGAGATGCCACACGCGACGTACACCAGTGGCTTGACGGTCTTGCCGGTCTGGCCGACTTGGTGCGAATAGGGCACCCACCCGGCGTCCACGATGGCTCGGCTGGCGCCCGCGGCACCGTGGAGAAGCTTGGCGAGCTCCTCGATGAGGGCGTAGGAGTCCGCACTGCCCAGGCCGCGTCCACCTGAGACGACCACCGTTGCCTCTTCCAGTTTGGGTCCAGTGCGCTCTTCGACGTGCGAGGTCACGATGGTGGCGCCCGCGCTCGAGCCTTGATCCCCCGGTGCCGCGGCGACCACGGTGGCGGGCGCTGCCCCCGCGGGCTCGGCGGCGAAGGACTTCGCGCGCACCAGAACGATGCCGGGTCCCTCGCTCGTGAATCGCGCGCTCACATTCAACGAGCCACCGAAGACCGGGTGTTCGGTGACCAGTCCGCCCTCTTCGCGCAGTCCCGTGACATTGGCCAGTACCGGTCGGTCCAAACGCGCCGACAGACGACCCGCGATGTCGCGTCCGTCATAACTGGTCGGAATGAGAATGGCGTCGGGGTGACCCCCGCCCTCCATCAGAGACGCAATGGCGCTCGCGACCGGCACGCCCGGCAACGCGCCGGCGAGGTCGCCGACGTCGTACAGGGTCACGGCCCCAAAGTCCCCGGCCTGGGCCGCGAGAGATGAGCCCTCGCCCCAAGTGATGGCCGACACGTTGTCACTCAACGTACGCGCGAAACTCAGCAGTTCTAAGGACGTTGTCGTAAAGGTGTCGCCGCTTGGTTCGGCAACGACCCACAGGCTCGATACTGTCATCGACTTCTCCTAGAGGACCTTGATGGATTCGAGGAACGCGATGACCTTCTCGGCCCCGTCGCCCTCGTCGACGTACTTCTCGCCCGACTGGCGGCTTTCGGCCGCCTCAATGGAGGTGATCTCTTCACGCGCACCCTGCGCACCGACCGGCGACGCCAGGGCAAGATCGGCCACGCTCAGTATCTCGAGCGGCTTGGACTTGGCGGCCATGATGCCCTTGAAGGACGCATAGCGCGGTTCTACGACGCCGGCCGTCACCGTCACCAAGGCGGGCAGCGACACCGATACCTCGTCGTAGCCGGCCTCGGTCTGGCGACTCACGTGAAGGGTCGTACCCTCGACGCTCACGGCCTTGGCGAAGGTGATCGAGGGAAGTCCGAGGAGTCCCGCGAGCTGAACGGGCATCGTGCCGGTGTAGCCGTCCGAGGACTCGGTTGCTGCCAGCACCAAGTCAAAGGGCTCGCGAGCAATGACCGCGGCCAGCACTTTGGCCGTCGTCAGCGCGTCGCTGCCGCGCAGCGACTCATCGCTCACGATGACGGCCTTGCTCGCACCCATGGCGAGCGCGTTGCGCAGGCCCGCGACGTCGCTGGCCGAGCCCATGGACACAACAGTGACTTCACCGCTGCCGGCCTTGTCGACGAGTTGGAGAGCCATCTCGACGCCGTAGGTGTCGGCTTCGTCGAGGATGAGTTTGCCCGAACGGTTGAGGTTATTCGAGGTGTCGAATGATTGGGGGGCCGCCGGGTCGGGAATCTGCTTGACGCAGACGACGATATTCATAGAGGTCCAATCTACGCGATGCCCGAGCGCGCCAAATCTGGCCGAGCCCCGTCAACCGACTCACTCCAAGGACGCAAGTATCTCGAGTGCGAGGGCCGGCTCGTCGGTAATCACACTCGCCACGCCCAGGCGTCCCATCGCAGTGAGGTCTCGCGGGGAGTTCACGGTCCACACGTTGAGCGCGAGGCCCAACTCATCGGCCCGACGCTTGACGTCGGCGTTGACGAGTGACACGTGCGGATTCACGGCGGTGAATCGAGCGGCGCGCGCGACCTCCAGGGAGTCGCTAAGTGTCCGCTGGACCAACCTCGCGAGATTGACCGACTCACTCTGAGCGCGCACCGCCTCGCAGGTGGCGAGATCAAAGCACGAGATGACCACCGCCGTCTCAGGGACTGACTCGATGCAGGCCAGTACATCGCGTACCAGCGATCCCGAGCCGTCATAGCCGGGCTCTTCGGGTGAGTTCTTGATCTCGACGTTGACGCAGAGTCCCGCCGAGACGACGAGAGACTCACCGAGCGACGGCACGAAGCCGGGCAGGTCGCGGGCCGGGGTCTGGGCAATTGTCATGAACTCAACAACGGGGTCGTGATGAACCACCAGCACCCCATCGGAGGTCCGTCGAACGTCCAACTCGATCCCGGCAACCCCCATTTCCTTGGCCTCACGAAAGGAGTCCAGGGTGTTGTCTCGGACGTGGAAGTGGGCCCCTCGATGCGCAAAGACGTCGGTCACGTCGCCAGCATCCCACTCGACCAGGGGCTATATGGTTCATTGCTGGGGGCCATCAAGAAAATTCCCTTGATATTTTTCTGATTCGCCAGTAAAATTCCACCCGCACGTGCGTGGGTTTTCAAAGAATTCACGCTACGTCCCCCCAAGCCACGAAGGAACTTTGCATGTCGTTAATTTGGAACCGCACCCACGCCTGGGACGACGCGGACTGGCGCAGCAATGCCGCCTGTCGCGACACCGAACCCGAGCTGTTCTTCCCGGTGGGCACGACGGGAATGGCGACTGACCAGATCGAATCGGCCAAGCGCGTCTGTGACCACTGCGACGCCCAGAAGGCCTGCTTGGAGTTTGCGCTCGCGACCAACCAGGAGTCGGGCGTGTGGGGTGGCACGACCGAAGATGAACGCCGCAAACTGCGCAAGCAGTGGCTGGCCGCTCGCCGACGCGCGAGCCTGAACAACTAGAGCCGAGCACTCAGAGGCACCGACACCCGGACGTAGGTTCCCCCACCCTCTTCGGGTGCGAGCGACTTCATCTCAATCTCGCCGTACAACTGGGCACGGATCAGGTCACGCACGATCGAGAGGCCGAGGCTGGTCGGGACGTCCAAGGAGAAGTCCTCGCCGAGCCCACGACCGTTGTCGCGAATCTCGGCAATGGCGTGAGCGTCGTCTTGCGACAGATTCAAAGTCACAACGCCGACGAACTCGTCGTGCGCGCCATCGACGTCGGTGAAGGCGTGCTCGACGGCATTCGTGAGGAGCTCGGCGAGAGCGACCGCCAGCGGCGTCGCCAGATCGGTCGAGAGCACGCCGAGTTCACCGTTCACGACAATCTCGACAGGATGTGGCG
The DNA here is from genome assembly GCA_963839255.1 of uncultured Acidimicrobiaceae bacterium. Taxonomy (GTDB): domain Bacteria; phylum Actinomycetota; class Acidimicrobiia; order Acidimicrobiales; family RAAP-2; genus RAAP-2. Next base: position 315,703 of record CAWIUH010000005.1, read on the forward strand.
CGATGTTCGTGTCTTCGACCAACTCCACGAGCGAGCGAACGATCTCATCAAAGACGACCTCTTCGCCCGGCTCGCGCGAGAGCACCTCGTGCACCACCGCGATGGATCGCACGCGCCGCTCCGCTTCGCGCAGGGCGATACGGGTCTCTTCTTGCTCGCTGCGTCTCGCCTGAAGGCTCAAGAGCGAGGAGATCGTCTGGAGGTTGTTCTTGACGCGGTGGTGCACCTCGCGCACCGCAGCCTCTTTGTTTAACACCATGCGGTTGAGTTGACGGATGTCCGACACATCACGCACGAGGGTCAACACTCCCGTCACCTCGCTCTGCGCGATGAGCGGAATGCCGTGAAAGAGAATCGCGACGTCGTGGTCGCGGTCGATCTCTTCGATCGCGGGGATACCGAACTCCAGAGAGCGCTCGATCGCCCGGGCCCGAAGACCCACCTCCGCGAAGCTGCGTCCCTCGGCCGAGGTGTAGATCCCCAGGCGGTGCAGCGCGTTAAAGGCGTTCGGCGTCGCGAACTCGACGCGCCCGGCCTCGTCAATGAGGATCACTCCGTCACCGACGCGCGGAAGCCCGGGACCCGCGACGACGTCTTCGCGATAGGGGAACGTCGATTCCGAGACCATGTCGCACAGGCGCTCAAAGACGGAGAGATACTGCTGTTCGAACAGCGAGGCCGAGCCCCGCAGATGCCCCTGAAGCCTCACCATTACCGCGACGACCTCGCCGCGAAAGCTCACCGGTGTGCACCACACCGGAACGAGATCCTTCATTGGCGCGACCGCCAGTTCTCCCACGATGCGCGTACCGCGACGCCACGCGTCGCGCGCCAGCAACCACTCATCCACGCGATGCACACTCCCCACAAGGTCGTCCACGATCAGGGTGGTGCGGTTGTTTGGGCGCATTTGACCCAACACGATGAGGTGCTCATCGTCTCGGCCATCCTCGGCAACTTTCGCCATCAACAGCATGTCGGAGAAGGACAGGTCGGCCAAGAGTGACCACGATGCAATGAGGCGCAACAGATGATCAATCGTGGGTTCGTCGAGGGAGGTTCGCGTCTCGGCGAGTTCGGCGAGCGTGGCCACTACTGGGCTCGAAGTGGAATCATCTGGCGCTCGCGTTGGGTGTAGGACGCCAACTGCTGCACGCCACGGGTCTCAAGCAGCTCCGCCAGGTCGTTGGCCCGCTCCCCCACTCGCTCGAGACGATGGGCGTCCGAGGCCGTGGTGAACGTGACGCCCTTGGCCACCAGACGGTCCAAGAATCCCTCGGCGGGGTACTGCTCCTTGATGGGCTTCTTCCAGCCCGCCGAGGAGCACTCCATCGAGATGTCAACTCGCGCCGCTGACTCCGCCATCGCGTCCCAGGAGTCACCCGGCCTACTCGCGAGGTACCCCGCAACCTTGATGAGGTCGGGGTGGGCAAGGACGTCCACGGCGTGCGACGCGCATAGTTCGTCGAGGGCCGAGGAGTAGTCGCGCCAGCACTGGTCAACGTCACGCACCGTCCACTCGTGCATGTTGACCTCATTATCGATGTCGTCGAGTTGCCAGGTGCCCAGCCAGTGCACCGAACCGATCAACACGTCGAAGGGGTACTGGGCGAGCAGCGCGGACACCTCGTCCATCTGATCACGATAGAAGTCAACCTCGAGGCCGATCTTGACCGGCAGCCCCTCGTCTTTGGCGCGCTGGGCCAAGGTGACGTACTCCTCGAGCGAGTTACGCGCGTGAAAGTCCCAGTACTCGGCCATGGTGACGCTGGTGGGCTCGTGTCCGTACTTGAGCCAGAACGGCCCGACGACCGAGGCGACATCGATGAAGCGGTGCGAGTGCTCGGTGAGGGCGAGTTCGCTCACCCCGTTTCGAGCGGCCTCCTCGCAGTACAGGGCAATCTGGTCGATCGTGAACCACACCGATGACTCCGAGTGGGGCCACAGGTGCAGGTGGTAGTCGATCACGAAGTCTTAGGCAGCGCCGAATCCGACGACGCGATCGCTCGCCGGCGTGCCCAGCTCGACGTAGGCGATGCGACTCGCCGGCACACCGACGCGACGGCCTCGGCGGTCGGTTAGCCACAGCACGCTGTCACCGCCTAGAGCCGCCTCCACGTCCTTCATGATCTGTTCGCGATCGGCGTCGACGGGAAGCTCCACGTCGATCTCCTTCATTGATTGGACGATGCCGATACGAATGTCCATGCCGATTCTCCTACGCGAGACAACTAGTCCAATGCTATGGCGTTGAGGGATACTTGAAATCGTGAGCGCAGAACCCGTCTCGGAACGAGCCCGACAGTGGGCCGCCACGATGGAGGGTTACGAGGGCGCGAGCGATGACGTCACCGTCGCGCATCGAAACTCCTCCGCTTCGATCGGCCAGCCAGAGCCGGGGCGCCCCTCGCTGGCCGGTCCGCGCGCCGCGCGAGAAGAGCAACTCGATGCGCTGATGGTGCCCGGCGCCACCCGCAGTTTTGGCGCGGGTCGCCGCGAGCGCGAAGAAGAGCCCGACGAGTACCGCACGTGCTTCGAGCGGGACCGGGACCGGATTCTGCACTCCAGCGCCTTTCGGCGCCTGGCGGGCAAAACGCAGGTCTTTATCTTTCCCGATGACCATCTGCGCACGCGACTCACCCACGCCCTCGAAGTGGCTCAAGTGGCGACGGGCATCGCTCGGCCCCTCGGTCTCAACGTGGACCTCACCGAAGCGATCGCGCTCGGTCACGACTGCGGACACGGTCCCGGCGGCCACGCGAGCGAAGAAGCACTCGATCCCTTTGTCGAGGGCGGATTCGATCACGCCACCTGGGGAGCGGACGTGTCCCTCGCTCCCTTGAACCTTTGCCTCGAGACGCTCGACGGCGTTCGCAACCACTCGTGGTCCCGGCCCGCACCGCTGACGCCCGAAGGAGAAGTCGTCTCGTGGGCGGACCGCATCGCGTACGTCTGTCACGACTTCGAAGACGCGGTCTCGGTGGGCATCGTGGACCCCGATGAACTTCCCGCCATCGTGCGCGAGCGCGGAGGCGTGCAGCGACGTCAACAACTCGGCACGTTCATCAATGCGGTCCTGCGCACCGTGCGCGACACCGGGGTCATCGGCATGGACGCGAGCCACGGGGAAGCACTAGCGGCCTTCCGTGCCTTTAACTACGACGCCATCTATCTGCGCGACGCCTCACGCCAGCAGGGTTCGGCCGTCGTGGGCATGCTGCGCGCTCTGGTCGAGTACTACAGCGAGCACCCCAGTGCCATACCCGACGTCGCGGATCGCCACGAGATGCCCGACAGCGCCCTCGCGCTGCACGACGCCGTGGCGTACGTCGCCGGCATGACCGACCGCTACGCCTGTCGCCAGGCCATGAGTGCACTGGGATGGCCAGCGGATCGACTGCCCAACGGTCTCGACCGCTAGGACCCACTCCTAGGGTTTGGTGGCGGCCATGAGGTCGAAGCGCATAGGCGGGCCACCGCGCATCCAGTCGAGACGCAGCTCAGTGGTGCGCACGGCCGAGCGCTCGTGGGTCAGGATCCAGAACGTGTTCTCGCGTACCGCGCCCTCGACGGCCTCGGCCACGACGTCAGCGTCGATGCCCGCGTTCACCGCCTGACTCGCCATATCGGCGATCATTTGAGCCGCGGGCTCGTCGTTGTAACTCGAGATCTCTACGGGCATGTTGCGCGACGACTCGTGGATCCTGGTGCGCACGAATCCCGGACACAGCACCGAGACTCCCACCTTCGATCCGCGCAGAGCGAGTTCGTGGAACAGTGACTCGCTAAGTCCGACCACGGCAAACTTGGCCGCGCAGTAGGGTCCCATGCCCGGCGCACCGCCGAGGCCCGCCAGGGACGCCGTGTTGACGATGTGCCCCTCGTTCTGTTCGAGCAGGATCGGCAGAAACGCATTAACGCCGTGGATCACACCGAACAGGTCGACGTCGATGACCCACTGCCAGACCTTGGTGGGTGTTCCGATCGCCGCCCCTGAGGCGACCCCGGCGTTGTTAAAGACGACGTGCACGGCCCCGAACTCGGCGAGTGCCGCGTCGCGCAGCGCTTCAATGTCCGCTTCCTTCGTGACGTCGGTGGCGAGCCCGATCACCGGAACGTTGTCGACGCGCAAGGCCTCCACCACGCTCGCGAGGGTCTCGCCTTCGATGTCGCCGAGCACGAGTCGCGCGCCGGACTTCGCCAACCTCTTCGCGGTCGCGAGGCCAATGCCGCTCGCACCGCCCGTGATGACCGCGGTCTTTCCTGCTAACTCCATTGACTCCCCCTTCGAGGCGCTACACCAGTTTGAGTTCCTGACGATAGACCCGTGACGGACCCTGGGCCGCGACGCGCTGGGCGAGGGTCACGAACGCGCGTGCGGCCGGGGAGTCCGGCGAAGTCACGACGAGCGGGTCGCCGAGGTCGCCGCCGAGGCGCAAGGCCGGCTCCAGGGGAATCTGGGCGAGCAACGTCACGCCCAGTTCGCGGGCCAGTTGCTCACCCCCACCCGAACCGAAGATCTCGTAGCGGGTGCCGTCGTCGCCCACGAACCAACTCATGTTCTCGATCACCCCGCGTACCGCGAGTTTCAGTTTGCGCGCGGCGTAGGCCGAGCGCTGGGCGACGCGTTGGGCCGCCGCCTGTGGGGTGGTCACGACGTACATCTCGATGCGCGGCAGTATCTCGGACAAGGTAAGAGCAACGTCACCGGTCCCGGGTGGCATGTCGATCAGCAGGAAGTCGGGCTCGTCCCACCAGGCTTCGGTCACGAGCTGTTCGATGGCCTTATGCAACATCGGCCCGCGCCAGATGACGGGTTGCGCGTCGTCCACGAAGTAGCCCATCGACAAACAGCGCACCCCGTGCACCAGCGTGGGGATAACCGTGTCGCCGAGAACGATTGGATCGTTCGTCGCGCCCAACATCTTGGGTAGCGAGAAGCCGTACACGTCCGCGTCCAGCACGCCGACCGAGTACCCGGCCGCGGCCAGAGCGATGGCGAGATTGACCGTCACGGATGACTTGCCCACTCCGCCCTTGCCCGAGGAGATGCCGAGCACGCGGGTCTTGGAGAGGCGGTCCAAGAACTTGGGACTGGGAGCCGCGGACTCATGTCCGTGCCCCGCGTGTTCGCCGGGGGCGTTCATGGCCCCGCGCAGGAAGTTGCGCAGAGCCAACCGACCTTCGTCATCCATCGTGCGCACCACGACCTCGGCGCCCGGTGACCTGGCGAGAACGGCGTCGCGCAGGGTTTCGAGGTGTGGCCAATTGGTGACCGGCAGCACCAGTTCGACGCGAATCTGGCCGTCTTTTTCGCTCACCGCCCCGAGAAACCCCAATTCATCGAGTGAGCGAACCAACTGGGGCTCTTCGATGGTGGCGAGTTCGTCGCGCAGATCGGGGTCGAGGGTCACGAAAGTCCTTTAGTTGGGCCAACCGAGGTTACCGTCGCTCGGCGTCCGCTCACCCGTAAACTTCGCTTGTGAGCGCAAGCAGTGACAGTGAACTGGACCCGGCGCTCTTCGCGGCAACCGTCACCAGCCTCGCGCACTCATTCGGCGACAGCACGCGGCGCAAGGTCTACTTCTATCTCCGCGACAATCCCGGCGCCACGGCAGCGGAACTCGCGACCCACTGCGACGTGCACGCCAACGTCGTTCGCCACCACCTAGAACGCCTCACTGAGGGCGGCTACGTCACCTTTGACAACGTGCGCAAGACGACCGTGGGACGTCCGGCCAAGGGATACCGGGTCATCGACGAGAACGTCGTGATGGAAGGGTCGTTGCGCCGCGACGCCCTGCTCGTGGCGTTGCTAGAGATGGCCCTCGAGCGCTTGGGCCCGGATGCGTCGGAAAAGATGGCCCACGATGTGGGATTGGAATACGGTCGGGTCCTCACCGAATCCAGCGGCCAGGTGGAGTGCACCAAGACCGTGAAGAGTGCGATGGCATCGATCGCTGGCCTCCTCACCGCGCACGGCTTTAGCGCCCGCGTCGAAGAGACCGAGTTCAGCAGTTCGGTCGTCTCGGAGAACTGCCCCTTCGGCAACGCCGCCCAGCATCACCCCGTGCTGTGCGCAGTCGACCGCGGCCTCATCACCGGCATGCTCGAGGGTCTCGGCGCCGAACGCACCATCGTCACCCTGACCTCTAAGGCCATGGGCGACGAGACCTGTAGCGTCACGGCCTGACCTAGGACGTCGGCAGCTTCAGCGCGAGTAGAAACGGTCGCGCGACCGCGAGTTGGGCCGTCGAAGGATGTAAATCTAAGAACACTTCGAACTCGCTCTTGGCGAGGGCTTTGTTACCCGGAGTGGAGTCGGCCACGATCGCGTAGTACAGGCGGGCGGCCGCGTTGTCTGGACCGTACGCGATCGCCTCACGCAAGTCCTGGACTCCGATGGCAACCAGGGACGGATTCGTCGCCGCGCTGCCCGCTGAGAAGTCGAGCCATCCCGTTTCAGTCAGCGCGGAGACGTTCTTGGGGTCCAGGACAATCACCTGTTGATACTCCTGGAGGGCCGCAGCGACGTTGCCCGCCGCCACGTCGTCCTGAGCGTAGGTCAGATCTTGAGTTATCTGCTGGGCACCAGAGAGCGAGACGTTGCCGGTGATCTGCCCGCCCGACTGGCGAAGCGAGAGCGAAGAATAGATCACGATCACGACGACGCCCAGCAGACAGATGATGCCCACGACGAGCAGCGAGGTGCGCCGATGCCGGTTGGGGCGCTTGCCGGACGGTGAGGAGACGTTGTCCAACTCCTGACGCAAGCGGGAGAGAGCCAGTTGCTCGCGCGCTTCGATGGTCGCCGCCTGAATGGGCGTGAGCTCACCCGCGGCGAGTTCGCGCTGGGCGTCGGCGAGGGACGCCTCGCGCAACTGAATCTCATCGAGTATCTGCTGGTAGGTCTGCTTCATCGCCGTCGCCGGGCCAGTCGGATCGAGCTAGCGATCAACACCACGAGCCCCAGGGTCGGCACGATCCAGAGCAGCACGCCCAGTCCTGAGGTGGGCGGACTCAAGAGGATTGAGGTACCGTACACGGACTCCAAGGACGTCAAGATCTGATTGTCGGACTGGCCCGCCTTCACCTTGGCCGCGATCTCGTCGCGCACCGCGATGGCCGAGGTGGCGTTGCTCTCGGCGACTGACAGATCGTGACAGGCCGGACAGCGCACGAGGGTCTCTAAGTGGTCGATCCGCGCGGCCCGCGTCGAGGGGTGCGGGTACAGGGCCACCGCAATCGCCGCCACCGCCACGAGCGCCACACACCATACGCCAAAGGACTTTAGAACCTTCACGACGACGAAGTCCGGACCTGGGCGACGGCATCTTCCAGCTGGGCGGTGCTAACCGGTCCAATCAACGAGGCCGCCACGACGCCCTTGGTATTGATGATGAACGTGGTGGGCGGCGAGGTCACGCCATAGCGGTTGGCGATCTCTCCTCCGCTGTCGATGACCGAGGGATAGAGCGAGCCGTAGTAGCGGGCAAACGACAGTGCCGCGCTCACCGGATCATCGAAGACCACCCCGATCACGTCGACGTTGCGATGTCTCTCCTGCCACGCGAAGGTGGAAATATCTGGCGCCTCGGTCTTACAGGGACCGCACCACGACGCCCAGAAGTTCACCACCACGATGTGGCCGAGATCGTGGCGCAGGCTGAGCACCGCGCCGCCGCCCAGGCGAGGGCCCGAGAGCGAAGGGGCAGTTTTGCCCAGCAGCGCGGTATTCACTTCGTTGGCCCCGGTGACGGGTTTGCGGGTCGCGAGAAATAGCGACAGCGCCACGACCACGGCGATCGCGATGAGCGAGGAGACCATGATCGAGCGCTTCACGATCCTCCCTCATCACCGTGACGGCGGCGGACGAACGTCAGCGCGCTGCCCGCGGCGATGATGAGTCCCCCGAGCCACAGCCACGCGAGTAATGGTTCCACGGTCACGCCGAGGACCACCGAGCCGGCGGGCAGATTGTTCTGCACCTGGGCCCCCGAGGTGGTGCCGTTGCCGCCCACGGCGTCAAAGGTGACGTAGATGTCTCGCGCCAGGTTCGAGTCGATGGCGGGTGTGCCCACCGTGGTGCCGCCGCGCCCGTTGTACGTGGTCACCGCCGGCCAGAGCCGATGACCATCCACATCGACCGCCAACTGCGTGGCCGTCTCCAAGGCGTCCGAGACGTTGTGGAAGCCGGAGAACGAGACGAGCTGGCCGTCGACGACAGTGCTCTGATTCCTCGCCAGCGTCACTTCGAATCGATGCACGTACGTCGTGGAGGTCACGATGCCCAGGGCCAGGATGACGACGCCGAGGTGCACGATCATCCCGCCCGTGCTCGGCGCGCGCCAGAGACTGCTCCACGACCCGCGACGAATGGCGGCCACCAACGATCCGCGCAGGGTGCGCAGCGCGGCCCCGGCCGCGAGCACCGAGAGAAACACCGCGACCAGTTCGACCGGTCGTCGCGCGTCAAAGAGAATGAGCGCAACGACCGCCATGAGCGCGCACCAGGCGCTCACTCGAATTCGATTCCACAAAACCGACGCGCTGGCGCTGCGCCAGCTCACCAGCGGCGCGAGGGCCATGAGCACAAGTAACACGACGCTCATGGGGGCGGCGATGGTGGCGAAGTACGGCGAGCCCACCGTCACCTGGGTTCCCTCGACCGCTTGATAGAGAAGGGGAAAGACGGTGCCCAGCAGCACCACGATCGCAAATCCTACGAAGACGATGTTGTTCGCCACGAAGAGCCCCTCGCGCGAGAGCGGATGGTCGACCCCCACTGGTGCGCGCAGTCGATCGCCGCGCCAGGCGAGAAGGCCCGCCCCCAGCACCACCACGAGGAAGAAAAACCCGATGAGCAATGGTCCAAGAGTGCTCGAGGAGAACGCGTGCACGCTCACGAGCACGCCCGAACGGGTGAAAAACGTGCCGAGGATGGTGAGGGCGAACGTGGCGATCGCTAGTGAGAGGTTCCAGACCCGAAAGAGGCCGCGCCGGTCCTGCACGATCACTGAGTGAATGTACGCGGTCGCCGTCAACCAGGGCAGCAGGGCCGCGTTCTCGACCGGGTCCCAACCCCAAAAGCCGCCCCAACCCAGAACCTGGTAGCTCCACCACGCCCCGAGCACGATGCCCAGGGACAGCGCCCCCCACGCGAGCACCGTCCAGCGACGCTGCTCCAGGGGCCAGCGCTCGTGGACGCGTCCGGTGATGAGCATCGCGATCGCGAAGGCGAAGGGCACGCTGAAACCGACGAAGCCCAGGTACAGCAGGGGTGGGTGAACCGCGACCAGAGGGTTGTCCTGAAGCAGTGCGTTCGGGCCCGCACCCTGGAGCACGTGGGCGGCGTTATGAAGGAAAGGATCCGCCGGTCCCATCATCAAGAGCGTGAAGAACCCGCCGATGCCAAAGAGCACGAGCGCCGCCCAGCCCACGACCGCCTCGCTCGCCTCTCGTCGGTAGTAGATCAACACCGCGAGCGTGACGCCGGTCTGTAAGAGAACCCAAAGCATGAGGGAACCCTCGAGGGCCGACCACAGGCCGGTGATCGAGTACAGCAGCGGCGTGAAGGTGGCGTTATTCTCGGCGACGTAGGCGAGCGAGAAGTTGTGGGTGACGAGCGCGAACTCCATGACGCCGATGGCCGCCAGGATGCCCAGCACTGATCCCAGGGCCCACCACAGTGCGCGCGAGGCGCGATGGTGACGAAGAGCGAGCGACTGTTCGATGATGCCGCCCACGGCACCCGCGAAGCACAGGTACAGGGCAACGCGCCCGAGCCACGTCAGGATCATCGAACGGTCCCGTTGGGGGCCTTCACGCGCTTGGGGTGAGCGGCGATGTAGCTCGCCGTATGCTTCACCAGGATCTGGGTGGCGACGAACCGGTCGGAAGTCTCGCTCGTAAAGTGACCCTCCACCACGACGGGAATGTTCGCCTGGAAGAGTTGCGGCGGGGATCCCGTGGCGTTGACGTAGACCTCCTTGTCTCCCCCGGTCATCCAGAACGACGCGCCCGTGGAGGTGCGCTGGATGGTGTCGGGCTTGACCAGGCCCTCGAGGCGGAACGTCTGCGTGCCGAGCTTGGCCCGCGAGTTCATCGCCTGGTCGATGGTCTCGAAGTAGTTGAGCGAGTGCAAAAGGCCCTGGCTGAGTAGGGCTAGCACCGCCAGGGCCAGCACGATCAACACGCCGATGGACCGCCGCTTCCCGCGTCGCTTGGTGGGCGGCGCGGCGACGGGGGAGAGATCGAGGGTGTCCTCAGCGTCCGGCACGACGTCCCCGCCACCAGATAGATAGCGCGTAAAGCGCCAACCCCCCAAAGGCGAAGGAGTAGCCGGCCGCGACGTACCCCACTAGTGGACCCCCTCACGACGGCGCTGGTCGAGCGCCTCGTCCAGCGTGGCAGCGTAGGACGCGTCACGACGGACTTCCAGGCGATATCGCGCCCGCAGTAGCCAGAAGAACAGCAGAGTGAAGGCAAAGAGACTGATGAACAGCGTCCACAGCATTGAACCATGAACGAGGAAGTTGCCGTTCTCGGTAAAGACTGTCGCACCTTGGTGCAGCGTGTGCCACCAGTCCACTGAGAAGTGATCGATGGGAACGTTGATGGCCGCGATGACGGCAAAGACCGCACTGCGACGTGCGCGCAGTTCGGGGTCGTCGTTGGCTCGGCGCAGGGCCAGGTACCCCAGGGCGAACACGAACAGAATCGCCGTCGAGGTGAGTCGCGCGTCCCAGGCCCACCACACTCCCCAGGTCGGTCGGCCCCAGATCGAGCCGGTAATGAGGGTTAGAGCGATAAAGACCGCACTCACTTCCATCGCGCAGTAGGCGATCCGGTCCATGACGATCGAGCGCGTGCGCTTCCACAGATACAGGCAACTCGCGATCACCGAGGTCCCGAAGGAGACGTAGAGCGCAACCCAAGCGATTCCCGGGTGAATATAGAGCAAACGAACCAGATTTCCTTGAACTTTGTCCGGCGGCGTCACCCAGAGCCCGAGCCACACCGTGAGTGCCAGCAAGACGAGCGTGACGGGTCCAAGGAGGCGTTGGGAGAGCTTCAGTATCATGATTCCTCCAGAACACCGTAAAGCAGAATCCCAATCGCCAGGTACGCAACCAAAGCGACGAGGGAAATTACCCACCACTGCCACAGCGCGCCTCCGTGCAGCGCGTCGCTGTACGAACGCTCCCCCGCAATCAGCAGCGGCGCGAAGGCCGGAAACGACAGAACCGGCAACAAGGTGGCCGGTCCCTGGCCGCCGCCGCTGAGCGCCCCATAGAGCGTGCCGGCAGCGGCCAGTGCCGCCAGGATCACGAGCACACTCGGTAGCGCCTCGGCGCTCCCGACGAGGGCGGTGTGCAGCAAGAGGACCGCGCCGGCGAGCACGACGACGCCAGTAAGCCAGAGCTCCACCGCGAGCGCGAGGGCCTTGCCCAAAAAGACGCCCGCCGGATCAAGGCCAAGGGTGGCGACCGAGGTGCGCGTCCCGCTCGCCCCTTCAATCACTTGAGAACGATTGATCATGAGCAGCGTGACGAGCAGCATCACAAGGTAGAAGAGCCCCGGACCGGCGCTGGAGTGTCCCGCGTGATTGGGTCCCAGGGCCAGCCCACTCAACACCAGGGCCATAACCCCGAAGGGCAGCACCTGCCAAAGCAGCACTCGACTGCGCCGCTCAATTCGTAGGTCCTTGCCGGCCACCAGGAGCGCGATGCGAATCACGACTCGTCTCCCGCGATACGACCGCCCGCCATGACCAGAGCGCGGGGAGATAGGGCGCTAGAGCGCAGTGGATCGTGCGCGCTCGCGATCACCGTCGCCCCGCTCGACACGACCTCGCCAATGAGATCATCAAAGAACGTGCGACCCTCGTCGTCGAGCGAAGCGTAGGGCTCGTCGAGCAGCCAGATCTCGGGGCGGCGCAACAGGATCCACGCGAGGCCGAGTCGTCGACGCTGTCCCGCGCTCAGTCGCTTGGCTGGCATGTTCACCCGAGTCGTCAGTCCGACGCGCTCGAGCACGCGCGCGATCTCCCCCACGGGTCGGCCCAGGGCCTTTGCGGCAAAGGTGAGATTTTCCCTGACCGTGAGATCGTCGTAGAAGGATCCCTCGTGTCCGAGCCAGCCCACGCGGCGACGTAACTGGCGCAGGTCTCCGGTACGCAGATTCACCCCGCCCACGATGCCCGTGCCACTCGTGAGTGTCACCAGTCCCCCGAGCAAGCGCAACAGGCTGGTCTTGCCGGCGCCGTTCGCTCCCGTGACAACCGTCAGTGTGCCGGCATCGAGATCGAGCGTGACGCCACTCAGAAGCGGAAAGCCGTCCGCGAGCACGACTGCGTCACGCAGAACAACAACCGGCGTGGGACTACTCATACGGGTGCGCTATGACTGCAGCGATTTGATGTCGGCGTCCACCATCATCTCGATGAGCCCATAGAAATCAGTCTCGGGCTTCCATCCCAGGACGTTCTTCGCCTTGGTGAAGTCTCCAACCAACATGTCGACCTCGGCCGGGCGAAGAAAGGCGGGATCGACGACGACGTACTGCTCGTAGTTCAGGCCCGCGCAGCCGAACGCCACTTGGCACAGATCGCGCACCGAGTGGGTCTTGCCGGAGGCGATCACAAAGTCGTCGGGCGACGTCGCGCTGAAGCATCAGCCACATCGCGCGCACGTAGTCGGCCGCGTATCCCCAGTCGCGCTGTGCGTCGAGGTTTCCAAGACGAAGTTCACTGTCCAGCCCCGCTTTGATGCGCGCCACGCCATGAGTGACCTTGCGCGTGACGAACTCGATGCCGCGTCGCGGCGACTCGTGATTGAACAGAATTCCGCTGGACGCGTGCAGGCCGTAACTCTCTCGGTAGTTCACGGTGATCCAGTGACCGTAGACCTTTGCCACGCCGTAGGGGCTGCGCGGGTAAAACTCGGTGTATTCGTTCTGGGGAACTTGGCGAACCTTGCCGAACATCTCCGAGGAACTGGCTTGGTAGAAGCGAATCTCGGGATCAACGATGCGAATGGCGTCGAGCATGCGCGTCACACCGAGCGCGGTGGCTTCGCCGGTCAGTACGGGCTGGACCCACGACGCCTGGACAAAACTCTGGGCGGCGAGGTTGTAGACGTCACTCGGCCGGTAATCGCGCAAGACGTTAATCAAGGAGACCTCGTCCATGAGATCCCCCGAGACCAAGGTCAGGTGCTCTTGGATGTGGCTGATGCGCTCGATGTTCACCGTCGAACTTCGTCGCATGAGCCCAATCACCTCGTAGCCCTGATCGAGCAGCAGTTCGGCGAGGTAGGAGCCATCTTGGCCAGTAATTCCCGTAATCAGAGCTCGTTTGGCCACCGGGCTTTCCTCCACTGCGTCGGCGATGACGGCGGTCATCGGCCTGATCAACTCTACTAGAGGTGCTCCACGCGCCTCCTAACCTGGGCCGGTGGCACACCTGGTCGTCGTCAGTTTTCGATTGGGCTCCACCGACGGAGTCAGCATCGAAGCGCAGAAGTGGATCGATGCGTTTGGGCATCTCGGCCACCACGTCACCACCGTGGCGGGTGATGGTGACGCCGACGTCGCTTGTCGAGGGACTGGGCATTCGCTCTCCCGATGCTCTCGACGTGCGAGCCCTCTCTCGCGCTCTCGCAGACGCTGATCTCGTCGTCGTGGAAAATATGGCCTCGCTACCGCTCAACATCGCGGCGACCGAGAGCTCTTGCGAGCTGCTCGATAATCGACCCGCGCTCTTTCGTCACCATGACCTCGCCTGGCAGCGACCCGAAGGAGTGACCAGTCCCCCTCCACGCCAAGGGGCGTTGTGGCGCCAGGTCACGATCAACGAACTTTCCCGCCACCAGTTGGAAGATCGAGGGGTGAGCGCCCTCACGATCTACAACGCATTTCGATCCTGATCCGCCGCGTGGTCGCCGCGAGCTCGCGCGAGAGGCACTCGATATTGCGAGCGAGCGCCTGATCTTACTGCCCACTCGAGCCATCGTCCGCAAGAACGTGCCCGGAGCAATTCGATTAGCGCAGGGGTTGGGCGCGACGTTGTGGATTCTCGGCCCCGCCGAAGATGGCTACGACACCGAGCTCGCCAACATCCTTGCGTCGTCAGGGGTACCTGTGAGACGCGGACTTCACCACGAGCTCGACGTGCACGACGCCTACGCGGCGAGTGACCTCGTCGTCGTCCCCTCTACTTGGGAGGGCTTTGGCAACCCGGTGCTGGAGTCGGTCACGCACCGGCGCCCACTGGCCGCCTATCCCTATCCCGTGCTCGGATGAGATTCGCTCATTTGGATTCGAGTTCTTCGATCTCGACAACCCCGACGGCATCACCGTCTTCCTCGAGCACCCTGACGAAGGACTGCTCGACGCGAACCAGCGCCTCGCGCGACAGCACTTCAATCTGGCCGATCTTCCGGCACGACTGGGACCGCTCCTGGGGACGTGGGGTCTCAAGTAGCGACAACTAGAGTTTGGCTAATGGTGATGAACGACGAGCGAACGCCGGCGGGCGAACGCACTCCCCCAGCCGAACGCCGCGACCAACTCCTCCTCGTCGCTCGACGAATCTTCGCCGACAAGGGCTTTCAAGCCACGACGATGGACGACATCGCCAAGGAAGCGGGCTTCACCAAGCCCATCCTGTACCAGTATTTCGACTCCAAGGTCGAGTTGTATCGCGAGATCGTGAATCAAACCGCCGAGAAGCTCATGGACTCGCTTCGCCGCAACGTCGACGCCGCCGAGACACCCCGGGCCAAGATCGAAGTCGCCTTTCGCGTGTACTTCGAGATGGTCGTCAGTGAGACCGACGCGTTTCGCATTCTCTTTCTCCAGTCACATGAGGGCGAGACCAAGGGCGACCTGCGAGCCGTAGAACTCGGATGGGTGTCGTTCATGGAGCCGCTAATCGCGATGCGCATCAAGCCCGACCATCGGCGTCAACTCGCCGCGGGTGTCATCGGTATCGCGGAGGGTGCGGCCACCGCCTGGCTGATTCAACAAGAGGGCAAGGGGTGGCCCCCGCCCAGGCCCGGCGCCGCTGAGCGTCTCGCCGCGCGCACCGCCACCCTGGCCTGGGGTGGTCTGCGCAGCGTCGAACTCGACTAGGCGAGCGACGCGCCGAGAAACACTTCCAACTGCTCAACCACGAAGCGGTGGTCGTCCTCTTGCGCCAGGCCCGAGACACCAGCTACGCCCACGCACCCCGTCCTCTCCAAAAGAATCGGAAATGCTCCGCCGTGCGCCGCATAGTTCCTGGGATCAAGTCGGTGAACAACGTTGAAGTCACCGTCTGCCTCGGCCCGCGACAGGCATCCCACGTAGTACGAGGAGTGACCGAAGCGCTCGACGACCGCACATTTGCGGTCGAGCCACGCGTCGTTATTCGCCGACGAACCGCTCAGCGCAGCGTGGAACACGCGCTGGGCGCCACGACGGATCGTGATCGCGACGGGCAACTCTTGTCGGCGCGCGGCCTCGTGGAGTGCGGTGCCTAACTGCCAGGCGGTGTCGTAGTCGAAGAAGGGAAAGACCAGGCGATCTTCTTGTTCCAGTAGCGAGATAAGTTGGGCGTCGTTGTTCACTGCTGAGCCATCCTAGGGAGAACCGACGAAGCGCAGAAAAGATTTGCGCCATCTCCCATAGTTGCTGAGCGCACGCGTCGTAGACCTTCTGGTCGCCGCCGGCTGGATCGTCAACGTCAAAGGTGGGATCGGGATCGAGGGACGCCACGAATAACACCTGCTCATCCAACGTCGCATCGAGGGGCGCCTCGCGAAGAAACTGACCGAGGACCACGGTCTTGGCCGCCGCGGCGGGAAATCTATTGCGCACGAACACGACGTGAGTAGCCTCCATCGCCAGAATCACGTCGCTCCACGCCACGTCGACATCGCTCAGCCTGTGGCTACGGTGCTGGTTGAAGTGGTGATGACCGAGTTCAGGGATTTTCAGCAGTGCGTCGCGCGTGCGTGAACTCATAGCGTGGCCCTCAGAGACCAGCGTGCCTGCGGTACGGAGAGACCAGTTCTCGCCGCTCGCTTCGCCAAGCGTGGTGAGCATGAATCCGAGCATGACCGAGCGAGCGACGTTGCCGGTACAGAGAGTAAGAATCTTGAGTGTTCGGCGCGTAGAGGAACCCTAACGTAGTCGACCTTTACCACTCTCTCGTAAGGAACACCATCTGTCGGGCCGCACGCGGGCGCTTGGTAGTTCAGACGGTAAAGGGGGGCGTCGTAAAGGAAATGCCTGTGCCGGTCACAGTGATTGTGACGGACTGTGCGGTGTCGTCTCCGAAGGAGGCACTCACGACGCCCGAGGTCGTCATCAGCGCCAGGGGCGATGAACCCGAGTTGCCGTTCTTCGTACCCGCGGCGAAGAACCCGTTACCAGAATTGCTAAGAGTGAGCGTCACCCCGCTCGTAGCCACGTCGTTTCCATACTGATCAACCAGTTGCACGGTCACGGGCGTATTGGTGGTCTTGCTGATGCCCGGAGAAGGGAGGCTCACAACAACTTGAACTGTAGTAGCGGGTCCTGCCACGGGCGTCACCGTCGTCGAACCCCAGGTCGTCGTACCATTCAGCTTCGCTGTGATCATGTCCGTGCCCGCGGTCGTGTTTCCGTAGTACGCCGTCGCGGTCCCCGTGCCGGCGGCGAAGGTGACACTCAGCGTCGTCGTACCGGCCACACCATCAGAACTCGCAAAGAAGCCCTTGTTCGAGTCGCTCAGTGTCAGCGTCGTGCCCGCGACGCTGGTGGCAACGTTGCCATACGCATCTTCGAGCTGAAGGGTCAACGCTGTCGAGGTGACCGAGGACACGGTCGGCGAGGTGGGGCTGGCCGCAATGGCGACCTCGGCCGGCGCTCCCCCTTGCACGGTGAGCGACGCAGTGCCCCAGACAGTCGTTCCATTTACTGCCGAAATTGTGTCGGGACCAACAGTCTCATTGCCAAAGTATTCAGTGTTGACACTCGCAGTACTCGTTCCGCCCGTGAAGGTGACGTTGAGTGTCGTGGTGCCGGCAGTGGCATTCTTCGTTGCGAAGAATCCGTTACCGATGTCGCTCAGCACCAGAGTTGTCGTGCCGCTGCTGTTCACCGCGACGCCGACCGAGTTCTCCAACGTCAACGTGATTGTGTCATTCGTCGTCCCGCTCGCCCCCGGAGTATTTGAACTGAGTGCAATTCCCACCTGGGTGGCGACGAGCCCGCCCACGGCGAAGCTCTGTGTTACTTGAGAAGCAGCGGCGAAATTTGGGTTACCAGTGGCTGGATCGTTGAAGTCAAGCGTGCACGTTCCCAGACCCCCGAAGGAGACAACGCCGCCCGACACGGTACAGACACCTGTCGTCGCCGAGCTTATGATCACGGCATCTTTGCTCGTCGCTGCCGCCACGGGTGAGTACGGCGTCCCACCTACGGTCGCGCTCGTCGGTGCCTTCGACGACACCGTGATAACGCTCTTCTGCGTCGTTACGACAAAACTTGTCGAATTTGTATTGACGTCGCCGTCCAGCGCAGTCAAGACGTAGCTCCCGACATACTCGGGAACGATGTCGGTGAACGACGCAACCCCTGAGGAATTCGTCACCGCGGTGAGTGTGCTCGTGGACGCGGAAATACCATTTGCCGGTCCGCTCTGTTCCACAATTTCCACGGTGTCGCCGGCTACGGGCTGGCCATTCAAGTCGTCGACGGTCACGGACGCTTGCGTAGAAGCCGTGGCGGTGGTTTGGGATGGCTCATTAGAGAAACTGAGGCTGGCCGCGAGACTGCCCGTCGTTTCCGGTACGGACGCACCATACGCCCAACTCGAGATCGTCATACCCGACCCGCACCACACCGAGCACAGTTCATCAATGGGCGCGAGCACCTTGGGAGCAGGGGGATAGTCGTCGTACGTGACGTTGGCGGCCAACAAAACGTTGTTGCCCTGGCACGAGTTCGCCGACACATCGACCAGACATGCGTCAAAGGTGACGACCCTGGTTTGAAAACTGCGCGGCTGCCAGGTCGTGCTGCACCACACTGCCACCTGGTAGCCACCGATGACCGGGAGTTGATCGGTCGCCTCGGGATCGGTCACCTCCCCTCCCCAGCACGCAACAGGCTGGCTGGGGACCCCGATTTCCTGACTTGACGAAATGAGAGGGTTGTAGCGGACGTACTGAATCGCGACGTTCATCATGTCGGAGGCGGCCACCGTCAGCGAATTGGCCGAAGTGAACTTGGTGGAGTTGTTGAGGTCGTTCGTCGCCCAGTTCGACAGCGCCAATACCGTCGCGCTGACGGCGATGAGATACACCAGGGCCAAAATGAGAATCGCCCCATCCTCACGAGTGCGGCGATTCCCGCGAGTGACTGGACGAGAGCGGGCGCCCTCTTCTCCTCGTCGGGTGAACAGGCGCATTCTCGTAGAAGTTCTCTTCATCACTTCGCCTTCACAACACCCGACACGGTCGACGTGCTAGGGAGGTACCCGGTGGGGCCGATCGCGGTGATCGTGACGTAGTAGTTGGTACCCGAAACAAGGCCAGTGAACTGGGAACCTGATGTGTAACCAGTCTTGGTCACGCAACTCGCGCCGGTCATGCCAGTGTTGTTGCACGCCAGCGCGGTGTAACTAGTCGGCGTGGTTCCGCCTTCGCTAAAGGTGATCGAGATGTCTCCCGTTCCGGTTCCCGTCTGCACTCTGGTAATGACAGGAGTGTCGACTTCGCTCATCTGGGCGTGATTGGCCTGCGCGGAGTACCCCGAGGCCACATAGGCCGCCGAGGCGTTGGACAAGACCTCGACGTAGTAGGTAGTCCCGACCGCACCTTGGGTGAACGGGAGAGTTTCGTTGGATAGGGCCACGTAGTTAGCGTTGGTTACGCACCCGGTCATATTTTTATTGGTGCAGGCGTCCAGGGTGTAGGTCTGGCCCGCGGCAACAGTGGTGGGCGGCGTGAAGTTGACCTGAATCGAACCGGCAGCCGTGCCGTACGCAGCCGATACGCCCGTCGGAGCTAGGAGTTGACTCGTATCAGCCTGACTGACCTGCGAGGAAGCCGGAGAAACCAGATAGCCCGTTGACGGGTTGGCGGTCACCTCGAGGTAGTACGTGGTGCCGGGTGACCCGGGGGTGTAAGCGAGCAGAGGGGAGAAATTGGATCCGGCCACGTAGTTGGCGTCGGTGACACAGCCCGTCATCCCGCTGTTCGTGCAGGCCAGGACAGAGTAGGTCTGACCCTTGGCAATAGTGGCGGGCGGCGTAAACGAAACCGAGATCGTACCCGCGGCGGTCCCGTACGTGGCGCTGACACCAGTGGGTGACAGAAGCTGAACGGTGGCCATGGTCGCCGGTGAGGCGGCGGTCGTGACTGAGGCGTACCCCGGGGTTGTCGATACGGCCGTGATAGTGACGTAATAACTCGACCCCGGAGTCAGTCCGCTGATCTGGGAGTTCGAAACGTAGTTCGACACGGTGAAGCAACCTGCTGTCATCGCCGAGTCGGTGCAAACGGTCGCGGTAAAAGAAGACGCCGTGACGGCGCCGGTTTCCGCGTACGTGGCGGTAATGGAACCGACCTGCGAGGCCGAGGGCGATGTCGAGAAGGTTGGCGTCACTACGGAGTTCTCGACCGCTGAACTCTGCACCGGCGGTGTCGAAGGCGGCGACGCGAGATAGCCGGCCGATCCGTTCGCTAAGACGTCGACATAGTAATAATTGGGAGTTGCGCCGCCGGCTGTGTAAGTGAGCCCCGTGAGATTAGAGCCCGGCGTGTAGTTCGAATTGGTCACACAGCCCTGCTTCATAGTGATGTTCGTGCATGCGGCGACCGTGTACTCCTGATTGGGCGCAATGGGCGTGGTCGGGGTGAAGTTCACCACCAACGACCCGGCGACCGTACCTGTGGTCGCCACCACTCCACTCGGCGCAAGAAGTTGAACCGTGGCCTGCACCGCCGGTAGATACGGCGGGGTCGTCGATGCGAGGTAGCTGCCGGTTGCCGTGGCGGTCACCTGAACGTAGTAACTGGTTCCCTGCGTCATCAATCCGGTAATGGAGCCGCCGGAAACGATGCTGGCAGCGGTCACGCAGTTGAGACTCATCGCTTCGTCGGTGCAGGCCCTGGCCGTAAACGCCTGCGAGTTAGGTGGCGACGTGAATGTCACCGTCAGTGCACCCGCCGTCGTGGCAGAGGGCGAGACGTTGGTGATGGTGGGCGTCGCGAGTTGAGCTGAATAGACGCTGAAGGGTGCACTGTACTTGGTGAGTTGACTGGTTCCCGAGCCTTCCACGGCTTCGAGTTCGTAGCCGATGCCGGCTTCGTTGATGCTGCACCCCGAGAAAACGATGATCCCCGATGTCTCTTGCCCCGTACATGGCGAAAGGACCGCCCCGGGCGTGCCCAACGCGGGATCAAGACTTATGGTGACCGACGAGAGGTTAGAGGTGACAATGTTGCCATTACTGTCCAAGACCTCGATCACCGGCTGAGTGGTAAATGCCCCGCCGACGGTGGCGCCTTCAGGTTGCGTTGAGAATATGAGTTGCGAGGCCTCATTGCTGTTCGATCCACCGGCTTGAACCGGCGTGGGATCGACCACGATGACCGTGTCACTTTGAGAAAGTCCCGTGGCGCTATTAGTAACAACGACGTTGATCAGTTGTGGCTGGCCCACGTTGCCCGTGGAGTTGGCCGAGGGGTTTGTGCACGCCGTGGTAAAGGTAGTCCCGCCCGAATATTCAATCGCGGGCTGCGTGCCCGACATCGCGATCTGAGCGGTAAATCCCTTGATATCGAGGGCGGTCGTCAGCACCGACTCGCTGGGATATGCGGCGAGAGAAGTTGAAGGAACCGGACAGGCTGTAAAAACGCTGGTGTAGCCATTTTGAATTACCGAGCTCGTCATCGCCAAAGAGTTAGCTAGGGCGGTATCGAAATTCGCCAAATTGCGATGTTCAGCCGAGGCGGAGATATCTGTCTCGAAGGCGGTTATCAAGGCCACCGAGGCGAGCGAGAGCACGATGAGGGCGAGCAAGACTTCGATGAGCGTGTCACCGGACTCTGATCGCGCATCTCGGGACCGGGCCACGACGGTGTGAACGAGTGATCGGAGACGGCAGCGCGTCCGGACCCAGTGCGTCGAGAGATTCGTCATGAGATCAATAGACCGAAGGCAACTGCGTTGTAACCCTCGCCTTTCAGTTGGGCCTTAATGGTGACTGGCTCGGCGCCGCCGTTCACCGTCGGTGGGGTGATACCCAGCATCGCGGTGCCGGTTCGCAGGTAGCTCGGCGTACCAGCTTCCGTCTGCCAGTTGGACTGACACTCAACCGACGCCGTGCCGAGTCCGGTCAGGCCCCCGGTGTAGTTAGTTCCGTTGATCTGAACCGTGGCATCCCCATTATCGATACCCCAGCCGACAGACGCATTGGCTGGGGGATCGACGTCGCTCGAGGGGACTTCGTTACAGGCATTGCCAAGATCCGAACTCTGGAAGTTCGGCACGAGGTTGAAGGGAAGGGGCTTGGAGGCGGGCAAACTAGATGTCCAGATGATGTCTCCACCCGGGTCAATTGTTTCGGCGTCAGCCGTAATGATCTCGTAGCCGGTCGCCGCATTCCCCGCCGGGTCAGTAACTTCGATATCCGACAGCGTCACGGTGTCGGTGGCGGCGTTCGTCGTCTGAAAGATCGCCGGGTCAAGGCACGAGGATGTCACCACGTTGTTCTGAAGGGTCGGCGTCGCAGGAGGGCACCCGATGCCCGCGTAGAAGGGTGTGGGAGTTCCGTTGACGTCGTTGTCGTTGCCGAGGAATCCTTGCCCGTTGCTCAGGTGTCCCCAGTCACAGGGGCCAGAAACCTCCTGCTCGCAGGTTCCACCTCCTATCGGTGTCGAAACCGCGACCACGGGAGGGGGGTTGGTGGCATCCTGATTTTCGCCACCGCCGGGCTGGACGGTGAGGCAGAACGACATCACGTATCCGCCGGGGACGTCAGCGTACATATCAATCCCTTGCTGACCGGGGTCCGTTTGGGTGCACGTGTTTGGTCCGTCCGGGCCGTTCGGGTAGGCCTGTTGAAGTTCAGCGGTAGTGAATCCCACGAAGCACATCGTTGAGGCGAACGTCCCGGTACCCGCGAGCGCGAATCCGCAGAATGAGGTGGTGTTCAACTGTTGAGTTCCCGCATTGGTGGCGGAGATCCCTTGGGCTGGGGTCGCCTCCAACTGATACGAGTAGGAACTGTTGGGTTCTTCAATCGGGAACTGCAGCAGCGTCATTCCAACGGTGGATTCCAGTCCGCCCGACGTGGTCACAACGTTCGACCCGTCGTACGCCACCGGGACAGGCTGCTCTGGGGGAGTAAGAGAACTACACACGGAGGGCGAATCGGTTGCGGGGCAGGGCGCGAGCACGTCGTAGGAAATGTATGTCGAGCTCGTGGGCGTGCTCGACGGGCCACTCTGGCAGTAATTACGCACCAGGGAGTACGTCGTCTTCCCCGTCGCGGTCTGGGCCTGCTCGACATACGAGATCGCGGAACCGGTGATCACACCGGTGCCCCACTCCATTCCGAGCAACTGGGTTCCCGTTCCGCACAGCGCGGTGGCGTTGGTCTCAATCGAGGTTGCTCCCTGAACGTCTTTCGTGTAACTTGCCGCGACGACCTCGGCGTCACTGGAGTCGCCGAGCCGGTTCGACACCCCCGCCTGAAGCGAAAATACGGTGATCAGCCCGAGTGCGAGCGCTCCGATAATGATGGGCACGACCACCATGACGATGAGCAACTCGATCAATGTAAAGCCCTCGTCACCGGTTTTCCCGGTGCGACGCGAGAGCGCGCGCTCGATTCCACGAGAGATTCGGCCCGCTGAAAAACGGGGACGAGATGTGAGCGGGCGACGGTTCACTTGATTTCTCCCCGGCCCGACATTCCTACGCTTCGACAGTCACGCGTCGAACTAGACAACCCCGCTGCCTGGGAGCACTAGTCCATCCAAGCGAAAGGGAGTTGCTATTTTCACGGGTCGCATTGCGCCACGAAGCCAGATGAGACGCGCGTCGCCTAATCCGACGGCAAGAGTGACTCAGGGCCATACTGCTCTCCTCACCTGCCCCTGCAGTTGGCAAGTCTCTCCCTTGAGCACAAATTTGTCAAATGGTGTCTTTGTGTTGTGATTTGCCCTCACGCCCATAAAGCAATCCACGGGTTCCATTACGAGACATAAATACTGGTCACAGGGTATTTATGGGAGATGATTAGTCAGGAAATAATCGGCCGTGGGCCGAGTTGGGTTTAGTTTCTGAGGGTCGAGGGGTGCTCGGAGGCGCCGTACCAATGTGGTGCATCTCGGCCGTCTGGGACATTGTGCGGGCCCCTCAAGACCGCGAACCGATCGCTTTATCTATCTTCTATTTAATTTGTACTCCGGAAATAGAGCGCGCGACGATCAGTCGTTGAATCTCGCTGGTGCCTTCAAAGATGGTGTAGATCTTCGAGTCTCGGTGCCAGCGTTCGACGGGGTAGTCACGCACGTAGCCGTAGCCGCCGAGTATCTGGATCGCCTCGTCGGTCACCTTGACTGCCGTTTCGCTGGCAAAGAGCTTGGACATCGATCCTTCGCCGCTCGTAAAGGGCTTGTGAGTGGCGGCCATCCAGGCCGCGCGCCAGATGAGGAGTCGTGATGCGTCCACGCTCACCTTCATGTTGGCCAGTTTGAAGGCGATGGCCTGGTTCTCGATGATGGCCCGGCCGAACTGCTTGCGCTCTTTCGCGTAGTCCAATGCAAACTCGTAGGCCGCGCGGGCGATCCCCAAGGCTTGAGCGCCCACCGCGGGGCGCGTCGCTTCGAACGTGGCCATGGCCGCTTGACTTGAGGCGCGCTTACCTTCGCGCACGCGCGCGAGCTTCTCGTCCAACCTCTCCTTGCCACCGAGCAGGCACGAGCCCGGCACGCGGCACTCATCCAAAATGACCTCGGCAGTATGACTCGCGCGGATACCCATCTTCTTGAACTTCTGACCCATGGAGAGTCCGGGGGTGGCCTCAGGGATGATGAACGACGCCTGGCCTCGAGACCCGAGGGCCGGATCGACCGACGCCACGATGACGTGCACGTTGGCGATACCTCCATTCGTGATCCAGGTCTTGGTGCCATTCAGGACCCACTCGTCGCTCGCCTCGTCGTAGACGGCCCGGGTGCGCAGCGAGGACACGTCACTACCGGCGTCAGGCTCCGACACCCCAAAGGCAGCGATCTTCACATCATCGGGCGTGCCGTAGCACTGGGGGATCCATTCGATCTGCTGTTCGCGCGTCCCGTTGGAGAGAATCGCCGCCACCCCGAGGCTGGTGCCCATGAGCGACATGCACAGTCCGGCGTCCCCCCAGGCCAGCTCCTCGAGGGCAATCATCATCGACAGACCGGTGGGATCGGCCACCGCGTTCATCATGAAGTCCAGGCCGTAGACCCCGAGCTTGGCGGCCTCTTGGATAAAAGCCCAGGGCGTCTCTTCGCGCTCGTCCCACTCGGCGGCAATCGGGCGCATCTGCTGTTCGGCGAAGCCGTGCACCCAGTCGCGCAACGTGACCTGGTCGTCGTTGAGATCCATTGAGAAGTCGCTCATGTCACACCTCGCGCCGAAAAACTTACTTAGCAGTAACCAAGGTATCGCAGCGACGAGTACAAAGAACAACCGCCGCCCGAAGGCGGCGGTTGCTCAACTATGAAAAGTGGTGGTTAGGCGAGTATGACGCGCTTGGCCAAGGGACCACGATCGCCGGGTTCGATGTCAAACTCCACGGCCTGTCCCTCAACGAGCGTCCGACGACCCTCGCCTTGAATCTCCGAGTAGTGAACAAAGACGTCGGGCTGGCCATCGACTGCGATGAACCCCCAGCCCTTTTCGTCGTTGAACCACTTGACGGTTCCTGCAGCCACTGTGGGCCTCCTTATTGCTTCAAACGTCCGGAATACCGGTTTTGGAGGGAACCACAACGGCAACCTCACGGGCAACGCTACTTGGTGGATAGTTGCGGTGACAAGAAGAATTACGGGCGCCGTATGGCCGTTCCGTCCGGTCCGTCCTCGACGATCCAGCCCCTGTCCACCAGAGCCTGGCGCAGTCGGTCGGCCTCGGCCCAGTCCGCGGCGGCCCGCGCCACGTCACGCTCTTGAACCAGTCGATGACTCTCACTGTCGACCTCGTGGCTGCCCGCGATGAGAGCGAGGCCCATCGCGCCAAAGAGGACGTTGATCGACTGGGCCAAGCGTCGCGCGGCGACCGGGCGACCGTCGTCGGCCGCGGCGTGCGCGGCGCTGAGGGCCTCGAAGAGCTCGGCGACCGCCTGGGGGGTGTTGAGGTCGTCGTTCATCAGCGCCGTCACTCGCTCGAAGAGTTCGAGGGACTCCTCCTCCCACGCGTGCGAGGAGGCGACTTCAAAGTGCGAACCCGCGAGCGCGGGCAACTCAAAGCGGCGCGCGAGGCCGTCCAAGCGCGCCAGCGCGCGCTCGGCGTCGGCGACGATCTCGCGGGTGACCTCGAGGGGCGAACGATAGTGCGAGCGCAGGACCAAGAGCCGATAGGCGCGGGGATCGGTGCTCTCCAAGAGTTCAGTGAGCGTGGTGAAGTTGCCCAATGACTTGCTCATTTTTTCGCCGCCGACCATGACCGATCCGTTGTGGTCCCAGTGGCGCGCGAAGACTCGCTGAGCAGCCACGGCCTGGGCCCGTTCGTTCTCGTGGTGCGGGAACTTCAGATCGAGCCCGCCGGTATGTAGATCGAAGTTCTCACCCAAGAGATCGAGGGACATCACGACGCACTCGGTGTGCCAGCCCGGGCGACCATCGCCAAAGGGAGCCACCCAGGACGGCTCGCCCGGTTTCGCGTTCTTCCATAGAGCAAAGTCCAGAGGCGAGTGCTTTTCGTCATTGGCTTCCACGCGCGCACCCGCGCGCAGCGTATCGAGGGGCTGACCAGCCAAAAGACCGTAATCCGGCACTGAGGTCACGTCGAAATACACCCCGTCACTCGTCTGGTACGCGACGCCGCGCTCGAGAAACGAGCCGATGAGTTCGACCATCTGGGGGATGTAGTCCGTCGCATGGGGGACGTCGTCGGGTTCGGCGATCCCCAGTCGCCCCATCGCGTCCCACCATTCGTGCTCGTACTGCTTCACCACGTCGACTTCGCTGCGATCTTCGTCGGCTGCGCGCGCGATGATCTTGTCGTCCACGTCAGTGATATTGGAGACGTAGTGCACCCGCAGCCCCTCGAAGGTGAACCAGCGACGCGCCACGTCCCACACCAGGGCGAAGCGACCGTGACCAAGGTGGGGCAAGTTGTCCACGGTGGGGCCACACACGTACATCGAGACTCGCCCCGGAGAACGCAAGACGAGGTCGCGTACTTCGCCACGGGCCGTGTCGTAGAGGCGAATCACTGTTCTAAACTACGCCAACCATGCCTGACGCTCCTACGCCCGCGCCCTTTCTGGTGCCCGAAAAGCCAACCGTGGACGGGCTGGAAGCCATTTGGACGGCCCGCTGGGATGAACAGAGCACCTACCGCTTCAACCCCGAGACTCGTCGCGAGGACGTCTTTAGCATCGATACCCCGCCGCCCACCGTCTCGGGCGAACTGCACATCGGCCACGTCTTTAGCTACACCCAAGGAGATGTCATCGCCCGGTTCTGGCGAATGCGGGGCAAGAACGTCTTTTACCCCCTGGGCTGGGATGACAACGGGGTGCCCACCGAGCGACGGGTCGAGAACTACTACGGGGTGCGCTGTGACCCGTCCTTGCCCTACGACCCACACTTTGCCCCCCCCGAGAAGCCCGACGAGAAGCACAAACTCTCGATTGGCCGGCGCAACTTCGTGGGGTTGTGCGAAGAACTGACCAAGATCGACGAACGGGCCTTTAAGCACCTCTTTCGTACGCTCGGCCAGTCGGTGGATTGGTCGACTGAATACACGACAGTGGGGAGCTTTGCCCGCGGCGTCTCACAGAAGGCCTTCCTGCACATGCTGGAGCGTGGCGACGTCTACCTGCGCGTCGCCCCCACCCTCTGGGACGTGGACTTTCGCATGGCCGTCTCCCAGGCCGAGCTCGAAGACCGCGAACAGCCCAGCGCCTATCACCGCATCGCCTTTGCTCGAGTGGGCGCCGAGGGCACCATCGAGGTCGACACGACCAGACCCGAACTCCTCGCGAGTTGCGTGGCGGTGGTGGCTCACCCCGAAGACCCGCGCTTCGTCGACCTCTTTGGGACCTACGTGCGTACGCCGCTCTTTGACGTCGACGTTCCCGTCGTGGCCCACGAGTTGGCCGACCCCGAAAAAGGCACCGGAGCGGCCATGATCTGCACGTTCGGCGACACCACGGACGTCACGTGGTGGCGCGAGCTAGACCTGCCCACGCGCACCCTGATCGGACGTGACGGTCGTTTCCTTCCGGCCGACTTCACCTCCGAGGAGTTTCCCAGTCAGGACCCCGACACCGCCCAGCGTCACTACCAAGCCCTCGACGGCCGCAACGTCAAGCAAGCCCGCAGCGCCACTGTGGAGGCCCTGCGAAACGAAGGGCACCTCGTCGGTGAGCCTCGCGAGATTACCCATGCCGTCAAGTTCTACGAGCGCGGTGAGCGCCCCCTCGAGATTGTCGCCTCGCGCCAATGGTTCGTGCGCACCCTCGATCACCGTGAGGAGCTCCTCGCGCGCGGCGACGAGTTGCACTGGGTGCCTGACTTCATGCGCTATCGCTACCGCTCCTGGGTCGAGGGTCTCAACATCGACTGGAACATCTCTCGCCAGCGCTACTTTGGCGTGCCCTTTCCCATCTGGTACCCGATCGACGGGGCGGGCGAGGTCGACTTCGACTCCCCACTTGCGCCCACCGAAGATCTTCTGCCGATCGACCCGTCATCGGACGCGCCGGTGGGATACGACGAGTCCCAGCGCGACCAGCCCGGCGGTTTCACCGGCGATCCCGACATCATGGACACCTGGGCCACGAGTTCGCTCTCGCCCCAAATCGCCGGACGCTGGGGAACCGACCTCTTCGAGCGCGTCTTTCCGATGGACCTGCGCCTCCAGGCCCACGAGATCATCCGCACCTGGCTCTTCGCGACGGTCGTGCGCAGTCACCTGGAGTTCAACTCACTCCCCTTTAGCAACGCACTGATCTCGGGTTGGATCCTCGATCCCAACCGCAAAAAGATGTCCAAATCCAAGGGCAACGTCGTCACTCCCCTGCCGCTCATCGAGAACCACGGAGCGGACGCCGTTCGCTACTGGGCGGCGTCGGGACGCCCCGGCACCGACACCGCCATCGACGAGGGCCAGATGAAGATCGGCCGACGCCTCGCCATCAAGATGCTCAACGTCTCAAAGTTCGTGCTTGGACGACTCGACGCGCGCGAAGTGCTAGTTCAGAGCGATGTCACCGCGCCGATCGACCGTGACCTTCTCGCCCTATTGGGTGAGTTGATCACCGAGGCCACCGCATCCTTCGAGCAGTACGACTACGCGCGCGTGCTCGAGCGAGCCGAGTCCTTCTTCTGGTCGTTCTGCGACAACTACGTGGAACTCGTGAAGGCCCGTGCGTATGGCGAAGGCGACGACGCTGACACCAAGTCCGCGCGCGCCACGCTGCACGTCACGCTCTCGGTCCTTCAACGGCTCTTTGCCCCGATCCAGCCCTTCGTCACCGAAGAGGTGTGGAGTTGGTGGCACGACGACTCAGTTCACCTGAGTGCCTGGCCCACCCTGGCTGAGTTGGGGCCACTGCCCGAACGGCCCGGGTCGATCTATCAGCCCGTGTGCGACGCCCTCGAAGCGGTCCGTCGCGAGAAGAGCTCGGCCAAGGTCTCCCAGCGCGCCAACGTGGCCACGATGGCGGTGAGCGCTCCGCGAGAGTTCGCCGACGCACTGCGCGCGAGCGCGGCCGACCTGCGCACGGCGGGCAACATCGAGGAGCTCGTTATCGCCGACGCCAGCGATCTCGCGTTTGACGTGACGCTGGCCCCGGCTTAAGACAGCACCAAGTCCGACGAACTCTCGCGCACGAGCACGCCCCGGCGGCTCACCTCGTAGAACGCAAACTGCTCCCACGCCAGCGCCAGAGCCCGCGCATCGTCACGCGTCACCCCGAAGAGAGCGACACCCAGTTCATCTGGCCACGACCCGCCGGGGTCATGGCCACGAGCCTCGAGGTACGCAATGTGACGAGAATCGAGAACCCCCCTCAGTTCACGTCGACGAGCCTCGTTGTCACTGACATCAAGCACGCGCGAATAGGGGTTGTCCGAGGTGACCACGAAGAACGAGTCCGCGTCGACGACCGGGTCGAGAACGTCGACCCACTGTTCGCGCTGGCGCACCTGCAGCGAAGTGGGCGGGACTTGATAGCTCGCGATCAAGTCGCGCGAGAGGGGGGGTCGGGGTGCCGTGACGGACACCGCGAACGACAGTGCGGCGCGAGTGGTGGCTGAGGTGCGCGGACTTACGGTGAGGTCAAAGGCGTGCTGGGTCAATGGCAGTTCGATGTAGTACAAGGGCGCGAACGCGACGGAGCGGAACTTCGCCACGAAGGCCCGCGCCACGTTCACTTCGACCAGCGTGTCGGTGGTGCCTTGGACGACCAGGAAGGGGGGCGAATCGACGCGGACGCGTTCGATCGGCGAAAGCGCGCGATAGATCTCATCGTGTCCGTCGTAGGGCAGCTGCACGACGCGATGTTCGAGGAGTCGGCGCAACGCGCGACCCAGACCTCGCCAGTGCTCCTCGTCGCCGAACATCTCGAGCACCCCGTAGAAGGAGAGTGCACCGCGAACGCTCCAGTCGGTGACCTCGTGCATCTCGGCCGGTCGCCACGCGGGATCGTCGCGTGAAAGTGCCAGAAGCGACGCGAGGTGCCCGCCCGCCGAGCCTCCCGCTACCACGACACGATCGGGATCACCGCCGTAGAAGGCGATGTTGGTCTTGATCCATCCCAGCGCCCGGGTCGCGTCCTCGATCTGAGCGGGCCAGGGAAACTGCGGCGCGAGACGGTAGTTGATCGCCACGACCACCCATCCGCGGCTCACGAACTCGTGCAGCATGGGGCGACCCTGCTGACGCTTATCTCCAAAGGTCCACGCGCCGCCGTGGATGTAGTAGATGACAGGAGCGTGCTGGGTGGTCGTGGGCATCTTCCAGACGTCGAGTCGGTGTCGCTCCAGTGGTCCGTAAGCGATGTTGGCGTGCAACTCCATCGCGCGGGGATGGAAAGGAATCTGTAATGCGGTACGCCACCAGCGTCCAAATACATCCTCGCTCGGCCGCCCAACTCGCAAGGGTTGAACGGGGGCGTCAGCCATCGAACGACGAACAACGCTGCGTGAGCGAAACAAGATGGCGATGAGTGCAACGTTCTCGATCGCCACGAGGCCTGCCAGCACGCCCACGAGGACCCTCAGCCACGGCGCGGCGGGCCAGCCCGACCACCACAGGGCCCCAAGGAGAATGGACTCCACCGCGATGCCCTTGCCGGGCAACTCGCCGGCAGCCCAGCCCACGGGATAGGCGAAGGCGGCAAAGAGGCCGCGGCGACTGGGTCGCAGTGCGGTTGCGGCCGAGAGAGCCAGGAACGCGCTCACGATCACGACCACGTACACCATCCGACCATTCTGACGGGTACCCGCATCCGCGTGTCGTACGTAGGATGACCTGCATGACCGACTGGCCCCCCGCTCTCGAAAAACTGCGACACACCGTGGGGCTATGGACCATGACCCTCGATGGCCAGAGCCCCGCGCGCGCGGCGGAGGTCGCAGGCGATGTCGAGACGATGGGCTATTCCGCGCTCTGGTTCGCCGAAGCGTACGGCCGCGAGGCATTCACCCACGCCGGACTGCTACTGGCCAACACCTCCTCGTTGGTCGTGGCCACCGGCATCGCCAACATATGGGCGCGCGACGCCGTGGCCAGCGCGAACGCCGCTCGTACCCTGAGCGCCGCGTACAACGATCGCTTCGTACTTGGACTTAGGCGTCAGTCACGAACCGCTCGTCAAGGGGATGCGGGGACATGACTATCAGACTCCCTACGCCGCAATGACCGAGTATCTCAGTGCGATGGATCGTGCGCCAATGTTCGCCGACGAAGGCTCGACTCGGTACTCGCGCGTCATCGCCGCTCTCGGTCCCAAGATGCTCGAACTCGCAGCAACCTCCGCGGACGGCGCTCACCCCTACCTCGTGACCCCCGAGCACACTGCGCTGGCTCGCTCGTACTTGGGAGACAAGTTCCTCGGAGTAGAGCAGGCCGTGGTGTTGGGTCAGGATCGCGAGGAGTTCTCTGCGACGAGCCCACGAACACCTCGAGTTCTACACCGGTCTGCCAAACTATCGCAACAATTGGCGCCGGCTTGGATTCAGTGATGATGACATGGTGCGAGGGTGGCTCAGAGCGACTGTGCGACGCGATCGTCGCGCACGGCGATGAGGATGCCGTACTGACCAAGGTCAAAGAGCACATCGACGCTGGGGCGGACCATGTCTGTCTTCAAGTTCTTGGAGCAGACTTCGGCGAGGTGCCGCTGACCGAGTGGCGACGACTCGCGCCCATCGTCAGTTCCCTCCCATAGCGAAGGGATTAATTCCGATCGGGATCGATGACGACCACTCGGTCGTGCGAGGAAACCGAGTGCAGCGAACGCACCAGCGCCGCCACCATGGCGAGCCAGGCCAATTCCACGAAGCCGATGCCGATCCAGCCGAACGTGATGATCAGCAGCCCCAAGAGGAACCCCTTCAAGATTCCAAAGTGGATCATGCTCGCGATCTCCATCGGAAACCAGGCGAAGAGCCAGTTGACAAACGGGGCCACCACCACCGTACCCATCCGTCGACGCCATCCGAATAGCGCTCCGAGGAGCGCCGTGAGAGCAAAGCCCACCACGGTTACCGTGGCCGAGGGCGCCACGATCTCGATAAAGAGGATCACGGTCATGGAGATCGCCCACAGAACGACCGGAGTAGATACATTCCCACGAGCCTCGCTGGCGAATTGAGAAAACCATTCCCACCACTCCAAACTAGCGAACTCGGCAATTATCCGTGCTCAAGCACAGGGTACGCTTTCGCCGTGACCAGTGGCGTCCTCGCGATACTTGGATCCGGGGAAACGGCACCGGGGATGACCAAGATCCACCGCAGATTACTCAAGGCGATCTCGGACGTACGAGCAGTCAATCTTGATACCTCGTACGGATTTCAACTCAACGTTCCTCAGATGAGCGAGAAGCTCGAGGAGTACTTCGCCACGTCGCTCCACATCGCGATGTCCACCCTTCACCTTCCGGCGTACGAGCGAGCAAGTGAGATCGAACGGGCTCTCTTCAAGCAGGGGTCCGAGACGCTAGCTTCGTCTTCGCGGGTCCCGGCAGCCCCACCTACGCTCTCGCCCAGTGGGCTCCACTGCGCTTCGGTGAGGACCTGTTGAGTGTCCTCGATCAGGGAGGAACACTCTGCATCTCCTCGGCCGCATCACTCACCCTCGGTGCCTACACCGCTCCCATCTACGAGATCTACAAAGTGGGCGACCTCTCGCCTCGCTGGCGCGACGGCCTCAACATCCTGGGGGCCTTTGGACTCAACTGCGCCGTGATACCCCACTTCGACAACGCTGAGGGTCGTAACTACGACACCCGCTTCTGTTACCTCGGTGAACCCCGGCTCCTCGAACTCGAGCACCAGTTGCCTGACGGCGTTGCCACCCTGGGCGTAGACGAGCACACGGCCGTTATCTTCGATTTCGCTCGGGACGATCTCCGGGTCGAAGGGCGATCGAATGGGTATTGGCGACTTAACGGCGAGGCGCTTACTCTCGAAAATGGACACTCGTACGAACTCGAGGGATTGAGAAACGTCACATCTCCGCGACGAACCTTTGACGCCGGCTCGCATCTGGACGACCGTGACCCGCTCATCCAGTTGGCCGAAATGGCGGCCCTCACGACCGAAGACGGAGTCGCTGCTCTCGCTCGCCTCGTTCAACTGGCGTCATCTTCGAGGGAGGGGTTCGTCGATCCTGCGCCGCTCATTGACGGTGTTCTCCAGGCTCGTCAAGACCTCAGGGCCCAGGGCCACTTCGACTTGGCCGATCAACTGCGCGACCTTCTTGTCAAGAATGGGGTGGAGGTCCAGGACACTCCATCTGGCGCTGTCTGGTCCCTCACTTCTCAGAACTAGCTGCCAGAGCTCGATCCGTCATGCTGTTTTGTTGCCGCCAAAGTCGGACCGGTCAACAACGTCGCAATAAGAGAGGTGGCCCGCTCTTGCGAGCGGGCCACCTCTTCAAACTGCTTGGTAGTTAACTACTTCTTGATGGCGTAGTTGGACTTGCCAGTCTTACCGCTAGCCAGGCGAATGGTGAACGTGTGCTCACCCGAAATGCCCTTCTTGGTCCAGACTCGAACCGTCAGCACCTTGCCGGTGTCCTTGGTAACACCGATCTTGGAGCCAGCAGCGTTGCTTGTGATCTTGGGCTGGCCGTAGAAGCCGCTACCCGAGATCGTCAGCACTGACCACTTACCAGCAATCGCCGTGCCGTGCGTAGCGCCAACCTTGAAGGCGGGCTTCGGAGCACTAGCAGCAGCCAGCACCGGGGTAGCCCCCGTCGCCGAACCACCGTCAGGGTTAGTCACAACGAGGTCCGTCGCAACTGAACTGGGCGCTCCGAGTGTGCAGGACACCGTGATCGATGTCGCTGACGCAACCGTCGCAGTGCCACAGGTTCCGTTGGCCGGAACCAGCGTCACCACAGCACCAGCCTCAAAGCCCGTACCAGTCACGGTGAAGGCCGTAGTGGCACCGGCAGCACCGGTAGTGGGTGCGATCGACGTGATCGTCGGACCAGCGCCTAGCAAAATGGCAGTAGTCAGGTTCGCAGTCACCGGGGCAGTTCCACCATCCGTGTTGGTCACGGTGTAACCAACCGACGCGTTGGCGTCAGGAGCCTTGACAGCGACCGTTACGGTCAACTGATCTGGAGTCACTTTGGTCACCGTGCCAGTCACGTTGGCATCAGCAGCGCCGGAGGCGTTCACAAACTTGCCCACCGTGGCGCCAGTCTCAAAGCCCGTGCCATTGATGTACAGGGTTGTGCCCGTCGAGCCAACTCCAACGTCAGTCGGAGCACCCGTCGGATAGGCGATGCTGGTTACCGTCGGTGCCGGGTCAACAGGAATGTTGAACGTCGACACGACGTTGCCGGTTGCCGAGGACTGCGTCAAGCTGACGGTAAGTCCATTAGTCGTGTCACCCGCGACGGGCGCCAGAGTAATCGTCACCGTCATTGTCGTCGCGCTCGTGTACGCCACGATGCCATCATCCGGGTTAACACCCGAGACGGTACCGGTCGTGGTCGAGTTGAACCCAGTGCCGGTCAGTGTGACGACCGTCCCATAAGGCGAACCAACCGCAAGTGCGGCAGGTGACGACGAGGTGACTTCAGGACCCGCAACGTTAAAGCCGTCGGCCAGTGGTGCACTCTCGTACAGGAGGGCGCTGGTGTTGTAGACCTCAACGTCGGTCGCACCGGCGGCAGCGCCCGAAAGCACTTCCACAGGGGCCGTGATCGTCGTGCCCGTGCTGGCAGTTGTCGCGTTGAACTCAATGTCAGCTGAGTTGGAAGCCAACTGTGAGTACTGACTAAAGCCAGCACCCGTCAGGGTCACAGGAGTCGTCGTTGAAGCAGGACCCACCGCGATTGGGGACGTGGGAGCCGTTGCACCCGTAACGATCGGAGCGACCGTGCTGGCCTCACCAATAGCAAGTGCGCCAGCAGCCGAGGTGTACGACAATCCGTTACCACCCACTGCTGGGTTGTTGATCGTCACCGTGCACTCAGCCGTCGTAACACCGGTCTCCGTAAACGTGAACGCAGCGGTGTTATTCGTAACCGCGCCTTCCGCGACGTTCGTGATGTCGGTGCAAGTTCCGCCGCCCTGGACGGTGATGGCATTCGCGGCGCTGTTGGCCTCAAAGCCTGAACCACTCAGGACCGCCGAGTAGTTAGACGCACCAACTGACGAAGGAACGGCTGATGGGCTGACTTCCTGAATACCGTTGGTCACAGTAAAGAATGCAGCCTCCGTCACCGAGCCGCCGTCGGGGTTCGCAACCGTCACAGCGTACGTACCGAGCGACGCCGCGGCCGAGTTGGCCGGGTTCGTGGGAGTGACGCTGAGAACGATCGTGGTTCCGTCCGCGCTAATCGAGGTCACCGAGACAGTAAGACCGGTGCCAGGAGCTGAGGAGCCAGCGCTGGCCGAGAAGGATACTGTGGCACCCGTCTCAAAACCTGAACCAGTCAGCGTTACCGTGTTCGCACCGGTGCCTTCGTAAATCGGCGATGGAGCAATGCCAGTAAGGGTCGGCGGGGCGGTCACGGTAAAGGCCGAAGCCAAAGTGCCCGTTCCGTCAAGGTCCGTAAGGCTCAACGCATAAGCCGTAGCCGAGGGCGTTGCCGCCGTGGCGTCGTACGTTGCAGTGGCCGTGGTAGTGGACGTCTCAACGACGCTTCCCCAGACCACGCCGGACGTCGACGCGAGCGTTACAGTACCGCCGTTATCGACAAAGTTGGTACCGGTAATTGCGACCGTACCGGTAGCGCCCTCAGCGATCGTGCTGCCCGTTGCGCCGTGAGGCGTAAACGTGACTGACGTCACCGTCGGCACGGGAGGAACTGCTCCCGCCGAGGTCGCTATTGCCAATGGCAGCGCCGCAGCCGCGAGTAAGGCACCCGCAGCGGCCGCCCTTACCAAGTGGCGTTGTATCCGTCTTGGATTGTTCATTTCCTAATTACTCCATTCATAAGGGCCGGACGCGCCAGCCTTTAGTTTTTAGATCATGCGGCACTGCGTAAAATCACAAGGTCGCGCCTCGTGACAAAACACGGCCGTTTCCTCACGAGCAAGTATAGGTAACGCTCACCAGCCGGGCGAAGAGCGCCGATTGATTCTTTGGTGATTCACATTCCAATTGAGAATCTCTCAATAGCCCATAAAAGTCCTCGTCAAGAGCAAGAAATGGTGACCAATTCACAGCACCCACGATGTGCCCGTTCAATCGAATTAAATCGTAACCATATTGTAAGCCGGTGTTTTTATGAAAAAACGACACGTTTCATCCATCGGAGCGACCGAGGTTGTCGACCATTTCGTAGAGGTAAATCCACCGATGCACGTTGTTGAGCGCAGTTTGTTCACGTTGATCGCGTCTCGATATTGCCTTACTAGGCAGAAGATTAAAGTCCGACGGGAAACTAGGCGACCGCGCAGCGATTCGGACCGACTTCGAGCTCCGCAGCGTTTGCGTCGAGTTCCTTTTGACCAGCGTTGATGCCAACGATCTGGCGATAGTTACCAGGTCGGTCCTTGACGTTAGCGATGGCCCAGGTGACAAACTCGTCCTCGTCGAACGTTAGAGGAACCAGGGTGTGTCGCAGTTCTCCCAGGTGACGGGCCACAAATTGGCCCGAATGAACCTCGACATCGGATCCGAAGTGTGCGGGGAAGACCATGATCTCGTCATTCAGCGGCAATACCCGGTCGTGCAGGCTGTGAAAGAGATGATGGGCGTACCCTTCCGCTTCGTCAGCGAGATCCGGTCGACCCACACTCTCCAAGAAGAGGGTGTCACCG
The DNA here is from genome assembly GCA_963839255.1 of uncultured Acidimicrobiaceae bacterium. Classification (GTDB taxonomy): domain Bacteria; phylum Actinomycetota; class Acidimicrobiia; order Acidimicrobiales; family RAAP-2; genus RAAP-2. Next base: position 352,415 of record CAWIUH010000005.1, read on the forward strand.
GTGAAGATTGCTCGATCGCCCAGTTGATACATGGTGGAGCCCTCGGTGTGACCCGGCACGCTCACCGAAGACACGACCAGATCGACGCCCGGTGTCAGTTCGACCGACTTGCCGTCACTGAGCGGCTCGTAGGCAAAGGTAAAGGGGTCGGCGGGATTCAACCACAGTGATGCCCCCGTCGCTGCTGAGAGTTCTCGAGCACCACTGAGGTGGTCGGCGTGCAGGTGAGTGTCGAGCACGTGTGTAATCGTCCAGCCGCGCTCGCGAGCCACGTCGATGTACTGGCGTAGATCGCGAGAGGGATCGATTACGACGGCCCGCTCTCCCGCCCCAACGACGTACGACAAGCACCCCTTGCCGCGCCGGCGGAGCTGGACGACGGTCGCACCCGCGAACTCTCCGGTGACATGGTCGTACGTGGAACCCCACGATCCCATGCCGCCTTCCAAGACACGACTAGATATCCCCGCTTCGGCCAAGAACTCCGCGCCCTGCTGGGCTCGAAGGCCCTTGGCACAGATGACGACAATGTCCTGATTCCGAGGCACCTCACCCAGCCGGGCGTCGAGCAATCCGATGGGGATATTGTGCACCCCCGGAATCTGCCACTCGGCAACTTCGTCGGGCTCTCGCACATCCAAGAGGAACAGATCTGCGTCGTCCAGGTGGCTCACGAGTTCCTCGCCGGTCACGCTTGAAATCGTTCCTGACGTCACGAACCCAGCATATGACGGCATCTCTTTGAATCCCTCGCTGTCTTTGCCAATGGAGATCGCCCCAGATAGATTCACACTGAGCGAACCCAGACGGGCAAGCCAGAGAGGCAAGTCTGATGTCGGTGCGTGAAGTAAGTGCCAATGAGGCAGCCGAGCTCCTTGACGGCGAGGCGATCATGGTTGACGTGCGCCAGGAGTCGGAATGGGATGCGGGTCACGCGCCTATGGCAAGTCTGATCCCTCTGGCCGAACTGCCCGACCATCTCGACGATCTGCCCCGTGATCGTCTCATCATCTGCGCGTGTCGATCCGGGGCGCGCTCCCATCGCGCGGCGTCGTTTCTGTTGCAAGAGGGCTTCGATGCCGTCAACTTGAGCGGTGGGATGATCGCCTGGTACGCCGAAGATCTGCCCTTTGAGAGCGACGGCGGGGATCCGAGCATCGATTAGGCAGGCAAATAGTCCGGCATCCTCTCGACAAGACTCTCTCGACAGAGTACTCTCGAGGCGTGACCGACGAGAATCCCCCCAACGATCAAGCGCCGGCGATGAGGGAACTGACAGATCCCTCATCGATCCGGGCACTCACTCACCCCGTCCGTCTCGCTCTGCTAGAGGTTCTCGCGACCGAGGGCTCGCTCACGGCGACCGAGGCCGGCGATCTCATCGGCGAATCCCCCACCTCTTGCTCGTTTCACTTTCGCCAACTCGAGAAGTACGGCTTTACCGAGGTCGCGGCTACTGGTCCGGGTCGCCAGCGCCGCTGGAAGATCGCCCAGCTGGGGATGAACTTCAGTGACACCACTGACGATGCCGAACTCAACATCGCTGCCACGAGTCTGGCGAGACTCGTCACCGACCGGGCGATTGCGCGCATGCAGCAGTTTCAAGAGACCAAGTCGAACTACCCCAAGGAGTGGCAGGAAGTGAGCGACGCCACCGAAGCCGTTCTATTCGTCACGCCGCACGAACTGGCTCTACTCAACGACGAAATCTTGACGCTCCTGACTCGATTTCATGCGCGCCTGACCGATATCGAACAGCGGCCCGAGGGATCTCTCCCGGTCGAGGTACTGGTCTTTCGCTACCCCGTGCGATTCTCGGGAGCGCGACAATGAGCGTGCGCGAGCTACTCAAGTCGCGCGACGCTCGCGTGTACCTGTCAGGACAGAGCTTCTCGCTGCTCGGCGACACGTCGATGTTCCTCGCGCTGGGTATCTGGACCAAGGAACTCACGCATTCCAACGCCGACGCCGGTCTGACCTTCTTCTTCGGCGCGGCCGCCCAACTCTTGGCGCCCTTTGCCGGGATGCTCGTCGATCGCGTGCGCCGGCGCCCCGTGCTGATCGCGACCAATTTCCTTTGCGCAGTGGGGATACTGATTCTTCTGTTCGTTCACTCGGAGTCCGATCTGTGGATCATCTATCTCACGATGTTCCTCTATGGGTTCGCGGGCAACTTCATTGGCAGCGCGCAGTCGGCGTTTCTTACCGTCTTGCTTCCACCCGAGCAGTTGGGCGACGCCAACGGTTTGCTCCGCACGGTGCGAGAGGGCTTGCGTTTAGTGGCTCCTCTCGTGGGGGCCGGGCTCTTTGTCCTGATCGGCGGACACTGGATTGCAGTCGTTGACTCTGTGACCTTCGTGATCGCGGGTGCGTCAGTTCTCGCCCTGCACGTGCGCGAGGAGAAGCCCACGCAGTTGCCCACCCACTTCTTTCACGAGATCTCGGCGGGATTTCGCCACGTCTATGTAACGCCCGTGCTGCGGCGGATGGTGAACTCGATCGCCCTCGCCCTGTGTGTCATAGGTTTTGCCGAGACAGCCATCTTCGCCGTGACGAGCGACGAACTGCACCACACCGCCAGCTTCATCGGCGTGATCATGGCGCTGCAGGGAGTGGGTGCGATCATTGGCGGTCCACTCTCTGCGCCCGCCATCCGACGAATCGGCGAACGCTGGGCCGCCGGATTGGGACTCGCCGTCGCGGCCCTGGGCGCGCTCTTCTTTGAGGGCGGTTCGCTCACCATGGTCCTCATTGGCGCCGCACTGTTTGGTTTCGCGTTGCCGCCCATCATTGTGGGCGCCTACACGCTGCTTCAGTTGCGCACGCCCGCCGAGTTACAGGGTCGCGCCTACTCCGCTTTCGACCTCGTGGGGTCGCTTCCCCAGACGATCTCGATTGCGGTCGGCGCGTCCCTGATCACGGTCCTCGGATATCGCGGAGAGTTGACGATCATTGCCATCGTAGTGGCGATTTCGGCCATCTACCTCCTGCTGCCGGTGCGCGGCGAACCGAACTTCGGTCCGCTGAGGCCCGAGGAGAATGCCACCGTCGAACCGCCCGAAGGAAGGCTCGGGCCAACGTACGAAACCATCGAATTTTCCGCTCCGATCAGCGAGACCACCGCAGACGAGTAACGCGCAAATGGCCGTCTGATCCGGCCACTTCACATGAGCAGTCCCAACGGTGACTGGATTCACTACATAGTGAACGGATCTGTCGCGACATAGTGAACACCTCGCTGGAGGTGGATCGTGGTCAAGAACCAGATCATTGTGGAGTCGGTGGTGTCCCAGGGCCTGGGGGTGCGAGCGACGGCCGCGAAATACGGGGTGTCCCCGGCCTGGGTCTGCACCTTGGTCAAGCGCTACCGCACCGAAGGCCCGTCAGCCTTCGAGAGCCGATCGAAGCGACCCCACTCCAACAAGTTGGCCACCCCACCCGCCATCGAGGATCGCATCATCGAACTCAGAAAGGAGCTCTTCGAGATCGGCACCGACAACGGCGCCGACACCATCCACACCCACCTCGAGCGCGAGGGACTCACCGCCCCGTCGATCTCCACGATCCAGCGCATCCTGACGCGTCGAGGCTTCGTGACCCCGGCTCCCCAGAAACGACCGAAGTCCTCTTACACCCGCTTCTGCGCCGAGCTGCCCAACGAGTGCTGGCAGTCCGACATGACCCACTGGCACTTAGAGGACGCCACCCCCGTGGAGATCGTCACCTTCCTCGACGACCACTCGCGCATGGTGCTCGGGATCCGCGCCTTTCCCACCACGACCATGAACAACGTGCGCCGGCTCTTTGCAGCGACCTGTGAGCGTTACGGCACCCCGGCCTCGGTCTTGACCGATAACGGGGCCATCTACAACGCGGGGGCCCGGGGAGGCCGCACCGGCTTTGAGAGCGACCTCATCACCGCCGGGGTCCTCTACAAACACTCTCGTCCCTACCATCCTCAGACCTGCGGCAAGGTCGAACGTTGGCATCGCACGCTAAAGAAGTTCCTGGCGAAACGTCCCGCCCACACCCTGGGTGAGCTGCAACTCGTCTTAGAGGACGTCGTTCGCTACTACAACGACGTGCGCCCACACCGCGGCATCGACCGCAAGACGCCCCGCGTGGTCTACAACGCCCGCGCCAAAGCTCAGCCGCACACCCTGATCAACAACCCGCACTGGCGTATTCGCAAGGACATCGTGGACGTGCGAGGGCACGTCTCGCTGCGCTATTTGGGCAAGATGCGCCACTTAAACGTGGGCTGGAGCTATCGCGGCCAGGCGATCTGTCTCTATGTGCTCGATGATGTTGTCACCTTCGCCACCGAAGACGGCGAGTTCATCGGCGAGACCAAGATCAACGCCGAACGCGACTACCAACCCAAAGGACCTGGCTTTCGATAATCTGCACGGGTTCGGTTGTTCACGATGTCCCGACAGATTTCAAGAGCAGTCCCAACGGGATTTGAACCCGTGCCTCCACCTTGAGAGGGTGATGTCCTAGGCCACTAGACGATGGGACCTTGAAAGAACCAGCGTTGCCACTGACTCATTCGCTCGGGGGCAAGGACTCGAACCCTGAATAACTGGACCAGAACCAGTTGTGTTGCCAATTACACCACCCCCGAAGGGCTCGGCAATCTTATCGGACCCGTCTTCTCAGTTGCCAGACGAGTGTTGCGTCGCCACGGGCGCTGTCGTCCATTCGCTGAGCAAGTGATACCCGATGATGCGCCCGACCCCAACCTCGAGGGTCTCCTTGAGGTAGAAGTGCCACAGTTCGTACTTGATGGTGGGCGAGTTGCGCACCGGCGAGGGATACGCGATGAGCCCCTGGGCCGAGGAGATCGCCATCGCTCGGTATTCGTGGAACGGGTCGGTCACGGTGATCACGGTTCTGATGTGATGGCGCTTGAGTGCGCCAAGGACCGTTGCCACGTTCTGCCAGGTGTCCGAGCCCGCGCCCTTCAAGATGCGCGAGGCGGGCACGCCGTGGTCTTCAAGGAACGTCACCGACACCCCCGCTTCGGTGTAGACGTCGCCGGGGCGCCTCCCGCCCGTTACCGCGACCCAGGGCGCGCGACCCAGGTCGTACAGATGAAGAGCCTGGTCGAGGCGGGCGGTCAGCTCGGGTGAAGGAACGCCATTGTCCTCGGTCGTGCCGAACACCAGAATCGCCTGGGCCGAACTCGTCGAGTGCTCGTGTCCGCGCAGCCAGATCTGGACGAAGGTCACGCCGAAGTAGAGGACCAGGATGAGAACAACGAGACCAAGGGTTTTCGCAGCGACCTTGATGACGCGACGGATCAAGCGGACCTCGTGAGCGCGTGGCGCAGGCGCGCCAGGGTGGTCGCTCGTCCGAGGTAGTGGAGTGACTCGAAGAGTGGCGGTCCGATGAGACTGCCCGTGATGGCACAACGAACCGGCGCCTGCGCCTTGCGCAGGGCGAGCCCGTGTTCGTCGCCGAGTTGCTGGACGACGTCGTGCAGGACGGGCGCATTCCACTCGTCGAGGACCTCGTAGCGCGCAATAGCGCCTTCGAGAATGGCCTGGCCCGCGGGATCGTTCGTGATCACCTTGGCGAAGGCCGCCTCGTCGTAGCGCAGTTCATCCAGGAAGAAAAACTCCACCATGGCCGGGATCTCGCCCAGCACGGCCACGCGCTCTTGAACGAGCGGGGCCACCTCGGCGAAGAGAGTGGGCGAAAACTGATCTTTGCGCCAGGACGGCTCACGATCGCTGGGTTGCCAGTTGGCGTGCCAGGGATCGACCCACGGAGCGCTCGCCACGAGAAACTCCTCGGCACTGAGCGCGCGCAGGTACTCGCCATTCATGTGGCGCAGTTTCTTCACGTCGAAGAAGGCGGGCGAGTGCGAGACATCCTCCAGGCGGAACTGATCGATCAGCGTCGAGAGAGGAACGATCTCCTCGTCTCCCCGGGGACTCCAGCCGAGCAGAGCGAGGTAGTTGACGAACGCGCTCGACAAGTACCCCTCGTTGCGATACAGCTCGGTCGAGACCGGATCGCGGCGCTTGGAGAGCTTCTTTCGCTGTTCATTCACGAGCAGCGGCAGGTGGGCGTACGCCGGAACGGGCACCTCGTCGTCGCTCGACGCGTTCAGCGAGTCCCACAGCAGTATCTGCTTGGGTGCGTTGGCGAGATGCTCTTCGCCACGAACGACGTGGGTGACTCGGTCGTTGCGGTCGTCGGTCGCGTTCGCGAGCGCGTAGAGGACTCCGCCCGACGACCTCACGACCACGAAGTCGTCGATCAGGACGTTCGCGAACTCGACGTCGCCGCGGATGAGGTCGTGCACGACCGTCACGCCCTCGCGCGGGGTGCGAAAGCGCAGGGCGGTCTTTTCCGAGCGGGCCAGCCCTCGCTGGCGGCAGTACCCGTCATAACCGGGAGGCGAACCGGGAGCCTTCCGCGCTTCAATCTCAACGGGCGTGCAGTCGCAGTAGTAGAGGAACCCGTGCTCGAGCAGGGAAGCGGCCGCAACGTTGTGGGCGGCGAAGTTGCCGCTCTGGCGGGTCGGTCCCTCGTCCGGCGACAGACCAAGCCAGGCCATCGCCTCATAGATCACTTCGACGTACTCTTCGCGGTCGCGCGTTTCGTCAGTGTCTTCGACCCGCAGGATGAAGGCGCCGTCTTGTTGACGCGCGAAGAGCCAGTTGAACAGGGCGGTGCGCGCAGAGCCCACGTGGAAGAACCCCGTGGGCGAAGGACAGAACCGGACGCGAGGTCCGCTCACGACTTACTCCTCAAGTGAAATCGCGCCGTTGGGACAGCCGTCGACGCAGTGTTGAAGGCGTTCGTCGAACTCCGGGCCGGGGTTCTCGTTGAGCACGTACATGAAGCCGTCGTCGCGGACCTCGAAGATTTCCGGGGCGATGCCCATGCAGACGGCGTTCGACGTGCACAGGTCGTAGTCAACGTGTACTCGCAACTGAGCCTCCTTTTCGCGACCATCGTAGTGGAGCGCCTCTCGGAGTTCGAAGGTGAAGAGTCGTGCCTAATGTCGTAGGGGCAAAGGAGGAATATGAACACTCGAATGATGGGATCTCTGCGGGTTTCCGAAGTGGGAGTGGGCTGTAACAACTTCGGTTCGCGCCTCTCCCAGGAGCAAGCGAGCTCCGTCGTCGACGCCGCCATCGAGTCGGGCGTGAACTTCTTTGATACAGCCGACACCTACGGCGCCACGAAGTCCGAGGTCTTCTTGGGTCACGCGCTCAAGGGCCGGCGCGATCGCGTGATTGTCGCGACCAAGTTCGGCATGCCCATCGACGACACGCACTTTGGGGCCAAACCCGACTACGTGCGCTCGGCCTGCGAGGACTCGCTTCGCCGACTCGGCACTGACTACATCGACCTCTATCAACTCCACTACCCCGACGACGCCACGCCCATCGCCGACACCTTGGGCGCACTCGGCGAGCTTGTGGCGGCGGGCAAGGTGCGCGAGATCGGCTGCTCGAACTTCAGTGCGGTGCAGTTGCGCGAGGCCCAGGTGGCCGCGGGGACCGGTCCGGCCTTCGCGTCAGTGCAAAATCAGTACTCGCTACTCGAGCGCACGCCCGAAACCGACGGCGTCCTCGCGACCTGCGACGAACTCGGGATCGGCTTTCTCCCCTTTTATCCACTGGCCAATGGACTGCTCACCGGCAAGGTACGTCCGGGAGAGCCGATCCCCGAAGGGACGCGTCTGGCCAACATGCCCCCCGAGCGCAGCGCACACTGGCTGAGCGAGCAGCTGCGCCTCCGCGTGAACTCACTGCTCGAGTACGCCGACGCCACCAACACCACGATCCTGACCTTCGCCTTCTCGTGGCTGCTACGCCACGCCGAAGTCTCTTCGGTGATCGCCGGAGCAAGTTCGCCCGACCAGGTGCGCGCGAACGCTCACGCCTCTTCGGGCATCAGCGACAACCAGTTCGATGAACTCAATCGACTGAGCGATCCCCTGAATTAGGAGGCTTTCACCACCGCGACGATCTTGGTGAGGGTGTCCTTCGCGTCCCCGAAGACCAAGAGCGTCTTGGGGTTATAGAGCAGCGCGTTGTCAATGCCGGCGAATCCCGGTCGCATGGAGCGCTTGAGGAACACGACGTTCTCCGCTAAGTCCGCGTGGATGATCGGCATGCCGTAGATGGGAGATCCGGGGTCGTCGGTGGCCGCCGGGTTGACCGTGTCGTTCGCGCCCACCACGATCGCCACGTCGGCCGTCGCCAGCTCGGAGTTCGCTTCATCCATCTCGAGCAGGTCCTCGTAGGGCACGTTGGCCTCGGCGAGCAGCACGTTCATGTGCCCCGGCATGCGACCGGCCACCGGGTGGATCGCGTACTTCACGTCGATGCCCTTGGCCTCGAGCTGTTCGGCCAGTTCGCGCAGGACGTGCTGGCCCTGGGCGACCGCCAGGCCGTACCCAGGAATGATGATGACCTTGCTCGGGAAGCTGAGTAGCACGCCGACGTCCTCGGGGGACCCCGAGCGCACGCTGCGTCCCTCCGTGCTGGAGGTGCCCGCCGTCACGACCGACCCGAAGGCCGAAAACAGAATGTTGGGCAGGCTGCGGCCCATCGCCTTGCTCATCAGACGCGTGAGCAAGATACCCGACGCGCCCACGAGGGTTCCGGCCACGATCAGGAGGTTCGACCCGAGCGTGAAGCCCGAGGCCGCTACCGCCAGTCCGGTAAAAGAGTTGAGCAGCGAGATGAGCACCGGCACGTCCGCTCCCCCGATGGGCAGCACGAAGGCGAGGCCCAGGAGGAAGGAGAGCGCGAGGAGAACCCAGAGCAACGTCGACGAGCCGGTCACCAAGATGGCCACAATGAGCCCGAGCGCGCCCGCGCCGAGGATCGCGTTCAGGATCTGCTGGCCGGCGTAGGTGACCGGTCGGCCCGTCATGAGCTCTTGGAGCTTGGCGAAGGCAATGGCTGAACCCGAGAATGAGACGGTGCCAATCAGCACACCCAGGAGTACCTCCAGGGTGACGTAGGTCGCCGGGCTGGTCGATTTGATGTGGACGAACTCGGTGATCGAGACGAGCGCCGCCGCGCCGCCGCCCACGCCGTTGAAGATGGCGACAAGTTGGGGCATGGCGGTCATCTGGACGAACCGAGCCACGGGCACCGCCACAATGACGCCGATCAGCATGGCGAGCAGGATGAGCCCGACGTGGTGCAGCGCATGACCGTCGACGTACTTAAAGAACGTCGCGACGATGGCGACCAACATGCCAAAAGCCGCGACCAGGTTGCCGTAGCGCGCGCGCTTCGGGCTGCCGAGTCCCTTGAGGGCGACGATGAACGTCGTCGCCGAGAAGAGGTACAGCAGGTCAATCAGAGTTTCGCGACTCATTTGGGGTCGTCGGGTTTGCTCGGCGTCTGTGGACGGCGGGGCTTGAACATCTCGAGCATGCGGTCAGTCACCACGAATCCGCCCACGACGTTCAACGTGGCGAGGATGACTGCGAGGAATCCCAGCACCTCTTCGAGGTTGGTGTTGGCGGCTCCCAGGATGAGCATCGAACCGACGAGGATCACGCCGTGAATCGCGTTCGAACCGCTCATGAGAGGCGTGTGCAGGATGCTCGGCACGCGCGCGATGATCTCGGCGCCGACGAACGCCGTCAAAATGAAAACCGTCGCGTACTGCAGCAGATCGTTGGTCATTCGGCTTCCTTTGCGGGTGGAGTGATCGCCACGTAGTCGACTCCCAGAGCTTCGGCCGTGGGCGCATGGCGCACATGACCCTCGGAGGCGACCGTGACGCCGACGACGATCTCATCGCTCCAGTCCGGTGCCAGCTCGCCCTTCGCACCAAACAGCGCGAGCAGCTTGAGCACGTTGTTCGCGTACATGAAGCTCGCGTGCGTGCCCATCTCGGCGGGCGGGTTGGTGAGACCGACAACACGCACGCCGTGGTGCTCAATGACTTCGCCCGCCTTGGTGAGATCCACGTTGCCGCCGCCGTCGGCGGCCATGTCGATGATGACCGAGCCTTCACCCATGGCCTCGACCATCTCGGTGGTCACCAGGATTGGGGCCTTGCGGCCCGGCACGGCGGCGGTAGTGATAATGACGTCGGAGTTTGCGACCTCGTGAACGAGAGCGGCTTGCAGTTCGTTTCGCTCATCGTCGCTGAGTTCGCGCGCGTATCCGCCCGCGCCGTCGGCGGTGACGCCGAGTTGCACGAAGGTGGCCCCGGCGGACTCGGCTTCCTCCCTGGCCGCTGAGCGCACGTCGTAAGCGCGTACCTTGGCGCCGAGTCGCTTGGCGGTGGCGATCGCCTGCAAACCGGCGACGCCCACACCCATCACCAGGACCCGGGCCGGGCGAATCGTTCCGGCGGCGGTGCTGAGTTGGGGAAAGAAGCGGTCCAGGTACTCGGCCCCGGCGAGTGCCGCGCGATAGCCCGAGACCGTCGACTGCGAGCTCAAGGCGTCCATGTACTGGGCGCGCGATATGCGCGGCAGCAGGTCAAAGGAGAGAACGGTGATCCGCCGATCGTTGAGCGCGCGCACGACATCGAGGGCGAGCAGTGGCGAGAGAAAGGAGAGATGCAGCGAACCCACGGTCAGGCGTTGGGCCTCGTCCAGCGTGGGGGGGTTCACACGAATGGTGACGTCACCGAGGGGGGTCTCGGCGATGGTGGCTCCCGCTGCGACATAGCTCTCATCAGTGAAGTGGGCAAGGCGCCCTGCGTCGGGCTCGACCTCGACCTGCCACCCGTCCACGACGAGCGTCTTGACCGCATCGGGCGTGAGCGCCACCCGTGTTTCGCCCGCGCGCGACTCCTTGGGCAGGGCGATTTTCATCCCCTTGTTTTTATCAGTCGCGGGCAGGGGGCTCAGAACCTAGGACGCGTCGGAGAAGAAATCGATCATCGCCGCGCTTACCTCGCCTGACGCGTCGATTGGAATCCAGTGGCCGAACCTCTCAAGTCGCAGGTACCTAAACCCGCGGTCACAGAACAACCCCGATTCGGTCATCTGGCGTTCACCGAGAGCGCGGTCGCCACTGGACCACACCCCCATGGTGGGTGACTGAATGCGAGGGAGTTCCGGCGGCGGGGTGACAAAGATGTCGGGGCGCACGTTCGCGCGATACCACATCAGGTGCGCGCGCATCTGTCCGTCGCGCTCGAGTTCGGCGATGATCTCCTCGGTGCGGGGATGGCGTACCCAGCGGCGCATCGCGTCGTAGTCGTTCTGGCGCAAGAACGCCTCACCGAGACCATCAAAGTGGAACAGCAGCATGTACCAGCTCTTCACCTGCTGGTCGAGCCCGCCCGCACAGAAGGCCGTGGGGTGTCCCACCGAGATCGGCACCAGTCGGTCGACCAGATCCCCGCGAAAGGTGGCCGTTAACCAAGCCAGGTTGGCGCCCCAATCGTGACCGACCAGATGCACGCGCTCCGCACCGAGTGAGTCGATGATCGCGACCACGTCGCCGATCAGGTGGTGAGTCTGGTACGCGTCGACGTGTTCGGGCTTGGAACTGCGTCCACAGCCGCGCAGGTCCGGCACGGCCACGCGGAATCCGGCCCGCACCAACTCGGGAGCCACTTCGTCCCACAAGGCTCCCGTGTCCGGCCAGCCGTGCAGCAACAGCACCGTGGGACCATCGCCATCGATCTCCACGTACAGACGCGCGTCACCGTTGTCGACGAAACGGGTCTCCATCGCCGCGACGATACACCAGCGAGGTAGAACAGGCTCGTGGATACTTTCGTCGTCAACGTGGACTCGGCACTCGGCCCCTGGGGTGTCGAAGGGAACACCAAAGAGATCACCGCCATCTATCAGCCTCACGAACATCGCCGCGACTCACTGGGCACGCCGCCGCGGGTGGTCGCCAGCGCTGCGCGCCAACTTGAGCAATACTTCGCTGGCACGCGTCGCACATTCACCCTTCCCCTGGCGAAGGTTCCCTCAACGGAGTTTCAACGCGATGTGTGGGCCGCGCTGAGAGAGATCCCCTACGGCCAAGTTCGTACCTACGGCGAGGTCGCGCTCAGCGTGAATCGACCACGCGCCTCACGCGCGGTCGGTAACGCCAATCACGTAAACCCCTATCCGATCGTCGTGCCGTGTCACCGCGTGGTCGCGAGCACCGGCATCGGCGGATACGGCGGCGGCGGCGAGCGCGTCAAGAACTTCCTCCTCAAGTTAGAAGGCGTGTCGATTTACTGATTCGAAGCGTTCACGTAGATCCGCTGCCATCATGGACTGATGCCGCACCCGACGTTTCGCAGGAGTCACGGCGTGTGGGTTCTCGGCGTTGCCGTGTTCTTCTTTTCGGTAGCCCCAGTCGGACCGAGCGGCGCGGCGACGGCAGCCGCGCCCGCCCGTTGCCTGAAGAGTGCACTGCGCATAACCGTCGAAACTGGCGACGGTCTGCATCACGGTGTCGAACTCATCACGTTCGCGAATGTTGGTGATGCATCCTGTGTTCTGTCCGGGTATCCGAGAGTGCAGGCGATCCTCGATAGCGCACCGGCCCCGAAGGGTCTCGCGAGCATGTACACCCCCGCACGACCTGGCACTCGCAAGAGCGCGACCGACGCTCAGTGGGCCTGGGCCGGGGGCGTCGACACGGGAGACGTTCCCTTGAAGACCTTCGTGGCTCCGAAGATTGTCCTCTCTCCCCACAAGGGCGTCGCGACAGCAACGGTCAACTGGATCGATGGACCCAATGGCGACGCAACCTGTCCAGCCTTTAGCGACCTCGTCATTGGCGTGGACGGATTTTCGGTGACGCGGTTTGTGAAGACGTTCGAGCCACTGTGTTATGAGTTCGTCGTCACTCCCATCGTGAAGGGTGCGTCCGGACAGATGTATGTGAAAGTGGACTACTCGCTCAAAGCCAACGACCTGGCCTCAGCTCGCGACGAAGCGGCGAGCTTTCTGTCCGAAGCCCTCTCGTTGCACCGCGAAATCACTCACGCTCACCAGTACACCATCTACCAGCGCATAGCCGCCGCGTCGGAGTTGCAGAACAGCGACGTGCTCCAAAAGACCCCCTGGCCCAAATTGACCGCGCTACTGGCGAGCGTCGCACAGGAGTCGGACGACGTGGGGAACTACGAGGTGATGCACCTCGTGAACTCGGGCTATAGCCAGACGGTCGACAGGGACTACGCGGCGCTCCTTGTCGATATCACCGAGCTCAATAAACTGCTCAAGCACTTGTCGTAGTTCCTCGGAGCAAAAGAGACGGCGTCAGGTCATCGCCCGAGAGTCCTTCGCCCCTATGAATCACCCTCGGGTCGTACGACTGCATCGTCGCTTTCATCAGGGACCACGTGGCGCGTCAAGGGCAACATGTGCAAGCGCGTGGAGCGCAGATCCAAACCAGCGTGAGACTCGACGAAGCGAACCATGGCTCGATACGCCACCCACAGCAGAGCCAGCGCGGAGGGCACTTCTAGGCACACCGCCAACACAATGCTTTGGTCGATGTCGCCGTGGTGAGCGGTCGTGACATCGAACCATGCATCGAGCAAAAACAACGTCGCCCCGGCGACGGTAAACAGGATGATGAGAGCTCGCTGGCGCCATGCAGCCCACGCCGCGGCGAAGAGCAGCGAAATCTCCGCGACGTCGAGACCGATCCAGGCGAGAGCCCAGTGTTCGGCCACGTAGTGGGGTGGCAAGACGACACCTAAGTAGATGCACCACAGAATTTCGGCGAACGCGCCGATCAGGAGCGCGACCATAATTCGGTCCCGCCGCGTCTGGGGCACGAACCGAGCCACGAACTACCTCGCGAGCGTGTCCGTCTGGTCGCTCAACGCGCCGAACATGGCGTTCGCTCCTTCAACCAGGTCGAGGCGCTGATCGTCGCGTAGTACGTCGAGTGCGGAAGCCATCGCGGCGTTCGTCAATTCCTCGGCCTTGAGCTTTTGCGCGCGCAGATCGTCACTCACTTCAGGCACATCAGTTTCCTTGTATCCGTGAAGCGTGAACACCTCAGGACCTTGCAGGTAGCACGCCGCCACCACGTCAAGGTTTGCGTCACGGACCGCGACAATGTGCAACCCACCGCGCAACTCGCGCAGCACGATCGCTCCGAGGTACGCCCCGTGTACGGGGTCACTCGGCCAGGGGTACTGGCGATAGCCGTCGACCAGGGCACACACGCCGTAGGGCAGCGCCTCGCTCACCCGACGTGCCGCGTCGCTAAAGCGCGCCAGGAGTTCACGGTCCAGGTCGCTAAAGGTGCGATCGGCGAAGGCGTACGCCGCTTCCACGTGCGCGGCGGCCACGGCAACTGGATCGGCTTTGGTCTTGGCCTGCGTCCAGAAATAGTCGATGAGCGAAGGATCGAAGAAGGTAAAGGCGTCGATGACGGTTTGGGTCTCAACATCGCCCAAGACACCCGCACGACCAAGCCCGTAGAACTCCACCACGTTGATGCCGTGCTCGCGACCACGCTCCTTGGTGAGAGGATCGAAGTAGTACTTCATACCCAGCACTTGGATCGGATCGGCGAGCAGGGTGGCGGCGTCGGTGGCGTCCATGGCATCGACTCTAGGTCCGGCTCGCGTAGTACCGAGGGCCGGCACGATGCACGCGAAGTTCGATGCGCGAGCCGCTCTCGACCTCGACGAAGCGTGCCGAACCTCCGTGTCGCAGTGCGATCTCGGAGACGATGGCCAGTCCCAGACCCGTGCCGCCCGAACGACGCGATCGCGCGGAGTCCGCCCGAGTGAAGCGTTCGAAGAAGCGAGCACTGTCGGCGACATCAATACCGTCGCCGTCGTCACTCACCCAGATGACGACTTCGTCACCCTCGTAGTGCGAGTTGAATCTCAACTCTTTTTGCGCGTACCGCATGGCATTGTCAACCACGTTGCGGATCATTCGTCGCAGCATCGTAAGGTCGCCCAGTACGCGCGTCGGAGCGACGGCCGACGTGTCGACGCTCAGCTCGCTCATTGAGCGAACCCGCGAAGCTTCTTCGTATAAGAGATCGTCGAAGTCGACCTCGGAGATCTCGACGTCCAAGTGGTTCTCGTCGTGTCGCGCCAGCCAAAAGAGGTCGCCGATGATGCCGTCGAGCCGGCGACCTTCGCGCACCACGACCTCGGCGACCTCGGCCCAGTTCGTATGTTCGGGGTCACCGGTCGCTCGCTCGGTCGTCGCCAGCAGCGTGGTGAGGGGACTTCGCAGTTCGTGGCTGGCGTTGGAGACGAACTCTTGTTGAAAGCGCGACGCCGACTCGAGTCGATCCAACATCTCATTGACCGTGCGAGCCATGCGAGCGATCTCGTCGTCGCCGCCGGTGACCGGCACGCGCTGAGTCAGATCTTCGGCGGCGATGGCGTCCACGCGACGACGAATGTCCTCCACGGGCGCGAGCGCCAGGCCGATCCCCAGCCAAATGAGACCCCCCGACATCAACAACAACAGCGGAAACGACACCAACAGACTGGCCAGGAGCACCTTGACGCTGTGTTGGATCGGACCGCCATAGACGAATCCGAAAATGAGTCCGGCGCCGCGCTTGGTCGTGATCGTGGACACCTCGCCGGAGCTCAACTCCGAGATCGTGGACTTAGTCGCGGTGCTGCGTCGATACTTCACCCCGAGTCCGGTGCCGGACGCGAAGTCCTCCACGGCCTTGGCGAGCACCGGCGCGTTCGCGATCGCCGAGCTGGCGGCCCACACCTTGGTGCCGTCGGCGTTGGTGACCTGAACCACTACGTCGCCCTGCATGGCCAGCGTCTGCTCGTGAGTCACGGCCTTGGGGGCGTTGGCAAAGCCCATCTGAGTCTGCTCCATCACGGCGTCGATCTGATTGGCGGCCTCACTGAGCAGTGAGCGATGCACCAGGTTCACGAGGGCGAGGCCAGTAAAGGTCAAGATAACTGCGATAGCCAGAACGAAGATAAGGGTCAGACGGGCGCGAATCGAGAGCTCGCGACGTCGCGCCATTAGGTGTCGCGGGCGCTGTACCCGAATCCGCGCACGGTGCGTATCACCGAGGGCTCGTCCGCCAGGTCGATCTTCTTGCGCAGGTACCCGACGTAGACCTCGACAATGTTCTGGTCGCCGTCGAAGTCACTCCCCCACACCACCGAGAGGATCTCGGTCTTGGAGAGCGTCGTGTTGGCGTGGCTCATCAAGTATTCGAGCAGCGAGAACTCTCTGGGCGTCAGGGTCACCGTGCGCGCGTAGGCGCTGACGTGGCGGGTCACGGGATCGAGGGTGACCGCGCCCACGCTGAGTGGCTGGGGACGACCCCGCTCTTGTCGGCGCAGGAGCGCGTGCAGCCGCGCCATTAAGACGGACTTCTCGAAGGGCTTGCGCAAGAAGTCGTCAGCCCCCACGTCGAGGCCTTCGACTTCATCCCACTCGCCCTCTTTGGCCGTCAGCATCAACAGCGGCGTCTGGATGCCCGCCGCGCGCAGCTCCTGGCAGACGCGAAAGCCGCTGCGCTTGGGCATCATGATGTCAAGCACGATGACGTCGTAGTCGCCGCGAAGTCCGGCCTCGAGACCGGTATCGCCGTCGAAGGCCTGGTCCACGACGTACCCCTCGTCGACCAGCAGGCCCGCTACGGCGCTCGCGAGGTCGTGATCGTCCTCGACGAAGAGGACCCTGCGGGGTTCGTCACTCATTGCAGGTAGAGGTTACCGTTGGTCCCTTCGATGATTTTCAACTTCTTGAGGCCATGGGGGGCGGGGCCGACAATCACCTCGCCGTTGCTCACCTCGAACTCTGAGCCGTGGCACGGGCAGACCATGATCTTCTGAGCGCTCGAGTACCCAACGGTGCAGCCCATGTGCGGACAGACCGCGTTGTAGGCAACAAATTCGCCGGCGTCGTCGTGAATCACGATGCCCGGCTCGTTGTTCGAGGGGATCGTGAAGTGTGCGGCCGAGTTCTCGGGCACCTCGGAAGCCGCGCCGAGGAGTTTGCCCGCCGGAGCCGGCGTCGTGGTCGTGGTCGTCCCATCCCCTGTCCCCGAGCCCTGGGGCGCTGTGGTGGTCGTGGACGGTGAGGTCGTGAGCGTTAGTTCGTTTTGCTTGGTGGGTTTGGGCGCGTCGTTGATGAGCTTGCCGATATCGGCCGCGGCACCCCCCAAGATCAAGACCCCGGCCGCCGCGCCCGCGGCGACACCCGCACCCACGACGACCGCACGACGGTCGATGAGGTCCAAGTGTTCACGATTCACGAGCGTTCCCCGGCCCCCGAGCAGGACCGGACACACGGCCTGATCGCAGGGCAGTCCTCCGCGCGCGCTGCACTTTCCCTCGTCGTAGTTGCCACAGATCGCTTGCACCGTCGAAAAGGGGATGGCGACCAGTTCGGGCGACGGCTGGTGAGCCTTGGCCGCCACTCGTTTGGCGATGAACGCGTCCGCACTCAGCCGCGCTCCGCCGCCAGAAACGATCAAGGGCATCCAGGCAAAGAAGAAGACGATGTCGGACCCGGTGAAATAGGGCGAGGAGTGAAAACTCACCGTGAGAAAGAGCATGAACGAGATGCACAGCCCCCCGATGGCGGCAATTCGCGTCCACAAGCCAAAGAGTGTGCCCAGCCCGACGGCGATCTCACCCAGGGCGATCGCGATCCCGATGGGCTTGGCTACACCGAGGAGATGGACGAGGAGACCCGAGATGGGACTGGTATGGGTGGCGCCCAGCAGTTGGGACTGGATCGAGATGGGACTGGCCTTCTTAAAGAAGTTCGGATTCGCCAATTTCTGGAGCCCGGCGTAGGTGAAGGTCGCGCCCAAAAAGAGCCGCAGGGGCACCAGGGCCCACTCGCTCAAAGCCCAGGCACGTACGGGCGCGTTGAAGGGGAGCCGACGTTCGGGCCCGCGGGATCCCGAGTCGGAATTACTGGACGACACGTGTCCATCGTGCCACAGGAGTTAAAGAGGAGATTCGGCAGGTCCTAAGTCTTACCAATCCTTTATCCACCACAATGAATGTGATGAACGCCTCGGTCCTCTCGTTTCTCCTCGCCAAGATCCAGGACCTCCCGTCGGGCCTGGTCTACGGCCTCGTGGCCCTTCTGGTGTTCGGCGAAGCGGCGCTCCTGATTGGATTCGTGCTGCCCGGCGAGACGGCCGTCATCGTGGCCGGCGTGGTCGCGGCGCGCGGACACGTAAACATCGTGGTGCTCTGTGTCATCGTCGTGATCTCAGCGATCGTCGGCGACTCGGTGGGCTACTTCGTGGGCGAACGGTACGGCCCGGGGCTCTTTCGCCTCCCGATCCTTCGCTCACGGCGCGAGGCCATCGATCGCGCCCTCGACGCCCTCTCCCGGCGAGGGGTGACCTACGTCTTCGTCGGTCGTTTCACCGCCTTCCTGCGCGCCATCATTCCCGGGCTCGCGGGCATGAGTCAACTTCACTACCGGCGCTTCCTCGCCGCCAACGCCGCCGGAGGGCTGCTCTGGGGCGTGCTGTACTCGCTGCTCGGGTACTACGCGGGACACGCGCTCGACTCAATCGAGAAATACTCGGGATGGGTCGCCACGGGACTACTGGCCCTCGTGATACTCATCGTGGTCGCCCTCTACCTGCGACGTCGTCGTCGCGATGCCAAGGACCACGCTCAGTGGCTCCGCGATCACCCCGGTGAGCTATCGCAGGACCCGCAGTAGCTCCTCGGGCGCGTTGAGGCGCCACTGGCCCGCGTGTTGGACCAGCAGGCCGGCGCTGACCGAGGTGGGTCCCGACCCTCGCAGCAACGAGCGCACGTAGATCTCCGAGACGTTCATGGTCTCGCGCGCTTTCATCAGATCCTCCGGCGCCAGATCGAGCATCGCGACCGCGCTTGACGGCACGATGCGAGGCCCAACAACGTCGTCGTGTCGAAGCAGATCCGTGATGTGCTCGATCTGGGCGTGTGCGAAGCCCGCACTCGTGAGTGCACTGCGCCGCCACGGTGGGGCACTCGCCTTGAGGAACCCCATTGTGACCAACTCCTGGGGCTGGGTAAAGATCACGACGCCAGTGATCTCGTCGCCGAGAAACTCCACGACCCGACGCGCATGAGTTGTCGCACAGGGGACAACCCACGGCAAGAGCCACGCCTCTTGCCCGAGCCAGGCGGGCCACACCGCGTCCACCAGCGCGATCGTGACACCCAGGCCGATGGAGCGCGCGTGGCCTGCGACGTCTCGGTACCGTGCGAGCGCCGTCTCATCGATCTCGCCCGCTCGCGGCTCAATGCGCGCCCACTCGAGCGTGAGTCGGACCCCGTCGAAGCCCATCTCGGGAACAAAATCGAGAACCGTCTCGTACTGTCGCCAGAGGTCGTCGGCCGCACCCGGCCCACTCTGGCGCTTGAGCGCGATGGTCGGCGAGTAACAGGTGGCTGGCCCGCCGGGACCGTCGAAGCCCCCTTCGACCGCGTAGCCCTCCAGGGTCACAAACATTCGAGCGCGCTCACTCACGCGGCCAGTTTCGCACGAGTGATCTTGCTAGTCGTCCGGTAGCGTTTCGAGCGACGCCGCGTGAGACCGCGGCCACGACGAGGGGGTCCCATGGCCGATGAACTGTTGCGTGAGCGTCGCGGACACGTCGAACTGCTCACCATCAACCGTCCCGACGCGCGCAACGCCATCAACCTGGCGACCGCCACGGCCCTGGACGTCGCGCTCAACGACGCCGAAGCGGACACCGAGGTCTGGGTCGTCGTCCTCACGGCGGCCGGTGACAAGGCCTTTAGCGCCGGCATGGATCTCAAGGCCTTTGCGGCGGGAGAGTTTCCCGTCACGCCCCACGGCTTTGGCGGCATCACCCAGCGGGAGTTCTCCAAGCCTCTCATCTGCGCCGCGAACGGCTCCGCCCTCGCGGGGGGCTTTGAGATCGTGCTCAGTTGCGACATGGTCGTCGCGGCCGATCACGCGAAGTTCGGCATCCCAGAAGCGGCCCGCGGTCTGATCGCGGGCGGTGGCGGGTTGATCCGTCTCGCCAAGCGCATCCCGCTGGCGGTCGCTTACGAGATGGCGTTGACCGCCGAACCGATCGATGCGAACCGGGCTCTGACGCTCGGCCTGGTGAATCGCGTCGTGCCCGGCGATCAAGTTCTTGACGCCGCGTTCGACCTCGCCGAGCGCGTCGCCAAGAACGCGCCGCTCGCGGTGCGCACGTCCAAGGACGTCATGCGTCGCTCACTCGAGATGACCGAAGACGAGGCTTGGGCCCTCAATGGCGAAGCATTTGGGGCGATTGGACGAAGTGCTGACGCCCTCGAGGGCGCGATCGCCTTCGCCGAGAAGCGCTCGCCCAACTGGCAGGGCAAGTAGCCCGACTAGTGCAGGTGGTAGACGAGGGCGGAGGTCACCGCCGCCCCGACCACGACGATAGGAAAGGGCGCACGAGCCATCAGCAGCGCGGCGGCCACCCCAATGCCCGCCAGGCGATGGTCGATCACGACGTGGGTCTTCGTGACCAGACCCTCGGCCATCACTAACGCGCTGAGAAGCGCGATCGGAACGAGGGCGTTGATGCGCTGTAACCGCGGGTGGGCGAGCCACCCTTCGGGGATGACGTAGCCGAGCAGTTTTATCAAGAAGCACAGCGCGCTCGTCGAACCGAGCACCACCCACGATGCCGAAGCACTCATCGCTCGACCCACCCGAATGCGAAGGCGACCAGAGCGCTCGCGATGATCGGGATGCCCGCCGGGAGCCACGGCGTCACGACAAGCGCGAAGGCCATCGAGGTGAGGGCCACGACGCGAAGAAACGAGGTCGTCAGTCGCGGCCACAGCAGACCGAGAAACGCTGCCGGCACGGCGGCGTCGAGTCCCCACGAGGCGGGATTGCCGAGTGCCTGGGCACCCAACGCTCCCACCAGGGTGAAGACGTTCCAGAAGACAAAGACGCCCACGCCCGTCCACCAGAAACCCGCGCGCATCGAGTCGAGCCCTCGGGGCCTCTGAGTAAGGGCGACGTTGGTGGACTCGTCGATCGTGATCTGGGCCGCCACCACGCGCTTGAGGCCCTTGGCGCGGACCACGGGGGCCATCTGCAGCCCGTAGAGCGTGTTACGAGTCGAGACCAGGGTCGCGGTCGCCACCGCGCTCGCCACGCTGCCGCCCGCGGCCATGACCCCCACCGCCGCGAACTGGCTCGCACCGGTGAAGGTCAGGAGGGAAAAGAGGCAGGTTTGGAGAAGCGAAAACCCGGCCGCGATGCCGGCCGCTCCGAAGGCCACGCCATAGGCGCCCACCGTGAGGGCCACGCTCAGAGCGTCGCGGTACGTCTCTCGCGGTGCCTCCCTCATCCGGTAATTCTTGCCGAACCTGATGAAGGCCTGCGCCGTCGGCCCTGCGCGAAAGCGCACTACTGTGGAATTAGCGCGTCAAAGGAGAAGTCCGTGTTATTTGGAGACGTATTCGGGCCGGACCTCATAGTGGTGATCATCGTGGTGGCCGTGTTGCTTTTTGGCGGTGCCGCCATCCCCAAGTTGGCCCGCAATCTGGGTAGCGCCAAGACCGAGTTCGAAAAGGGTCTCAAGGAGAACAAGGGTCCCCAAGACACCAACACCTCCGAGACGACCGAAACAAAGGCGCCGGAAACCGACAAGTAGTTCTGCGTGGACATTGTTGAGGTGTCCGAGCGCCTCTGGTGCGGTGAGGACCTCGGGCAAAAAACGAATCCTCTCTTTGGCGGGGCCGGTCGCGTCGCCGAGATCACTCCCGCAGTAGCTTTTCTCTCCAACTTCGCGAACTGCACGGCGATAAAGACCGACGACGGTCTGGTCATGGTCGACACCGGCTCGCCACTCACCGCTCAAAGAGTGCACGAAGAGGTACGAAGTTGGAGTTCGCTGCCCCTGAACAGCGCCATCTTTTCGCACGGCCACATCGATCACGTCTTTGGCGTGGGGGCGTTCGAAGAGGAAGCCATCGAAAAGGGATGGCCGGCCCCTCGGGTGTTGGCTCACGCCCACCTACCGCGGCGATTTGATCGCTACATCCTCACCGCGGGCTACAACGAGGTCATCAACCAACGCCAGTTCGCTGCACCCAACCTGCGCTGGCCCCGCGAATACCGCTACCCGGATGAGACCTACGAACGAGAGTTGGACCTCGTGGTCGGCTCGTCGCGATTCCATCTGCGTCACGAAAAGGGCGAGACGGACGACGCCACCGTCACGTGGCTTCCCGAAGAAAAGGTCCTGTGCTCGGGTGACCTCTTCATCTGGAATAGCCCCAACGCGGGCAACCCTCAGAAGGTCCAGCGCTACCCGCTGGAGTGGGCTCAGGCTCTGCGGCGCATGGGTGAACTCGATGCCGAGTACCTGCTACCAGGCCACGGTCTTCCTATCTTTGGGCGCGAGCGAATTCGCCAGGCTATGAACGAGACGGCTGAGTACCTGGAGAGCCTGGTCGAACAGACCCTCGCCCTCATGAACCAAGGAGCGCGACTCGCCGACGTGTTGGTGAGCGTGCGAGTGCCCGCTCACCTCTCAGGTCGTCCCTACCTTCAGCCCTACTACGACGAGCCCGAGTTCATCGTTCGCAACATCTGGCGTCTCTACGGTGGCTGGTGGGACGGTAACCCCGCGAGCCTTCGCCCCGCCCATGAACGAACCCTCGCCGAGGAACTGGTCGGACTGGCCGGAGGCGCGAGCGCTTTCTGTGCGCGCGCCGAAGCGCTGTTGGAAGATGGGTCTGACGAGGCACTTCGCTTGGCGGGACACTTAGCCGAGACGGCCTGGCTCGCCTCACCCCTTGACCGTGACGTTCAGGCAGTGCGACACCGAGTCTTTGGTGAGTTGGCGTTGAAGGCGACTTCGACGATGTCGCGCGGGGTCTTTCGCTGGGCCCAGAGCGAGGCGAAACCCGAGAAGAACTAGGACCGCGAATCGCATTTTCCGCGAGCATTCCTGAGTCAGCCGAGAATCAAGGCGCCGTAAATTATGAGTAAGGTTTTCACGTGGAATCACCTGCCCTGCCCCCTCAGGGAGACTCGGCCCGCGCGCGCCGTTGGCGCCGTCTGCGCCGTCTCATTTCACTGCCCATAGCCGCCCTCGCACTCGCTGGATGCGGCTACATCCCGACAAAAGACGGCATTCCGACCTTTGGGGCGCACCCGGGAGCCACCACGAGTTCACACTCGGCCTTCAACCTCTGGCAGGGCTTTTCGGTCGGAGCCATGATCATCGGGTTCCTGGTCACGTTCCTCATCGTTTGGTCGGTTATCCGCTATCGACGCAAAGGTGATGATCGCATTCCCAGGCAGACCCAATACCACCTGCCCTTGGAGTTCGCGTACACGATTGTTCCGATTCTGATCGTGCTGGGCCTCTTCGCCGCCACGCTCGTCGTTGAGAACAAGGAGGTCGCCAACCCCAAGACCAGCGTCATCATCGACGTGAACGCCTTTCAGTGGGGCTGGAAGTTCACCTATCCGGGCCACAACGTGGTGGTGGTCGGTCAGACGACCCAAAACCCCGAGATGGTGATGCCCGTCAATGAGAACGTGCATATCAACCTCACGTCGTCGGACGTTATCCACGGCTTCTACGTGCGCGCCTTTAACTTCTCGCGCTACGCGCTGCCCGGAGTGCTGAACCAGTTCACGTTCCGAGCGGTCGACACGGGCACCTACGACGGCCAGTGCACGCAGCTCTGTGGTCTCTACCATTCGCTTATGTGGTTTCGTGTGAAGGTCGTCTCGGATAGCGCGTACGCGTCGTGGCTAAAGACCAACGCCAACCCGGCCGCGGCCGCAGCCGCGTCCGCCGCGACGAACCAGCAAACTTCCTCTATCGTTCCCACCAAGAAGACCGTAGGAAACAGCTAATGACCGACGTTCTCGACCCTCCCGTTCACGCGGTAGAGCACCACGAGGAGCATCACGACGGCCCTACGGGCATCCTGAAGTGGCTGACTTCTACCGACCACAAGGTCATTGGTCTGTCCTACACCGTGACCTCGGTCGTGATGATGGTGATTGGCGGCTGCTTCGCCGAACTCATTCGCGCACAGCTCTGGTCGCCGAACGGCCACCTGGTGTCGCTCGCGCAGTTCAACGAACTCTTCACCATGCACGGCTCGGTGATGATCTACCTCTTTGTCGGGCCCTTCGCCTTTGGCGCGTTGGCCAACATCATCGTGCCGATTCAGATTGGCGCGCCCGACATGGCGTTTCCACGGCTCAACGCGTTGAGTTACTGGCTGTACCTCATGGGTTCGATCACCCTGCTGTCGGGGTTCTTCGTCGCCGGGGGCGCGGCCAACTTCGGCTGGGTGGGCTACGCGCCGCTGTCGAACTCGGTGAACACTCCCGGAGCCGGCGCGGACCTCTGGATCGCCGGTCTGCTGCTGACCGGGTTCTCGGCCATCTTCACCGGCGTGAATCTAACGGCCACGATCTTCTACCTCCGTGCGCCGGGTATGACGCTGTTTCGCATGCCGATCTTCACGTGGAACCTGCTGATCACGGCGATCCTGATCCTGCTCGCCTTCCCGGTTCTCACCGCGGGTCTCATCATGCTCTACTGCGACCGACACTTCGGGACGCATATCTTTTCGATCGCCGGAGGCGGCGTGCCCGTGTTGTGGCAGAACATCTTCTGGTTCTGGGGCCATCCCGAGGTGTACATCTTGGCCTTACCGATGTTCGGCATGGTGACCGAGATCATCGCGACCTTCTCCAAGAAACCAGTCTTTGGCTATAAGGGAATGATCTTCGCCACCATCACCATCGGTGCGCTCTCGCTCGGTGTGTGGGCGCACCACATGTTCACGACGGGAACCGTCTTGTTGCCGTTCTTCTCGATCATGAGTTTGCTCATCGCCGTTCCCACCGGCATCAAGATGTTCAACTGGATCGGCACGATGTGGAGAGGCGAGGTCTGGTTTAGTACGGCCATGCTCATGGCCATTGGCTTTCTCTTCACCTTCCTCGTGGGCGGCATCACGGGCATCTACCTCGCGAGCCCACCGCTCGACTTCTTCACGCACGACACCTACTTCGTTGTTGCGCACTTCCACTCGGTGGTGCTCGCGCTCTTGATGGGCGCGATGGGCGGCTTGTACTACTGGGGTCCCAAGATCACGGGATACTTACTCAACGAGAGAATCGGCAAGGCCCAGTTCTGGTTCCTGTTCTTGGGTGCGCAGGTCTTCACGTTCCCCGAGTACATCCTTGGTCTGTGGGGCATGCCGCGACGCATCGCCGTCTACCCCAACCACCCGTCGTGGCAGACGCTCAACGACGTGGCCACCATTGGCGCGATCATGATGGGCATCTCGACGATCATCTTCTTCGTGAACGTCGTCTACAGCTGGAAGAAGTACCCGGCCGGGGACAACCCCTGGGATGGTCAAACCCTGGAGTGGTTCACCACCTCTCCCCCGCCGCATCACAACTTCTACCGCCTGCCCCAGATCCGCTCGGAGCGACCGACGTGGGACTACAACCACCCCGAGCACCGCTCCGCCGCCCACGGTCACGCTGCGGAGAATCTTCCCGAGAAGGAGCCCGTCGCGTGAGGGTAGAGGCGCGACTCCTCTTGGGCCTCGGCACCTTCTTTGGCGTCATGATGGTCGTCTACTGGTTCTGGAGTCACGAAAACGCCGGCAGCGTCATGATGTTCGCCGGCATGTTGTTGTGCTTCTTGCCGGGTAGCTATTACTACTTCTGGAGCCGACGCATGAAGCCGCGCGCCGAAGACGACCCCCACGCCACCCAAGCGTCGGGGGCGGGAGTCGTGGGCACGTTTCCCGGCACCTCGATCTGGCCCTTCACGCTCGGTATGGGCGCCTTCTTTGTCGCGCTCGCGCTCGTCTTTGGCATCTGGTTGTTAGTGCCCGGACTCGGTCTCGTGTTCTGGGCAGTGGTCGGGGGGACGGCAGAAGGTCGTCGGGGTGGTCACCACTAGCGCCCGTAGTTCTGCCTCGACCAACAACCTGAGTGTGGTACACGCGCTTCGCATATTGGTCCACGTCAGCCCTCGTAAACTACGTCTGCTGTACGCAGTAACGCCACGATGAGGGAGGAGTAACGGTGACGGCCCTAGAGAGTTCGACCAAGGTTCAACTCGGAGGAACTCGCGGAGGGCCAAATACTCCCACCGTTCGCCAAGACCGTTGGTGGATTCAACCCGTGGTCACGGTCTCTGTTCTCACCGCGTTCGTCATCTACTCCACGTGGGCGGCCTTTCAGAACAAGAACTACTTCGTCGGCGCCAACGTGCACCGCGACCTGATCAGCCCCTTCTACTCGCCCTGCATCGGCGGCAGTTGCGTGCCCGGTGCGAAGTTCGCGTTCGCGTGGAACGCCTGGACCATCTCGCCAGCCCTCTTGATTCTGATCTTCCCGTTGGGCTTTCGCCTGACGTGTTACTACTACCGGCGCAGTTACTACCGCGCCTTCTGGTGGTCCCCGCCCGCGTGCGCCGTCGCCGACGCGCACGGCTCGTACTCCGGCGAGACACGCTTTCCGCTCGTTATGCAAAACGCGCACCGGTACTTCTTCTACTTCGGTCTCATCTTTAACGGGCTGCTGACCTACGACGCGGTTCTCGCCTTCCACCAGCCGGGCATCGGCTGGGGAGTCACCGTGGGCACGATCGTGCTCGTGGTCAACGCCACCTTGCTGTGGCTCTACTCGCTCTCCTGTCACGCCTGTCGCCACCTGTGCGGCGGCCAGGTGAGGAGCTTCAAGCAGCACCCGCTGCGCTATCGGTTCTGGAAGATGGTGACGCCGCTGAACGCCAAGCACATGAATTTCGCCTGGGCGTCACTGGTCTTCGTGGCCGGCACCGACATCTACGTTCGTCTGGTCGCATCGGGCGCGATCACCGACTACCGACTCTTCTAAGGACGTTACGTGAGCGACTACGAACACCACGGGTACGACGTCTTGATCATCGGCGCAGGCGGGGCAGGTCTGCGAGCGGCCATCGAGGCCAAGCAGCGCGGGCTGTCGGTTGGCATCGTCACCAAATCCCTGCTTGGCAAGGCCCACACCGTGATGGCCGAAGGCGGCATGGCGGCGGCCATGGGCAACGTGTACCCCGAGGACAACTGGATGGTGCACTTTCGCGACACCATGCGTGGGGGTAAGTATCTCAACAACTACCGCATGGCCGAACTCCACGCGAAGGAGGCCCCCGAGCGCGTCTGGGAACTCGAGCAGTGGGGCGCGCTCTTTGATCGCACCAAGGACGGCAAGATCCTCCAGCGCGACTTCGGCGGTCACCGGTACGCGCGACTCGCCCACGTCGGCGACCGCACAGGATTAGAGCTGATCCGCACGCTTCAGCAAAAGGTCGTCTCGATGGGCACTGACGTCTTCATGGAGTGCAAGGTGCTGCGCCTAGTGCACGACGACCAGGGTCGGATAGCTGGGTGCGTGGGGTACTGGCGAGCGAGTGGCGAGTTCGTGACCTTCCAGGCGAAGACCGTCATCCTGGCGACGGGTGGGGCGGGCAAGTCCTGGAAGTTCACCTCGAACTCCTGGGAGTCCACCGGTGACGGACACGCGATGGCCCTCTGGGCCGGGGCGAACCTCATCGACATGGAGTGCATCCAGTTCCACCCCACCGGCATGGTCTGGCCGCTCAGTGTGCGCGGACTCTTGGTGACCGAGAGTGTGCGCGGCGACGGGGGCGTGTTGCGCAACGCGAACGGCGAGCGCTTCATGTTCAACTACGTGCCCGAGATGTTCCGGGCCGAGACCGCCGACACCGAAGAGGAGGGCGATCGCTGGTACGACGACCACAGCGCCGGGCGTCGCCCGCCCGAGCTGTTGCCACGCGACGAGGTTGCGCGCGCCATCAACTCCGAGGTGAAGGCGGGGCGCGGTAGCCCTCACGGCGGGGTCTTCCTCGACATCGCCTCGCGGCGCACGCCGGAGTTCATCCGACGCCGTCTGCCCTCTATGTATCACCAGTTCATGGAGCTCGCCGGCGTGGACATCACGCGCGAAGCAATGGAGATCGGGCCGACCTGTCACTACATCATGGGCGGGGTCCAGGTAAATGCCGACTCCCAGGAGACCGTGGTCCCCGGTCTCTTCGCCGCCGGCGAAGTGGGAGGCGGTATGCACGGGGCCAATCGGCTGGGTGGCAACTCGCTCTCCGACCTGGTCGTCTTTGGACGGCGAGCGGGCGTCGGCGCAGCCGAGTACATCGAATCAGGCCAGGCGGCCACCTCCTTTAACCAGGACGAAGTCGACGCAGCCATCGCTGAAGCTCTCGCGCCGCTTTCCCGTGAAGACGGTGAGAACCCGTACACCATCCAGCACGACCTGCAAGAGATGATGCAGGCGAACGTCGGCATCATTCGCACCGCGAGTGAGCTCGACGACGCCACCAAGGAACTCGGTGTGTTGAGCGAGCGCGTGCGCCACGTGTCCGTCAAGGGAGCGCGTGCCTACAATCCGGGTTGGAACCTCGCCACCGATCTGCCAGCCATGATCACGGTGTCCAAAGCGGCCACCCTCGGGGCGACATTGCGCAAGGAGTCGCGCGGCGGCCATACGCGCTCCGATTTTCCGAACGCCGATCCCGAGTACGGCAAGATCAACTTCGCCCAGTCGACCAGCGACGGACGGTGGGATGGCGACATCAACGTCGTGGAGTCACCGATCTTGATCTTGCCCGACGAGCTCAAGGCTCTCCTCGAGGAGGCGAAGTAATGGCCCAGATCACGATGCGGGTGTGGCGCGGTGACGCGAAGGGCGGGGACTTTACCAACTACACCCTCGAGCAGAACGAGGGCGAAGTGGTCCTCGACGTCATTCATCGGATTCAGGCGACCGACGCTCCCGATCTCGCGTGCCGCTGGAACTGCAAGGCGGGCAAGTGTGGTTCTTGCTCGGCCGAGATCAACGGCAAACCTCGCCTCATGTGCATGACGCGCGTGGACGCACTGCCCGACGGTCCCATCACCGTGACACCGATGAAAACGTTTCCCATCATTCGCGACCTGGTCACCGACGTCTCGTTCAACTACGTCCAGGCCGCCAAAGTGCCCGCTCTCTTGCCGCCGCCGATGCCCGAGGGCGGGTATCGGATGTACCAAGAGGATGTCGAGCGCGGTCAAGAGTTCCGCAAGTGCATCGAGTGCTTCATGTGCCAGGACGTCTGCCACGTGATCCGAGACCACGAAGAGAACAAGACGAACTACGCCGGACCGCGTTTCTTCATCCGCTACGCCGAACTTGAGATGCACCCCCTCGACACCAACGACCGTCGCGACCTCATTCGAGAAGACATGGGTCTGGGATACTGCAACATCACCAAGTGCTGTACCGAGGTCTGCCCCGAGCACATCAAGATCACCGACAACGCCATCATCCCGCTGAAGGAGCGCATCGTGGACGCGCACTACGACCCCATCGCGTGGCTCGGGCGCACCATTCGTCGCAAGCCCAAGAAAACGGCCGAAGAGGCCGACGTGCAGCCCGCGCCCTAGTGAGTGAGTTTCTTTCCGACGCGTGGTTCGCCTCGTTGAGCGACACCCTGCAAGCGGCCGGGCCACCCCCGGCGGACGACGCCGTGGAAGGCTTGCGCTACGTTGTCGAACTGATCGATGGGCCGGCGTCGCTACCCCGGGCGCTAACTTTCGCGGTAAATCCCGACGGCGTCACCGTACGCGCGGGTGAGTACGAAGGCGCCGACGCGCAGATCGCGATCGACTTTGACGACGCGGCGGCGCTCGCCAATGGCTCACTCACCGCAGCCCACGCGGTACGCGACGGACGTCTCAAGATACGCGGCGACGTCCACGGCCTCGTACCGCTGCTCGAGTGGCTCCTCGGCGCTCGCGCCGACGGCTTGCTCTAGATCAGACCGAGCGAACGCACTTCGTCACGCTCGGCGACCAGTTCGTCGGTCGTGATCGCGATGCGCCGCTGGGCGAAGTCGTCGAGCTCGAAGCCTTCTTTCACTTTCCAGGAACCCGCGCCGTCCGAGACAACGGGGTAGCCAAAGGTCAGACCTTCGGGGACTCCGTACTCGCCGTGGCTGGTCACCGCCACCGACGCGCAATCGCCACCGGGCGTCTCGTTCACCAGGCTGCGCACCGTGTCGATCGCCGCGCTCGCAGCCGAAGCCGCCGACGAGAGTCCGCGCGCCTCGATGATCGCTGCCCCACGCTTCTGGACGTTCGTGATGAACTCGCCCTCGAGCCACGCCTGATCGGTGATGACGTCGGTGGTCTTTTTGCCTCCGATCGTCGAGTTGGCGAAGTCGGGAAACTGGGTCGCCGAGTGGTTGCCCCAGATGGCGAGGTTCTTCACCTCGGCCACCGGTCGTCCCGAGCTCTGGGCCAACTGAGCCACGGCGCGGTTCTGATCGAGGCGGGTCATGGCGAACCAACGATCTCCGGGCACTTCGGGGGCGTTGGACCTCGCGATGAGACAGTTCGTGTTGCAGGGGTTACCGACCACGAGCACGCGGACGTCGCTCGCAGCGTGCGCGGCGATCGCACGTCCCTGGGGCTGGAAGATCCCCCCGTTGATGTTGAGCAGGTCGCCACGCTCCATGCCGGCTTTGCGCGGGATTGATCCCACAAGCAGGGCCCAGTTCGTGCCGGCGAAGGCGTGATTCACGTCACTCGTTGGCTCAATGCTCGCCAGTAGTGGAAAGGCGCAGTCGTCGAGTTCCATCACCACACCGTGCAGCGCCTTCATGGCCGGCTCGATCTCGAGCAAGCGCAGCGCAACTGGCACGTTCGGTCCAAACAGGTCGCCGGACGCAATGCGAAAGAGCAGGCTGTAACCGATCTGACCGGCGGCGCCGGTCACGGTGACGTTGACGGGGGTGGTCATGAGTCTCCTTTAGGAATTAGAGGCGATCGACAATGGCGGCGGCGAACTCCGAGCACTTAACCTCGGTCGCGCCCTGCATGAGACGCGCGAAGTCGTACGTCACGATCTTGTCGGCGATGGTTGCTTCCAACGCGGTGACGATGTCGTTGGCCGCGTCCTGCCAACCCAGGTGCTCGAACATCAGCACGCCCGAGAGCAGGACCGAGCCGGGGTTGACCTTGTCCAGACCGGCGTACTTGGGCGCGGTGCCGTGGGTCGCTTCGAAGATCCCGTGTCCGGTGATGTAGTTGATATTGGCGCCGGGCGCGATGCCAATGCCGCCCACCTGAGCGGCGAGGGCATCGGAGAGGTAGTCGCCATTGAGATTCATCGTCGCGATGACGTCGAACTCACTGGCTCGGGTGAGGGCTTGCTGGAACGCGATGTCGGCGATGACGTCCTTGACGAGCAGTTTGTCGCCGGGCTTGCCATCGCAGTCGTCCCAGCCCACGGCCACGTCGGCGAACTCGTCACGCACCAACTCGTAGCCCCACTTGCGAAACGCTCCCTCGGTGAACTTCTGGATGTTCCCCTTGTGCACGAGGGTCACGGAGCGACGGTCGTGGGATAGGGCGTACTTGATCGCCGCGCGGATGAGACGCTCGGAACCGAACTTCGAGATCGGCTTGACGCCGATGCCACTCATCTCGCGGATGTCCCAGCCGAAGGCGTCGTGCAGGAACGTTCGCAACTGCTCGGCCTGCTCACTGCCGGCTTCGACTTCGAGACCGGCGTACACGTCTTCGGTGTTCTCGCGGAAGATCACCATGTCGACGAGTTCGGGGTGCAGCACGGGCGAGGGGACCCCTTGAAACCAGCGCACGGGCCGCAAGCACACGTAGAGATCGAGGATCTGGCGCAACGCCACGTTCAGGGAGCGAAACCCACCGCCCACTGGCGTGGTGAGGGGTCCCTTGATGCCGATGAGGTACTCGCGAAAGACGGTGATGGTCTCCTCGGGCAGCCAGTCACCGGTCTCGTCAAAGGCTTTTTGACCGGCGAGAACTTCCTTCCACTCGATGGTCTTGCGGTACTTCTTGGCGGCTGCGTCCAGGACCAACTTCGCAGCCGGCCAGATGTCGACTCCGGTGCCGTCGCCCTCAATAAAGGGGATTATGGGGTTGTCCGAGACGTCAAGGAAGCCCTCGGCGCTCATCGTTATCTTCTCTGGCATACGACCATCCTAGGTACATTTTTCGCGGCCACTCTTGGGCCGACGGGCCTCAGGCGAAGAGCGCCTGGTGGATTTCCTGGGTCGCGGTGGAGCGGTTCAACGTGTAGAAGTGCAGCCCGGGCACGCCGGCTTCGAGCAACTCGACGCACAGTTCGGTGGCCGCGCGCACACCCTCGTCGCGCACCGCGCTCGCTCCCCCACGCGCGTGAGCGTCCTCTAGACGGCGCACCAGCGAGGACGGCACCGCCGCCCCCATGGTCGCCATGCGCTTCACACCGTGCAGGGTCGTGACCGGCATGATGCCGGGCAGGATCGGCTTCTCCACGCCGAGTTCGCCGAGCTCATCGACCAACTGCGTCCACTCGTAGGCCTCGAAGAAGAACTGGGTCACCGCAAAGTCGGCGACTTCGAGTTTGCGAGCCAAGTGCCGGCGGTCCGACGCACGATCGCTCGAGCGCGGATGTCCCTGCGGATGGGCACCGACGCCAACGCAGAAGTCTCCGGTCTCTCGCACCAGCTCCACCAGGTCCAACGCGTATTCGAACTCCGAGGTATCAAGGGATCCGTCGGCGGGTAGGTCGCCGCCCAGGGCCATCACGTTCACCACCCCAGCGTCGAGATAGTTCTTTAAGAGATCGCGCATCTCGTCGCGACGATGACCCACGCAGATCAGGTGCGCCATGGCGGTAATGTGCCCCGCCGACTGAATCTGGGTCACCAGGTCGAAGGTGCGCTGACGTGACTCGCGACCTCCCCGATAGGTCACCGAGACGAAGGAGGGCTCGAGCGTCGCCAACTCATTGAGCGTGCGCTCGAGCACCACGCTCTCGTCGTCCGATTTGGGCGGGAAGAACTCGAAGGATCGCGTCCGGCCCTCGGTCATTAGGTCCAAGACCAATGAGGAACGACTACGCACGACCGAAATCGTCCTCGAGTCGCTCGATGTCGTCCTCACCGAAGTAGGTGCCGGTTTGAACCTCGATGAAGACCACAGGTGTCGTCCCTCGGTTCTCGCAGCGGTGCGCCTGTCCCAGGCCCACGTCGATACTGGAACCGGCTGGCACCTCGTACTCGACGCCGTCGAGCGTCACCGTGGCTGTGCCGCTCACCACAAACCAGTGCTCGGCGCGCTTGTGGTGTCGCTGATAGCTGAGGCGCTTGCCCGGCTCCACGACGAGACGCTTGACCTTGTGATCGGAAAAGTCCTCGTCGATGACCGTGAAGGACCCCCAGGGTCGCTCGTCTCTCTCGCGCCCGTGCTCGTCTCTAAGTGTCATGACGCCCTTTCGGCAGCCACCACGGCGTTGTTCAACAGCATGGCACGCGTCATCGGGCCGACGCCACCCAGCCGCGGCGTGATCCAGCCCGCAACGTCGCTGACGTCATCGGCGATATCGCTGAGCAGCTTTCGACCCTCGAACGTCGTGCCCGCTCCCACGACAGCGGCACCGGGCTTGACCATGTCGCGCGTCACCAGTCCCGCCCGCCCCGCCGCCGAGACAATCACGTCGGCACTGCGGACAATCTCGGCAAAGTGCTCCACCCCCGTGTGCACCACGCTGACCGCCGCGTTGCAGTGCGGGCGGCGCATTGTGAGCAGCAACGCCAGCGGTCGACCAATCGTGAGGCCGCGCCCGATGACGACGACGTGTTGGCCCTCCACGGGCACGTCGTAGGCGGCGAGGAGTTCCACGATGCCGTTGGGCGTGCAGGGCAGCGGCCCGGGAGAGCCCATCACCAAGCGACCGAGGTTCGTCGGGTGCAGTCCATCGACATCCTTCTCGGGATCCACCCGCAGCAGCACTTCTTCGTCGTTGACGCCGTCGGGCAGGGGAAGTTGCACGAGGATCGAGTGAATACGCTCGTCGGCGTTGAAGCGATCGACAATCTCTTCTATCTCACGTTGGGATGCGTCGGCCCCTAGGCGCTCATCGAAGGAACGGATACCGATCTCGGCGCACTCTTCAATCTTCATCGCCACGTAGCGAACGCTGGAGGGATCATCACCCACCAGAATTGTGCCCAGTCCTGGGACGCGCCCCACCCCGAGGAGTCGCTGCACCCGCTCGGCGAGCTGCATCTTGATGCGGGCAGCCACGGCCTCACCGTCGAGTAGTTGTGCTGTCATGTGCCTCCTAGTGGCGAAAGTGGCGCTCGCCGGTCAGCATCATCACGATGCCCGCCCGGTTGGCCGCGTCGATGACGTCCTGATCGCGAACCGATCCACCCGGCTGTACTACCGATGTCACGCCGGCGTTGGTCAGCGACTCCAGACCATCGGCGAAGGGAAAGAAGGCGTCTGACGCCGCCGCTCCTCCCCGGGCCCGTTCTCCGGCTTTCTGCACGGCGATATCGGAGGCGACGACTCGCGACTGCTGTCCCGCGGCGATGCCCACCGCCACGCCGCCCCGGGCAATCACGATGGCATTTGACGTCGTACGCGCACAGACCCGCCAGGCAACCACGAGGTCGTGGAGCTGCTGAACGGTGGGCGTCGCGCTCGTGACACAACGCCACTCGCGAGCGGGCACGAGTATCTCGTCCGCGTTCTGGACGAGCGCCAGAGCGCCGAAGGTTCGTATCGAGAGCCCGAGGGGTTCGGGCGCGGGCGCACTGAGGACTCGAGTGGCCTTTCGTCGAGCGACCAACGTCGCTACTGCGTCCTCGGAAAAGCCCGCGGCGATGATGACGTCGGCCTGAGGACCGGCGGCGATGAGGCGAGCTGCGTCGTTGTCGACGAAGCCGCCCAAGGCGATCACGCCTCCGAACGCGCTCAAGGGGTCGGCCGCCAGCGCCAATTCGAATGCCTCGCCCAAGGTTCCCGCGACAGCGGCACCGGCGGCGTTGGCGTGCTTGATGATGGCCACGACCTCACGTCCCGGAGCATCGTGACCCAGTTCGTGAACGAGCCGCCACGCGGCGTCGGCGTCAAAGAAGTTGAGATACGACAGGCCGGTGCCGGCGTGCTTGGTGACGCCGTCCCACCATGACTCGTGTCCAGCGAGCCGGTAACGAGCGGCAACCTGATGGGGATTCTCACCATACTTGGTCACCTCGGCCCGCTCGAGGGTGACGCGAAGTGTCGCCGGCAACGAATCCGACGTGGTCTCGTCCACCACAGATCCAGACGTGAACCACTGCGCAATCTGGGCGTCGTAGTCGGCGGTGTGGGCGAAGGCGACCCGAGCCAGATTGCGGCGCGTCTCTTCGCTAATCCAGCCATTCTCTTTGATCTCCAAGAGCACCGGTTCATACTGCGATGGACTCGTGACTGCGGCGACGTGGCGGTAGTTTTTCGCGGCCGCGCGCACCATCGTAGGACCCCCCACATCGATCAACTCGATGGAGGGATTGGTCGAGAACGGATAGAGGTTGCACACTACGAGGTCAAAGGGGGTGATCCCGTGCTCCTCCAAGGCCGCACGGTGGACCGGCTCGTCGAGGTCCGCCAGTATCGCTGCGTGGATGTTGGGGTGCAGCGTCTTGACTCGGCCGCCGAGCATTTCGGGAAAATCGGTGACCTCTTCGACGTCGAGGTGCTCGACGCCCGCTTCGCGCAGAGCACCCGACGTGCCCCCGGAGGCGACAAGGTCCACTCCCGCGGCGCGCAGCGCGAGCGCAAACTCGACCAGACCCGTCTTATCCCAGACACTCAACAGTGCGCGCATCTACCTCTCCTCATGCGTGGCGGCACTCACGGGCTCGTGACCCTGCGCGAGTGACGCCATCACCCTAGCGATGACTTCGGGGTAGAGCGATCGCTCGACCGCCTTGATCCGCTCGTGCAGTGACGCCTCGTCGTCATCGGGGTAGACCGGCACTCGTCGCTGCGCGAGGATCGGTCCATCGTCGAGCTCTTCGGTCGCGACGTGCACCGTGCATCCCGATTCGCTCACTCGGGCGGCCAACGTGGCGGCGACCGCGTGCCATCCCTTAAAGTCCGGCAGCAGGCTGGGGTGAGTGTTCAACACTCGTCCGGGATAGGCGCGATGAAACGACCCGGTCACGATGGTCCCGAACCCGGCCATGGCCACAAGGGTGACGCCCGCGTCGCGCAGTACCCACGCGAGTTCGACGCTGTACGCCTCGCGGTCAAAGTCCTTCGTAAAGCCGCCAAAGAGAGTGCGGTCAACGAGGCGCGCGTCGTATCCGGCGTCGCGCGCCACTTCGAGGGCGCGACACGGTCGATCCGACACCACGAGAGAGATAACAAGACCTTCGCGCATCATGGCCTCGAGGATCGTGCCCGAGCCCGACACCAGAACCCCGAGTCGAACTGACTCCAACTAGAGCGCCTTGACGATGTCGACCATCCGGAGGCCCGCTTCGGTCGGGTTGGCACATACGTACACCCCGGCGTCGGCGAGTGCGTCCATCTTGGCCTGGGCGGTGCCCTTGGATCCCGAGATGATGGCGCCGGCGTGACCCATCTTGCGTCCCGGGGGGGCGGTGACGCCGGCGATGTAGGCGACAACCGGCTTGGTCATATTGTGCTTAATCCACTCCGCGGCGCGCTCTTCTTCCGAGCCGCCGATCTCGCCAATCATCATCACAGCCTTGGTCTCCGGGTCGTCCTGAAACGCCGCGAGGCAGTCGATGAAGTTTGTGCCGGGCACCGGGTCGCCACCAATCCCCACGCACGTCGTCTGACCAATGCCTTGTTGGCTGAGTTCATGCAGTGCCTGATAGGTCAGCGTGCCGGAGCGCGACACGATGCCCACCGGTCCACCGGGCAGCGCGATGTCCCCTGAGGTGATGCCGATGTTGCACTTGCCGGGGCTGATGATGCCCGGGCAGTTCGGCCCAAGCAGCCGCACGCCAGGGAAGTCTTCGACAAGGCGGTTGTACGTCACGGCCTCATCATGGGCCGGAATACCCTCGGTAATGCAGACAACGAACGTCACCCCGCCTGCAGCCGCTTCGATGATGGCGTCGGAGGCGAACCTTGGTGGAACGACCACAAAGGATGCCGTGGCGCCGCTGGCCGCGACGGCCTCTTTCACCGTGTCGTAGACCGGGACGCCATCGACGTCGGTTCCGCCCTTGCCCGGGGTCACTCCGGCGACGACCTTCGTGCCGTAGTCCCGGTTGCGCAGTCCGTGAAAGCGACCCTGACCTCCCGTCAGTCCCTGGACGATGACCTTGGTGTTTTCGTCGACAAAGATGCTCATTTCTCCTACTTCGCTAGGGCGACGGCACGGCGCGCGGCGTCGATCATCGTGGGCTCGGTAATGAGGTGATCATTGAGGTGATCAGCCAGGATCGCTCGACCTTCCACGGCGTTCGTGCCGTCCAGGCGTAGCACAATCGGCGAAGTGATCGTCACGCGCGCTAGGGCCTCGAGCACGCCCTTGGCGACCTCGTCGACTCGGGTTATGCCGCCAAAGATGTTCACGAAGATGGACTTCACCTTGGGGTCAGCGTTGATGACCTCAAGGGCGGCGGCCATCACGTCGGCGTTCGCGCCGCCGCCGATGTCGAGGAAGTTCGCCGCCGTTCCGCCGACCTGGTTCACCACGTCGAGTGTCGACATCGCGAGACCCGCACCGTTGGCGATGATGCCCACGGTGCCATCGAGACCGATGTAGTTCAGACCACGCTCCTTGGCCATCTTCTCGCGAGGGTCTTCGAACTCGGTGGCGCGAAACTCCTCCCATTCGGGATGACGGTAGGAGGCGTTTTCGTCGAGCGTCACCTTGGCGTCAAGGGCGTGGACCGTGCCCTCGGGCGTGAGGATGAGTGGATTGATCTCGGCGAGGTCGCAGTCACCCTGGGTGTAGCAGTCGTAGAGCTTGACCAAAAGCTCGGCCGCCTGCTCGCGCGCGGCGTCATCAAGTTGCGCCTCGGCGACCCAGCGGCGAGCGGTCTCGAGGTCGAGCCCGCGTACCGGGTCGATCGAGATCAGGGCGATCGCATCGGGGTTCTCGTCGGCGACCACTTCGATCTCGACGCCCCCCTGGGCGCTCAGCATCCCGAGATGCGACTTGTTCGGTCGATCCAGGGTGAAGGAGGCGTAGTACTCCTTGTCAATGTCGCTAGCGTGTTCGACCCAGAGCCGGTGCACGATATGTCCCTTGATGTCCAGCCCCAGGATGGTGCCAGCGTGTCGTCGGACTTCGTCGACGTTCTGGGCAAGTTTGACCCCCCCGGCCTTGCCCCGACCCCCGACTTTGACCTGAGCCTTGACGACTACCGGGTACCCCACGCGCTCGGCGACGGCGACTGCCTCGTCGACGGTATCGGCCACGCCGCCGGGCGACACGGCGATGCCGTAGCGCGCGAAGTACTGCTTTCCTTGGTACTCAAAGAGGTCCATTCAGGCTATCCTTCGTTGTTTTCAGGGGGTCAGATTCGAGAGTCGGCGCGCCGGGCGACCGGCGACTAGCCAGGAACCAGTCTCGAACGATTCGTATCGCGGGGCGAAACTCGGCACGCCAGTCGCTTCATCATGTCTCAGCATAGATGGCGCGAGGACACCGACTTTTGGGTCCACCTGTTAGGAAAGGGGTCGTGGATTCGCGCGTCCCCTTCCAGAGCGTGGTCGTACTCGCCGGCAGCTCGGACATCGCGCGAGCCATCACCAAGAAGCTGTGCTTGAAAGGTACCCACACCGTCGTTCTCGCGGGACGAAACCCGCTCCTCCTTGATCAAGCGGCCCTGGAAGCCCAGGAGTACGGTGCGACCTCGACCGATACGGTGATCTTTGACGCGGAGGAGCCCGGCCTCGCTGCGGGAATCGTCACCGAGGCCTTCGCCAAGTCGGGTGGCCCGGTGGACCTCGTGGTAGTCGCGGTGGGCAGCGTCGGCAATCAGCGAGAGGACGAGAACGACGCGGCTTCTTCAGCCCGGATGATCACGGTGAACGAGACGTGGCCGGTCGCGGCCCTCGCTGAGGTCCGCCGACGCCTCGTGGCTCAGGGACACGGACGAATCCTGGTTCTTTCCTCGGCGGCAGCCGTGCGCGTGCGCCGCGTGAGCTACTTGTACTCGGGCGCCAAAGCGGGGCTGGATCGACTCTGCGTGGGCCTCGCCGAGTCCCTCGAGGGCACCGGGGTTCGACTCCAACTCCTTCGTCCCGCTGCCGTGCGAACTCGCATGACGCTCGGTCTTGCGCCGACGCCCTTTACGACCGGCGCCAACGAAGCCGCCGACAACGCGCTGCGGGGACTGGGTACGAACCGACTAGTCATATGGAGCCCGCCCATCCTGCGCTACATGTTCGTCCTCGTACGACTCATGCCGCCCGCGCTCTGGCGTCGCCTCGCCAATCGCTAGGCGACCGTGACGATCGTCCTCGGGAACTAGAGGTACGAGGCGTGAACGACGACCCCGAAGTGAGATTGGCCGGCGGCCGCTTGACCGTCGTAACACGAATAGGGGACACCGTTCATCGCGCGAGCAAACCATGGAGCGCCGACGTTCAACGCCTCCTCGCCCACGTGCGCGAACGAGGCTTTCTCCTCGCACCCGAGCCGCTCGGCTTCGACGATCAGGGGCGCGAGGTCGTGAGGTATATCGAGGGAGAGACGGCGGCGACGGTGTCGCCGTGGCCCGGTGCGCTGTGGAGCGACGCGCTCTTGGTCGATGTCGGTGTAGCGATGTCTGCCTACCACCAGGCCGTGAGGGACTTCGTACCCTCGCCGACCGCCAAGTGGCAGTACCGGCCGCGTCCGCTCGAACCCGGCGAGATCATTTGCCATCACGATTTCGCCCCCTACAACGCGGTCTTTCGAGATAGTCGACTGCTCGGAATAGTCGACTGGGAGGGCGCCGGTCCCGGAACCGTCCAAGAAGAGATCGCATTTCTGGCGTGGCAGTGGGTGCCGCTGCACCCTCCCGAAGAGTCCCGACGAGATGGCAGCGATCCGCAGGTGGATCAGGCGAAGCGTCTCCGCCTCCTCTTGGACAGCTATGGCTACCAACGTCGCGAGGGACTGATCGACGCCGTCATCGACCGGATCGAGATCTCTCGATCGGGCATCGATGATCGGGCCGCACTCGGGGAGGCTCCTTTCGTCGCACTCCGACATGAGGGCTACACCCGCGAGATGGTTGCTCTCATCGCACACCTCGAGCGCAATGGCCGCAGTCTCCAGTCGTCGATCGAGTAAGTGGCGATCTAGGGCCGGTGCAGCGGGGTCATCGCGAGCACTAGGTGCTTGGTCCCGTGCTCATCGAAATCGACCGTGGCCCTCGAACGGGCGCCCTCGCCCTCGAGTCGGGTGACCACACCCGGCCCGTAGCGATCATGGATGACGCGCTCTCCTACCACGAGCCCGAGCTTCTCGGCCCCGGTCGAGCGTACCGGGGGGGCGGCACCCGTGCCGAAGGCCCGGCCTTCGGTGAAGTCGGTCGCGCGGCCGACGAATCCCTCGTCGTCGTAGGAGATGTTCGAGCGCCTCGTGGGCAAGGACGCCGAGATGTCCGTGATGAGTTCGCTCGGAACTTCCTGGAGAAAGCGGCTCGCGATGGACTCGACACGGTGACCCCACATGGCCCGGGACCACGCGTGCGACAGGCTCAAGTGGCGCATCGCGCGGGTCACGCCCACGTAGAAGAGTCGGCGTTCCTCTTCGAGTTCGTCGTCGTCGACCAGCGCGCGTCGGTGGGGAAAGACCGTCTCTTCGAGGCCCGTTACGATGACGGCCGGATACTCAAGACCCTTGGCGACGTGGAGGGTCATCATCGAGATGGCGCCTTCGCCGCTGTCGAGTTGGTCGGCGTCCGAGACGAGTGAGACGCGCTCAACGAACTCCAACAGCGAGTCGTACTGGGCGGCCGCGGACGCGAGTTCGCCCAGGTTCTCCAGGCGCGAGTACGCCTCGTCCGTGTTTTCGGCGCGCAGCGCGTCGCCGATTCCGGACTCGCGCACAATGGCGTCGATCATCTCGCGCGGGCTGAGGTCGTTCGAGAGGGCTCGCAACTGCTCGAGAATGAAGGCGAACTTGTCGGCGCCCGCGAGCGCGCGACCGCTTAGTCCGGCCGCCCGAGCGTGGTGAGCGGCCTCGGCAAAGGAGAGGCCGTGCTCCGCCGCGTACGACCCGAGTTTGGCCTGGGCGCCCTCCCCCACCCCCCGCTTGGGCTCGTTGATGACGCGTCTTGCGGACGCCTCGTCGCGGCCATTCACGATGAGTCGCGCGTAGGCCATCGCGTTCTTGACTTCCTTGCGATCGTAAAAGCGCATACCCGAGATCACGCGGTAGGGCACGTTGGCGCGAAGCATCTCTTCTTCCAACACGCGACTCTGGGCGTTCGTGCGATAGAAGACCGCCATCTCGTTCCAGTTGAGCCCGTACTCGCTGCGCAGTCGTCGCAGTTCGCTCGCGACCCAGCGCCCTTCGTCGTACTCATCGCCCGCTCGATAGAGCCGCAGCTTCTCGCCCTGTTCTCCCTCGGTGAAGAGGTTCTTGGCGATGCGCGACGAGTTCTTGGCGATCACCGCGTTGGCCGCATCGAGAATTCGTTGCGTCGAGCGGAAGTTCTGTTCGAGCACGATCACCTGCGCGTCGGGGAACCGCGCCTCGAACTGGAGGATGTTGCGCACGTCGGCGGCCCGGAAGCGATAGATGGACTGATCGGAGTCGCCCACCACGCACAGATTGCGATGCTCGGCCGCGAGCATCATCACCAATTCGTTCTGCACGCCGTTGGTGTCCTGAAACTCATCGACGAGCAGGTAGCGGAAGCGATCCTGGTACGAGGCAAGAACGCGCTCATCGGCCCTCATCACGGCGACCGCGTTCACCAAGAGGTCATCGAAGTCCATGGCGTTGGCGGTGTGCAGACGCTCGGAGTAGATCTGGTAGATCTCGGCGATGCGACGGCGCTGGGGATCGTCACCGTAGGTCTCGGCGTACCGCGCCGGCAACATCATCTCGTTCTTGGCCGCCGATATCGCGGCCGACACACTGCGCGGGGGCAGTCGCTTGGTGTCGAGATTGAGGTCCTTCATGATGCGTTCGACGGCGGTCTCCGCATCGCCCGCGTCGTAGATCGTAAAGCCGCGCTGGTAGCCCAGAACATCGGCGTGGGCGCGCAGAATGCGCAGGCACGCCGAGTGAAAGGTCGATACCCACATGCGATCGGCGTCGGGACCGACCAGTTCGACGACGCGTCGGCGCATCTCGTCGGCCGCTTTGTTGGTAAAGGTGATCGCCATGATCTCGTAGGGTCGCGCATCGCCCGTGGCGAGCAGGTGAGCAATGCGCCTCGTGAGCACGCGCGTCTTGCCCGATCCCGCCCCGGCCACCACGAGCAACGGACCCCCGCGCTGCGTGACGGCGGCGATCTGGGGAGCGGTCAGCCCCTCGAGGAGTGCGTCGGGGTCACGCTGCGACGGCGAATCACTGAAGCCCGTGCCCCAGAGTGCCTCATCGGAGAATGAGCGTCGGCTCACTCCCACTCAATGGTGCCCGGCGGCTTGCTCGTCACGTCCAGGGCCACGCGGTTAACGCCCTCCACTTCACGGATCAAGCGATTCGCGATGTTTTCGATCACGTCGTAGGGCAACCTGGCCCAATCCGCAGTCATCGCGTCATCACTCGTCACCGCCCGGATGATGATCGGATACGCGTAGGTTCGCCCATCCCCCATGACCCCCACGGTACGCACCGCCGGTAACACCGCGAAACTCTGCCAGAGCTCGCGGTAGAGGCCCGCCTTCTTGATTTCATCAACCACCACGTGGTCGGCGTTGCGCAGGATCTCGGCGCGTTCGCGGGTCACTTCGCCCACGATGCGCACGCCGAGCCCGGGACCGGGAAAGGGCTGTCGCCAGACGATCTCGGCGGGCAGGCCGAGCTCTTCGCCAATGCGGCGAACCTCGTCTTTGAAGAGCAAACGAAGCGGCTCGACGAGTGTGAAGGAGAGATCCTCGGGCAGGCCTCCGACGTTGTGGTGGCTCTTGATGTTGGCCGCATGTCCGGAACCTGATTCAATGACGTCGGGATAGAGCGTGCCTTGGACCAGGAACTTGGGTCCCTCGTCGCCCTG
The DNA here is from genome assembly GCA_963839255.1 of uncultured Acidimicrobiaceae bacterium. Lineage (GTDB taxonomy): Bacteria > Actinomycetota > Acidimicrobiia > Acidimicrobiales > RAAP-2 > RAAP-2. Next base: position 395,386 of record CAWIUH010000005.1, read on the forward strand.
GGCTACGTCACGCGCGACCGTCTCAAACTCGCGAATGAACAGTTCGCCGATGATCTTGCGCTTTGCTTCGGGGTCTGTGACGCCGGCGAGCGCGTCGAAGAATCGATCTTGAGCCTTCACGTGGATGAGATCGACGCCGAACTGTCGGACAAACGTCTCTTCGATCTGCTCGCCTTCGTTCTTGCGCATGAGACCCGTGTCGACGAAGACGCACGTCAACTGGCTCCCCACGGCCTTGGTAACGAGAGCCGCCGCGACCGCCGAGTCCACGCCGCCTGAGAGCGCGCAGAGGACTCTCTCGGTGCCAACTTGGTTTTGGATGGCCACCACCTGGTCTTCGATGATCGACGTGTTGGTCCAGGCCGGTGGGATCCCCGCAATGTGATGCAGAAAACTCGACAGCAGCTCTTGTCCACGTTCGGTGTGGGCGACTTCGGGATGGAACTGCGACGCGTACAGGCGTCGCTCGACGTCTTCCATCACGGCAACGGGAGCTTCGGGCGAAGACGCGGTGACCACGAAGCCCGCCGGCGCAGTCGCGATCGCGTCACCGTGACTCATCCAGGCGGTCGTCTGGGCGGGCCATTCGCTCATCAACAGACTGGGACCCTCGCGCGTGAGCGTGGTGCGGCCGTACTCGCCTACTCCGGTGTTAGCGACCTCGCCACCGAGCTGCTGAGCCATGAGTTGGGCGCCGTAACAGATGCCCAAAATCGGCACACCCAAGTGGTAGATCGCGGGATCCAGCGAAGGGGCAGGAATGGCGTACACCGATTTCGGTCCCCCCGAGAGAATGATCGCCGCCGGCGCCTTTTTGCGCACGTCGTCGGCCGTGATAGTGGAGGGAACAATCTCTGAGTAGACGTGCGCTTCTCGTACGCGTCGGGCAATCAGTTGCGCGTACTGTGCGCCAAAGTCGACGACGAGGACGGTCTCGTTCAATGTCCCATGCCCACGCCCTGGGAGCGCTGCATGGCCTTACCTTCGGTCTGCAGTGAGGGCGCCAGCATGATCTCGGCCTTCTGGAACTCCTTGAGCGTCTCGTATCCGCACGTCGCCATCGATGTGCGCAACGCACCCATCAGGTTGAGTCGACCGTCATTCTCATGGGCGGGCCCGAGGAGAATCTCCTTGAGTGTGCCGCGCACCTGCGTGCGAACGCGCGTGCCACGCGGCAGCGTGGGGTGGAAGGTGGCCATGCCCCAGTGGAAACCGTGCGCAGGAGCCTCGACGGCACTCGTGAGAGGGGAACCGACCATGACCGCGTCCGCGCCACACGTAATGGCCTTGGCGATATCGCCGCCCTTGCTCATGCCGCCATCGGCGATGACGTGCACGTAGACACCGGTCTCATCGAGGTGACGCATGCGCGCGCCCGCGACGTCGGCGATGGCGGTTGCCTGGGGAACACCGATGCCGAGCACACCACGCGAGGTACACGCATTGCCTGGACCCACGCCCACGAGCACGCCGGCAGCACCCGTACGCATGAGGTGCAACGCGGCCTGATAGCTCGCGCACCCGCCCACGATGACCGGCACTTCAAACTCCCGGATGAACTTCTTAAGGTTGAGCGGCTCGGCAGTCTTGGAGACGTGTTCGGCCGACACCACGGTCCCCTGAATCACCAAGATGTCCAGGCCCGAGTCGATGATGGTCTTGGCCATCCACGACGTGCGCTGGGGCGTCACGGACGCCGACGTGATGATGCCCGCGTCCTTCATCTGCCTGATGCGCTCGGCGACGAGTTCTAACTTGACCGGCTCGAGGTACATCTGCTGCATGCGAGCCGTGGCCTTGTCATCCTCGAGCTCAGTGATCTCTTCGAAGAGCGGCGTGGGGTCCTCGTACCGGGTCCACAGGCCCTCGAGATTGAGGACACCCAGTCCCCCGAGGCGGCCCAGTTCGATGGCGGTCAGAGGGGAAATTGCCCCGTCCATGGCCGAGCCCAGTACCGGAATCTCGAACTTGTAGGCGTCGATCTGCCACGAGATGTCGACGTCCTCGGGGTCACGAGTTCGCCGGGACGGCACGATCGCGATGTCATCAAAGCCATAGGCCTGACGAGCCGATTTGAAAATGCCGATCTCAACTTCCGCCATGAAGTCCTCCGCGTAAGAGCGCCAAAAAGGCCAGCGCTTTTCTTCCAATCTACTAGCGAGAGTGCACGGAAGAGCCGCCGTGACCGACGTCAAGAACGCCGAGCACGATTGCGAGAAGCTCGCTCAGCACACGAGCTGTCGCCCCCCAGATCACGTCGCCGGGAACTCGGAAGAACTGCAGGGGGAAGTAGCCCTCCGCGTCGGCCCCCGGACGAGGCTCGGGCCGACGCCAGCGTTCTTCCAAGTAGGCACCCTCTGCGACCAGGTCCGAGAGCGCCACACTGAAGGCACGATCGACCTCGCTGGGTTGGATGACGAATGTGGGACGCTCGCCCAACGTGCCCACGATGGGAAAGATGGCCGAACCCGAGGCGAACGTCGCGATCGGGCTGAGCCACGCCAATGGCGTCACGGCTGAGGGAGCGAGCCCGATCTCCTCGTACGCCTCGCGCAGTGCCGTCTCGGTGGGGCTCTCGCCGTGGTGACTGCGACCCCCCGGAAAGGAGATCTCGCCGCGGTGCGCGCGCATCGTGAACGCGCGGCGCGTCAACACCACGTGGGTTTCGCCCAACTCCTCGAAGAGCGCGACCAATACGGCGGACCTTTGAACCACCGGCGCGGGCACGTCATCGGCGACTAACTCGATCGGCCAGTCGGGTGCGACGTCGCTCTCGAGGAGACGATGGGCGCCCCGAAAGCTCGCGGTGACAAGCGACAAGGAGAGATTCGTCCGATTCGCGACACCAGCCCAGGGCGGTGGACCGCCCGCGAGAATCTCACCGGGGTCGGGAATCGTCTGAGGGTAGCGATGCCCCTCAAAGCGTGGTGGGCGCGCCTCGGGTGGCGTCATCGACTTCCTCTAGACTTGAACTTTCCGCAGACCTCCTCACCGTAACGCAACCCTCCCAAACCCCAGGAGACGCCTCGTGCAATCCCTCGCCCGCTTTTGTGTACGTCGTCGCTGGTGGGTGCTCGCCGCCTGGGTCGTGGTCTTTCTTCTGGTTAACGGGGTCTCACACGCGGAAGGCTCGGCCTACTCCAACGCGTTCAGCCTGCCGGGCACGAACTCGACCATGGCCCAAAACCTCCTGAAGTCCGGCTTTCCCCAGATCTCCGGCGACGCTGACGAGATCGTCTTTCGCTCGACCGGTGGCACGGTTGCCAGTCACGAAGCGTCCATCCAATCAATTCTCACCAAGGTGGCCGGCCTTCCCAAAGTCGCCACCGTCACGTCGCCCTGGTGCACCGGCGCGTTCGCGGTCGACAAGGTAAATGGAACGTGCGTGGGAACGAGCCAGATCTCCAAGAACGGGGATATCGCCTATGCGGTCGTTCACTTCTCCCAGAGCGCCAATTTGCTCACCAATCCCCAAATCCAAGCAGTCGTCACTGAAGCGTCGAAGCTCCGCTCTTCATCCCTCGAAGTACAGTTCGGCGGGAACGCGATCGAGGACCTCTCGTCGAAGACCGGCAGTCCCTACGAGTTTGTCGGCATTATCGCGACGGCCGTCGTCCTCGTGCTCGCCTTTGGTTCGATCTTCGCCATGCTCTTGCCGCTGGGAATCGCGCTGTTCGCCCTGGGAATCTCACTGGCTGGAGGCGTCCTGCTCAGCCACGTGCTCGCGATCGCCAACTTCGCGCCGATTCTGGGCTCGCTCATTGGTCTGGGCGTCGGCATCGACTACGCGCTGTTCATTGTTACGCGGTCGCGACAGGAGTTGAAACGCGGCTGTTCGGTGGAAGACGCGGTCGCCACGTCGCTCAACACCTCGGGCCGCGCGGTCCTCTTTGCGGGTTCGACCGTCTGCATCGCACTGTTGGGCATGTTGGTGCTGGGTCTCTCGTTCTTAAACGGCGTGGCAGTCACGGCGTCGCTCGCGGTCCTGGTCACAATGCTGGCGTCGATCACCTTGCTCCCCGCCCTGTTGGGCTTCCAAAAGAACCGAGTGTTGAGCCGTCGAGAGCGTCACTCCCTCGCCGAGAACGGTCCCGGGCCGATCGTGGTCTCTGGACCGTGGCAGCGCTGGGCCCACTTCGTTTCGCGCCACCCCAAGGCGCTCACCCTCAGCGCGCTCGCGATCATGGTGCTGATCATTGTGCCGTTCTTCTCCCTCCAACTGGGCAGTTCCGACGCGGGCACTGATCCCACCACCTCCACCACCCGACTCGCGTACGACCTCCTCGCCCAGGGTTTTGGTCCTGGATTTAACGGCCCACTCGACATCGTGGGGGCAATCAACAGCCCCCACGACAAGACGACGATGGAGAACCTGGACACGATGCTCAAGGGCAAGCCTGGGGTCGCGGAGATCGAACCGCTCTTCACCAATCCCCAGGGCACCGTGGGGGTCATCCAGCTCACTCCCACCACGAGTCCCCAAAGTACGAAAACCACGAACCTGATCAATCAGATCCGCAACACTTACATTCCACAGGCGACCGCAACGTCGCATACCAAGATCTATGTCGGGGGCATCACCGCCATCTTCGCGGACTTCGCCTCAGTCTTAACCGGCAAGCTCCCACTCTTCGTGGGCGTCATCGTCTTGCTCGGAAGCCTCCTGCTCATGGTGGCATTCCGCAGCGTCGTGGTACCCCTCGTCGCGGCGGTCATGAACCTCCTGGCGGTGGGAGCCTCGTTTGGACTTGTCGTTGCAGTGTTCCAATGGGGTTGGGGCGCGACCCTCCTTGGGGCCGGCACGGGTCCAGTCGAGTCCTTCTTACCGATCATCATGATCGCGATCCTTTTCGGACTCTCGATGGACTATCAGGTCTTCTTGGTCTCTCGCATGCACGAGGAGTGGTTGAACACCAACGACAACGAAGAGGCCATTATCCGAGGACAGGCCAACACGGGTCGCGTGATCACCGCGGCCGCGCTGGTGATGATCTGTGTCTTTCTCTCTTTCGCGGTGGGTGGAGAGAGGATCATCGCTGAGTTCGGCGTGGGACTGGGAGGCGCGGTCTTGATCGATGCCTTCATTATCCGAACCGTGCTGGTTCCCTCACTGATGCACTTGATTGGCAAGGGCAACTGGTACATGCCCAAGTGGCTAGAGCGAGCCGTTCCGCACGTCGCCGTGGAAGCGACGGAGTAGCGAGCGCGAAAGAAAGGCTCCGGGCCTATCGGGGCGTCAGCGAAGTCTCTAGGAAAATGGAGACGACCTTTGGACCGCGCTCGCGAACAGTCGAGCATCGTGTACGCAGGTCGAACTCACGGTCGTGCCGATCCGACAGGTCATCCAGGCATCGAACTCGCTCCCCTTCGCGGCCAGGACCGTGACCGTGGGGACGTTGCCTGGTCCAGGCGCATAGGCCGGGGGCGACTCGTTGGCGGGAGTGGTCACCATGACCACCACGGCGCTCGAGGTTGCACTCCCCGCCAGGTACGTGACCGTGACTCCGCCTGGGCGCTTCGAGTTCGCCGCGTCGCACGGAGCGACAAGCTGGCGCGGCTTGTACGTCGAGTAGGGACAGATGCCCGATCCGATCCCGTCACGCACGCTCGCGGAGATCGAGACGTCAATACCGTTTCTCCCACCGAACTTATCGGTGAGAGACGTCGGAGAGAATACCACCACGCTGGCGCCCGATCCGTTTCCATCTTCGACGTCGCACGCCCAACTGTTCGGCGCCTGCAATTGGAGCGGACGCGACGGAAAGCCTCGAACGACGACTTCGTACGTACTGTTTCGGGTTGAGGCATCGGACTGTTCGACGTCACACGAGTCGTAGAGGCGAGCGACTCGAGCAGATCCGTTAAGCGGATGCGTGGACGCAGCCCCCACTAATGACGAGCCACATATCAGTGACCCCGACGCCGCGGCGATCACCGCGAGAACGAAACTCCACAGCCGCGCGATCTTCACGCGAGCGATCTTCTCGCATATTTGACGGCAAAGCACAACAGCCGGGCACGAGGCCCGGCTGTTGTGCATGTCGAATGACCGACGACTACATCATGCCGCCCATGCCACCCATGCCACCGTCACCCATGGGGGCCGAGGCCGGCTCGGGCTTGTCGGCCACGATGGCCTCAGTGGTGAGTAGCAACGCCGCAATGGATGCGGCGTTCTGCAGCGCGGAACGCGTGACCTTGGCGGGGTCGATGACGCCCGCCTTCACGAGGTCCTCGAGGACACCGGTCGCCGCGTTGAGGCCAACCGAACCCTTGGCGTCGGCGACTTCGCGTACTTTGACCGCGCCTTCGAAGCCAGCGTTACTGGCGATGTGGCGCAGCGGTGACTCGAGTGAGTTCGCGACGATGCGCGCACCCGTCGCCTCGTCACCACTCAAAGTGGCGATGAGAGCGTCGACGGACGTGCGAGCGCGCACGAGGGCAGTACCGCCCCCAGCGACGATTCCCTCGTCGATCGCGGCGCGCGTCGCACTGAGTGCGTCCTCGATGCGGTGCTTCTTCTCCTTGAGCTCGACTTCCGTCGCGGCGCCCACCTTGACGACGGCCACGCCGCCCGCCAACTTGGCCAAACGCTCTTGCAGCTTTTCGCGATCCCAGTCCGAGTCAGTGTCTTCGATCTCGCGCTTGAGTTGAGCCACGCGACCGGCGACGTCTTCCTTAGAGCCGTCACCGTCAACGAGTGTGGTGGCGTCCTTGGTCACCACGATGCGACGAGCCCGGCCCAGGAGGTCAACCGTGGCCGAGTCGAGCTTGAGACCGATCTCTTCGGAGATCACGGTTCCGCCCGTAAGGATCGCCATGTCTTGGAGCATCGCCTTGCGCCGCTCGCCGAATCCGGGAGCCTTCACGGCGACCGACGTGAACGTGCCACGAATCTTGTTCACGACCAACGTCGCGAGCGCTTCGCCTTCGACGTCTTCGGCGACGATCAGGAGCGGACGACCCGCCTGCATGACTTTCTCGAGTACGGGCACGAGGTCGTGCACGGCTGAGATCTTGCCGCTGGTGAAGAGGATGAACGCATCCTCAAGGACGGCCTCTTGACGCTCGGGGTCAGTCACGAAGTACGGCGAGAGATATCCCTTGTCGAACTGCATGCCCTCGGTGAGCTCGAGTTCGATGCCAAAGGTGTTCGATTCCTCAACCGTGACGGTGCCGTCCTTGCCGACCTTGTCAATCGCGTCGGCGATCGTCTCACCAATCGCGGCGTCCGCGGCCGAGATGGTCGCGACCTGAGCGATCTGGTTCTTGCCCGACACTTCTTGGCTCTGCTCCGCGATGGACGCGACGGCGGCTGCAACAGCCTTTTCGATCCCGCGCTTGAGTCCCGAGGGGCTCGCGCCAGCCGCTACGTTGCGCAGGCCTTCCTTGATGAGGGCCTGAGCCAGAACGGTCGCGGTTGTCGTGCCGTCACCGGCCACGTCATTGGTCTTGGTCGCAACTTCCTTCACCAGCTGAGCGCCCATGTTTTCAAACGGGTCCTCGAGCTCGATCTCACGAGCAATCGACACCCCGTCGTTGGTGATGGTGGGCGCGCCGTACTTCTTTCCGATGACCACGTTGCGACCCTTAGGCCCCAGTGTCACCTTGACTGCGTCGGCCAACTTGTCGACGCCGGCCTCGAGGCCGCGTCGGGCGTCCTCGTCGAATTTCAATAGTTTTGACATTACAGTTCCTTCGCTTGAATGAGGGGGCGAGTCTTCGTCCCGAACTACTTAGAGATGGTCGCCAGTACGTCGCGGCCGGAGAGAATCAGCAGGTCCTCACCATCGACGGTGATCTCGGTGCCGCCGTACTTGGAGTAGACGACCGTGTCGCCCACGCTCACGCCGGTGGGAATGACCTCGCCCGTGGAGTCAGCGCGACGGCCTGGGCCGACCGCGAGAACTTCGCCCTGCTGAGGCTTTTCCTTGGCCGTGTCGGGAATCACAAGACCCGACGCCGTCGTGGCCTCGGCAATGTTGGGACGAACGACGATGCGGTCTTCTAGTGGGTGCAACTTCATTTCTTGCCTCCTGAGCAATTAGCACTCGATACTTGCGACTGCCAATCTTAGCAGCCGAGGTTTTCGAGTGCCAACAAAGCCCGACCCGCCAGTTTCCCCAGGGAAGAACCCGAAATAAGGGCCCATTAGGGCGAAAGCCGCTGGCGAAGCCAGGAGGAACCTTCGGCCAGGTACGCCACCCGGTCGTGGAGTCGGCTCTCTCGATGCTGCCAGAACTCAAAGCGGGTAGGGATGAGGCAAAATCCGCCCCAATACTCGGGTCGCTCAACGTCCCTACCGGCGAACTCCTTTTCGATCTCGGCCACGCGCCGCTCGAGTTCTTTGCGACCGTTCAAGACGTGGCTTTGCTCGGACGCCCGCGCCCCGATCTGACTGCCGCGGGGGCGCCTCGAAAAGTAGGCGTCCGAGTCCTCAGGGCTCATCTGCTCAACGATTCCCTCAATGCGAATCTGGCGACCAAGAGACTCGCAGTACCACAGCAGAGCTGCGTAGGGATTGGCGAGGAGCTCGTCGCCCTTGCGCGACTCGTAGTTGGTGTACCACCCAAATGTTTTCCCGTCGTGCCAGCGCATCAGCACCATGCGCACGCTCGGAGTCCCATCGAGGGTCGAGGTGGCGAGCGCTACCGCTTCGGGCTCGGCCATTTCGCTGCGCGCGTCTTCGAACCAACGGTCGAATTGAACGAAGGGATCGGCGTCGGTGGAAGCAACGTCCAGGGGGACCCAACGCTCGCTCACAAGACGTCGGCCAACTGCCAGTTGGGACGAGCCGGGAGCGACAGTGGGCTCGATCCGTTGTTCTGTAGTCGATGAAGTCCCGCGGCCGCGATCATCGCAGCGTTGTCGGTGCACATCTCCAGCGCGGGCAAGTGGGCTACGAGGCCGAACTCTCGGGCCAGGTCGCTCACTCCTTCGCGCAGCGCGGAGTTCGCGGCCACTCCCCCGGCCAGGGCCACGCCCGCCACTTCGTAGCGCTCGAGCGCTCGGCGCAGCTTGCCCAGCAACTGCTCGGACACCGCCACTTGGAAGGACGCCGCCACGTCGGCCAGATCGATGTCCCGATCGGACTGCGTCGCGCGCACGACGGCGGTCTTCAGGCCCGAGAACGAAAGGTCGAAGTCCTCACCGATCGACGACACGGGAAAGGTGATCATGGACGAAGAGCCTTCTTTTGCGAGCCGATCGATCTCGGGACCTCCCGGGTACCCGAGCCCGAGCCAGCGCGCGACCTTGTCGTACGCTTCGCCCGCCGCATCGTCGATCGTCTCGCCCAACACCTCGTGCTCACCCGCACCGCGCTGTAGGACAATGAGACTGTGTCCGCCCGACACGAGCAGTGTCAGTAGCGGCCACTCGAGATCGCGGGCCTCCAGCAACGGCGCAAAGAGGTGTCCCTCGAGGTGGTTCACCCCAACAAAGGGCACGTCCCACGCGTACGCCAGCGCCTTCGCGCTCGAAAGGCCCACGAGCAACGAACCGATGAGGCCGGGCCCACTGGTGACCGCGACCCCGTCAATTGCGGGTGCAGTTGGATCTAGGTCCGCCTCTTCGAGCGCCCGGCGCACGACCGGTCCGATAGTCGCGACGTGGGCGCGACCGGCCAACTCCGGCACCACTCCCCCAAAGGCCCGGTGCTGATCAATTGAGGACTCGACGACCGAAGAGAGAACCTGAAACTCGTCGTCCACGAGGGCCGCGGCCGTCTCGTCACAACTGGTTTCGATGCCCAGGACCAACGTCACCCGTCCAGCGTAGGGCGGAGGGTATTTAGTCGAGGTCGGCCCACAGAATGAGGGCGTCTTCGCCGACGCGCTCGTAGTAGTTCTTGCGAACCCCTACCGGACGGAAACCGTAGTGCGCGTACAGGGCCAGAGCGCGTTCGTTGGAGACCGCGACTTCGAGGGTGGCCCGCGCAATGCCCCGCCCCTTCGCGTCGGCCCACGCGTCATCCATGAGGGAAGTCGCCACGCCGCGGCGTTCGTGTCCGGGCAGCGTGCCGATGGTGTTGACGTGCAGTTCGTCGAGCACGAACATCACGCCCATGTAGCCGATGATCGACTTTCCTTCCACCGCGACTCGGTACCGGCGGGTCTGAACGTCGGTGATCTCGTCGAGCATCATGGCCCTCGACCAGGGCTCGGGGAACTGGGCAATCTCGATCTGCAAGATGTCCGAGACGTCGCGTCGCTCGGCGGTGCGAATGACCCAGTCGCTCATTGTCGTTCGCGCGTCGTAAAGTTCGCGACGGCGTCCGCGTCACGCAGGTACATCGGCGCCACGGACTCTTCGGGGGGCCGTGCGGCGCCGAGTTCAACACCGATCAAGGCCGATGGCGCCGCGTAGCCCATCAGCAGGGTTGCCGCGGCGATCTTCGAGAACTCTGACGCGTAGCGCACTACGCCGTCGCCCACCAGACTCACCGCCTCGCCCCGCTCGTCTAGCTGGGTGACGAGTGCGCTTGGGGTGGTGACAGCCGGCTCATCCAACGCGGCGACGGTGTCACTCAGTGAGAACCTCTGGATAAACAGCTCGCCACGTCGCCCATCGACGGCGGCAACAAGGAGTCTTCGCACGCCAGCGCGATGCGCGTCGTGGGCGAGGACTTCGAGGGAGGTCACCGACACGAGATCGGCGTTCGCCCCGATGCTCAGACCGATCGCCGTGGCGACTCCCACGCGCAGCCCCGTGTACAGCCCGGGTCCGCGGTCGACGACGATGCGATCGAGCCGGCTCGCACTCAGCGCCACCGATGAGAGGAGATCAGCCACGCCCGGCATGAGAGTCTCGGTGTGGTGTCGTTCAGCGTCCAAGACGACCTCGAACTCTTCGCCCGTCGAGAGCCGAAGGGCGATGGCGCACGTGGTCGTCGCGGTCTCAATCGACAGGATGTTCACGAGCGAGTCCACCTCTCGACCTCGCTCGTTCGGCCGTCGAGCGCACCACCAACTTCAAGGGTGCGCCCGTCGTTGTCATCGATCGCAAAGCTGACCCTGATCACGTCGTGGCCGAACAGAGAGGCGGCGGCGTCGCCCCACTCCACGAGGGCGACGGCCGATTCTTCGACCAACTCGACCAACGCGAGGTCGTCGATCTCGCTCAGTGAGCCCGCGCGAAAGACGTCTGCGTGATGAAGCGTCGCGATTCCGAGTTCGTTCACACACTCGTGCTGACGGACCATCGTGAAGGTCGGACTCGTCACTCGTTCACTCACGCCCAGTCCGCGCGCCACGCCTTGAGTGAACGTCGTCTTGCCCGCCCCCAAGATTCCGCTCAACAGGACAATGTCCCCGGGACCCAACAGCGCGGCGAACTCCTCACCGGCGCGCTGAGTCTCCTCGGCGCTGCTGGTGTGACGTCGCCAGTTCATGACGCCTCCAAAAGTCGCCGGAGCACTCGAAGGTCGTCGCGCATCACGTCGACGACGCTCGGCCCGCCGCGCAACGCGGCTGCCGGGTGATATGTCGGTATTCCCCGTATCGAGCCCGAACGAAAGACGTGACCATGAACCTGTCCCATGCCCGACTGGAAGGAAAAGATCGCCCGGCCGGCCGTATTGCCGAGGGTCAGGATGAACGAGGGGGCCACACGATCGAGTTGCTCGACGAGCCAGGGCCGACACGCGGCGATCTCGAGGGGCGTAGGGGTTCGGTTAGCCGGGGGACGGCACTTGACGACGTTCGTGACGTAACACTGCGGGCGCGTGAGACCGACCTCTTCTTCCAGCAGTTGGAAGAACAGCTTTCCGCTGCGTCCAATGAAGGGCGCTCCGCCCTCGTCTTCGGTTCGCCCGGGCGCCTCGCCAATGATCATGAGCCGGGCGTCCAGCGGCCCCGTGCCGATGACGACCCGCTGGCGCGTCGCGGCGAGGCCGCAGCGCTCGCACGTGGACATCTCGGCGAAGTCGCTCACGTCAGTCGACGAGAACTCGAGGAACGCGTGCACCCAAGTTAGTGAGAATCTCCCAGGTGATGGTGCCTCCCCAACCGGCCCACTCATCGGCGCTGAGGCTCTCGTCGCCCTGTTGGCCCATGAGCACCACGTCATCTCCGACACTCACCGCGTCGTCGCCGACGTCGACGACCAGTTGATCCATCGTGACCACACCGGCGACCGGATATCTCGTGGCGTTGATCAGAACCTGCGCGCCGCCGTCGAAGAGATGCCGGGGATAGCCGTCGGCATATCCGAAGGGCACGGTCACGATCGTGGCGTCGCGCTCAACCGTGCGGCGACGACCGTAACTCGGACGCGCTCCGGCGCGCACGCGGCGAACCGCCGTCACCCGGGCGCGTAGCGTCAAGGCGGGCACGAGAGACTGACCCTTCTCCTCCAGGGCCGCTCGCAGCCACGCGCCGGGTAGGTAGCCGTACAACGCCAATCCGACCCGAACCATCGTGTGGCGCGACGTGGGGTACCCCAGGGCGCCCGCTGAGTTCGCGCTATGCACCACCGGGGGAACCACGCCCCGCTGGGTGAGATCGGCGACCAGCGCATTAAAGAGTGCGATCTGGGCCTCGGTGAACTCTCGGTCCGCGTCACTCTCACCGTCGGCCACGCTGAAGTGCGTGTACAGACCTTCGAAACTGACGTGGGGTGAGGAGCGCACGATGTCGATGACCTCGTCGAGCTCGTCGGGCACGACGCCCATGCGATGCATGCCGGTGTCCACCTTGACGTGGACGGGGTGCGTTCCGCCGAGGGCTTCGGCCCACTTGACGGCGGCTCGCGCGCCCTCGGGCGAACCGATCGTGAGAGTCAGGTCGGCCTGGTAGGCGGGCGCGAGGGTGTCGGCGGGAACCTCGCTCATGACGAGGATCGGCGCGGTGATGCCAGCCTGGCGTAACTCGATTCCCTCATCGACCAGCGCGACCCCGAGCGAGTCCGCCCCTCCGTCGATGGCGGCCCGGGCTGCGTAGATTGCCCCGTGCCCATAGCCGTTCGCCTTCACCACGGCACAGAACGACGCGTCACCGATGACGCTGCGCAACGCACGAACGTTGTGAGCGATCGCCGAGACGGAGACCTCGGCCCACGCCGGACGAAGAACACCCTCAACCACCGGACTCCTCGCGTGAGCTGCCCACCACGAAGGCCGCGGCGAGGTGCTCGGTGTGGGACAACGAGACGTGCAGGTACCCGACCCCTTGGGCGCGAGCGAGATCTCGCGCGCGATCGTGCAAGATCAGGCTCGGAGCGCCGGCATCATTCAACGTGACTTCGATCGAGCGCCACGGAGCTTCGCCAACCCCCACACCGAGGGTTTTGAGCGTCGCTTCCTTGGCGGCAAAGCGCGCGGCCAGGCGTTCAGGCCGATCGTGGGCGTCACGGCGCTCGCCGTCGGTGAAGAGGCGATCGAGAATGCGGGGCCGACGCTCGAGCAGTCGGCGAAAGCGATCAACGTCAACGAGGTCGATGCCGATTCCGGTCGTCGTCACTACTCCACCGTGACGGTCTTGGCCAGATTGCGGGGCCGATCCACGTTGCGCCCGAGGCCTCGGGCCATGGCGTAGGCGAAGAGCTGCAACGGCACCACGTCCACCATGGGCGTAAAGAGGGGCTCGGTGGCTGGCACGCGCAAGACGTAGTCCGCGATGGCGTCGACGTACTCGTCATCGTCGGTGGCAACCGCGACGACCGTCGCCCCGCGGGCCTTCACCTCGGCCAGGTTGGAGAGCATCTTTTCGTGCATCGCTGGATCGGTCACGACGGCGACCACGACCACGCCCGGTTCGATCAACGCGAGCGGTCCGTGCTTGAGCTCGCCCGCCGGGTAGCCCTCGGCGTGCAAGTAGGAGAGCTCCTTGAGTTTGAGCGCGCCCTCGAGCGCGGTGGGAAAACCCGCGTGGCGACCGATGAAGAAGAAGTCGCGCGCACCCAGGAGCTGCTTGGCCACGTCCTCGACGTCGGCGCGTCGCTCGAGGGCCGTCGCGACCTGCTTCGCCACCGCCTGAATTCCTTGAAAGAGCGCGTCAATGTCGGACTCGGGGAGAGTCTGGCGTAGTTGTGCGAGACGCAGCGCCAACAGCTCGAGGGCGGCGACCTGGGCGACGAAGGCCTTGGTGGAGGCGACCGAGACCTCGAGCCCGGCCCGCGTGTAAATGACGGCGTCCGACTCTCGAGCGAGCGAAGACCCCACGATGTTGGTCACGCCGACCACTCGCGCGCCGCGTCGCTTGGCTTCGCGAATGGCCTGTATGGTGTCGATCGTCTCGCCGCTTTGCGAGACCCCGATCACCAGGGTGCCGATCTCGACAATCGGGTCGCGGTAGCGGTACTCGCTCGAAATGTCCACTTCGGTGCTGAGCCGGGCCCAGCGCTCGATGGCGTACTTTGCCACCTGAGCCGCGTGATGCGATGTGCCGGCGGCGACGATGACGACGCGGTTCACGCCAAGCAGTTCCTCATCCGAAACGCCCATCTCGTCGAAGGTGATGACGCCGTCGCGGCGGCGGCGATCGAGCATCGTGGCGCGCAGGGCCTCGGGCTGCTCGTTGATCTCCTTGGTCATGAAGTCGTCGTGCCCACCCTTCTCGGCGGTCTCGAGATCCCAGTCGATGGAGAGTTGGTGGAGGCGAACGGGTGACCCTTCGAGGTCGATGGCGCGAAAGCCCTCCGGACCGAGGCGCACCACTTCGTCATCGTTGACCGCGTAGAAGGCGGTCGCGCGATCCAAGATCGCGGGAATGTCGCTCGCGAGATACGTCACGCCCGGGGCCGTACCCACGATCAAGGGCGAGATTCGCCGCGCCGCCACGATCACGTCGGGTTCGGTCGCGTCCACCGCCGCCACCGCGAAAGCACCCCGTACCAGGAGCAGGCTCCGTCGCACCGCTTCGATCAGTTCTGCGCCCAGGCGCCGCTCGTCTTCGATGAGGTGTGCGAGCACCTCGGAGTCGGTGCGCGAACTAAAGAGGTGACCCCTGGCCTCGAGGTCCTCTTGCAACTCGGTGTGATTTTCAATGATGCCGTTGTGAATGATGGCGATGTGACCGGAGCAGTCGAGATGAGGGTGGGCGTTGACCGCTTCGGGCGCGCCGTGGGTTGCCCAGCGGGTGTGACCGATGCCCGAGGTGAATCCGCGTGGAGCACGTTCGCACTCGCGCTTGAGGGCCTGAACCGACTCGGTGCCTTGGGCGGTGCGGGCTCGCCAGGTCTCGCCGGCGCGCACGAGGGCCACCCCGGCCGAGTCGTATCCGCGGTATTCCAGGCGCGCCAAGCCTTCGAGCAGGGTGTCGAGCGTGTCGCTGGAGCCCGCCACTCCAATGATGCCGCACATACACTTAGCCTACTCGGACGATTTTTCGACCTTTTCGGTCGATTTAGGCGTAGAGCGAGGTGAGTCGTTCGCTGAAGACTTCGACGAACTCCGCGTCGAGCGCTTCGATCATGATGCGCACCAGCGGCTCGGTGCCCGACGGACGAACCAGCAGACGCACGTCCGCGCGATCGACTGCGTAGTCCTCTAAGAGCTCGTTGAAGATCTTTTGGACGTCGTCGTCGCTGAAGTGATCGCGTGACACGTTGAACAACGACTGGGGGACGCGGCGCCAGGCGCTTCCCGCCAGATCCGCGAGTGGCCCACGGCGCACGACCAGCTCAGCCAGGATCAGCCCGGTCAGCATTCCGTCACCGGTGGGCGCCAGATCCCGGAAGATGACGTGTCCGGACTGCTCGCCGCCGAGAATCCAGGAACGGTCTTCGAGGGCGAGGAGCACATTGCGGTCCCCCACGTCGGTCTCCTCGATCTCAATGTGGGCCGCGCTCAGCGCACGCGTGAGACCAAGATTGCTCATCGACGTCACCGCCACCCCGCCACCCAGGATCCCGCGCTCGAATCGATCCAGCGCGAAGAGCACCATGAGGTCGTCTCCGTCGCGAACCGTCCCCTCCGAGTCCACGGCGATCAGGCGGTCGGCGTCGCCGTCGAAGGCGAGACCGAGGTCCGCGCCCATCTCGCGCACGGCCGCCACCAGGGCATCGACGTGCGTCGAACCGGACTCCACGTTGATGTTGCGCCCGTCGGGCTGATCGTGAATGAAGGTGAGCGCGGCGCCGGTCGTCTCGTAGAGTTCGTGAGCCACGTGCGAGGCCGCGCCGTTCGCGCAGTCCACCACGATCGACAGGGACGAGAGATCGGCAGGGGCCAGTTCGCGCAGGTGGCGTACGTAGTCGTGCTGAGCGGTCTCATCGATCTCTCGCGGTTCGAACACGTTCGCCGACGGACTCTCGGCCACATTCAACGCGCTCTCCACGGCGGCTTCGGTCGCGTGATCCAACTTGCCACCCCGCACGCCCAGAACTTTGAGTCCGTTGTCGTAGTAGGGGTTGTGCGACGCGGAGACGACCACCCCGGCCCCGCCGCGCTGCTGAGCGATGACCGCCACGCCGGGCGTGGTGAAGTAGCCGAGATTGACGCCGCGGGCCCCGCCGTTGGCCAGTCCCGCCAGGACGGCCGCGGCCAGGTTGGGCGAACTCTCGCGCGTGTCGTACCCGACGAAGATCGGTACGGAAAAGACAGTGGCGACAGCGCGGCCGAGTCGATACGCGAGGTCGGGAGTGATCTCGTCGCTCGCGCGCCCTCGGATGCCATCCGTGCCAAAGCGCACGGGCATACCCATTAACGCTTGGAGTACTGAGGAGCCTTGCGCGCCTTCTTGAGACCGTACTTCTTGGTCTCCTTCTTGCGCGAGTCACGGGTCAACAGGCCGGCCTTCTTGAGGGCCGGCCTGGCACCTTCGTCGATTTCCAGCAGTGAACGCGAGATTCCCAGGCGCAGCGCACCGGCCTGCCCGGCCACGCCGCCACCTTCGATGGTCGCGTCGATGTCGTAGGTCGTCTGGGTGTCGAGCAGTCGCAGTGGCTCCATCACCATCTGGCGGTGGGTGGCTGAGGTGAAGTAGTTGTCGAAGGCGCGCGAGTTGATCGTGATCGTGCCGGTGCCGGGGCGCAGGCGAACGCGCGCGACGGCCTCTTTGCGTCGGCCCGTGGTCTGAGTGAGGGGTGTGGTCAACGTTGCTCCTTAACCCCGACGGATCGCCGAGGTGTCAAAACTCTTGGGCTGCTGGGCCGCGTGGGGGTGCTCGGCGCCGGAATAGACGAAGAGCTTGTCCATCTGAGCGCGTCCGAGGCGATTCTTGGGGATCATGCCGCGAACGGCATCGCTCACCAACTTCTCGGGGTCAGTGTCCATCAAGGTCTGCCACGACGTCGCGCGCAGTCCGCCCGGGTACCCCGAGTGGCGATAGTGGAAGTTCGACGCGGCCTTGTTGGCGGTCACGACGACCTTGTCGGCGTTGACGATGATGACGTAGTCGCCGGTGTCCACGTGGGGAGCGAAGAACGTACGGTGCTTGCCGCGCAGCAGAGAGGCAGCCACCGTGGCGACGCGACCGAGGACCAGGCCCTCGGCGTCAATGACCAACCAGTCGCGCGTCAGTTCCGCGGGCTTGGGCGAGTACGTCTTCACAGTTTCTTCCTTCAGCGAATTCAATTGAAATGAGCCCCGATCGGGTCCGAGGGGGACCCTCCATCCTACGAAATCTGGCCCCGTGAGGGCAAGTTCTCACAAAAACGCGAACTAATAGGCGCCCGCGGGGAGCCCATCTAGCCTACTCGGAGGTCTTGGAAGCGCGCTCGTCGCCCTCGGAGGCCTCCTCGATGTCGAAGGCAAACCACTGACAACCGTCGAAGAGCTCACAAGCTACATCAAGATGTCCCGCGTGACACGCCGGTGCAGCAGGATGAATTCCAGATCGGGCACGACCGCGTTGGGAGTTGCGAGACTTGACCAGAGAATCGCGTTCGGTGCTTACATCACCATATCGAGACGCGCTGATCGGGCTCCAACCACAGAGCGTCGCCCTCGGCGACCCCAAAGGCGTCGTAGAACTCGTCGATGTTGCGCACCACTTGGTTGCAGCGAAACTCTGGTGGCGAGTGCGGATCGATGGCGAGTCGGCGTTCGACTTCTTCGGTCCTCGCCTTGTACTGCCAGCACAAAGCCCAGGACAGCAAGAAGCGCTGCGCCCCACTCAGTCCGTCGATGACGGGCGGCTCGGCACCATCGAGTGAGATCAGATAGGCCTGCCAGGCGATCCCGAGTCCCCCGAGGTCACCAATGTTCTCACCGATCGTGAGTGCGCCGTTCACGTGCTGGCCGGGAGTCTCCTGAGGCGAGAGAGCGTTGTACTGATCGATGAGCACCTTCGTGCGCGCCTCGAACGCCTCGCGGTCGGCCGGTTCCCACCAGTCGAACAGCTTGCCCGTGCCGTCGAACTTCGAGCCCTGGTCGTCGAAGCCGTGCCCGATCTCGTGACCGATCACCGCCCCGATCCCGCCGTAGTTGGCGGCGTCGTCGCGATCGGCCACGAAGAAGGGCCACTGGAGGATCGCCGCGGGAAAGACGATCTCGTTGAAGCCGGGGTTGTAGTACGCGTTCACGGTCTGGGGCGTCATGAACCACTCGTCGCGATCGATGGGCCCGCCGATCTTGGCCAGTTCGCGCTGAAACTCAAAGGCGTTCGCGCTGCGCACGTTCGCGATCAGACTGTCGGGGTCGATCGACAGTGAGGAGTAGTCGCGCCACTTGACCGGATACCCGATCTTGGGCGTAAAGGCCGCGAGCTTTTCCAAGGCGCGCTCGCGCGTAGCCGGAGTCATCCAGTCGAGGGTCGAGATGCTCTGGCGGTACGCCTCGATCAGGTTCGCGACCAGCTCATCCATGCGCGTCTTGGCGAGTGGGGGGAAGTGGCGCTCGACGTAGATCTGGCCCACCGCCTCGCCCAGGGCTCCTTCGACTATCGACACGCCTCGCTTCCAACGCGCGCGCAGCTCCTGCGCGCCGGTGAGTGTGCGGCCGTAAAAGTCGAAGTGTTCATCGACGAACGCCCTCGACAGGTAGGGAGCGTATCCGCGAATAATCCGCCAGCGCAGCCAGTCGCGCCACGCGTCCAATCGCGATTCGTCAAACAGCTCACCGAGGTCACGAAAGAAACTGGGCTCGCGAACAACGACTTCATCGAGGGCGTGTTCCGGGGCGCCGAAGTTTGCGGCCCAGACGTCCAGGCTGACCTCGGCGATGTCGGAGAGTCCGGCGGCGAAGAGATTGCGCACGCTGTCCCACTCCATGGGGTTATAGGTCTTTTCGCTATCACGAGTGGCGACGTTGTCCCAGTGACGCCGGGCGATGTCGGTCTCGAGTTCAAATACTCGCTGCGCGCGAGCCGCGGCGTCATCAAGACCAGCCAGTTCAAACATCTTTGCGATGTGCACTGCGTAGGCCTCGCGCACCGAGGCGAACTGCTCTTCGCGGTAGTAGTTCTCGTTGGGCAGGGAGATGCCACCTTGTTCCAGGAACACGAGGTAGCGCTCGGGGTTGCCGGGGTCGGTTTCGACGAAGACGCTAAAGAAACCCGACAGGCCCGCACGCTGCAACTGTCCGACGACCCGCACCAGCTCGTCGAGCGAGTTGACTGAGTCCGCCAGAGTCAGATCGGCCGTCAGCGGTTCGGACCCGAGAGCCTCGACGCGCTCTTCGTCCATGAAGCTGTTGTACAGGTCGCTGACCTTCTTCGCGTCCACACTCTCGCTCAATGCGCCCGCCGACTCGACGATCTCTCGTATCGCTGCTTCGGACTCTTCTCGAAGGATCTCGAAGGCCCCGTACCCGGACTTGTCGGGCGGGATCGGTGTGCTCTTCATCCAGCGATCGTTCACGTAGCGATAGAGGTCGTCTTGGGGGCGAATCTCGCTGCTGAGATCTTCCATTTTGATTCCTGCGGGCTGTAGTTCAGACATGGGAATCAGCCTATCGACGGGTCCGCAGACTCCTCGCCAAAATCGTCGTAGCCCACACCGATAAGAGCGAGCCCCGCCGCCGGAGCCGGTTGGGGCAACTGATACCGGTCCCCCGTCGAGAGTCGACGTTCAACCTCGCCCTCGTCGAGTTCTCCCCGGCCGATGGCGACCATCGCTGACACGAGACATCGCACCATGTTGTGACAGAACGACTGACCCCGAATGGTGAAGCGCAGCGCGGGCGAATGCTGGGGACTCATGACCCACTGGTCGTCGAGTCGCTCCCAATGAGCGCCGAGCACTCGGCGAAGAAGGGGCTCTCCGGGTGTGCCATTCGTCGGTCGCCGACAGAACGCGCGAAAGTCATGTGTACCCAGAACTGCGCTACTCGCCCGGTTCATGGCGTCGAGATCGAGCGGCCCCTTGACCGACCATGCCCAGACATTGGTGGAGTCGAGTCCCGGGGCGCTGCTTTCCAAAAGGAGGTAGCGATACTCGCGCCAGGTGGCCGAGAATCGCGCGTGAAAGTGCTGGCTCACCGGCTCGGCACGAAGAATCTGAATCCGACCGCGCAACTGCTTGTTGAGCGCCGTGACGAGACGCCCTGCGCTCAGTGAACGTACCTGGAGGGCCGCCGGCAGGTCGACGTGGACGACTTGATAGAAGGCGTGCACGCCAGAGTCGGTGCGTCCGGCCCCCACTATGACCGGCTCCTCGCTGAGACGCAGGGTCGAGGCCAGGGTGGAACGCAGCAGCCCCACCACGGTGTCGTGATGGGGCTGATAGGCGAACCCGCTAAATCCCCGCCCGTCGTAGGCGAGGTCGAAACGCCAGCGCTGGGTGGCGTCTAGCGGATCAGACGAACTCAATGCGCGCCATCGGCGCGTTGTCGCCCTGACGCGGGCCGAGCTTCAGGATGCGCGTGTAGCCACCGGGACGGTCCGCGTAGCGCGGCGCAATCTCGGTGAACAGTTTGTGGGTCATGTCTTTATCGCGGATGAAGGCCACCACGCGACGATTCGCGTGGACTGAGCCCTCGGGCGAGTTCTTGGCCGCGGTCACGACCTTCTCGACGATGGGACGCAAAGCCTTGGCCTTGGCCTCGGTCGTGACGATCGACTCGGCCGCGATCATCGAGGCGACGAGGTTGCCCATCATCGCCTTCTGGTGCGCCGAGTTGCCGCCGAAGCGCTTGCCCTTCGTGGGGGTGCCGCGCATGACTAGTCCTCGGCTCGCAGTGACAGACCACGCTCGTCGAGGCGGTCCGTCACGTCCTTCAGCGAGGTGGCGCCGAAGTTGGTGATCGAGGTCAGGTCCCGCTCGGTGGCGTTCACCAGCTGGGCGATCGTATTGATACCGGCGCGCTTGAGGCAGTTGCGCGAGCGCTCGGTCAGACCGAGCTCCTCGATGCGGATGTCGAGCTCGCTAGCGGCCGCCTGGGCCGAGCCCACGTCGCCGAGCTCCAGGGCCGGCGCCTCTTCATCAAAGCTCGCGATCAGCTCGACGAGCGAGCCCAGAGTCTTGCCGGCCGAGGCCAACGCTTCGCGCGGAGAGATTGAGCCGTCCGTCTCGATGTCGATGACCAGGCGGTCGAAGTCCTTGCTCTGCTCGACGCGCACGGGCTCGATCTCGAAGCTCACGCGGCGCACCGGCGAGAAGATCGCGTCCAGAGGAATCACACCGATAGTTGAGGAGCCCTTATTTCCCTCGGCACCCGACGTACCCCTTGCCACGCTCGACGGTGAGCTCAAAGGTGAGCACACTGCGAGCGTTGGTCAGGTAGGCGAGGTGTAGATCACCGTTCAGGATCTCGACGTCCGCCGTCGTGGAGAGGTCCGAGGCGAGCGCCGGGCCCTCGCCGCGCTTATCGAGGCGCAGGGTGACGGGCTCGTCCGAGTGCACGCGCAGCAGCAGGTCCTTCAGGTTCAAGGTGACGTCCTGGACGTCTTCCTTCACTCCCTCGATCACGCCGAACTCGTGCAGCACCGCGTCGAACTTGACGCGAGTCGCCGCGGCGCCCGGAATCGAGGAGAGCAAGGTGCGGCGCAGCGAGTTGCCCAGGGTGTGGCCAAAGCCTGGGTCAAGCGGGCCGATACCAAAGGACTGGCGGTTGTTGACCTCGTCGCCGAGGGCTTCGATGGTGGGTCGTTGGATAATCAACATAAGGGACTCCTAGGGGTATGTAGAGAAAGAATTACTTGGAGTACAGCTCGACGATGAGCTGCTCTTGGATCGACTCGTCGATCTGTTCACGCTGGGGCACCACGCGCACCGTCACGCTAAAGCCGTTGTCGCCCTTTTCCAGCCAGCCGGGGACGCTACGGTCCAGGACGTCGAGGTTGCGCTTCACGTTGAAGTTCTCGCGGGTGGCGTTCTTTAAGGTGACGACGTCGCCCGGGCGAGCGCGGTACGACGGAATGTCGACCCGCTTGCCATTGACGCTGACATGTCCGTGGCGAACGAGCTGACGGGCTTGGGCGCGCGACGCACCCCAACCGGCCCGGTAAGCCACGTTGTCCAGGCGAGTCTCGAGGAACTGCAACAGGTTGACACCGGTCATGCCGGGGCGCCGGTTGGCCTCTTCGTAGAGGTTGCGGAACTGCTTTTCCAGCACGCCGTAGATGCGGCGCGCTTTTTGCTTCTCGCGCAACTGAGTCAAGTACTCCGAACCCTGACGCTGACGGTCGCGACCGTGCATGCCCGGAGGAAACGCGCGTACGCGACGGTCCGAGTTCTCGGCGACCGGGCACTTGAGAGAAAAGCAGCGCTCCCCCTTGAGGTAGAGCTTGGTGCGCTCACGTCGACAGAGTCGACAGACGGGTCCTGTGTAACGAGCCATAACGTTCCTTAGCCTCGACGCCGCTTCTTGGGGCGACATCCGTTGTGGGGCAGCGGGGTCACGTCCTTGATCGCCACCACTTCGATACCGGCCGCGGCGATCGAACGGATCGCGGTCTCGCGACCCGAACCGGGTCCGCGAACCAACACGTCGACCTTCTTCACCCCGTGCTCCATGGCCGCGCGCGCGCACTTCTCGGCGGCGAGCTGGGCGGCGTAGGGCGTGGACTTGCGAGAGCCCTTGAAGCCAACCTGGCCCGAGGACGCCCAGGACAACACGTTGCCCTCGGGGTCGGAGATCGAGACGATTGTGTTGTTAAAGGAACTCTTGATGTGCGCGACGCCGAAGGCGACGTTCTTGCGCTCCTTCTTGCGAACCTTGCGAGCCGTGGTGGGCTTGGCCATTACTTCGTTACCTTCTTCTTGCCGGCGACGGTGCGCTTGGGTCCCTTGCGGGTGCGAGCGTTGGTTCGGGTGCGCTGGCCGCGAACGGGCAGGCCCTTGCGGTGGCGGATGCCCTGGAGAGAGTTGATCTCCATCTTGCGCTTGATGTCTTGGGCGACGTCGCGACGCAGGTCACCCTCGACGGTGACATTCTGGTCGATGTACGTACGCAGGGCGTTGACTTCGGACTCGGTGAGGTCCTTGACGCGCGTGGATTCATTGACCCCGGTCGCCGCCGTGATCTGTTGGGCGATGGTGGGACCGACGCCGAAGATGTACGTGAGCGCAATGACGACGCGCTTCTCGCGCGGAATGTCAACACCAGCAATACGAGCCATCGTGTTCTCCTAACCCTGACGCTGCTTGTGGCGCGGGTTTGCTTCACAGATCACGCGAACAACCCCGGCCCGTCGAATGACCTTGCACTTCTCACAGATGGGTTTGACGCTTGCGCGAACTTTCATTTGGTTACTTTCTCGAACAAAAAGAACGTGAGTTATCGGTAGCGATAGGTGATGCGGCCGCGGGTCATGTCGTAGGGCGTGATCTCTACTTGGACCTTGTCGCCGGGAAGAATACGGATGCGGTGCATGCGCATTTTTCCCGAACTGTGGGCGAGGACGGTGTACCCGTTCTCCAGCTCCACGCGAAACATGGCGTTCGGCAGCGGCTCGACGACGGTCCCCTCTACGGTGAACGCGTCTTCCTTAGGCTTACTCAGGTTCTTTCTCCTTGTATCTTCACTACGGGACGTGCGGGAGCAGGGCTCCTGCACGGATAGACCTTGGAGGTCCCGCCCCGAGGTCGGCTTTCTATTCTACCGGATTTTTAGAAAAACGCAAAAAACGCGGTACTTTGCGCAGGCTCGCTGACGCGGACTCCACAAACGTGCTCATCCAGTCTACGGGCGAGGCCCACCTTGCGTTTCGCGCCGAGCACCTCAGACCGAGACCGCGCCCCGGAACAACCCGGGGGCGCAAGAAGCCCTTAGTCCTCGTCAAGCAGCAGATCGCGAACGCGCGCAATGCTGGCTGGCGCCACGCCGACGCTCTCTGCCCAGGGGACCGCTCCGCCGTAGCGCTCGTCCAGCGCGAAAAGAAAGTTCGCCATGGTATCGGAACGCGCGCTGAGCAGGATGGGATCGTCGCCTTCGATCTCGTCGCGCAGATTCGGGTCACGAAGAAGCTTCGCCACAATATGCACCATGCGCTCGTCGGACATCGCGTAATCCTCGATGACGCGAGCCGGCCGCACGCCCAGACAGCTTAAAACGAGGGCCGCCACGACCCCCGTGCGGTCCTTGCCGAGGAAGCAGTTAAAGACGAGCGGATAGTTCTCCTCGTTGGTCATCTCCTCAAAGACGCTCACGAACGCGGGCGCGCCGAGGTCGAGGTACTGCAGGTAGCGCCTCGTCAGATAGTTCTCGTCGACGACCGCTCGCGGCTCGTTCGTGGCGTAGTTCGACAGGACCGGCGCGCTCACGAACCGATGGGGTTCGTTCTCGATCAGGCCCCGACCGGTGCGCTGGATTTCGGCGGGGCTGCGCAGATCCACGATCGCGCCAATGCCGAGCGTGCGAAAGATCTCGAGGTCGTCGTCAGTGAGATCGTGCATCGCGTCGCTGCGATAGAGCTGGCCCCAGCGAGTGTGGCGTCCGTCGTCCGTCTCGTATCCCCCGAGGTCGCGAAAGTTATGCACTCCCTCAAAAGGCACGAGGCGCTGCGTCACGAGGCCCACCGTACCGACGCAGCGAGAGACGGCATCAAGGAATGAGGACGATCTTGCCATGCGCGTGGGCGCTTTGTAACTCCTCTAGTGCGGCCGTCGCGTCAGCGAGTGGATAACTTTTTTCGACGATGACTTTCAGCGTTCCCGCTTCGACGCGGCGTAGAAGTTCAAAACGGCCTGCGCTACGGATTTCTGTACCGGGGTCAGAGCCGGCACCACCGCCAATGGCTTTTGCACCGAGCGCCCTGGCGTGCCCCGACGCGACGATGGTTACCACCCGGTCGCGGTCTTTGACGAGTGCAAACGAAACCTCCCCGGCGTCGTCGCTGCCGATCAGATCGAGTGATGCGTCGATCCCCTCGGGGGCGAGGGCGCGTACACGATCGAGCAATCCCTCGCCGTACATCACGGGCTCCGCGCCGAGATCGCGCAACAGTTGGTGCTGGGCTTCGCTTGCCGTGCCAATGACTCGTGCGCCGTCACCTACGGCGAGTTGCACTGCCATCAGCCCGACGCCACCCGCGGCACCGTTGATCAGCACGGTGTCACCGGACGTGACGTGCACGACCGTTAGCGCGTGAATAGCGGTCACGCCGGTCAACATCAGACCGCTCGCCTCCTCAAAACTCGTGACTCGAGGTTTAGGAACGACCGTGTCCGCCGCGGCCAGCACCGCGCTGGCGTAGCCGGCGTTCGCGCGATAAACAATCACCTCATCGCCCACTCCGATGTGACCGCTGGGACCATCGACATGTCCACCGGTGGCGCGCACAACGCCCGCCACCTCAAATCCCGGCGAGATCGGCAGACTCGATGGATCGGCACCGTAGGTCCCGGCGAAGAGTTTGAAGTCAACTGGGTTGGTGCCCGCGGCTCTGACGTCGACGAGCACTTCTCCGGCGCTCGGTTCAGGGAGTTCCGACTCAACCAACGTAAGGACTTCTGGCCCACCAAATCGTGGTGCGACAACGACTCTGATCTTCATAGAGCGGACTCTATCGGGATGGAATGTCTCTGCGCCACGCCAAGGCGTTCGCCGAAGTGCGAATGCGGTGGGGCGTCGGCTCGCCAGGGACGTCGTGTCAGACTGATCCCTATCTGGGCAGCAGGTACTTCCAAATGTCGCTCGACAACGTTGTCACCGTATCCATCCCGTACTCTTCGCTGGGATCGCTCTGGGTCATGATGGTCACGAGATAGAAGCGCCCCTGGTACTGCACGAAGCCGGTGGTGTTCACCTGCCAGCCGGTCGGTAGTTCGTCGTACCAGCCGTCCTTCATCGCCACGACGGCGTGCGCGGGCGAGCCCCAGCCGAGGCCGAACTGCTGACCACCGATCACGTGCTCCATAAGGCCAACCTCGTACTCGCGCGAGGCGGCATTGAGGATCGAGTTCGGCAGCGCGATGACCTTGAGGAGCTGGAGCTGATCGAGGGGCGTCGTCGCGATGTCGCCCCACGACCAACTCGGAATGGTCGACTTGAAACCGATCAGCTCGTTAAAGGCGTCGATGGCGTCGCGACCGCCGATCACCGCCCAGAGCTTGGTCGCGGCGTTGTCGTCGGACGCTTCGATCATGCTTGTCGCGAGTTGTTGTTCCTGGGCACTCAGAGGCTCTCCGCTGCGCTGGGACTCATAGAGCAGGTCGGCGAGGATGTCGATCTTCACGATCGAGGCGGTTCGATCGTGGTAGCCGTTGTGGTACGTGAAGGTCGCACCGGTCGCCACGTTGTAGACCGCCGCGGTGATGTTGCCCTGGCGAGTCTTGAGGTACAACGACGTGGCTCGACTCGTGAAGGGATTATCGGGATTGTGGGTGGGCGCCGGTGGAAGCGTCGTCGTGGTGGTCGTGGTCGTGGTCGTCGTTGTTGACGTTGAGGTAGGAACGGTGCTCGCGGGCGGTCCATTGGCCGAGCCGGCGCTCGTCGCGAAGAAGATGAAGCCGGCGAACAAAGTCACCGGGACCACACTGCGAAGACGAAGTGCCACCTCTCCTCCCGCCCCGATGGTACGAGCAAACGCGTCCGTCGACACTGATGGGTTTTGGTTCCTAGGGCAACGTGGTCGTCGTCGTGGTCGTGGTCGACGTGGTCGTGGTGGAGGTCGTCGGTGCTTGCATCACCAGCAACGCGGTCGAGACGGGCCGTTCGCTCGCGCGCGCACTGTAGATCGATCGTCCATTGGCAAACAGTGACGTGGACGATCCGCCATCCAGGTCCAGGGCCGTGTCCACGTTGAGCGAGCGCAGCATCGCCAGGAGCTGCGTCCAGGTCGCGCCCGATCGGCCGTCCTGGCCGCCCACGCTCAGCACCACGGTCTCACCCATCGACGTCCAGCCAACCACGGTACGTGGCGACGGCTCGTTCATGTAGGAGTCCGAGGGACTTACGGTTCCGGTCACCCCCTTGTCGAGGATGATCGGGTGCCCACCAATGTCGTCACAGCCCATCGTCGAGTTGGTGGTGAGCGTCACCATGTCGCCAGCCGCCAGGCTCGCAAGCGTCGTACTGTTCGACGCCGAGATGTCCACGCGCCCGGCGAGCACGTGGATCGGGGTTGACGTACGTCCGAGGTACTGCAGTTGTGCCGTCGAGTTGATGGTGACGGGACTCTGCGCGTTGCTGATCTCTTTGAACTGATAGGTGAAGCGACCACTCGCACTCGGCGTGGCCAGCGCGTAGGCGGAGGTGAAGAGGAGGGTTCCGCGAAGGGGATCACTCACGCCCACGTACGACAGGGGAAGTTCTTGATTGATCGCGTCGATCGGCACGCTTGTTCCGTTCACGTTGAGGCTGGCGTTCCAGGTGAACTGCGTGCTCACCGTCCCATCATCAAGGTCGGCTTGCTGATGGGAGACCTCAGGTGTGTGTTCCAGAACACATCCCGAGACGATGCCGCCCACTTCGTCGCCCGCGTCCGGCTTTTTGGAGTTGGGGATGGCAAAGTAGTCGCCGTTCACGGCGGCCACGCATCCCGCGGTCGCCCGACAGATCGCGCTCGGGGTCTCGAGGCCGCCATCGACCTTGTTGTGGGCGAGTCCGACCTGGAGTGAGTAGGGAGCACCGTAGAAGGTCATCAGACGGATCGGTGCGCGCACGCCGAAGGCGGCGCCGTCGATGGGATAGACGTAGATGCCCTGAGCCGCCGCGGCCGGTTGTGCCCGGATCGCTGCGATCGGCACCGCCACCAGCAGAGCAAGCAGGCACAGAGCCGTGATCGCTCGCATCCAGCGCGCGCGGCAAGGTTGTGGCGACTCCGGTGACGCGAGGGGAAGGGTCACGCGACCACCCTACGAGGGTCCCCCGCTTCGCTACCTTCAGCCGCCGCAGAAAAGGATGAGAACCGAAGCGTGGCTAGGCGATGGTGAAGACTTCGGGCCCGTTCTCGGTCACGGCAATGGTGTGCTCGAAGTGCGCGGAGAGTTCGCCGTCTTCGGTCATCACGCTCCAGTCGTCGTCGAGCACGTAGGTCTCCCAGGTCCCCACGTTCACCATGGGTTCGATCGCAAAGACCATGCCGGACTTGAGCGTTGGTCCGGGCGAGCCGGGCCAGTAGTTCGTCACCTGAGGGCTCTCGTGCATCTCGGTGCCGATCGCGTGACCGACGTACTCGCGCACCACGGAGAATCCGGCGGCCTCGGCGACCCCTTGAACCGCGCGGCCCACTTCGTTGAGCCGCCCGCCCACGACCAACTGATCAATTCCCGCCCAAAGCGAGCGCTCGGTCACTTCCAGCAAACGCGTGGCGAGCGCACTGACCTGGCCCACCGGTGCGGTGTAGGCGGCGTCCCCGTGATAGCCCTCGATGATTGCGCCGGCGTCAATGGAGATGATGTCGCCCTCTTCCAGCACGTAGTCGCCCGGAATGCCGTGAACGATCATGTTGTTGGGGCTGGTGCAGATCACCGCGGGAAAGCCGTGGTAGTTGAGGAAGTTCGATCGGGCGCCGCGCTTGGCCAGCACCTCGGCCGCCAGATCGTCGAGGTGTTTGGTGGTCACCCCGGGCCGTATGGCGGCGCGCGTGATCTCGTGGATCTCGGCGACGACCTTGCCGGCCTTGCGCATCTTGGCCAGTTCGTCCTTATTGCGAATCACAGCAGCCCCCGCTCCAAGAGCCGGGCGTCGATGTCACGAGCAACCGCGTCCACGGCCTGGTTACCGTCGACCGTCACGAGCAGATCACGTGACTCGTAGAAGGAGAGCAGAGGCAACGTCTCGCGCTCGAACGTCTCGAGGCGCTTGGCGATCGCTTCGGGCGTGTCGTCGCTGCGTTGGACGACCACTCCCCCGCACTTCTCGCAGATACCCGAGACCGCTGACGCATCGGTGAGTTTGTAGACCGTGCCGCAGGCTTGGCACACGCGCCGCGACGACAGGCGCTCGATCACGATCTCGTTGGCCAGTTCGATGTAGATGCACAACTTGATGCCGACGGCGCCCACGATGCGCTCGAGCGCCTCGGCCTGTTCGGTGTTGCGCGGGAAGCCATCGAGCACCGCGCCCTTGGCGGCGTCGGGTTCGCGGAGTCGCACCTCGACGAGGGAGTTCACGACGTCATCCGAGACCAGTTCCCCGGCGTCGAGAATCGACTTGACCTGACGCCCGAGTGGGGTGTCCTGGGCGATCGCGGCGCGCAGGATGTCGCCGGTCGAGACGTGGGCCAACTCATATCTCTGACACAACAGCTCGCTCTGGGTTCCTTTGCCAGCGCCCTGCTTGCCCAGCACGACAAGATTCAGTTGACTGGACATGACTAGCGCTTCAGGAAGCCTTCGTAGTTGCGCATCATGAGCTGAGAGTCAATCTGTCGCATGGTCTCGAGTGAGACACCCACCGCGATGAGCAGGGTAGTGCCGTAGTACGGGAAACGGTTGATACTCCACAGCGCCATCAGCACGCTGGGCGTCACCGCGACCGAGGCCAGGAAGACCGCGCCCACGACCGTTAGACGAGAGAGCATGCGCGAGAAGTACCGCTCGGTCGGCATGCCCGGGCGGATACCCGGTACGAAGCCGCCCTGCTGGCGCAGCATCTCAGCTTGCTGGTGGGGGTCGAAGGCGATGTAGACGTAGAAGAACGTAAAGGCGAGGATCAACAAGAAGTCCGAGGCGATATAGAAGAAACTCGTCGGCGAGAGAGAGTTGCGCACGAAGTCCTGGAAACTCGCCCAGGGCACAATGTTCGACAGCAGCACCGGTATGTAGAGCACCGAGGACGCAAAGATGATGGGAATCACGCCCGACTGGTTGACCTTTAAGGGAATGTACGTCGAGTTCCCGCCCATCTCGCGCCGTCCCACCACCCGCCGGGCGAAGGTGACCGGTATTCGCCGCTGGCCATTGTCCATAAAGACGATGAGCACCAGCAGGGCGAGCGAGACAATAAGGATCACGTAAAACTTGTAGGGGCCACCCTCTTCCCACACCGCGCGTCCGCCCGACGGCAGACCGGCCACGACGTTGGCGAAAATGAGCAGGGACATGCCTTGGCCGATGCCACGCTGGGTGATCAACTCGGCCAGCCACATCACGAAGGCCGTGCCAGCGGTGAGGATGACCACCATGAGCAGCGCGTACCAGATGTCGAAGCGCGGGACCATCAGGTTGATGTCAAAGCCCAACAGCGCCTCGTCGTGTCCGTGGAAGGCGTAGATGAGGCCCGTCGACTGCAACAGCGCGAGGCCGATGGTGAGGTACCGGGTCGTCTGAGTGATCTTCTTCTGGCCGACCGCACCCTGGTCACGCCACTCGGCGAGCTTGGGGATGACCCCGGTGAGCAGCTGGATCACGATGGAACTCGTGATGTAGGGCATGACGCCTAGGCCAAAGACGGCCAAACGCGTCAACGCCCCACCCGAGAAGAGGTTCAAGAAGCCGAGCACGCCGCTGCCGCTGGCCTGCTTCTGGAGAGACTTGATCGCGGTCCAGCTGACGCCCGGAATCGGGACGTTCGCGCCTAACTGGTAAAGGCAGATGACGCCAATCGTGAAGAGCACCTTGTTGCGAAGGTCCGGAACACGAAAGATATTCGCCAGGCGCTGCAGCACTGTACGACCTTAACGGTTTTGGTGCTGGTTGCCCGAGGCGGGCGGACGCACCGCGAAGGGCAGCGCCAACACGCTCACCGTCCCACCGGCCTCTTCGATGGCGGCCTTGGCCGACGCCGAGAAGCCGTGCGCGGACACATTGAGCGCGCTCGAGACGCTGCCACGCCCCAGGACCTTGACGAAGTCGCTCTGGCGCGCGAGGCCGTGCTCGACAATCGTTTCGAGCGTGATCTCGCTTACCCCCAGGGCCGCGAGGGCGTCGAGGTTGACCGGCGTGTACTCCACGCGGAAGGGGTTGGTGAATCCCTTCAGCTTGGGGATGCGCTGGAGGAGTGGCAACTGGCCACCCTCGAAGCTCGCGCGAATCTGACGACGCGCCTTTTGTCCCTTGGTGCCGCGACCGGCCGTCTTGCCACCTTTACCGGCGATACCGCGTCCGACAATCTTCTTGCGGTGCGTGGAGCCTTCGGGCGGTGTGAGGTCGTGCAACTTCATCTCTAGACCTCTTCTACTCTCACTAGGTGCGGCACGCGGGCGATCATCCCGTGAATCTCGGGACGATCGGGCAGCACATTGGATTGACCGATGCCACGAAGACCGAGCGCACGCAGAGTTCCGCGGTGCTTGGGCTTGGTGGCGATCGTTGAACGAATCTGGGTCACTTTGAGCATGACTACCCCTCCGTCACTTTAAAGAGGTCGCCCTCGCGCTGACGCTCGCGATACGCGCGCAGCGTGCCAAACGGTACGACCTCGTCGGGCGCCTTGTCGCGCAGCGCCGCGATCTCTTCGGGGCGTCGCAGCTGCTTGAGGCCCTCGATCGTGGCGTGGGCCACGTTGATGCCGTTCGAGGAGCCGAGCGACTTGGCGATGATGTCCTTCACGCCCGCCATCTCGAGAATCGCGCGCGCGGCCCCGCCGGCGATGACGCCGGTACCCGGAGCGGCGGGCTTCATGAGCACCCGGCCCGCGCCGGCGGTGCCGATCACGGGATAGACGATGGTCGAACCGGCCAGCGGCACGTCGAAGATGTTCTTGCGAGCCTCTTCAATGCCCTTCTGCACGGCGAGCCCGGCCTCCTTGGCCTTGCCGTAGCCAAGGCCCACCTTGCCCTTGCCATCACCGATCACCATGAGGGCAGTGAAGGAGAACCGACGACCACCCTTGACGACCTTGGAGACGCGATTCACCTTGATGGTGCGCTCTTCGAACTGTTCTACATCACTCATTTAAAACTCCAGTCCACCGGCGCGCAGCGCGTCGGCGAAAGCCGCCACGCGGCCGTGGTAGTCGAAGCCACCGCGGTCAAAGACCACCGTGGCGATGTTGGCTTCCTTGGCCCGGCTCGCGAGGAGCTCGGCGACCTTCTTGGCGCCCTCGACGTTGCCGCCGTTGACGTCCTTGAAGGAGGACTCGACCGACGACGCGGCGGCCAGCGTGCGGCCGTTCACGTCATCGATGATCTGAGCCGAGATGTGCTTGTTAGAGCGACTCACGGCGACGCGGGGACGTTCGGGCGTGCCCGACAGCGTCTTGCGAACGCGACGGTGACGACGCAGACGAAGTTCACGGGTAGTGCGTGGCATTACTTGGCGGCCTTTCCTGCCTTGCGCGCGACCCTCTCGCCGAGGTAGCGCACACCCTTGCCCTTGTAGGGCTCGGGCTTACGGAGCTTGCGGATGTTCGCGGCCACCTGGCCGACAATCTCCTTGTCGGGTCCCTTGATGATGACCCGCGTGGGGGTGGGCACCTCGAACGTGACGCCCTCGGGAGCGGTGAACTTGACGGGGTGACTGAAGCCGAGCGCGAGGTCGAGCACGCCGGGAGCACCGGCCGACGCGCGATATCCCACGCCGATGATCTCGAGTTCCTTGCTCCAGCCCTGGGTCACGCCCACGACCATGTTGGAGACCAACGTACGCGTGAGACCGTGCAGGGCCTTTTGGGAGGTCTCGTCGCTCTCGCGCGAGACGACCAGGGTGTCGCCTTCTTGATCGAGCGTGATGCCCGAGGGAACGGTGCGACTCATGGTGGCCTGGGGGCCCTTCACGGTGACGACGTCGCCGTTCACGCTCACCTCGACGCCCGAGGGTACGGCGATGGGGTTACGACCGATTCGCGACATTAGAGAACCTCCTGTGAGGCGAGGCGACTACCAGACATAACAGAGCACCTCGCCGCCCAGTTTGGCCTTGCGGGCTTCACGGTCGGTCATGAGTCCGTGGCTCGTCGAAACGACGGCCACCCCCACGCCACCGAGGACTTTGGGCATCTGGTCGGACTTCTTGTAGATGCGCAGGCCCGGCTTTGAGACGCGCTTGATACCGATGATGGTCTTCTTGCGGTCCTCGGAGTACTTGAGGTTGATCTCCAGCAGCGCGCCGGGCTTGTTGTCGAGTTTGGTCACGGTGTAACCCGAGATGTAGCCCTCTTTCTGGAGGACCTTCGCGAGATTCTCCTTCAACTTCGAAGACGGCATCTTGACGCTGTCGAACATTGCCGCGTTGGCGTTGCGAATGCGCGTGAGCATGTCGGCGATGGGGTCAGTCATTGTCATAGCTGTCCTCCTACCAACTGGCCTTGGTCACGCCCGGGATCTCACCCGCGTGAACCATGAGGCGCAAACAGATGCGACACAGCCCGAACTTGCGATAGACCGAGCGCGGCCGACCACAGCGCTGACAGCGCGTGTAGGCCCGCGTCGAGAACTTCGGCGTCTTGGCCTGCTTGATGCGAAGAGCTTTTTTCGCCATGCTTATCGATTCTCCTGTCTGAAGGGGAAGCCGTAGGCGCGCAGGAATGCGCGGCCTTGCTCGTCGTTCGCGGCGGTGGTGACGATGGTGATGTCGAACCCACGCGGCGCGTCGATCTTGTCGTAGTCGATCTCGGGGAAGATCAACTGGTCATTCACACCGAAGGTGTAGTTGCCGTGTCCGTCGAAGGACTTGGGCGAGAGCCCCCGGAAGTCGCGAATACGGGGAATCGCGAGGCTGAGCAGGCGATCGAAGAACTCCCAGGCGCGGTCGCCGCGCAGGGTGACCTTCACGCCGATGGGCTGTTCTTCACGCAGCTTGAAGCTCGCGATCGACTTCTTCGCGCGCGTCACGATCGGCTTTTGACCGGTGATCTGCTCGAGGTCGCGCTGGGCACCCTCAAGCAGGCTGGCCTGCTGAGTGGCGCGACCGACCCCGGAGTTGATCACGATCTTCTCCAGTCGCGGCACCTGCATGATGTTGGCGAGGCCCAGCTCTTCTTTGAGCGCCGGACGAATCTCTTCGTCGTAGCGAACCTTGAGGCGAGGCCGAGTAGCGGTCGTCATAGAACTTCTCCACACTTGCGACAGACGCGGACCTTCGTGTCGTCCACGATCTCGGAGCCGATGCGCGCCGGGCCCTTGTGCTTGGGGCACCAGACCGCGACGTTGGACGCGCTCATCGGCAGAACCTTGTCGATGACGCCCGCCTGCATCGTCGCGCCGCGCTGCTTGGTGGCGCGCTTGGCGACGTTGAGGTTGTCCAGGATCACCTTGTTGATCTCGGGGAGGGCTTCTTCGACGTTGGCGCGCTCGCCGCGGTACTTGCCCGACAGCACAACCACGTCATCACCCTTATGAATTTTCATTACAACACCTCCGGGGCGAGCGAGACGATTCGCATGAACTTCTTGTCGCGCAACTCGCGGCCGACCGGCCCAAAGATGCGCGTGCCGCGCGGCTGGAGCTGGTCGTTGATCAGAACCGCGGCGTTCTCGTCAAACTTGATGTAGGAGCCATCGGGACGACGCTTCTCCTTGGCGGTGCGCACGACCACGCAACGCACCACGTCGCCCTTCTTCACGGCAGCGCCCGGAATGGCGTCCTTCACGGTGGCGATGAAGACGTCACCGATCGAGGCGTAGCGCCGGCGCGAACCGCCGAGTACGCGGATGCACAGGACTTCCTTGGCGCCGGAGTTGTCGGCGACCTTGAGTCGGCTTTCTTGCTGGATCATCGCGCACGCTCCACGACTTCAGTCAGGCGCCAGCGCTTGAGCTTGGAGAGCGGACGGGTCTCTTGAACGCGGACTCGGTCACCGACCTTGGCCTCGTTCTTCTCGTCGTGCACGTAGAGCTTCTTGGTGCGCTGGACGGTCTTGATGTAGCGCGAGTGACTGACGCGCTCGTTGATCGCGACGATCAGCGTCGAGTTCATCTTGTCCGAGATGACGATACCCTCGCGGACCTTGCGCGGGTTGGCGCGCTTCTCGTTGTCGTTCACGTCACTCATGACTGTGTGCTTTCTTCTAGGGCTTCGGCGGCGGCAATCTCGCGCTCGCGCAGGAAGGTCTCGAGGCGCGCGATGTCCTTCTTCACGGCACCGATGCGCGAGGAGTTGTCGAGCTGGCCGGTGGCCAACTGGAATCGCAGGTTGAAGAGCTCGCGACGAGCTTCGCCCAAGCGACCCAGCAGTTCGCTGTCGCCCAGGCGCTTGAGTTCGGCGCGGTGTTCAGAGGTCTTAGGCATCGATGGTCACCTCCGGCGTGCCGTGCGTCCCGGGACGAACGACGAACTTGGCTTTGATGGGCAGCTTCTGAATAGCGCGCTCCATGGCGGCACGAGCGAGCGTCTCATCGACCCCGCCGAGCTCAAAGAGCATGCGACCGGGCTTGACGACGGCGACCCAAAACTCAGGGTTGCCCTTGCCCGAGCCCATGCGCGTTTCGGCCGGCTTCTGGGTGACGGGCTTGTCGGGAAAGATGCGAATCCACACTTTGCCGCCACGCTTGACGTGACGGGTCATCGCGATACGCGCAGCCTCGATCTGGCGGGCGGTCACCCAACCCGACTCGAGCGCCTGGATACCGAAGTCACCAAAGTTAAGGTCGACCCCACCCTTGGCGAGACCGCCGCGGCGTCCGCGCATCATCTTGCGGTGCTTGACTTTGCGAGGCATCAACATGACTACTCCGCGTCCTTTCGAAAGTGCGGCGTGTCGGTGTGATCGGTCGCGGTGCGACGCTCGATCTCTTCCTCGACGCTCAACTGGGCTTCGACCTCGGGGTTTGACGCCAACAGATCCGTCACGGGCGCGTCCGTGGAGTCAGCCTCGTCGGCCGCCGCCTCGTCATTCGCCTCTTCGATCAACTGGCTCTCGGGAACACGCGCGTCCTCGGCCGCCTTGTCCGAGACACTGCCCACCATCCCTTGGATCTCGGTGTCAGTGAACTCTTCGTCGGGTTGCACTTCGACGCGGCGGCGTCCGCCGCCGGCGCGCACCACGCCCTTGGGCGCGCTGGGTGAAGCGCCAACGGGCATGGCATCGCCGGCCGCCATCGCGGCCTCGCGCACGATCTTCTCATCGTTGGTCAACTGGTAGGGCAGAATGTCGCCCTTGTAGATCCACACCTTGACGCCGATACGTCCGGTGGAGGTGCGGGCCTCACGGAATCCGTAGTCGATGTCGGCGCGCAGCGTGTGCAGGGGCACGCGGCCCTCGCGGTACGACTCGCGACGCGACATCTCCGCGCCACCGAGACGACCCGACGCCTGAATCCTCACGCCCAAGGCGCCGGCCTTCTGGACGGTCTGGATACCGCGCTTCATCGCGCGACGGAACGCCACACGACGAATCAACTGGTCGCAGATCCCCTGGGCGATGAGCGCCGCGTCAAGCTCGGGCTGCTTAATCTCTTGGATGTTGAGCGAGATCTTGTTCTTCTGACCGGTGATCTTTTCGAGGTCTTTCTTTAGACGCTCGGCCTCTGCGCCGCGCCGACCGATAACGATGCCCGGGCGAGCGGTATGGATGTCTACGCGAATGCGATCGGAGTTGCGCTCGATCTCGATGCGACTCACCGCGGCGCTCTCGAGCTGCTTGGTGAGGTAGTCGCGAATCTTCCAGTCCTCGATGACGAGGTCCTTGTAGCCGCGCTCCTTAAACCAGCGCGACTTCCAGTCCGTCGTGATGCCGAGACGGAAACCGTAGGGGTTTACCTTCTGACCCATTAGTTGGTCTCCTCCGTAGTGTCCTCAGACACCGAGTCGTCTTCTACGGCGAAATCACTCGCCGCGTCCTCATCTTCGGCCGCGATGGCCGCTTCCACGCCCGGCGCTTCGGCCTCGGTGCCCGCCTCGAGGACCGTGTCGGCGATCACGTCGTCCGGCGTGACGTCTTCGACCACCGCGTTCTCGGCCGCGAGCGCTTCGGCCGCGTCCAACTCGGCCTGGGCTTCGTGGGCGGCTTCGCGCTTGTTGACACTCGCCGTTTGGTCGGCGCGGCGACGCGAGGACGCCACTCGGCGCGAACGACTGGCCTGAGCCTGGGCGTTGCGCGCGGTGCGCAGGTGTTCGAGGCGCTCTTCGTCCATGCGCGAGACGATCACCGTGATGTGCGTCGAACGCTTAAAGATCTTGCCGGCGCGTCCGCGCGCACGGGGGGTGAAGCGCTTCATGGTGATGCCCTCGTCGGCGAAGGCCGCCGAGACGTAGAGCTCGTCGGCCTGCATGCCGTCGTTGTTGACCGCATTGGCGACAGCTGACGCCAAGAGCTTGCCGATCACGTCGGCGGCTTCGCGGGTGGTGCCCGCCAGAATCTCGCGCGCCGTGGTGACGTCTTCGCCACGCACGATGTTGAGCACGACGCGGGCCTTGCTCGCCGACATCTGGTACCCGCGCAGGGTCGCGCGGGTCCCGGGACGTTCGTTGGTCTTCGCACCGGTCATTATCGGCGTCCCGTCTTCTCTTGACCGGCGTGGAACTTAAAGGTGCGCGTGGGCGCGAACTCGCCCAACTTGTGACCGACCATCGACTCGTTCACGAAGACCGGCACGTGGCGGCGTCCGTCGTGCACCGCAAAGGTGTGACCGACCATGTCGGGGATCACCGTCGAACGACGGCTCCAGGTCTTGATGACCTTCTTCTCGTTGGCCGCGTTCATCGCGTCCACCTTCTTTAAGAGGTGGGCATCGATGAAGGGACCCTTTTTCAGACTGCGTGACATATCTACCTCCGGGCGCCGCGTCCACGACGACGACGAATAATGAGCGAGTCTGACGGCTTGGGCAGACGCGTACGACCTTCGGGCTGACCCCAGGGTGAGACCGGGTGACGCCCACCGCTGGTCTTGCCTTCGCCACCACCGAGGGGGTGGTCGACCGGGTTCATCGCGACACCGCGGGTCTGAGGGCGAACGCCCTTCCAGCGGTTGCGTCCGGCCTTGCCGATCTTGATGAGCTCGTGTTCGGAGTTGCCCACTTCCCCGAGGGTGGCGCGACAGTCGATCGGTACGCGGCGCATCTCGGTGGAGGGCAGGCGCAACGTGGCAAAGCCGCCGTCCTTGGCGACGAGCTGGACGCTCATGCCCGCACTGCGGGCCATCTTGCCGCCACCGCCGGGACGCAACTCAACATTGTGCACGGTCGAACCGGTGGGGATGTAGCGCATCGGCAACGAGTTGCCCGTGCGGATGTCGGCCTTGGCGCCCGACTCGACGAAGTCGCCCACTTTGAGGCCCTGAGGGGCGAGGATGTAGCGCTTCTCGCCGTCCACGTAGTGCAGCAGCGCAATGCGACACGAGCGGTTGGGGTCGTACTCAATCGTGGCGACCTTGGCCGGAACGTGGTCTTTGTTGCGACGAAAATCCACGACGCGATACTTCTGCTTGTGACCGCCGCCGCGGTGACGCGAGGTCTTGCGACCGTAGCTGTTGCGGCCGCCGGTCTTGGGCTTGGGCTCGAGCAGCGACTTCTCTGGGGTGGTTGTCGTCAGGTCGGCGAAGTCCGAGACCGTCTGAAAACGACGACCGGGACTCGTAGGTTTGCGGTGACGAAGGGCCATAACTGTCCTTAGTTCTCGAAGAGGTTGATCGTGTCACCGGCTTTGAGGGTGACGATGGCGCGCTTGGTACCGGGCTTGGATCCGCGTACGCCAGTACGGCGGTTGCGGGTGTTCTTGCCCTTGCGGTTCAGCGTGTTGACGTTGGTGACCTTCACGTTGAAGGCCTGCTCGACGGCGTTGCGCACGTCAATCTTGGTGGCGCGAGGGTCCACGACGAAGACGTACGTGCCGACTTCCATCGAGGCGTAGGTCTTCTCCGAGACGACCGGGCGAATCAGGATGTTCATCGCGTCACGCATCAGGCACTCTCCTTGGCGGTGGGCAGCGTGGCGTCGGTAAAGACCACCCAATCGCTGTCGAGGACGTCGTAGGTGTTGAGTTCCCCGGCGTCGATGGTCTTGACGTTCATGAGATTGCGAAAGGAGCGCAGCGCCGTCTCGTCGTCGCGCGCGAGCACCACCAGGACCTTGCCCTCGAGCCCGAGGGTCTCGAGCAGCGTGACGGCGTCCTTGGTCTTGGGCTCGCTCCACGTCGAAAAGCCGTCGAGCAGAACGATCTGCTCCAGCTGGGCGCGGTCTGAGAGGGCCGAGTGCAGTGCCAGGCGGATCATCTTCTTGGGCGTCTTTTGCTCGTAGCTACGAGGCTTGGGCCCGAGCGCGATGCCACCGCCCGGATAGTGCGGGGCGCGAATGGTGCCCTGGCGCGCGCCGCCAGTACCCTTCTGGCGGAAGGGCTTCTTGCCGCCACCGCGGACCTCTCTGCGGGTCTTGGTGGACTGGGTGCCCGAGCGCTTGGCGGCGAGCTGGGCCTTGACGACCTGGTGCATCACGGCCACGTTGGGCGTGACGCCAAAGATCGAGGGCTCGAGGCTAACGGTGCCCAGCACCGCTCCGGAGAGCGACTTGCGCTCCACGGTGTGCTCGACGTAGGGCACGCGCTCTTTCTTCACGGGACCACGCAGAGTAAAGACGTCGCTCACCGGCCACCTCCAGCCTTCATCGGGTTCTTGACGCTGGTGCGCAGCACCACCACGCCACCGCGCGGACCGGGCACGGCACCCTTGACAAGGACCAAGTGGCGCTCGACGTCGACGCCCACGATCTCGAGGTTGGTCGTCGTCACCTGGCTGCCACCCATGCGACCGGCCATCTTCGTGCCCCGAAAGACACGTCCGGGAGTGGCACAGGCGCCAATCGAACCCGGAGCGCGGTGGTGCTTGTGGTTGCCGTGCGCCGCCCCCTGACCCGAGAAGTTGTGGCGCTTCATACCACCGGCGAATCCCTTACCCTTCGAAACCGCCGTGGCGTCGATCATGTCGCCCTTTTCGAAGGAGTCGGCCAGGATTTCCTGGCCGATCGAGTAGCCGCTCACGTCATCGAGACGCAGCTCGACGAGCTTCTTGCCCGGCGTCACCCCGGCCTTTTCGAAGTGGCCGAGCTCGGGCTTGGTCATGGTCGAGACGCGGCGCGTACCCCAAGTCACCTGGAGCGCGGAATATCCCTCTTTTTCGGGAGTTTTGACTTGTACGACGCGAGACGGGCTGACGCGCACGACCGTGACCGGGATCGCCCGGTTCTGGTCGTCCCAGACTTGGGTCATGCCCACTTTCTCGCCGACGATCGCTTTGGTCGCCACGTTGTCCTCTTCCTCTTGTTTCTCTACGTCGACCAGGGCCGACATACAGACGCTCCGCCGGGCCGTGAAAACCCGAACGGAGCGCTCGACTGGTTCGGTTCAGCGTTCCACGAGTGGCGACTGAACACATCTGTTGTTCGCTCGGTCCTAAAAAACCGGGCCACTTACCCTACACCACGAGGCCCCGCGCACGCAAAGGGCGCGGGGCCTCGAGAGTAGGGTTAGTTCTGGCGGATCTTGATCTCGATGTCCACGCCGGCGGGCAGGTCGAGGCGCTGGAGCGAGTCGACCGTCTTGGCGGTGTGGTCCACGATGTCGAGCAGGCGCTTGTGCACGCGCATCTCGAAGTGCTCGCGGCTGTCCTTGTGCTTGTGGGGACCGCGAACCACCGTGTAACGGTGCTTTTCGGTCGGCAGCGGCACGGGACCCTGGACGCGAGCGTTCGTGCGCTCGACGGTCTGGACGATCTTGGCGGTGGACTGGTCCAGGACGCCGTGATCGAAGGCCTTCAACCGGATTCGAATCATCTGCTTGTCGGCCATGACCAGACCTACTTCAGGATCTTTGTCACACGACCCGAACCCACGGTACGGCCACCCTCGCGGATGGAGAAGGTCAAGCCCTCTTCCATGGCGATCGGCTTACCCAGGGTCACGGTCATGTCGGTGTTGTCACCGGGCATGACCATTTCGGTGCCCGAGGGCAGCTCGATGGTCCCGGTCACGTCGGTGGTGCGGAAGTAGAACTGGGGACGGTAGTTCGCAAAGAACGGCTTGTGTCGTCCACCCTCTTCCTTCGTGAGCACGTACACCGCGGCCTCGAAGTTGGTGTGAGGGGTGATGGTGCCGGGCTTGCACAGCACCTGGCCACGTTCGACCTCTTCCTTCTTCGTACCGCGCAGCAAGGCGCCGAGGTTGTCGCCCGCGCGGCCCTCGTCGAGGAGCTTGCGGAACATCTCGATGCCGGTCACGACCGTCTTTTGCGTGGGACGCAGACCGACGATCTCGACTTCGTCACCGACCTTGATGACACCCTGCTCGACCTTGCCGGTCACCACGGTGCCACGGCCCGTAATCGACATGACGTCTTCGATCGACATGAGGAAGGGCTTCTCGGTGGCGCGCACGGGCTCGGGAATCCACGTGTCGACGGCCTCCATGAGCTCCATGATCTTGTCGCCCCAGGCGGCGTCGCCCTCGAGGGCCTTGAGTGCCGAGACCTGAATGATCGGCGTATCGTCGCCGGGGAAGTCGTAACTAGTGAGCAGCTCACGTACTTCCATCTCGACGAGCTCGAGGAGCTCTTCGTCGTCGACCATGTCGGCCTTGTTGAGGGCCACCACGATGTAGGGCACACCCACCTGGCGCGCCAGCAGCACGTGCTCGCGGGTCTGGGGCATGGGACCGTCGGTCGCCGAGACGACCAGGATCGCGCCGTCCACCTGGGCGGCGCCGGTGATCATGTTTTTCACGTAGTCGGCGTGGCCAGGCATGTCCACGTGGGCGTAGTGACGGTTCGCCGTCTCGTACTCCACGTGGGCAATAGAGATGGTGATGCCGCGCTGGCGCTCTTCGGGGGCCTTGTCGATCTGGTCGAACGGCGTAAAGGCCGAACCGCCGATGCGCTCGGAGAGAACCTTGGTAATAGCGGCGGTCAACGTGGTCTTGCCGTGGTCGATGTGACCCATCGTGCCGATGTTGACGTGCGGCTTAGTGCGCTCGAACTTCTGCTTTGCCATTGTCGGGGACTAACTTTCTTCTCGTGACCGTTTCCCGATGAATCGGTCGTTTTTTCGGCCCTCCCCGACTACGGTTTGGACCTCTCTTGCTGGTTGCCCAGCCTTCTTACGCGCCCGTGGCCTTCGCGACGATCTCTTTCGCGATCGCGTCCGGTACTTCTGCGTACGAATGGAACTGCATGGTGTACGTTGCTCGCCCCTGAGTGCGAGAACGCAGGTCAGTAGCGTAGCCGAACATGTCCGCAAGCGGTACAAGGGCCCGAATGACCTGGTTGCTGCCGAGCGCGTCCATGCCCTCGACGCGACCGCGCCGCGAGGAGAGGTCGCCGATCACATCACCCATGTAGTCCTCGGGGGTGACCACTTCGACACTCATGATGGGCTCGAGCAGCACGGGGCTGGCGAGACGCGTGGCCTTCTTGATGGCGAGCGAGCCCGCGATTTTGAAGGCCATCTCCGAGGAGTCCACGTCGTGGTAGCTACCGAAGGTAAGTCGCACGCGCAGGTCCACCATGGGGTATCCCGCCAGCACGCCCGACGTCAGACTCTCGGTGATGCCCTGGTTGACCGGGCCGATGTACTCCTTGGGAATCACGCCGCCACTGATCTCGTCGAGGAACTCGTATCCCCCGCCGGGGCCCGTGGGCTCGACGGTGATGACGACGTGGCCGTACTGACCCTTACCACCGGTCTGGCGCACGTACTTCTCTTCGACTTTTTCGACCTTCTTGCGAATCGTCTCGCGATAGGCCACCTGAGGCTTGCCGACGTTGGCGTCCACCGAGAACTCGCGCAGCATGCGGTCCACCAGCACCTCAAGGTGCAGCTCGCCCATGCCCGAGATGACGGTCTGGCCAGTCTCCTGGTCGGTGCGCACGCGAAACGTTGGGTCCTCTTCGGACAGCGCGTAGAGGGCCTTACCCAGTTTCTCCTGGTCGGCCTTGGTCTTGGGCTCGACGGCCACGTGGATAACGGGCTCCGGGAACGTCAGGGTCTCGAGCTGAATGGGCTGGCCCGGGTCCGAGAGCGTGTCACCGGTAGTGACTTGCTTGAGACCCACGGCAGCCACGATGTCCCCGGTGCGGATCGTGTCGAGGTCCTCGCGGTTATTCGCGTGCATCAACAACAAGCGACCCAAGCGTTCGCGCTTCGATCCCTTGGTGGTGTTGATCACGGTGTCGCCCTTGTCCAGGGTGCCCGAGTAGACGCGCAGGTACGTGAGCTTGCCGACGTAGGGGTCGGTCATGATCTTGAAGGCAAGTGCGCTAAAGGGCTCCGCGTCGTCGGCCTTGCGCTCGAGGTGCTCGTCTTCCTTACCGGGCTTGGTGCCCTGAGTCGGCGGCAGGTCAACCGGCGAGGGCAAGAAGTCCACCACGGCGTCGAGCATCGGCTGGACACCCTTGTTTTTGAAGGCGGAACCATTGAGGATCGGCACGCAGAAGTTCTCGAGGGTCCCGCGGCGCAGGGCGCGACGGATGTCGTCGGAACTCACGTCTTCGTCGCCCAGGACCTTCTCCATCAGGTGGTCGTCAAAGGTGGTGAGGACGTCGATCAGTTTGCCGTGCCACTCGTCGGCTAGGGCGCGCAGCTCCTCGGGGATGTCGACCAC
Source organism: uncultured Acidimicrobiaceae bacterium (assembly GCA_963839255.1). Lineage (GTDB taxonomy): Bacteria > Actinomycetota > Acidimicrobiia > Acidimicrobiales > RAAP-2 > RAAP-2. The sequence continues at coordinate 439,054 of CAWIUH010000005.1, forward strand.
GTCGAACTCCTCGCCGAGGTCGTTGTGGTACAGCGTGGCCTTCATGGTGGTGAGGTCGATGATGCCGCGGTAGTTGCCCTCGGATCCGACGGGCAATTGGATGACGGCGGGCACGCAGTTGAGGCGATCGGCGATCATGTCCACGCAGCGAAAGAAGTCTGCACCCAGGCGGTCCATCTTGTTCACGAAGCAGATGCGCGGCACGTTGTACTTGTTGGCCTGGCGCCAGACTGTTTCGGTCTGCGGCTCGACGCCGGCGACCGCGTCAAAGACCGCGACCGCACCGTCCAGTACCCGCAGCGAGCGCTCGACCTCGACGGTGAAGTCGACGTGGCCGGGCGTGTCAATGATGTTGATGCGATTGCCGTTCCAGTAGCAGGTAGTCGCGGCCGACGTGATGGTGATGCCGCGCTCTTGCTCCTGGGCCATCCAGTCCATGGTGGCCGCGCCTTCGTGGACCTCACCGATCTTGTAGTTCTTGCCCGTGTAGAACAAGATGCGCTCGGTCGTGGTGGTCTTGCCCGCGTCGATGTGGGCCATGATGCCAATGTTGCGAACTCTGTCCAGGGGGTATTCGCGTGCAGTCATTTCTTGGGCAAACTCTCTTTATTTACCAGCGATAGTGGGCAAAAGCCTTGTTGGACTCGGCCATCTTGGCCACGTCCTCGCGACGCTTCACCGCCGCACCCACGCCGTTGCTGGCGTCAATAATCTCATTGGCCAAACGGTCGGCCATCGTCTTTTCGCGACGCTTTTTCGCGAAGTCGGTCAACCATCTTATAGCCAGCGTCGTGGAACGACGCGGTCGAACTTCCACTGGCACCTGGTAGGTCGTGCCGCCCACGCGGCGCGAACGCACCTCGAGTTCGGGGCGCACGTTCTCTAGGGCGCGCTTCAAGGTGGCGACGGGGTCGCTGCCGGTCTTCTGCTCGACCTGCTCCAACGCGGTGTACACGATGCGCTCGGCGATGGTGCGCTTACCGCGCTCGAGGATCTTGTTGGTCACCTGGGTCACCAGGACCGACTTGTAGATGGGGTCGACGGGAATCTCCCGGCGAACGGCGGGACCTTTACGAGGCATTATTTCTCCCTCTTGGCGCCGTAGCGGCTACGGGCCTGCTTGCGGTCGCGCACACCGGAGGTGTCCAGCGCGCCGCGAATGATCTTGTAGCGAACACCGGGCAGGTCCTTCACACGGCCCCCACGCACGAGGACGATCGAGTGCTCCTGGAGGTTGTGACCCACGCCGGGGATGTAGGCGGTGACTTCGACGCCGGAGGTGAGACGTACGCGGGCCACCTTGCGCAGCGCGGAGTTGGGCTTCTTGGGCGTGACGGTGTGCACGCGGGTGCAGACCCCGCGGCGTTGCGGCGCTCCCTTGAGCGCCGGAGTCTTCGTCTTGGAAACCTTGTCCTGTCGGCCCTTTCGGACCAACTGTGCGATTGTGGGCACGCAGAACCTCTCTTGTTGGTACAACTCATGGCCCGCCGCTGCTAGCCAGCGGGCGGACTGTCAATCTTACGACACAATCCTTGCGGACGGCAAGCCCAGCGCCGCGAAGGCGGCGGGCCACTCGTCGTCTTAGATCGCCTGACCACCTAGTTGATCCTCGGGGTTCACGACATCGTTCTCCGGCAGGGCCGACTCGTCGTAGGTGGCAGTTCCGATGTTCTGGAACGCCGACAGGTCCGCGCTGAAGGAGTCGTCGCTGCTGAGCTCGCCGAGCAGGCTCGCCAGGTCGAGGTCGTCGTCGCTGACCTGCGCCCAGGCGGGCAGGAGTTCGGCGTCGGGCATGTCGAGTCGCAGTTCGCGCCGGTTGTAGTACTCCAGGCCCGATCCGGCGGGGATCAACTTACCGATGATGATGTTTTCCTTCAGGCCCACCAGGTTGTCGCGCTTGCCCTCGATGGCGGCCTCGGTGAGCACGCGGGTCGTCTCCTGGAAGGAGGCGGCCGACAGCCACGAGTCCGTCGCGAGCGAGGCCTTGGTGATGCCCATCAACTGAGCACGACCGTCGGCTCCCTCGCGGCCCTCGGCCTCGATGTCGTCGTTGGTGTCGTTGAAGAGTTTCACGTCCACCAGCGCGCCGGGCAGCCAGTGAGAATCACCGGCGTCGACGATCTGGACGCGACGCGTCATCTGGCGCACGATCAACTCGATGTGCTTGTCGTGAATCGACACACCCTGGTCGCGGTAGACGTTCTGGACCTCTTCGACGAGGTACTGCTGGGTCTCACGCGTACCGCGGAACTTCATCATGAGCTTGGGATCGAGCGGACCGTCGTGCAAGGGCGTCCCCACTTCGACTTCCTGGCCGTCCTCGACGAGGAGGTGACGAGCGATCGAAATCGACTCTTCTTGCACTTGGCCTTCGTCGCCGATGATGGTGACCTTGCGCTCACGACCGATCAGCTCCACGCGCACCGAGCCCGAGAACTCCGCGACCGCCGCGGCGCCCTTGGGAGTGCGGGCTTCGAAGAGCTCGACCACGCGGGGCAGACCGTGGGTGATGTCGCTCTCGGTCACACCACCGGAGTGGAAGGTTCGCATGGTGAGCTGGGTTCCCGGCTCGCCGATGGACTGGGCCGCGATCACGCCGACCGCTTCGCCCAACTCGACCAGTTGGTGGGTGGCGAGCGAGAGGCCGTAACAGGCGGCACACACACCCTGGATGGCGTCACAGGTGAGAGTCGTGCGCACGCGCACGCGCGTGACACCGGCGTCGTCGCGCAGGCGCTCGACGTCGTCCATGAGCAACATGGTGCCCGACGCGATGACCGAGCCATCACTCAAGGTGACGTCTTCGGCCACGATGCGACCCCAGAGCTTGGTCTCTAAGTGAGCGCGCTGGGCCCGGGTATCGGGAGCGACGTGCTCGATCCACATGCCACGAGTGGTGCCGCAGTCGAACACCTTGACGATGAGTTCCTGGGCGACGTCCACGAGGCGACGGGTCAGATAGCCCGAGTCCGCGGTGCGCAGTGCGGTGTCGCCCAAGCCCTTGCGGGTGCCGTGCGTCGAGATGAAGTACTCCAGGACCGAGAGGCCCTCGCGGAACGAGGACTTGATCGGTCGAGGGATCATCTCACCGCGCGGGTTGGACACGAGGCCCTTCATCGCGGCGATCTGACGGATCTGCTGGGAGTTACCGCGCGCACCCGAGTCGACCATCTGGCGAATCGGGTTGTCGGCGATCGCGTTCATCGCCCGGTCGGTGGCGTCACCGACCTCCTTGTTGGCGTTGGTCCAGATCTCGATCTCCTGCTGGCGGCGCTCGTCGTCGACGATCACACCGCGGCGATAGTTGGTCTCGACCTTGGCGGCCTGCTCTTCGTACTTCTCGAGGATGGCGGCCTTCTCGGGCGTCGTGATGACGTCCTCGATGGAGATCGTCAGACCCGACTTCGTTGCGAAGCGAAAGCCCAGGGACTTAATGGCGTCCAGGGACTCGGCCACTTCCTGGCGCGAGTAGCTGGCCGAGATCTCTTCGACAATCGCCCCGATGGGCATGGCGTTCTTGCCGATGAGCTCATTGACGTAGCGGAACCCAAAGGGCAACGCCTCATTGAAGAGAACACGACCGGGGGTCGTCACCAACGAACGGCTGGCGCCTTCGACCTCGATGCCCGCCGACTCCAAGCGCGTGTCCAGCGAGGAGTCCGCCAAGGGGCGAATCTCGATGGGTGTGCGCAGTCCGACCATCTTGTCGGCGACGGCGTTTTCGATCTCGTAGACGTGACGGAACACCTTGGGGTGCTCCACCTTCTCGTCGGCGTTCAGCGTCAAGTAGTAGGCGCCATAGACCATGTCCTGGGCGGGCTCGGTGATGGGACGACCGGTCGCCGGGGTGAAGATGTTGTTGGTCGAGAGCATCAAGATGCGCGCCTCGGCCTGGGACTCCGCCGAGAGCGGCACGTGCACGGCCATCTGGTCACCGTCGAAGTCGGCGTTGAACGCCTTACACACGAGCGGGTGAATCTGAATGGCCTTGCCGTCGACCAGCACCGGCTCGAAGGCCTGGATACCGAGGCGGTGCAGCGTGGGCGCACGGTTCAAGAGAACCGGGTGCTCGCGGATGACCTCTTCGAGGACGTCCCACACGACGGTCTTGCGACGCTCGACCATGCGCTTGGCGCTCTTGATGTTCTGGGCGACTTGGGTCTCGATGAGCCGCTTCATCACGAAGGGCTTAAAGAGCTCCAGGGCCATCATCTTGGGCAGGCCGCACTGGTGCAACTTGAGCTGCGGGCCGACCACGATGACCGAACGGCCCGAGTAGTCCACGCGCTTACCGAGCAGGTTCTGACGGAAGCGACCCTGCTTGCCCTTCAACATGTCCGAGAGGCTCTTCAGGGGTCGGCCACTCTGGCCGGCCACCGGGCGACCGCGTCGACCGTTGTCGAAGAGCGCGTCAACTGCTTCTTGGAGCATGCGCTTTTCGTTGTTGACGATGATGTCCGGCGCACCCAAGTCGAGCAGGCGCTTGAGCCGATTATTGCGGTTGATCACGCGACGGTAGAGGTCGTTCAGGTCGGAGGTCGCAAAGCGACCACCGTCGAGCTGGACCATCGGGCGAAGGTCCGGCGGGATGACCGGCACCGCTTCGAGGATCATGGCGCGCGGGTCGTTCAGGCGGTGACCGTGCTCGTCGCGACGATTAAAGGACTGCACGATCGCCAGGCGCTTTAAGAACTTGGCGTGACGCTGGGCGCTGAGGGGCTTGCGGCCATCCTTCGCGTCGATCATCTCGCGCATGGTTTTTTCCTCTTGGTCGAGGTCCATGCGGTCGATCAACTGGAGGATGGCGTCGGCACCCATGCCGCCTTCGAAGTACTCGCCGTAGCGAAAGTCCATCTCGCGATAGAGCACTTCGTCTTCGATGATCGCACGGCTGTGCAGGCTCTCGAAGGTCTCAAAGGCGCGGTTGGCTAAGTCCCGCTCTTCGCTGAAGCGCGAACGAACGACGTCGAGTTCCTTTTCGGTGCTGCGCTGGAGGGCGCGAATCTCGGACTCCTTGGCGCCTTCGGCCTCGAGCTTGGCCGCCCGCGCTTCAATCTCCTTGAGCTTGTTCTCGACGGCCTTGGCCTCACGGTCACCGATCTCGACGAGTTCGTCTTGGAGACCGATGCGCAGGTCGGAGAGATCGTCGTGGCGACGAGTCTCATCGACGTAGGTGACCATGTGGGCGGCGAAGTAGATGACCTTTTCGAGCTGCTTGGCCTTGAGCTCCTCTTTGGGCAATGTGCCCATGAGCAGGTAGGCAAGCCAGCTGCGCGTACCGCGCAGGTACCAGATGTGCACCACGGGAGCCGAAAGCGCGATGTGACCCATGCGCTCACGGCGCACCTTGTCGCTAGTGACCTCGACGCCACAGCGCTCACAGACAATGCCCTTAAAGCGCACACGCTTGTACTTACCGCACGCACACTCCCAGGCCTTCTGGGGTCCAAAGATCTTCTCGCAGAACAGACCGTCCTTTTCGGGACGCAGGGTGCGGTAGTTGATCGTCTCGGGCTTCTTGACTTCGCCCGAGGACCAGCTACGGATGTTCTGGGCCGTCGCGAGACCAATGGAGATCTCGTCGAACTGGTTTACGTCGAGTGGACTCATGACAACTTCCTTTCGGCGGCGCGTCGAGCGTCCTCTTCGTCACTGCCGCGCTCGGGACGACTGATGTCGATACCGAGTTCGCGCGTGACCGAGAAGAAGTCCTCTTCGGTGTCCGCCAGGTCCACGTGGGCGCCGACCTTGTCGCGCACTTCCACGTTCAAACAGAGCGACTGCATTTCTTTAATGAGCACCTTGAACGACTCGGGGATTCCCGGCTCGGGCAGGTTCTGACCCTTGACGATCGACTCGTAGGCGCGTTCGCGACCCTTCATGTCGTCGGACTTGACGGTGAGGAGCTCTTGGAGTGCGTAGGCCGCGCCGTAGGCCTCGAGGGCCCACACTTCCATCTCACCGAATCGCTGACCACCGAACTGGGCCTTGCCGCCCAGGGGCTGAGCCGTGATCATCGAGTACGGGCCGGTTGAGCGAGCGTGAATCTTGTCGTCCACCATGTGGGCGAGCTTCAAGATGTAGGCGTAGCCCACCGAAATCGGGTTGTCGTAGGCCTCGCCGGTGCGTCCGTTAAACAGCGTGACCTTGCCGTCGTTGTCTCCGGCCAGCATGCGCTTGCCGTTTTGACCATCGACATTGAGCGTCTCAAAGGTCTGTTGGATCGTGGGCTTGTCCTTGGCGCGGTCGGTCTCGTCCCAGTGCGCACCGTCAAAGGACGGGGTCGCGATGTAGACGGCCGGCTCGGTGCGAGGACGGGTCTTGCGGTAGGGGCGCGTCGCGGGGTCCTGCTGGTCGAGGTGACCAGAGGTGCCCACCGACGACGAGACGTCGATGCCGGCCCAGCCGTGACGCGCGGCGTATCCCAGGTGGCTTTCGAGCACCTGGCCCACGTTCATGCGGCTTGGCACGCCGAGCGGACTCAAGATGATGTCGATGGGTGTGCCGTCCTCAAGGAACGGCATGTCCTCTTCGGGCAGGATCTTGGAGATCACGCCCTTGTTGCCGTGACGGCCCGCGAGTTTGTCACCCTCGGAGATCTTGCGCTTCTGAGCGACGTAGACCTTCACCAACTGATTGACGCCGGGCTGCATCTCGTGGTCCTCGTCGCGGCTGTACACCTTCACGTCGATGACTTTGCCCGACTCGCCGTGAGGAACCTTGAGTGAGGTGTCGCGCACTTCGCGCGCCTTCTCACCGAAAATCGCGCGCAGCAGACGCTCTTCGGGGCTCTGTTCGGTCTCACCCTTCGGGGTGACCTTGCCCACCAGGATGTCGCCGGGCTCGACTTCGGCGCCGATGCGCACGATGCCCAGGTCGTCGAGGTCCGCCAGGATGTCGTCGGGCAGGTTGGGGATGTCGCGAGTGATCTCCTCAGCACCGAGCTTGGTGTCGCGCGCGTCGATCTCGTACTCCTTGACGTGAATGGACGTCAAGACGTCGTCACGCACGAGACGCTCATTCAGAATGATCGCGTCTTCGTAGTTGTAGCCCTCCCAGGGCATGTACGCCACGAGCAGGTTCTTGCCCAGGGCCAGCTCTCCGTTGCTGGTACTCGTGCCATCCGCCAACAGGTCGCCTGCAACGACGGTCTCGCCGCCGAAGACGAGGGGCTTCTGGTTGATCGAGGTGTCCTGGTTCGAACGACGGAACTTGTTCAGGTTGTAGGTCTTGCGACCAAAGGCCTTGCCGTAGCGGTCCACGGCGTCCTTCTCGTACTCGACCACGATGCGGTCTCCCGAGACGGACTTGACGACGCCACTGCCTTCGGCGATCAGCACGTCGCCCGAGTCGAGCGCAGCCCGACCCTCCATGCCCGTACCCACGAAGGGGGCCTCGGGCATGACGAGAGGAACGGCCTGCTTTTGCATGTTGGCGCCCATGAGGGCGCGCTGGGCGTCGTCGTGCTCGACGAAGGGAATAAGTGACGTCGCGACCGAGATGATCTGCTTGGTGGAGACGTCCATCAGTTCGACCTCGTCGGGCCGCACGAAGTCGATCTCAGAAGTCGTAGAAGACGACTTGTTCGAGGAGCCCACGCGTAGACCCGTTCCCACGGGGCCGCGACGCACGAGCACGCGCTCGGAGGTGATCCGGCCGCTCTCGTCAAGTTCGGTGTTGGCCTGGGCAATGACGTAGCGCTCTTCTTCGTCGGCCGTGAAGTACTTGACCTCACCAGTGACCGAGCCACCAGTGACGACGCGGTACGGCGTCTCGATGAAGCCGTACTCGTTGATGCGAGCGTAGGTCGCGAGGTACCCAATGAGTCCGACGTTCGGACCCTCGGGGGTCTCGATCGGACACATGCGTCCGTAGTGCGAGGAGTGCACGTCGCGCACCTCGAGGCCGGCGCGCTCACGCGACAGACCACCCGGTCCAAGAGCCGAGAGACGGCGCTTGTGGGTGAGGCCCGAGAGCGGGTTGTTCTGGTCCATGAACTGGCTCAACTGCGAGGTCGCGAAGAACTCCTTGATGGCCGACATCACGGGACGAATGTTGATGAGCGTCTGGGGCGCAATCGCCTCGACGTCTTGGGTGTTCATGCGCTCGCGCACGACGCGCTCCATACGAGAGAGACCCGTTCGCAGAGCGTTCTGGATCAACTCGCCCACGCTGCGGATGCGCCGGTTAGCGAAGTGGTCCTGGTCGTCGATGTGGTACGTGGTCTCCTTGGCGGTGCGATCCCGCGCCAAGTTCAACAGGTAGGTCGCGGTCGCCAGCACCTCGGCCTTGCTGAGCACGTGCAGAGAGGGGTTCGGTCGCTCGAGCAGGTCGCCGAAGAGCTCGACGTTCTTCGCGACCTCGTCACCGAGCTTGCGGTCCAACTTGTAGCGGCCCACGCGCGACAGGTCGTAGCGCTTCTCAGAGAAGAACGCGCCCTCGAAGTACTGACGTGCGGCCTCGACGGTCTGGACTTCGCCCGGACGCGCACGACGGTAGATCTCGAGCCAGGCGGTCTCCTGAGAGGCGCGCAAGAAGTTCTCGGGGGTGTCCTCGATGTTGAACTTCTCCATGTGCTTGGCGATCTCGATGTGCGCCTTCTTCCAGTCCACGTGGAACTGGTCCTCGAGGAAGTCGAAGTGCGCGACGAACTGCTCGAAGAACTTCTCGTCCATCGAGGTGTCCAGAGCGCGCAGCAGCGTAAAGATCGAGATGCGGCGCTTGCGCGCAATGCGCGCGCCGGCGTTGGCCGACTTGTTCTTCTTCTCTTCGAGATCGACCTGGAGCCACTCACCACGGCTCGGGTGGATGGTGCCCTCGAAAGCGACCTTCTCGTCCTTGCCGGGCTGAAAGAGCACGCCGGGCGAACGCACCAGCTGGCTCACCACGACACGCTCGGTGCCATTGATGATGAAGGTGCCCTGCTCGGTCATGATCGGGAAGTCGCCCATGAAGACGGTCTGTTCCTTGATCTCACCGGTCTCGGAGTTGAGGAAGCGTGCGCGCACGAAGATGGGCTGGGAGTACGTGGTGGCGCGCTGACGGCACTCCTCCACGGTGAACTTGGGGGGACTCTTTAAGTCCGCGTCGTCAGGGTCGAATTCGAGTTCGAGTGAGAGTCGACCCGTGAAGTCGGTGATGGGTGAGATGGCCTCGAAAGCTTCGCGCAGGCCTTGCTTCATAAAGAGATCGAAGCTGTCACGCTGAATTTCAAGGAGGTTGGGCAGGGGGTGGGCTTCACCGAGTGCCGAAAAGTTAAAGCGTTCCGGGCTAATGGACCGAGACGTCAACGGTCATCCTCCGTGTTGAGTGGGTGGCTAGAACTACGCGCCGGGTCAGAGCACAAATCAGCGTCAAGAGATGACGAAGCACAGGGCAGGAACACGGTCTAACTACTCTAGTGGTTCTGCCAAAGAATGCGCAACTGGCGCTCCTCGCAGAGAAACGCGGCCGCCTTAGCGGTTGCGCTTACGTTAGGCAGATTTGGCGCCGAGGTCAAGTACTGGCCGCACCAGGGGTGTTCCCGGCCGGAGGACCGGCCGGGAACCCTTGAAAATACTGGCTACTTGAGCTCGACTGTGGCGCCGGCACCCTCGAGGGCCGCCTTAGCCTTCTCAGCGTCAGCCTTGGAGACGTTCTCCAGCACCGGCTTGGGTGCGCTGTCGACGAGGTCCTTGGCTTCCTTAAGACCCAGGCTGGTGAGTGCACGCACTTCCTTGATCACCTGAATCTTCTTGTCGCCGCCGCTGGTGAGGATGACGTCGAAGCTGCTCTTCTCTTCGACCGCCTCCGCGCCCGCGTCGCCGCCACCGGCGGCCGGAGCCGCGGCTACCGCCATCGGCGCAGCAGCGGTCACGCCAAACTTCTCTTCGAATTCCTTGAGAAGTTCGCTCAACTGGATCACGGAGAGCTCCGCAATCCCGTCGAGGATCTGGTCCTTGGTCAGGGATGATGCCATGATGATTCCTTTCTGTACTTCGATTGTGAGGATCTATTCGGCCGGTTCGGCTGAAGCGTCACTCGACGCCTCGGGTACCACAGAGTCGGACTCGGCCACCGGGGCCTCGTCCGCGACGTCGGCGAGCGGTGTCGCGTCGTCGTCGCTCGCTGGCGAACCAGCGTCCTCGACCCCGGCCGGAGTCTCGGCGACCGCGCTGTCCACACTCGCTTCGGGAGCGGGCGCGCCGCCCTTCGAGTCGATGAGGGCGGCGAGGCCGTAGGCGAGGTTTTGCGGGACGGCTTTTAAGAGTCCGGCCATCGTGGAGAGCGGCGAGGCCAACAAGCCGGCGAAGCGCGCGAGCAAGACGTCACGGCTCGGCAGGTCCGCCAGGGCGCTCAGGTCCTGGAGAGAGAGGGCCTTGCCATCAAGGACTCCGCCCTTCAGCACGAGGCTGGGCGTGGCCTTGGCGAAGTCGCGCAACGCCTTGGCAACGGCCGAGACGTCACCATTGACGAAGGCGATCGCGGTCGGTCCCACCAAGAACTCATCGAGGGACTCGACCTTGGTGCCGGCAATGGCCCGACGAACGAGCGTGTTCTTGAAGACCTTGTAGTCGGCGTCGAGCGTGCGCAACTGACGGCGCAGGGTCGAGATTTGGGCCACGGTCATGCCGCGGTACTCGGTAACGACGGCGGTCGAGGTGCCCTCAACCTTCGCCTTTAGCTCGTCGACCGTGGCGACCTTGGCGGTTCGTACCTCGTTCATCTCACTCCTTCGCCGGATGCCGCCCGGGAACGGGCCAAAGGCATCAACAGCGAACGAGTTTCGTCCGAAACTCGAACCCCCTCGTCAGGCGGACTTTCGTCCCTTAAGCACTCGCGTGCACCGGATGTCTTCGGCGTTCTTCAAATCTGTGGCACAGAATTCGTGCGTTGTACATCGTAGCGAAGCGGCTCGGGCTTCGTCAAAGGCTAGGCCGTGGCCAGGGCCTCGTCGGCTTCGCGGGCCCGGGTCGGGTCGATTTTGACTCCCGGGCCCATCGTCGAGGAGACCGTCACGCTCAGCAGGTAGCGGCCCTTGGCGCTCGCGGGCTTCACGCGCACCAGCTCATCGATAACGGCCTGGACGTTGCGCACCAGGTCGGCAGCGAGAAGCTCACCTTACCGACGCGCAGCTGGACGTTGCCGATCTTGTCGGTGCGGTACTCCACGCGTCCGCCCTTGAACTCCGCCACGGCCTTGGCGACGTCCACCGTCACCGTTCCGGTTTTGGGGTTGGGCATGAGGCCACGGGGACCGAGCACGCGACCCAGTCCGCCGACCTGGCCCATGAGGTCGGGTGTGGCGATGGCGACGTCAAAGTCGAGGAAACCCCCGGCGACCTTGGCCACTAGGTCCTCGGCCCCCACCTCGTCGGCACCCGCATCGCGCGCGGCCTGCGCCGCTTCGCCCGCGGCGAACACGACGACTCGGTTCGTCTTGCCGGTGCCCGCCGGCAGCGAGAGCGTGCCGCGCACGATCTGTTCAGCCTTGCGCGGGTCCACGCCCAAACGCACCGCCAATTCAACCGTCTCGTCGAACTTGGCCGTGGCCAGAGCCTTCACCTTGTCGATCGCCTCGGGAACCCCGAGGAGTTCTTCGCGGTCCACCTGGGCCAGCGCGTTCTTGTAGTTCTTACCGTGCTTCATGACTCTCCTAGCCCGCGACCTTGATACCCATTGAGCGCGCGGTGCCAGCCACTTGGAGCTTGGCCATCTCGACGTCGTCGGTGTTGAGGTCCTTCAGTTTGGTCTTGGCAATCTCTTCGACCTGGTCCATCGTCACGCTGGCGACGGTCTCTCGTCCCGCGAGGTGTGCGCCCTTGGCGACACCGGCGGCCTGACGCAACAGGACCGGGGTCGGTGGGGTCTTCAAAATGAACGTGAAGGTGCGGTCGTCGTAGATCGAGATCTCGACGGGAATCACCGTGCCGCGCATCGACTCGGTCGCCGCGTTGTACTGCTTGCAGAACTCCATCGTCTGAACCCCGTGAGGCCCGAGAGCGGTACCCACCGGCGGCGCGGGCGTCGCCCCACCCGCTTCGAGCTGGATCTTGACGATTGCGACAACGTTCTTGGCCATGGCCGTTCTCCTTAACTTCGTTCTAGAGCTTGGTGACCTGGGTGAAGTCCAGCTCCACCGGGGTCTCGCGCCCGAAGATATCGACCAGCACTTTGACTTTGAGCTGGTCTTCGTTGATTTCGGCCACGTGACCCGAGAAGGTCGCAAAGGGGCCGGTCTTGATCTGCACCGTGTCGTTGACCTCGAACTCGTGGGTCGGCATGCGACGCTTGGCCACGGGAACTTCGACGCCTTCGACGTGGGGACGAATGATGTTGTCAACCTCGCGACGCGTGAGGGCGGTGGGCTTGGTCTTTTCGGCACCGACGAATCCAGTCACTCCCGGGGTGGAGCCGATGACGTAGAAGATCTCGGGGTCGGGCTCGCAACGAATGAGCAGATAGCTCGGGAACATGCGCTTAGAGACGGTGACCTTCTTACCCGACTTGAACTCGGTGACGTCCTCTTCGGGCAGGTAGATCTCGTAGATCGAGTCGCTCAACTCGCGGCTCTTGATGATGTTGTTAAGCGCGCCGATCACTTTTTGCTCGTGACCGGCGAAGGTGTGCACGATGTACCAGCGACCGGGACGGTCAAAGGCGCTCTCGACAGTGGGCTCGTCGTCCTCGTCGATGATCGTGACGTCGAGGATCTCCTCGTCGGGGGACTCTTCTACGTCGCTGTGGGTTTCTACGTCACTCATGAATGCCTACTTTGTGAAAAGAAACGACACGAAGTGCGAACAGGCCACACCCAGGCCAAAGATCAGCGCCGTCATAAAGATCAGGACGAAGAGAACGATCGAGGTGTAGTTCACGACCTCGGGGCGCGTGGGCCAGGAGACCTGGCGCATTTCCTGGCGAACCTGGCTGAAAAACTCACGAGGCGTGGCGCGCTCGCTGCGGCGGCGCTGGACGTCGTCCACGGACGTGCGACGAGACGTGGGGGCGCCATCGGCACCCACCTGACCCTGTCGCTGCATCATGCGCTTTTGTTCGCGGTTCACTGTGTACTCTCGTTCGTCACTTCGTTTTTTGCTTCGAAAACCATCTTCGAGCAGGGCAGGAGGGACTCGAACCCCCAACCACCGGTTTTGGAGACCGGTGCTCTACCAATTGAGCCACTGCCCTATGGCGACCCAACCCGCAAAGAACCGGGTCCCCAGGGACGTCAATCCTACCACCACCGCCGAAACGCCCCATCGGCGCCTTAGCGGGTCTCCTTGTGCAGCGTGTGCTTGCGCTCCCACTGGCAGTACTTCTTCATCTCAATGCGCTCGCGGTCATTGATCTTGTTCTTCTCGGTGATGTAGTTGCGACGCTTGCAGTCCTCGCAGGCGAGGGTGACGTGTACGCGCTTCTCGTTCTTGGGCATTCTGTTCTCCTTGGTACGACTTCGATCTTCGGCCTGGTAGCGGCGGCGGGACTCGAACCCGCGACAACACGATTATGAGCCGTGTGCTCTGACCACCTGAGCTACGCCGCCTGGCGAGCCCTCTGTCGGGATTGAACCGACGACCCCTTCCTTACCATGGAAGTGCTCTACCACTGAGCTAAGAGGGCGTTCGACAAAAAGTCGCGAAGAAAAAGTGTAGTGCCTTAGCCCCCGGTTCTTCCAACGTCCAGCACTACCCTGGACGCCTATGAGGACGCGACTGGTACAGATCGACGACGCCACGGCCCTGATGAACATCGTGAATCCCGAGGTGATCGAGCTCGAAGTCTCCTTCGATCTGGTGCCTAAGACCCTCGAAGAACAGCGCGAGTGGATCCGCGAGCACCAGGGCACCCACATCTGTCTGGTAGCAGTCAATACCGAGGACGACCTGGGTGAGGTGGGAGCCCAGGGCGAGCGAATCCTGGGCTTCGCGTCGGTCTCGCCCTTTCGCGAGCGCGCCGCCTACGCCACCACGGTGGAGAACTCGATCTACGTGCACCGCGGCGCACGGGGTCGCGGCGTGGGCGAAGTCCTGCTCAACGACCTGATCGCGGCTGCTCGACGATCAGGTTTCCACTCGATCATCGCGCGCATCGTGGGCGAAAATACGGGATCCATTCGCCTCCACGAAAAGTGCGGCTTCACCCTCGTGGGCACCGAGATCGAGGTCGGACGCAAGCACCTGCGCTGGCTGGACGTCGTCGAGTATCAGTACGTCATGCGCGACGAGTTCCCTTAAGTCGCGCCCTCGGGCGAGAGCGACTTCTTGGGTGTCGAGTCGGGCGCGAGCTCGACCACCTCGTCGGCGACCACGGGGTCGGTGACGGGAATCTCCGTGAGGTCCCCCTCGCCCTCGGGCCACGACCACTGGGTCCAGCGGCCCATCGGCGCCACCAACACTCCCCCGAGGATGGCCACCGCGAGAGCAATCAACAGCGGGTTCGAGTGCACGAGTCCGGCCAGGAGTTGTCTCCCGCCGGGTAGCCCGATGAACGGCCCCACGATGGAGAGCAATAGCAGCCAGAAGTGCTCGCGCCCTTCGTAACTCGCCGCGAGGATCACCAGCCCCCAGGCGAGATACCACGGCTGGACCACCGGGCCGAGGATCACGAAGAGCAACAGCGCGACGCCCAACGAACGAACCCAGCCACGTTGGGGGGAACGCCAGAGTAACCAGAAGGTGAACGCGGCGGCGATCACCACCCCGAGGAATCGCGTGACCGACAACACCGAGGCGAGGGCGACCGTGTGAGCGCCCACGGCGTGAAGGATATTCGTGATCGCCATACCCGCGCCGGTTGCGGGCGCCGCCCAGGACCGCACCGTTCCGTTGCTCAAGAGATTGTCGACCCAACCAAAACCGAAACCGGCCATCAGCGTCGTCACACCCAAGACCGCAGCGGCCACCACGCCCCCGATGGCGAAGGGCCGAATGCGTTGCTTCAGCGTCGCATTCGGAGGAGCCCAGTTCCACGCCACGAAGGCGAGCCCGATCGCGGCGGGGGCCTTGATCGCGGTGGCGAGCGAAACGAAGAACAGCGCCCAGATCGGGTGGCGCTTGACGGCCAGTCCGAGTCCGATCACCAAGAACGCGGTCATCAGCGCGTCGTTGTGCGCCCCACCGATCAGCGTCAAGAGCACGAGGGGGTTCATCGCCGAGAGTACGAACGCCTCACCCGGGTCGCGCTTGAGACCACGCGCCAACATGATCACGCCGTAGCCGATCGCCGCGACAGCGACCGCCTCGAGCAGGCGCAGGCCCACCACAGTGGCGAGCTGGTGCTGGCCACTCAGCTTCACGATGGTGCTGTCGATGAAGAGGAAGAACGGTCCGTAGGGTGCGGGGGTATTGCCCCAGAGCTTGTCGACCGGCGCCGTCCAGGGATTGGAATACTGGCCGAGGGTGAAGGGACCGTATAGGTAGGGGCTGATCTTTAGCGACGTCATCTCGCCCTGGGCGGCGTAGCTAAAGACGTCACGGGAGAACAGGGGTGGCGCGATCACCATCGGTGCGGCCCACATCGCAAAGATCCACCAGAGTTTCTTGAGCGGCACGCCCCCGTGGAGCTTCAAGACTTCCGAGAGGCGCAGCCACACCCGCATCAGCAACAACAGTCCGCCGTAGACCAGGACGACGGACAAGATGTACTTGGTCTCGCTCGGCACCCCTCCGGCGTTGGCCGCCGGTTCGCCGAAGAACCACGTATTCGTGAGGTTGTATTTGAACGGCGAGTTGGTGAATGACGACCCGGCCAGGATCGCCGTGAGGGCCACGAAACCGAGCACTGCGGGCTGCCAGAGAAACCCCCAACCCTCGAAGGGACCGGGCGTGAATCGACCCAATGGCGTGTAACGGCGCTCGAGCAGTTGGACCCCGGACTCGAAGCTGGTCGCGCCGCGTTCGTAGGTTCTTCGAACCCCGCTCGCCCACGAGTTCACTCGACCCACGAAACTCCTCTCGCCACGCACGTGACACCGTACTGCTCTCGCTCAACGCGGGACGCGGCCAACCCCGACAGGTTGACCTTGGTGGGCCGGGAGGGATTTGAACCCCCGTAGGCTAAGCCGTCTGGTTTACAGCCAGATCCCATTGGCCACTCGGGCACCGACCCGCCGAGGATTCTACTGTGTCGGCCCGGTAGCGCCCAAGTCGTTCACGCATTGACGGCGCCAAGTGAGCCCGTCCTATCATTTGGCATGCCAAGTTTCGATGTCGTCTCGGAGATCGACCTCCAAGAGGTGCGCAACGCGGTCGACCAGGCCAACCGCGAGGCCGGCAACCGCTTCGACTTCAAGGGCACCGACGCCACCATCGAGTTCTCCGAGAAGGAGCTCTCCCTTAGCGCTAGCACCGAGGACCGTCTCCGCGCGCTCTATCAGTTGCTCGAAGAGAAACTGGTCAAGCGCCAGGTATCGCTCAAGACGCTGGACCCCGGAAAGATCGAAGAGGCCAGCCACAACAGTGCGCGCCAAAAGGTCTCCCTTAAAGCCGGAATCACCCAAGACGTGGGTAAGCAGATCAACAAGCTGATCAAGGAGATGGGGGTCAAGAACCTCTCGTCATCGATCCAGGGCGACCAGGTTCGCGTCACCGGCAAACAGCGCGACGACCTCCAGCGCGCGATTCAGTCGCTCAAGGAAGCCGACCTCGCGGTACCCCTGCAGTTCACCAACTTCCGCGACTAACTGGCGCTGCCCTCTTCGACGCGCAGGCGTTCGTCGATCTCGGCCATCTTCTCCACCCTGAAGATGCGGTTGAAGACGATGAGCTTCAGCACCCAGAACACGGCGAAGCACGTGAGATTGGCGCCCGCCACGAGAGCGGTGTTGGCCACGTGCGACCACTGGTGCGACTTGGTTTCGTTCCTGGCCCACCACGCGCCGAGTTGGGAGAAGGCAATGCCGAAAATAGACATCACCAAAAACGGTGCAATCTCCTTGCGGAAGTGGCTGCGTCCACGCTTGCCCCACGTCCAGCGACGATTGAGCTGGTAGGCGGGCACCATGCCCACGACGTTGCCCGCCAGGGTGGCCCACACCGCGTCGGGAATGATGCGAAATCCGTAGAACGTGCTCACCGCACCGAGTGAGACGACCGTGGTGATGACCGACGCCGCGGTGTAGCGGATAAGTCGCTTGCCGTTGTGCGTGTGACTCCACGCGATCAGTTCAGCGGGTGTCCATTTCATCGACGTTGCCCCATCCTAGGGAGACCCGCGAAACTACGCGGCGGTTTCTTCTTGCAGGGCGCGATCGGCATCGTGGTGACCATGCTTGACCACGTGGAAGATCCGGTTAAAGACCATGAGCTTCAGTACGAAGAAGATGGCAAAGCACAGCACGTTGGTGCCCGCCACCAGTGCAGTTGACGTCAGGTGGCTCCAGTTATGGGTGTGCACCTCGTGACGCGCCCAGAACGCGCCGAGCTGAGAGAACGCGATGCCGAGAAAGGCCATCGACCAGTACGGCACGATCTCGTTACGAAAGTGGCTCTTGCCGCGCTTGCCCCACGCCCACGCGCGGTTCCAGTAGTACGACGGGATCACCGCGACGAGGTTGCCGCTCAACGTGGCCCAGATCACGCCCGGAATGATCTTGAGTCCATACATGATGGTGATCCAAGCAAAGGACAGGCCCGTGGTAATGACCGATCCGAGGAAGTAGCGAGTTAACTTCTTGCCCTCGGATGTCTTCGTCCACGCGATAAGTCTGCGAAGGCGGGCACTCATTCCGTCCAGTCTACCGGCCGGCGCCAAAGTGCTCGGTGCGAGCGAGATGCAACAATGGACCATGACCGACGCCCTGGACTTCTTGGTCCGCCTCTTAGACCTCGAAACGATCGAGGTGAACGTGTATCGGGGCATCAATCCCAAGGAGGAGCGTCAGCGCACCTTCGGTGGCCAGGTCGCGGCCCAAGCCCTGATGGCCGCCGGTCGCACCGTCGAGCGCGGACGCGTGCACTCGCTGCACTCCTACTTCTTGCGCCCGGGTGATCCCACCACGCCGATCCTCTACGAAGTGGACCGAATTCGCGACGGCAAGAGCTTCACCACTCGTCGTGTGGTCGCCGTGCAGCACGGCCGAGCCATCTACAACATGCAAGCGAGTTTTCACGTCGATGAAGTGAGTCTCGCGCACCAGATCACGATGCCTGAGGTGCCCGGGCCCGAAACAATCCGGCCCCTCGCCGACATCATTCGCGAGAGCGATCTCTCGAACGACTGGCTCAACTTCCCCCGCCCGATCGATCAGCGGTTCATCGGCGCGGTGCCCTGGGATCCGAACCGTGACCTGGAACCGCGCGAGATGCTCTGGATCCGCGCCGACGGTACGTTGCCCGACGATCCCTTGCTCCACGCGTGCGTGGTCACCTACGCCAGCGACATGACCCTCATGGACGCCATTTTGCGTCCGCACTCCATCAACTGGGAGGACGGCACCTTCATGGGCGCGAGTCTCGATCACTGCATGTGGTTCCACCACGACTTGCGAGCCGACGAGTGGCTGCTCTACGAAGCCGAGTCCCCGATCGCTTTTGGCGGCCGAGGGCTAGCTCGAGGATTCCTCTTTTCGCGTGACGGTGAACTCAAGGTGTCAATGGTCCAGGAGGGCCTGACCCGACTACTGAGTCCGCGCTAGACGCGCTCGGACATCGGCACAAACTTGCGCTCGCCGGCGCCAACGTAGAGCTGGCGCGGACGCGCAATCTTGGCACCCTGAGCCAGCTGCTCTTGGTAGTGCGACAGCCAACCGGCCGTACGTGGAATAGCGAAGAGCACCGTGAACATCTCGGTGGGGAAACCCATGGCCTGGTAGATGAGCCCGGAATAAAAGTCCACGTTCGGATAGAGCTTGCGCGAGATGAAGTACTCATCGGAGAGAGCGACCTCTTCGAGCTTGAGCGCGATATCGAGCAGCGGGTTCTTGCCGGTCACCGTGAAGACCTGGTCGGCCAGATTCTTCACGATGGTGGCGCGCGGGTCGTAGGTCTTGTAGACGCGATGCCCGAAGCCGTCGAGCAGTGTCTTCTTTTGCGACTTCACTTCTTCGACGAAGGCGGGGACGTTCTCCATCGAACCGATGCGCGTGAGCATCTTGATGACGGCTTCGTTCGCACCACCGTGCAGCGGGCCGTAGAGCGCGGCCGTGGCGGCGGCGGCCGAGGAATACGGGTCGGCGTGCGAGGAGCCCGCCACGCGCATGGCCGTCGTGCCGCAGTTCTGCTCGTGGTCGGCGTGCAGGATAAAGAGGACATCCAGAGCCTTGGCCAGGATCGGGTCGGGTTCGTAGCGCGGCTCGGCCACCTTCCACATCATCGAGAGGAAGTTCTGCGGATAGGTCAACGAATTGTCCGGGTACACGAAGGGTTGACCCACGCTGAAGCGGTGAGCGGCGGCGGCCAACGTCGGCATCTTGGCGATCAAGCGCACGATCTGCTTTCGGAGCACTTCGGGATCGGTGACGTCCTTCGCTTCCTTGTAGTACGTGGAGAGGGCGGCCACCGCCGAGACGAGCATGCCCATCGGGTGCGCGTCGTAGTTGAAGCCTTCGAGGAAGCGCTTGCGGACGTTCTCGTGGATGAAGGTGTGATACGTGATTTCCTTCTCCCAGGCCGCCGCCTGCTCGGCGTTGGGCAGTTCACCGTGCAGCAGCAAGTAGGCGACTTCGAGGTAGGTCGACTGCTCGGCGAGCTGCTCGATGGGGTAACCGCGATAGCGCAGGATTCCCGCGTCGCCGTCGATGTAGGTGATGGAGGACTCGGTGAGCGCCGTGGTCATGAATCCAGGGTCATAAAACCAGATACCGGGCAGCAGTTTGGACCACTCACTCGCGGCCACGCCACCATCAACAATGGGAATTTCCCTGCTCTCACCGGAGCGATTGTCGGTCACGGTAATGGACTGCGTCACAGGTCCTCACTTCACAACTAGGGGGCGTGCCCATCGTACGCTAACTCGCCAGTAACTGATTCAGCGCCTCAGTTTCCCGACGGTGACATCTCGAGTCGAAAGTGCTCTTCGGACACTTTGCCCACCGCCGCGCGAACCCCCAGGACGCGTATCACCAGCGTGGCGCGCTCGCTCGGCGACGTCACGAACGCGTGGGGCACGAAGGCGTAGGCGGCGTCGGGTCCGAGGGTGGCCGTCATGGTCTGGGAAAACGCCCGGCCGAGACCATTCAGTGGTGTCACGTGCACGCTAAGGGTGACCGGTTGATCGTCGTAGCTGGCGTTCAGCACCGAAATTCCGAGCTGCACGATGCGCACGGGCGGCAGCACCATGAGCCCGCTAGCCGAGGGAAAAGCCGAGGGATCGACACGCACGGCGTCGATAGAAATTGCGCGCACGAGTTCGAGCGACGCCGAGCGAGTGACCAGACTCACCCCGTGAGCAAGGAAGTACTTCGCGCTCGCCACGCTCGTCGCATCGAGGCGCACGTGTCCGGGCTCTTTGCGCAGAGCGAATCGATCGATGTTCCACTGCTCGCTCGTCGCGATCAAGGTGGCCCCGGGATTCGTCACCGGCTCGTTCGGCTTGGTCGTCCAGGGCAGTTCGAGGGACCGTGCGACGTCGCCGAGCAGAGTCTGATACGCCGCTACTCGTTCTTCGGTCAACGTCCCGATCGACTCGTTGATGTTGTGCGAGAGACTCGGGTGACGTAGCAGTTCACCATCCTGGCTCCAACCGGCCAGGGCGTCGTTGAGCTGGTAGAGACGAGCGGCAAACACGACGCGGGGCAGAGTTTCTGCTTGGTTGAGCAGACTAGCGAGGTGGCTGTCGAACTCGTTCTCCTGGCCGATGAGTGCGTTGCTCAGGGCGCCAAAGCTCAGATCCTCACTGCGTCGCGGCCCCGAGGCATTGTGAGCCGCGTGATTGACGTCGTGGGCGAACACGGCCACGATAAGTGTGAGAACGATGGCCACCGATATCAGCAACGTTTGGCGACGACGTTGCGCGCGAGTCCGAGCCACGTTGACAAAACTTACTCGTCAGTGATTTCTAGATCTCTTCCTCGTCGTCGAGCTCCAGAACATCCGAGTTGTACCCCAGGTCCAACTGCGGCGGGGGCTCTACTCCCCACTTGGACTCATCGATGCTCGAGGTCAGGCGTTCAACGGGCCGCAACACCGGAAGATCTTTCGCGTGACCGGCCGCGCCCAGACTCTTCATGTTTCGCGCACTGACGATAAGACGCGATTCGAAGGACGCGACCATCTGGTTGTAGGCCTCGATCTGTGAGTTCAGCGCCTTGCCCATCGCCACGACCGGTTCGGCCACTTTGCTAATCCGATCGAAGACGTCTTGGGCGCCCTTGAGGATCTCTTCGGCGTTATGGGCGAACTGCTGACGCCTGACCACCATCGCGACCGACCACAGCAACGACAACAGGTTCGTCGGGCCCGCGATCAACACCCGCTCATTGGCGGCGTAGCCCAGCAGCTCGGGGTCGGCGTCGAGGGCCACACTCACCGCTTCGTCACTGGGCACGAAGCAGACCACAAACTCCGGGGCCGGCGAGACAACCTCCCAGTAGCTCTTCGAACGCAACGTTTTGATGTGCGAACGCAGGTCCTTGGCGTGCTTTACCTCAAGGGCGCGTCGCTCGTCAGGATCCGACGACGCGAGAGCTTGTTCGAAGGCGTCGAAGGGAAACTTGGCGTCCACGGCCACGTGCACCCCGTGCGAGACGTTGACCACGCAGTCGGGACGCTGCGCACTTCCCGACTCGCTGGTTGACGTGACCTGGAGCTCGTAGTCGATGTTCTCTCGCAGTCCCGAAGCGTCGAGCACGTTGGCGAGTTGAACCTCCCCCCACCTACCTCGATGATCGCTGCGCCCGAGCAACTGATTGAGGCGTCGGGTCTCGTCTTGGGCGCGACGCTGTTCTCGCAACAGCTCGTCCGCGCTGTTCTTCACCTCGCCCAGCACGCCCACGTGTTGCTTGTCGAAGTCGGCCAGTTTGCGCTTGTACTCCTCGAGCGACTCGGCCAGGGGTTGCAGCGTGCGATCAAGACTCGTCTCGCGCTCGCGCATTAACTGCTCCTGGGTCTGATTGAAGCCTTCGACCGTCTCTTTGAGGACGCGATTCGACAAGCTCTCAAAGACAACGCCGAGGTTCTCAACCTGGATCTGGTGGTCTTTGCGGAGACGCTCGAGATCCTCACGAGCACTCTGAAGCTCTGAGTCGCGCACCGCCAGCTCCGTGCGCACCTGGCGGTCGGACTCACTCGTCGCGTACGAACGGCGCTGAGCGATCATCCACGCCACGGCGCCGCCCACCACAAGGCCGATCACCGCACTCAGAACTGCGACCACGTCGCCCCCTTCGTTTGTCACATTTCACCCTAGAGAGCCGATGTGACCTAGGAGTAACCTTCGAGCGTGAATCGTCTCTTTCGCTCGTCTCGCGCTGAGGATGAATCCGACCTGCCGCTGGTGCGCCTGAGTGAGGACCTGCATCCCCAGATTGTGCGGACTTTCGCCCTGGTCGGCGAGGCGATCGCCGGGGCCACTCACGCCTTGCTCGCCAACGACCGCGAACTGGCCAAACGCGTCGTCGAACAGGACATCATCATCGACGACATCGTCGACCAGCTGGTGTCCACGGTTGAAGAGCGCCTCTTAGAGACCGCGCCACTGGACGTCCAGGGACGCCGTGACCTGTTGATCCTGCTGCGCATACTTCCCGAGATCGAGCGCAACGGCGACCTGGCCGAGCACGTCGCACGTCGCGCGGCACGTGGACTCGGCAGTGAGATGAGCCCGCGCTCGCGCGGACTGATCGAACGAATGGGTGAAGTCGCCTCGACGATCTGGCGCGAAGCGACCGACATCATCATCGACGGAAAGAACGGGTCGGCCGGCTTCATTGAAGACATCGACGACGAGTTGGACGATCTGCACGTCTCGCTCACCGCCGAGTTGACTTCGGGTTCGATGAGTGTTCCGGTTGCCGTGGAAGTGGCACTCATTGCACGGTTCTACGAACGCTTCGGCGACCACTGCGTGAACTTGGCACGCCGACAGGTCGGACGCGACGGGGCTGACTAGCGCAGTTCGAGGATCGCTTCGGCGATCTGGACCGCGTTGAGAGCGGCACCTTTACGCAAGTTGTCGCCACTGACGAACAGTGAGAGGCCGTGCGGCGAGGTCTCGGCGCGACGAATGCGCCCGACGTACGTGGGGTCCTCGCCGGTGACCAACCGCGGGCTGGGCATGGGGTGGACCACGACGCCGCGCGCCCTGGTCAGGATCTCGGTCGCCCGCTCGGGGGTCATCTCGCGCTCGAAACTAAGAGTGAGCGCGAGCGAGTGACCGGTAAAGACGGGTACCCGGACACAGGTCGCGCTCACTTTGAGGTTCGCGATCTCGAGAATCTTGCGGCTCTCGTCGCGCAGCTTTTGCTCCTCGTTCGTCTCGAGCGAGTCGTCGTCCACGATCACACCCGCGATGGGCAACACGTTATGCGCGATGGTCGCGGGAAACTTGACGCCTTCATCGATCGGGAACGCGCGCCCGTTGAAGGCGAGAATCCGGGGGTCGTGGTCCTGGTGCTTCTCGAGTTGCTCGGCCAGTTCGTCGACGCCGTCGCGACCCGACCCGCTGACTGCCTGGTACGTCGAGGCCACCACCGACTCCAGGCCCGCGGCCAGGTGCAGGGGCTTGAGTACCGGCATCGCCACCATGGTCGTGCAGTTGGGGTTGGCCACAATTCCCTTGGGAATCGTGATGAGCGCGTGAGAGTTCACCTCGGGCACGACCAGGGGAACGTCGGGGTCCATGCGAAAGGCCGAGGAGTTGTCGATCACGATGGCGCCCGCTTCAGCCAGGCGAGGACTCAACACCCGCGACGACGTGGCCCCCGATGAGGACAACGCAATGTCGATCCCCGAGAAGTCGGCCGTGGCGGCGTCCTCCACGATGACCGGTCGACCGCGCCACTCGATGATCGATCCCGCTGAGCGTGCGGAGGCAAAGAAGCGAATCTCGTCGACGGGAAAGTCGCGTTCGATCAGGATCGAGCGCATCACGGTACCGACTTGACCGGTGGCTCCGACGATGGCGACTCTCATGGGCGAAGTTTAGGTCACTCGGCGTCGAGACCGAACGCCGAGTGCAAGTGCCGTACGGCGTCGGCCACGTGGTCCGCGTGCAGGACGCACGAGATGCGAATCGAGCTGGTCGAGATCATCTCGATGTTGATGCCGTTGTTCGAGAGCGTCTCAAACATGAGGGCGGTCACTCCGGGACTCGACTTCATTCCCGCGCCAACGACGGTGACGCGCCCAATTTGATCGTCGCTCGTCAAGGTGGCCGCGCCGATCTCGTCTTGCACCTTTCGACACGCGCTCATCGCCGCGTCAAGGTCCGTCTTGGCGACCGTGAAGGAGATGTCGGTGACGTTGTGCGCGGACGTGTTCTGCACGATCATGTCGATGTTGATGTTGTTGTCGGCCAACTCGCGAAAGAGTGTGGCCGCAACTCCGGGTCGGTCAGGGACACGCCCCGACGGTGATCTTGGCCTCCGAGGTGTCGTCGGTGATGGCCGAAACAATGGCCTCTTCCATGGTGGGGTCCTCCTCAACGATCCACGTTCCTGGTTCCCAGGTGAAGCTCGAGCGCACGTGCAGGGGCACGTTGTAGCGACGCGCAAACTCCACCGAGCGCAACATCAACACCCGTCCGCCCGTCGCGGCGATCTCCAGCATCTCATCGAAGGAGACCTTGGCCAGTTGGCGAGCCTTGGCAACGACTCGCGGGTCCGCGGAAAAGACCCCCGTCACATCGGTGTAGATCTCACAGGCATCCGCCTTGAGAGCGGCAGCCAGGGCGACGGCCGTGACGTCGGATCCCCCCGTCCGAGCGTCGTGATGTCGCGCTCGGTTGACACGCCCTGAAATCCGGCCACGACGGGCACGAAACCGTCGTCGAGCGCCTCGCGGATTCGATCCGGGCGCATCTCGAGAATCTTGGCGCGCCGGTGGCTGGTGTCGGTGATGATGCCCGCCTGGCTCCCGGTAAAGGAAGCCGACTGCACCCCTTCAGTGGCGAGCGCCATCGAGACGAGTGCCATGGAAATTCGTTCGCCCGACGTCAACAGCATGTCCATCTCGCGCGCGGGATTATTGGGCGAGATCTGTTCGGCCAGCGAGATCAACTCATCGGTGAACTGACCCATCGCCGACACCACCACCACGACCTCGTGACCGTCGCGTCGGGTGCGAGCCACGTGAGCGGCGACCGCGCGAATGCGTTCGGCGTCGCCCACTGAGGTCCCTCCGTACTTCTGGACGATGAGCGACATGCACATCAAGGATAGTTGGGCTCCCGAGACGTTCTGGGGGCCCTACTAATGTCGAACCCATGGCAACTTCCAAGAGAGAGCGGCAGAAGGCGGCCCGGCGCGAGAAGATCGAGCGCCAACAGCGCCACGAGAAGCGTCGCAAGGGCATTCGTCGCGGCGTCATTGTGGTCATCGCCGCGGCCATCGTGATTGGCATCGGGGCGGCCGTCTTCACGGGAAATAGCACAACGACCACCACGACAACGTCCTCGACCAGCACGACGACGACAACGACGCCACCCACGACCACGACCACGGTCGCCGTGCCCACGTCCTTCGCTGCGGTGAGTGATCCCTCTCCCGCGGGCGTATTCGGCAAGGCGCCTACGGTCACGGTGCCCGCTGGCGCCCCGCCCAAGGTCATGGAGTTGGACAATCTGATCACTGGCAAGGGTGCGGTCGCCGAACAGAATGACACCGTCGAACTGCAGTACGTGCTGGCGACCTACTCGACGCGCAAGGTAGTCCAGTCATCGTGGACGTCCACTCCCTTCACCACGTCCCTGACCGACTCGTCGGTCATTCCGGGATTCTTTGACGGCGTGGTCGGCATGCGTCAAGGCGGTCGACGCGAACTCGTGATCCCGCCGTCGCTGGGCTACGGCGACTCGTCTCCGGGCACCGGCATCGCCAAGAACGACACACTCGTGTTCGTCATCGACCTCCTGAAAGTGACGAAATAACTATGACCACTGAGTTGCCCAACGACGACGGCTCGAGTCCCCAGCGCCAGAAGTTCGACGCGGTGCCCGAGTTATTCATCGACCCCGACAAGACCTACACCGCCACCATGGTGACCTCCAAGGGCACCATGGAGATACTGCTCGATCCGCACGCCGCGCCGCAAACGGTCAACAGCTTCGTCTTTCTTGCGCGGTGGCACTACTTCGACGGCATCGTCTTTCACCGGATTATTCCCGGCTTCGTGCTCCAGGGAGGAGACCCGACGGGCTCGGGCGCCGGTGGACCGGGCTACCGCTTCAACGACGAACTGCCCAAGGCCGGTCGCTACGAACTTGGATCGTTGGCCATGGCCAACGCGGGGCCGCACACCAACGGATCGCAGTTCTTCATCATCTCGGGGCCCGACGGCGTTCGACTTCCCCCGCTCTATTCACTTTTCGGCAAGGTCGTCAAGGGTCTGGATGTCGTGAGCGTCATCAACGACATCGGCACTCCATCGGGCAAGCCTCGCGAGAACGTCGTGATCGAGTCGGTGACGATCGCCGAGAGCTAGAGCTCGACCGACTTCTCCCCGCGCGTGGCAAGCACGTCGCCGCTCACCCTTCGCCAACTTGCTCCATCGTGATGCAATACGCCACTCGGCCCGAGTACCGCGAGAATCTCTCGCTCGCCGAGCAGCGCGCGAGTGCGCGCGAGCTGTTCGACGTTCTCGGGCCCCGTGATCACCAGCCCGCTCCGATAACCAAGTCCCGAGGTCGGAGCGCCGCCTCGTGGGTCGATCATGGTGTCACCCAGAACCGAGGCCGCTGATCCCACTGCGATCAGCGTCTCGGCGTTGCGAATCGCCTCACCAACGGGCGTATCCAGCCAGACGCTCCTCGCGTGCAGCGCCGAGCCGCCCGAGAGCACGACCACGTCCGCGTCGGCCACCCGCCGGGCGAACATGGGCTCGTCGCCCGAGGAGCGATCGGTCAGCATGAGCGCCTCAACGCGAGCATCGCGAGTCTCAAAGCGTGCGGCCAGTTCAATGGCGGCCTGGGTTACGCCTATAAACGCGGCCGCAGTGGGAAGAAGGACAATCGTTGTCTCGCTCGTGAACGTTCAGGTCGTCGCGCGCCCCGAGCAACTCACCGAGAGCGTCGAGCGAGCCCACCACCCACGTCGATTGCACGGTCCCAGTCTCTCACTGCGGTGCGTTTAGGGCGAGACGGCGCCGTTTCGTCAGCCGTGAGGGCGACGATTGGCGAAGGGGCCGGCGTTGTACCAACGACCCGAGAAGCGCCAGGCGGACGGCTTGCTGCTCTTCACGCGGCGGCGTTCTTCGACCAGCAACTCCTCGGCCGCGGCGATCAGCGCGGCCATCTCATCGGGCGGCAGCGAGGGCCGAGGGGCTAGGCCGTAGTTCATAGCGGCATGTTCCCGTGCTTGCGCTTGGGTAGATCCTCGCGCTTGCCTCGCAGGAGGTCAAGGGAACGAGCAAGAATCTGGCGAGTCTCGGCGGGGTCGATCACGTCATCAATGAACCCACGCTCGGCGGCAATGTAGGGCGTGGCGTAGCGCTCTTGGTAGTCGTCGACCAGTTGAGCGCGCAGGGCCTCAGGGTCATCGGCCGACGCCAGGTCGCGACGGTACACGATGCCCACCGCCCCCGCCGCGCCCATCACGGCGATCTCGGCGGTGGGCCACGCGAGGGCGAGGTCCGCCCCGATGGACTTGGAGTTCATGACGATGTACGCCCCGCCGTAGGCCTTGCGCGTGATGACCGAGATGCGCGGCACCGTGGCCTCGCAGAACGCGTAGAGCAGTTTGGCGCCGTGGCGAATGATCCCGCCGTACTCCTGGTCCACGCCGGGCATGAAACCAGGCACGTCGACGAAGGTCACGATCGGTACGTTGAATGCGTCACAGGTGCGCACGAAGCGAGCGGCCTTTTCCGATGAGTCGATATCGAGCACGCCGGCCAGAATCTGAGGCTGGTTGGAGATGATGCCCACCGTGTAGCCGTCGATGCGCGCGAACCCGCAGGTGACTTGCTGGGCGTAGCTCGCCTGTACCTCCATGTAGTCGCCGCCGTCCACGACCGAGGTGATGACCCTCTTCATGTCGTAGGGCTGATTCGGCGACTCGGGCAGCAGATCGCGTAAGTCCTCGCAGAGCCGGTTCGGGTCGTCGCCGGTCAAGATGCGCGGCGGCTCTTCCATATTGTTGGCGGGCAGGAAGGACAAGAGGTAGCGCACTTCATCGAGCGCGCTCTTCTCGTCGGGCATCACGAAACTGGCCACGCCCGACTTCGTCGCGTGCGTTTGAGCTCCACCCAACTCCTCGAGGGTTACCTCTTCACCCGTCACGGCCTTCACGACGTCGGGCCCGGTGATGAACATGTGGCTCGAGTCCTTCACCATGACGATGAAGTCGGTGAGGGCCGGTGAGTACACGCCGCCACCCGCGCAGGGCCCCAAAATGACCGAGATCTGAGGCACCACGCCCGAGGCGCGCACGTTGCGCCGAAAGATACCGCCGAACGCGTTGAGGCTGGCCACACCCTCTTGAATGCGCGCTCCCCCGCCGTCATTCAGACCGATGAGGGGCAGGCCCATCGTGCTCGCCAGATCCATCACCTTGTGAATCTTCTCTCCGTGCGTCTCACCCAGTGCGCCGCCGAAGACCGTGAAGTCTTGAGAGTAGACACAGACCTTGCGACCGTCGATCTTGCCGAAGCCGGTGATGACGCCGTCGGTAAAGGGGCGCGAGTTTTCGAGTCCCATGCCGGAGGCGACGTGACGATTGAGCATGTCGAGTTCTTGGAAGGAGTCTTCGTCAAGCAGATACTCGAGTCGCTCACGTGCGGTCATTCGTCCCTTGGCGTGGTGACGCTCAATCGCACTTTCTCCACCGGCGACTCGAGCTTCGGCTTTGAGGGCTTCAAGCTCTTTCAGGCGCTCGGCCATTGAGTGCTCCATATGGAATCAGGCTAGCCACGACGAGTCGATGAGAGAACGAAGTTTGTGGCCACCGCAACGCACCACAACGCAATCATCTCGTCGCCACAAGCGTTACCGCAAAGTAGGAATTTTCTCTTACCAACAAGTAGAAAACGCAAACCAGCGGGTAACTTCCATCGTCGTTGCGCCGCGCAGACGCGGATCTCTCGGATGCGTCGGCGCGCGAAACGTCTAACGTCATTTCGAATCTTCCAAGGAGTTCGCATGTCCAAGAGTGTCATCGTCACCGGGAGCCGAACCGCCATCACCAAGCTCGCCGGTGCATTCGCCACCCTCCGCGCACAAGACCTCGGTGGAGCGGCGATCCGCCGCGTGCTCGAGAAGTCCGGCGTCGATCCCGCCAGCATCGACGCGGTGTTGATGGGCCAGGTCATCCAAGCCGGACAGGGTCAGATCACCGCTCGCCAAGCCGCCGAAAAGGCGGGCATCCCTCTGAGCGTGCACGCGACCACCATCAATAAGGTCTGCTTGTCGGGGCTCCAGACGATCTACTTGGCCGACCTGATGATCCGCGCCGGCGAGGCGGACATCATCATCGCCGGCGGCATGGAGTCCATGACCAATGCGCCATACCTGCTGCCCGGAGCGCGAGCGGGCTATCGCCTCGGTGATGACAACGTCATCGACTCGATGATGCTCGACGGACTCACGTGTTCCTTCGACCACTGCGCGATGGGACTCGCGACCGAGCGCTACAACCAGGGGCGCATCTCGCGCGCCCGCCAAGACGAGTTCGCCGCCCGTAGCCACCAGCGCGCGGCCGCGGCCATTGCCGCGGGACTCTTCGACGAGGAGATCACCGCCGTGTCGGTACCCCAACGCAAGGGCGATCCGATCGTCGTCTCGCGCGACGAGGGTGTGCGCGCTGACACGACACTCGAGGGACTGAGCCACCTTCGCGCCGCCTTCGAGGGCAACGGCACGATCACCGCCGGCAACGCCTCACAGATCTCCGATGGCGGGGCCGCGGTCCTGGTCATGTCCGCTCAGCGTTGTCAGGACCTTGGTCTCTCGCCCCTGGGTGAGCTCATCGGATACGGCCAGGTCGCGGGACCCGACACCTCCCTGCTCATGCAACCGTCGAACGCAATTCTTCAAGCGACCCGCAAGGCCGAGGTGAGCGTAAGTGATCTCGACCTCATCGAAATCAATGAGGCCTTCGCGGCGGTGGCGCTCGCATCCATCGATGACTTGGGCGTGAGCGAGGACATCGTCAACGTCAACGGCGGCGCCATCGCGCTCGGACACCCCATCGGCATGTCGGGAACACGACTCGCGCTGAGCGCGCTACTCGAACTGCGTCGCCGCGGTGGCGGGGTCGCGGCGGTCGGTCTGTGCGGCGGTGGCGGTCAGGGCGACGCGGCCATCTTGCGCGCCTTCTAGACCTCGGGCACGTATCGAGTGAGGAAGCCGTAAGGCCCCGGCCCAATCGGCTCGTCGTCGCGTAGCTCGAGGACGTACGCGCCGGCCAGCGGATACTCGTGGGAGAACTCGAGCGGTAGGTCCTTAGTCAACATCACGAGCAGGTCGAGCACGGTCGGGTTGTGTCCCACCACCATCAGTGAGGTTGTGACCGGATCGATCGCGGCCAAATCGATCAGGACGTCTTCGGCACTCACGTGGCGCAGCCCGTTGTAGATCAGCGTGCTCTCGTGGTGGTCCGCCACAAAGGGCGTCCCCTCGAAGGCGTCACGGAAGGTCTCTGTGGTCCGCGCCGCCGAACTGACGAGCGCGGTGGTCGGACCAAAACGACCGAGTTCCTTGGCGTCGCTCGCCCAGATGCGTAGTTGGCGACACTGGCGATGTCCCTTGCCATTGAGCCCGCGGGCGAAGTCCGAGCCGTCCCTCGAGTTCCGTTCAGCTTTGGCGTGGCGGACGATGGTGAGAAAGCGCACGCTTACAGTCTGGCCCACGCGTCACACGACGCCGCGACCCGCGAATCGCTTACTCGCTGAGAACTCGCCGACCGTCCAGGGCTCGGCCCAAGGTCAGATCGTCCGCGAACTCCAGGTCGCCACCCACCGGCAGTCCGCTGGCCGGTTGGGACACGACCAGACCGGGCACCTGTAACAGGCGGGACAAGTACATTGCAGTGTGATCGCCTTCGACGTTGGAGTTGAAACAAAGAATGACTTCCTTCACCGGTCCGTGAAGCCGCTGGAGAAGCTCCTGAATCTTGAGCCGATCAGGTGTAATGCCTTCAAGGGGATTCAAGACGCCGTGAAGAACGTGATAGGTCCCGTGAAAGGCGCCCGAGCGCTCCACCGCCGCCACGTCAGGTGGACTCTCGACGACGCAGATGGTTGTCTGGTCGCGACGCGAATCCGCACAGATGGGACACAGACCACCCGACTCCGCGATGTTGCAGCACCGCTCACAAAACGACAACTTAACCTTCATCTCACTGAGCGACACCGCCAGCCGCTCGACGTCCTCGCTGGGTTGGCGCATCAACCAAAAGGCGATGCGCTGGGCCGACTTCGGTCCAACGCCAGGAAATCGACCCAGCTCGTCAACTACCGACTGCAGGGCTGGCGGATAACTCACGAGATCTCCTGGGCTCCGGGAAACATCTCAGTAATAAGGTGATCGGCCGCTGAGGTGACGACGACTGCGGCGTCGTCGGCTTGCGGGGCGTAGTCGGCGTCATCGAGTGCCGTGAGCTCGTCAGGTTCGACTCGCGTGGCCATGCGCGACGGTGCAGCGTCGGCCACGAGCGTGGGGTCAACCGTCCAGTGCAGGGTAAAGGACACTTTGAACTCGTGTTCGAACGCGCTCTTAAGACCCTGGGAGATCATTTCGGTGTTCTGGCGCATCTCCTCACTCGGCACCGCCACGGTCAAGAGCAGTCCTTCAAGTGACTGCACGTGAGCCGCGCGCAGCAGCAACTGCGCGGCGCGTGACGTTCTGGGCACAACTCGTGAGGTGAAGCGATCTCGCACGTCGTTGGAGAGACACGTGAATCGAATCGCTCGAGGTTGGCTCCTCGACGTCGACCACGTCGTTCGTCGTGGGCGCGCTCACCGGCGAGTCGGACATCGAGGGACTCTGCCTCGGAAGAAGCGAGGACCGGCGAAGGGGCGCGGAGCAGTGACGGAGGAGCCGATGGGTCGCAGGGCGGGCGCGCTCGACGGAGATGAAGGCTCGGGTCGACTCGAGCCGCGCTCTAATCGAGTCAGGCGCTCTTCTAACGCTTCGAGGGAACTGTCGAGCTCGGGTTTGGTGAGACGCACCATCGCGACCTCAAGGGTAACCATCTTGTTGGGGGCACTCTTCATCTCTCGAATGGAACGCCCAACGGTCTCAAGTATTCGAACACTGCGAGCCAGCCCGAGTTGAACGCCCCACTGCGCCAAGCGATCTCGATCAGCGTCCACGGCGTCGGCAACTTCCGGGGCGACTTGGAGCAAGAAGGTCTGGCGAACTTCGCCCGCGAAGTTCTCGGCCAGCTGCTCGGGGTCCCAGCCCTCCTTGGCCAGGACCGACAACGCCTTCAGCGCTCCAGCGGCATCGCCATTGACAAGTGACGAAAAGAGGGAGTCAAACTCCGGTTGGCTCTCGGCGACCGAACCCGTCGCGAGCAGTTGGTCGAGTGCGCTCAGGGCGTCGCGCGCCGAGCCCTTGCCCATTCGGACCGCGGCCTCAATGGTGGCGTCGTCCGCGCCGAGACCCGCGGCGCCCTTGACGTCGTTGAGCAAGGTCGCAAGCGTGTCGGCTCCGAACAGTCGAAATTCGAGGTGTTGGGTTCGCGAACGAATAGTGGGCAGAACCTTGTGGGGATCCGTGGTGGCGAGAACAAACACGACGTGTGGCGGCGGCTCTTCCAGACTCTTGAGTAGTGCGGCCGATGCCGCTTTGGACAGTTGGTGGACCTCGTCGAAGATGTAGACCTTCCAGCGCCCGGGCGTGCCGTGCCAGGCGCCCGAGGTGATCTCACGGATGTCGTCCACGCCGTTGTTCGAGGCCGCGTCGAGTTCGATGACATCGAGCGAGGTTCCCCTGGAGATCGCCACGCAGCTGTCGCAGATGCCGCACGCGTCGCCGTCGACGGGATTCTCGCAGTTGAGTGCTTTCGCGAGGATGCGCGCCGTGGTGGTCTTACCCGTTCCGCGCGGTCCCGAAAAGAGGTACGCGTGAGAAACGCGATCGTTGTTGACCGCTCCCTGCAGCGCCCGCACGACGTGATCTTGGCCCCGAAGTTCGGCGAATCGACCGGGGCGAAATCGCCGGTAGAGAGACGTGACTCCGTCGAGTGAGGTGGGAGTCGCTTTCGCTTCAGCCATGAAGCGATGCTAACGGGAGGCTCTGTCGTTCCGAGGTCCAAAGCAGTGGCCAGGCGATCCGTGGCACCCAACACAGTTCGCTGAGAGCTGCTGGCTTCCACCTCTGACTCGGTTCACGAAAGGTCGTCGCACGGGACCCGACCACCGCTTTCAACCTCGGCCCCTCCAGGTTACCGGAGCCACCGAGCCAGCCTCAGGTAGCCTTGCCAGCCGGTATTCATTTTGCAATGAATCACTCTGGAGGAGTGCGAGAGCGGCCGAATCGGCACGATTGGAAATCGTGTGAAGGGAAACCTTCCGTGGGTTCAAATCCCACCTCCTCCGCCATCTTTCCGTAGACCGCGGCGCCTGACCTCGCTTAGGCGAGTTGGGCCCGTTCTGCTCGCAGCAGTGCCTCTTTGACATCCAGTCCCCAGCGATAGCCACCCAGCGACCCGTCTTGACGAATCACGCGATGACAGGGGACGATCAACGCCACGTGATTGGCCCCACACGCTGATCCGACGGCGCGAACGGCGCGCGGCGCGCCGATTTCGGCCGCCACTTGGGAGTACGTGCGAGTCTCACCGCTCGGGATTCGACGCAGCGCTTCCCACACGCGAAGTTGGAAAGCTGTTCCCGCTAGGTCGAGGGGCAGTTCGTGCAACACATCCTCGCCTTGAACCGCGTGCGCCAGTGCGACCGCGACGTCGCGCAGTCCTTCGTCATCGCGTTCGACCGTGGCGTGTGCGAACTCATCGGCGAGTTCCTTCTCCAACCGCTCCTCGTCGCCACCCACCCGCACTGAGCACACGCCGCGAGTCGAACATGCGGCGAGGACAACACCCAGGGGAGTCGCGAGCGTCGTGTAACGAATCAGCGCGCCACGACCACCGTCGCGATAGCGCGAAGGCGTCATTCCCAGTCGCGCAGCTCCTTCGTAGAACGCACTCATCGACTTGTACCCCGCGTCAAAGACGGCGTCGGTGACCGACGAGCTTGCGCGCAGAGTCTCACGAGCGTGCATCGCGCGACATTCGCGCGCGTACGTCGCCAGTGACACACCGATCACCCGGCGAAAAATGCGGCGAAGATGGCCCTCGCTGAATCCCACGTGCGACGCCACCTCGGCGATACTGACGTCGCCGCGAGCTCCTTCGATCTCCCGACAGACAGCAATCACCGCACGGGTCGTTGGGTCGACGTCCACGTTCGCGTCCGGTGCACAGCGCGCGCACGATCGATAGCCTGCACCTCGCGCTTCGGCGCCGCTGGTGAAGTACTCAACGTTTTGGCGCAGTGGACGTCGGGAGCGACAACCGGGTCGACAGTAGACACGGGTCGTTCGCACCGCGTACACGAAGGACCCCGCCAGGTTCGCGTTTCGCGACTCCACTGCGTTCCAACGCGCATCATCCAGTTCTGACATACACCGCACACTAGAGACGCGCGCGCCGCGTGTCCTCCGAAAATTGGACATCCAATTCTTCACTCGCTTCTGAATGTGTTTCGAGTTGATCGCCTAGTTGGCGCGTCACTCACGCGCTCACGTCGCACCGTTTTTACCTCGCACCTTTAGCATGGTTACATGACCCGATTGCTCTCCCTAGCCTCGGTCCGAGGCATTTCGCGGGCCCTTCACCCAGATTCTGACGACACCAACACTTCGAGCGTTTTCGTCCCCTTGAGAAGTGAAGCCCATTCTCACTTGATCCCCAGGACTCCGTTGGAGGAGTGGCATTCAATAGAGTTTCGAATCCTCACGCCTCCGTCGAACGAAGGCGAGTCGCACTCAACTCGCTGACGAGGACATCGTCATGCAGTCGTCATAACCCCAGGCGTAAGTACCACGTGCGGGTGCACAAACCTAAGGTATGAAGACCTTGACTATTCCTCGCCGCCGAGCGCCACTGCGTGTGGGCCTTGTGCTTGTCAGCGTGCTCGCACTGAGTACGACCGCTCTCGTCACGTCCGCCTCCGCAGCGGGTTCTTCTAACGCGCAGCGCCAGAACGTCGCCGAGCGTGACGTGGCGACGCTCCTCGGGGCGGCTCCCCTTCCTCCGGGATCGAAACAGATCACGGCCAAAGTTGCCGAAGCCACCAAGCCCTTCAGCGGTGCCAGGTCGATCTCGTATCCGGGCAACGAGGTTGGTTCGACCCGCTTTTACGTGGCCCCGGCCGCCCAGTCGTCGCTCGCGTGGTTGAAGACTCAGCACCTCGACGGACATGCTGCTACCAGCACTGGTTCCTCTGGCGCCACGAGCACGCAGATCTATGAACTTCCCAACTCCTCGTTTCTCTTAGAGCCCGAGGTTCTCTACGTGGCGCTCGTGAAGTCCGATGGTTCATTGGAATACAGCGTCACCGCCACGGTCTGGTGGCGCTCGCCAAAGACAGCGGGAGCGATCGTCGCACCCGGAGCGGCCAAGATTACGGTCGCGCTCAACCGCGGTCTGAACGATAAGAAGCACCGCTACGAAAATGCCTCGACAACAAGGACCTCACTCATCTCCTCGATTACCAAGCACATCGACGTCTTGGGAGTCGCCAGTCCCCTGCCCACGTCGTGCCCACTCGACGTGGGTTCCTCGCTCACGATGAGGTTCTACCGCGCGGGCGCCGCGAAACCCTACGCCGTGGTCATTGCCGATCCCAGCGGCTGTGGCACGGTCACCGTGAGTCAGTACAACACGAACCACCAGATCACCTCGTCAACGGACCTCGCCGGCGGTCGCACGCTGTCGTCGTTTGTGGCCGCTCAACTTGCCCTCACCGATATCAGCCCCACCTAAGGCGTCACAGGCCGTCAGCCCGGCGTTCACCAGATCTTTCCCACCTTCTCATGGTCGCCTTACCTGGCCGCCGTAGCATGACCACGAGTCGGAAGGAGAACCGTGCGTACGCCAGTCTCGACCAGTGATCTCTTTGACCTCTACGAAGCCAAGGGGCACGAACCCTACGGCGAATCGATCACGCAGATCGAGCACGCGCTGCAGTGCGCGGCACTCGCGCGAGACGAACACGCGAGCGACGCGATGATCGTCGCCGCCCTCTTCCACGATGTCGGACACCTGGTCGTTGGGGTACAGAACGAACCGGACTTTGCGATGGACGCGGTCGACGACGACCACGAGCGAGTCGGAGCGCGTGTCCTCGCTCCGCTCTTCGGCCCGGCGGTCGCTCAACCCGTGTCGATGCACGTGACCGCCAAGCGCTGGCGCTGCAGCCGCGAGCCCGCCTACTACGGGCGACTCTCCGAGGCGTCCAAACTCTCGCTCAAAGCCCAGGGCGGTCTGTTGAGCGACGAGGAGTGTCTGCGCTTCGAAGAGCACCCGGGCTTTCCCGACGCGCTCGCGCTGCGCACCTGGGACGACGAAGGAAAGATCGTCGGCCTGGAGGTGGGAACGCTCGACGACTACGTGGGTATCGTCAATTCGTTGGCTGCGGCGTGGTCACGAGGACGTCACGAGCAGTAACGCTCACGTCCACTCGAGTACCCAACACCAGATCGTCCGCCTGAGAGCTGCGCACGTCCACGCGCACCATCGAGCCGCCCAGACCCACCCCGACGCGCGTGAGCGCACCCAGGAAACTGCGGTGGTTCACAATCCCCAGACCGTTCGGGTTGGGCACCACGTCGAGGTCCTCCGGGCGAAGCAGCGCCTCCAGTTCCCCGGCGGGCACCAACGTGAGGTCGCCGCGGATCGGAACGTCACGCCCCAGCACTTCTACCTGGTCGCCATGACGAGTGGCGGGAACGCGGCTGGAGACGCCGACGAACTGGCCCACGAACGGCGTGGCTGGCTGGGAGTACAACACTGCGGGCGTGTCAACCTGCTCGAGGTGCCCGCGTGACATGACGCACACGCGGTCCGCCATCGACATGGCCTCTTCCTGGTCGTGAGTGACGAACACCGTGGTGATTGCGAGGCGCTGCTGGATCGCACGAATCTGATCGCGCAGCTCGGCGCGCACTTTCGCGTCAAGAGCGGACAGCGGCTCGTCGAGCAAGAGGACGCGCGGCTCGATGGCGAGGGCACGCGCCAGGGCCACGCGCTGCTGCTGACCGCCCGAGAGCTGATGCGGGTACTTCGTCACGTGATCGGCCAAACCAACGAGATCTAGAAGTTCGGTGGCGCGAGCACGACGTTGAGCGGAGCGCTGGTGACGCAATTGCAGGCCGAATGCGACGTTGTCGCGCGCGTCCATATTTGGGAACAAGGAGTAGCTCTGAAACACCATGCCCATGTTGCGCCGCTGCGCGGGGACGGTCGAGACATCCTTGCCGTCGACGAGTATCCGACCCACGTCGGGGCGCTCGAATCCGGCGAGCACGCGCAGCGCGGTCGTCTTGCCGCACCCCGAGGGGCCCAGCAACGCGATCAGCTCTCCGGGCGCGATCGCCAGTGAGAAGCGGTCAAGGGCGGTGGTGGAGCCGAAGCGTCGGGTCAGGTTCTCAAACACGACGGGCGCTCCGACGCTGGCCGTTAGCCCGCGCGCGGCGCTCTGTGATTCGTCGATCGTTACCACCATTAGCTCCTCCTGGAGTTTCGAGACTGTGATCGGTCCAGCGAGACAATGAGAATGAGCACCAGGGCCGTCGCGAGCAAGGCGATCATTGCGACCAGGGTGTTGATCCGGGGATTGTCGGTCGGAGCGAGATAGATCCAGACCGGCACCGTTTGCCAGTTGTCAACGTTGGCGATGGTGAACTCGCCAAAGACCAGGGCGAGCGTTAACACGGACGCCGACATCAGCGCCGCGCGCAAGTTCGGCACGAGCACGCGCCATATGGTCATGAGCCAACTCGAGCCCAATGACCTCGAGGCCTCGACCAAGGTCTTCACGTCAAGGGCGCCGAGTCCCGAGTCCAAGGAGCGATACACGTAGGGCATCGCCAAAATGACATAGACGACCGCGAGCAGGTACTGCGAGTTGCGCAGCCACTGCGGCGCGGATTCCAAGACGCCCACGGAGTAGGCGATGGGCGGGATGATTATGGGAAGAATGGTAATGACTTCCATGACGCGACGAAATCGGGGCAGGCGAAGGTGGACGTAGATCACGGTGGGCACCATCAGGACCATCACCACCGCCATCGTGATGACCGCGAGTTGAGTGGACAGCCACAGCGCCGACACGAAGCCCGGCGCCGAGGCGATCTGACTGAGGGGGGTCAGTGAGAAGCCACCGGTGGGGTGTTGGAGTGAGTATTCCATTCCCGCATAGAACGGCAAGATGAAGTACGCCGCTGCCAGTACCAGAATGGTGCCTCGTCCCCATCGAAACTGGAAGCGACGCTTCTTGGGGGGAGAATCAGCGTCATACGGTTCATCAATCTGAGAGGGATCGGCAACGAGTGAGCCCAGTTCTAGAGAAGCCATCGAGACGTCCTTCGACGCAGAAAGGCGTAGATGACGACGGACACGAGCAGAATGACGATCATGGCGAAGGCCAGCGCGTACGCCACGTTCTGCTCGCCCGCAATGACGTTGCCCTGCAAAATCGCGCCGATCTGAATGGGCGTGATCGAGATCGTTCCCCCCGTTAACGCCTCCGCGGTCGCGTAGGCGGAAAACCCGCTGCCGAAGAGTAGGAACATGCTGCCGAGGATCGCGGGGGTGAGAACGGGAATCCCCACGTGACGCCAGAAGCGCCACCGTGATGCGCCGAGGTTCTCGGCGGCTTCGCGCCAGGCCGGACGCAATCCGGCGAAGGCGGGTGTGACAATCAGGATCATCAAGGGAATCTGAAAGTACATATAGACGAATGCCACGCCCCAAAATTTGTAGAGGCTCCACCCGTGGTTCCAGGGATCGAGCCCAATGGACGCCAACCACTTCGTGATGAGGCCGTTCGTCGCGGCGAATGCCGCGATAAACATGAAGGCCAAATTGACACCGCCGAACTGCGCCAGGACGCCCGAGGTCGCCGAGACGATTCGCTTAAAGGCCGGGTGCTCGGACGTGGAGATGGCGTAGGCGATGACTGTCCCGAGGATGCCGGGAATGACCGCGGTGACGACCGCGAGTTTGAGGCTGTTTTCAAAGCCCGCTCGGTACTGAGCGGTGAGCGGTGTCGTGCCAAGGATGGTGTGAATGTTCGACCACGTGAATCCACCCGAGTTCGAGCGAAACGCGAAGGCGACGATGGTCCCGGTGGGCACGCCCAGCACCAAGATGACGTACGCCATAAACGGCACCACGGGTGCACCGGTCCGAATCTTTCGAACCAGTGCACCCATGCCGCCCGACCTGTCTTTCATCTTTTGACTCGCGTCGTTCGAAGACGGCGCACCCGAGTCAAGGTCAGAGAGGACGGTCATTTCGGGTGATACTCGTTATCAACTGCTGCCAACTGCGGAGGCCCAGGTCGAGTCCACGACGCCATCGGCGGCGGTGACCTGAGCTTGGGTGGGCAACGTGAGTCCGCCAGAAGGCGCCGCGGGCAGCGCCGCCAGCCACGTCTTGTTGACCGTGCCGTTGGCAGTCATCGCTGCCAATTCAATCGGACGGGCATAGCCCTGCAGGAACAGATTCTGACCGGTCACCGAGTACAGGTACTCCTCCCAGAGGCGCGCCGCCGCGGGGTCCGGAGCGTCCTTGGTGATCGCCTGGGTGTAGTACGCCGCAATGGTGCCGTCCGTCGGAATCACTGACTTCCAACCAGGAACGCTCGCCGCGACACCGTCTTGGAGGTAGTCCCACCAGACGAGGATCGGCGTGGTGCCGGCAACGGCCGTTGCTTCGGTCCCACCGGGAACGAAGTTGCCGTCCTTGTTCAGCGTGGCGAAGAAGTTGATACCGGGCGTGATGTTGGAGAAGGAACCGCCGTTGGCAATCGCCGCCGCCCACACCGCGTAGAACGCAGCCGAAGCCGAGGTCGGGTCGTTGTTGATAGCGACTTCGTTCTTGTAGATCGGGTTGGTCAACTGCGCGAACGACGTCGGGCAGGTCTTGACGATCGTGGTGTCACAACCAATCGCGACGTACCCGCCGTAGTCGTCGTACCAACGTCCACTGGCGTCTTTGGCCGAGCTAGGAATGTCCGCCCATGTCGCCACCTTGTACTTGGCCCAGAGTTGCTCGTTGCCGGTGGCGTAGTTCGTACCCACGTCCACGACGTCGGGAGCGTCCGCGCGACCCTTTTGGGTGTTGATGGCGGTGATCTCCTGGGCGCTCGAGCCGTTGGGGTTCTGGTCGTTGATCTTGATTCCGTACTTCTTGGTGAAGTCCTTCATGATGGCGCCGTAGTTGGCCCAACCAGAAAGAGGAATTGTGATCACGTTGACATGACCCTCTTTCTTTGCGGCCTTGATGAGGGCAGCCATGCCTCCGCCGGCCTTTGCTGAGGTCACCGTCGACCAATTAACTGTTTTGCTAGCCGCGTTCGCACCACCGGCCAGCGCAACGGTCGTCAGCGCCGTCCCCACTAGTCCGGCCGCGAAGGCGACCTTCAGTTTGTTTGATAACACGAGAAATGCCTCCTAAAAATGAGCACCTCGGTGGTGGCTCGCCAGAACAGTAAGAGTCGCGAGTAAGCGCAATGTGACGTTGCTTCACCCTTCGTGTGCGCAAGCGTGGAAATTATTGCGATCGTTGCGTGACCGTTATGCGACAAAACTGTCAATACGAAGCAGGTCGCCGACCGAGTCGACAACGGCGTGCGCCCCGCTATCGAACAACCGTGCGGCGTTGTCGGTGCCTGTGAGCACGCCGATGCACTCTCCCGCACCCGCGCGCCGACCCGCCTGCATGTCCGATGCGGTGTCGCCCACCACCGCGATGCTCGCCATCGCGGTGACGCGAGCACGCAACGCACACACGAGCAACATGTCCGGAGCCGGACGACCTCGCCCCGCGTCCGCCGGCGAGACCCGTATCGGCACGAGATCCGCCCACCCCAAGATGTCAATCAACACCTCGCGCGTGCCGGGCGAGAAGCCGGTGGTGAGCGCCACCCCCACTCCTCGGCTCTTCAGTTCATCGATCGTCGCTCTCGCCCCGGGGACCTCACTCACCCCTACTTCGGACGCTCCCTCGACGAAGTGGCGCTCGAAGGCGTCGTTGGCCAATTCGGCCCGCTCGTCGAAGAGCTCGCTGAACACCTCGATCTTGGACTGGCCCATCGTCTCGATCACGTAGGCCTCGGCGGCGGTCGGCATCCTCGCCGGTGACGCCGAGTTCGTCGATCGTGCGGCGAAAGGCCCGCAGCACGAGCCCCTGGTCGTTGACCGTGGTGCCGGCCATGTCCAAACAGATCAGTTCGATAGTCACGAAAAACTCTCCTCCGCAATCGCTGGGGCTAAGGTCATCCCGCGCCCGCCGGCACCGGTTATGGCGCTCACGCCGCGCGCAAGTTCGCGCCGGTAGTACAACTCGTCGCTGTCCGCAGCCATCTGGTGGTACACCCCACTCCAGCGCCGTTCGATCGCCGGCAAGTCGTCGCCGATCAGTCCCCGCGCGGCCGCCACCACCAGTTCCATCGGGGCGTCGTCAGTCTCGAAGAGCCCCGGCGCGTCGGGCTCGTGCGTGTCACCGATCGTGAGGCCGCCGTGGAGACGTTGCTGGCATAGCAACTGGATCGCGTATCGCTCGGCGAGTGGCTCCTGAGGTGCGAGCAACTCACTCGCGTCATCGCGGAATCCGGGGTAGTAGCGAAACGAGTCGCCGTTCGCGACCGACGTGGTCAGCTCTCGTCCCAGGGGTCGGGTCTCGGCCATGTTCAGACGAACGCGGCGCAGCGGTTCCGTCTCAAAGAGTTCGGCACCGAAGCCACTGAGGTTCGCGCCCAAGCAGATCCACACCTGATCGGCGCCGTGTCGCGCACCCTGGTGGTCGACGACTTCATGGTCCGACAGGCCCACGAGTTCGCAACCAAACAGATAGTCGTAGCGCCCCGTCGCCGCCATCGCGTCACGCAATGCGCCGAGTGCCGCTCGGGACTCCACCGCCCCATCGCGCCCGCACCACAGGCCCCCTTCGAACTTTCCCTCCAACGCGGGATTGCGCGCGAGGACCTCGTCGTGACTGAGCAGTGCGAACTCGCGTGGCTCTGCGTCCTCGCGCGCCAGCGCGCGCTCGGCGACGTGCATCTCGCTCTCGCATTCAACAGAGTGAGGGATCCATTCGCGCGAAAGCCCACTCCCGGTACCGCCTCGGCGATCTGCTGCCAGAGCTCGCGCGAGCGCAGGGCGAGACTCACTTCACGACCCGGCGCGCGTCCACTCACCCAGATCAGCCCAAAATTTCGCACCGTCGCTCCGCGGGGTAGAGCGTCACGTTCCAGATGCACGACAGTGGCGCCGTGCGCCAGCGCGAAGTAACGCGTGCACGGTGCCCAGAATGCCCGCGCCGACCACCACGGTGCGCTGGCCCGAGAGCGACTGATCGTGCTCGATGGGCATGGGGGTCAACCTAAACGCACCAGTTTGCGCACGCGTGACCGATCAGTGTCCTACTCGAAACGACGAGCAACAAAGAAGTCGCTCAACAGCGCGGCTGACTCCTCCGCCAGTACGTCGTAGGTGAGAGACACTTCGTGCAGGAGGCGCGGATCACTCAGCACGTTGTATCGAGAGCCCACCGCCCCGGCCTTTTCGTCCAGAGCGCCCATAACGAGACGCTCGACGCGGGCGTTCAGCAGGGCCCCGGCACACATCACGCAGGGCTCGAGGGTGACGTAGACGGTGGCGTCGCTCAGGCGCCACCGCTCACGAACGCTCGCCGCTTCGCGCAGCGCGATCACCTCGGCGTGGGCCGTCGGATCCCCGTCGACTTCACGCCGGTTCTCGCCACGACCCACCACCCGCCCATCGACCACGATCACGCACCCCACCGGGACATCCTCGTGGGCACCAGCGAGCGCAGCCAACTCAAGGGCGTCGCGCATGAAGCGCTCGTCGTCATCCATGACGCGCAAGCGTAGGACACCAGCGTTGCCCACAGATCCGCTAACGAGTGCCACGGTAGACTCGTCGACGGAGGGGTGCGAGAGCGGCCGAATCGGGCAGTCTCGAAAACTGCTGTGTCTACGGGCACCGTGGGTTCAAATCCCACCTCCTCCGCCAGGCAAAGACGGGTGACGACGTCACCCGTCTTTTCCATTTCGTCGCCACGACGAGGCCAGTACGCTGGATTTGCCGCATCACCGTTAGGAGATCCCATGGTTTCGTCACTCGACACGCACGTCGGCACCGAGCGCAAGGTCATCACCGACCTGCCCGGACCGAAGTCCCAGGCTCTGCACGCCCGGCGCAAGGCGGTCGTGAGTTCGGGTCTATCAGTGGGATTTCCGGTCTACATCGACCGCGCCGAAGGGGCGATCGTCGTGGACGTCGACGGCAACCAACTTCTTGACCTGGGATCGGGCATTGCGGTCACCGGCATCGGACACGCCGTACCCGCTCTGGTCGAGGCGGTGAGCGAACAGGTCGCGCGCTTCACGCATACCTGCTTCATGGTGAACCCCTACGAGAGCTACGTCGAGGTGTGCGAAGCGTTGAGCGACCTCACGCCAGGCACGTTCGCCAAGACGTCCGCGTTGTTCAACTCCGGCG
This sequence comes from uncultured Acidimicrobiaceae bacterium, assembly GCA_963839255.1. Classification (GTDB taxonomy): domain Bacteria; phylum Actinomycetota; class Acidimicrobiia; order Acidimicrobiales; family RAAP-2; genus RAAP-2. The sequence goes on from CAWIUH010000005.1 coordinate 482,880, forward strand.
CCGAGGCGATCGAGAACGCGGTCAAGATCGCACGACTGGCGACCGGCAAGCCCGCCATCATCGTCTTCGAGCACGCGTACCACGGACGTACCAATCTCACAATGGCCCTCACGGCCAAGAACATGCCATATAAGGACCGCTTCGGACCCTTCGCGCCCGAGGTCTATCGCGTACCGATGAGCTACCCGTTCCGCGACGGCCTCAGTGGCCCTGAGGCGGCGGCGCGCGCCATCAAGATCATCGAGTCCGAGATCGGGGTGCACAACGTAGCCGCGGTGTTGATCGAACCCATCCAGGGCGAGGGCGGCTTCGTCGTCCCGGCCGACGGGTTTCTCCCCGCGCTCTCGGCGTGGACCAGCGCCAACGGCGTGGTCTTCATCGCCGACGAAATCCAAAGCGGCTTTGCGCGCACCGGCGAGTGGTTCGCCGTAAACCACGAAGGCGTCGTGCCCGACCTCATCACGACGGCCAAGGGCTTGGCGGGCGGGATGCCGCTCGCGGGGGTGACGGGACGCGCCGAACTGATGAACGCGGTCCACGAAGGCGGGTTGGGTGGAACCTACGGCGGGAACCCCGTTGCCGCTGCGGCGTCGCTCGCCACCATTCAGACCATCAAAGACTGGAATCTGCTCGAACGCGCCAAGGACATTGGCGTTACGATGCGCTCCACTCTGGAACACCTGGCCAAGGACGTCTCGATCATCGGCGAGGTGCGCGGGCGCGGCGCCATGCAGGCCATCGAACTCGTCGAGCCCGGCACGAAGACGCCCAACGCCGCGGCGGCCAAGGCGATTCTCGCCTTCTGCCAACAGCAGGGTGTCATCACACTGCTCTGCGGTACCGACGGCAACGTCCTGCGCCTGCTTCCTCCGCTCATCATCAGCGACGAACAGCTCGCCGATGGTCTGGCGGTGGTGAGCGCGGGAGTGCGCTCAGTTCAGTAGTTCACTCGTTCGTCGCCTCGCGACAGATTCGACAGGGAGTACATGAGAAGTGCCGTGAGTCGCGCTCGCCCCGGGTGGAGCCTCGTCGTCGTTCTGGCCGTCGGCGCCCTCGTGTTGGCGAGTTGCGGCACTCCCGCTCCCAAGGCCGCCAGCGCCGTTCACCTGAGCGGAACTCCGGCGCTCAGTTTCGAGACGCCCCTGACGAGCGTGGCGTGTACCCGCAACGACGTGTGCGTCGCCATCGGATCGTCCGCCACGGGATTGGGACCCACCTCGGTCGTCGAGTTCGCCACGCCGCACGGTCACTGGTTCAACGTCCGCTTGCCGTCTTCATCCTCGATCCTGCTCACCTCCGTCAGCTGCACGGGATCGCAGTGTCTGCTCGCCGGTTCGAGCCCCGGCCAGCGATGTGCTCTGGCTCTTTGATAGCCATACCCACTCATTGAGCATCCTGACTCCCCCCACCGGAGGGATTGGTGCGAGTGCGGTCACGTGTAACCAGGTGGTCTGCGGGCTCGTCGACACCGGAACCAACGGCATCCCACGCTTTCTTACGAGCACGGATGCGGGAACGACGTGGACGACGTCCGAACCTCTTCACTTCGCCAAGAGCGACGTGATCAGTGACTTCACGTGCGCCACGCCCTCGTCGTGTGCACTGGGCCTCGTGACCCTCTCGCACCAGTTCTCTCTCTACGTCACGAGCGACGCGGGATCGAGTTGGCAGTACCAGTCAGTGCCGAACTCGTGGACCACCATGACCTCACTCTCGTGTAACGGTGAGATGTGTGACGCTCTGGCTAGTACGTCGAGTGACTCGCTCCTCGTGCACTCAACAGATTTCGCAACGGCCTGGGCGACCACCAAGCTCGCCTACTCGGCCAGTGCCGCCGCGTGCACGCAACTGAGGCGATGCGTGGTAGTTGGCCAACAATCAAACGGCGCGCGGCTGAGCACGATGGATCGATCCACGACATCCAACGTCAAGCTGAAGTACGTCCCCTCTCCCTTGCTGGACGTGGCCTGCGGCACCAAGGTCTGTGCGGCCATCGCTATCACGACGCTGCTCAGTTTTCCTTTTGAATCCTCACCGTGAGGATCCGTGTACGACAACCCTGTGCGAGGCTACGAACGTGAGCGCAGCCTCGACAGATGCCGTTCCCCCCGGTTGGTATCCCGATCCGGGCGGGCTTCGCCAGTGGCGGGTGTGGACCGGCACGAACTGGTCGGACCTCACTCGCCCGTACGGCGAACCGGTGGCGCTCCGTCCCACCCCGCCTCTCTCGCTCATGCTCGCCCTTCGTCGCGTTCAGAACCTCGGCGTCGTGGGCGTGATCGGCGGATTAGGTCTGCTCGTGAGTGTGCTCGCGCATTGGCCGGGAACCTCGCACCCCGAGACGCCATGGTTCGCCGACGTTGCGAGCAATATCGCCGTGGCGCTGTTGGCGGTGGGCGCGACCACGTGCGCCTTCGGAGTCCGCGAGCTTGAGGGCCGGTGGTCGTTCGCCGCGGTCGTGCCGGGGCTCAACCTCTTCTACGCGAGTGCCTTGGTGAACCGACGCCTCGGGCTGCGCCCCAACTGGCGCATCGTCTCCGAAGTGGTCCTGCTGGTCGCCTTCGTTCTCTCGGCGCGCCAGGATCTCTGGTTCGCCTTCGCCCCGGCCATCGTCGCCTACCTTGAACTCACCTGGTTCAGTGCGCTCATCGATCGACTAGGGCGTGGGCGCGCGGACAAACTCTCGACCCGCCTCCTAGCGCTACGTCAGAGCGTCACGCAACCGCGTCGCGACACCCGTCCAGCCCTTGTACACCTGCACATCATCAGGCGCCGTCTCCAGAGCGTGCACCAGTGCCGACGCGAAGGTGTCGTCACGATCGCACAGCGCGGCGGCCGACGTGACGTACGTACGGATGGTAAAGACGACCGCATGGGTGCGCGGCAAAGACCGCAAGGTCTGACGTTCCACGCGAAAATACCATCGCTCTAACTCGCCTTCAGGCGCCCGGCGGGCGCTCGCGGGCTGAAAGAGTTCTGGGGCTATCGAGCAGTGTCCAGTTCAAGCGCCAAAAGGAGCGATCGGGCTTCAGCCGATCGAAGAAGAGAGTCGTCGGTCGGGCGAGTTGATCGTCATACCCGGGCACCGGTCCGTGGATGTCATCGAGCGTGGTGCCGATCTTGGTCGCTAAGTCCCAGCGCGAGGGAAAACAGACGCAGGCAGCACGCAGTCGCCACGAGTCCTCGCGCACCAGCAGGCACAGGTCCTCCTGGACCAATCGGCTCGCAACCACAATCGGGTGGTCCACGTCGCTCTCGGGGTTGAAGACTTCCGGGATGAAAGATGCGCAGGTTCGCTCGAATTTCCTCGAGCAGTTCCTCACTTGCCTCATGACCCTGCGGATTCGTGGCGACCACCGTGTCGTAGGAGCTCTCGAGCAGCTGATCCTTGAGCTCAAGTTCCTCGTCACGGTGTTCGTCAACCTCGAGCCACTGCGCGAGATCCAGAGGACGCAGCCCCATCGCGAGGCGCCACCCCTTCGGGTCGAGGGGCACGTAGGGAAAGGCGAAGGACACTCAGCTACCGCGCTTGCGCCGCACGACGAGGAGGTAGAACAACAGGGCCGCCAGCGGTACCGCGATCACGATAATGCGGCCTTCGGGCAGGACGACGCCGCGATGGACATCCGTACTCGCCACGAGGGCGCTCGACCACGTGTGCAATGAACTCCACGCATCCAATCTTCCACGCCGAGAACAGTGCGAAATTTCGTTGCGCTGCGAGGCCCCACTGGGAATCCTTGGTATTCCTTAGGTACGATTACTCAATGCCACGCAGCCAGCGCACTCGCAGTGCGCGAGCGATCGCCAATGACGCGGCGATCCTCGACGCGGCCATCGGCGAGGTGCTACGCGTCGGCGTCGATCACGTGTCGTTGCGTGACGTCGGCCACCACGCCGGACTGACCCACGGGGCTACCTACGCGCGCTACGAGGACGTCGATGAACTGCTGGTCGACTTGTGGAACTCCGAGCTCGTGCACCGAGCCGCCTCGACCTTTGATCTCTGCATGGCCGCCGCCCAGTCCCCTAGCATCAGAACCGTCAACGCCCTGTTCGACGTCATCCGTAACGCGACGCCCGCCGACGTCGCGAGCGTCCACCTCCTACTCACCGCGCGGCGCATCCCGACGCTAAACGAGGAGGTCGAACCATTCGTGCTCTCCCGATTCGCCATCGATCCCGCCGCCGGAGCCAGCACCAACGCGATGTTTGCGCGCGGACTCACTCTCTTCGCCATGACGATGATGCAGATCTTCGCGGTGTCACAGTTCGGGTGGGACCGGAACTTTCAAGAGGCGCTGGAGCGCATGGTGGTGGACACCCTGCTCATCGACCCCGACGACGTGAAGCCGATCGAGTTGCACGACAGCGACGAGCGCATCGTGCTCATGCCCAGCGATGATCTCAAGGCGCAGCTCGCCTACGCGACATTCGGTGTGGTGGGCAAGAGCGGTTACACGCGCGCCACGATCTCACGGATCGCGCGTCGGGCGAACTGTTCGCCGGGGGCGATCTACAAGCTGTACCCCTCCAAGGAAGACCTGGTCATCGCCGCTTTTCACGACCTCATGCGCGCGCGTTGGATGAAGATCTCGAACTTCGTCGACCTCCTCGACGAGGGTGCTCTGGCCCAGCTGCTCTCCAACTCCGCCAGCCTCAACAACTCGGTGCGACAGAGCTTCACGCTCGAGATCAGCCTGGCGGGCGCGCACAGCGACAAGTTGCGCTCCGCGATCCTCGGTCAGATCGGCGAACTCGAGGGGATCGTGCCCCTACTCACCAGCGCCGACGACGGTCAAAAGACCGGCCTGCGCTACATGGTGCGCTCGGTGATCTTTCTCACGGTCGGAGTGAACTTTCTCTCGACGGTGACCGACGTGACACGTCACGTCGACTTCAACCAGTTCACCGAACCCTTTCGTCGCGCTCTCCTGCGCGACGCGGTGCCGTCGTGGCCCGAGTTGTGCCAGCAGATCCTTGAGGCCGTGCGCCACGACAGTTAGTTGGTCGCGCCCGAAGGCGGACCACCCAGTTTTGCGAGTTGCTCCACGATCTGGGTGATCGCCTCATCCTGGGCCAGCAGATGCTTTTGGATCTCGTCGGCCTCGTGGAGCACCGCCTCGGCGTCCTTGTAGGTATCTTCGGCCCGCCGATCGGAGGCCGCCGCCTGGATGTTCTGTCCCACGATGATGATCGGAAGCAGGACGAGTTGCAAGAAACTGCTGGAGAGCCAAACGACGATGAAGTAGGTGCCCTGCTTGATCGCGTCAGGCAGCGCCACCAACGCGATAAGGGTAAAGAGGTACGCGCACCACATTGTGCCGACGACCAGCGTCACGCGAAGGCCAACGCGCGCGTTCATCTTCGCGAAGAAACCGCCCGATCGAGGCTCGCGCAGGTCGTTGACCCTGAAGGGACGATGCAGGTGCGAAAGTTCATTGGCCCGTGGGTGACGGATGTACTCGTAGATTTTTGACATAGCCGGATTCTCACATCGAAGTGAGGGAAACGGCGGTATTGCTGGTTCAGTTTTTCATAAGGTCAGGAGACGTCTCCATCCCCTGACGCCACACGGAACGCGCGATGATCTTGGTCACGTCGGCGCGATCCTTGTAACGAAGCGCGATGTCGCGCGACTCCTCAAGGAGTCCCTCGGTCAGCGTCGTCGGGTTGAGCCCGAGCGCGACGAACTTGTCGCGACTGACGTTGAGCTCGTTCTCGACAGCTTCGCGGCGCGGATTCGGCAGGTGCGCGATCTCCGCGCCAGTGATTTTGGAGATCAGTTCGGCGAGTTCGCCGACGCGGTGCGTCTCGGTGACCTGGTTAAAGACGGTGGGCTTGTCGCCGCGATCGGGCGGGTTCTCCAACGCGATCTGAATGCAGCGCACTGTGTCACGAATGTGGATGAAGGCGCGGGTCTGACCGCCGGTGCCGTGCACCGTGAGGGGGTGACCGATAGCCGCCTGCATCAAGAAGCGGTTCAGCACCGTGCCGTAGTCGCCGTCGTAGTCGAAGCGGTTGATCAGGCGCTCGTCGAGTACCGTCTGGGGCGTCTGGGTACCCCACACGATGCCCTGGTGCAGGTCGGTAATACGGATCTGGTCGTTCGCTGCATAGAAGGCAAAGAGCAACTGATCGAGCGTCTTGGTCATGTGATACACCGAGCCCGGATTGGCGGGGTGCAAGATCTCACGATCGAGCTCGCCATCGGGCGTGGGAACCTTGACCGTCAAATAGCCCTCGGGAATGGGCGCCGAGCCCGACCAGCCGTAGCCGTAGACACCCATGGTGCCTAAGTGAACCATCGCGATGTCCAGTCCGGTCGTCGCGATCGCGACCAGAACGTTGTGGGTTGCGCGCACGTTGTTGTCCACGGTGTAGCGCTTTGTGGCTTCGTTGCGCATGGAGTACGGCGCGGCACGCTGCTCTCCGAAGTGCACCAGAGCGTCGGGCCGCTCGGCGAGCAGCAGGTCCTGGAAGCGGTCGTACTCCTGGGCCAGATCGAGGTGAACAAAGCGAATCTCGTTGCCAGTCAGTTCTCTCCAGACTCGTAGACGCTCGCCCACCGGGGCGATCGGCGTCAAGGACTCAACTTCCAAATCGACGTCGATCTTGCGCCGGCTGAGGTTGTCGACGATGACCACATCGTGGCCGATGTCCGAAAGGTGCAATGAGGTGGGCCAGCCACAAAACCCGTCGCCGCCGAGTACGAATACCTTCATGAAAAACTCCTGTTACGAAATCGTGAGTAACCGCTCAACGGACCCCTCGCGGCCGGCAGAAAGTGGGCTGCAGCGCCGATCAACTCTACCAATGATGGGCTGTAGCAACCTGATCCGATGAATCTCAGTTCACTGCGGCGGCCACTTGTCACGACCGATGAGTCGTCGCTCGCTGGGACCACCGCCGCACCCAACGCGACACCGTGGCCCCCACAGTTCGCCTGTCGCAAACTGGCGTCGCCGCCTTGAGCCCTGACCCGACACCAGTGCTTCGAGACAACTTGTACCTTTGCCGTCATGCGACTCACCCGCCATATCTCTATTAATTCTCTCGAAATACTAGAACATAAATCCGACCCGATCGTTCCTCGTTAGTGAGTTGCTAAAGCGCCGGTAGCGCCAGGTATCGTGAAACTCAGCCAGGACCCTGGCGTGCGCAATCTAAGGACTCCCATGAGTTTCCCCCAGGCAATTCGAACTTGCTTCAAGAAGTACGCGACGTTTAGCGGCGTCGCGTCGCGTTCCGAGTACTGGTGGTTTGCTCTCTTTGTTTTCCTGGTCGCTCTGGTCCTGGACGCCGTGCGCATTCCTGCGCTCAGCGTGCTGTGGTCCTTGGGCACATTGTGCCCCAACGTTGCGGTGGGAATCCGACGAATGCACGACTCGGGACACTCAGGTTGGTGGATCCTCTTTCCCATTGTCAACCTCGTCTTCTTTTGCTTTCCAACCAAGACTCTCGACAACAAGTACGCAGCTGACGGCACCTTCGCCAGCGTGACCGAAGCCAGTCTGGGTGCCAGTACCGGTTCCTCCAGCTGCCCATTGTGTGGCAAGTTGCGCCTCCCGGGTCAGAACTACTGCACGGGGTGTGGCCACCCGTTCAGCGACCCCCAGTAATCTCACTCGATACTCGCTTCTCCTACTACGCGCACCACGCCACCGGCCCACGCGCGACGTTGGCGCATCTCTTTTGCGTGCGCCGCCGCCGCGGCACTGGTTGCGGGAGGTGCGTTGACCCCTTCGATCGCGGGTGCCACGCACTCTCCGTTTCGCGCCAAGGTCTCGGTTCTCTCGACGAGCACGTACGGCAAGGTGTTGGTAGTGGGCAACGGACGGCTCAAGGGTTTCCCCCTCTACGTCTTCAGTGGCGATGCGAACGGCGTCATTCGATGTGGCACGACTTTGGCGCATGGCTACGACCTCGGCCCGCTAGCGAGCACGGCCCTCACCTGCACCGGCCCCGAAGGCGATCTCCTCGCGGGAACAAAGTCCGACGACTGGCCCGCGTTCACGAGTGCCGGCCAACCAGAAGCGGGACCGGGAGTGAGCGCAGGCCTACTTCAAACCGTGACGCGCACAGGAATCGGTCGACAGGTCACCTACGCGGGTCACCCGCTCTATCTCTTCGACCCCGCGTCGCATCCCTTCTCACCTCAAGGCGAGGGACTCGTAGAGACCGTTCACCCTCTCGCGCCCTGGCACGGCTACTGGTCGCTCCTCTCACCCGTCGGCGTCGACGCTCCCGGGCGCGTCCATTTAGAGCGAGCCACGTTGCCATCCGGTGCGAAGGTGCTCTCGGTCGAGATGGACGAGAACGTCATGCCTTTTGACGAGACCGTGTACACGTACAGCAACTTCTCACGCTCATTTAGTTGTACGGGCGCGTGTTCGCTCACCTGGGTGCCGGTGCTGTCTCTCTCAGATCCCCTGATGGGACCTGGTGTGAAACCGCACCTCGTCGGCACTGTGAAACGGGCCAACGGAACCCAACAAGTGACGTACGGCGGCCGACCACTGTTCCTGTTCAGCAAGGAGAAGGTCTTCCTCACCCCCAGCGTGCACCTCAAGACTTCTGGAACCGCAGGAAACGGAGCAGGCGCGCCGGTGCCGGGCGGCGGTGCATTCGTCACCATTCCGTTGTCCTAAGACAGTGGTCACGACCTCTTTATACGTCGCCGACCTCAAACTGGTGGCAGCGATAACAACTGACGTCGCGCGTGGACGCCGTCGCGGGAACGAGTCCACACAGGGTCGAGTTGGGGCTCGTCGATCGCACCAAATGAATGTCGCCATCGAAGTCGTTGATCGCCGTAAATTTCTCAAGCCGCTCCATAGGCCGAGCGTACACACGAAACGATTCGCGCAACGTGATTGAACACGCGATCGCGCAGTTCTGATGGCACAAAGACAACTCACAGAATGGGAATTGCCTTAGGAGATTCGAGGCACCCATTACGTTCCTGATCAAGGTCGTTATTTTGGAACGTCTCGAAAGGCGTCACGACCCCCGCGTTTCGACAGCGTCATGGGACACTCGACAAGGTCACATTTGACGCTCGTTGTACAAGGGAGATATCCATGAAAAAGTTTCACACGAAGTTGGTCACTCGATTGGCCCTCGTCGCTCTTCTCGGTGCCGGCGTGACCCTCAGTTCGGTGACCGCAGCCTCGGCGGCGGCACCTCGATCGAGCGCCGTGCGCTCCTCAACAATCCACTTCAGCGGCGACGTCACCGCGTACACCGCAGCCACCACGAGCGTCGCGGGATCGATCACCTTGACCGATCGCGCCGGCGCCACGCTCACCTTCTCGACGTCGTCGGCGACGACCGTGACCGAGATCGGCGGTAGCGGCTCGACCCTCGAGGTAAACGACTTCGCGACAGTCCAGGCGGCCATCTCGGCGCCCGCCGCCGCGACGGCAATCACCTTCAGCGTCGCCGCTCCATTGAGTTTCTCGGGAGTGGTGACGGCATACACGGCGCCCTCGGGCTCGACCAACGGCTCCATCACCCTGCTCAAGCGGAATCTAGCCAGCCTGACCTACGCCGTGACCTCGTCGACGTCCATTAGCGAGAACGGCGGCGGCAACGCCACCATTGCGATCGACGACTTCGCGACCATCCAAGCGGCCGCGGCCACGCCGAACGTGGCGCTGACGATCACCTTTGACGTCGCCGCGCCCGTAAGGTTCACGGGTCGAGTCACCGCCTACAGCGCGGCCTCGGGGACGACGAATGGCTCGCTCACCCTGAAGGACGATGCCGGGGCGTCACTGACGTACACGACGCTTCTCACCACCACGATCACCGAACGGGGTGGCAGTGGCGACAGCCTCGAGGTCGGCGATCAGGCGACCGTCGTGGCCGCGGCTTCGGCCAAGTCCGACGCTCTGACTATTAGCTTCATCCCTGCCCCGCCGGTTCGCTTCTACGGCCAGGTCACTGCGTACAGCGCCGCATCGGGTTCGACCAACGGTTCGATCACCCTCCTCAAGGCCAACGGAAACAGTGCCACCTTCTCGGTGACGTCGTCCACGGTCATTACAGAAAAGGGCGCCAGCGGTGACACGCTGGCCGTCGGGGACTACGCCACGGTGGACGCAACGCGCGGACTACCGACAACTGCGCGCACCATCGATTTTCGACCCTTCCCGCGGCCGGTCAGCTTCTTCGGACGGGTGACCGCCTACACGCCAGCGACAGGCTCGACCAACGGCTCACTCACCGTGCGCCGGCGCGACGGAGCGACCTTGACCTACTCAGTGACCTCGTCGACGACGATCACCGAAACGGGCGGTACGGGTGAGACCCTCGCGGTGCGCGACTGGGTCACGGTGACGGCATCCGGCACCGACAAGACGGTCGCAACATCGATTGTCTTTAGAGCGACGGCCGAGATCGGCTTCTTCGGCAAGGTCACGGCCTACACCGCCGTCTCGGGCACAACCGACGGCTCGATCACCCTCACGAATCACGCGGGTGCGTCGCTGACCTTCGTCGTCTCGCCGACGACAACCATCACGCAGCTCCAAGGAAGCGGCTCGACTCTCAGCGTGGGTGACTACGCGGCCGTGCACGCGGCGGCTTCTGCGAAGACCGACGCGCTCACCATCGGTTTCACGGTGAGTCCGCCCATCGTCTTTAGTGGCAAGATCAGCGCGTACACCGCGCCTTCTGGTACGACCAGCGGTTCGGTGACCATTCAAAAGAGGAACGGCGCGAGCCTGACCTACTCGGTCACCTCCACGACAAATATCGCCGAGATCAACGGACTGGGCGCTACGCCCGCCGCCGGTGACCAAGCGACCGTCGTGGCCCTACCCTCAGAGCCCAGCGTGGCCGTCACCATCACCTTCGCCGTTCCGCGCTAGTACCTCGGCCCTCGGCTCACCCACCTGAGCCGAGGGCCGAGGGAATCTGGGCCACAGTCTGGGCTCCGACTTCCCAATTCTTTGCGGGCCCGACAATCTGGCGAGGGCTTCCCATCAGGCAGTTGTCGCCCACCTGACACAAGTATTCCGATTTGGTGGTCGATCGGCGCTCGTATTCCCAGGGAATTCACCGCCCCGTGCGACCTCCGGCCTTGTATTTTTCAAGGGTGACCTCCCCCGCCTACGGCCAGCGTCTGGTCACCTCGCGCTTGGTACATCGCTTCAATTTTGGGCCAAAGCCTGGACAGTTCACCGAGCTTCTGGAACGCGGTGTTGGGGCCACGCAAGAGTCCGTTCTTTTGCACGGCCTCGCGGATCCGGGTGTTGACGCGATCACCCCTCCGAATCTTCCCAACCTCGGTCCGATGCCCGAGAATGGGAGTACCCCCGGGGCCGTCGCCTTCTGGAAAGCGATCTACGCCGGTCAAACCGCCACTGCCTCGTGGTGGCTCGACCGCATGTACGCCTCTGACTATCCCCTCACCGAGCGTATGACGTGGTTCTGGCACGGTCACTGGGCGACCGCAGTGTCCAAGATCTTCTACCCGCTTGCGATGTACAAGCAGAACACCACGCTGCGCAAATACTCCTTGGGCAGTTTCCACGACATGACTCGCGCCATGGTGGTCGACGGGGCCTTCAACTACTGGCTCGATAACGAAGAGAATTACCTGAGCTCACCCAATGAGAACATGGCGCGCGAGTTGATGGAGCTCATGACCCTTGGCGTGAACGAGTTCAGTCAGAACGACGTTCGCGCGGCGGCCCACGCCCTCACGGGGTACTCGACCAATATCGCCACGGGTGCGGTGACGTTTGATGCGACCCAGCACTACAACAAGCCGGTCGCCATTCTTGGCACCAGAGGAAACTACAACGCCGAAAGGCTGGCCGATCTCTTAGTTTCCCGCGAACAGAATGCTCGCTACATCACCGATCGGCTGTGGTTCCGTTTCGTGTCGGGGACGACCAAACCGCCTCCCTCCCTCAGCGGTGCCTTCGCCAGTCGTGACATCTACTCGCTCGTCCATGCGCTCGTGTACACCTCGGCCTGGAGCAACCCCGCCAACGCACTCGTCAAGTCGCCCGTCGAATGGTTCATTGGCGCGTGTCGTGCGCTGAGGGTGCGACCGTCGTCGTTGAATCCGGGCAACACTCAGTGGTCGCTCAATCAGATGGGTCAACTCCCATTCAACCCGCCCAACGTGGGCGGCTGGCCCTACGGCCAAGCGTGGTTGAGCGGGGTTGCACTTCAGTATCGTTTCGATCTGGCCCAGAGCATCGTCCCCGTTGGGGATCTTTCCCCTCTTTCAGTTCCCAAGTCACGAATGGTGCAAGCCTGCGCCGACTGGCTGGGCGTACCCGAGTGGTCGCCTCGTACAGCGAACACCCTCGAGTCAGCGACGGGATCTCCCTCGGAACTCGTGATGGCCGCCCTTCTCTCTCCGGAATACGTGGTGAGTGCATGATTACCTGTGAATTCGATCGCCGACGCTTCTTGCAGTGGACGGGGGCGGGCGCCTTCGCCACGATGGCCACCCAGTTGTCCTGGGAAGACTTGGCGAATGCGGCGAGCACATCTCCACTCGCCGCATCCACGCCAATCCTCGTGATCGTCACTCTTTACGGTGGCAACGACGGCCTCAATACGGTGGTGCCCTACACGGACCCGATATACCAAAGTGTTCGGTCGAACATTGCTCTTTCCGCCTCCGACGTGCTCCCGATTAGCAATAGCACCGGGCTCGGATTCAACTCCCAGATGCCCATGATCAGTGCTCTGTACGCTCAGAACCAGGTGGCGATCGTGCTCGGCACGAGTTACCCAAACCCGAGTTTGTCGCACTTCTCCTCAATGGCTATCTGGCAGTCGGCATCTCTGGACGCCAGCGCGACATCCGGCTGGATCGGACGCTGGCTCGATCGCCAACCCCATAGTGCATTTAACGCCATCGGCATCGGATCTACAGTGCCCCCTTTGATGGTGGGTGAAAGAAGTGTCGCGTCAATGGTCGACGTGGGCGGCATCGGGTTGCCCTACGGTCCTGTCGCGTCGATCCTGCCCCGTATGGGAGTTCCGTCCGCATCCGACGGAGCTCTCGAGGCGGCGGCGGCGACATCGATTTCAGACCTCTACACGACGGCCAAAACTCTCGGCCCACTCGTGTCGACCTCGCCGACCGGTTCCTCCATGAGCGAGCAACTTTCCATCGTCTCCACATTGATCAACGCCAATGTGCCCACCCGAGTGTGGGAGGTAAATCTGGCCACTTTCGACACGCACGCCGGTGAAGTAGGCGATCAGAACGGTCTGCTCGCCGAAGTCGATGCGGCGGTCGGCGCGTTTATGAGCTCGATCAGCTCAGGCAACCATGCGAATGACGTCACTGTCATGATCTACTCCGAATTCGGTCGTCGAGTCATGTCGAACGCGGGTGAGGGAACCGACCATGGCACATCCGCTCCGGTCTTCATTATCGGCAACACGGTAAAGGGCGGACTATACGGCGAACAGCCGCCCCTCTCCAGCCTCGATGTCAACGGGAACCTTCAAGTCGTCACGGACTTTCGGAGTGTGTACGGTGGCCTTTTGGAAGGTGTGCTGGGCACGTCCGCGGGTGACATCATTCCCGGCTGGAGCAACACGCTAAGCGTTCTGTAACCGCGGTCATCAACCCCTAGAGCTGACCGGACCTGACGGACTGGACCCTCCGCCACTATTCTCCGCGACGACTTCGAAGTAGAAGGTGGTGCTCCTGCTCAAGCCGGTCACCGAGTAACTCGTCGCAGATCCGGCACTGTGTGACGTCGCGTTACTCATAGACGACGACGTCGACACGAGCACGAGGTAGGTGATCGGACCCGTCCCACTCGACGCCGACCAACTCACGTCGGCGGTACCGCCAAGCGCGCGAACCCTTAGGTTGCCCGGCTTTGTCGGCGGTGCCACCGCGGTCGGCGTGGCACTCACCGCGCTCGACGCGGTCGAGTCACCCTGGTGGTTGACCGCCTCTACTTGGAAGTAGTACGCCGTGCCGTTCGTCAGCGAACCAATCGTCGCACTAGTGGTCGTACTGGAGTACGACGACCCCGTCGTCAGTTCATCGCCCGCGGTCGTCGAGTACCGCACGACGTAGCTCGTGATCGGGCTACCGCCGGTAGATGTCGGTGCGGTCCACGTGAGGCTGACTGAGCCGTTGCTCGCCGTGGCCGCGAGCCCGGTCGGCGCCGACGGGACCGTCAGGGCGAGTGTCGCGGCGGTACTTGTCGAGGACTGGGCAGATGTTCCCGCACTGTTTGCTGCCGCTACGGCGAAGTAGTACGGCGTGCCCGGACTCAGCCCGGTCGCGGTGTAAGAGTCTGCCGTCACCCCCGATGCCGACAGGGCCGAGCGTGCTTGATGATGTCCCGTCATAGACGTCGTACGACGTGGCGCCGCTGACTGCGACCCACGAGAGACCAACCGTGGTCTGGGTTACGCGTCACCACCGTCGGTGCACCCGGGAGCCGCGGGTACGACGGGCGGCGTGGACGGATCGAACTCGAAGGCCGCGATGGATCCGGCGCCGCCCGGCGTGCCAAGGCCGGTCGGGCCGTTGTAGCCGTCGATCGACTTCGTCGCGTCGCAGAGGTAGTTGCCGCACGAGCTGACTTTGCCCACGGTGACGTGGTAGAGCGAAGAAGCGTTCGCGTACAAGGTCGTGCCCGGGTAGGCCGGCGAGCCGGTCGCGTTACCCGCGAGACCGTAGATGGCCGCGATGCGTCGGCGATGCAAGGCTCGTCCCGCCGACGATCAGCCATCCGCCCTCGGAGTAGGTGTCGTAGATCCACAGCCCCGTGTCGGGGTCGGCGTCCGCGGAGACGTCGGCCGTGACTCGCTTCGAGCAAATGCTCGTGCCGCCCGCAGCGGAGAGAAATGAGCTCTGCCAGCGTCGCGGCGCTTTCGTACGCGCTGCACCCCGCGCCGGAGCCGTCACCGGCCGACGGCGTGCCGTCCCACACCGTTTCGGTCGCTGACGCGCTGCGGGTTCCCTGATTGGAGGACTGCAAGAGCGATGTGCCACCGGCCGCGATGACGTCTGGCACGACCGAGGGGAACTCGACCTCACCCGCCGTGTCGCCGGTAGAGGCGACGATCGCCACGCCCGGGTGCTCGTAGTAGGACGACGAGGACGAGCCGGTCTCACCGGAGAACTCACTCGAGCCGTAACTGTTGGAGACCGCGTTCGCGCCGTCGGCCACTGCGGTGTTGACCGCCGCGCCGAGGGCGGACGTCGAGGCGCTGTTGGCCTCAAGCAGCAGGATTTGGCAGTTGCGGGCAGATCGCACTGACGGTGTCCACGTCGAGGGAGATCTCCACGTCCCAGCCCGACGAGCCCGACGAGGGCGCGCCGCTCTGGGCCACCTGTTCAAAGACGCACCCAGTGTTCGATGGACGACACGGTACCGCTCGGGCACGCCGGCAGGCCGAACTCCGACCGGTAGGTTGCGAGATTGGCCGCGATGTCTGGGTCAACCGAGTAGTCGACGATCGCAATGATCTGCCCGTCGCCACCACTACCTTCGGCCGCCGCGGCCAGGTTGTAGGCGGACTGCAGATAACACGGGTCGTAGCCTCCGTTGCCGCCGCTGACTGCGGCAGCCGGCGCGTTCGGGTCATTCGCCGTGCAACTCGCCGTCGGCTCGCCCGTCGGTCCGCTCGTCGCATTCGTCAGTGTTGACGGAGTCGTCACCACGCGCGCGTCACAGTACGCGGTACTGGGGCCTACCTCGCTCGAGCAGACATTCACGTCTCTCTCGCCGTTGCCACCACTGTGCACGACGTAGCCCCCGCCAGAGAATCCCGCGAAGTTGTCGCCCGAGCCGTACGAGAATCCACCACTGCTGGGTGGTCCGCCGGCTGCGGCAATGGCCGGTGTCACGAGGACGAGCGAAATGATCGCTACCAACGTCATCCATCCACGGCGTCGCACGATGCGCATGATGAACTCCCACCCAGGTTCAGCGACGCGCGAGGATCGCGGTCTGTGATCCGTAATATACGAGAACATCCACCGAGTTGCCACCACCCGAGAGACAACGCGAGCCCACTTTCGCGCGTATCACTGCTCGTGGCTAGCGTGGGCATCAACATCAAGAGCGATCGAGGCACATGGCCCTACGAAGTCGCCGCAACCTGCTTTGGCAAGGTGCGAAGGCCATGCGATGGAGGCTGCATGTCAGAGATTCGTGCACCAAAAACCTGCGGACTGTACTTGCCCGGTCACTCGCCCCACTGGATCCAGGCGAGGAAGGGCTGGGAGGATCAAGTTGATGTTCCCGTGGCGTGTCGGCTGATCGAGTGTCGCAAGGACGGAATGGTGACCATTGAAATCGACGGGAATGAAATTCGCCTGTGGAATCACCAACCGGATCGACTGAGAGACGCGGCGATGCGGCCACCTTGGGTCTCTGCAGCGCGTTTACACCTTACGTCGGAGGTCTGGTAGGCACCGCCGTTTATGCGGAGGGAGGCGGAAGACATACCGCCGAAGGGTACGCCCTCGCCTTCGGAGCCGGCGCATCTGTGGCTTCGATTTCGATGGTCTGGGGTGGAGTCGTGACAGCCGGAGCTGCACTGTGGGCAGGAGACAGTGTGTTTGGCGCGGGTGATGGAATATATACGTACGCAACCACGCCCGGCTGTCGGACTTTGTCGGGATACATTAAGGCTGGGATCGAAGGAGCCATCCAGAATGCTCCAGTCAAATTGCGGTGGTTATTCGGGTCTGGAGGAGATTGAGTAGATGACCGCGAGTTTCACAGTTACAGTCAATTCGACATACGCTTACGTGTCTAGGCGATGGAGGAGTTCACCACCCGAGTCGGCTCGGAGCGGTGCTTTCAAGATTTACGTCGATGGGAAATTTGTTGGAAACCTCCCCGCTCTCGGTAGTTTCACTTTCTCGGTTGAATCTGGAAACCATACGCTTCGGGTTGCATTCAAACGATTTTCGAGTCGAGAACTCGACTTTGTAGCCAGCGAGTTCGGCAGCGCTTCTTTCGCCGCCACTATACAGAATTCGCTTGGAGGGTTTTTTCGACTCTTGCTTCAACCGAGATCATCCATTGAGTTGGATCGCATGAACTAAGTGATTTGCGTTGCAACGGTTTCAAAGCTTGCAGATTCGAAGCCATCAAAGACGAAAACAACCTCGACACCTTTCCGACTGTTCGTAGCTTCGGTTTAACTGTCGTCGGCCATGTGCGTAGCAGGATCCTTTGAGTCGGTGTTTACCCATTGATACATAGAGGTGTGGATGGGCAGACTCTTGACTCGCCCCTCACAGACTCCAGCGGACGTTTCAAACGTCCCAAAAAGCCAGACTCCGCGCGGTGGCGTGAGGCGTCATGTAACGCAAATGAGAGTTCAACTTTGTTGTCACTAATTCTTGCGCACGCAAGAAATTTTTAACGGAAGGTTCAAAATCGCTATGAGTGCGAATCCAAGTGTTCCCGCATCAGTAATGGTACCTTCGATTGTTCCCTCGTGGCCTGGACGTTTCAAACGTCCGCGCGGGAAAAGCCAAAGCGTTCCTGACGCCCGAAAATCTGTCTACATTTTTTCAAAGCCGATTCTGGAAAAAACGAATCTCTTCTCGGGGGTCGCGAATTGCTGGGAGCGACCTATCGCTGTTCACTAGTTGTCGGCACTAAAAGGAGTTTCTTTTCATGAACTTCGCCCAAACAGTTCGGCCCCAGTCTCCACTACTCACACTAAGCACGAACGCCCGAACAGTCCATGAGATTCCAAGTGCCCACACCAGATATATCAAAGCTAGGGAGATCTGCTCATGTGTTTGAAGATCAGGCGCACTCGCACCAAGAATAAGAACAGAGAGGGGAATTACGTAGGCAGTCACAACTCCAACAAAACCTGCCAGCCCGAATAGCCAAGCTGAAGTTCTAGACGAGGGTCCGTTCTTACGGAGCATCCAGACAACTACGGCTACGAGCAACAGGGACCAAATCACTTCGAAAAATTCAATCGGCTCAATATCTGACAAAAACGGGGAACCAATGTCTTTGGCGTGGGTCAACACCAACGCGAGCAACGACCCAACGAAGGTGAGCACTGGCGCGGACTTTACGAACATGTTCCTCATGACTAACCCATCCTCAGATCAGCACCGCGACGCTTGAAATATACCAACGCCCGAGCCCGCGACAATGAGTCCTACTCCGACGGCAATCATCGAAAGTCCCGCAGTGTCCGGCAAGAACGATATTCCTAACGCCTCGAGGATATCCGGACCTCCGCTACTTGCGGCGAGCATGCTGCCGGCAATTCCAAATTTAACGATTGTCCCGCTCGCTTTCGCTTCGCATGCTTGAGCCTCGGCATAATTTGAATCCGCACTTGCAACAGCGGAAGGCACTTGCGTAGTACCGGTGTCTGTCTGCCGAATGGCAGCTTCGTCTTCGGAATTGACTATTTGAGAATCTGAGGTGACTCTCTGTTCAAGGGCGCTGACTGCCGCCACACTGGCGGCTGAAGGGTGTTCTTTTTCTGCTTCTAGTCGTTCGCCTAACTCCTTTATTGCGGCGGGTCAGCGCTTCGGTCGCCGATGGGCTTAGACCTAACGGATCCTCGGAGTTGAGCGGATCATCACCGGTGTAGACATACGGTTGATCGGTTGTCGCAACGTCCGCATCAATCGAGAGCAACTGATCGGCCGCAGGGTCATAGTACCGGTTGATGAGATAGATAAGTCCCGTCGAATCGGTGTACGAGCCCTGAAAGCCAAAGGGCGTGACGTTCGAACCTGAAGAGATTGCCTGCCTTCCGTAAACCGAGTACACGGCCAACTCATCGTCTGCCCCCGATGTGCTAACGACCTCCTGGACACCCGTTGGATTGGGTACCAGGAATACCGGTGTAGTGCTACTTGATCTGCTCCAGCGGTGCAGTGCCACCGAAGAGGAGGTTCGCAGTCAACATGCACCTTGCTCAGTTCGGGAAGCATTGACTGTTGGGGGTACAACTCCGACGGTGAACTCGGCGATGGAAACATGACTTCACTGTGCCACCGGTTAGCAGAGCGCACGCGGAGCCATATCCAGCGGCGACTTGGGTTACGCCGCTAAGTCCGGGCACAGCGACTGGGGTTACAGACTCCGAAGACGCACCACTGAGCAAGTACGCGTCGTCATTCCAGCACTCCACCGTCTTGCTTGAACCCGAACTTAGGGCACAGCCAGTTCCATTGTTTGACACTTGGGGTTGACCTTGACCCCGTTTATCGGACCACCTTTTATGGGAAAGTGGCCGTGTTCTACCAGGAGGTAGACATGGCACCACAGCAGTACTCCCCAGAGTTTCGTCGCGCGGTCTGTGAGCGACTGCTCGCCGGCGAAGCCGTCAAGGACCTCATGAACGAACTGTCGATCGGTCACGGCACGCTCTATCGATGGCGCCGTCAGGCGCTCATCGACGCCGGCCGTCGCCCGGGCACCAAGAGCTACGAAGCCGACGAGCTGGCCCGCACCCGTCGTCGCGTGAAGGAGCTCGAGGCCGAGCTCAGGTTGGTGAGGTTAGCCAGTGAACTCTTCGACGAGGCGGCGCACGACCCAAAAGGAAGTACCAGGTTGTTCGAAGGCTGAACAACCTGGGCTACTCCGAACGCACTGGCTGTCGGGTGGTGGGCCTGGATCGCTCGACCTACTACGACACCAAGTTTCACCAGCCGAGCAACCGCGAGATCCGCCACCTGCTCTTAGAAGACGCCATCAGAGACATCCACGCCAGAAGCCGCGGCACCTACGGGATGCTGCGGATCGCGGCCGCTTTAGAGATCGAACAGGGCATCATCGTCAACAAGAAGCTGGTCTGGAAACTCATGCGAAAACTGGGACTCCAGGGACTTCCCGGACCACGCAAGGGCAAAAAGAATCTCGTGAACCAGGCGACCTCCGAGGACCTGGTGCAGCGATGCTTCGTGGCCACGCGACCGAACGAACGCTGGCTCACCGACATCACCGAACACCCCACGCGCGAGGGCAAGATCTACTGCTGTTGTGTGCTCGATCTGTTCAGTCGCAAGATCGTGGGATGGGCGATCGATCGACGATGCGACTCGGACCTCGTGAACGACGCTCTCACCAAGGCGGGCTCTTCGAGGTCGACCACCACCGAGACGATCATCCACTCGGACCACGGCAGTCAGTTCACGTCGTGGGCCTTCTCCGAGAACGTGGCCCGCTTGGGGCTCGTTCCTTCCATGGGCACCGTCGGTGACTGTTACGACAACGCTCCCATGGAGTCGTTCTGGGGCTCGATGCAGATCGAGTTGCTCAATCGACAAACGTGGTCGACCAGCCTCGAGCTGGCGAGTGCCATTGCCGACTACCTCGATGACTTCTACAACGAGTCCCGGCGTCACAGCGCTCTGAACTACCTCACCCCGAATGAATTCGAGGCTCTACACTCAACCCAAACCCAGGCCGTTTTCTCATAAGGGTGGACCACTAAACGGGGTCAACCCCAGGTGGTGCGGCTGGAGGGATTCGAACCCCCGACCCTCGGTTCCGTAGACCGATGCTCTAATCCGCTGAGCTACAGCCGCGTTGTTGCTGGCTCACCATTCTAGCCGACCCACTCGTGACCTTCTTCGGCGTACTAAGTTCCGTGCACGATGAGCCAAACGTTTTCCGTCGATTTCTCTGCTCTCTTAGACGAGATCGAAGGACCGATGGTCGACATCCGTCGCGACCTGCACGCCCACCCCGAACTCGCCTTCGAAGAACACCGCACGACCCAGGTCATCACCGACCGCCTCGTCGAACTCGGCTTTGAGATTCGACCCTGCCCCACGATCACCGGTGTGGTCGCCCTCCTTGCGGGATCGCGGCCCGGAAAGCGCGTCATGGTCCGTGCGGACATGGACGCGCTCCCAGTCACCGAAGAGCGCACTGACATTAGTTATCGGTCGATCAACGACGGTGTGATGCACGCCTGTGGTCACGACGTTCACGTCGCCGGACTCCTTGGCGTGGCTGATCTGCTCGCACGTCGACGAGACGAAATAAGCGGCGACTACACCCTCTTGTTTCAGCCGGCCGAAGAAGCGGTGAGTGGGGCCAAGGCCATGATCGAGGGCGGTGTGCTGGACGACAATCCGGTGGACTTTGTGATTGGCGCACACGTCACGTCACTGGCGCCGGTTGGATTCGTGGCAACGCGGTCCGGCATCCTGATGAGCCAGGCCCAGATGTACAGCATTTGTCTCAACGGCAAGGGTGGGCATGGCGCGATGGCCACAACCGAGGGCAATGTCATCATGGCCGTGAGCGACCTCGCTCCCCGACTCGCCTCGGTCGTCGAGGGTCTCGTGTACGAGGGAACGCAGTGCGCGTGCTCGGCAGGGGTCATCGAAGCAGGAACCGCCAACAACGTGGTGCCGCGCCGCGCCACACTCAAGGGCACGCTGCGCACCTTCACGTCCGAACAGACCTACGAAGCCATGACACGACTCCGGGCACTCTGTGACGACGTCGCGCGTGCGTTCGACGTGACGTGCGATCTGCAGTTCACCGACGCTACCCCCGCCGTCACCAATAACGCCGACGTTGTGACGAGCGTTCTGCGCAGCGCAACCGGCGTCGTCGGTGAGGCGGGCGTCTTGACCTTTCCACCCGTCACCCCCAGTGACGACATGTCGGAGTTCTTGAGTCGGGTGCCCGGCTGCTACGTGTTCGTCGGGGGCGCGCTGGCGGATGGCACGAGCGGCATGCACCACAGCCCGGACTTCGCGATCGCCGACGAGGCGTGTCGCATGGTGGCTGGAGTGCTAGCGATGTCGGCGGTCGATTTGGCCGCGAGCGGGATCTAGCCCTCGGCGAAGAGCCGCGCCGCGCCGCGCATCGGGGCGTCATTCCCGTTGATCACGACGCGAAACGATAGGTGCTCGAACTCGGCGGGATCGACTCGGCGGGCGTTGCCCCCGGCCAGGTGCACGGTGTCGGCGTGAAACTCCTGCGCGAACTTCTCCACGATGTCGACCAGAGTCGGGTTCCACGCCTCTTCGTCCAGTGAGCGCGCGCGTTCGCCGATCGTGTCGTCGTAGGACTTACCGTTGCGAAAGATCTCCGAGCCCACGTCGCGCACGGGAGTGAGCTTTCCGTTGATCGCCAGGGCGAGACCCAGCCCGGTGCCGAGCGCGAGGACCACCTCGGTGCCCGTACCTTCAATACAGCCGAGAGCCGCCATGGTGGCGTCATTCACGATGCGCACGTCGCGTCCAGTTTTCGCGCGCAACACGTCGGTGAGGGGAAAACCGCGCCACAGTGCATCCAGCTCGGGATCCTTGTCCGTTCCCTGTCCGCCGGGACGTGACAGGTTGCCGGGCGCGATGACGAGTCCGTCGCGAAACTCCCCCGGAAAGCCCACACCCACTCGCCGACAGCCGCTCTTGACGATGCGCTCTTCTAAGAACTCCACCAACCGGTCAGGGGAGCAGGGGTAGGGCGTCTGGCGTCGACGAACTCCACGCACCATCACGCCGAAGTCATTGACGTGCGAGAACTTGATGTTGGTCGCTCCAATATCGATGGCGAAAATCTGCTCTTGGAGCAGGAGCGACTGATATGCCATGGGCTAAATGGTAGTTACCACGCGTTGCCCCCTTCGACGAAGTCGACGAACTCGCCACCAGGGTCGCAAGCGCACGTCAAAGACCCGCCGACCCTCGGCCACCACCAGCCCGGTGCCACGCGGGCGCAAGCGAATCGGTCCGCGACGCCCATCAGGCTCCGCCTCGACAAGCTCAGGTAAGTACGTGCCCACTGTGGGATCGGCCAACCCGGCGAGCACGACGCGAGTGGTGTGATTGTTGACGATCGTGGCGGCTCGCGGACCCCAGCGCGCGACTAGTTGGGAGAAATCCTGGACGACCGTCACGAGGGTCACGCCCAGACCGCTCACGGTGGCAGCTAACTGGTCGAGTTCGTCCAGCGACGCGACGGTCGCAGCTTCGTCGAGCACCATAAGAAGGCGACGCGCGCTCCCCTCGTCGACACGGCGCTGCTGTTCGTCGAGCGCCATGCGAAGGGCCCCTCGAAAGAGCGGCTCGTAGTGGCGCTGCTCGCCGCGCGGACTGCAGAGGTACAGGGTGTTCGCGCCTCCGACCACGTCGCGCACGCGGGCCAGCGGCTGGGAAAATCGCCACGGCATCAACATGGTGTCGGCCGTGGTGACCACACCGTCGAGGGTTCTGGAATCGTACGCGAGGAAGCTGCTGAGCACCTCTCCCGCCAGTGTGGGCCGCTCACTCAACCACGGGCTGAGGTCGTGGCGCTCGACGAGTTGGGCAACGTCAAAAATCGTCGATCCTCGTTCAAGAGCGAGGATGAACAAACTAGCAACGAGCTTGACCGCGAGGGTGTTCCAAAACGCCGTCTCCCCGTGCGCGGATTCGACCGTCAGGTCGCGTGCCACGCGGGTGGCGTGACGCAGTGTCCCCACACCCTCGAGTGGGTTCCAGGTCAGTCCTCCTTCCCGCGCGGGTTCAAGAATCTGGACGTCGCCGAGCGTTTCGCGCCAGCGCTCCGTTGCGGCGACCACGTCGTTCTTCACGCTCGTCACGATCGCGGCGTCACGCCAGCGCAAAAGGGTGGGCACCACGAGCGCCGACGTCTTGCCCGATTGGGTCGGCCCGACCACCAGCAACGAACTGCGCGGGCCGATCGTGATCACGGGGCCTCCCGCCAGGCCGTTCCAGTATCGGCGACCCAGTACCGGTCGGTCGTTCACGTCGCTCTCATCGCTGCGTCGGTATCAATGACCTCTTTATCGGTGTCGTTGGGTTCCACACGCACGATGGAACGGTGCGGTCCGTACCTAACGAGGGCCACGCCCTTCGGCAGAGCCGTGAGATATCTCTCTTCGTGTGGCGAGAGGCCCAGGGAAACTGCCATCTCATGCGCTTCATCGGGCGGTTGACGAAAGAGCCACGCGGTCTCGCACTCGCGCAGCATCCCGCGCGCTCGGTCCCGCTCGACACTGCCGACATCGCCCGCCGCAGCGATATCGCTCCAACGGTGCAGAACAATCACGTGAGAGAGACCCCTCGCGCGCGCTAGCTTCCACGAACCCTGCAACCATCGCAGCGACGCCGGATCTCTCATCAAGGCCCATGCTTCGTCGATGACGAGGTACCCCGGTGCGCTCGGCGAACCCACCACCTGTTGAGCCGCCGCCACCACACTCAAGACCGCTACGGCGAGGGAATGCGAGGACCACTGCGACGACAGGTCGACCACAACGAGATCGCCATTCAATCGCAGGGGCTCACCTTCGCCGTCGAAGAGGCCGGCCAGGTCACCGAAGATGAATCGATGCAGGATCAGCGCGAGCGATCGCTGCGCGCTCGCCCGCGAAGACGAGAGGTGGTCTTTGAGCAGTTCATAGAGGGCATAAAGGACCCGATCGGACATTCCACCCAGACGTAGCCAAGCCTCGTCGAGGGCAAAGTGCTGATCGTCACTCAGCGAGGAGCTCTGGGCGCTGGCGATGAGTGCGCGCAGCAAGTGGCGGCCCTCCACCTCGTCATCGGGAAAGGGAGAGCACCACCCGTCACGGCCGAGGGCAATGGGTGTGGCGCCATATCGCGCGGCGAGTTCTCCATATTCACCCTTGGGATCCACGACCACCGCGCGCCGACCGCGGGCCAATGCTCGTCCCAGTTGCATCTTGACGATCGTGCTCTTGCCCGCGCCAATGGAGCCCGCGACCACTACGTTGGGATTCGTGACCAACCCGGCGCCATACGCGTCGAAGACGTCTAGTGCGAACGACCACCCGTACTGGCACTGCCCGAGCGCCTCACCTCTAAGACCCGTCCCCGCGTCGTGGGCAGGTAGACGCAGACTCAGAAGATCCGCGGAGGTCGCCCAGTGCGTCCAAGCCTTTACCAACCTGGTCCGCCTGGCAGCTGAGCGCGAAACCACTCGAGTTGGCGCCCCCATCCGCGTTCGAGGCGCAGACCACCGTCGTGCGCGCACTGCCAGAGCACCGCACTGTCGTGGTGCAGTTGCTCCAGCGTGGAGGCGCTTACGACGATGAAGACCCCGAGGCGAACGAGGGCGCGTCCGTCGGCCACCAGCACTTCTCGTTGGGCCAAGCGCTCAAATCCGCGCGAGGCTCGCGCAGTACGCCGAAATCCCGCCGCGCTCGTGGTGACGTCGTCGCTACGCATCTGATGTACCGCGCGCGCGGCCATACGTTGCGCTCTGGCGCCAGCCACCACGTCCACGTGAACCGACACGTCGACGTCAACCGGCGCACGTAAGACGTGCTCGAGGAGCGACTTGGACTCCGGGACGGACGAGAAGTCCGTGACCCGAAAGATCCGAATCAACTCGGCGTCCGCCCGTAGGTAGGTGAAGCGCTCGTAGAACTCACGACTCGATTCGTCGCCGAGGTGAACGCTGCAGCCCACCAGGGAGTTGCCGCGTCGCCATCCCTCTGGCGGTGGAGTGGACGGAGGCAGCGTCAACAGCGTGGTGGCCAACGCCCCCCGACGCGTCACGTGGTGGCTGACGTGCTGATCCTCGCTCGCCGCACTCGCCGCATCCACCAAGGCGATGAGCGACTCAGCCAACGCAACGTCTCGACCTGATAGATCGAGGCGTCCGCAGTGATCGAGTTCGTAGGTCCGAAAGGCGACGTCGTGTGGAGCGAAGAGAAGAACGTCGCCGTTGAACTCGCGAATCGCGAAGGAGTGCCAACGCGACCGGGCGAGGTAGCGAAGCGTGGTCGTCACAAACTCCCAGGTCGTGAGACCACCGCTCATCGGGATGGCCAGTGCGAGGAGAATTAGTCCGAGACCGATTTCCGGTCCTGACGGGTGATGAGCGAACAGTCCGACACCGGCCAAGACGAGCCCCGCTATTGCCAAGAGCGCTTGGTGACGACGGATACCGATCCAGCGCGTCTCGGCGTCCGTTGGACCGAGGGCGACGACTTCACTCATCCCAATGCCACCCGATTACGGGCCCCATATCGTCGCGCCGGATCACTTCGTGACCCTTTCGACGCTGCGGCGTGCCGATGGGAGGTTTGAGGGGTGGACCGTCAGGGTCGAAGGGAGGCATCGGTGACTCCCCTGATCCCGGCCACATATCCAAACCGAGATCCGGACCCTTCGTGGGGGGTGCGGGTACCGGCACGCCCGGCGTCATTGCACTGAGCGCCTGACCCGCGGGTGATCCGCTCGCTCCAGCCACGCTGCGCACCACGCGGTTGCGCAGTCCATCGAAGTTGTGCAGAGCCGACTGTTCGAGCAGTGGCACAACACGAAGGACGAGGTAGGGCGTCAGGGTCGCCAGAAGCATGGTCACGGCACCAGTCACGATCTCGGTCACCGAGGTGCCCGTGAGTTCGTCGAGTCCAAGCGACAGCGTGATGACGATCACCAACTTGCTCGCCGCGACCGCCACGAAAGTTTCCGCGAGGCGCCAGCCGAGTCGACGCATCGAAGGAAAGGTGGCGAGCGGCACGATGACCGGCACAAGAACCAAGAGCAGCGTGAGAATGACCGTTCGCACGATCAGCTCGAACCAGAGGAGCATCGTGCCGATGACCACGACGACCGAGAGAAGAAAGACGGCGAAACCCGGCGTCGACGGAGCGAGACCCACCAGCGAGGTGCCCAGCGCAGACTCGTGCGCCGCGACCGTGCTCGCCGCAGTGCCCGACAACTGGTTTACGGCTTCGAGAACGAGGGACGCCGTGGGGCGGGCCAGCGCGATGCCCGCGACACACGCCGGCGCAACGCCCAGGTAGACGCGCCAGAGCGACGAGGAATCGCCGTGCCGAAGCGCGCTCAGGGTCGAAACGATAAGGCCAATCAACATGAGAAGCGGGGCCGGGACCAACAGGGTATTGAACTCGTCGTTCGCGCCGTTGATCACGGTGGTGGGCTCGCCAGCCGAGGTGATCACGTGGCCGACCGCGTTGAGAAACCACTCCACGCTGGAGACGATCCAGTTGGTGACCGCGCTAAAGAGATCGTTGAACGTTGACTTTCCCAAGTCGGTGATGCAGGACGCGGGAGAAAAGACGCACAACAAGTGGGACATCAGTGAACCGCAAGGCCGGTGTTGAAGAAGAAGTTGATGAGTTCGGGAGCCGCCCCGATGAGCACTGCGGCGATCAGCGAGGAGAGCACCGCGCGACGTCCCTGGGCGGACTGGTGCATATTCTGCGTGTGACTACCGATTGCCCACAAGACGGCACCCAGCAGGAGGGCCACCAAAGCACCAATCAGCGCCCACGACGCAATGCCGTCAGCGATCGACTGCAGGGCGGCGCTACCGGGAAGATCTGACGTGGACGGACTTAGAGAAACTCCTGCGAATATCATTCTGGGCCTTCCTGCCAACGGGTTCCACAACGGTCGCGGGGCGCCACGCGGGCCAGTGAGTCTGCGAGAATGGCTCCGTGCTCGTTGCCTCGATCAACTCCCAACTCGCGACGTGGTCGCCCGCGGCCCTCTATGGCGCGGGGGCTGGCATCCTGATCATCGGAATTCTGATCGGCATCCTGATCTTTCGGCAGCGAGGACATCGCGCCATCGCCCAGCGTCTATCCGTGCTGGCCTCTCGTCTGGCGGTGAAGCCTCACCGCGACGATGGCGGCGTCGAGTCAGCGCTCAGTTATCTGGAGGAGGTGACCGGCGCCGCGCACAATGCGGTAAATGAGTCCAGCGCGGAGTCGATCCGACTTCGTCGCTCGCTCGACACGTTGCCGCTGGGTCTCGTGCTCTGCGATGAGACCGGCGGCGTTATCTTTCGCAATGTGCAGGCCGAACAGCTGATGGCAAGTCGCTACGGCGACGCGATCGCCGCCCAGGCCGTGACCGACGTCCTTGCCGAAGGTTGGGCCAGTGGGGTAGCCGAGCGCACCATTGACATTTACGGGCCGCCCCGGCGCACGCTGACGATCCGAGCGACCGTGATCGACGATGGCCGCCGGTCGCTCGGCGTCCTCGCCGTGATCGAAGACGTCTCGGAACGCCGCCGCCTCGAAGACGTGCGCCGCGACTTCATCGCCAACGTCAGTCACGAACTCAAGACGCCGGTAGGAGCGCTCGGCCTGCTTGCCGAGACGCTGCAGTTCGAGACCGACGCCACCGTTGCCCAGCGCCTCGCCGAACGCATCAACAGTGAGGCCTATCGGGTCAATCGGATCATCGAGGACTTGCTCGATCTCTCTCGTATCGAGGGCGAGGGATCACCCAGCCGCGAACCCGTTTCCGTCTCGCTCATCGTCGCCGAAGCAGTCGAGCGGATCCGCACGGCGGCCGAACAGCATGGCGTCAAGATCATCTTCAATGAGCCCGAGACCAATCATGTCGTCTTTGGCGATCGCCGCCAGTTGATCTCCGCTCTGCACGCCCTGCTCGAAAATGCCGTGGTCTACTCCCCCAATGACGGGACCGTCGAGATCGCCGTGCGACGTATCGAGGCGAACGACGCCGATAGCCCGGAGGGACAGGTCGCGGGAGTGCAGATTGAGATCCGCGACTACGGCATCGGGATTCCGGCGAAGGATCTCGAACGGATCTTCGAGCGCTTCTACCGGGTGGATCCGGGTCGCGCTCGCGAGACCGGCGGCACGGGACTCGGGCTCAGTATTGTGCGCCACGTGGCCCAGAACCACGGCGGCGCCGTACTCGTCGACTCTCACGAGGGTGAGGGATCGACCTTCACGCTGGAGCTGCCGCTCACCCCGCAATGACCAAGCCAGCCCGCGACGATCGCGTCAAGATTCTCATCATCGAGGACGAGGCGTCCTTCATTGACGCCCTGACGGTGGGGTTGGAACGAGAGGGCTTCGAGGTCGCGATCGCTCGTGACGGACAACAGGGCCTCACGTTGTTCCAGAACGGGCAATTCGACATCGTGCTGTTGGACCTGATGCTCCCCAAGCTCTCTGGGCTCGACGTCTGTCGTTCGATTCGCGCGACGAGCAACGTGCCCATCATCATTGTGAGCGCCAAGGGCGAAGAAGTCGACATGGTCCTAATGCTCGAGATCGGGGCGGATGACTACGTCACGAAGCCGTATCGTCTGCGCGAACTGGTGGCGCGCATTCGCGCGGTGCTGCGGCGCCGGCGCGACACGGAGAACGCCGACTCCGACGAGGTCATCTCGCTCGGCAACGTGCGCCTGGACATCGACGCGCGGCGCTGCTTCGTCGACGGCGCCGAAATCAAGTTGCGAAAGAAGGAGTTCGCACTCCTACGCCTGTTGCTCGAGAACCCTGGCCGCGTGCTCACGCGCGAGGTTCTCATCGATCGGGTGTGGGGCAGCGACTACGTCGGCGACACCAAGACCCTCGACGTGCACATCAAGCGACTACGCACCCTGATTGAAGCCGAGCCCAAGGCCCCTTTGCACATCTCCACTGTGCGAGGGGTGGGCTATCGCTACGAGATCACCAAGCCCTCGTAAACTTTCTTAGCGCAGTATCGCCTCGCCCCCGAAATACGGGTCGAGGGCCGCCGGTAGTCGGACCGTTCCATCCGCCTGGCGATACGTTTCGACGAGGGCAGCCCAGACACGCGCCCAGCCCAGAATCGAACCGTTCAGCGTGTGCACCAGCGCAATGGAGCCGTCGCTCTTGCGATACCTCACGTTGGCACGGCGTGCCTGGAAGTCACGAAACCAACTCACCGACGAGACTTCGAGCCACTTATCCACACCCGGGCTGTAGACCTCGAGATCGACGGTGTAGGCCGACGCCGTTCCCAAGTCCCCCGTGCACAGATCCAACGCCCGATAGGTCAGACCCAACTGGCGCAGCAGTCCCTCGGCCCGTCCCAGGATGTCCGCGTGAACCTCGTCGGCTTGTTCGGGGGTGCAGTACGCGAAGAGTTCCACCTTCTCGAACTCGTGCAGGCGCAACAGACCCCGCGTGTCCTTGCCCGCTGCTCCGGCTTCGCGACGAAAGCAGTTCGTCTGGGCGGTGAGCCTCATCGGTAGGTCGGCTTCGCTCAGGATCTCACCACGCCGCAACGACGTAAGCGGCACCTCAGCGGTGGGGATCGCCCACAGACCATCCCGGTCGATCGCGTACATATCGTCGGCCGACTTGGGCAGGTGACCAGTCGACATCATCGTCTCGGTCAAAGCCAGGGTGGGCGGTCGGATCTCTTCGTACCCGTTCACGTGGTGATCCAAAGAGAGCATCGACAGGGCGCGCAATAGTCGAGCGCCCCCACCCCGGTAGAGCGCGAACATGGAACCAGCCAGTTTCGCGCCCGACTCCATGTCGAGCAGACCCAGGGCCACACCCGTCTGCCAGTGCGGGACGCGCTGGTGATCGGCGAACTCCGGAAATGGCGCGCCATCATCCATCCCCGGCCACCAGCGCCGTACCTCGACGTTGTCGCTCTCGTCCACCCCGTCGGGCACGCGCTCATCAGGCAGGTTGGGCAGCATCAACAGGTTCTCGCGCAGCCTCGCCGCGACGGCCTCGGTCGCCTCACGGGCCACTTGCTCTTGGTCACCGAGGGCGCGACTCGCGCCACTCAGGCTCTCCGCGGTTGCAGTGTCCTTGGCGCGTCGGGCCTCGCCCACCTGGCGCGATAGTTCCTTCACCTCGGCGCGAAGTCGTTCGGACTCCTGGAGGAGCAGCCGGTGCTCGTTGTCGAGACCAATGACCTCATCCACCGTGACCGACGAGACGCCGCGACGGGCCAGCGCGGCCCTCACGACATCAGGTTCACGGCGAAGTTGGACGAGGTCAATCATGGATCAAGCCTACCGAGGGGCTTCGAGCGTCCCCGCCGCACCGTCTAGTTTCGATACGCATGAGTTCCGCCGTCGACGTCACCCGCCTGGTTGTCGCGTTCGGGTCGTTGCGCGCGCTCGACGACGTGACCTTGAACGTTCACTACGGCGAAGTCGTCACTCTGCTCGGTCCCAACGGCGCGGGCAAGACCACGCTCGTTGAGACGCTGCTCGGGTTCCGCCCGCCCCAGGGCGGCACCGTTCGACTTCACGGATTGGACCCCGTTCGCGACCACGTCGAGATCGTGGCTCGCACCGGGGCGTTGCTCCAGCGAGGCGGGGTCTGGGCCCCGATGAGCCCACGCGACGTCCTGCGACTCACCGCCGCGTACTACCGCGCCCCGCGCGACGTCAACGAACTCATATGCCTGCTGGAACTCGAGCGGTGTGCCACGACGCCCTGGCGCCGCCTGAGTGGCGGCGAGCAACAACGCACGCTGCTCGCCCTCTCTCTGCTCGGCCGACCGCGCGCGTTGGTGTTGGACGAGCCCACCACGGCCGTGGACGCCGAAGGTCGCCAGGTCATCCGCCGGCTGATCGACGCGGAGCGCGAGCGCGGGTGCGCCCTGTTGATCACGACGCACGATCTCGCCGAAGCCGAGCGCCAGAGCGACCGCGTCGTGATCCTCAACCGCGGCCGAGTGCTCGCCCAGGGCACCCTCGATGACCTGGCCGGGGAGCCCGAGATGATCGTGCAGTCCTCGGGACCGGTCGACCCCGTCGAACTGGCGTCGCGTCTGGGCTGCGACGTGATCCTCGACTCCCCGCTTCAGCTTCGTTGTGCCGTCGACTCATCCCCCCTGCGCATCGCCATCATCACCAACTACTTGGCGAGCATCGGCCTCTCTATGGTGTCACTGCGCACCCGCGCCTCCCTGGAGGATCGGTACCTCGAGCTCATCGCCCAAGAACGCGAGACGGCGTCATGAGAGCCTTCGCCGCTCAAACGCGGGCCGAGGTCGTGATGACACTACGGCGAGGTGAGACGTTATTGCTCACGGTCGGCATTCCTGTTCTCCTACTCATCTTTTTCTCGCTCACCCGCGTCGTCTCGTCGCCCAATGCTCACCGCGTCGACTTTGTCGCGCCCGGGATCCTGGCGCTGTGCGTGATGTCGACATCCCTGGTGGCCCTCTCCATCGCGACGGGATTCGAGCGCTCGTCGGGCGTGCTGCGACGCCTCTTCGTGACGCCGCTCTCTCGACGCGCCCTCATTGGCGCGAAGATTGCCGGCGTTCTCGCCACCGAAGCAATACAAGTGGCGGTCATCTCCGTGGTGGCTCTGCTCCTGCTCTGGCACCCCGATGGCTCGTGGCGCGGCGCGTGGGAAGTTCTCGCCGTGCTGCTTCTGGGCTCGATCGGGTTCGCCGGCATTGGCCTGGGCCTCGCGGGTCAGCTGCGCGCCGAAGTCAATCTCGCCGCAAGCAACGGGCTCTATCTAGTCCTCTTGCTCCTCTCGGGCATCGTGATTCCCCTGCGTTCTCTGCCCCACGTCGTCTCGCGCATCGTCATCGCCCTGCCCTCGGGGGCGCTCGCCCAGGGCGTGCACCGAGTCCTCGGGTACGGCCACGCGCCGACCGGGGCCGACTGGATCAGCCTCAGCGTCTGGGCAATTTTGGCCCCGGTGCTCGCCGCGCGCACCTTTCGCTTCGACTAGGTCGTTCGAAGAAGTCTCAGTCCCTCGACGAAGACGCTCTTGGGAATCGCCCCGTAGTAGACGCCCTTCACGACGCCCTTCGCATTCAGAAAGACGCTCTCGGGTACCGCTTCGAAGCCAAAGATGTCCGTTGTCACGGCCCCCTTCGGATCAAATGCCACCGGGACGGTCACGTCGTCCTTCTTCACCATCGCCAGGGCCGGCGTTCGCTCGTCGTCGGCGTCCATCGCCACCACATCTACCGACCCGGTGTGGTGGGTGCGCAGGTACGCGGACAGTTTGGGCATCTCGCTCTTGCACGGACCGCAGAAACTACCGAAGAAAACGAGCACGCTCGGATGTCCGGAGCTCCACGGTGCGCTGACTGTCCCCCCGTCCAGACCATCGAGTGACCAACTCTTCATGTGGCGGCCCACCAGAGCCGAGGCGGTCAACACATTGCCCTTGTCGTTGGTGACCTTGCCACCGGTGAGCGCCGACACCACGGCGATGAGCGCGATGGCGAGCACAATTCCTGCGCCCAGCGAGATCATCATCTTGGGCGACCGGCCCCGTTTTGCCTCAGTGGTTTCGGACAAGGACATCAACCGCCATCAAGATGAACAGAGCCGACAGATACGTGATGGAGAAGTGGAACATCTTCATCGCCTCGGCGACGTCCGCCTTGTCGTTGCGAGCGTGTCGATACAGGCGAAGCGCGTAAAAGGTAAACATCGCGCCGAGCACCGTGGCCGAGATCGCGTAGATCCAACCGAGGTGCGCACTCGTGCCAATGAGCAGAGTGAGCGCCCACAGCACGACGGAGTAAATGAGGATCTCGAGGGTCGTGCGCCGCAGCGAGGCCACCACGGGCATCATGGGCACGTTCGCCGCCTGGTAGTCGTCGCGGTAGCGAACCGCCAGCGCCCAAAAGTGTGGCGGCGTCCAGAGAAAGATCACGAGAAACAACAACACCGGGGTCCAGCCGAGCGAGTTCGTGACGGCCGCCCAACCCACCAGCACCGGCACCGCGCCCGCCGCGCCGCCGATCACGATGTTCTGCTTCGAGCGGCGCTTCAGAATCATCGTGTACACGATGACGTAGAAGGCGGTCGCCGACAGCGCCAGCCACGCCGCGAGCACGTTGACCCAGATGGCCAGCACCGCGAAGGCGACAATCTCCAAGGCGAACGCGAAGAGCGCCGCCGAGCGCGCACTCATCACCCCGCGCACGAGGGGGCGTTGTTTGGTGCGCTGCATCAGCGCGTCGATGTCGCGGTCGATCACCATGTTGAAGGCGTTGGCGCCGCCGGCCGCCAGGGTGCCCCCGGCCAGGGTCGCGATAATCAGCCACGTGCGAGGAAAGCCCTTGGCCGCCACGATCATTGTGGGAACGGTCGTCACGAGTAGCAGCTCGATAATCCGAGGCTTCGTGAGGGCTACGTAGCCTTTCAGAACGTCGCGTACTGAAAAGGACGTCGTGGCGGGAGCGGTCACCCGTTTAGTCTACGGCGGCCCAATTCCCTAGGCTTGGGCGGTGCCCTCGCCCACGAAACGCCGCGTCTCGGGACCTGCGTTTCGCTGGTTCGCCTTCGCCTCGTTCCTGTCGATGGTCGTCATTGTTCTGACCGGCGCCGCGGTGCGCCTCACGGGATCGGGGCTGGGATGTCCCGACTGGCCCACGTGCTTCAAGGGCCGCGTCTCCGGATCGATGAGCATCCATCCCTTTATCGAGTACACCAACCGCATGGTCACCGGGGCCCTGATCGTGATCGTCGGCGCGACCCTGCTGGCCGCCATCTTTCGTGACCCGCGCCGGCGCGACCTGATTGTCCTTTCAGGCGCTCTGGTCCTGGGCGTGGTGGGAGACGCGCTGCTCGGTGCGCTGGTCGTCTACTCCAAGCTCAATCCCTACCTCGTCGCTCTGCACCTGGTGCTCAGTCTGGGCATGGTCGCCATCGGCGCGCTGCTCTATCACCACGCCAAGTACGAGTACGGGCTCGGAGCCCGCGCGGACGTGCGCGACCCCTACTTTCGCAACCTCGCGCGCTGCCTGTGGATCCCCTTTGCGTTGGTCGTCCTCACGGGCACGGCAACGACCGGGTCGGGCCCGCACGCCGGTGAGTCCCAGGGTCAGCTCGTGGCGCGGCGCCTGCCCTGGGCCTTCTCCTCTGCCGCGTGGGTCCACTCGCTCGCGGCCATCTTCTTCATCGGGGTCGTACTCGGGTTGATGCTGGCCATCTGGAGAAGCGGCGCGCCGAGTGCGCTTCGATTCGGCGTGCGCCGCCTGGTCCTGTTGGCCCTGGCTCAGGCGGCGATCGGGGCCACCCAGTACTTGACGCACGTGCCGGCCTGGCTCGTCGAACTCCACGAACTGGGCGCCGTCTCGCTCACGATTGGCGTGACCCAGTTCAACGTGCGCCAGTACGCGCGTGACCGAGTTCCCGGCACCAAAAAGGTTGCGGCCGCTCCCGCGGTCGCGCCGGAGCTCGTGGCCTGAGCCTTTTCGCGCGCGGGTCGTGCGACAATGAGGCCGTGAGAGCGACCCGTGTCTAGCCATCATCGCCACGGCGCCTCGGTGACGAGTTCACGACCGGTCGTCGTCGCCCTGTGCTTGATTGCAGGCTTCTTCGTCGCCGAGATCATCTGTGCAATCCTCGGATCGTCGCTCGTGCTCTTGGCGGACGCCGGACACATGATCACCGACGTTTTGGCTCTCGCGATGAGCGCCTGGGCACTACGCCTCGCGCGTCGACCGCCCGAGGAACGCTGGACCTACGGCCTGCGTCGCGCCGAGATCGTCAGCGCCGCCCTGAATGGCGTCACGCTCGTCGCCCTGGCTCTCGTGATCGCGGTGGAGGCCATTCAACGACTCGCCGCTCCCCATCCGGTGAACGGGACGCTCGTGCTCGTCGTGGCCCTGGTGGGAGCCGTCGTGAACGTTGTTGCCTCCAGAGTGCTGGGGCACGCCGATCGCAGCAATCTCAACATTCGAGGCGCCTATCTCCACGTGCTCACCGATCTCTACGCGTTCATCGCATCGGCCATTGCGGGACTGGTGATCGTAACGACACACTGGCAGCGCGCGGACGCCGTCGCGTCACTCGTCGTCGTGACCCTCATGGCCGTCGCCGCATGGGGGCTCTTGCGCGACGCCGGACGGATCCTTCTCCAAGGCACGCCCCACGACCTCGATCTTGTTGACGTGCGCACCCACCTCGTGCGCGTCAAGCACGTCCTCGACGTGCACGATCTGCACGCGTGGAGCGTGGCGTCTGATCTGACCACGCTGTCCGCACACGTCGTGGTCGAGAGCACCTGCTTTGACGACGGTCACGCGCCCCAGATCCTGGACCAACTCCAGACCTGTCTCGTGGAGCACTTCGCCGTCGAGCACGCGACGTTTCAACTCGAACCCGCCACCCACGAATCTCACGAGGAGGGACTACACCCCTAGAGGGCCCGATCAGTCCTGGGGATCCGCGCACACACTCTGGCTGTCGTGGCGGGTGGCGGTCGCTTGGTTGGTTGAGAAAAATCCTGACACCAGATGCCAGAACGAGCACGAGCGATCGTTCAACAGGTGGCCACTCGCAGGGTTCGTGACCCGCAGCACGCCCGGGCATTCGTCAGCGATTGCGTTCCAGATCGTCTTGCCATCGTGGGTGACCTTTACGTACAGAAGCGCGGAGTCCTCCATGCAGATCGGATTGCCGTTCTCGGTGCTCAGGCTTTCGATCGACGCGCGCAACTCCAGAGCTTCATAGGCCGAGAGCACCACCGTCGACGGGTCGCTCGACCCGCGCACCAGGGAGGTGACACCAAAGCCCGTCACGCTCACGACTCCCGTCACGGGCATGACGACCGGCGTGTCGGGGCGAGAGGTCGCCCACACGGGCAGGGCGAAAAGACCACCAGAGCCCACCGCAATCGCCACAACGGCGGCCAGGGTCTTCACTCGTTTCTTCATGCCTACGTACTGTCCCCACCGGCGACGTTCTTTCACAGGATCCCCGAACACCAAAGATATGACCTGACCCGACTCCCGGGGGTCAAAGGGCGTTACGAAAGTCAAGCCAGAGCGACCACGGTTCGATCTTCCCCACCTCAAGCAACTGCTCGTGTGCCCATGGGTCTTCTCCCAGGCGGCGGCGAATCTCGTCTTCGCCGTCCGCTTCCACCACGTGCATCGTTTGACGTTGGTCCCCCAGCGGACCACCCAGCAAGATGAAGCCGTCTACGACGAGCCCGTCCATAAAGATTGCGTGCTCACCCCAACCGCGCTGTTCGCGGATCCCGCGAGACTCATCCCACGTCGGGCCGCGCACGATGGTGACGGCGAAGTTGGCCACTCGTTCACCTCACTGATCTCCCACAGGTGGGGTCGGGAACAAAGTGGAGACGATGGGGATCGAACCCACGACCTCAGGCTTGCAAAGCCCGCGCTCTACCAACTGAGCTACATCCCCGAGGGGACACTCATTTTACCAAAGCCCGACCTAGGTGGGCCGATGATGACGAATGGCCTTGGCGCGTTGACGATCGATGCGCAACAACTCGCGTTCCACGTCAGCCCAGTACAGGGGGGTCTCTTCGACCGGAGTCCCCTTGCGCTCAGCGTTGAAGAAGATCACAAAGGCTACCCACCACATCGGCAGATACGCCCCGAGCTTGGCCACGAAACCCGCGAGTTGCTGATCGAAGAGCGGGGTCATGTGCAACAGAGCGTGTTGATGATGCAAAGCGGGGTAGAGCGAGTGGTGAGAGAAGATCCACACGAACGAGAGGCTGGTCACCATGAGGGCGGACGCGAAGATGTAACCCGCACGCGCCGCCGGCGACAAGCGGTGGGTTCCGGGCATGATCGCCAGGGCCGGCAGCCACAGTTCGATGCCCACGAGCAAGACGGCGAACAAGATGAGACCGCGCCCGAAGGTCGAGCGCGCGCCCCAGTCGACGACCGGTGTGATCAAGGTGGCCGTGCCGAACACGGTCACGAGAACGAGGGCCAGACCGGGGTGTGTGAGCTTGCGCACCAGATAGTCCACCGGGGCGGGACTCGTCAGGCGCCCGAGCACGCTCGTTGGAATGCTCAGCAAGAGCAGCGGTGCCACCAACAACATGATGACGAGGCGCTGAATCGTGGCGATGGTGAGCGAGACCGACGCCGCGAGATCGCCGATGGGCCAGACCGTCATTACCAACAACGCGAGCAGCCCGTAGAGGGCCAGACGGCGCTGCTGCGCCGAGTTGATCAGCAGGTAGCAGGCGACGGCCAGCGCCGCGACAACGCACAGCACCACCGGGTGCCACTTAAATGGCAACATCGCGGCCACGTCGCAACGGTAACGGACGTCGAACCCTTCAGTAAAGGGGAACCTCCACAGCCCTGCAACTAAGCCGCGGTGTTCAGCTCGTGGCGCACCCGCGGCCCGATGCGCGCAACGATGATGATGGTCAAGAAGAAGTCAGTGATCACGATGCAACCCGGAAAGAGCACGCCCGCCGTCGTCCAGTGCTTGAGCGTCAGGACCGTGATCGCGCAGTTCAAGCACCCCATGGCAAAGGCCCGCGGTGTCTCACTCGAGGGGACCAGCCACGACTTGCGAATGGTGGGCAGTCCGGCTAACTGATCGGCGCAGACGAAAATCACGAGCGCCACCGTGGGTTCTCGCACCAGAGCCCACAGAATGAGCCCGAGCCACCGAGAACGAACCGCAAATGATGTCAAAGGGTCCGATCCTCCACACGGCGTGCGAATTACGAAAGGAAGCGATAACCACCGCAATGGGCACGAGACCAAGCATCAAGGTCATCCACGCGGCCAAACCGACGTGCTGTTGAACCTCCACGCCGAAAGTGAGCACTCCCTCAATCCCCCACAGTGACCACGTCACTCGGTTGGGGGACGTCTCGCCCTTAAGCGTGTCGCGGATGTATCCATAGCCCCCGAACACCGACAGCGCCATCGCAAGGAACACGAAGTTCGGATTAATCACCCGCCAAGTCTGCCCGTTGCGCGTCTCGCCGCTTCCAGGCGTCTTTCGTCGGGCCAGTAGCCTTCGACCCCGTGGACATGCGCGACTTTCTCGGCATCACGCGACTCGATGAGACAACCTGGCGCTTCCACGTGTCCGATCGCCTGGTTACCCCCGGCAAGTTTCTCTTCGGTGGCAGCGCGCTCGCCGCGGGCGTCGTCGCCCTTGAAGGAGCGAGCTGCGCGTCCCACCATCTACGCTGCCGCGCACTACTTGTCCTTCGCCCCGCTCGACAGCGACGTCGACGTCGTGGTCAATCTCGCCGTCGTCGGTCGACGGATCACCCAGGCGCGCGCGACGGCCACGACGGATGGACGAGAGGTCGTGACGATCAACGCGGCACTCGGAACGGGGGAACTCACCTCGCCGAGCCCGTGGCTGGAGATGCCCGACGTTCCGGCGCCCGAGGACTGCCCCGAACGTCACATGCCCGCGCGATACGAGACCTCCATCTTCAGTCACGTCGAGACTCGCATCGCCCTGGGTCGGCGATATGACGAGATCGATGGGACCGCGGGATCACCTATCTCAGCGTTGTGGGTACGCGTGCCTCACCACCTCGCGCCTTCGGCCGCGACCCTCGCCATCTTCGGGGACTTCGTCGCGGGCGGTACCTCACAGCCGCTCGGGCAACATGCGATGGGCCGCAGCCTCGACAACACCATCCGCGTCGGGACTCTGGCCCCGACCGAATGGGTCCTCGTCGAGATCCACATGCACGCGCTGTCGGGCGGCTTCAGCCAGGGCACGGGGTACCTGTGGAGCCGCGACGGCGTGCTGCTGGGCACGGCCAGCCAGTCGATGTCAACGATGCTCTGGGATCCGCCGGCATCGGAAGACGCCTAAGCGCTCATGTAGAGTGGTATCCCTTGGGGCTATAGCTCAGTCGGTTAGAGCGCGTCACTGATAATGACGAGGTCGTAAGTTCGATTCTTACTAGCCCCACCAGGTGGGCTTCGGATACAAGCCCCGACGTCTTGTTCAACTGTTCGGCGCACCAGAAGTCCCGTCGCGTGGGCTTGGGCCGACCAGGTCGTTGGTGTTTCTCATGCTCGCCGCGATAGGGCACGCCTCTAGGATTCGCGAAGTGGGTTCGCCCATTCGGAAGGAGCACGATGCCAGAAGCGGTCATTGTCGATGCCCTGCGCACTGCTGGAGGCAAGCGCAACGGGAAACTCAAGAATTGGCACGCGGTCGATCTCGCGTCCGAAGCGCTTCGTGCTCTCGCGGAGCGCAACGACCTCGACCCGGCGCTCGTTGACGACGTCATCACGGGCTGCGTATCCCAGGTCGGCGAGCAGGCCTTCAACGTCGGACGCAATGCGGTGCTTGGCGCGGGTTGGCCCGAGTCGGTACCCGCCACCACCATCGATCGACAGTGCGGCTCGTCCCAACAGGCGTTGCACTTCGCCGCCCAGGGCGTCATGGCGGGCGCCTATGACGTAGTCGTCGCCTCGGGGGTCGAGGTGATGTCGCGAGTCGCCATGGGTTCATCGGTCGGTTCAAACGCCGGTTGGCCCTTCGGCCCTCGGATCGCCGCAGCGCTACGAACCGGTGGGTGGACTCGTCAACCAGGGCATCGGCGCCGAGATGATCGCCGACCAGTGGGGTATCTCGCGCGAGGAACTCGACGAATTCTCCGTCGAGAGTCACCGCCGCGCCGCCCGTGCGACGGCCGAGGGCCGCTTCGCTCACGAGATCATTCCCGTTCACGTTCGCGACGACGACGGCAAGGACACCGACGAAATGGTGACGAGTGACGAGGGCATCCGGGCCGACTCGACAATCGAGACGCTCGCCAAGTTAAAGCCCGCTTTCAAGGAGGATGGCAAGGTCACCGCCGGCAACTCCTCGCAGATCACCGACGGCGCGTCGGCGGTCCTGATCATGAGCGCGGAGCGGGCGAAGGAGCTCGGGTACCGTCCTCGCGCGCGGTTCCACTCCTTTGCCCTTGCGGGCGTGGACCCCGTCACCATGCTGACGGGGCCGATTCCAGCGACGCGAAAGATCCTGGAACGAGCGGGTCTCACATTGGACGACATTGATCTCGTGGAGATCAACGAGGCCTTTGCGTCGGTGGTGCTCGCCTGGCAACGCGAGCTCAAGTCCGACCTCGAAAATGTCAACGTGAACGGTGGGGCCATCGCTCTCGGGCACCCTCTGGGTGCCTCCGGAACGAAGCTCTGCGCGACACTCCTCAACGAACTCGAGCGCACCGACGGACGTTATGGCCTGCTGACCATGTGCGAAGGCGGCGGGCTCGCCAACGCGACCATCATCGAACGCCTCGCCTAGCCGCGCTCTATTTGTAGCCGGTCGCGAGGTAGAAGGCGACGAAGATCGCCGCCAGCCCTCCGGCCAAGTACCACGCCGAGGTCGCGCCGGGTAGCGCGTCGAGGTAGTTCAAGATGATCATCGAGAATGCCCAGCAGCATGAGGCCGATAATCGTCCAG
Organism: uncultured Acidimicrobiaceae bacterium; assembly: GCA_963839255.1. Lineage (GTDB taxonomy): Bacteria > Actinomycetota > Acidimicrobiia > Acidimicrobiales > RAAP-2 > RAAP-2. The sequence continues at coordinate 523,781 of CAWIUH010000005.1, forward strand.
CCAAACCACTTGGGGCTCTTCTTGGCGCTCGTCGGCCGCCGATTGGTGATGCGACCGCGCGTCACCGGGTCGACGTAGCGACCCACCGTCTTTTTGGGCGGAACCGGTTTCGCTGGAGTTTTGGCCATAGGGCCAAAATGCTACAAGCGACCGCTACGGCAAGTGTCGTCGTCGTGGTGGTCGTGGTCGCGGTGGTCGTGGTGGCGGGCAACTGGCACACCGTGAGATCGACGGTCGAGCCGTACTTCACGGGCGAGCCCGGACTAATGGCCTGGCTGGCGACCGTCGGCGCGGCGCCAGGCAGCACACACCGCCGTCGGGTCAAGCAGAGTAATTGACGGCGTCAGTCCCTGACCCCTGAGCACGATGCCCGCTCGGAACTCGGTGTCGTTGAGGACGTTGGGCATGTACACGTTGCACGGACCCGAGGACAACTCCAGAGTGATCGACTGGCCCTGCGACACGAGTGAGCCAGCCACCGGATCGGTCGCAACACGCAGTCCTTGGCTCGATCGAGTTCGAGCAGGCCTTGGTCGTCGTGTTGGCGACCGAGAGGCCCTGGTTAGCAAGCGCCGCGCCAGCCGCCGCTTGAGTCGTCTCCCTTGCACGGAGACCAAGTCGTACTTGGAGTTAGCCGCCAACAGCGTGAGCGTCACCGTCGTACCCGAAGGAACCGTTTGGCCCGCCGAAGGCGACTGGACCAAGACCACGCCGGGCACCGGCGACACGCCGGGCGGAGCCGTGGCCACCCTGGTGACCTTGTAGCCCAGCTTCTCCTTGCTCAGAGCTGCGATGGCGTTGGAGAGGGACATGTTCACCACGTCCTGCACCGTCTCGGGCGTCGTCTTTATGCCCTTGCTCACGACGAGCGTGACTGCGTCGCCCTTGGCGATCTTGGAGCCGGCCTTGGGTTGCATCGTGAGGACCGTCCCCACGGCCTTGCTCGAGGACTTCGTCTCCACGAGACCCACGTTGATGCCCTCGTCCTTGAGCGTGTGAGTCGCCGTTGTTAGCTGTTGACCCACGACGCTCGGCACGTAGAGCGAGTCGTTCTTGTTGTGCAGCGAGATACGCGGCGACACCTCCAGCCACAAGGAGAACGATGATCGCCACGATGAGACCGGTGTAATTGCGACGCCGCCGACGGCGAACGTCGGTGCGCGGTCCCGACATGATCGGCACCGATCGCGTGCGCTCACCCGCCACTGCCGCTACGGCCCGCGTGGCGTCTTCGCCAAAGAACGCACCATCGCGCATCGCCGCGTGCACGGGCTGTCCTTCGTTGAACCTCATGAGGTCGGCGCGCATCTCGTCCGCCGATTGGTACCGATTCTCGGGCGACTTCGACAGCGCCTCCATCACGATCGCTTCGAGATCCTTCGGCACGGTCGATGAAAACTGCGCCAACGGTGGTACCGCGGTGCGCACGTGCTGCGCGGAGACGTCCACGGGACTGTCGCCGACGAAGGGAGGTCGGCCCACCAACATCTCGTAGAGCACGACGCCGAGTGAGTACACGTCACTGCGACCATCAACCGCTGCGCCCTCAGCCTGTTCGGGCGAGAAGTACGTCGCCGTACCCATCACCGAACCGGCCTCGGCCAGATGATCTTCGCTCGAGACCGCCTGAGCGATGCCGAAGTCCGTCACCTTTACTTGACCGTCGCGGGTGATCAAGATGTTGCCCGGTTTCACGTCGCGGTGAACGACGCCGGTACGATGCGCGTAGCCGAGCGCCGACGCCACCTGTGCGCCGATCTGGGCTGTGCGTGACGCCGAGATCGTCGCGCCTCCGCGCAGCATCTCCGCGAGTGACGTGCCGTTGACGAGCTCCATCACGATGAAGTACGTGCCATCGTCTTCACCCCAGTCAAAGACCGGCACGATATTCGGGTGTGACAGGTTGGCCGCCGCCTGGGCCTCGCGTCGGAATCTCTCGACAAACAGCGGATCCTGCGCTCAACTCGGGATAGAGGATCTTCAGCGCGACGGCGCGGTTAAGCAGCGTGTCCTGGGCCCGATAGACCATCGCCATGCCGCCACGAGCGATGAGGTGGGTGACCTGATAGCGACGTGAATACAGGCGCTGGTCGTGGACGGGCTCCATACTGCGTCAAGCCTACGCTCTCACCTTTGCAAAGACCGCTCGAAAGACGGTCTTCGGCGTATTGCAAATTCGTGACGCGACGTCTCACTACGTGCAGCCCGACGGCGCCGTGGTCGTCGTGGTCGTGCCGCTCGCCGTGGTCGTCGTGCTCGACGTTGACGTGGTGGTCGTTGACCCTCCCGGGACCGTCGTGGTGGTCGTGGTCGTGGTCGTGGTCGACAGCATCGAGCGCTCAATCATGCATTTTGCGAAAGTCTTGGCCTCCTTGGCGGTCGGTTGATTAACGGTGGCGTAGAGTTCGCGCCGGTCAGCCACGGATAATACTTGATCGGATAGTTGTCGTACTCCACCAGCACTTGAGGCTTGTACCAGAGCACGCCCGCAGGCTGGCCGTGAAAGACCGCCACCGAGGCATCGGGGCCGGATCCGTAGATTCCCACGTAGTACGTGGAGTAGGCGTACCAGTGGATCACGCCCACCGCACCCACTCCCACCGCAATAAAGAGCACGAGCGCAGCGAACAGGCGCCAGGTGACGATGCGGCGACGTCGTCGCGGGCCACCCGCAGCGGTGCTCGACGCCTCAGGCGGCGTGGAACTCATGGTGCGGCGCATCGGCGACGCGGGAACGTTGACTTCATCGAACTCGAGCAGGATGACCGAGATGTTGTCGTGCCCGCCCGCCACCTTGGCCGCGCTCACCAGACTTTCGACCGCGAACTCCAGTCCGTTGGGAGCACTCGCGAGCCGCGCGATCGTGTCGGTGTCGAGCTCGTTGGACAGGCCGTCGCTGCAGAGCAGAGAGCCGGTCCCCCGGTTCGGCCTGTATCGACATCACGTCGATGGCGACCGTGTCTTCGACGCCCACGCCCCGAGTGAGTTGATGACGCCGCGGGTGGGTGGCGGCCTCTTCGGGGGTAAGCGCCCCATACGAACCCACTCTTCGGCGACGCTGTGATCTTCGGTCAGTTGGCGCAACGCGCCGTCGCGAAGTTGATAGGCGCGCGAGTCGCCCACGTGCACCAGCGTGGGCGTGCCCACGCCGTTGATGTCGTAGGTGATACCTACGGCAATCACGGTCGTGCCCATGCCGAAGTGCTCGGGGTTCTCGCGCGCATCGGTCACCACCGCGGTGTTGGCCTCCTGGATCGAATCGACGAGGGACTCGACATTTGGGTGTTCGTGGAAGCGCACCCGAACGAGGTCGATGGACATCGCCGCCGCTACCTCTCCCGCCGCGTGACCCCCCATGCCGTCGGCGATGATCGCCAAGAGTCGTCCGCATAGAGCGCGTCCTGATTCGTCGCACGGACCAGTCCGGTATCGGTTGCCGCAGCGTGACGCCAACGCGTCAACGAACGACCTCGAAGAGGACGCCGCCGACCTGCACGACGTCGCCGCGTTCAAGATGCACGCGGCCCTTCACCAACTCTTGGTTCACGTACGTACCGTTGGTCGATCCGAGATCCTCGATCGAAAGATCGCCGTCGTCGTTGTCCACTCGCGCGTGACGAGACGAGAGATAGGTGTCTTGGAGGCTGAGGTCGCAGTCACTGGCTCGACCGATGGTGAGGTTCCTCTCCACGTCCACGCGTTGGCCGCTGCGCTCGTCGGGTTCAATGAACTCGAGTGCCAGGTTGCCTCGTCGGCGTCGCGTGGGTTTCTCGAACTCGACCGGACGCGACTGCACCGACACCACCCGAATGATGCGCAAAAAGAAGAGGACGGCCACGACCATCACCAAGATCTGTAACGGGCGAATCACCGCCGCGTAGTTGGTCGCCGCGGCGAGAGGCGTCAAACGAGCTCAATCCGAAAGTGCAGCGCTCCGATCGTGACGTCGTCGCGAGGCGAGAGCGACACGGCGGAGATTCGGTGACCGTTCACATACGTTCCATTCGTTGACTGGAGGTCGCGAATCGCCACCCCTTCGCTCGTGCGCCAGACCTCGGCGTGCTGACGCGAGACATTGGAGTCGCTTACCACGACTTCGACATCGGGACTACGACCAATGATCAGGGGCAACTCCCCCACCGCGAAGGACCTTCCGTCACTCGCCACCAGCCGAGGTTGGCTCTCGCCGCCGACGAAGTCCGTCTTGACCTCCAGCGCACCCGCCTTGAGGTCGTCGTCAATGAAGATCTCCACCTTTACCGGACCAACGAAGACATACCCTTCGGACAGTGCGTGCTGGCGCACAGTTTCTTCCAACTCACTGACGAGAGCCTTTTGAAACCCCTCGAAGCGCTGGGCGTCGGCTGGTCCGAGCCACACGCGGACAATGTTGGCAGAGATCGGGCCCTGGCTCGACAGACGACGCGTGAGATCTACTTCGCGCACGATGCGCGACGCAATTTCGATCGGCTGCAGGGACGTCTTGAACGGGCGCGAGAGCGTACGCTCAAAGATCCGCTCTAGGCGGTTTTCCACGTTTTTTAGAACCATATGCCAATACTTACTGTACCGGTCACCGCTAATGCAACGAGGGCGCAGAGAGTACTACAGAGTGCGTCGACTAATGTTTCAGGGTCTCCGGGCGAGTGGCGAAATTGGCAGACGCGCAGGCTTCAGGTGCCTGTATCCGAAAGGATGTGGGGGTTCAAGTCCCCCCTCGCCCACCATCGAGGTGACGGTCCTAGTTCGAGGGGTCACCGTTGGCCGGGTGAAACACCCGATAGAGCAGCGCCGCCAGCGCCCCGCCGACCAGTGGCGCCAGGATGAAGAGCCAGACTTGACGGATCGCGGTGCCCCCGACCACGAGGGCCGGTCCCAGTGCACGTGCGGGGTTGACCGAGGTTCCCGTGATGGGTATTCCCACAAGGTGGATGGCGGTGAGGGTAAGCCCGATAACCATCGCCGCTGTCGCCACATGGGCCGACTTGCTTGTCACGCTCAAGATCACGAAGACGAACAGCGCGGTAAGAATCGCCTCGGCGATAAAGGCACCGCCGGCTCCAATGTCAATATGGCTGGCCGATCCCCAGCCATCGGTGCCGAGGCCGGTGGTCGCACGACTGTACAGGGGTGAGGTGGAAAAGACTCCCCACAGGGCCAGCGCTCCTGCGATGCCGCCCGCGAACTGCGCCACCCAGTAGCCAATCGCGTCCTTGAGCGAGAGGCGCCCGGCCACCAACGCACCGATCGTGACCGCCGGATTGACGTGACAACCCGATATCGGACCCAGAGAGTAGGCCAGAGCCATCAGCGTCAGTCCAAAGGCCAGCGCGGTCGCCACGACGCCGGCGACAAAGCTGGTTCCGGCCGCACCAAAGCCGAAACTGAGTGTGGCCACCCCTACGCCAAAGAACACCAGAATCGCCGTTCCTAGGAACTCGGCCAATAGTTTGCGCGACATGTGCCCTCCACGAATGCGCACCACGGAACGAGGCGCATTCGCCCACAACATAGATGCGCGACGATCGACAGAATGACATTTTCTTTACAAATCTCAACGGCCGTGAGGGGAGACTGATAGTTTCAAACTCTGCGTTTTTTTGGTGGGATGGCTCGTCCGACCCCGTCGCCGACGTAACAACGTCGAGTTACTGTGCGGCGACGAATCAGCACGTGTGGCGTGGCGTGAGTGGCTTTTCGACGACCGACGGCTCAGGGAGTGCCGCCCAGTGACAATGACATCCGGCCCCATACTTGAGGCTCACGATCTCGTCAAGAACTTTGGCGACTTCGCAGCAGTCAAGGGAATCAGCTTCGCCATCGATCGTGGCGAAAGCTTCGGCTTCCTCGGGCCCAACGGCGCCGGCAAGACCAGCACCATGCGCATGATTTCGGCCGTCTCGCAGCCGACGTCGGGCACCCTGTCGATTCTGGGCCTCGACCCACGAGAGCACGGTCCTAACATCCGCGGGCGACTCGGCGTCGTTCCCCAGGAAGACACGCTCGAGCTCGAGCTGTCGGTGCGCTTGAACCTCGAAATGTTCGGGCGCTACTTTGACATCCCTCGTCGCACTTTGCGCGAGAGGACCAACGAACTTCTGGAGTTCGCTCAGCTGTCGGATCGCGCCAACGACAAGGTCGATGACCTCTCCGGCGGAATGAAGCGTCGCCTCACGATCGCTCGCGCGCTCATCAATCAGCCCGAACTCTTGATCCTCGATGAACCGACGACGGGCCTCGACCCCCAAGCCCGCCACCTTCTCTGGGAACGGTTGTATCGCCTCAAGCGCGAGGGCGTCACGCTGGTCATCACGACGCACTACATGGATGAGGCCGAGCAGTTATGCGACCGGCTGGTTGTCATGGACCACGGCGACATCGTGGCCGCCGGTCCCCCGCGCGAGCTGATCGCCCGTCACTCCACGCGAGAGGTGGTCGAGTTGCGCTTTGACGTGGAGACCCACGACGAAATCGGGCTGCCGCTCTCCAACTTCGCCCAACGTATCGAGGTCCTGCCGGACCGAATCCTTCTCTACGTCGATCAGGGCGACGACACCTTGCGTGATTTGCACGCCGCGGGCATCGTCCCCGCGAGCGCACTAGTGCGACGTAGTTCACTCGAAGACGTGTTCTTGCGCTTGACCGGCCGGACGTTGGTGGATTAAGTGGCATCGGGCACCGACGTCCACTCGCCCGCGTGGCTGCGCAGTTGGCACTATCACGCGACGTTCTATGCCCAGACGTGGCGCGGCTCCGTGGCCAGCAACGTTCTCTTTCCGATCTTCTTTCTCGCGTCTCTTGGTGTGGGCGTGGGACACCTCGTCACTCAACACACGGGATTGGTTGAAGGTCATACCTATCTCCACTTCATCGCGCCCAGTCTGCTTGCGACGACCACGATGCAACTGGGCGAGGGTGAGTCCCTGTGGCCAGTGCTGGCGGCCCTCAAATGGGTTCGCTCCTACCACGCGGCGGCCGCGACTCCCCTCGAGCCCGAAGACATTTTCTACGGCAAATTGACGTGGGTAGTGTCGCGGGCCTTCGTGACCGGAATCTTCTACACCATCGTCATCGCCGCCTTTGGTGCGCTGCAGTCCTGGTGGGCGCTGACGCTTCCCTTCGTGGGAGCCCTCGTCGCCCTGGCCTTTTCCGCCCCCCTCGTGGCGTACGCGGCTCGTTGTCAGTCCGACGGGTCTTTTATCGCGATCTACCGTTTCGCCTTTGTGCCGATGTTCCTGTTCTCGGCGACCTTCTATCCCGTGTCGGCCTACCCCGGATACCTTCGCCCCATCGTTCAGGTCATGCCGCTGTATCACGGTGTGGCCCTGGCGCGCGCCGCCGCCTACGGGCACGTGGCGCCCGACGCGCTGTTCGGACACCTGGCGGTCCTCGCGGGACTCGCGGCCGTGGGCATCTACCTGGGTCGGCGCACCATGCGCCGCCGGCTGGTCGACTGATGTTGACGCGCACGCTCCCGCACTTCGGGTCGCGCCGGTCCGTTCACGTGTTCGAGCGCAACTTCATGGTCTATCGCTCGCAGTGGTTGATGCTGGTGTCGGGCTTCTTTGAGCCGCTGTTCTACCTATTGAGCATCGGTATCGGGCTCAACCACCTCGTAGGCCCCATCAAAGTTAACGGTGAATGGGTGAGCTACGCCACGTTCGTCGCGCCCGGCATGCTGGCCACCTCTGCGATGAACGGCGCAGTGATCGACTCGATCTTCAATACATTCTTTCGCCTCAAGATCTCCCACGCCTACGACGCGATTCTCTCGACTCCCCTCGACGTCACCGACGTTGCCTTGGGCGAGGTGTGGTGGGCGCTCGCGCGCGCCGCGCTCTACGGCGCCTCCTTTCTGGTGTGCATGGCGCTGCTCGGTGACGCGTCCACGCCCTGGGTCATTCTGTGCTGGCCCGCGGCGATCCTCACCAGCTTCGCCTTCAGTTGCGCGGGACTCGCCGCATGCACTTTTCTTCGTTCGTGGCAGGACTTCGATCTCGTCGCCCTCGTACAGTTACCGCTGTTTCTCTTCTCGGCGACATTTTTTCCCATCACGCTGTACCCCGCGTGGCTTGGCGCGATCGTCTCGTTCTCGCCGCTGTATCAATCGGCCGCTCTCCTACGCGGCCTGGACCTCGGCCAGTTCCAGTGGATCATGCTGATACGCGCCGGCTACCTCGTCGCGATCGCGCTCGTCGCGCTCACCTTCGCGGCGCGTCGGTTCCAACGCATCCTCGTCCCCTAGCTCACGAGTGTCGGGTGGCGCTTCCAACCAAAGAGAACCGAAGTCGTGACATGTCCCTATGGTCGCCCCACGTAGATGTCATCACGCTCTTCGTCGAAGACGTCGATCGAGCCAAGTCCTTCTATCACGAGGTGTTCGAACTCGACGCCGTGTACGAAGACGCGAACTCTGCCGTGGTGAAGTTCGACAACTTGATCGTCAACCTGCTCGACATGACCCAGGCGCCGGAGCTCATTGCCCCTGGGGCATTCGCACCGCCAGCTTCGCGGATCCCGGCGGCCACATCTGGGAGTTCGCACAGGACTAAGGGCTCGGGCGCACCACGATTGTTGCGAACATGGATCTTGATCGTCGCCAAGTACTGTGGAACGAGTGTCTGTTCCCCCTACCATCTCTGAAGTCGAAGTGGCGCCCGCCGCACCGGAGGCGAAAAAGCGTTCAACCAAACGCTCGTTGACCGAGTGGGGCATCGTCGTCGTCATCGCCGTCGTGGTCTCGATCCTCATTCGCACCTTCGTTTTTCAGACCTTCTTTATCCCCTCGGGCTCGATGGAACCAACCCTGCAGGTCGGCGATCGCATTGTCGTGTCGAAGTTGAGCGTCGAGTTCGGCACGATCCACACCGGCGACATATTGGTCTTCAAGGCCCCCAAAGCGGTCGCGACCGACTGTGGTGACAACGTGGCCGACCTCGTCAAGCGCGTAATCGGCCTACCGGGCCAGACCATCTGGTCCAAGGGCAACACCATTTACGTCGACGGCAAGGTTCTCGCGCAGCCCTGGACCCACGTCTCTCAGATCGGGCCGAAACCGATCGTAAGGACTCACATCGCCAAGAACCATTACTTCATGATGGGCGACAATGAGCCCAACTCCTGTGACAGCCGCTACTGGGGGACGATCCCGCGATCCTCGATCATCGGCAAGGCCTTCTTTCGCCTGTGGCCGCTGTCGCGGCTGGGATTCATCTAACTCGACAACGGGTGAGTTTCGAAGAACGCCCACATGAGGTCGTTCGCGCTGATGGCCTGCGATTGAGGACCCAACAATGAGGTCAGTGCCGTGGGCAGCGCGGGACCGCCGGGCCACTCGTGTCCTTCGCCCATCACTTCGTACAACTCCACTGTCGCCCCGTTCGCGCACATGTCATAGGTCGTCAGTTTGACGTTCTTATTCGGTGTCGTCGTTGAGGGCGACGTCGAACAGCCGTCCTGTTTCGCCCACTTCATCTCCGCGCTCGGCACCGAGTACGTCCAGTACGCCTGGCCGTGACCGTTGAAGGGATCGACCGGATCGGCCGAGCCGTGGAACGAGATGATGGGAACCGCGCGTGTGGTCGGACACGGATCGGCCCGGCGCAGGCCGCTCACCGGCGCCACCGCCGCGAAGATCCCCGAATCGTCGCACGCCAACTGACTGGCTTCACGCGCCCCACCAGAAAAGCCCGTCGCGTACACCAGGTCCTTGTTGACGCAGTACCGGGTCTCGAGAATGCCGACGAGTTTGGTAAGAAAACTGACGTCATTGGGCGAGCCCTTGGGCACCGCCCGACCCCCAATCAGCGGCACGCCCGGAACGTTCCAGTCAAAACCCGTGCCGTCGCTAATGAGGCCTTGCGGGTAGGCGACGATGAAGTCGTCGTGATTCGACGTCTTGTTCATCCCGGTAAAGAGCATCTGGTCGTACGCCGTCGATCCACTCCCGTGCAGGTTAAGCACGAGCGCGAGTGGCGTCGTGTCCGAGGAGCCCCTAGGCAGATGAACGATGACGCTTCTAGTAAATCCATTCACCTTCAGGCTTAACGTCGTGGAGCTTCCTGGTGACGAGCATCCGGTTGTCGTTGCCGCTGCGCCCGGTGGACTCGTCGACACGCCCACACCCACTACGCCTGCGCTCAAGAGCGCCACCACGGGCACCAACGTCATCAGTCGAGACAGCCAGCAGCGGGTCATGACATCTCCTTTCGCCGCGGTGCAACGCGTGGAGTTTTATGCAACAACTTTGCCTAAATGGTATCCTGGTGCATGGATCGAAGCGAGCCGATGCTCTTTGGGGACGTCTTGGCCCTCGCGCGCCGGAGTTGGGTGCGCGCCCTGCGCGACAGTCTCGCGAAGGAGGGGTACCGCGACTATCGGCGCAGTGACAGCCTCGCGCTTCGTTTCTTCTCGTTGGGGCCCCACTCGCTCGGGGCATTCGCTGATCTCACGGACACCTCGCGCCAAGCCGCCCGCCAGGTCGTGACCGGGCTCATCGATCGGGGGTACGCCACTCTCGTCACCGACCCCGATGACGGGCGACGCCGGCTGGTCAACCTCACTGACGAGGGCGAGGCGTACGCTGAGGCGGTCATCCGGAGTCTGAAGAAGCTCAATCGCGACGTCGAAACCAAGGTCGCTACGGACGAACGGCAAGTGGCCATCGACGTTTTGAGGTTCGTGCGCGACAATATCGGCCGCTAGGGTGAGCCCCGAAAGGGGGGCGCATGAAGATCCTCATCATCGGTGGAACGTCGTTCGTTGGTCGCTCGATTGCGTGGTCTGCGTGGCACCACGGGCACGAAGTCAGCGTCTTTAATCGCGGTATCACGCCGAGCGACTTACCCGAGTCCGTGACGCGGCTCATCGGCGATCGCGCGAGTGATCTCGCCGCTCTCGCAGGACACACCTTCGACGCCACGATCGACGTCACGGCCTATCGTCCCGGCGACGTAGAGCGGCTCGCCAACGCGCTCGAGGGTCGCGGGGGTCACTATCTGCAGATCTCGTCGATCTCGGCCTACCGCGAACCGCCCGAACCGGGCATGGCCGAAGACCGCCTCGAACTCGACGACGACCCCGATGACCTCCAGGCAGAGATCGCCGTGGCCTACGGTCCGCTGAAGGCCGCGAGCGAGCGAGCCGGATGGGCGCACTTTGGCGATCACTCCACGATGGTGCGCCCGACGTACGTCGTGGGAGCCTTCGACGCGACATTGCGCTTTCCCTACTGGGTCGAACGTGTGCGTCGCGGCGGCGTGGTCGCCGTGCCCGGACCAGGTGATTCGTACTTTCAGTGGATCGACGCGCGCGACCTCGCGAACTTCGTCGTCCGCCTCATTGAAGAACGACGCTCGGGCGCCTTTCACACCGCCGCGCCGATGGTCGGTCAGCGCTTCCTCGAGACCATCGAGGAGATCGCGACACAGATCGCTCCGGCCAACACCGTCCTGCAAGAGGTCAGTGCCGAGAAGATCAAGGAAGCCAAGTTGGGGCGCAGATTCCCACTGTGGTCAGCGCAACCCGAAAACGTTATGGCGCTTGACTCCTCGTTGGCCCTGAGTGAGGGCCTCTCCCTGCGCCCGCTCGCCGACACCGTGGACGACGTCGTCGAGTGGTGGGCGGATCGAGCGTGGCCCGAACACTGGTTGAGCGCTGAGAAGGAAAACCGACTCCTCGCGCTCTGAGAAACCTGATAAGAAGCGGGCTCGAGCGGACAGAGGGGAGTCATGGGCGCTGAAGAGGAGGTTCGCTTCGCCCGACTCGTCCACGAGCACTCGGCGGCCGTGGGCAACTACATCCGTCGTCGCTTGTATCCCTTGAGCGCGAGCGACCTCGACGACCTGGTGGAAGAGACCATGATTGTCGTGTGGCGTCGCCTCGATCGGGTTCCCGACGACGCCGAACTGCCCTGGATGATCGGTGTCGCGCGCAACGTGCTGCGCAACGCGCGGCGCTCGAAGACCCGCCGTAGCGCCGTCGAGGCGCGCCTGGTGCCGACGAGAGATGACGCGTCAGCCGAAGAGAACGTCATCGCTGACGAGAGCGTGCGCCACGCGCTGGGCTCACTGTCCGAGGACGATCGCGAGATCCTTCTGCTCAACGCCTGGGACGGGCTCGACACGCACGCGCTGGGTGCGTACTTGACGATCAGCACTAACGCGGCCGCCGTACGACTCTCGCGCGCCCAACACCGTTTTCGCGAACTCCTCAACGAGACACAGGTCTGATGAAAGTATTGCGCGTCTACGACAGAAATCAAATAGGGAAGGAGGACGAATGAGCAATATCGATGAACGCCTGGCCGCGCTCGATCCCGCCGCCCGCGACCCGTATCAGCCGCGTGATCTCGATCAGATGATCAGTCGCATCGTCTCGACCTCACCCTCCCCCGCCCGTGCGCCGTGGTGGCAACGTCTACAAGTGCGACTGGCCGGCGGATTCGTCGTGGTCGGTGCGCTCGCGGCGGGTGCCATCGCCCTCGTGGCGAGCGGTCCCAGCCTGCCCGTGCTCGCCGTCCAGGTCGCCTATCACTCCGTTCCGTCCGCGCAAGGCTCGACGTTCGCGGCGGCCGCCAACGTTCGAGTCAGTTTCATCGCGAGCGCGTCGCTCAGCGCTCAACCGGGTACGAGTCGCTCGTATGAGCTGGGGCCCCTGCAGTCAAGCGCGGCCGCCGCGCGCCGGGTGGCCGCGGTCTTCGGTGTCACCGGTGAGCTCCGCCACACTGGAGACAACTGGATAACGACGGACCGGGCAGGCGCGTCACTCGACTATCAGGCGTCGGCCGTGCCGCAGTGGTTCTACTCGTCCACGACGTATCCGGTGGCGCCCGCCACGAAGTCCGACTCGGCGTCGGTGCGGATGCCAAGTCACGCCGCGCTTACCGCGGACGCTGCGGGGTACGTGAAGAAGCTCGGATACAACTACGGCCTCACTTCGCCGCGCTACTCGTCCTCGACCGTATCCGTGACGAACTTGAGCGGCCGACCCGCCGAGCAAAGCCAAGAACAGCTCACCGATGTCGTCACCGTCGGTTCTCGACCGACCGACCAGACGTTAAGCATCACCGTGGGTTCGAAGAACCAGTTGATCTTCGCCCAGGGTCCCGCGCTTCGGGTGAGCATGAGTCCCGCCTATCCGCTCGTGAGCGCTCGGGACGGCGTGAAGGGTCTGGAGTCGACTGAGCGCTCCCTCGCCGGAGCCGGATCGTCGCTGCCCCTCGATCACGTTGTGTTGCGTCACGCCACACTGTCGCTCAGCGCGTTTCGCCTGAGCGACGGTTCCACGTGGCTACTGCCCATCTACACCTATACGAGCGGCCCGAAGGGAGCCACGACGTGGAGCGAAATCGCCGTTGAGCCCGCGTACCTGCACCTCGCCCCCAACGTCGCGGAGGGCGTGCTCCACGGCTAGGTCAGTTATAGGAGTTGTAGATGTGGAAAGCGTCGTTGACGTGGCAAACCTGGATCTGGCCGATGCCCACTTGGAGGTTCATTACGAGCACCGCGCCCGAGTGTTCCTTCGGCGGAATCGAAGTCGGCGCAATCTGTTCACTGAGGACGTCACCGAGGCCCGCGTGAGTCTTGAGGTACACGGTGACGCCCTGGGGCACGTCGACGATCAGCGCTCCCACACCCTGGGTTGCCGACACGTAGGTCGTACCCGAAAACGACACGCGCGAGAGGTCAATGGTCGATGAGCCGATAGCCCCGCGATAGGTTCGTTGCACTTCTGACATGGTCGTCGGCGACCAAATCTTCACGCCGCTGCCCCCGCGCACGGGCACGCCGATTTCGTGAACCGTGATGATGAACACACCCGAGAGCAGGATCAAGAAACTCACTCCCGCAAGAAAGAGAAGACCGAGGAGTCGGCGAAAGGTAAGGCGACGCGCGGGCGTAAAGAGAGCCAGCACGGCGACGACGACCAGAAAGAACAGCCACAGCAGCGCGAAGGGCAGGCCCAGCGCGGTCATGTTGTGCACGGCGGCGAAGACAACGATCGCGAGCACCACGACCCCGAGCGGTATGGCGTAGCGCAGCCACTTGACGCGAGGCGCGTCTTCTATTTCGACACTGTCGCCCTCGGGGGTGTCGGCGCGGGGAATCAGCGCCCACATCGCGAGGTAGATTGCGATGCCCAGTCCGTACACGACCGCCAACACCACGAACACGACGCGCACGATGTTGGCGTCCACATCGAATCGTTCTGCGATGCCCCCGGCGACGCCACCGAAGACCTTCTTCGTCGCACTGCGATGAAGGGTCGCGGCGCCGCGCTCGGGCTGCCTCGGCTCCTCGTCGGCGTTGACCGGGGTACTTTCTAGTGGCTCATCCATGGTCCCAATGTAAGTTCTTGCGCTTCGCGCTCTCATCAGGGCGAACCCCGACAACACCCCTGGATCACCCGTGCGATTCAGGGTTTCCCCCGACGACACTCACGACGGCACGGTGCGAGACTGGATGAGACGACTGCACAGGAGTGACGTGAGTACCCAGACCCCCACCCGCGCAATGATCGGCGTGCCGGTCCGACCCCTCCAGCGAGGTGTGGACAACGCGATCCTCGGTGGCGTCTGCGGTGGTCTTGCCATTCGACTTGGCGTGCGCGAACGCGTCGTGCGAATCGTGTTCTGCCTGCTCGCTCTGGTGTCAGGCGTCGGTCTGCTTCTCTACATGATTCTGTGGCTTGGCGTGCGTCGATCCGATGAGTCGCGTTCGATTGCTCAGCGCCTCGTCGGTCGTCGCCACAAGGTGGTCAACGTCGTCATCGGGGCCGCGGCCATCGTGGCTATCTTTCTCGTCTTGAATCGGCTCGGCATGCCGGATCTCGGGATCTACGCGTGGCCGTTCTTTCTCACGGTGATCGGCGCGATCGGCGTCTGGCGCGGCGCCTCGCCCGAAGAACTGGCGCACCTGCACGAACTCGCGAAGTCGGCACCGATCGTGGGCGTGGCGGCCTCGAGGACCCGCTGGAGCTTCTGGTTGCGCCTGGCCCTTGGCGTTATCTTCATCGTCTTTGGACTGCAAGATTCTTCATCACCTTGATAGCTCGTGGGGCCGAGACACCACGGCGGCCCTCTTTGGCACCTTCATCTTGATCGGTGGCGCGCTCGATCCTGCTCGCCCCGTGGTGGCTCGCTACGCTGAACGACCTCACGGGCGAACGGCGTCAACGCGTACGCATGGAAGAGCGCGCTGACGTCGCCACTCACCTCCACGACTCGGTCTTGCAGACTCTCACGTTGATCGAGCGCTCGGCCGGCGACGAGGCCGCGGTCAAGCGCCTCGCCCGCACCCAAGAGCGCGAACTGCGCGAGTGGCTGTTCAACCCGGAAGGTTCCGGCGACTCAGGAACGTTTCTCAGCGACCTGCGCGCCCTGGAGAACGAGATCGAGAACGACTACGGCGTGCGCGTCGACCTCGTGGTCGTGGGCGACTGCGAAAGCAACGAGCGCGTCACCGCGCTGGTCGCCGCGGGCCGCGAAGCCGCGATCAATGCCGCCCGCTGGTCGGGGTCGGACCTCGTGTCGATCTACGCCGAGGTGGAAGAGTCGACGATCAGCCTGTTCGTGCGTGACCAGGGATCGGGCTTCGATCCCGAGCCAGGTCGTGAGCGACCGGCAAGGAATCGCACTGTCCATTCGCCAGCGCATCACCCAGCGCGGCGGTGAGGTCACCATCAAGAGCACGATCGGCGAGGGCACCGAAGTGCAGCTGACATTGCCGCAAAGCGCCTAGATGCAACCGCGCGTCTTTCTCGTCGACGACCACGAGCTCATCCGCAAGGGCATTCGTAGCGAACTGCTTGGCTCGGTCGACGTCGTTGGCGAAGCCGACGAAGTCGAGGCCGCCATCGAGATCATCCTCGAGCGCCGACCCGACGTGGTTCTGCTCGACGTGCACATGCCCAACGGAGGCGGCGTCGCGGTGTTGCGCGGCGTGGTCGAACTGGCGCCCGAGGTGCGCTTTCTCGCCCTGTCGGTCTCGGACGCCGCCGAAGACGTCATCAGCACCATTCGCGCCGGGGCGCGAGGGTACGTCACCAAGAACATCTCCGGGCCGGAGTTGCTGGACGCGATCTATCGGGTCGCGGCGGGCGACGCGGTGTTCTCGCCCCGCCTAGCGGGATTCGTTCTCGACGCCTTTTCCTTGGAAGGTCGACACCTCGAAGCCGGTGACATCGACCCGGACTTGGACCTGCTCACACCGCGCGAGCGCCAAGTCCTTCGACTGATCGCCCGGGGCTACTCGTATCGCGACATCGCGACCGAACTATCGATTTCCGTCAAGACGGTCGAGAGCCACGTCTCGTCGGTCTTGCGCAAACTCCAACTCTCGAATCGCCACCAGCTCTCGAACTGGGCCTCGCAGCGTCACCTGAACTGAGTCAGCGCTGCTCGATGAGGTCCATGTACTCCTCGTCCCAGATGTCGAAGTACTCCTCGGGCAGCAACACGGCGTGGGTCGGCTCGAGCGCCTCGACGAAGCCGCGTTCGTGGCTCACCGCGACGATCGTGCCCTTCCACTGACGCATCATCTCCCCCAGTGCGTCCACGCTCGCCGGATCCAAGTTGTTGGTCGGCTCGTCAAGCAGGAGCAGGTTCGCCTTTGAGGAGGCCAGGATCGCCAGAGCGAGCTTCGCGCGCTCGCCACCCGAGAGCGTGGCGGGCATCTGATGGGCCGCCGCTCCCTTGAGGCCGAAGGCGCCCAGCATCGAGCGACGCTGCACGTCGGACTCCACCGTCGAGTTTTCAAGGTTGCCCAGCACGGTCTTTTGGAAGTCGAGTTGCTCGTTCTCCTGGGCGAAGTAGCCCACGGTCACGTTGGCCCCGAACTTCACGACCCCGTCGTTCTGCTCCTGGGTGCCAGCCAAACAGCGCAACAGCGACGACTTGCCAGCACCATTGCGACCGACGATCACGATTCGATCGCCGCGTCGGGTGATGAAGTTCACATCGCGCAGCACGTGGTTGCTCCCGTAGGCCACGGCCACGGAATCCACCGTCATGGGCACGTCACCACTGCGCGGAGGCACCGGCAGGCGAAAGACGACCTTCTTCTCCTTCTTAGTGACTTCGATGCGGGAGTCCTTGAGCTTCTCGACGCGACGGTCCAGCACCTTGGCGAGACGCGCGCGTTTTTCGGTCTGTCCGCGCATCGAGTCGGCCAGTTTCGTGAATTGGTCAATCTTGGCGTCCTGATGGGCGGCGATCTTTTCTTCCGAGAGTCGGCGCTCTTCCTCGAGTTGCAGGAACTTCGAGTAGTTCCCTTTGTATTCGCGTAACTGCCCGTCGCGCAGCGCCAGCACGCGATCGATCGAGCGATCCAGCAGGGGCAGGTCGTGGCTGATCACGAGAACCGCGCCGCGGAACTGCTCGAGTTCATCGAACAGCCAGCGCTTGGCCGCCTTGTCCAGATGGTTGGTGGGCTCGTCGAGCACCATTGTCTCGGGCTGCTCGTAGAGGACTCGCATAAGGTCGACGCGCCGACGTTGGCCCCCAGAAAGGGAGTTGAGGTCTTCGAGCAGGAGGTCCTGGTTGAGGCCGAGGCCGTCGGCGAGGCGCGCGACTTCGGACTCGGCCTCATATCCGCCGCGCTCGCGAAACTCCTCCTCGAGGGAGGTGAAGCGCGAGATGGTCTCATCGGTCGGGTCCGCCGCCAACGCGTGGCGCGCGCGTTGCATATCGGCATCCAATTGGTCGATGCCCCGCGCGCTCAGCACGTGGCTCAGTCCGATGGGCTCGACTCCGAGTCCTCCGGCAACGGG
This sequence comes from uncultured Acidimicrobiaceae bacterium, assembly GCA_963839255.1. Classification (GTDB taxonomy): domain Bacteria; phylum Actinomycetota; class Acidimicrobiia; order Acidimicrobiales; family RAAP-2; genus RAAP-2. The sequence continues at coordinate 541,550 of CAWIUH010000005.1, forward strand.
CTCTTGGGGCAGGTGTGCGAGAGAACCCTGGGCCGCGACGGAGCCGGTGATGCGCAGGTGCTCGGGGTGCTCGCCCAGGAGCACGTGTAGGAGCGTTGACTTGCCCGCGCCGTTGCGGCCGACGAGCCCCACCTTCTCGCCGTTGCCGATGACGAAGGACACCGGCTCCAGGAGTCGGCGCGGGCCAATTTCGATACCGAGGTCTCGCACGATTAACACGAGTTGCCCCCGCAGAGTCGAGGTCCGTGACCCCGTGTCGAGGCCCGGCCGGGGGCGGTGAGTATCTCGTCGATGGCGTTAGACATCTCGAGCAGGAAGAAGGTGGTGGTGGGAATACGGAGTCCTTCGGGGGCGATTTTCTCGCGACCGATCATTTTAGTTGTCGTGCCGAGGTTCTGGCGTGCGGCACCTACGCTCGCTCCATGACCACTCCCCTCGCGATCGACGTCTGGAGCGACGTCGTGTGCCCGTTTTGTTACATCGGGTCGGTTCAGTTAGACCAGGCGATCGAGCTCTTTGACCACGACGTGGATGTCACCTATCACGCCTTTGAGCTCGACCCCGAGGCCCCCGCCTCGACCGATGAAGCCCTTGACGAGATTCTGGCGGCGAAGTACCAGATGCCGGTCGATCAGGCCCGCACGATGAACGCTCGGCTCGCCGATCAGGCGGCACAACTGGGCCTGGCACTCTCCTTTGAGACGGTGCGGCGCGCCAACTCTCTCGACGCTCACCGCTTAATAGATCTCGCGACGTCGCAGGGACTTGGGGAGGAGATGAGGGAGCGACTATTTCGCGCCTACTTCAGCGATGGACTGCTGATCTCGGATCACGACACGCTGAACGTACTCGCCGACGAGGTGAGCGTGAACGGGGCGCCGGCACTCTGGGAGAGCGACGCGTTGGTGTCCGACGTGCGAACAGACGAGCGAGAGGCCCACGACCTGGGACTACACGGTGTGCCGGCCTTCGTTCTCGACAGGCGCCTCTTGGTATCCGGCGCCCAGGGCGCGGACGCGATCGGCCGTGCCCTCAGCCATGCGTGGGAGTCGCGCGAGCGTTAGTCCTCGTCGTCCTCGGTCGGCACGAGCGCGACGGCCGCCACCGAGTGGCCCTCGTCCAGGTTCATCACACGCACCCCGGTGGCGTCTCGACCCTGCGAGGACACTTCACGAACGCTCGTGCGAATGAGCACCCCACCGTCCGAGGCCAACAAGACGTCGTCGTCGAGTCGCACCATGAACGCCGCCACGACAAATCCCCGCGCCGCGGTCAACTTGATTGCGCGCACCCCTTGACCGCCCCGACCTTGGCGATTGAAGCGCTCGGTCTTCACTCGTTTGCCAAAGCCCGTGTCGGTCACCACGAACAGATCCGCGTCGTCGCGCACCACGTCGAGCGAGATCGCCTTGTCGTCCGCGCGCAGCTTGATGCCACGAACACCCGTAGCGTCGCGGCCCATCTCGCGCACTTCGCCCTCCGAGAAGCGAATGGCCATGCCGCGGTACGTGAGCATCATCAGGTCGTCATCCCCGCCCGTGGTCACGACGCGCACTACCTCGTCGCCGTCGCGCAGGTTGATCGCGATCCAGCCTTCGCGACGCGACTTGTCGTATTCGCTAAAAGCGGTCTTCTTTACCGTGCCATTCGACGTGGCGAAGACCAGGAACTTGTCGTCGGGGAAGTCAGCCGTCGCGATAATGGCCTGAATCGACTCATTGGGCTGCAGGTTCAGCAAGTTGACGATGGCGGTGCCCTTGGCGGTGCGGTCCTTCATCGGTATCTCGTGACCGCGCAGACGAAACACTCGCCCGCGGTTCGAAAACAGGAGGAGGTACGCGTGGGTGTTGGTGTGGATGATCTGGTCGACGAAGTCCTCGTCGCGCAGCTTGGCTCCTTGCACGCCCCGTCCCCCGCGCCCCTGGGTGCGAAAGGCGTCCGCCGCAACGGACTTCACGTAGCCGGCTCGCGTCACCGTCAGAACGATCTCCTCGTCGTCGATCAGATCCTCGACGCCGAGCTCGCCGGGGTCGTTCACGATCTGAGTGAGACGCGCGTCGGCGTACTTGTCACGCACGGCCGTCAGCTCCTCGCTGATCACTCCACGTAGCTTGGCGTCACTCGCGAGGATCGACTGCAGCCCCGCGATCGTCTCGCGCAGCTTGGCCATCTCGTCGTCCAACTCCGAACGACCCAAACGCGTCAGGCGTCCGAGCGTCATATCCAAGATGTGGTTGGCCTGCTCTTCCGTGAAGTCAAAGGGGGTCCCCATCAGGGCCGTGCGTGCCGCCGCGCGGTCGTCCGACCCTCGGATGGCCGCGATGACCTGGTCGAGCATGTCGATGGCTCGCAAGAGTCCTTCGACGATGTGTGCGCGCGCTTCGGCCTTGCGCAGGCGAAACTGCGAGCGCCGGGTGACGACGTCGATCTGGTGAGCGACGTAGTGCGAGAGAGCTTGGGCCAGGTTCAAGGTGCGCGGCACCTCATCGACCAGGGCGAGCATGTTGACCGCGAACGTCGTCTGCAGCGACGTGTTCTTGTAGAGCTTGTTCAAGATCACATTCGCGTTGGCGTCTCGCTTCAGGCGAATGACGAGGCGGGCCTGTCGACCGGCCGAGTCGTTCTGCACCGCGGAGATGCCTTCGAGTTCGCCGTTCTTCACGAGGTCGTAGATCTTCTCTTCAATCGACTCCACGGATACTTCGTACGGGAACTCGGTCACCACGATGCGGGTGTCGCGATTGGTCTCTTCGATCTCGGCGACGGCGCGCAGTTTGATCGAGCCGCGTCCCGTGCGATACGCGTCGAGGATGCCCTGGCGTCCCAGGATCTGGGCCTTCGTGGGAAAGTCCGGGCCTTTGACGAACTTCATCAGGTCATCTGATGTCGCGTCGGGATTCGCAATCAGGTGCAGAGTCGCATCGATGACCTCGCCAAGGTTGTGCGGGGGAATCTTGGTCGCCATGCCTACGGCGATGCCCTGCGAGCCGTTCACCAACAGGTTCGGAAAACGCGAGGGCAGGACGGAGGGCTGTTGGGTCGAGTTGTCGTAGTTCGCGTAGAAGTCGACGGTCTCTTCGTCGATCGAGTCAAGCATCTCGAGGGCGAGCGGCGCGAGCCGGCACTCGGTGTAACGCATCGCCGCCGCGCCTTCGTCGGGACCGGTGCCACCGAAGTTGCCGTGCCCGCTGATGAGCGGGTGACGCATAGAGAAGTCGACCACCATGCGCACCATGGCGTCGTAGATCGCCGTGTCGCCATGCGGGTGGTACGTACCCATGACGTCGCCCACCACCTTGGCGCACTTGGCGAAGGGCCGATCAGGCCGCAGACCTTGGTCAAACATGGAGTACAGGACGCGACGATGAACGGGCTTCAACCCATCGCGCACGTCGGGCAGCGCGCGCTGAACGATGACCGACATGGAGTATTCGAGAAAGGAGCGTTCCATCTCGAGGTTGATCTCGATCGGCTCGATGTAGCCGAGCACCACCTCGTCGCTCGGTGGCGTCGTTCCTGATCCGGAGCCCTTGGTAGAACGTGGCATAGACCCTCTCTAGATGTCGAGGAAGCGAACGTCTTTGGCGTTCGTCTGAATGAAGTGGCGGCGCTGGGGCACGTCGTCGCCCATGAGAATCGAGCAAACCTCATCGGCCAGCGCGGCCTGTTCCACTGTGATCTGCAGCAGGGCGCGTTTGGTGGAGTCCATCGTGGTCTCACGCAGTTCGTCGAAGTCCATCTCGCCCAGTCCCTTTAAGCGTTGGAACTCGTTCTTGTGATCGGGGTGTTCGACCAAGAACTTGTTCTTCTCGGTGTCGTCGTGCAGGTACACCTTTTCCTTGCCCACCAGCGTGGAGTAGAGGGGCGGCTGGGCCACGTAGACGTGCCCGTTGTTCACGAGCTCGGTCATCTGACGGAAGAAGAACGTGAGGAGCAACGTGCGGATGTGACTGCCATCCACATCCGCATCCGCCAAAAGGATGATCTTGTGATAGCGGATCTTGTCGAGGTCGAACTCGGCTTCGACGCCCGCGCCGATCGCCGAGACCAGAGCTTGGATCTCCGTATTCTTCAAGATCTTGTCGGTACGCGCCTTTTCGACGTTCAGGATCTTTCCGCGAATTGGCAGGATCGCCTGGACACGGGGGTCGCGCGCATCCTTGGCCGAACCACCCGCGGAGTTGCCCTCCACGATGAAGAGTTCACACTCGCGGGGCTCGTTGGACGAGCAATCCACGAGCTTGCCCGGCAGGCCCGCCCCGTCGAGCGCGTTCTTTCGACGCGTCAGGTCGCGCGCACCTTGGGCGGCCATGCGCGCTCGGGACGCGGAGATCGCCTTGGCCACGATCTGACCGCCTTCGCGAGGGTTCTCTTCGAGCCAGTCCGCCAACTTCTCATTCGTCGCGCGCTCAACCATGGAGCGGATGGACACATTGCCTAACTTGCCCTTGGTCTGACCTTCGAACTGGGGACTGTGCAGACGCACCGACACGATGGCGGTCAAGCCTTCGCGGATGTCTTCACCCTTAAGGTTCTCGTCCTTCTCTTTGAGCAGGTTGCGTTTGCGCGCATAGCGATTGACCACGTTGGTGAGGGCCTTGCGGAAACCCTCTTCGTGCATGCCACCTTCTACGGTCGAAATGCCGTTGGCGAACGAGTAAATACCCTCGTAGTAGCCCGTATTCCACTGGAAGGCGAGCTCGAGCTCCTGGTCCTCTTCGGACTGTTCGAGGTACCCGACCTTGCGAAACAGGGACTCCTTGGAGTTGTTCAGGTGCCGGACGTAGTCAACAATGCCTCCGTTGTACTTGAAGGTCTCCTTGGCTTCGCTTCCCGGGCGTTCGTCGGTGAAGCGAATCTCCAGTCCCTTGTTCAAAAACGCGTAGATCTGAAGACGTTCGGTGACCGTTTGCGCGCGGAACTCAACCTCTTCAAAGATCGTGGGGTCGGGTTTGAACGTGATGGTCGTTCCGGTGCGCCCGCGCGGCGCGGGTCCGGTCACGATCAATTTTCCTTGCGGCTTGCCGCCGTCACGGAACGTCATCTCGTAGTGGTGGTTGTCGTGGTCGACCTCGAGATGCAGTTCCGTCGACAGCGCGTTCACCACCGAAACGCCCACGCCGTGGAGTCCGCCCGAGATCTTGTAGCCCGCTCCGCCGAACTTGCCCCCGGCGTGTAGCACCGTCAGGGCCACTTCTGCGGCTGACTTTCCCTTGTACCGAGGGTGTTCGTCGACGGGAATACCCCGACCATCATCTACGACCCGACAGCTCCCGTTCTTGGTCAGCGTGACGTCAATGTGGGTGCAGTACCCGGCCATTGCCTCGTCCACGGAGTTGTCGACGACTTCCCAGATCAGGTGGTGAAGCCCCGCCGGACCGGTCGAGCCGATGTACATACCTGGGCGAACCCTGACTGGTTCGAGGCCTTCAAGAACGGTGATATCCCTAGCGCTATAGCTAGGCGACCCTTTGGTCTTTTCGGCCACGCAGGAGTCCTTTCACATCAAGTTTTGGGGGGCGCCGAGGGCGCCGCCGCGATCAGCGATTTAACGCTTTTATCCTACCCGACAGCGTGTCACTTTCGAACGGAATCGGGGCGCGAAAGCGCTTATTTTTCTTGGGCTTTCGCGTTATTTGAGAACGGTTTTGAGTGAGCTCGGTGCGCTCTTGCCCAACGCGGAAAATCCGCTCAAAATCGTCGTCTCTTGAAGGCGAATCTGCTGGGCGTACGTACCCGAGGGAACGCTCACGATCAGCACGCCGTCCTTGATCATTTCCACCCGACAATGCTCGGCAAACACGGGGTCCACCACGGTTGGCCAGATCCGACGAGCCTCATCGATGACTCGCAAATCGACGCGGCGAAGGCGTCCCGCCAGAGCGTTCAACAGCTCGCCCAGCTGCGTCGGCGGCTCGTCGCGAGCCATCAGGGTGTTCCGTGAGATCAACGACCGCCGCGGGACTCATGGCCTCAGGTAAGGGCGAGGCTGTTGTGACCAGGGTTTGACCCCGTGGCAACAGGGTGAGGAGCCGAGCGCTACGAGCGGGATCCAGTTCACTAAATACGTCGTCTAACAGGAGCAGTGGCTCGACTGAGCGCTCGCGACGGATGAGTTCGTGACCGGCCAGCCGAAGGGCCAGGGCCAGTGAGCGCTGCTCGCCCTGGGACGCTTGTCGCCTTGCGTCTCGACCTTCGAGTAAGAGTTGAATGTCGTCGCGGTGTGGCCCGATGGTGGTGTAGCCGCGGAGGCGATCATCGCCAGTCGCAGCCCCCAAAGCGGCGCCCAGTTCGCCCTGCCACGAACGCTCGTAGTGAACAGCGATGTCGTGGTTCGTTTGGGCCAACCGGCGATAGAACTCGGCGACCAGTGGTTCGAGGTCGCCGAGTAGGTTTTCCCGGCGCGCCACTACCACCTCGCTGATCACACAAAAGTCGCGCGACCATTGCTCGAGTTCACCTTGTTGAGCGTTGGAGGGCCGCGACCCTTCGAGCGAGCGAAGCAACGCGTTGCGCTGCGTGAGGACCCGGGTGAATCTCTCTATCGCCTCGGCATCGTGGGGCTCTACGTCTGTAAGCAGGGTGGTGAGAAACACCCGGCGGTGCTCGGGACCGCCGCGAACAACGTCGACGCCCTCGGGGGTAAAGACGGTCAGCGGTAGTGCTGTGGAAAGCTCGGCGCGTGAGGTCGGGCGTAGCCCGTTCACCAACATTCGCTTCGTGGTGTTGCGTGTACCGCGAGCCAACGTGAGGTCTACTTGAATGCGACGTTCACTCGTCAGGACTACCCCATGTACTTCGGCGAGCGACTCGCCGTTACGAATCATGTCACTCGCGACATTGGTGCGAAACGATGCGGCAGTCGCGAGCGCGTAGACCGCCTCAAGGATCGATGTTTTCCCTGTTCCGTTGGGGGAAAGCAGAACCGTCGTGGCGTGGGGATCAGGTGTAAAGGAGAACTCCTGAAACAGGCGAAAATTTCGAACGGTGAGTTCGTGGAGCCCCACGATTCAATCGACCTATTGGACGCGCACGGGCATCAAGAGGTATCGGAACCGCTCGTCTTCCACGCCGTGGACCATTGCCGCACGGACCGAGTCCGACATCTCGAGAACAACTTCGTCGCCGGTCACCGCTTCTACGCCGTCGATCAAAAACCCCGGATTGAAGGCGATCGTTATCTCGTCGCCGCTGTAGTCGGCGTCAACGTTGTCTTCGACGTCGCCCGCGTCGTGGCTTTGGGTGCGCACTTCAAGGTTTCGTTCCTTCATGGTGAGCCGGACTGAAGACGTCGAGTCTTTCGCCAGGAGCTTGGCCCGCTTGAGCGAGGTCAAGAGCGTGTCCTTTGCGATTCGGAGATGATTGGGGAAGCTCGCGGGTATGAGTTGGAGAACCGAGGGATAGTTTCCATCAATCAACCGTGAGGCGATCGAGGTGCTCCCCACGATGAAGCAAATCTCCGCGTCGCTCTTCGTGACTCCGATTTCTGCATCCGCCGCCAGTGATGACGCAGCGCGCTGTAGTTCCTGGAGGGCGCGCGCGGGAACCAAAAGGTCCTCGGTATCGCTAATCCCTTTAACCCCAGGGACGTCGCGGACCGCCAGGCGGTACGAGTCCGTCGCAAAAAGGCGCAGTGTTCCGTTATCGCTCGTGAACAACACGCCGGTGAGCAGGGGTCGTGCGTCGTCGCTCGCCGCAGCCCGAACGACCTGGTTGAGCCCCTGGATCAGATCTAAGGCCGCGATTGCGGTTACGGGGCCCGTAATTGGTGGAAGCTTCGGGTAGTCGCTTACCGGAAACGTCCGTAGAGAGAACTTCGCCCGGCCCAGGGAAATCTCGACATTGTCGTCACCACTCGAAACCGTGACCGCGCCAGGTTCCAGTGAACGCACCGCATCGACAACGAGTCGAGCCGGCACGACCGTCGAACCATCTTCCAAACCAATGACATCTACCGTCGTTCTCGCGGTGATGTCGAGGTCCGTGCCGGTAACCACCAGCTCGTTGCCCTGGAGAGTGAGGAGGACCCCTGACGCAGCACCAATAAGGCGCGTGGCCGCCACACGGCTGGCCGCGGTGAGCGCTTCAACGAGGATGTCGCGCTCGGATCTGAACTTCATAGAACTACCTTTCGTTTGCTACTGAGGTTACGTGTGTCTTTTTAATGTAAGAGAGTCTTGTAGTAGTAGGTCTGTGGATATGTGCTTGATGGTGAAAGAACCCTGGTGGCGCGTTCCTTTATCACTACCACCTAAGACACAAGACTGTCGGTAACTCTCTCAACTCTCATGGCTCAACTCTGAGGTGATGTGGAGTACTGAGTTCTTACCAACGTGTAGTCAACAACTCTGACCGAAAGTTGCCCACAGGTTTATTGGTTCTAATTCTCTCCTTGAAGACGGCGCTTGAGTTGGTTGATTTGGGACAGCATTTCAGGATCAGACGTAAGTTGCTCGCGTATCTTCTCTACTCCGCTGATCACCGTCGTGTGGTTACGGCCATCGAAGATCCGAGCGATCATCGGGTACGAGTAGTTGTTGAGCATGTCGCGAATGAGATACATCGCGACATGGCGGGCGTGAACGAGTGGGCGAAGTCGCTTTGCCCCACGCACTTCCTCGACCGAGAGTCCATAAAAGTCGGCCACGACAGATAAGACAGTTTCCGGTTTGAGCACGACTTGCTCAGCGCCGAGGTTCGTGAGATGAGCTTTGGCGAGTTCGAGGCTGATTGGCTCTTGGCGGAGGTTGGCAAAGGCTCGGAGCATGGTAATCGAGCCCTCGAGCTCGCGAATGTTGTCACGAACCCGCTGGGCGATCCACTCGGCGACGTCGTCGGGCAAGGAGATGCCCTCTCGTTCGGACTTCGAACGGAGAATTGCGATTCGTGTTTCGAGGTCCGGTTGATCAATCTCGGTGACGAGGCCCTGGAGCAGGCGGCTACGAAAACGGTCCTGCAGTCCAGCGAGGTCGCGCGGAGAACGATCCGACGTGAGAACTATTTGTTTACCCTCGCCGTGTAGCGCGTTGTAGGTGTGGAAGATCTCTTCATGAAACGTTTCGCCGCGAGTTTCCATGAACTGGATGTCGTCGATGAGCAACACATCGTTCTCGCGATAGCGCTCGTGAAGGGCGAGTTGTGTCCGCGTTTGAATCGCGCGGATGAAGTCGTTCAAAAACGTCTCAGTCGACACATAGAGGACCTTGCGTCCCGGGTAATTCTCCTGGACGAAATTACCGATTGCGTGCAGAAGGTGGGTTTTGCCGAGACCAGAGTTTCCGTAGATCATGAGAGGGTTATAGGCCCGACCAGGGTTTTCGGCGACCGAGACGGCGGCAGCGAAGGCTAAGCGGTTCGAAGAGCCCGGCACGAAAGAGTCGAAGGTCATTCGGGGATCAAGGCGGGTCGGTTGATCGACGCTCGGCGCGTACGACAGTACCGGGGCGGCAGCTTCGACGGAGTCGTGGGCGTCGTCAATCAGCGGTGCCCCCGTTACGTCACTCACCGTTATCGAAACTTGCACGGGCGCACCAACGAGCCGCTCGGCTTGTTCGGTGATGAACGGTAAGTAGCGCTGTTGGACGCGTAAAAGTTGGATTTGATTCGGTGCGCCGATAACAAGCTCGTTATCGTGGTAATCCACAAGGTGCAGGGTGTTGAGTCCGGCCGCCCACACTGCCTCAGAAGCGTTACCACGTAAGGAGTCTCGAAGGGCTGACCATATTTCTTCGCCACTCTGCACAATCTTCCTCCACAGACCTCTTGCGAGACTATCCACAGCCGCTTCAGCGCTGGGGAGAGTCACGTTACACCGAATTTGGCGCCCCCGCCGGGGCCACACAACCCGTGGGGTAAGATTGCAGACCTGGCGTGCCAGCGACCCCCAGGGGGTACCGCGAAGCGCAGAGCATATTTTGAGAAGAGGTTTTCGTGAAGCGTACGTATCAGCCAAATAGGCGAAAGCGGGCCAAGACCCACGGCTTTCGCGCCCGGATGCGCACCCGCGCCGGTCGCGCAGTGTTGCGGTCGCGTCGCGCCAAGGGTCGTAGCAAGCTGACGGTCTAGTCGCCATGCCCGGCCGGGTCCGAACCCGCCGGCAGTTCGCGCTCCTGTCCACGCCTACGGGTCGCGGTCAGAGCGGGCCTCTGCGAATCAGTTTCGCAGCGACACCGGATGAACATGGTGTTGATGTGGCCTACGCGATCAGTCGGAAGGTTGGCAACGCGGTGGTTCGAAATCGAACCAGGCGTCGACTCCGGATGGCAATGGACGACCTCAGGCATCCGCCTCAAGCAGGTTTATACCTGATCAAGGTCGGAATCCAGACAGGGAACCTTTCATATGCAGAACTCCTACTCCACCTCAATAAAGCCATCGAGCGAGCGAACGACGCCTAGGTCGACTCCCACCCGCTTCGTTCTCGGCGCGATTCGCTTCTATCAGCGAGTGACGGCCGGCCGTGCCGCTCCGTGCCGCTTCTACCCCTCGTGTTCTCAGTACGCGCTGGAGGCCGTGTCGGCCCATGGTGCGCTGCGCGGCGGTGCACTCGCCCTTCGTCGCGTATCGAAGTGTCGGCCATTAGGACCGCACGGCGTTGACCTCGTTCCCGAACCACGGACTAGGAGTTCCCACTAATGCACTCAGTCACCAAGTTCTTCGGGACAATCTTCCAGCCGATCTTCCACGCCATTGCGTGGTTGATGGCGGCGTTCTACTCGCTGGTGCCGAACTACCTCTTCGCGATCGTGATGCTCACGATCGTCATCATGGCGGTGCTGACCCCCCTCACGGTCAAGAGCACGAGGTCGATGGTGGCGATGCAGAAGCTTCAACCTGAACTGAAGAAGCTTCAACAGAAGTACAAGGGGCCCGAAAATCGCTCAATCCTCAATGAAGAGATGATGAAGCTGTACCGCGAAGAGGGCGTGAACCCGCTGGGCGGCTGTCTTCCGATGCTGCTCCAGGCGCCATTTCTCTTCATCTTGTACAACGTGATCAAGGGAATGTCGTATGAGGTAAAGAACAAGGCGGGCGTGCTCGTCTCCCAGCCACGGTATCTCCCACACAACACGACCATGTACCAACACCTCATCGCCACGGGCGGCCAGGTGAAGGTATGGGGAATGGACTTGAGCTTGAGGGTCTTTCCGATCTCGGCCCACGGGTCTTTCGCCGCCTCGCTGCCCTTCTTCGCGTTCGTCGCCTTGGCGGTGGGGCTGCAGTACTTCCAGATGGCGCAGATCAACAACCGCAGCAAGAAGACGGGCCAGGCAATGCCCAGCCAGCAGCTTGCGATGCAGCGCATCTTGCCGATAATTTTCGTGTTCTTCTACATCGCCATCCCCGCCGCCGTCGTGGTCTATATGATTATTAGTACAGGCATCCGTATAATTACTCAAGACATCATGTTCCGCGCGGGAGTGTCGGACCCGACCAAGAACGGGCTCGCCGCTAGCCGAGACAAGGTTAAAGAGGTTGAGCGAGAGATCCCCGGGGCGAACGGGGCGAAGGAGATCTCGGCCGAAAGTTCAGTGGTCGAGGATCCTAAGAAGCCCACGCCCCGGCCAAACGGCAACCGTCCACAGCCAAGAAACCGCCCGCAGTCCAAACCAGCCCCGAAACCGGTGCAACCACGATCGCGGGCCAAGCGAAAGAGAAAGGCGCGTTAACCCATGGAGTGGGTAGAAACTACTGGTAAGACCGTCGACGAGGCAACGGATCGTGCGCTCGCACATCTGGGCGTGCACCGTGACGATGCCGAAGTCGAAGTGATTGAGGAGCCCAAGGTGGGCTTCCTGGGTCGAGTTCGCGGTGAAGCTCGCGTGCGGGCTCGCGTACGGCCGAGTGGACCTCGCCCCAAGCGCTCACGTCGTTCGGGCGAGAGGCCGCGTGCGAGCGGCGCCCGTGACGAGAGGGTGCGTAGCGAAAAGAAGCCGGGAGCCCCGAGACGCGAGAGCGCCAAGGGAGGCCCCCGTTCCGCTCCCCCCGCGACGAAGTCGACAAAAGTTGAAAAGAGTTCCGTGAAGGAGGAACGTATGGCAGAAGGCATATCGCTTGCCGAACAAGGAGCCATCGCGAAGGAGTTCCTCGAAGGACTCTTGTCGTCAATGGACATTAAGGCTGAAGTTTCAGTTAAGGAGATAGACGAGGAGACGGTTGAACTGTCGGTAAACGCCAATCCACCCACGGAGCTTGGAATTCTCGTGGGACCTCGCGGTACGACGCTCCAAGCGCTGCAGGAAGTGACCCGCACGGTTGTTCAGTCCAAGAGCCCCAGCCGGACCGATCGAATCCTGGTCGACGTCGCGCAGTACCGTGAGCGTCGGGTCGCAGCGCTCGGTCGCTTCGCCCAGCAGGTGGCGACTGAAGTGCTGGAAACGGGCGAAGAGCGTGCCCTGGAGCCGATGTCGGCCGCGGATCGTAAGGCCGTTCATGACGCGTTGTCCGACAATGATCGGGTGGCAACCCGCTCAGAAGGTGAAGACCCTCGACGATTCGTGGTGGTTTCTCCTGCATAATGAGCCCATGCCCGATGATTGGTTGCCCCGCGCTCTCGAGGAATCGAGAGCGCGGGGTTTTTTAGGTCCGCAGCCCCTCGAGCCCCAGATCGTCCATGCGGAGGGATTTGGCATGTGCTGGGACGCGATTAGAACTTCTCCCCCGGACTCGTTCCTCGACCTAGGTAGTGGCGGAGGATTGCCCGGACTCGTCCTGTTGGACCGATGGCGTTGCAGTGCCGTGTTCTTGGATTCAATGACCAAGCGAAGCAATTTCCTGGCGGAGGTGCTGGATTGGCCGGAATCCCCGGAAGGTGTAGCCGTTACCGCTCGAGCCGAAGAAGCCGCACGGTGGCCTGAGTTTGACCAAGTGTTTGACCTTGTGACCGCTCGATCATTCGGACCGCCGGCTGTGACCGCAGAATGCGCGGTGCGATTCCTCAAGATTGGGGGAGTCCTCGTCGTTTCCGAACCCCCTGACGACTCCGAAACAGGTCGCTGGAATACCTTGGGACTTGGTCAATTGGGCTTAAAAGATCTGGGGCGGACGCGGCACGGCTCCGCCTTTCGTGTATTGGTGAAAGAATCGGCGACAGCCCCACAGTTTCCCCGTGAGTCGGGAGTTCCGAAGAAAAAGCCTCTTTTCTGAACGTTTCACGTGAAACACTCGAAAAGTATCCCCATCACTTGACGGGCAGAAGCCCAGGGACAGAATTGTTTCACGTGAAACATAAGCGGGAACCGAAGGTTACGCCAGAGCGGTCCGTCTGAGTGGAATTGATCAAACGGAGATTCATTTGTGGTCTGGGATCGATTGGCAACGTGGGGCGTTTAGAAAGCTGCGAATCCGGCCTGGTTTGAAGTTGTGGCAGTTGCCTCATGATGTTTCACGTGAAACACAGTGGTCTTCGTGATCACAATTCCTCGACCCAGTAAGGGCAAAAACCCAATGGTTGAGGGTTTTTCGCTCGCGTGACGTTCGTGAAACACTCCTTGCGGGATGAGATGACTGTCTGTTTCACGTGAAACATTGGTACTTGACGACGCCTTAAAAAGTGAGTTGAATGGAAGAAGTTCATCGACGCAGTGTCGGGCGACTTCTACGGTCGGGAAGATAAGAGGCTCATGGCAGACGCCAGCACAGTGAGGATTTTTGCTGTAGCCAATCAAAAGGGCGGGGTCGGCAAAACCACCACAACAATTTCACTTGGTGCGGCGCTGGCGGAGCAAGGAAAACGAGTCCTCATCGTGGATCTTGATCCTCAGGGCAACGCCACAACGGGTTTGGGAGTGGATGGGCGCCAGTTTGAGCGCTCCGTCTACGACGTTCTATTGAACGATGTCCCGATGGTTGACATCGTGGAACCAACTGGTTACAACAACCTTTTCGTGGCGCCCGCGACGCTTGATCTCGCCGGGGTGGAGCAAGAACTCACCTCCGTGATATCCCGGGAACTGAGGCTGAAGAAGGCGATCGCCTCGGTGATGGACGACTTTGACTTTATTTTCATTGACTGTCCACCCTCGCTGGGTTTGATCACCATCAACGCGTTCGCGGCCGCGACCGAAATCATGGTTCCGGTTCAGGCTGAGTTCTACGCACTTGAAGGGCTCACCCAACTCCAGCGGATCGTCGATTTGGTCCAGCGAAACCTCAACCCCGACTTGAAGATCACCAAAGTGGTCTTGACGATGTACGACTCGCGGAACACTTTGTCGGGCGACGTCGCCAAGGAAGTCAAGAAGCACTTCGCTGAGGAGCTATGCGAGACCGTGATTCCCCGCACCGTCCGGCTGGCCGAGGCGCCGTCGTTTGGTCAACCGATCACAGTTTTCGACCCGATATCCAAAGGCGCCATTGCCTATCGCGCCTTAGCAGAGGAGATTGCGAATGCCTAGACGACCTGGATTGGGGAAGGGGCTCGGAGCTCTCATTCCCGACGGGGCTGTGACGCCCACCGACACCCCTGAGGAGGTTGTTACCTCAAGTCCGCTGCGGATGGTGTCGATCGACTCCATTCGGCCCAATCAGTTCCAGCCTCGAAAGACTTTTAATAGCGACAGCCTCAAGACACTGGCCGCTTCCATTGCGGAGCTCGGTGTTCTTCAGCCCATCATTGTTCGGCCCGTGGATGGTGAACCCGACAAATTTGAACTCATCGCGGGCGAGCGCCGTTGGCGCGCTGCGAGCATTGCTGAACTTGAACTTGTCCCCGTCCTTCTGCAAGACGATGTCAACGATCGCCTCTCACTCGAGCAAGCAGTGGTGGAGAACCTGCACCGCGTCGACCTCCACGCCCTCGAGGAAGCCGCGGCCTACCAGCAACTCGTAGACGAGTTCGACCTCACCCACGACCAGGTGGCCCAGCGCGTCGGTAAGAGTCGGGCATATGTTACGAATACATTACGACTTTTGCAGTTGGGCGAGGCGGCACAGAGCGCCCTGGCGTCTTCGCAGATCACCGCCGGCCACGCTCGCGCTTTACTCGGCGTGAGCGACCCCAACGCACAAGCGACCCTGGTGGCGAAGGTAATCAAGAATGAACTCTCGGTTCGCGCGACGGAGGAGGCCGTCAAATCCTTCCTGGAACCGCGGCCCCTGCCGACGGCGGAGGCCGTCACTCGAACGAACGAGAGCGGAGCCCCGCGCCTGAGACCGGTCCCCGACGCCAGCGTCGCGGAGTTAGAAGAGTTGCTGGAAAGTTACCTGAACACTCGCGTCCACGTCGACCTCAAAGGCCGCAATGGCCGTATAATCATTGACTTTGCGGACCTTGATGACCTCGAGCGGCTCTATAGCGCGATCGCTAAGGCCAAGTGACCTTCAACCCTCAACTTAACCCTCTTGTTGAAGTTTTCCCCAAGTTGTGGATGAAGTTGTGGGTTACTTCGATTTACGGGTTTTTCCTGGCTTTTTGCGGTTCAAACACGTGGTTTTGGTCGCCTAACGATTGCGCGAACTGTGGATAACCTGGCCCACAACACCCTCAAAAGCGGTGATTGACTCGTGAAATACCTGTTCAGACAGTTCTCCGTGCTCAATGTGAACCGTCGTCATCTTGGTTTCGCGCAGGATGGGTAGCGCCATGCCGGTCACTTCGACGCGAGGCACGCCGCGTTGACGGGCGAACTCTGCGGCCAGCGCACTTGCGAGGACTTCACCGCGGCGCGAGTGACTGCGGTAGCTCGCCCAATAGTGCAAGTGAATACCGTCGATCTGGTTGAGGGTTTGAAACGAGAGGACCAGGGCCACGTCGTGGATGTTGGCGAAATGGGCGGCCTCTTCAGGTGAAGTCCCGATCGACACGAGAGTGGACTCGGTGTCCTCGAAGTGTCGGGCGAGTTCCTCGACGAGGGGACCCTGGCCGCACAGCAGCACCGAGCCGTTCGTTAAGGGGTCGATGCCGGCGAGGTCGCGCGCGTCGGTGACCAAGCTCTTGACCGCGTTGGTGGCGCGAACACGCCGCAGGGTCAAAAGGGTCTCTTTGGTGAGTGTCGCGCTTTCCTCGAGGGCGCAGTTGCGCTGGAACTCTCTGAGGGCGGCCTTCGTGTGCGAACCAAAGATGCCGTCGATTCGCCCTGGGTTGAAGCCCAGTTGGGCGAGTAGCACTTGAAGCTCGGCGACGTCGTCGCCGCGCAACATCGGACGCGTCAGATACAACAGACGTTGGCCCAACTGCCAACTGGCTTCAGCCAAGCGCTCGTAGGTGAGCGCATCAACCACGCCGGTCAGCGGGAGCCCGCGCGAGCGCTGGAAGGACTCGACCAGCGCGGTGGTCTCATCGTCAAAGACGTCGCCGTCATTGGTCGAGGTCAACGAGATCGCGCCGAGGCGTTCTTTGAGCTCGCGAACCCGCGGACCGGCGTCGCCGTTACGAAGGGATTGGAAACTCAGGTGAACCTACAGGTTCGAGGTGATTTCCTGGAGTAGCGCGCCCTTGGGCTTGGCTCCCACCAGGCGTGCGGCAACCTCACCGTTCTTGAACAGCAAGAGCGTGGGAATGCTCATTACGGAGAACTTGGTGGCGGTCGCGACGTTGGCGTCTACGTCCAACTTGGCGATCGCAAACTTGTCGGACTGCTCGGTGGCGAACTCTTCGAGGATCGGCGCGATCATCTTGCACGGTCCGCACCAATCGGCCCAGAAGTCCACGAGTATTGGCTTGTCGGACGCCCCAATGACTTCGTCAAAAGTCGCGTCCGTCAGGGTCGTGATGTTCTCGCTCATGGCAAACCTTTCGAGTGGGGTGTTCTCGTGTCGGACAACCACTGTAGCGACCGAGGCTAGATTCCCTGCGCTTCGAGCCAGCGCTCGGCGTCGATGGCGGCAATACAGCCAGAGCCGGCCGAGGTTACCGCCTGGCGATAGATGTCGTCTTGAACATCGCCGGCGGCGAAGAGGCCGTCGATGTTGGTAAACGAGCCGCGGGACGTTCGCACGTACCCGTTGTCCTCGAGGTCGACCTGGCCCGTGACGAGCGTGGTGTTGGGAATATGACCTATAGCCACGAAGACCCCCGTCACGAGCAAGACGCGCTCTTGGTCGGTGAGCGTGTCGCGAACCTTGACGCCCATGACCTTGTCCTCACCGATGACCTCGGTCACCTGGGTGTTCCACTCGAAACGAATCTTCTCGTGCGCAAACGCCCGCTCTTGCATGATCTTGGAGGCTCGCAGGGAGTCGCGACGGTGGATGACCGTGACGGTCTTGGCGAAGCGCGTGAGAAAGAGAGCCTCTTCTAAGGCCGAGTCGCCTCCTCCCACGACGACGATGTCCTGGTCACGGAAGAAGAATCCGTCACAGGTCGCACACGTCGAGAGTCCATGGCTCATCAGTCGTTCTTCGCCGGGCACGTTCAGCATCAGTGAGCGCGCCCCCGTGGCCAGGATGACGGCATCGGCGGTGATGCTGGGCTCGACGTCGCCACCGAGCCACGCGCGGAAGGGTCGTTCGGTGGTGTCGAGTTTGTGGACCTTCTCGACGCGCAGATCGGCGCCGAAGCGTTCGGCTTGTTCGCGCATCCGCATCATCAACTCTGGGCCACTGAGAGCTTCGGGAAACCCCGGGAAGTTCTCGATATCGGTGGTGAGCATCAGTTGGCCGCCGGGCTGGTCAGTGGTCGACGAGGGCTCGCCTTCAATCACGATGGGTTGGAGCATCGCGCGCGCGGCATAGATCGCCGCCGTGAGGCCAGCCGGACCCGAGCCCACGATCAACACTCTGGTGTGTTCGGCCATTACTTCCTTAGTGTGAGCGGCCTGCGCTTACGCCAGATGACCCAACCCGCGATGATCGACAGGCCCCCGATGACCACGTAGGTGATCCACTCGTGACCGGAGAACGCGTAGACGTTGAGCAGGCGCACCAGAGCGATGAGCAGCACGACCGCGAACACCAGCGCCGCCAATGCGACGATGAGCCCAAAAGCGATCGCGCGGCCCGCGAGGATGACGGGGCGCAGCACCTTGTCGTGCACGATGTCGAGGACGTGATCGACACCCGCGAGGAGTCGATCTACGAGGTCTGGATCGGGTGCGGTGCTCTCAGCCACATTCGTCAGACTACCGGACGCCTCTAATTACTCTTCGATCCACGTGAGTCCGATGATGCCTGGGCCGCCGTGCGTGCCCACGACCGGACCGATGTCGGCCACGATGAGTGGAAACTGCGTGGGGATGTCGGCCACGAGCGACACGAGGGTGGCGACGTCGGCGTCAGTGCACGCGCCTTGGATGAGGGCGAGTCGACGCAGCGGCGCGTGAGCTTTGGCGACATTGGCCACGGCCGCGAGGGCTTTGGCGCGGGTGCGCTGGCGCCCCGCCTCGGCGACGACGCCGGCCTTGACATCGATGATCGGTTTGATGGCGAGCACCTGACCTAACAGCGCTTTGGCGCCGCCGATTCGACCGCCCTTGATGAGATGCTCGAGCGTATCGAGGGTGGCCACGACGCCGATCTTGCTCATGGCCTCGGTGCTCCTCGTGACGAGCGCGTCGAGGTCCGCACTCTGGGCGGCCGCTTCGGCCACGTCAATTGCGATCAGACCCTGACCCATCGAGACGTTGAGCGTGTCAACCACTCGCACCGGGAACTCAGTACCGAGCGCCTCGGCCCCGAGGGTGGCGGACTGGTGGGTGGCCGAAAGCAGCGAGGAGAGAGTAAGCACGATGGCGCCGTCGTATCCCGCGTCGCGGGCTCGCTCGTACGCGGCCTGGAACGCACCCGGTGAGGGCGCGGAGGTTTCGGGTAACGACTTGGAGAGCTTGCACTTGGCCCAGAACTCCGCGGGGGAGAGGTCGCTGAACTCGTCCTGCTCGAAGCGAATGGTAAGCGGTACCACATCGATGTCGAGTCGCGCGACGATGTCGGCTGGTAGGTCGCTCGCACTATCGGTGACGACTCGGATTCGGGCCACGCGTTCCCCCTTTAGAACCGTTCAAGCCTTGCACCTTTTACCTGAGCCTGTCGAACTCGACGCCGCAAGAGAACGACCGTGGCGAGGTAGGCCAGCGCGCCCGCGACAACGGCCAACGAGAAGCGCGCGACGAGCAGGAGGCCCTTCGTCCAGTCCGGTGCGTCGTAGACGACGGCAATGACAACCGTCGCGGCCAACGAGGCGAGCAAACTGCGCCGTACGTGCACGCTCCACACGCCGGTGGTGATGTTGACCTGATAGTAGGCGAGGACCGCGAGCGCGGCGACGGCCGCGGCCGCGTAGCCAATCGAGATCGCCGCCATGAGGCCGACTTCGGAGTGTCGACCGAGCGCAATGCACAGGACGATCGTGAGTCCGTTGTTAAGGACGTAGAGCAAGAAGACGTCGCGTGCGCGCTGCATGGACTGCAGCCCGCGCACACACAGCTGAAAGATCGTGAATCCGGGCAGGCCGGCCGTGAGAACTGCGAGCACCGTTCCCACCGACCACGAGTGGGTCGCATTGACGTGTTTGAGCAGGATGCCCACAAGCGGTTGAGCGAGCACGATGATGGCCAGCGTGCACGGAACGATGATGACGAGCGATTGACGCAGCGCGAAGCGCAGCCGCTCGGTGAGTCCCGCGAAGTCGCGTTCGGTGGCGTAGCCGGCTAGTTGGGGGTAAGGGCCCCCAAGACCGAGACGACGACGACGGCGTAGGGCATCTGCATGAACGCCCAGCCGTACGTGTAGTCGCTCACCGGACCGCCGCCGCCGATGCCAAAGGCGAAGGCGAGCACCACGTAGAGCGAGAGTTGGTTGGACACCACCACGAGTAGCGTCCAGCTACCGAGTCGGCCGATCGCCTGGACGGCCGGATCCTTCAGGTCCAGTCGGAAGCTGAGGCGCCACAGGTTGCTGCGCGCCAGGGAGGGCACCAGACACAGGAACTGGACGGCCACGCCGGCCGTCGTACCGAGGCCAAGCCAGAGCAGGTCGCGCGAGCCCGCGAGGTGCGAGAGCACCGGAGTAGGGTCCACCAGGTGGAACCACACGAGCACCGCGATGCACACCGCGTTGTTGGCCACCGGCACCCAGGTCGCGATGCCGAACCGGCGGCGAATATTGAGGAGCGCCGTGGCGATTCCGATCGCGCCGTAGAAGAAGATCTGGGGCACGAAGAAGCGCAGCAGGTCGGTCGCCACGACGCGCTGTTGGCTCGCCACGAGTCGCTGGTGCGCCACGGCGGCCGCGCTCTCGTGCACGCTCGACGTGCGCGAGAGAAACGTGAATCCGTCGATGATGTAGGGGGCGATGAACCACGCGATGATCGACGCGGCGGCGAGCACGATGAGCGCACCGGTCACCACACTCGAGATTGACTTCCACGCACGGCGCTCGCCGTCGAGGGTCAAGCGCTCGACGAAGACCGGAATGAAGGTGGCTGTCGCGATGCCGCCGAGGACCAGGTCAAAGAGCATGTTGGGCACGGTGTTCGAGAGGTTGAACGCGTCAGCGATCGCCGAGAAGCCGAGCACCCAGGCGAGCACCAGCACACGCGCAAAACCCGTGACGCGTGAGACGAGCGTGCCGCTCGCCATGGACAACACGCGCGAGGAGTGGCTCGAAGTAACAGTCATCGGGAGTGACGACCTTTGGGCCGGCGCCGGATCGTGCGCCACCACCACAGTGCCAGCACGAAGAGGGACGCAAAGGTAATGAGGTAGCCCACCACCGACGTGCCGGCGATACGGACCTGGATGGCCGTGCGCGCCAAGACGACCTGACCGTTCGGCGTAGTGAGGATCACCTGGAGGGTGAGCGAACTTCCCTGGGCGTTCGACACCGGAACCCGGATCGACTCCGTCGGTGAGTTCATCACGAGGTCGACCGCGTTGCCCTTGGGAAACGAGACGCGGTCAGTCACGAGGTGCACGACGGTGTCGACGGTGTAGTGCAGATGCGACAGGACGGTGATCGGCAGGTCGGTGCCGGATCCCGCCAACGTGATGGTGCTCTGGTCGATCGAGAACTGAGCAAGCTGCTCGTCGAGCAGGTGCGTGGCAGTATTGATGTCGCTTTGACGAGCGCTCGGCCCACCGCCGGTCTCGGCCGAGGCGACCGCGACACGCAGGACCGTGGCGATGTTGCTCGATCGCACACTTTGGGCGAACGAGTTGACCTGTCCGATGAGTGACAGCAGTGACGACACGTTGTGAGACGACCACGTGGAGGTCTGACTCGCCGACAGCGTGCGATCCACGGGTGCGCCGTTGGCCCCGACTTGGGTGGCGCCAAAGGAGGGCGTGAGCGAGACGAGCTGGCTGAAGGGATTGCCGTGCAAGCCGCTGAGGAGGTCGTCGAGGAACGAGTCCGAGGTGTCGTTGGCGGAGGTCTCGAGAACGATCGATCGCGGGCTCTGGGCGAAGGGCTCTTCGAAGTGCAAGAACGCGAGGGTGGCGAGCACCATCGCCGCGCGTCGGCCCGGTTCGATGGCTTTGTCATGGGTGAGTTGGGATAGCGGGCCATCATTGCTGAGGGCCACGAGCGCTCCCGCACCCACGACGTGAAAGGGAGCGCCCCAGGTGAGGGTGCCAGAGGGCGCCTGGGTGAGGTCGTTTTCGGGCACGACGACCTCGTTGAAGCCGGAGCGCTCGAGTGCGGCCAGGCTCGCGGGAGACTGGGCGCCGCTCAACAGCACAGGATCGTCCATGTAGTGACTGGTCATCTTGGCGAGCAACTGACTCGTCAAGGTGAACTGCTCGCCGACCTGGCTGGCCAGGTGGTTCGTGTCGAGGCCCGCGAAGTCGATGGTGCTCGAGGGAGCGTCGATCACGCGGTGCAGGGGGCTCAACATGGCGCTCTCGAGCGCACTGACCCA
Organism: uncultured Acidimicrobiaceae bacterium; assembly: GCA_963839255.1. GTDB lineage: Bacteria > Actinomycetota > Acidimicrobiia > Acidimicrobiales > RAAP-2 > RAAP-2. Next base: position 563,343 of record CAWIUH010000005.1, read on the forward strand.
CGCGGGCCCGCGAGTTGCGTTGAGTTGGATGTCGGCCAGCACGGAGTAGTTAAGGCCCAAGGTGATCGCTGAGTTTGGGAAGCGTCCGAGTGTGTCGAGGATGTCGATGAAGTGAGTCGGGCGGCGCAAGGCGCGCTGCGTGATGGGTACCACCAGGGTGACCTGGAGGGGCTTGTCCACCGAGGTCGACTGCACGCTGAGCAAGGACCACTTGGTGATCGTGGTGCCATTGGCGTTCAGTTCGTAGCGGATCGGGTACACGCCGCCACAGCCATTGGTCGAGCACGCCAGAAGTAGCCGCGGAGCCGCGCCGTCGCACGAGCGCGGGGGCGACGGCAAGGTGGTCGTATACAAGGTGACGATGAAGTTGGCTTGACCATCCCTGAGGCACTTGAGATCGAAGGTGCCGGTTGTCGCGATCGCGCCGACCCCCGGACCCTGCCCGGCAACGATCGGGGCCAGTTCGCTGCGCGCGGTGATGACCGGATAGAGCGAGACGCTGATCTTTGCCTCCGACGGATCCGGTGTGACGGCGATCGTGGTGCCAAAGCGAGCCGTTCCGCTCGTTGACAAGGACGCCACTGCTCCCTGATGCAGCACGGAAAAGGAGGGCGTTACTGCGGCCCACGAGGCCGAGGGCCACGTCGCCATGGCGAGGCCGAGGAGTACGACGCTGAGCACCCGCCACCAGGTCGTCAGTCGGTGGGACATTGCTCTCTAAGGCTACCTTCGAGCGAGTGCGGACCTCGGCGCCACTACCCTTCTTTCGCAGTGACTTCCTTCACCAACGCCCACGACGCACTGCGCGACCTTGCGCATCTTGCCCGTCCGCTCGCTGACGCCTTCGACGACGCGGGCTACTCCCTCTACGCCGTGGGTGGCTCGGTGCGCGACGCGTTGCTGGGTCTCGAGCGAGACGAGGACTTCGAGATCGACTTCACGACGAACGCCCGGCCCGAGGACATCGAGCGACTGATGAAGCCCCTCTCGAGCGCACTCTGGCAGCAGGGCCGAGCATTTGGCACCATCGGCGGCACATTGCGCGAGGGCGGGCTCAAGGCCGAAGTCACCACATTTCGCTCCGAGGCCTACGTCGATCACTCGCGCAAGCCGTCAGTGGAGTGGGGCGATTCCCTCGAAGCGGACCTCTCGCGGCGTGATTTCACCATCAACGCCCTCGCGCTAGACGTGATCGCCCTCAATCGCGATACTCCAGGCGTTCAGACCCTCTTCGACTACTTCGGTGGATTCCAGGACCTCGCCGATCGCGTGCTGAGAACACCGATCGATCCCCAGATCCTCTTTCGCGACGACCCGCTGCGCATGCTGCGCGCCGCGCGATTCGCCGCGCGACTCTCTCTCGTCATCGATCCGGCCGTCGAAGCGGCCGCCACATCGATGGCCGAGCAACTCCAGAAGGTCTCGGCCGAGCGCGTGCGCGGCGAACTCGACCTGCTGTTAGTAAGCCCGCAACCATCCGTGGGTCTGGACTTCATTGTGCGCACCGGTCTGGCGGAGTATTTCTTCCCCGAGCTGCCCAAACTCCAGCTGGAACAGGATCCGGTCCATCAGCACAAGGACGTGCTCAAGCACACCTGGGCGGTGGTCGACAAGACCTCGCCAGACCTCACGCTGCGACTAGCCGCGCTCTTTCACGACATCGCCAAGCCCAACACCCGCGCGATCACCGAGGACGGGGTGACATTTCGCTTCCACGACGTCGTGGGAGCGCGGATGACCCGTACGCGCATGGGCGAACTGAAGTACTCCCAGGACCTCATCGACGACGTGGCGACCCTCGTCGAGTTGCACATGCGCTTTCACACCTACAAGTTGGGCTGGAGTGACCGGGCGGTGCGCCGCTACGTGCGCGACGCCGGTCCTCTGCTCGATCAACTCAATGAGCTCACGCGCAGCGACTGCACTACGCGCAATGCGAGACGCGCCGAGATGCTGGCGACGCGCATGGATGAACTCGAAGCGCGTATAGGCGAGCTGCGCGAAGAAGAGGACCTCAGCCGACTCCGGCCGGCTCTTGACGGAGTCCAGGTCATGGCGATCCTGGGTATTCGCCCGAGCCGAGCCGTGGGCGAGGCGCTCGACTTCTTAATGGAGATCCGCCTGGATGAAGGCGAGATCGGTTCTGATGAGGCGGCCGCTCGATTGCGGGCCTGGTGGGCCGAGCGCGAGCAGTAACGAAAAACGCCCCCGCGATCGCGGGGGCGTTCTCCTAGAAAGGGTCGGCGATTACGGCCAGACGGGGTTCTCGGCCCCCTCGGCGAATGCGCCGATCATGTCGTGGGCGACGTCGTCGTGGAACTGCACGGGCGGCGACTTCATGAAGTACGCCGACGGTCCGAGTAGCGGTCCGCCAATGCCCCGGTCGAGCGCCAACTTCGCACACCGCACCGCATCGATGATGACGCCGGCCGAGTTGGGCGAGTCCCACACTTCGAGCTTGAGCTCGATGTTGAGCGGCGCGTCACCGAAGTTACGGCCTTCCATGCGGATGTAGGCCCACTTGCGATCCTCCAACCACGGGACATGGTCGCTCGGTCCGATGTGCACGTTGTCGGGGTCGAGGTCGTTGAACTCGATTTGGCTAGTCACGGCCTGGGTCTTGGAGACCTTTTTCGACTCGAGACGGTCGCGGTCGAGCATGTTCTTAAAGTCCATGTTCCCGCCGACGTTGAGTTGATAGGTGCGGTCCAGGGTGAGGCCGCGGTCTTCGAAGAGACGTGTGAGCACGCGGTGCACGATCGTCGCGCCCACCTGGCTCTTGATGTCGTCACCGATGATGGGTACGCCCGCGTCGCGGAACTTCTTGGCCCACACGGGGTCCGAGGCGATGAAGACCGGGATGGCGTTGACGAAGGCGACGCCGGCGTCGATGGCGGCCTGGGCGTAGTAGCGCTGGGCCTCTTCCGAGCCGACCGGCAGGTACGAGACGAGAACGTCGGCCTTCGCTTCGCGCAGCGCACGGGCCACGTCGACGGGCTCGAAGGGGGACTCTTCGATGACGGCGCGGTAGTACTTGTTTAGGCCGTCCAGGGTCGGACCGCGCTGGACCATGACGCCCAGAGTGGCCACGTCGGCGAACTTGAGGGTGTTGTTCATACCGCCGTCGATGGCTTTGCCCAGGTCGTTGCCGACCTTGGAAGCGTCCACGTCGAAGGCCGCGACGAACTCCAAGTCGCTCACGTGATAGCCGCCGAGTTCGACGTTCATCAGCCCCGGGACGTGGTCTTCCTTTTTGGCGTCACGGTAGTACGTCACGCCCTGGATCAGCGAGCTGGCACAGTTGCCCACGCCCGCGATCGCTACTCGAATCTTGCTCATGACTTCCTTTCCTACTTCGCTTCCGTCGCGAAGGTTTCCTTACTGCGTTCGCTGGACAACATGTCGTCGATCCACGCGAGATCTAGTTCGACGCCCCGGGCGGCGTGTTCCATCACACCGCGGGCGTAGTCGTCGAGTTCCGCGTTGCGCTCGCCGGTTCTTACTTCCGCCAGGCGCTCGAGCAGGTCGGCGCGACGACGCTCCAAGAGACTCACGCGCCTGGTCGAGGAGAGGTGCTTGGCCAGGGCCATGCGCAACGAGAAGTTCTTGGCCGAGTCAAGCGTCGACGGGTCACTCAAGAGCGAGACGAACTCCTCGCGGCCCGCATCGGTGATGCGATAGACCTTGCGACCGCGTCGCCCGAGACCCGAGCTCGCGCGCAGGGAGCGCAACGACGCGCGTTCGCCCGAGAGCGAACCGGTGGATAGAGAGGTCAGGCGCGGCGCGATGGGCAGGACCGCCTCGACGAAGCCGTGGCGTTCGAGTCGCGCAAGCGCGGGATAAATCGACCCAAATGAGACATTCGCCCACATTCCCAGGCGGTCGCGTAGCTGGGTGCGGATCTCATAACCGTGGTGATCACGTTCCATCAGCAAGCCCAGGATGGCGATGTCTAACACGCGAACCATCATATCACATCGATATATCGAGCGTGACGGTCCGTGCACAGGCCTGGTATTTGCCGGATGTAGCATCACCACCAATGGATAAGCGATTCCGTTCGAGCACCGCCAATGGGGCCGTGGTCGAGTTCGGGCTTGTCCGCCACGCACTCCTCGCCAAACTCACCACGGGTCTGTTGCGCTACGAAGACGTCTGTGACGCCCATCCCGAGTTGCTGCGCGCTGGACGCAACCTCGGGCGCAAGACCGGAGAGACCTGCCCGGTCTGTGGGGATGCCGAACTGGTGGAGGTGACCTACGTCTTTGGCGTTCGTCTGCCCTCGGGCGGGACGTGTCCGGCCACGCGGGCCGAACTGCTCAAGCTCGAGCGTCGTGAGGAGCCGGTGCAGTGCTACGCGGTGGAGATCTGCGTGGAGTGTTCGTTTCACCACCTGGCTCGTAAGTGGGCGGCCGGAGGACGTCGTTCCCGTCGCCGCGCGCCGCTCGCGCGCGAGGTCGGCGAGTGAAACTCTCCGCACCCCAGATCAAGGCGCGTAAGCGTCGCAACGGCAGCGCGCCTCTGGTGATGGTGACCGCTTACGACGAGCCTGGTGCGCGCCTCGTCGCCGCAGCCGGGGTGGACATTCTGCTCGTTGGTGACTCGGTCGCCAACGTGGTCCTCGGGCACGAGGACACGCTGCACGTGAGTGTTGAAGAGATCTGTCACCACGTACGCGCAGTGGCCGCGGCCAAGCCCGACGTGCACATCGTGGCCGACATGCCCTGGTTGAGCTACCACGTCAGCGTCGAAGACAGCGTGCGCAACGCCGCGCGAATCATTCGAAGCGGTGCCGACAGCGTCAAGCTCGAAGGGGGGCGCGTGCGCCGCGACGTGGTGCGCGCGATACTCGACGCTGAGATTCCCATCATGGGGCACCTCGGTCTCACGCCCCAGAGCATGTTGGCCCTCGGAGGATTCAAGGTGCAGGCCAAGACCCGCGAAGCCGCGCACCAACTGGAACTCGACGCGAAGATTCTCCAGGACGAGGGCGTCTTTGCCATCGTGATTGAAGGGGTGCCCAATATCGTGGGAACCCGGGTGACCGAGGCCCTCGACGTTCCCACCATTGGTATCGGGGCGGGACCCGACACCGACGGCCAGGTCTTGGTGTTTCACGATCTGTTGGGGTTGGGGAGGAACCGGCCCGCCAAGTTCGTGCGCCAGTACGCCGACCTCGGTGCGGCCATCACGGGCGCCGTGTCGCACTTCGCCAGTGACGTGCGCGCGGGCTCCTTTCCCGGACCCGACGAGGTCTACCCCAATCCCGACGAACTGGTGAACTAACCCGTCGTAGCGAAAGGAGCGTCGTGGCGCTCTCTGTGGTCAACGTGGGGCTCGACTGTGAGGACGTCTGGCGGGTAGCCAACTTCTGGTCGGTCGCCCTCGGCCGGGGCGTCGACGAGGGGAGCAGCGAGGCGTTCGCGTCGATCGGCGGCTCCGACGCCCAGAGATCACAGCCTGCGTGGTTCTTTCACAAGGTGCCCGAACCTCAGACCACCAAGAACCGCGTGCACGTCGATCTGGTGGATCCCAGCGAAAACCGGGTGACGCGCCTCGTTGACTTGGGCGCGCGCGTCGTTACGGAACACGACATCGGCTTTCATAGCTGGACGGTGATGGAGGACCCCGAGGGCCACGTGTTCTGCGTGGCGGCCAAGGTCTACACCGGCTGACACCAGGGTCCGACGTCTGGGTTGGACCCTCTCGCGCATCACGCAGATGTCGACAGGACATTTGACCCTACCCAGCTGTTCGACGACGAATGAAAATTGCTACGTCACTTAGTACCAAGCAATTTCAGTTCGTCTAAGGACAAGGAGAAGCAATCATGAAAGCACTCGTCTACAAGGGTCCAGGTAAGAAGAGTTGGGAAGAGGTGCCCAATCCCGTCATCAAGCGGCCGACCGACGTCATCGTCAAGATGCTCGCCACGACCATCTGCGGCACTGATCTGCACATCCTCAAGGGTGACGTGCCCGAAGTGGAAGTCGGCCGCATCCTCGGACACGAGGGGATCGGCGAGATCACCGAAGTCGGTTCGAGCGTGACTCAGCTTTCCGTCGGCGACCGCGTTATCTTGTCATGCGTCAGCTCGTGCGGGCGATGCTCCAACTGTCGTCAGGGTCTCTACAGTCACTGCCTTGATCCGGAAGGTCGAGCCGGGATCGGATGGATCTTTGGTTACATGATCGACGGCACCCAGGCCGAGTACGTGCGGGTGCCCTTTGCGGAAAACTCGGTCTACCCGATGCCGGCGAGTCTGAGCGACGCGGAAGGAATTCTGCTCTCGGACATACTGCCGACGGGATTTGAGATCGGCGTGGAGTACGGACACGTGAGGCCCGGTGACGTAGTAGCCGTGATTGGCTCGGGGCCAGTGGGGCTCGCTGCTGTCACGACGGCCCGACTCTACGGGCCTTCCAAGATCATCGCGATCGACGTCGACGACGCGCGACTGAAGAGAGCTCCGGACTTTGGAGCGAGCGACACGGTGAATTCGGCCGACGCGGACTGGAAGGAACAGGTCCTCGCCCTCACCGATGGCGCGGGCGTCGATGTCGCCATTGAGGCGGTCGGCATTCCGACCACCTTCACCATGGCCACCCAGATCGTGCGGCCCGGAGGTCACGTTGCGAACATCGGCGTGCACGGCAAGCCGGTTGAACTTGCGCTCAACGAACTCTGGATTCGGAATATCGACATCTCCATGGGACTGGTGAACACGAACACGCTTGGTATGTTGCTCAAGCTCGTCACCGAGGAGCGGCTCCCGGTGGAGGCCTTCGTCACCCACGAGTACTCCTTTGATCAGATTCTCCAGGCGTACGACGTCTTTGGCAACGCCTCGCAGTTCGATGCGCTCAAGGTGCTGATCCACTAGGGGATCTCTGACTCGCGTGCCCGCGTGGGCTCGGGTCACGCGAGTCAGACGAGGTGTCGGGAGAACCTTGAAGGACGAGATATCGCAGAATTGGCCGATTTCAGGGCCGACCGGTAGACTTCATTCGTCCCACACTCGTGGGAGTCAGTTGAACCCTGCTCTGTTTTCCGCAGAGCCCGAGTTATTCGGACCAGAGGGAAAGGAAAAAGGCCATGAGGCCATATGAGTCCATGATCGTGTTCGACACGACCGTCGACGCGCAGTCGATCCAGATCGCTCTGGACCGCGCGCTGGAAACCATCCGTGCCAACGGAGGGACCCCCGGAAACATCGACCGTTGGGGCAAGCGTCCGTTGGCGTACGAGATCAACAAGCGCAAAGAGGGGTACTACGTCCTGGTGGAGTTCAGCGGCGAGTCGTCAACGGTTGACGAACTCGACCGCATCCTGACCCTCTCGGACGAGGTCCTGCGCTTCAAGATCCTCAAGCGTCACGTGCGAACGCCCGCCACCGCTGTCAGTGCGCAGGCCTAAGTTCAGACGCGTAGCGCTAAGGAGACACCATGGCTGATAACACCATCACCGTTGCCGGCAACATCACCCGCGACCCCGAGCTCAAGTTCTTGAACTCGGGACAGGCTGCCGTGCGCCTGTCGATCGCGGTCAATCGTCGCTGGCAGAACCGCCAGACCCAGGAGTGGGAAGAGCGTGTGTCGTACTTCGAGGTCGCCGGGTACGGCGCCCTCGCGGAAAACGCGGCGAACTCCCTCACCAAGGGCACCCGGGTGATCGTCTCGGGTCGACTCGAGCAGCGCAGCTGGGAGACCGAGAACGGCGAAAAGCGCTCGATCGTCGAGATCAACGCCGACGAGATCGCCCCCTCGTTGCGATTCGCGACCGCGGTCGTGACCCGTACTCCGCGCGCCGAGGGTTCGAACTTCTCGGCGCCGGATCGTCCCGCCCCGCGTACAAACGCACCCAGTAGTAGTAGTTACGAATTTGATGAGGAGCCCTTCTAGTGCCACGTATCAATAACCCCAAGCCGCCCAAGCGCGCGCCCAAGATCGACATCCGCCGCGGGGCGAAGAAGAAGCCCTGCGCGTTCTGCCAGCACGGCGTCGATCGCGTGGACTACAAGGACCTCGCCCAGCTGCGCAAGTACATCTCGGACCGCGGCAAGATTCGAGGCCGCAAGGTCTCGGGTAATTGCCAACAGCACCAGCGCGACGTGAGCGAGGCCATCAAGACCGCGCGCGAGTTGGCGCTGCTGCCCTACACCCAGCGCACCGTGACCGAGCGCCGTGGCGGTCGGGGTCGTGACGGTGGACGAGACGATCGTGGTCCGCGTGGTCCGCGTCCGAGTCGGGACAACGCGGAGGCCACTGCCGCCCGTCCCGAGGCCGAAGGTGACCTGATCGAGGACGCCAGCGTCGCGGCCGAGGTCCTCGTGCCCGAAGCCGAGGAGACGAGCGAATGAAGGTCCTCTTAAGAAGCGACGTGCGCGGTCTGGGACGGCGCGGCGACATTGTGGACGTGAAGAACGGCTACGCCCGCAACTTCCTGCTGCCCTCGGGCGCGGCGTTGCCCGCGAGCGACGCCAGCGAGAGCCAAGCCACCCTCGATGCGCAAGGCACGCGACATCCTCGACGCGAAGAGTCGCGAAGCGGCCGAGGCACAGAAGGCGCTCATCGAAAAAGAGTCGGTGACGATTGCGGCGCGCGCCAGCGCGAATGGACGCCTGTTCGGCTCGATCACCGAATCGGACGTCGTGAACGCGATTCGCACCGCGACGGGCATCTCGCTTGATCGCCACGCGATCAGCCTGGCCGAGCACTTGAAGGAAGTCGGTGCGGCGACGGCCAGCGTCGCGCTCTTTGACGGCGTGGAAGCGACGGTCTCCATCGAGGTAGTCGCTAAGTAGTTTTTCAGGATTTGATGTTGGAGTCGCGCGGGAAGCGAATCCCCGGCAACGTGTATTTCAACAGACCGAATCCCATGTCACAGACCGTTGCGAGGCTATGTCGCGTGTCGGTCATTACTTTGCGCACAGGCTTTCCCCAGTATGTCCTTCGCCAATCCTCAACATGCCCGTCTTGTTACCTGCAGCCCACGTCGACAAGCGTTGAAGTCTTATGACGCAGATTGACACCGAGCGACCACGAGCCGCGTCTGGCGGGCGTGTTCCGCCCAGCGTCATCGAGGCGGAAGAGTCGTTGATCGGTGCGATGTTGCTCTCGCCCGAAGCGGTGAGCGTCGCCTACGAGACGGTCCAGGTCGAAGACTTCTACCGTCCACTCCACGGACAGATCTTCGGCGCGATCATCGCGCTCGCCCATGCGGGTGAGCCCGTGGACTACGTGACGGTCCAGGCGAAACTCCAAGAGCGCGGAGCCGTCGCGGTGGAACTGGCGGTGCTGTCGGCCCTGCAGCTCAACACGCCCTCGGCGGCGAACGCGCTGCACTACGCCGAGCTGGTGCGCGAGAAGGCCCAGCAGCGTCGCCTCATTGCCGTGGCCGGAGAGATTGTCGACGACGCCTACGTGGCGACCGACGACGTGGTCGGCCTCATCGACGAAGCCGAGCGCAAGATCAATGCCATCGCCGACGACCGCAAGGTCGACTCGGTCTCCCCGTTGCAGCGACTCCTACTCAACGAGGCCGACATCCTCGAACTGCGAGGCGAGACCCGCGGCCAGTTCAACGGCCTCGAGACGGGCTATCGCTCGCTCGACGGCATCCTCCAAGGTCTCCAGAAGAGCTCCATGACCATCGTGGGCGCGCGCCCGGCGACCGGTAAGACCGCCTTCGCCCTGGGGATCTTGATCCACGTAGGTGCGGTGGTGAATCGACCCGCGCTGTTCTTCTCCCTTGAGATGAGTCGCCAAGAGTTGGCTGAACGCATCCTGGCCTCCACCGCGCGCATCGACTCGTCCAAATTGCGCACCGGTGACCTCTCCGAAGCCGACTGGAACCGCGCCCACGACGCCTTCGGCTACCTGCAGTCGGCGAAAGTCTTCATCGACGACAATCCGGCCCTCACCATCATGGACGTGCGGGCTCGCGCGCGGCGCATCAAGCAACAAAATGGCGACCTTGGCGTCATCATCATTGACTATCTGCAGCTCATGTCGCAGTCGCGGTCGCGCCGAGAACCGCCAGGTCGAGGTCTCCGAGATGAGCCGCTCGCTCAAGATCCTCGCGCGCGAGCTGGAGTGTCCGGTCGTGCGCCCTCAGTCAGCTCTCGCGAAAGCTCGAAGAACGAGCCGACAAACGACCGATGATGTCGGACTTGCGTGAGTCGGGCTCGTTGGAGCAGGACGCCGACGTCGTATTGTTCCTCTACCGACCCGAGATCTACGGCGAGGTCACCAATGACATGAAGGCCGACGCCGAGATCATCGTGGGCAAGAACCGCAACGGTCCGACACGCACCGCGCACCTCACGTGGCGCGGCGAGTTCGCGCGCTTCGACAACGTGGCCGACAACGGTGGGATCTAGGCGTCCTTAGAGGTGAAAGGGCGCAAGCAGGTTGGCCGCGCTGCCCGCGGCACCGAGGTAGGACAGGCCGAGTATCGACTCGGTGGCGCGCAGGAGTGAGTAGTGAGTCAGCGGCGCTGACACGCGCACACCTCGGGGAACTGACGGGGCCACCACGTAGGTGGGCACGCGATTCGTCGGTCCCGTGTCGTTCTCGTCGAAGGTGATGAAGAGAACGAGCGAGTGCGAGCGATACTCCGGGCTCGTGATGATCGGTGGCACGATCTGAGAGAGCCACCGATCGCCGATCGAGATCGGGCAACTGTGCATGTCGTCACAGATGTTGGGCGTGATGAAGGTGAACTTGGCGCTGAGGTCCAGGGGAAGACTCAAGGGGACGTCGTCGCGCGCACAGGCCCCTCGCAAAGAGGTGTAATACACGGCGGGATTGTGGCGCGCCGCATACGAGTCGGTGGTGACCGTGTCGCAGTTCGAGGGCATTGATTGATCGAGTCCGCGCCAGTTGCCGTCGAGCTGAGAAAAGATGCTGGGGCCGCTCAAGGGATGTTGGTCGGGTTCGCCGTCGTCGGTGATGCCGTGGGTCGAGCCCGACGTGAGGGCGATGTAGTTGGGCAGGCTCGGATGAGAGATCGCCAAGTAGTTCGTTGCCAGTCCGCATCGATTGGCCAGCGCGTTCAGGTAGGGCGCGCTCGGAGAGCCGACGACCGAGTAGCCCTCGTTCTCCAGAAGAATCCACACGACGTGGGTGTAGTTGGGAATCGTCGACGACACGCCGCACGGTTGGGTAGGCGAAACGGCGGGCAGTGCACTCGACGCTGACGCCGCGGGTGTCAGGAAACTCAACCACGCGACGACGGCACCGGTGACGAGCGCCGTCCAGTTCACCGAACCCATTCTGCGCGCGCGCGACGAAGGAGATTCGCTCAGCGTCCCCGGGACCCAGTTAATCGCTGAGACAACCCTGAGTAGAGACGCTGCCGGTGGCCGACGCGTTGGCGATGTCCTGTTCGACGATGCCGAGGGGAATCGCGTAGGCCGTGCTCAACTGGCTAAGCGAGTACGACTCGACGACGCCGGCCACTTTGCCGTTGACCAATACTGGACTGCCCGAGTTGCCCGGTTCGATGTTGGCCTCCAGGGAGAGGATCGTGCGGGCGGCCAGGTCCTGGTTGTAGAAGTTCCGGCTGTCGCCGGTAATCTCGCCCTCGTAGTAGCCGTCGGCGCTGGTGCGTGACTCGTTAAGGGGGAAGCCCACGATCTGGATCTTGGTGTCACTCGACGGTTCGGCGCTGAGAAAGCTGAGCGGGGTACCGCTTTTGCTCACGCGCAGAACGGCGATGTCGTTATCGGGGTCGTAGAGGGCTACCGCCGCCGGCGCCCCACCGACGGTGACCTTGGTGTGTCCCGCCACGACGTGGGCGTTGGTGACGACTTCGCTGGACGTGACGTAAAAGGCCGTGCCCTCGCTTTCCTCGCTGCACGCCCCGCTTGCGAGCACCTTGACGACGTCGCTCGGATCGCTTAGGTGGTTCACGGGTGCTGGCAGGGTGGAGGGCTGAACCGGCTGGGGCAGCGTGGGCGCGATCACGTCAGCGAAGATCGATGGTACGCCGGCCTTACGGAACAGCGATTGAACCTGTGACTCGACCGAGGGCACGGGTGGCATCACGTGATCGAGGGCCGACAGGATCGCCGAGTTTTGGATGGCGCTATCGATGGAGGCAGCCGGGGCAGACGCCAGGAGACCCGCGATGAGCCAACAGAACACCAGGGCGGCGCCGGCGCTCACCGCGACTCCCGCGATGCGGTCCACGATGCCCAGCATCAACACGCTGACCACGCGGCTCACCAGTCGACCCAGCATCCCTCCCACGACCGCGCCAAGCATGATGGCCACGAGCACGATGATCAGTGCGAGACCCGGGCGCCAGTGGCCCTTGGTGATGTCACCCGCGAGCGACGGGGCGATCAGGGTTCCGACGTAAAAGCCCGCCCCCAGGCCGATAAACATCGCGATCTGGGTGATAGCACCGACGGCAAAACCGCGTAGGGCCGCCAGTATCACGAGCATGATGATGACGAGGTCGACCCAACTCACAACCGCCAGGCTAAGCCGTTATGGCAAAAGGCGCAGGATGTTGTTTTATTTTGGCTGCATGCGAATGCCCGCGTCGATGCGAATCGACGCAGCGTTCATGTAACTGTTGGAGAGCAGCTCGATCGCCAGGGTGGCGAACTCCGACGCGTATCCCAAGCGCTTGGGAAACAGCACGCCGGTACCTAGACGGGCCTTGAACTCCTCGGACGCTTCGCCCGTGCCGTAGATCGGCGTGTCGATGAGCCCGGGCAGGATGCAGTTTGCTCGCACGCCAATAACCGCGATGTCGCGCGCCAGCGGCAAGGTGAGCCCGACAATGCCGCCCTTGGAGGACGAGTAGGCGGCCTGGCCGATCTGACCGTCCTCGGCCGCCACGGAGGCGGTATTGACGATCGCGCCGCGACATCCGTCCACGTCGGGGACGTTGTGACTCATGGCTGTCGCCGCCAATCGGCACACGTTGAACGTGCCGATCAGGTTGATCTCGATGACCTTGCGGTACACATCGAGGTTGTGGGCGGAAGCGTACTCACCGTCCTTGCCGATGGTGCGCTCCGGCCAGCCGATTCCCGCGCAGTTGACCGCGCTCCAGAGTGGTGCCATCGACTTGGCCGCTTCAATCGCCTCGATGACCTGGTCGGTGTCGGTGACGTCGCAGTGAACGTACGCACCGCCGATCTCTTCGGCGATGCGAGTGCCAGCCTCTTCGTTCAAGTCGGCGACGACGACCTTGACTTCGCGATTAGCGAGGGCTCGGGCGGTGGCCTCACCGAGGCCCGAGGCGCCGCCGGTCACGACCGCCGAAGTGTTAGTTAGCTCCACGATTCTCCGTTCTGACTTCGCCCTCGCGAAGGCACCTTCGAGTCAAGCAGAAATTGAGTAGTAGGCCCGGCGTATTCTGACGCAGGCGAACACCGGAGAACAATCAGCCGACGACAGTGTGCACTCTCAACCCAAAGTGAGCCCAAGAGCCACCTAAGAGTTGCCTGGCGGCTCGTCTGGCACTTTTCCCTTAACGTGACGAAGTGCCGTCGATCTACCAGTACTCGAAGGAAGAGTTGGCGTCACTGCTCGAGCGCGAACCGTCGTACCGACTCGATCAGCTCTGGCATGGCCTGTGGGCCGAAGCCCGGCCGATCGCAGAGATCACGACCATTCCCAAGTCGTTGCGCTCGGCTCTCGCTGGGCAGTTCCCCGAGTCACTGCGCGTCGTGAACGACGTCGAGAGCGATCGCGGCGCCACGCGCAAGTGGGTCTTTGCCTTGGCGGACGGTGAAACAATCGAGACCGTGCTCATGCACTACGAGGATCGTGTGACGGTCTGTGTCTCGTCCCAGGCCGGGTGCGCCATGGGCTGCACGTTCTGTGCGACCGGTCAGGCTGGCTACTCCGGCCAGTTGAGCGTGGGCGACGTCATCGAACAGGTCATGTTCGCCGCGCGTGCCGCTGCGCCCGCGCGACTGTCGAACGTGGTCTTCATGGGGATGGGTGAACCGCTCGCGAACTACGCGACCACCGTAGGCGTCGTGCGGCGACTGAGTGAGTATCGGGGCCTGTCGGCGCGCCACCTGACCGTGTCGACCGTGGGGGTCGCACCCGGGATCGAACGGCTGGCGCGCGAAGGTCTGGCGATCACGTTGGCCGTGTCGTTGCACGCGGCCAATGACGACACGCGCAACGACCTGGTTCCGCTCAATCGCCGTTATCCCCTCGATCGTCTTCACGAAGCGTGCACGACCTGGATTGAGCGCACCGGACGCCGGATCAGTTTTGAGTGGGCGCTGATCGACGGCGTGAACGACACGGACGTCGCCGTGGGCGAACTCGCCGACTACGCGCTTTCGCTGGGCGCCCACGTCAACCTGATTCCGCTGAATCCCACACCGGGGTACCTGGTGCGTGGATCGAGCACCCAGCGCGTGCGCGAGTTCCGCGACGGTCTGCTCGCGCGCGGGGTGAACGCGACCGTGCGCAACACCCGTGGTCGTTCGATTGCGGCCGCCTGCGGTCAGCTGGCGACCGTCACGAAGAAGCAGCGCTCGCGCGTTCCCGTGAGCCTGCGTTAGCCAATGCGCTCGCGCCAGAAGGTGGGGCGCCAGCGAATGAGGGCGAGGACTCCGAGCACGCACATGATGCCGCCGGAGACGATCGAGAACTCGGTCGAGGTGAAGTTGGCGACCGCGCCGGACTCCAGGTCACCGAGGCGCGGCCCTCCGGTCACCACGGCGTTCTGGATCGCCGAAAGTCGGCTGCGGTACTCGTCGGTGATCGAGGTCTGCAAGATCGTGTTGCGCAGCACCGTGGAGATCACGTCCATGGCGCCCGCCACGCCCAGACAGATGACGCCGACAAACAGCACGTGAACGAGCCCGAAGAGGGCCATGGCCACGCCCCACGACAGCACCACGAGGACGACCAGGCGCCCACGTCGCTGGACGCGGTCCAGCCAGCCGGTAAAGATCGCCATCACGAGCGCGCCGATGCCCGGCGCGGCGTAGAGCAGGCCGAGGATCTCCGGTCCGCCGTGGTAGATGTGCTTGGTGACGGCCGGAAAGAGGGCGCGCGGAAGGCCAAAGACCATGGCGTTGAGATCCACCAGGTAGACCGCCTGCACGACGGCGTTTTGGCGCACGTAGCGAAAGCCTTGACCGATGGCCCGAAATATCTTGGCGTCGGTATGTAGGACGGGCGGTTTCATCGGTGACATGAAGAACGTCGCCAGCACCAGAGCGAAGAACGTGATGCCGTCGATGAAGTAACACCACGACACGCTGGTGGTAGCGATGATCACCCCCGCGAGGCCCGGCCCCACCACGGTGGCACCGTTCATGATGATCTGGAAGACGGAGTACGCGGCGGTGAGTTCCTCGGGCTTAACGAGGGTGGGGATCACCGCGGTGCGCAGTGGTCCCGTGAGACCAGAGAAAAATGCCGCGAGGGCCGGCAATGTCACCAGAATCGCGAAGCTGGGATGAGTCTGTGTGGCGTTTAGGCCAAGAGCAAGGCTAATGAGGCCCAGCAGCGCGGTCGCGACCAATAGCAAGGTGCGTCGATCGAATCGGTCCCCGAGACCGCCGCCCCATAGCGCGCCCACGATCAGCAGCGGCAGTTGGATGAAGCTCACGACGCCAACCCACAGCGACGAACCGGTGAGCTGGTACACCTCAAAGGCGACGGCGACGAGGGTTAAGTTACTGCCCAGTAGCGAGACCAGTTGGCCGACGAAGAGAAGTCGAAAGTCCTTGCTCGTGCGCAACGGCGTGAGGTCAACGAGCAGCCGGGGCACCTATTAATGGTACGGGGATAAAGTAAAACGTCGGGGGTTGGCTAAGGAGTGGTGATGATCGGCGAAGAACTGATCCAGTTAGTGACGCCTGAAGGCGAGCGGGTGGCAAACCCGCAGTACGAGTCATCCTTGAGCGGCGAAGCGATCTTCAACATGTACCGCGACATGGTCATCATCCGCCGACTCGACGCCGAGTCGACCTCACTCCAGCGCCAGGGCCAGCTCGCCCTGTGGGCCCCGATCCAGGGCCAAGAGGCCGCCCAGATCGGTGCGGGCCGCGCGATGCAGCCCAACGACTTCAGCTTTCCCACCTACCGCGAGCACGGCATCGCCTGGTGTCGCGGGGTGCCGCCCGAGGACATGCTGCGCATGTTCCGGGCCACCTCCAATGGTGGGTGGGACGCCCAGAAGTACCACCATTCGGTGCCCACCATCGTGCTCGGTAACCAGGTGCTCAACGCGGTGGGCTATGGCATGGGTATCCAGCGCGATGGTGCCGAAGACGCGGTCATGACGTTCTTTGGCGACGGTGCCTCCAGCCAGGGCGACGTGCTCGAGGCCTTCGTCTGGGCCTCGTCCTTTAACGTGCCGGTCGTCTTTTTCCTGCAGAACAACCAGTGGGGCATCTCGACGCCCATGTCAATCCAGTCCAAGATTCCGCTCTACCACCGTGCACCTGGATTCGGATTTCCCGGCGTGCGGGTCGACGGCAACGACGTGGTCGCGGTCTACGAGGTCACCAAGCGCGCCTTGGACTCGGCGCGCTACGGCGGGGGACCCACGTTGATCGAGGCCTACACCTATCGGCTCGGTGCGCACACCACGTCCGATGACCCCACGCGCTATCGCATCGACGCCGAGGTTGAGGTGTGGAAGCACCGCGATCCGATCGAGCGCGTCAAGGCGCTGCTCGTTCGCGAGTACTCCGTGAAGTCCGCCCAGTTTGACGAGGTGGCGGCCGAGGCCGATGAGAAGGCCCTCAAGCTCCGCGTGGACGTGCTCGCGATGGATCGGCCCGATCCCATCACCATGTTCGATAACGCCTACGCCGAAGCGCACCCCCTGATCGAAGAAGGACGCCGCGAGATGATCGAACTCGGCGTGAGTGGAGGACACTGATGGCCACCACCTCAATGACGATGGCCAAGGCCCTCAACGAGGGGCTGCGCAAAGCCATGGAGAACAACAAGAAGGTCCTCATCATGGGTGAGGACGTCGGCAAGCTCGGCGGCGTTTTTCGCATCACCGACGGCCTGCAGAAGGACTTCGGCGAGGACCGCGTGATCGACTCGCCGCTGGGCGAGTCGGCCATCGTGGGCACCGCGGTGGGTCTGGCGATCCGCGGATACCGCACGGTGTGCGAGATGCAGTTCGACGGCTTCGTCTATCCGGCCTTCGACCAGATCGTCTCCCAGGTGGCCAAACTTCACAAGCGCTCCGACGGTGTGTACACGATGAGCCTGGTGATTCGCCTGCCCTTTCAGGGCGGTATCGGCGCGATCGAGCACCACTCCGAGAGCCCCGAGGCGTACTTCGCCGCGACGGCCGGTCTGCGGGTCGTGGCCTGTTCGACGCCCAACGACGCCTACTGGATGATCCAGCAGTCGATCGATCACGATGACCCCATCATCTTCTGTGAGCCCAAGAGTCGCTACTGGGAAAAGGGCGAGGTGGACCTCGAGCGTCCGCCGGCCGGTCTCTTCGACGCCGTCGGTGCGTCGCGAGGGCACCGACGTGACCGTGATTGGCTACGGCGGCACCGTCAAGACGATCCTGCGCGCGGCCGAGACCGCAGCCACCGAGGGCGTTTCGCTCGAGGTCATCGACGCTCGGGGCATTTCACCGCTGGACATCCCCACGATGGCGACGTCGCTCGAAAAAACTGGCCGCCTCGTCGTGGTGCAAGAGGCGCCGCACACCGCGTCGATCGGCTCAGAGATCGTGGCCGAACTGACCCAGCGCTGCTTCTATTCGATGAGCGCACCGGGTATGCGGGTGAGCGGCTATCACGTGCCCTACCCGCCCACGCGACTCGAAGAGGACTACCGCCCGAACGTCGACCGCATTTTGGACGCGGTCGACCACGTCATGGGGTTCGAACAGTGAGCGAAGAAGTATTTCTCCTGCCCGACGTCGGCGAAGGTCTGGTCGAGGCCGAGATCGTGCAGTGGAAGGTGGCGGTGGGCGACACGGTGACCTTGAACCAACCTCTGGTTGACATCGAAACCGCCAAGGCCACCGTCGAGCTGCCGAGCCCCTACGCGGGCACCGTCGTCACTCTGCACGGCACCGTCGGTGACGTGATGGAAGTGCACAAGCCGCTCATCACTTTTGACGTGGGTGGTGCGCAGCGCACCCGCGAAGGCGGCGAGCAACGAAACTGCGACGAGCGCGGCGATTGCCGAGAGCGAACTCGTCGAGCAGAGCCCAGCCGCCGTGGGTGAAGGTCGCGAGGCCGTGCTCGTGGGCTACGGGGTCGCCAACGAAGACGGTGTCGCCACGCGCAAGCATCGCCGAGCGGGACGCAACGGCGCCGCGCCGAACACGCCTGCACCGGTCCTTCCCGCGCCCGATTGCCCGCCCGCTCCGACCGCTGTGGCGAGCATGGCTCCTCGCTGTACTCCTCCCGTTCGCCTCTACGCCAAGCAGCACGGCGTTGACCTCACGACCGTGGCGGGTACAGGGCGCGATGGGCTCATCACCCGCGACGACGTCGAGCGGGCGTTGAGCGGCGCGCCGGCACCCTCGGCCCCCCGGAGGTCCGGCACCAACTGGTCCGACCACGCCGTCGCACTTCGTGGGACGCGACATTGAGTCCTGGTCAACCGGCCCGAAGGAGGAGCGCATCCCCGTCAAGGGCGTGCTGCGCGCCATGGCCGAAGCGATGGTCCAGAGTTCGACGAGCGCGCCGCACGCCTCGGTCTGGGTGCGTTTTGACGCCACCAAGACCATGGAACTGGTGGCGTCGCTCAAGAAGCAGCCGAGCTTCGCCAACGTTCGCCTCTCGCCCCTGGCCATCGTGGCCATGGCGCTGTGCGACGCCGCTCGCAACTACCCCGGCATCAACTCGAGCTTCGACGCCGCCGCCGGTGAGGTCATCGTTCGACGCACCGTGAACTTGGGCATCGCGGCCGACACGCCCCGAGGCCTGATTGTGCCGAACATCAAGGGCGCGGACTCGCTGGACCTCGTCTCGATGGCCCAGGCCCTCCAGGTGCTCGTGGACAAGGCGCGCAACGGAACCACGACGCCCAACGAGATGATCGGGACCACGCTCACCATCACGAACGTCGGACCCTTCGGCGTCGATGCGGCGATGCCGATCTTGCCGCCGGGCACCGGGGCGATCCTCGCGGTGGGCCAGATCGCGAAGGCGCCGTGGGTCGTGGACGATGAAGTGGTCGTTCGTTACGTGTGCGAAATTGCGATGTCTTTCGACCACCGGATGGTCGACGGCGCACTCGCGTCACGCGTTCTGGGACACGTCGCGAACTACCTGGGCGATCCCGCCGGCGCTCTGATCGCGGGCTAGGCCCGGAGCGCTTCAAGCGCGCGATCGGCGTGAGAGTTCATGCTGACCTCGCTGTTGATCACAGCGATCACGCGCATGTCGGGATCGATGACGAACGTGGCGCGCTTTACTCTCAGGAGATTGAGCGCGCGCTTGACGCCATAGTGTCGTGCGACGTCGCCGTCAACGTCGGCCAGCAGAGGAAAGTCGAAATTATTCTTCTTGGCGAACTCGGCCTGGCGCTCTTCGGGGTCCATCGAAATCCCTACGGGTTGGGCGCCGAGCGCACGGAATTCTCCCGCCAGGTCCCGAAAGTGACACGACTCCTTGGTGCAGCCCGAGCTCAATGCAGCCGGGTAGAAGAAGAGAACCACGGGACCGTCATTCAGCATTGTCGACAGGGTGCGACTCGTCCCGTCCTGATCGTTCAGGGTGAAGTCGTAGGCGAGGTCGTGTGCACGCACAACGTCCAAGCTAGGCGTCGAGTCGGAAGCCAACGCCACGAATCGTGATGAGGTGGCGAGGATTCGCCGGGTCGTCTTCGATCTTTTGTCGGAGCCGCTTGACGTGGGTGTCGAGGGTGCGCGTGTCGGAGAGCTCCAGGCCCCACCACAACGTGTCGAGGCAGACTTCGCGCGTCACGACCTGGCCCAGTCGCGTGGCAAAGAGTGCGAGCAGGTCGAACTCCTTGCGCTGAAAGCTCGACCTCGCGGTTCTGGCGGGTCACCGTGCGGCGCGTGAAGTCAATGCGCAGGTCGCCGAAGGTGATGACCTCACCGTCGACAGTCGTCGGTCGGCGCAAGACCGCGCGGATGCGCGCGACGAGTTCACGCAGCCGATACGGCTTGGTCACGTAGTCGGCGGCGCCGATCTCTAGTCCCAGGACCACGTCGACCTCGCTGGTGCGCGCAGTGACCATGATGACGGGAATGCGCGTGGTGTCGTGCAGTTCGCGGCAGTAGTCGATGCCCGAGCCGTCGGGCAACATGACGTCGAGCAACACGAGGTCCGGCTTGGTGGTCGCGAGCACCGCACGGGCTTCAGCGATGTTGGTCGCCCCCACGACGACGAAACCCTCGACGCTCAGTCCGACGTTGAGGGCGTCTTGGTAACTCTCCTCGTCTTCGACGACGAGGATGGTGTTGTGTCCGGCAAGGTCAACGGCGGCGCTCACGAAGGAATCCACAACACGGTGCGAGGTGCGGCACGCCCATCATCATCAAGGGGGAGGTGAAGTCGAGCGCGTGCCACACAGACACCGTAAAAACCCAGGGTTACCGCAAAGTGAATGGCGCGAGACTCCCAGGTGGAAAGGAAATGAAACCTTGTGCGCGGGAATAGATTCTCTAGCCCGTCAGTGTGAATCCCTCGTAGGTGCTCGATCCCTTGAGATAACTACCGATTCCAACGCACGAGGCGTCGGACCAACAGTCGATGGCGTAGACGCCGCCGTCGACGCCCACCGTGGTGGCGCCTCCCGGCAAGGTCACTTCGCTGCCGCGTTGCCACACGCCATTTACCTCGCTCACGACCAGGGCTTGATAGTTACCACTGGAATCGAGGTACGACCCGCTGGCTTGGCAGTTGTCGCTCCGCGGGCAGCTGAGAGCGACGATGCCGCCGTTCGCGCCCCCGGACGCTCCGCCGACCGGTAGATCTACGCCTTGGGCCGCCGACCAGATTCCGCCGTCTTCGTTGGCGAGGAAACCTTCATACTTGCCCGCGCTGTCCTTGTACTGACCACCCAGACTGCAGTAACCCTGGCTCGAGCACGCGATCCCGTCGAAGCCAAAGAGCAAGACGTGCGGGTTGGCCGCGGCGTCGGGCGGCAGCGTCACCGGGATGGCCGCTCCCCAGGAGCCGTCCGATTCGCTGTCGACCATGGCCTCGATGGCTCCGCTCGATGAGTTGAACGTGCCCAGGACGGCGCAGGAACTATCACTTAAGCACGTCACCTCGCTCCACGAAGCCCCCGCGAATCGGCTGGCATCGGGGGGCGGGGCGATCGCCTCTCCCGAGTGCCACACGCCGTTCGTCTCACTCACCACCAGCGCCTGAGTCACGTCATTGGCGTCGATGAACGAACCGATGGCTACGCAGTTGCCTGCAGAGGGACACGACAGTTGGTTGAGCGAGACGAAGGGGTCGAAGTTGCTCTTGGGAAGCGCGATCTCCGCGGCGCGTCGCCACACGCCGTTGACCTCGTTGGCCACGAAGCCCTCGCTGCGCGGTCCCACCGGATTGTTGTCCTGGTAGGTGCCGATCGCGCTGCAGGTGGTGGAGCGCCTGCACGAGATGGCGCGAAGCGTGGCGTCTTGCCCCTTGATGAGCGCGTTGGCGGGCAAGGAGAGCGTGCGACCCAGTTCCCAATGGCCCGCTCGTTCTTCGACCAGTAACGGCAGCGAGCTGGTGTTGGTGTCGTAGGTGCCCACCGCGACACAACTACCGACCGCACCGCACGACACTTGGTAGAGCGTGACCGCGGGGTCGCTGGCCGCACCGGCCGGTGGTTTGAGGCTCTCGGGACTGAGCCACGTTCCGTTGCGCTCGGTTTCGATGAGTCCCAGGATCTGGCCCTGCGCGTTGGTGTAGGCACCGGCCGCGACGCAGCTACTGGCGCTCAGGCAACTGAGAGACGAGATGAACCCGTCGGGAATATCGGTCCCTTGAGCCGGCAGCGACATCGAATGCGCCACCGTCCAGTCAGCGGACGTGACCGCCGCGGCGGGCAGCGCGAGGACGAGGGACGTCGCGGCCATCACTGCGGCGCGGCGTAGATACTTCATCGTTCGTACTCCCAGGTCGAAGGCGCAACGACGAACGTTCGGGCGACGCGGCGTGGTGCGGGGCCCATTATAAGTAAGGCAACCTGGGTCAACGAGATCCGCTTTAGGGGATTCTTACGAGGACGACGCGGGTCCAAAGACCCCTCCGCCATTGGTACCCCAGTACTTCATCACGAAGAGGAGTCTCGAGGTGGTTTGAAGTTTGGCGTACGCGGTGATGGGGCCCTGCGTACGAAGGTCCCACGCCCAGATCGTCACCGCTTGGCTGCGCCAGTGGCCCGCGACGCAAGTTGGCTGACAGTCGTTCCAGCGCGCCTCACCGGTCGCGTACGCCGTGGCGTCACCCCAGCCGAACCAGTGCAAGTCCGTGAACTCAGAGTTCGCATCGGCGCACGAGATCACATACGTCGATGGCTTCACGCTGAATCCGTGGCACGGGGTAAAGATGCTGTCCGACGAACCCGAGGAGTTCGACTGCACGATGGAGAGGATCGCAAAGGCTCCCGTTAGGACAACGAGCAGAGCCAGCAGGAGATACGGAACCCTTCGCACGGCTCAAGTGTAAAACCGCCTGAAGGAACGAGGATCGGCCGGCTACTCCGCGTCCACGATGCGACAGGGGACCGGTGAGTTCTCACCGAGCCAGTAGCTGGCACAGACGCGGTGGTACCCGTCGGCCACCACGAGGGCGCGGTTCTTCATAAAACGCCCGCGCACGAGCAAGATCGGAGAGAGCTTCTCGCCCTTGGCCACCTTGTCGAGGTTGTCGGCCACGTGCTGATTGTCCTTACCGAGTAGGGCAAGTCGACTGGCGCGCAGGATGTCCTTCACTTCGTACGTCGTCGAGGGTGCCTTTTCGAGGGCCTTGACGATCTTGTCAACAGTGGCGGAATCGGCAATGAGCGAGAGATACGTGCGCGCGGCGGGAAAATCGTGGCGATCGGGACTCGTTTGCCAATGTTCTTCGTTGATAGGACCGGACATGGGAATGAGCCTACTGACCGCGCCAAGAATCGATGTCTAGCTTGGCGGTCTCCTGGAACGGGGGTGTCTAACCTGAAAGAGACGAGGAGCCTGATCGCATGAATCGAAGCAGTTCACTTCGCCGATGGGCGATCGTTGGCACGGCGGCTTTCCTCAGCCTGGCCCTCACCATGACCGCGAGTGTCGCGGGAGCCGCGACTCAGGCTCCCAGGGCGGTACACGCGTCGGGTGTGGCAACGTCGATTTCGGTGAGATGGGCGCGGCCGCCCGGGGCGAGGAGTTTTCTGGTCACATCTCATCCTTTGAAACACACCTGCACGACGCGAACCACGACGTGCGTCGTGAAGGGACTGCACCCCGGAAAGATCTACTACTTCACGGTCGTTGCCCGGGGGGTCCGTGGTCCAAGCGTCGCCTCGAGGTCCAATCGCGTTCGAGTTGACTCAGCGAGGGTGTATTTCTCAGCGACGTCGAGGAAAGATGGTAACGAGATCGACGCACTGGTGGGCAACTTCAACTCGGGTACAACGAAAGCGAACACCGCCTACCTGAAGAGGCTGAGCGCCGCGTTCAACGGGTACACGACGTCGCTCTCGCTCGAAGCCTGGCCCAAAGCTGTGCGCAGAAGTATGGCCACGTACGTCGCAGTCTTTCGTGCCCTGGGCAAGGACACGCTCACCTCCTTGACCACCAACTCGGCCGAATCGTACGCGACCCTCTATCACGCGACGGACAGCGAACTCATCAAAGAGGTCAAAGTCCTCTCGGGTCTCAAGTTGGCCCAAAAGATCGTGGCGCCAATTTCATCGTCCCCTTCGGCCAGTTCGCTCGGAACATCTGAGACCGTGCACGACTTTTACGGTGACGCCTTCGCGGTCTCTGCCACCCAAGTTGTGGATCCCGCGGCGGCGGCGTCGGGTTCCGGTCTACCCGACTCCGGGTACCGGTTTGTGGCAGTGCAACTCACCGTCGATAACACGAGCGGCCAAGAGATCGACGGCGACACTAACGACGACCTGAGCGTGACGGGAAGTGACGGGCAGACGTACACCGCCGACTTCGGAACTGTGTCGGAGTGTTCGAACTTCTCGTCGGGATCAGGGATCATCGATCTGCGGGCTGGTAGCAGCGCCTCGGGTTGCGTCGTCTTCGAACTTCCCACCAGCGTCTCTGTCCAAAGCATGTCGTTCTCACTCTCCTCGGGGTACCTCGACACCGCGGAGTGGACGAACTAGCTGCCCGCGCGAACGAGGACTCCCACCGTGACCGACACGACGCTGCTCGAGGACGCCTTCGCGATATCGACGAGGTGGTTGAGCGAAATGGATCTCAACCATCTCACCGAAGAGCGTCTCGCGCGTGCGCAGCTAGGCAGTGGATCCGTCGACGTGGTCGCGATCGGTAAGGCGTCGCGCGAGATGGCGGCCGCGACCCGCCGGACTCTCGGCTCTCGAGTCCAACGCCACATTGTGGTGAGTGATGTGGGCGAGGAAGTCTCCACTCCAGAAGAGATCGTTATCGTCGGCGAACACCCGGTACCCGCAGCGCACAGCGCCAGAGCGGGCGACGCCGTGGTGAGCTTTCTCATGTCGCCCGACCACGCCGGCTCGGTCGTGTTTCTGTTGTCTGGTGGCGCCTCGAGCCTTTGCGTGGCCCCCGCACAGCCCCTCACCCTGGAGGATCTCGACGAGGTGTGGCGCGGGGCGCTGCGCGCGGGCGTCGATATCACCACCCTCAATGAGATTCGTGCGTCGACGTCGCTCATTGGGGGTGGCGCGTTGCTGCGACACGTACGCGCAGCGAGGTCAACCAGCCTGATCCTGGTCGACAACGTCGTCTCGGGGGCACAGTGGGTTGCCTCGGCGATGACGTATGACTACGAACCCACTTCGCGCGCGGTCGACGAACTATGGGGACTGATTGACGTTGACGAGTCCCTTCGCTCGAGGATGCGCGCCGCCTTCGCCAAGCGTCGCATCCTCATGGGTCGAGAACTCGTAACCCGGCACCGGAACCTTGTCTTGGCGGATCCCGGCATGATGCTTGAGTGGGCCCTCGCCGAGGCGCGACAACGGGGATACCAGACGGTCGACATGGGCGCGCGGGTGAGTGGCGACGTGAAAGATATCGCGCACGAGTGGGGACACGCGGTGCGCATAGCGCGACCGAAGAGCGCTGTCGTGGGGGTTGGCGAAGTCACGGTACGTGTCGACGGGTCGGGCGAGGGCGGACGGTGCCAGGAGTTCGCGTGGCGTATGGCCAGGGAGTTGGCGCACAGTTCTCGCGATGTCACCTTTCTGGCACGATCTTCGGACGGTCGAGACTTCATCCGGGGCGTGGCGGGTGCGTGGGTGTCGACCGACACCTGGGCACGTATTGGCGCGCGAAGCCTCAACTGGGATGACATCGCTCGAAGTCACGACACCCATCCCGCCCTGTCCGCCCTGGGTCAGCTCATCGAGGGCGGACACACCGGATGGAATCTCTGTGACATCTACGTGGCGCTGACCGACTGATCACGTCACATCGGGGCCCGCGTACCGTCCGCCCACGTCACGCCAGTGGTCTCGATCATCGGCCAGGCTCGCGGCATAGTCCTCGGCATTGTCGCGTGGCTCATACCCGATGGCGCGACCCTCGTCGAGCGAGACCGCGGCGCGAGTGTTGGCGGACATTCCCCACACGATGCGAAAGCCCGGGTGCGGGGTCGAGAGGGAAGCGTCGACCAGGCGGGTGCAGTCCCCGGGGGAGAGCCAACTCCACAGGGAGCGCGCGTCGCTGGGACGGTCTCGATAGGAGCCGATTCGCAGACACACCACGTCGAGGCCGTAGCGGTCGTGGTACAGACTCAGCAGACTTTCGCTGGCCGCCTTCGAGACGCCGTAGAACGTGTCGGGACGGGGAAACTCGTAGTCCGGGACCGGCTCGTTTTCGCGGAGCGGCGCGAAGCCGACCGCGTGGTTGGAACTCGCGTACACGATGCGCTCGACACCCGAGCGACGGGCCGCTTCGGCGACGAGGTACGTCCCGTGAATGTTCACTTCGAGGTACTCGGGCCACGAGTAGCCCTCGTGCGAGAGCCCGCCGAGGTGCACGATGGCGCGGGCATCTCGACAGGCCGCCTCGAGCACCCCGGGATCGAGGAACGATCCCGATATCAACTCGGCATCTTCGCCGGGTTCGAGGGGTGAGAGCGGAGCGACATCGAGGAGTCGCAGGTGCCGACCGGGTCGGCGAAGCGAACGTCGCAGCATTGAACCAATGGCTCCCTGGGCGCCGGTGAGAAGGACGATGTCACCCATCGCTCAATGATTCCTCAATTTGATCGGGGCCGACGTCACGTCGCCGGCGCCAGGCTGAGGCGAGATGCCGGGCATTGACAAAGCTCGTCGCGGACAGCAGACCGAGATGGTACAGGTGAAGCTCTCGCACACCTAACTCCGCGTAGCGCGAAAGGATGTGGTCGCTGCGCACCCAATCGTGGTCAAGACGCACGTAGGCGCCGAGGTTGTTCGTCTCCGTTTCCAGTCTCGCGAGTTCGTCCTGCGCGAACGACTCGTCCCAACAGTTCGCCACGGCGCAGTTGACGAGGGCAAGCGTTTTTCCGCTGCTCGCGGCGAAGGAGCCCGTGGCCCACGGACTCGGGCTGGCGTGCAGCGTGATGGATGCTTCGCCGTTCACCTGCCGGGCTGCGGTGAGAACGTCGAGTTGCAAGTTGGTCGAGCGTGACGACCGGAAGGCCGCAACGGCGTCGCTCATCTCACCCAGGGCGTCGCCCATTGTCGGCGCGGAGCGAGCCAGTGCTTGTCGAACGGTGCGTGCGAGTTCTTGGGCATCGATACCGTCCTCGCACATGCCATCCGTACACGCGTGGCAGAAACAGAGAGAGAGCAGCTGGCGTTCGACGAGATCCCAGTGCGCTAAGTCGATCTTGTCGTGGGTGCTGGAGTGTTCGAGGCCCATCGGTCCGCACGCTTCGAGCACGACGCCGCGCAGCGGCGCGCTGCGCAGCGTCTCGGTGACGAGCGCGCGGCAGTAGTCGCGGACCGCTTCGTGGCTCGGACAGAGGCTGTAGGAGTAGATCTCGCCGAAGGCGTTTCGAACGGCGAACTCGTGTTTGTCGGATCCGACGTGGTCGACGTGGGTGAGCACGATCCAACCATCGACGGCGATCCCACGCTTGTCCAGGCGCGTCGCCGCGTCGACGAACGCGTCGGGTCCGATCCACTCATCCGGCGGGTGGGGTCGAAGTCGACGCGAGTTCCAGACTTCGTCGCGAAGGGGAAAGTACGCGGCGGAGTGATCGATGTCGGTGACGCGCCGCGTGGGATGCAGGGGGGTGGCGAGTCGCGTCGCGTGGTACGAGGCGGCGAGAGCCACGACGTCGAGTCCCAGCGAGGCCACTCGATCGAGAGCGGCGTCGTCGCCCAGGTAGTCCCAGGGGTAGGAGTAGCCAGTGAGACTCACCAGCGCGGCAACCTCGCGTCGAAGGAGGACTCGATCGATTGCCTGTAGCGAGTATCGCTGCGTTCACGAAGCCCGCAGCGTTGGTATTGCTCGTGCAGGTGCGCCAGTGCGTCGGGGTCCAGCTCGACGCCCAAACCCGGTTCACGCGACACCTCGAGGGAACCGTCGTGAAAGACAAACGGCGTCGTGACGACGTCTTCAGTTTTCCAGGGCCAGTGGGTGTCCAGGGCGTAGGTCAAGTTCGGCGTAGCCGCCGCGACGTGCGTCATCGCCGCCAAGCTGATGCCCAGGTGCGAGTTGGAGTGCATTGACAGTCCCAGCCCGAAGGTGTCACAGATGCTCGCCAGATCGTGGACCTTGCCGAGCCCGCCCCAATAGTGATGATCCGAGAGGATCACGCCGACGGACCCTCGACTCACGGCTTCGGGGATGTCCTCGAAACCCACGACGCACATGTTGGTCGCTAGGGGCATGGGGACGACGCGCGCGACCTCAGACATGCCGATCAGTCCGGGCGTCGGGTCTTCCAGGTATTCGAGGACACCGCTTAGCGCGGTACCCACCATGATCGATGTCTCGACGCTCCAGGCCGTATTGGGATCGAGTCGAAGGGGAGTGTGGGGAAAGGCCGCGCGTAGCGCCATGATCGCGTCGATCTCCGCGGGCGGCGCGAAGACGCCGCCCTTGAGCTTGATGGAGCGGAACCCGTAGGTGTCGCGCATCCATGTCGCCTGGGCCACGATGCCCTCGGGGTCGAGCGCTTCGCCGAAGACGTCGGGCTGGTGGCCCGGGTGGGCTGGCCATTTGTAGAAGAGGTAGGCCGAAAAGGGGACGCTCTTGCGCACCGCACCCCCCAACAGGTCTGACACCGGTCGACCGAGCAACTTGCCTTGAATATCGAGGGCAGCGACTTCGAAGGCAGCAAACGTCCGCAGTACGGTGCCGGCGGCGTCGATGGAACCCGTGAGGCCATGGCTGTCCCCTCCCACGACACCGTTGAGCGTGCGCTGGGTCACGCTCAGTATCTCGTGCGTGGCAAAGGGGTCGATCCCGCACAGGGCGTCGCCCACACGGCGAAGCCGCTCGAGGTGTCCCACCTCACCATACGATTCGCCGAGTCCGGCGACTCCATCGGAGGTATGGACTTCGATGATCGATCGAAGGGCAAAGGGTTCGTGCACCCCGACCGCGTTGAGCAGCGGAGGGTCGTGAAATGCGACGGGCGTGATTTTGACGTCGGTGATGCGTGTCGAGTCCAAGTTGGCCACCTGATGTGCGACGCGACGTTGCGGATCGTCACGCGTGATGGAAGACTAACGCATGAACTTTTTTGTCGTCGTGCCCGTTATTCCCGCGCTGACGAGTCTGTCGTGACGCTGCGCGAGCGTGTGCGGTCGGGTGAGAGTACCCTCGGCACCTTTTTGAACTTGGGGTCGGCGGGTGCCGCCGAGGTATGCGCCCTGGCCGGTTTCGACTGGCTTCTCGTCGACCTTGAGCACGGTGCGGGCGGGGAAGACGGCCTCGTAGCCCAACTGCTAGCCGGGGCCGCCCATGGTGTCCCCGTTCTGGCGCGCGTGGAGTCACCCGAGAGGATTCGGGTGGGCCACGTACTCGATCTCGGAGCGGCGGGGGTCATGTTTCCGCGTCTCGATACTCCCGATCAGGTTCGTGACGCCATCAGTCATCTCTGGTACCCGCCACAGGGCGACCGAGGCATCGCCGGATACAACCGCGCACGTCAGTTCGGAGGCGACGGGCGAGACAACGAGAGTGTGAACGCGTCACTGCTCGGAATTGTGCAGATTGAGACCGCGCCCGCGCTGCAGAGCGTCCGTGAGATTGCGTCCATTCCGGGAGTCGACGTGTTGTTCGTGGGTCCGAGCGACCTGTCGATGGCTCTGGGTATTCCCGGACAGTTCGATCATCCGACGTTGCTGTCGGCCTTCGATGAGGTGATCGCCGCCGCGAACGACTCTGGAGTCGCCGCCGGAATCTTGGCGGTGACGCCTGATCGAGCCGGCCCGCTGACTTCGCGGGGATTCACTTTCGTGGGCGTCGGCTCTGACTCATCTCTTTTGCGCGCGGCGGCGACGGCGGCGGCACAGAAGTAGCCAAGCGTGGCGGCGCAGTTGTGCCGACATCAATTGTCTCTCGTCCGAGCATCACTGCGCCACTGTGCACTCGTAAAACACCGTGATTGCACGAACTACGCGCTATTAACACAACGAACCCAATTGACGCGAATTTTTCGGGGCGCGTGGGATACTTGAGTCTGTCTCAAAAATCTATACAGGAGATAGCGAAACGATGGTGTCGGAACGTCAAGGCAGGTTTTAGCCATCGCTATCCGCACTGACTCCGACGTATCGACCAGGACTTCCCCACCTGAGGCGACACCGTCTTCGAGGCCGATCCTCTCTCCCGCGACTTCTCCGGACTCCAAAAAACTGCGGATACGACGATCATGGAGGTTGCGACTCAGCGATCGAAGAGCGCAGCGGTACTTGATCGTCGTGGGGGCCGGTTTACTGAGCCTCGGCGTATCGCTCTGGCAGATGTCACGACCGGAATTGGTTGGCGTCTACGACTCCGGGGTCTACCTCGCCGCGTCCATTCGTCTCATATCGGGCGCGTTGCCATACAGAGACTTCGTCTTTGTTCAGCCTCCAGGGATAGTGATGCTTCTGAGTCCGGCCGGCGTCGTCAGCCGAATCTTTGGATCTCATGACGGGCTGATCGTCGCTCGCGTCATGACTTCCTTCGTCTCCGCCCTCAACGTGAGCCTGCTGTGCTTGCTGGTTCGCCATCGAGGTCGCGCGCCAATGTTGATCGCGGGGCTGGGCCTCGCGTTTATACCGATCGCGTCCGACATCAGTTCCGCGTTGTTTCTCGAGCAATACGTCGTCTTCTTCGTGCTGCTCGGCGCGCTCGCGGTCTTCTCGCCGTGGGCGAGCCGCTCGCGGATGGCTACCCGACCTTTGGTGCTTGGCGGCGCCCTCTTTGGTTTTGCCGGATTGGTCAAGATTTGGGCGTTCTTTCCCTTTCTGGCGATGGTTATCTGCCTCGCCGTGGCGCACCGACGGCGGGTGCTGGTCTTCGTGGGTGCGGCCGTCGCCACGTTCTCGGCGATCGCGCTGCCGTTCATCCTCGCCGCACCGGACAACTTCCTCCATGAGGTTCTGATTGCTCAGCTAACTCGAAAGCCGTACGTGGGCGACAATGTCGGGGTCCTGATGCGGTTGGTGGGCATGACCGGACTTGCCCTAACCCAGTTCGCACCCAGCGCCTTTGGCGCACTAGTCATTTTCCTCGCGCTGATCTGTCTCGTCGCTCTCGCGTACACGCGACGCGTCTCGCCCAACACGACGGATCTCTTCATCCTCTTGGCCGCCGCGTTCGCGATGTGGGGGATACTGGCCGGGCCTGTGTTCTACCCTCACTATGCGGCCTTCGTCGTTCCTTTTCTGGTGGCGCTCGTGGCGATATCCATCGGTCGAGTCAGAGAATCGACAGGTCCGCTGACGTACGGTTTGAGGATGTCGCGCTCGATCCGCACTTTTGTGTGGCGGGCTCTAGCCGCTGGGTTCGTCGCCCTTCTGGTTGGACTGATCATGTGGACGACAATCTTTTATTCGTCGGTTGGAGGCGAGTCGAGCAACTACGCGTCACTGAACAAGATTCCTCGATTCATCCCAGCGGACGCGTGCGTCATTTATGACAACGTCGGTTACGGAATTCTGGAGAACCGCTTCTTCTCGAGCGATCCATCGTGTCCCGACGTCGTCGATCCCATTGGCACCCGATTGATGTGGGGTACTGAGGTCAGTACTCCCGCGCGAGGCCTCATACGGCAGTGGAGGGGTTACTTTGAAGCGGCACAGTACGTCGTCCTCGATAACCCCGAATTCTCGTCAATACCTACCAATGCGTACTTGCTCTCCTGGTTTCATCGCAACTACCACCTGCTCTACGACGGCGACTACTTGCAGATCTACCAGCGACTCTCTTTCGTAGTTGCTTCACTGCGCCCATGGTCAGAATTGGGCCACTCGCACCTCGTGCGCGTGACGTCGCACAAAATCGGATTGGCTCTCTGTGACATCGCAAACAATTGTTCAGAGAGCCGATTGCGACGTGGAACACCTGAGGTATCGGTCAGTGGGCGACTTCGCACTGCGCGCTGAGTGTCCGCAACATTTGATGCGGCGAGTTCTACGATTGATGGCGGGAGATTGAGATGGGAAACTATGACCGAACCTCTTTCCAGCTCCGTTCCGTCTAAGGTGACGAACCTTCGGCCGGCGAGGCTACCAGCGTCGGGACCGTGCAAGTGCAGTCGCCACACGTGCTGGCATCAGCAACACTGCAAGGCGAACGGTACGTTGAAGATCCTGCGGATGGCGGACGTCGAGGAAGAGCGCAAGTACGTCGTGCTGTGTCGCGAGTGTGCGGCGCCCACGCGCCGCACGCGCGTGGCCTAGTCCTCGACCGCACCGTTTCGCGCTGTGCGTCTGGCCGACGCGGTCGGCCACGTCGCGAGCCGACTACGATTTTCGGGCCATCGTCGTGAAAGGGGCCCTCGTGAGCGCATCGGAGTCCGCGGGCGTAACAGAGCGCATTGGGTTCGTGGGGCTGGGAACAATGGGTCAGTTGATGGCCATGAACCTGGTCCGGGCCGGATACTCGCTCACCGTCTGGAACCGAACGCCCTCGCGCGCCCAGCCCGTCGTGGATCTCGGTGCCACTCAGGTGGCGACTCCTGCTGACGTGGCTCGAGCAAGCGACATCGTCGTGTCCTGTCTCACTGACTCGCCCCAAGTGGAAGAGGTGCTCTTTGGGGATCAGGGCCTCGCCGGGGGCTTCTCGTCGGGCTCACTGTTCGTCGACTGTTCATCGATCAGTCCTACCAAAGCCCAAGAGTTTGCCCAGCGACTGTCCCCCAAGGGTGTGGGCACGGTGGATGCGCCGGTGACAGGGGGTTCGGAGGGCGCGAAGAACGCCACGCTATCGATTCTCGTGGGCGGGACCGACGAGGATTTCGATCGCGCTGCACCGATACTCAACGCGATGGGTCGCAGTGTCACGCACTTGGGTGGCGTGGGTGCGGGCCAGTGGGCCAAGGCCATTAACCAGGTCATTCTCTCGGGCGTGTATCTCGGGGTCGCCGAGGGCGTCACGCTCGGACTAAAGGCCGGCCTGGACGTCGAACGAGTTCTCGGCGCGCTGCGCGGCGGAGCGGCCGGCTCCTGGGTGCTCGAGAACCGTAGCGGGCGCATGATTGACGACGACTATCCCCTTGGGTTCAAGATCTCCCTGCACCGCAAGGACCTCGGAATCGGTCTCGAACTCGCCCACGAGGTAGGCGCGGTGTTGCCCGTCACCGCACTCGCGGCGACACTGGAAGATGGCATCATCGCCCAGGGATTCGGCGACGACGACAACTCGGCCCTGGCGCGGCCGATTCGAAAGCTCTCGGGACTTTAGACCTTGGCCGTATCGCGCTGATAGACCCGCACGGCGAGGCGCGCGAGCACGAGCGACCACAGCGCAATCACGATCCACGCCTCGCCCGTCCAGACGTGGCCGCCCAGAAGAGCCGACTTGCCGGCCTGGACGAGCCAGTAGGACGGCAGAGCCTTTACGACGTTGAGGAACGCGCCGCCGGTGACCAGCGGACCAAAGACGCCACCCAAGAGCGCGAAGATCGAGGTGATACCACCGATGGCCGGGCCGAGTGAGTCGACCTTGATGAGGTGACCGAGGAGGATACCCATGATGGTGAAGGGGATGAGCCCGACCAGGAGCAGGCCGAGCATGGTGAGCCATCCGGATGCAGCGAGATGCACGCCCAGAGACACGCCCGCGAAGGCCAGGACGATGATGCTAACGAGCGCCATCATGTAGCCAGTGAGGATCTTGGCGGCAAAGTAGGTGCTCGTCTTGAGGGGGGTGATGCGCAGTTGGCGAGTCCAGCCCACTTGGCGCTCCTGAGCGATCCGCGCCCCCGACGAGATCACCGAGGTCATTGATCCCCACGCGGCCATGCCCGTCATGTAATAGAGCGGAAAGCCGATGCCGTCGATGTGGGCGTGACGATGGTCGCCGGCGATGCTCAAGAACAGGATCAGAGGGAAGGCCAAGGAAAAGATGAGAAAGCGCCGGTTGCGCAGCGTGCGCAGGACTTCGTAGCGAACGTACGTCAGCCCCTTCATGACGCGTCCTCATCGGTGGTATCGTCACCGGTCAGGTTGAGGAAGGCCTCTTCGAGTCCGGCGCCGCGCACTTCGATGTCGCGAGCCTGGGGGTACTGAGTCAGCAGAGCACGCAGTGCGGTATCCGAAGAGTTGGCGTCGGCGCATTTGATCACAAAAGCCTCGCCCCGCTGTTCGGCGTTCGCCACGCCAGGAATTGCTTCGAGCGCGCTGCGCTCGACGCCGGGCAGCGTCGCGCGAATCGTCCGTCCCCCCACGCGTGCTTTGATCTCGGTGGGGGGACCGTCGGCGACGATCTGGCCGCGGGCCATGAGCACGATGCGATCCGCGTAGGCGTCGGCCTCTTCGAGGTAGTGCGTGGCGAAGATAATGGTCTTGCCCTGGGCGGCGATGTCGCGAATCGACTCCCAAAAGTCGCGACGACCTTCGACGTCGAGGGCGGCGGTGGGCTCGTCGAGCACCAACATCTCGGAGTTCGCCACGAGAGCAATTGCCATGCGTACGCGCTGGGTCTGGCCCCCGGAGAGCTTGTTGGTGGGCCGATCGGCGATCTCGGCGATGCCGACGTGCGCCAAGACGTCGCCCACGGCGAGGGGGTTGGGGTAGAGCGAGGCGATCATGGTGACCAGTTCGCGCACGCTCATGTACTCCGGCGGAGATCCGGTCTGGAGCATCCCACTCACGACCCCGGCTTCCACTGCATCGCGAGGGCTCGCGCCAAAGAGCGAGACGGTGCCCGCGTCGGGGCGAACGAGCCCGAGCATCATGTCGATCGTGGTCGTCTTGCCCGCGCCATTCGGGCCGAGCAGGGCCAAGGTCTCGCCGCGATTGATCGTGAGATTGATGCCGCGAACGGCCCGAACGTCGCCGTAGGACTTGGTCAGGTTGGTGAGTTGAATGCCTGCGGGTTCGGCCGTGCTCACCGGATCACTCTACGTGGGACCCGTCTGTGTCCCGGTTCACGCAGCACCCACGAATTGCCGAAGGGACGTGGTCCACCCCCGCAAGGGCATTTTGGGGAGAACCACCTCAGCTGAGCACTGAGAACCAACCTCGACGAATCGAGGGGCGAAAGTCATTATTCACCAGGAATTTTGTGATTCGGTCCACTTGATGGCGAGTTGACCGGTAATTGGGAGCGCCGTGGGATAACTCGCGTCGGCGCGCATTTCTAGGCGACGATATGCTCTGCAAATCTTGCGAGAGAAGTGCGTGGGCGAACGACAGCCCTTGCGAATACGTGCGTGTCGTTCAATCACCTCGGAAGGCGACTCAGTGCTCAGCTGAGGTGGCACCGCCCGTCATGCCCTGGCGGACGGGCCACGTCGTGGTGGCGGACGAACCAGTCGCACCGAGCACCGGTTATTTTCTACTCCATATTCGAGAACCGCGCCACGATGACTGCGAGGGTATTTTTTATTCGGTTCTTACCCGACTTCTGCGGGCGTCTCACGAAGGACGCCCAGTATTGATCTTGTCGTAGTTCGTGTAGTGAAGGAGTATGTGGGTATGGACAGGGAAGAAGATCAGACGCCTATCGAGGGCCAAGGCATCCCCGAGCCGAGCGGAGGCCCGACTCCGGGCGCGCCGGAGCAGTCGATGTCATCTCCCATCAATTGGGACGACGACGAAGTGAACACGGTGAGCCACGACGAGCGTGTTGCGAGCTCGCCCGCCCCGACGCTGGACCCGCCGGCACCCGCGAAAGTCCGCAGCGGCTTCTACATGACATATTTATGTAGTCTCGCTGCGGTGGTTCTGGTCGTGGCCCTGTTGGGTGTCGGTTTCGTCGTTGGCCACTACGTGGACAAGCCCCTTTCGCCCGTGCTTGGCCCGTCGTACGCCAAGACCGGTCTGCCGTCGTCGGGCTCCTCCGGATCCGGCTACCCAGGATTTAATTTCTCGTTCCCGAACTTCAACGGACCGCAGAACGCACCCGGTACCACCGACAAGGCGGCGGCCAAGGTGGCCAAGGAGGTCGACCCCGGTTTGGTGGACATCAACACTGGAATCTCGTACCAGAACGCCACCGCGGCGGGTACCGGAATGGTGCTCTCCGCCAATGGCCTCGTGCTCACCAATAATCACGTGATTGAAGGAGCGACGTCCATCTCGGTGACCGACATCGCGTCGGGCAAGACCTACCAAGCCACGGTGCTCGGCTACGACCCGGATAAGGACATCGCGGTACTCAAGTTGACGGACGCCTCGGGTCTCACGACGGTCACCCTGGGCAACTCGGCCTCGCTCACGCTCAAGGAGAAGGTTGTCGGTATCGGCAACGCCGGCGGCGTCGGGGGAACTCCGAGTTACGCCGCGGGCACGATCGTGGCCAAAGATCAGTCGATCACCGCTGACAGCGACGTGAACCCGACGGGTTCGGAGAGCCTCAGCGGTCTCATCGAGACGAACGCAGCGATTCAGCCCGGCGATTCGGGTGGTCCGCTCGTCACCCTGAGCGGAAAGGTAGTCGGAATGGACACCGCCGCGTCGTCGGATCAGGCGGGCTACGAATTCAGTCAGGTCGCGCCGGCGCAGGCCTACTCCATTCCGATCAACACCGCCCTAAACGTCGTCAAACAGATCAAAGACGGCGTGGCAACCAGCTCGATACACATCGGCCCGACCGGGATCCTCGGCATTGAGGTGAGCGGCGCCAGTTCCACGCCGGGATCGACGACCACGGCGAATGGAGTGACGGTACAAAGCGTGATGCCGAACACGCCCGCGGCTAGCTCTGGCCTCGTGGCGGGCGACGTGATCACGTCCTTCGACGGAACAAGCGTGAGCGACGCCGCGCAGTTGAGTGCGCTGGAGTTCCCGCTCAAGCCCGGCGATAGCGCGACGATCGCCTACCTCACTGCGAATGGACAGACGGCGACGGCGACCTTCGACCTGACAACTGGCCCCGCGCAGTAACGGGTCGAGCGCTACCCGTTTCCGTTTCCATTACCAGGTTCACCGAATCCGCCAAATCCTGGAAGGGTGGTCGTGGTCGTAGTCGACGTGGTCGTTGTCGTGGACGTGGTGGACGTCGTGGTTGTTGTTGGGGGTATTGACACGTCGAGTGCGAGGGACAGTACCGAGAGAGCGTGAAGTAGTGTCGCACCTTCGGCTTGGGTGATGGTGCCTCCCTGGATACCGTTCACGATTGTCGTTTGGGCGCGCTGGAGATCGTAACCGGCTCCGACGACGTTGCCTGAGGAGTTTGCGGCGACGGCTTCTTCGGCGGCACTCGCGATTCCCTGCTCCTGGCTTGGGCCAATGCGTCCGGCCGACTGAGCGAGCGCCATGTCGCTCACGAGAGCGGACAGTGACGCCGACGGGCTGGGAAGAGTGGTGGTGGTCTTGGCGTGATGGCGTGGATCATGGGCCGGTCCTGACGTGAGCCACAGACCCAGGACCGTGCCGATGACGGCTAGTCCGAGTGCGGCGCTCGCGACGGGTTGCCAGCGGACCCGACGGCTACGACCTCGTGCGCTCGGGAGAGGCGGTGGCCGAACAATGCGCGTGGCGTCGGCCGGAGCCTCTCGCGGCGAGCCGACGACGGTCGTGGCATCGCCAGCAGGCGCGAGCGCGGTCAGGTCGTACGTGGCACCGTCGCGCTCACTGGACATCGGTGACCAGGACGCGGCGTAGGGGGCGGTGGCAAGGAGTGCGGCCACGTCGCGGGCGCTCAATCGTTGGTCGGGCCGATGATCGAGCATCCCTCCGAAGAGAATCTTCCAGGGCACCGGAAGATCTGCGGGGAGCGGAACGGGTTCACGCAGGCGGCGAGCGACGATCTCACTCGGCGAGCCCTCGTAGACGCGCCGCCCAACCAGGCACTCCAGCAGAACGATCCCGAGCGACCAGACGTCGGCGCTCGGACCGACCTGAGCGTCTTCGAGTTGCTCGGGCGCCATGTAGGAGATGGTGCCGAGCATCGACCCCGCGAGGGTAAGAGTGACGGCGTCATGAACTTGCGCCACACCGAAGTCGCCGAGTTTTACCTCGCCGCTGGTGGTCAGCAAAACGTTGGAAGGTTTGACGTCGCGGTGGACGACACCGTGTTCGTGCACGTACGCCAGCGCGTCAGCCAGCGCGACGCCTAGAACTGCCGTCTCTCCCGGCGAGAGCGGGGAATGGTCTTTGAGGGACTTGGCGAGTGTCACGCCCTCGACGAACTCCATGACCAGGTAGGCCTGATCGGCGGCGAGGCCGGCTTCAAACAGACGGACCAGGCCGGGGTGGTGAAAGCCTTCTAGGGCGCGCGCCTCTTGAGCGAGGCGGCGGACGAACTCGGGATCGCTGGATCGAAGCAACTTGACGGCGACGCGACCACCGCGTTGGACGTCAATCGCCTCGTACACGTCGGACATTCCGCCACGCCCGAGCAGTCGAACCAACTGAAAGCGTTCGCCGAGGGTTTCGTTTACGAGTGTCATGGGCGACCGCAACCAGCGTAATGGGGTCAGATCCACTGGCCCGAGTCGTAGCCGTCTGTCCTGGATCTCACCGGCGGCGTCCAGAAGTTCTGATCTCGTGGTTGGAAGGATGCGGTGCACTCCCTCTCACAAGATTGAGAAAAGATGTTGGCTGCGGGGTGCTCTCTATCTGTCGCGAGGGCCGCGTGATCAGTACGCTCGTTGATCGATCCCTCTGCGGGGTCCGGGGGGCAGGCACGTGGAACGTCGAAGTCGGGCATTCCGCCGCGGGGCGGTGGCATCGCTCATGCTCGTCGTCACGTCGTGGGTCGCGATCGCCGCCTCAGGTTCGACGACCACCACGACCACCACGACATCCACCACGACAACCACCACCACGACATCCTCGACGTCAACAACATCGAGCACAACTACCACCACGCTGCCCCCGACCACGACGACGACCTTGCCCCCCACTCGACAAGGTCCCAACGGGGTGGTCTCGTCAGCGGTCATCGCGGAGAATCGCCTACCCGGTTCGACCTCGTGGAAGATTCGCGGCGGTTCTTCTACGACGACGGTCCAGGGTTTCGCCAATCTCACCTACGCCAGACAAGGTCAAGACGTCGTCCTCTTCGTCGACTCACGAGCGGCGCACTATCGTGCCGTCGCGTACCGCATGGGCTGGTACCAGGGGCTGGGAGCGCGGGAGATATGGACCTCGCCGGTCGAGTCGGCGATTGACCAACCCGCGTGCACGCTCGACGCGTCGGTGAACATGGTGAGCTGCGACAACTGGCGCCCCTCGGTCGTAATGCGGATCACCTCGTCATTCGTTCCCGGCGACTATCTCATCAAACTGGTCGCGGGAGCGCGCGCCGCCAGCTACATCCCTCTCACGGTGTGGGACCCCGCGAGTACGGCGACCTACGTCATCATGAATCGTTCGATGGTCGAAGAAGCGTGGAACACCTACGGCGGATTCTCCATCTACTCGGGCGAAGGTCCGTGCATCATCGACGACTCGGCGTACCCAGCGTGTAACCGAGCGCGCGTCGTCTCGTTCGACCGGCCGTACAGCTCGGGCGACGGCGCGTCGGACTTTCTCACGAACGAGTATCCGCTCGTCCAACTCGTAGAACGAGAGGGTCTGGACGTCACGTACATCTCCGACGTCACGTTGAACGACGACCCGGGGCTGCTGAGTCATCACAAAGTTCTCCTCACCCTCGACCACGATGAGGGTTGGACTTACGAGATGCGCATCGCGGTGCAAGACGCAACCGCTCGAGGTGTGAACATCGTGTACTTCGGTGCGGCTGCCATGGTGCGTCACGATCGATTGCAGTCATCGCCGCTTGGCGTCGACCGAGAAGTGGTCGACTATCGCGACGGCGCCGAAGATCCAATCAACTCCGTCGGCGATTCGATGGAGGCGACCGGCAACACGTGGGACGATCCGCCGGCGGACTGGTCACCGATCGAACAAATCGGCGAGCAGTACAGCGGCTACCTCGCCCCCGGCCTGCTGGTGCCCATGGTGATCAGCGACGCGTCGTCGTGGGTCTTTCGTGGAACTGGTCTGTCCAACGGATCCTCGCTGCCAGGCGTCATTGCGTCGGACTTCGATCACGTGACAGATGGCTCGCCCAGTGATGTGCAGATACTTGCGCACTCGCCGATCTCTACGAGTGAGGGAACCGTGAGTGGCGAGACCTGGGACGACGAGAGTTACTCGGACATGATCTACTTCACCGATCCCACTAGCGACGCCGGCGTGATCGATACGGGCAACAACGTGTGGATTGGTGATCTACGACCGTGCACTGTCCACAGTTGTGCGGCGCCAACGCTCACGAAGATCACGAACAACATGTTGTGGCTCTTCGGCCAAGGACCGGCTGGCGAGACCGAACCATCGATCTCAAACGCTGCACTTGTCAGCCCCATTGGTTCGTAGGGACCGTCGCGGTGACGGTGAACACCGTCGCAACGACACGTATTGACGGTCTCGACCGTCGCGCATCGGTCTTTTCCTCATTAGATCGCATACCGGTGCCATCGTTGCGTTTTCGTTGAGTTCGTGTAGAGGTGACAACGCCATACTTCCAGGTGCGCATCCCAGCACGGAAGGAGGAGTGTGGCTCTCCGTCAAACTGAACGAAATCTCACCCCTGCTCCCTACGCGGTAAACGGCGTACACGGGAATCGTCCCGAAGCCAAAGACGATCTCTTAGCTCAGCTCAACCTTGAGCGCGCACGCCTGTCGGCGACCCTGGACTCGTTGATGGATCCTCACGTCATCTTCGCGGCCGTACGAGACGACGATGGCAAGATTGTCGACTTCGTATTCACCGATGCCAACGATGCCGCTATTGAGTACAACCACTCGACCCGCGATGAGATGATCGGTGCTCGTTTGAGCGACATTCTTCCGGGGCACCGAAGTTCGGGAGTGTTCGAAAGTTATGTGACGGCCCTCGAGAGCGGCGAGCCGCTCATACTTGATGACTCGGTCTACTTCAACGAGGCGTGGAACTCCCTGCGCCACTGCGATGTGCGCGCCCTCAAGGTAGGCGACAGTCTGAGTTACACGTGGCGCGACGTTACCGAGCGCGTCGAAACTCTGGAGCGATACAGACTGCTTGCCGAGAACGCGTCGGACATCGTCTACGAAGCTGATCCGGAGGGAACCATTCACTGGATCTCGCCATCGTGTCGGATACTCGGCTGGGAGCCGGACGAACTGCTCGGACGTTCGGTCTTCGACATCGTCTACGAGGACGATCACGACATGGTGTTTAAGAATCGCCGACGCGTACTCGCGGGCGAGATCACACCCTCGGTTGAAGGGCGCTATCTCTCGAAGAGCGGCGATCCTCATTGGATGTCGGTCTCGGTCAAGCCCCTGCGCGGTGGCGACGACTCCATCGTGGCGGTGGTCGTGGGTCTGAGAAGCTTAGAAGCCGAGGTGGCGACTCGACAGTCACTCGCCGAGTCGGAGGCGCACTACCGGCTGCTCGCCGAGAACGCGTCGGACATCGTGTATGAGACCGATCGCGATGGCGCGATCACGTGGGTCTCTCCCTCAGTCTTCGAAGTCCTCGGATGGCGCCCCGACGCTCTCGTCGGCACGCGCGCCGCGGACCTCGTCGCTTTTGAGGACTCGGTGGCGTTGACCCGCAAGTACGAGAAGTTGCTCTCGGGGACCAGAGTGGGGCGAGGACAGATTCGTTTGCGCACGGCGAGCGGCCACTTGCGCTGGATGTCGGTGCGAGCTCAAACGACTCGCGATAGTTCACGTCAGGTCGTGGGGAGTGTCATCTCCCTTCGCGACTGTGAAAGCGAGGTGGCCGCGCAACGAGCGGCACGCACCTTGTCAGCCGGTAGCGAGGTTCTGGTGCGCTCGGAGCGAGAGGGAGAACTTCTCGCCGCGATGTGCCAAACGGCGGTCGACGAGGGGGGCTACGCGTTGGCGTGGTACGCGCGTCGCATCGATGACCCGGCGCACACCGTGGCCAAGGTGGTCTCCAGCGAGAAGTACCGCGACTATGTCGAGGCGATAAAAGTCAATTGGAGCTCGGACCGCTTCGGGTCGGGCCCGACGGGCACGGCCATTCGCACCGGCGTTCCTTTCGTCTCCAACGACCTATCCATAAGTGAGCCATTCTCCCCGTGGCTCGGGGTGGCGAGCGCCCGCGGGTTCCAATCGTGTATCGCTCTGCCGGTCCAGGTGGAAGGGGTCATCGACGGCAGCCTGCAGGTCTACTCGATGGATCTCAATGCCTTTGAGGATCACGTTGTCGACGTCCTCAAGAATCTCACCGACGAGTTGGGATTCGGCATCAAGCGCCTGCGCGATCACGAGCGCCTGGTCAAATCCCTGAAGGACCAGACGCTGCTCACGAAGGCCATCGATCAGGCCAGCGAGTCCATTCTCATAACCGACATCGCCGGAGACATCCTCTACGCCAATCCCTCGGCTCTGCGCTCGAGCGGCTACCTCCTGGAAGAGCTCATTGGCGTCAATCCCCGCATTCTGAGCAGCGAACTGCACGATCAGACGTTCTTCCAGGTCATGTGGAATCAGTTGCTGGGCGGCCAGCCCTGGCACGGGACCATGATCAATCGGCGCAAGGGTGGCGAGCTGTTTGAAGAAGACGTCACCATCTCTCCTATTCACGACTCAGATGGTCGGCTCTCGGCGTACGTGGCCCTAAAGCGGGATTTGACCGTGGAGCGTCGCCAGGAGTCCAATCGCTCGCGCGAGCAGCGAGACCGACTTGACGTGCTGGAGATCATGCAGGAGGTTCGCCGGGGTGCGTCACTGCCCGAGACGGCCCAGGCCTTCTGTCGGGCTGCCGTTTCGTTGGCGGGCATCGACGCCGTCATCACGGTCCTCGTCCAGGCCGACGGGACGCTGCTCACCATCGGGACTGGGGGCGACGAGCTGGGCGGCGCAACGAGTGGTGTTCCTCTGGCGTTCGCCAACCCCGAAGCCCTGATCGAGCGGACGAAGTCGGGTCCCTGGTGGGTGGATCTCAGTCAGTACGAAGCGGCCTCGGGCAGCGTCACCGAACGCATGATTCGGGAGGGTTTTCAAGCGATCGGTAATGTGCCCATTCGTTGGGAGGGTCAGTTGGTGGGCATATTGGCCCTGGCCACCAGGGCGGATGACGGTCCAGAGTCAATGAGTGCACGACTCCCCGCGTTTGAAGAACTCGGATCGTACGCGGGAGCACTGTTTGGCGCCGAAGCGGACGTCTTCTTTCAAAATGAGTCCTTGCGCTCGAGCGTACAGTCGATCATTGCGGAACACCGGTTCCACTCCGTGTTTCAACCGTTCGTCGAACTCGACAGTGGCCTGGTGGTGGGCTACGAAGCGCTGACCCGCTTCGAGGACGGGGAGTCTCCCGAAAAGCACTTCGCCCGGGCACATTCCATCGGGTTGGGCAGTGAACTCGAGGCTTTGTGCGCAAAGACCGCCCTCGAAGCGGCCACTGATTTGGCGCCCAAGATCTGGCTGAGTCTGAACTTCTCTCCGATTGCCTTGATCGATGGCCACGCCGCCAAGGTCGTCAAGGGGGTGAAGCGTCCGCTCGTCATCGAAGTCACAGAACACGCCCAGGTGAAGAACTACTCCGCCATTCGTCGGGCGTTGAGTGAAATTGGTACGTGTCGACTTGCGGTGGACGATGCGGGGGCCGGATACACGAGCCTCAGCCACATCCTCGAGTTACAGCCCGATTTTGTAAAGCTTGATATCTCCCTCGTACGCGACATTGACTCAAACCGCGCGCGCCAGGCGATGATTGCCGGCATGTGCCACTTCGCCGCGCAGAGTGGGACGATCCTGATCGCCGAGGGTATCGAGACGGACGCCGAGGCCCGGATGCTTCGCGAACTGGGTGTGCCACTGGGCGAAACGGGGATGCTCGGTCAGGGCTACCTGTTCGGCAAACCACGGATGCTGACGTAGGAGCGGGGTAGATAAATAATGTCAAGAGCCACGGGCGCTGTACATCGGAGAGATCCTTATCAGGGGGTTTCGCGCTGCCTTAGGTTGCGGCACGCGCTTGCTATACGTGACGACGGCGAGAACGGAATCGTTGAAATAATGGCGAAGGCGAGCAGTTGCTTGGCCGAATCTTCTACTAGACAGAAAGCAATTTTGTTGCATGTGTGAGAAAATTACTGCAATTGGTTTATATACAGCATTTCGAGGCTGTACCGTTAAACATGTAGTTTTTGTCAAATTCTTAGGGGTTGATCGTGGCGTTTAAGAGGAAATCCGAAAAAGATCCTCAGG
This sequence comes from uncultured Acidimicrobiaceae bacterium, assembly GCA_963839255.1. Lineage (GTDB taxonomy): Bacteria > Actinomycetota > Acidimicrobiia > Acidimicrobiales > RAAP-2 > RAAP-2. The sequence continues at coordinate 607,283 of CAWIUH010000005.1, forward strand.
CCGAAAGTGTCGGAACTGGTGGAACAGTTGGCAGTGGTTCGGTTCTCGTCGCAGATGGACCTGGCCCCTCGAGTGGTCCGGCGGTCGCGACCAAGACCATGCCGCCCGCGTACAAGGGTCGTCTCGGCGACTTGCTCATCGAGCAGAACCTGATCACCACCGAACAGCTTGACCAGGCGCTCGCGCTTCAGCGTGACGAGGGCGGCAAACTGGGTGAGACCCTCGTCAATATGGGAGCCCTTGACGCACAGGCTCTGGCTGAAGGACTGGCTGGATTCTTTGGGCTCGTGGTCGTTAATCTTCGCCGAGAAAACGTCGACGCTAACGCCGTAGCCCTGGTGCCGGAGTCCATGGCCCGCGAGCAGTTCGCCATTCCCGTGCGCTTTGAAGGCGATGACCTCTACGTCGCGGTCGCCGAGCCGAGCGACGAACTTCGCAACCTGCTATCGACAACTACGAAGCGCACCGTGTCGATGATGATCGCGCCGATGAGCGACATCTCATGGGCCATCGACTCCAACTACCGCGCCGTCTCGAGCGTGGACATGCTGGTTCAAGCATTCGAAGCCGTCGAGGGTGCGCGCCGCCGAGCGCCCGCCGCGGCCGACGTCGATGACGTCGGCGATAACGCGCCGGTTGTCCAGGTCGTAGACCGAATTCTCATCCAGGCGATGCGCGACCGCGCCTCGGACGTGCACATCGAGCCGTCAGAGGATGTCGTACGCGTGCGCTTTCGTATTGACGGCGCGCTCAAGGAGATCCTGCAACTGCCAATCGCAATCGGTCCGGGGGTCGTCAGTCGCATCAAGATCATGGCGAACATGAACATCGTCGAGCGCCGTCGACCTCAGGACGGCCAGCTCACCACGACGATCGACGGGAGCGAAGTCGACGTGCGCGTGGCGACCGTGTCCACGATCATGGGCGAGAGCTGCGTCATGAGAATCCTCGACAAGAAGCGCTCGGTCTTCAAGCTGGGCGACCTCGGTATGCCCAAGGACACGCACGAGGCGTACTCGCGCCTGGTTCGTTCGCCTTTTGGCATGGTGCTCTGCGCTGGACCGACGGGCAGCGGCAAGACCACGACGCTGTACGCCACGTTGAGCGAGGTGTCCAACCCCACCCTGAACGTCATGACGATCGAGGACCCGGTCGAGTACGTCTTTCCCTCCATCAACCAGATTCAGACCAACGACCAGGCGGGGCTTAACTTCGCCACGGGCCTGCGCTCGATTCTCCGCCAGGACCCGGACGTCATTCTGGTGGGCGAGATCCGAGACGTGGAGACCACGCGCGTGGCGGTGCAGTCGGCCCTCACCGGTCACTTCGTCATCTCATCGCTGCACGCCACGGACTCGGTGTCGGCGTTGCACCGCTTCCTCGACATGGGAATTGAGTCATTCCTCGTCGCCTCCTCGGTGCTCGCGATCGTGGGTCAACGACTGTTGCGCCGGATCTGCCCCTCGTGCAAGGCGCCCTATGAGTTGAGCGACGACGAGAAGGAGTTCTTCACCGAGAGCATCGGCGCGAACCACGAGAAGATGACGTTCTATCGCGGTACCGGCTGCAACTTCTGCAGCGACACGGGCTACAAGGACCGCATCGGTGTGTACGAACTACTGGTGATGTCCCCAGAGATAAAGCGCCTCATCGTCGGATGGGCGACCCAAGAGGAGCTGCACAATATGGCAATTAAGCAAGGTATGCGGACCCTGCGTCAGGAGGCGATTGCTCTCGTGAACCAGGACATAACGACGGTGGCCGAGGTCATCAGGAGCGTGTACGCACTATGAGCCCATTCGGACGAGACAAGAACGAGGGTCAATCCCAGGAGTCCAAGAACCGCGACCGAGAGGACAAGGCGGCGAAGAAGAGGGCGAAGGAGGACTCCACCAGCAGTATCGCCTTCGGCCTGGGTAAGAAGAAGTCAGACGCGAATACAGCCTTCAAGTGGGCTGCACTGGACTCGGCCGGCAAGAGAATTACGGGTATTGAGATGGCCCTCTCGAGCGGCGCCGTTCACGTTGCCCTGCTCGAGCGTGGGCTTGAACCGCTAGAGGTCACGACCCGCAAGAGCGTGTTCTCGCTGGAAATCACCAAGAAAAAGGTGCCACGAGCCGACGTCATGAACTTCACGCGCCAGTTGGCCGTGTTCATGAAGGCCGGAATACCCATCATGGAGTCACTCGAGGTCATTGTCGAAGAGACCTCGAACAAGTTGATGCGGGCGGTACTTCGCGACGTGTACGACAGTCTGCGCGCCGGTGACACGTTTGCCGCCGCGGCGGCCGCGCACCCCGAGGCATTTCCGAACTTTTACGTGGGCATCCTCGAGTCGGCGGAACTAACCGGAAATCTTGACGCCGTCCTGAATCAGTTGGCGGACTACATCGAGCGAGACCAGGTGGCTCGCAGCCGCATCAAGGCGGCCTTGATCTATCCGTCGGTCGTGGCGGTGATGTCCGTGGTCACCGTGTTGGTGCTGACCATCTTCGTTCTGCCGAGATTCACGGTCTTTTTCAAGTCGTTGGGCGCGAAATTACCGCTGATCACTCGCATGATGATGTCCACGTCGGCCTTCATCCTGCACTGGTGGTTCGCCGAGTTAGGGATCGCAGCGATCATCGTCGGTACGTACTTGTGGATGCGCAAGGATCCGCGAGGGCGAGCAAAGCTTGACGCGCTCATGTTGAAGTTGCCGGTCGTGGGTGATCTCACCCAGACGGCGATCCTGGAGCGCACCTGCCGCATCCTGTCTTCATTGTTGAAGGCGGGCGTGGACCTCCCGCGTTCGGTAGCGGTGACGGCGGAGTCGGCCAATAACGCGGTGTATCGAAAGGCGCTGGAAGAGGTTCGAGAGGCCATGATGGAAGGTCAGGGTCTGGCCGGGCCCATCGCCCGCACGGGGCTGTTCCCGGGGGCGTCTCGTCAGATGTTCCGCGTGGGTGAAGAGACCGGGACCCTCGACCAACAACTAGATGTGGCGGCTGAGTACTACGACCGCGAGCTCACCACGAAGTTGGACCGAGCAACTGCGCTCTTTGAGCCCGCAATCATCATCTTCATGGGCGTGATCGTTGGCTTCGTGGCGGTGGCACTCATATCGGCGATGTACGGCATCTACAGCCAGGTAAAGGTGAGTTGATCGGGTGAAGTTGCGGCGCCGCATCACGGTGCGCATGAGTGTCGGGGCGTTCGGTCGCGGCACCCGTAGCGCGGACACCGTGGTGGCCCGTCACGTTCGCAACAAGGACGATGGGGGCTTCACGCTGATCGAGTTGTTGATTGTCACGGCGGTTCTGCCCATCGTGATTGGCGGGCTGGCCATCGGTCTACTCGCGATATTTTCGCTTCAACCAAGCGTCGCGAACCGACTGGGGGACACGAGCGACTCCCAGACCGTCTCTTCAACCTACGCCTCTGATATCCAGAGTGCGCTGGCGATCTCGACGCAGTCGGGCACGACGGACCAGTGTGGTCCGAGCTCGGAAACGCAGATGCTGGGTCTTGCATCGAATGCCCTCACCAACGGGGCGAGCGGTTATGGAACCGTGGTGACGTACGCCGAGATTCCGAACGGTACGGCGTGGAACCTGGTTCGCCAGTACTGCACGTCAACCACCGGTACCGCGTATTCAACGGTACCCACGACGTCGGCGATCATCTCCTACAACGTTGAGCAACCGTGCAGCGCCGGTGTGACGAGTAACTGTCAGCAGCCCCCGACCGTGTACGACGCCGGGAGTTCAAACACGGTTGAGTGCGGCAATATCGGAGCCAATCCGTCGACCTGCGGCTGGATACCTGTCGTGAATTCATCGAACTCCACGTTGAATGTGTCCAAGATCGAGTTCGCCCTCGCGGAGCCCAACTCGACCGAGGTCGCTGGGAGCTACCGGTACACCTTGGCGGCCGTGCCCGCCGCGGCGACCCCGGATAACAGTACCGGCGGGTCGCCGGTGAACATCAACACAAAGTCCGACTGCAACTTCGCGACGCCGGGCACGGGCTACTACGCGACGTCGCTGTGCTTCATCGACTTTAGTTCTCTCACCGCCAATGACCTGCTGGCGGCGGAGTCGTACAACGCGACCACCGGCGTGTGCGGTTACCAGATGGCAGCAACTTTGCCCGGCAACGCGACCATGTACTTCTGTCTGGGTATCACGGGCGTGACCGTTGAACCGGTGGGACTTCCCGCCTGGACCGAGGGCTCCTTCTTAGGCAACAGTTGCGCGGCCGGGGAAACGAGTTGTACGGGCGGAACGCCGTTCTACACGGGGGTTGCTGGCAAGCCGGCGCTCTATGGAACGGCCGGCGGGACTACAAACATCTACCTATCGAACATCTCAGTCGTGAATGAAGAAGGTGCCGGAGCGACCGGCTGGCAGATGGTCAGCGTTGACGCGGAGTCAACGGACGATAACGAGTCGCTGACGTGGACCGCGGACACGCCGATTTCGATCTTGAATAACGACGAGTCGTGGGACACGCCGAGCGACCCAGTAGGCACCGCGTGTGGCGGCTCTTCGGGAGTAGGCGGGTCGGGTCTCACGTACAGCAATCCCAGCCCCAGTGGTGGGTATTTAACGGTCACGTGCGTCGGGTACACCACCGTTAATTCACAAGGAGATGAGGTCGTCAAAACGGGTGCGGCGATGGTCGCGGCCACGACGCCCTCGTCGATGCACGTGACGATGGTCAATGGTGGGCTAGAGGCCATCGTTTTGGGAGTGCTGGTTTGATGGGTGCGCGTCGCGGCACGCCGATCGCTCGTCTGAAGGCAATCATCACTCGACGGGGAAACGCGCGAACGAACTCTGAGTCGGGCGACACGCTGGTTGAGGTGTTGCTTGCCCTGGTCGTTCTGGGTTTGGCCTCGGTCGCCCTCATCATCGCGTTTCAAACGTCCATCTCGGCGTCATCCGAACACCGGAATCTTGCGACTGACGATACGGTTCTGGCGACGGCGTCCCAGGAGATCATCTCGGCAATACAAAATGACCCGTCGCTGTTTACCGCGGCCTGTACGAGCGGCGGTCAACCAATCGCGATGACGAACTATCCCGACTACAGCGCCACGCAGGGCTTCCCGCTGCCCTCGCCCTACACCAATGTTGATGTCCAGTATCAGACGCTCAATACACTCCCTCCCACTCCGACGTACCCGGTCAAGTGGTGGAATGGCACGACGTTTGGGACCACCTGCGAAGACAACGAGCCCCAACTGATCACGATCAGCCTGGTGGGAACGACCTACACCAACAGTTTCGTGGTGGACTTCCCCGCCGGCAACTCCGGAGGCTCGTCTGGCTCGTCGCAGGCCACCCAGCTGGTCTTCCTCAACCAGGGTTCAATCGGAGGAACGTCGTACGCGGGCAGCCCCCTCGCGGTTCAACCGATTGTGGCGGTGGAGACGAGCAACGGCGCCGTCGTCACGACGGACTACTCCGACGTCACCCTGACGATCAACTCGGGCACGGGAGTCCTGTCGAACTGCAGCGGCAACGAGATATTGGGCGTCACAACATTCTCGGGCTGCACGATCGGTACGGGGGGCACCTTTACGCTGGCGGCAAGCGACGCAAGTATTGATGTCGCCTATACCCCACCGGTCAGCAACTCATTTACGGTGATCACCTCGTCGTTTCACTTGGCGTTCCAGACGAGTCCGACCAGTGGACAACCAGTCGGTGCGGCGTCGGGCTCGGCGTTTGCAACCGATCCGATTGTCGATGTTTTAAATAGCTCGAACAGTCTGGACACGTCCTGGACCGGGACCATCACCTTTACCTTGTCGGGTGGTCAACTGAGCAGTAGCTGTCTGGGATGGCAGTCGAACACTGTCGTTACCGTCACGGCCACGTCGGGTGTGGCTACTTTGTCGACGAACTGCGACTTCTCCGGCGGGTACTTCTACAATCCCAACTCGAGCCCGTCGGTGAGCGAGACGCAGTACACCATGACCGTTACCGCCAATCCCACCGGATCGAGTGGGACCGCTGTTCCGGCCATCAGCAACGCGTTTTCGGTCTCCGGGCCGGGACCCGCGAGTCAGTTGGCGTTCGTCGTCGAACCGGCCGGCGTCGCGAGCTCATCGGCGACCACCGCATTCCCCGTCAATCCGACGGTGGAGGTGGAGGACGCATACGGCAACATTGAGCCGACGTTCTCTGGTTCCATGGCGGTCTCCATGTTTCAAGGTACGACGTACCCCGGCACCTCAGAGACGTTGAACGGTTGTACCCCCTCGTTTAGCAACGGCATCTACACGCTGACCAACTGTTCGGGCACCAAAGACAACAACAACCTCGAGTTGTACGCGACCGGAAGCTACGTCAACGCATCTCACACCACGGTCCAACTAACACCGGCCACGAGCACGCCTTTCAATATCACCGGGGTCGCGACTCAGTTGACCTTCGCGCAACAGCCGATGGCGGGTCGGTCAGGATCCGCGCTGACGACCCAACCGATACTGGTGTATCTCGATGCCAGTGGAAACGTGGTAACGGCGGCTACGGCGGCGATTTCGGGGAGTGCCCCCGCGGGTGGAACCTTGTCGTCGTGCACGAATCTCGTTCCCAATCTCGGCTACGTCGATGTCTCCAACTGCACGTTCGCCGGTCTCGACTCGCTGCCCAACACGTACTACCTGGTCTTTACCGGTGGCGGGATCACGTCTCCTCACAGCAACTACATTGAACCGACCGGTCCCGGACCGGCCTCACAGCTGGCGTTCGTCTCTCCCCAGCCCGTGGCGGGTGCCGCCGACGCGCTGATGACGACCCAACCCACCGTTCGAGTGGAGGACTCCGCGGGAAACAACGTGACCACGTCGAACATCTCGATCGCGTTCTCGTCGACTGGCAACGGCCAAATCTCTGACTGCACTGACCTGACGGCACTGGCCGGAACCGTGACCGCCCAGAGTTGCGTTTTCGGTGGGAGCGTCGCGACGACGTACAACTTGATCGCGTCGTCAGGATCGTTGACGTCGGGAGAGAGCGGGCCCATACAGGTCACCGGCCCTGGACCTTTGTCGCAAATCGTTCTCTCGACTGGGTGCATGTCGCCCGTTACCCAGGGGGTGTCGTGCCAGCTGACGGCCGTCCTCCAGGACAATTTCGGCAATACGGAAACGGCGGATAACGCCAGTGTCGTGACCTTCGCCGGTCTTCCGACCACCGTCATCTCGGGTCTGGGGAGTGCCACTGTTTCTGCGGGCGTGGCGAATGAGACCGTTCTCGCAGCCAATGCGGGATCCGATCTACTGACGGCGAGTGCAGACGGCGTGACGTCCAACACCCTGCCCATCACGGTCAATGGTCCGCCCAGCATCACGACAACCTCGCTGCCGGGTGCGACCCAGACCGGGGCGTACTCACAGACCATGGCCGGCACCGGCGGCACCACCCCGTACAACTGGACTATCACCGGGGGCTCACTGCCCACGGGCCTGACCCTGAACGCCTCGACCGGCGTCATCTCGGGCACGGTCGGCGCGAGTGCGGTGAGTGAGACCTTCACGGTGACCCTGACCGATGCCGACGGCGTGACCGCGACCAAGTCGCTCACCATCACCGTGAACGCTGCGCCGAGCATCACCACGACGACGCTGCCCGCCGCCACCCAGACCCAGACCACGTACTCTCAGACTCTCGCCGTCTCGGGTGGCACGTCGGCCTTTACCTGGAGCGTCTCGGCGGGCACCCTGCCCACCGGTCTGACCCTGAACGCCTCCACGGGGGTGATCTCGGGCACGGTCGGAGCCAGTGCCACGAGCCAGACCTTCACCGTCAAGGTCGTTGACGCCAACGGGGTCTCGGCGACGAAGTCCTTGACGATCACCGTCAATGCCAAGCCATCGATTACGCCCGCGACGTTGCCGAGCGCGACCAAGACGGGCGCATACTCACAGACGTTGAGCACGAGCGGAGGCACGACACCCTTCGGAGCGTGGTCAATCACGTCGGGTTCGCTGCCAGCCGGACTGACGTTGAACACGTCGACCGGGGTCATCTCGGGCACGGTTCTTTCAACGGCGGTGAGCGAGACCTTCACCATTTCGATCACTGACGCCAACGGCGTCGCGGCGACGCAGACCTACACCGTCACGGTGAACGCGGCGCCGAGCATCACGACGACCACGCTGCCTGGTGCGACCCAGACCGGCGCGTACTCACAGACCGTGGCCGGCACCGGCGGGACCACCCCCTACGCCTGGAGCGTCACGACCGGCATCCTGCCCAGCGGCCTGACCCTGAACGCCTCCACTGGGGTCATCTCGGGCACGGTCGGCGCGGGCGCGGTGAGTGAGACCTTCACGGTGACCCTGACCGATGCCAATGGCGTGACCGCGACCAAGTCGCTCACCATCACCGTGAACGCTGCGCCGAGCATCACCACGACGACGCTGCCCGCCGCCACCCAGACCCAGACCACGTACTCTCAGACTCTCGCCGTCTCGGGTGGCACGTCGGCCTTTACCTGGAGCGTCTCGGCGGGCACCCTGCCCACCGGTCTGACCCTGAACGCCTCCACGGGGGTGATCTCGGGCACGGTCGGAGCCAGTGCCACGAGCCAGACCTTCACCGTCAAGGTCGTTGACGCCAACGGGGTCTCGGCGACGAAGTCCTTGACGATCACCGTCAATGCCAAGCCATCGATTACGCCCGCGACGTTGCCGAGCGCGACCAAGACGGGCGCATACTCACAGACGTTGAGCACGAGCGGAGGCACGACACCCTTCGGAGCGTGGTCAATCACGTCGGGTTCGCTGCCAGCCGGACTGACGTTGAACACGTCGACCGGGGTCATCTCGGGCACGGTTCTTTCAACGGCGGTGAGCGAGACCTTCACCATTTCGATCACTGACGCCAACGGCGTCGCGGCGACGCAGACCTACACCGTCACGGTGAACGCGGCGCCGAGCATCACGACGACCACGCTGCCTGGTGCGACCCAGACCGGCGCGTACTCACAGACCGTGGCCGGCACCGGCGGGACCACCCCCTACGCCTGGAGCGTCACGACCGGCATCCTGCCCAGCGGCCTGACCCTGAACGCCTCCACTGGGGTCATCTCGGGCACGGTCGGCGCGGGCGCGGTGAGTGAGACCTTCACGGTGACCCTGACCGATGCCAATGGCGTGACCGCGACCAAGTCGCTCACCATCACCGTGAACGCTGCGCCGAGCATCACCACGACGACGCTGCCCGCCGCCACCCAGACCCAGACCACGTACTCTCAGACTCTCGCCGTCTCGGGTGGCACGTCGGCCTTTACCTGGAGCGTCTCGGCGGGCACCCTGCCCACCGGTCTGACCCTGAACGCCTCCACGGGGGTGATCTCGGGCACGGTCGGAGCCAGTGCCACGAGCCAGACCTTCACCGTCAAGGTCGTTGACGCCAACGGGGTCTCGGCGACTCAGGCACTTACTCTGACGGTCAATGCGTCGCCGAACATCACCACGACGACGTTGCCCGGCGCGACCAAGGGTGGAACGTACTCCCAGACTCTGGCCGTCACGGGCGGTACCGCGCCCCTGACCTGGAGTCTGAGCACCGGCACCCTGCCCACTGGCTTGACGCTCAACGCCGCCACCGGCGTCATCTCGGGCACCGTTGGCTCAACGGCCGTGAGTGAGACCTTCACCGTCAAGGTCGTTGACACCAACGGCGTGTCGGACACGCAGTCCCTGACCATCACGGTGAATGCGGCGCCGAGCATCACGACAACCACCCTGGCCACCGCCACGCAGACCGAGACGGGCTACTCGCAGACCGTGGCCGGCACTGGCGGCACCACCCCGTACACCTGGAGCGTCACCACCGGCATCCTGCCCAGCGGCCTGACCCTGAACGCCTCCACCGGCGTGATCTCGGGCACGGTCGGGGCGAGTGCGGTGAGTGAGACCTTCACGGTGACCCTGACCGATGCCGACAGCGTGACCGCGACCAAGTCGCTCACGATCACGGTGAACGCGGCGCCGAACATCACGACCACCGCGCTGGCCACCGCCACGCAGACCCAGACCGGCTACTCCCAGACCCTGGCCGTCTCGGGTGGCACCTCGGCCTTTACCTGGAGCGTCACCACCGGCATCCTGCCCAGCGGCCTGACGCTCAACGCCTCGACCGGGGTCATCTCGGGCACGGTCGGCGCGAGCGCGGTGAGTGAGACCTTCACCGTCAAGGTCGTCGACGCCAACGGCGTCTCGGACACCAAGTCGCTCACGATCACGGTGAACGCGGCGCCGAACATCACGACCACCGCGCTGGCCACCGCCACGCAGACCCAGACCGGCTACTCCCAGACCCTGGCCGTCACGGGCGGCACGGCACCACTGACGTGGAGCGTCTCAGTGGGCACTCTGCCCACCGGCTTGACGCTCAACGCCTCGACCGGGGTCATCTCGGGCACGGTCGGCGCGAGCGCGGTGAGTGAGAGCTTCACCGTCAAGGTCGTTGACACCAACGGCGTGTCGGACACTCAGGCACTGACGTTGACCGTCAACACTGCCCCGAGCATCACGACGACGACTCTTCTCGGCGCGACCAAGACCGGGGCGTACTCTCAGACGTTGGCCGGCACCGGCGGCACCCCCCCCTATGCCTGGAGCGTCACCACCGGCATCCTGCCCACTGGCCTGACCCTGAACGCCTCCACCGGCGTGATCTCGGGCACGGTCGGCTCAACGGCGGTGAGTGAGACCTTCACGGTGACCCTCACCGACGTCAACGGCGTGACAGCCACCAAGTCCCTCACTATCACGGTGAACGCGGCGCCCAGCATTACGACGACCACGCTGGCCACCGCCACGCAGACCGAAACCGGGTATGCCCAGACGGTGGCCGGCACCGGCGGCACCACCCCCTATACCTGGAGCGTCACGACCGGCATCCTGCCCTCGGGCCTGACGCTGAACCCTGCGTCTGGCGTAATCTCGGGCACGGTGGGGGCGAGTGCGGTGAGTGAGACCTTCACCGTGACGTTGACCGACGCCGATGGCGTGACCGCGACCAAGTCGCTCACTATCACCGTGTACGTCAAACCGAGTATTACGACGACCTCGCTGGCCGCCGCCACCCAGAATCAGACCACGTACTCTCAGACGGTCGCTGGCACCGGCGGCGCCACTCCTTACGCCTGGAGCGTCACGACGGGCATCCTGCCCAGCGGCCTGACCCTGAACGCCTCGACCGGCGTCATCTCGGGAACGGTCGGCGCGAGCGCGGTGAGTGAGACGTTCACGGTCCAGCTCCTTGACGCCGATGCCGTTACCGCGACCAAGTCCCTGACGATCACTGTGAATGGCGCGCCGAACATCACGACGACCACCTTGCCTGGCGCGACAATTTCGGGAACGTACTCCCAGACCCTCGCCGTCGCGAATGGCACTACTCCTTTCGCCTGGAGCGTCACGACCGGCATCCTGCCCAGCGGCCTGACCCTGAACGCCTCGACCGGCGTGATCTCGGGGACGGTCGGAGCGACCGCGGTGAGTGAGACATTCACGGTCCAGGTCGTTGACACGAACGGCGTGTCGGACACGCAGTCCCTAACCATTACGGTGAACGCGAAGCCGAGCATCACGACGACCACGCTGCCGGGCGCGACCCAGACCGGGGCGTACTCACAGACCGTGGCCGGCACCGGCGGCACCACCCCCTATGCCTGGAGCGTCACGACCGGCATCCTGCCCACCGGCCTGACCCTGAACGCCTCGACCGGTGTGATCTCGGGCACGGTCGGCGCGAGTGCGGTGAGTGAGACCTTCACGGTGACCTTGACCGACGCTGACGGCGTGACCGCGACCAAGTCGCTCACCATCACCGTGAACGCCGCGCCGAACATCACCACGACGACGCTGCCCAATGGAGTTAAGGGGAATGCATATTCGCAGACCCTGGCCGTCTCGGGTGGCACCTCGGCCTTTACCTGGAGTGTCTCCGTGGGCACCCTGCCTACGGGTTTGACCCTGAACGCCTCCACCGGCGTAATCTCCGGGACCGTCAGCAACGGCGCCACGAGTAAGACCTTCACCGTCAAGGTCGTCGATGCCAACGGCGTGTCCGACACCCAGTCCCTGACCATCACCATCACATGATGACCACTTTTCACTCATATGCCCCGAAGCGTGAAGGCCAACGTATGCGTGGCGGGGGGCACAGGGACGACGGCGCCGTTCTAATTCTGGCGCTGGTCTACATCGTCGTCATTGGGCTAACTGTCGCGGCATTGACCACCTGGGCCTCCAATGACCTCAACAACACGACCAAGTTTCAGGACACCAGTTCGGAGCACTATGCCCTGAGCAGTGCGATGGATACGGCGATAGAGAGCGAACGATACGCGCCCGTACCGACGAACCCAACCTCGGGACAGTACACCGGTACGCCCCTGGGCGAGTGCTGGCAGCCAGCATCGGGCACCACGTCTGAGATCACCGTCAACGGCTATTCGATCGCCGTGTGGTGCACGACCCAGATCACGTTGGCGTCCTCGACGACCCGAACCCTTTCGGTCTACGCCTGTCTCTCGTCCGTCTCTTCGACCGCGTGCGAAGCCTCGCCGTCGCTGTCGGCAATGGTGACCTACGACGACTATCCGGATCCCGCCGGGCAGCAACTACTCAGTCAATGCAACGTGGGTGGTGGCCAGTGCGGATACAGCGAGACTCTCGTTTCCTGGACCTGGTGAAGTCCGTAGACGTCGCCTTAACTGCTTCACCTCGCGCAGACTTTCACACTCAAGTAGACACTTGATCACCAGCGGTGATCAAGTGTCTACTGGGGCGAAGCGGTCGGGGTCTCCAACAGGCTCAGGTGTCCGCGGCTTCCTAGGACCGGGCCACGAGAGCGCAACGGCAGCGAGAAGTGACAGGGTGACGAACAGGTAGTACCGCCATTCGCCGGTGTGCCAATAGGAAGTCCTGGTGCAGATGGCGGCGGCGACCAGAGTCAGCGCGAGGCGAAACTTTCCGAGAGTGGATGCAACGACAACCGCCACAACTAGGGCGGGTATCACGTAGTACGGATCCATGACACTCTCGAAAACGCACCGCAGCGCCAGTGCGAGGGCTGCCCACCACATGACTTCGGCAAATGGCGGCTTCTTACGGGCGACCCAGACGCCAATGAGACAAGCCAACACGATCGCGATTGTCCGTCCGGGCCCGGCCGACACCGATTCCCCAATCCACTTCTTCACTGGACCGTAGACGAACTTGTGCTTATCAACCGAATAGTGAACGGTGAATGCCTCCACCCATCGAGCTTTCGTGAGGACGGGAGCGAGAGATAACCATGGCGTCGGATGGTCGATCGTGGGGTAGTTCGGTTGCTTGAAGATGGCGTAGGTGGTAGGTCCCCACTGCTGAATCAGGGGAGGGAGCAGCAACAACAGCGTCGGGAGAGCCATGACGACCCCGAAGGCCGGCCACTTCTTGAACGGAACGTAGGCCAGGGCAATGGGAACCACCAAGAGGGTCAGTGGCTGGAAGACCACGGCGAGGGCGAAGAACGCGGCCGAGTGAAGCCAACGTCGATCGTACGCGGCGAGGAGCGCGTAAAGGCCGAGAGCTAATGCCAACGTGTCTTCCGGATGGCCCCAAAAAGCGACGCCAGGAAAGATGAGGATGGTGGCGAAAAGGGTCGCGAGCGCACGGCGAGATGTAGAAAGTGAAAGCCGTCTTGCGACGGCGTCCAACGGAAAGAGCAGCACTCCTCCGCACAGAAAGTTGACCGGCCCGAGAACGAACCAACCGGTGGGTTTGAGGAGATACACGGGCCAGCTCACCGTCAGCTTGAGCGCGTCCTGGATCCAGGCAAACGGCGCCAGAAACACCGCGATGCCGGGAAATGTAACAAAGTTTGTGCTCGCGTTATAAACCTGGCCTTCGCCATTCCAGATCACATAGTGCGCGTCGCGAAACGTACCCCAGAGATCGCTGGGGGTCAGCCAGTAATTGATGTGACGAACGACGGGAAACCAGAACAGGGAGTAGGCCATGCCGCCCAGCAGCAGGGCGACCATACCCGCGAAGGGCCATGCGTGAATTCTCCACCAGCCAGGTTTCGGATCTGAATCCTGGTTTGAAAGCGGAGATTCCAAGTCTTCGCCTGTAACTTCAGGTCCTTGGGGCGCTTTGTCCGGCTCCCGATCAACCGAACTGTCTAGGGTCATTGCGGATCTTTCGCAGTCGAAGCGTCACATGACGGCCGTCACACCATTCAATCAGGAGTCAGAGTTGGATTGGTGACTCCACGGAAACTCATCGAGCGGCCATCAGCGAGAACGGTCTGTGCACCCAGTTTGCTGAGGGCGTTCTCACCTAACGTGCCAATGAAAACCGAAGATCCGAGAATCTCCTGATGATCGGCGTATAATTCTGCGGTTTGTCACCAGACAATTGCGCAAAAATAGCGAAAACATAGTGATTTTCGTGTGTACCGATCAAAACGTGCGATGTATTATTTGTCGAGTTACCAGACAGGGCAGTTCCGAGTGTCGGCGCTCCTTTGGACGAAAGGGCAGTACATACATGATGAACACCTACAGACAACTGAAGCGACGCAGGCAGACTGGGGAGATCAGCGGTTTCACCTTGATCGAACTTCTCATCGTCATCGTCGTGCTCGGCATCCTCGCAGCTGTCGTGATCTTCGCGTTGGGCGGTATCACGGGTAAGAGCGCGCTTTCTGCGTGCCAGGCTGACGGAGCCACGGTTGCGACCGCGATTTCGGCATTCAACGCCCAGAACCCGGCTGACGCAGGAGCGGCCAGCATTGCCGACCTCACCGGGTCAGTTATTGGTGCGGGCGAAGTTGGCGCCGGAAATACGGACGGCGGCCCGTACATCAGTTCGTGGCCGTCGAACGGCACGAACTACACCTTCACCTTGGCGGCGGGCGTCTTGAGCCTCGCTTCGCCCAAGGCAGCTGCCGCGACGTACACGGGTCCCCAGTCGTGCGTCACTCAGCAAGTGGGTAGTTGAGCAACGTCGATCCATATAGCAATTAATTCGATGTGCCCGGCGCTCGCGCCGGGCACATCGAATTAGTTGGCGCATATGAGACTCCGGGAGTATGGCCAAGAGGCTGAGATCCCAGGACAATCAAGACTCGCGAAACCTCAGCCGGGTACCATGACGACTAGGCGAGTCGGTCGTTTAGCGGTGTTAACTCCGTGAGCTGAAATCACGCGGAAGGTAGATGCGATGAATCAAAGTGCCGAAATGTCAGCCATAGATCCCTGGATCCAACAACTGTGGGATCAAGGTGGTACCGACCTTCTCCTTTCGGGCGGCTCGGCGCCTCGTATTCGCGTTGACGGAAAACTACAGCCAATCGAGGGCGTTCCGATCCTCAGCGGCCCTCAGATCGACGAGATCGCCCTGCCGTTGCTGACTCCGGGCCAAGTTGAGGTCTTTCGAGAGATGTTGGACGTCGACTTCGCGTTCTCCTGGCAGGATAAGGCTCGCATTCGCGGCAGCATCTTCACTCAGCGCGGGCAGACTGCCGTCGCCCTGCGAGTAATTCCCACTCGCATTCCATCGATCGAAGAGCTCGGTCTCCCCGTGGCTGCCCACTGGGTGGCCCAGCAACCCCGAGGTTTTGTGCTGGTAACCGGTCCAACGGGGTCGGGCAAGTCCACCTCGCTGGCCGCCATTGTGAACACGATCAATGAGACCCGTGCCTGTCACATCCTCACCATTGAGGACCCCGTGGAATACGTGCACAACCACAAGATGGCGGCCGTGTCGCAGCGCGAAGTGGGCCTCGACAGTCCTTCCTTTGATCGGGCGCTGCGCTCCGCCTTGCGCGAGGACCCCGACGTCCTGCTGATCGGCGAGATGCGCGACATCGACTCGATCCAGATCGCCCTGACCATGGCCGAAACTGGCCACTTGGTGTTCGCCACTCTCCACACCAACGACGCGCCTCAGGCGATTGACCGCATCATCGACGTGTTCCCGGCGTGGCGCCAAGAGCAGACCAGAGTTCAGTTGGCGTCCTCGCTCAGTGCGGTCATTGCCCAGCGCCTCATCCCGAAGATCGGCGGCGGCATGGTGGCTGCCTACGAGGTCTTGATTGCCACCAGCCCCGTGCGCAACCTGATCCGTGAGGGGCGCTCCAACCAACTCGCCAACGTCATGTTTACGAACACCAAAGAGATGATGATGACCCTCGAGAGCAGCCTCGCGGGGATGATTTCTGATGGGCTCATCACGTACGAAGACGGGATGAGCGTTACCGCCCACCCCAAGGAGTTGGTGCGTACACTCGAACAGATGGAATTGACGCGCGCAAAGGTATAGCAGTTCGTGGCACCACGGCGCGGTCCGGATCTCCCCTATTCAGTGGTCTCTGCCGCGACGCCCTCGCGTTCCAAATGGTTGGTGGCTAGCGCCAAGGTACAGGGCGGCACCTTTGCCCCCGAGGCGCCCAAACTCTACGATACGTTCCTCGAGGTGATCAGTGAACGTCCGTTGCCGGCCTGCGTGGTCGTGTACGCCCCGATCGGCTATCGCGACACCAAAGCACAGGGCCCTCGGACGTGCGACGTGGTAGCTCGCGAACTGCTCCAGCACCGGCGCACCCTGGTTCACAACGCGCCCACCCACGAGATTCTCCAGCGCGGGTACGCACTTCCAGAGGACGAGGTGGACGCCATCACGATTCAGCGCATGCCTCAGTACCTCGATGTCTATCGGGAGATGAAGCCGTACCGCCAGCGCACCGTGTACGAGGGTAATCCTGAGCTCAGTTTTTACATGATGAATGACCAGACGCCGCTGCATGAATCAAAGAAGCGCGATGAGGGTCGAGTCGAGCGCGAGGAGATTCTACGCAAGAAGATCCCCAACATTGACACCGTTCTGGACGCCGACATGCCCGGCGTGGCCCATCGAAACCTGACGGACGTGGCAGCCATGCTCGCCACGGCCCGTCGGGTCTTTACCAAGTCCGCCAAGCGCATCCCCGCTGATGCCGTCTGGGACAGCGAAGGCTTGCGAATGGAGATTGTGTACTAGCTAGCGGATGTTCGCAAAGTGCGGGAGGATCTCGGGTCCCGCGTAAATGGCGAGCGCCGCGCCGGCGGCGAGGAATATTCCGTACGGGATGGGCTGATCACGCTTCATCAGTCTGGTGGCGATCAGGACGAGTCCGATCACCAGCCCGATCACGTTGGCGGCAAAAAATCCGAGGACGACGTAGCGCCAGCCCAGCCAGCCCAGGGCGAGTCCGAGCAGCAAAGCCAGGCGAACGTCGCCGAAACCCAGGAGTCGCGGACTGGCGAAGTTCATCGCAAAGAAGAACACGAACCACGCGACCGCGCAGATTGCCCCCACCCCCAGACGATTCCAGTCGTGCGTTGCACCCGACGCCAGAGTTAAGAGCAGGGCGACCAGGACCAGGGACGGATAGATGATCTTCTTGGGCAGGACGAGCAGCTCAAGGTCAATGCAGGAGAGGGCGAGGAGCGCGGCCAAGAAGACCAGGAATGCCGGCAGAGACCACGCGTAGCCCATCCGGGCGGCCAGACCGGCGAAGAGACCGCCCGTAGCCAGCTCCACGATGATGTAGCGGGGACTGATGGGTGCGTGGCAGTGCCGGCACTTGCCGCCCAGCACGATCCACGAGAGGACCGGGATGTTGTCGTACTCCTTGATCGGCGCGGCACACGTCGGGCAGCGCGAGCGCGGCGTGACGATCGATTCGTCGCGAGGGACCCGGTAGATGACGACGTTCAAGAACGACCCGATCGCCAGACCCAGTAGTCCGCATCCTACGATCAGTATGGCCAGCACGACTTGTTCCTCCCTGCGCCGACACGACCCTAGGTCACGGCCACTGTGATTGATGCCGTTCAGTCGTAGCACAAGTACGTCGCTCGAAATAGCAATGCGAGCGAGCGCTCGCGGTCGCTGGGGCTACGACTGGAGAGGCTCCCTCACGTTCGAGGGTTGTCAAATTATAGTTTTTAGGACGGCGGAGCTTCGGTTCGAGGGTCTCTCCATCTATCAGCTCGAGAGGTGTCTCAGTGGGAAACGCAGTTGGCCAGCGCTATCGCTATGGAGCGAGCTTCGTCGATCAGGCGTCGGGCATCCGTTTTGAGGGTCACCATCCTCTCGAACGGCCAGATCTGTGGAAGATGTACCTGGATGGCGCCGAGGGCGTCTATCGCAGTCGCGGCTTTGAAGAGACCCTGCGGCGTCGCGACTTCGAAGAAGGCAACGGCGTTCCGCTCTTCTTTCTGGGCTTCAACGCCGCGGGTGAGGCGGTCGCGGGAGTGCGATTCCACGGTCCCCTCGAGGGGAGCCATCAGGCAGAAATGGTCGAAGAGATGGTCGACTCGACCGACATCGACGAGATCAAGGCCACGATCGATCGAGATGTCAAGGTCGGTGTCATTGAGAGTAAGGGTGCCTGGTCAAAGGGCGAATCCGTGGTCGGCCAACGGCTGGCTGTGGCGATGGCGCGGTGTTTCGTCCACGCTATGAACTGGCTCGGCGCGGAGGTTGCCGTCGCCGCTATATCTGATCGCTTGCTCGAGGTAGGAGCGCTCACCGGTGGTGTACAGGTGGGTACGTCGTGGGTGCCGTTTCCCGATGACCGGTACCGCACCGTAGCGGTGGCGTTCCGCCGCACCTTGAGCTACGAGATGAGCACGGAGTCCAACCAGCAAGCCCTTCGGGTGGAGGGTGAGCAACTCTCGCGAGGACCGGCGAAAGTCGGAGCCGGGGTCGAGGCCGACAATTCTGTCGCCATGAGGTCGCGCCGTGCAGTCGTGCTCGACGTCACCGAGCGCAGCCAGCGTGAAGTGCTGCGGGTCTTGCGAGAAGACTCATCGCTGCAGATACTCGATCGCCTCGACGAGCAGATTGCCCAACTCAACGAGATTCATCCCACCCCGTCTCGTTCGCTACTCGACGAAGGCCAGCGCTGGGTGTACTACCCCTGGCGTCGTTCCCTCGTGCGACTCCTTGGACCGCGCGCGTTCAACACGCTGCGACTCGATCGAAATCACAACAAGCTGACCCGCGACGAACAGTCGCAGCTTCGAACCTTGAGCGTCGGAGTCGTGGGCTCGAGCGCCGGTCACTCCATTGCTCACGTGCTGGCGATGGAAGGGCTCGTCGGAGAGTTACGCGTCGCCGACTTCGATACCCTCGAAGTCACCAACCTCAACCGCGTACCGGCGGGAGTCATGGACCTGGGCGTGAACAAGGCGGTCGTTGTCGCTCGGCGCATCGCCGAGATTGATCCGTACCTGCAGGTGATCGTCAACACCGAGGGCGTGACCGAACAGAACCTCGGTTCATTTTTGGACGGCCTTGACCTCGTGGTCGAGGAGTGCGACTCGTTGGACATAAAGTTCCTCGTCAGAGAGGGTGCCAGAGCACGCGGAATACCAGTCATCATGGAGACGAGCGACCGCGGAGTGCTTGACGTTGAGCGCTTCGACCTCGAGCCGGAGCGTCCCCTCTTCCACGGAATCCTCGGCGACATGGACTTCGAACGATTGAAGGGACTCTCGACCGCAGAGAAGACCCCCTTTGTCGTTCGTCTCCTCGGCGCAGATGACGCGTCGGCTCGAGGTGCTGCGTCAATGTTCGAGCTCGGCTCCACCATCACGGGTTGGCCGCAACTCGCCAGCGAAGTGACGCTCGGCGCGGTAACAGTCGCCGCGGCGGTGCGCCGCTTCGCACTGGGTGGGGAACTCCACTCGGGTCGTGTGCGCTTTGACGTCGAAGAGATCCTCTCCGAGCTCGCGCCTGTCGACGTTGACACCGATGCGGACGACCATCTTCTTCACCCCATCCCCGAGGATCCACCCACAGCAAGTGACGATCCAATTGACGTCATCGTCGACGCCGCTCGGCGGGCCCCGTCGGGTGGCAATGCGCAACCGTGGCGTTTCGAGGCTGATCACGATCAGATTCGCTTCTATGTGGAACCCGAGCGCAGCACCTCGTCGATGGACGTCCGCTTGCGGGGCAGCTACGTGGCACTAGGCGCCTCGCTCTTCAACGCGCGCGTCGCTGCGGCCTCGATCAAGAAGCTCGGTTCCGTTGAGCTCTTTCCCGAGGGCATCAACTCCGAACACGTGGCCACTCTTCAATTGGGTACGCAGGTCGACGCGTCGATTGCCCGGCTTCGTGGTGCGGTGCTCACGCGTTCGGCGAATCGTCGCTTCGGTCGTCCCGCCCCGATCGACGACGCGACGATTGCCCAGTTCGCGCGTAGCGTCGAGCGAGAGGGTGCGCGGCTTCGTCTTTCGAGTGACCGGGATCAGATCGAGGCGCAGGCCATGCTGCTTTCCCAGTCTGATCGACTGCGGTTCCTGATTCCCGAGATTCACGAGGAGATGCTCGCCGAACTGCGCTGGCCCGGACGCGACGCACTCGATGACGGTATGGACGTGCGCACCCTGGAAATGGATCCGGCCACCATGAGCGCGATGGGACTGCTCACTCGTCCCGACGTCATGGCGGAACTCAGCGACTGGCGCGGGGGACAGGCTCTTGGGCTGCGCACCCAGATGCTGGTGAGCTCGTCGTCAGCGTTAGCCCTCATCACCGTGCCGAAAGCAGATCCGCGTTGGTATGTGCGGGGAGGGGCGGCGATCGAGAGATTCTGGCTGAGCGTCGAGTCCGAGGGTCTCGCCGCACAGCCGGTCTCGCCACTGTTCCTCTACGCCACATCAAAAGAAGATCTCCTGAGTCTGGGCGGTGAGCGTTACCTCGACGAGATGTACGACCTCCTGCAGCGTTTTCGCGCGACCTGGGACTTGAAAGATGGAGAGACGACGGCCATGTTGCTGCGCGTCTTCCACGCGCCGCCACCGAGTGTACGAAGCATTCGCCGGTCGCTCAGCCAAGTGCTTCGCCGCACGCCGCAACTGCCGCGCAGTGTGGGTTCGAGTACGGAACCCGGCGCTGGCGCGAAAGCCGACGCTGGCGCGAACGGGAAATCAGACCCTGGCGCCAACGGGAACGTCTCGGTCCTCAACGGGTCCTCAAATGCATACAAATTGTGAGATTTTGTGCAAACCGTGGGTAAAAGAGTTATAAACTCACTGATCAGAGCCCCTTTCCTAGATCAGCAAGTCCTGCTAACGTTGGAATTCCAAGGGCCTGAGCGGAAAGATGTGGTTGAGACGTGAGTGATCTCACGCATTCAGACCCATTGAAGGTGGGAGACGAGGCGAGACTCGTCGTCGAGACCCTTCACCACGTGACGCCCCGGGCCGAGATCGTGGCTGTCCTGACCGCTTCAAACCGACCGGTGCCGGGTTTTCACGTCGAACCCATCGTGGGCATCGAAGCCAAGGACGCCTTTGAGCTCATTCGAGAGCGCGTCCAACTTCAACTCTCCGGCAAGGAGCAGTTCGGATCATTCACCTGGACCATCGAGGACATCGAGTGGGGCATTCTGGTCGAGCCCATCGAACTGGTGAGTGGTCAGATCGTGGGCGCGCTACTGGTGGCCCGTCACGGACGAGTCTGGAGCCAACGAGAGTGCTCCATCATCAAGGCCTTCGGTAGTCTGTTCTCCAAGGTCGCCTCGCAGTCCTCGCGCGAAGAGACCCTCCTGCACCAGCGCAGCCTGGACGAGTTAGTGAGCCAGGTGGCCGAGCGTCTGATGTCCGCGACCGCCTCAACCAGGGTCGAGGCCCTGACCTGGACGACGCGGGTGCTGGCCGAGTTTCTGGACTCTGACGTTGCCTTCCTGCGACGCAACGACCACGTGCGGGGGCTGAGCATTCTGGAAGCCCAGTGGCCGCCACGCGAGG
Organism: uncultured Acidimicrobiaceae bacterium; assembly: GCA_963839255.1. Classification (GTDB taxonomy): domain Bacteria; phylum Actinomycetota; class Acidimicrobiia; order Acidimicrobiales; family RAAP-2; genus RAAP-2. Next base: position 629,090 of record CAWIUH010000005.1, read on the forward strand.
ACTTTGTCGGCGTGGATCCCCTGGCCGAGGTTCGGTTTGACTCCGACCCGCTGTTCATGGCGACTAAGGACCTTCGCGAGCCGTACCTAGCCGGGCTCGACGACACCACCGACGAGTACATGGAGCGCATCGAAGAGGGCGGCACCGGCGACACCATCGTGATGGGGGCCGCTGTACCCCTGCTTCTGGGAGATTCGACCTGGGGAGTGCTCGGGTTCATTCACTTTGAGCTGCGCGCCTGGAAGGCGTCAGAGATCAACGCCCTGCAGGCGGTGGCCTCGATGTTGGTCCAGCTACAGGCGCGGATCGACGCCGAAGAGCGCACCGCGTACATCGCCCTGCACGACGACCTCACCGATCTGCCCAATCGCCGCGCACTCTTGCGCGAGTTGAAGCTGCGTCGCAACTCTCATCGCGACACCGCAGTTCTCATTGTCGACCTTGACCGATTTAAGGTCATGAATGACTTCCTCGGGCACGCCAACGGCGACCGACTACTCGTCACAATCGCCGACCGTATTCGAACCAGCATTCGGGTGAACGACTACTGCGCGCGACTCGGCGGCGACGAGTTCGTCGTGCTCCTCGATGAGGCGAATAGTGAGATGGAAGTGCTCGCCAGCGCCTATCGAATTCTCGAAATCGTGGCCGCCCCGGTCGATCTGGGCGGTCAGTTGGTCTCGCACACCGCAAGTATCGGAATCGCGATCGCCGCGTCACACGCAGTCGAGAGTGATTCTGACTTACTCGCCCAAGCCGACGGGGCCATGTACGTGGCCAAGGCCAGTGGGCGCAACAAGGCGATGCTGCTCGACGAGAAGATGCGCGCTGACCTCGCGGATCGATCCGCCATGGAGCTCGCTCTGCGTGATGCTCTGGAAAAGGGCGAGTTGCGACTGCACTATCAGCCCGAAGTCGACTTGCGCAGTGGGCAGTTGCTGTCGGTCGAGGCGCTGTTGCGCTGGAACCACCCGACCAAGGGGATGTTGAACGCCGCGGAGTTCATCACGGTGGCCGAAGAGACCGGTCTGGTACTCACGATCGGACGCTGGGTCTTTGCCGAGGCGTGTCGACAGTTGGCCGAATGGCGAATCACGTACCCCGAACTTCCCTTGGTGGTGCGCGTCAATATGTCGCCGGCGGAGTTTGCCGCGACGGACCTCGTGGACTTTGTGGAGGGTTGCCTCTCGGCCAACGGCATACCCGGTGAGCGGCTCTGCATCGAAATCACCGAATACGCGGTGGTCGATGAGCCGGAAAAGACCGCAGCAATCTTGCGCGGCTTCCAAGAGATCGGGGTCGAGGTCGCCATCGACGACTTCGGTACGGGGTTCTCCTCGATGACGGAGTTGAAGAATCTGCCCGTCGATCTGCTGAAACTGGACATGAGTTTCGTCATGGGCATCACCACCGACGCGTACGACCGGGCCATCGTCGAGTCGATCATCCGCCTGAGCGAGGTCCTGCATCTCGGTGTGACGGCCGAGGGCATCGAAGCGCCCGAGATCATCGAGGAACTCTTGCGACTGGGCTGTCACCAGGGTCAGGGTTATCTGATCTCTCGTCCAGTGGCGCCCGAGAACCTCCACGACTTACTATCGGCCGGTAGGGTCCCCGAATCACTGTTGCGCCCTGAAGAACTCACCCTAGGACTAGCGAGAACAACATTTTGACCCCTCTTGTTGACGGAGCGTCTGACGACGCGAGCGGAGCTGAACAGCTCCAATACGAGCCATGGTTGTTTCAGACCATGCTGGACGAGCTGTCGGTCTCAGAACTCGGCATCGGTTTCATCTATTCGGTGCTCGATGTCCTCGTGAAGCGCTACGCGCTCAACGACGCCGTGGTCATCTTGAACCACGAATCTTTCGGATCTCAGATGTTCCGCGCCGGAGGCCAGGCCATCAGTGTGGACCTCGCCTCGCGTCTTGGCTCGACGCCCGGCGTGTACTGCGACCCCGACGTGGTGCCCACGGCCGAAAAGGACGCCGTGCGCACCGCCTGTCAACTGTCTCTCTCGTTACACCTGGCGCGCTTCAGTGCCGCCCACGACGCGCTCACCAACATCGCCAATCGGCGCACCTTCGACAGCGCCCTCGCTCAGTCCTGCGTGCGGTCGTCACGATATGGCTGGGCCTTCACCCTGGTCCTGGCCGACCTCAACGGTTTCAAGCAGGTCAATGACTCGCTCGGCCATGCGATCGGCGACGACCTGCTGCGTCAGTTCGGGCTGGCGCTGCGCCGATCCATCCGTAGTGGTGACGTCGCCGCGCGAATCGGAGGCGATGAGTTCGCGGTGATCCTGGCCAACGCCGAGAGCCACGAGTCCTCGGGCTTTACCGATCGACTGCGCAGCCACTTGGGCTCGGCGCGCGAACTGGTGGGATTCACGATCGGCGTCGCGGCGTCGCCGCGTGACTCCACCGATCCCGCGGAGTTGTTCCGTATCGCGGATGCTCGACTGTACGAGAAGAAGGGTACGAACCGCCGATGATGTCGCCCACCGAAGAAGATTTCGAACTGGAACTGCGTAGCCTCTCCGGGGTCATGAACGTCGAGATTCGTCACCGCGAGAATGGTGACGTGGACGCCGTGACGCTCATCACCCACGGCCAGGACCCCAGCGCCCTGCGCGTGATGGCCACCCAGATCGTCAACCTGTACTACACCGACGCCTCGGTCATCGTCGAAGATGCGAGCCGCGCGATGGTGCCCCGGGCGGCGGAGGCGTCCCGAGTGGTTCTGGTGCGTGCCGAGTTCCACGCCGAGAATGGTCAGTGCGAGGTGGAGCTCTCATTCCAGGGCAAGACCGGCGCCGGGCGGGCGGGCAGTGGGCAGCTCTTTGGTGGTGCCGAGGCCACCCTGGCCGCGCTGCGCGACATCGGGTTTAACCTGCCCTTTTACCTGCTCACGGTCGTGAGCGTGGCCACGGTGCGAGGCTGGCCCGTCATTGTCACCATGCGACCCTTCGCCGAGGGTCCGGACATGTTCGGTATCGCTCAGGCCGAAAGTGACGTGACTTCGTCGGCCATGGCCACACTCGACTCCCTCAACCGTTTTCTCTCGAAGGAATCCGGCGAATAGGCTCTCGTGCCCGCAAGAAAACTCACCTGGAAGAGCAATTGAGGTGGGTGAACTTCCTAGAATGGCCCTCATGGGAGCCCGCAGTTTTCGCATGACTGGCCGGGCCGGGCGTGCCGCGAAGGACGATCGATGACCAAGATCCTTGTAGTCGACGACGACCAGGAAATGACCAAGATGTTGGAGAAATACCTGTCCAACGAGGGATATCAGGTCACGGTAGCCACGACCGGCGTGGCGGCCTTGTCGGCGGCGTCCGCAACGGAGCCGGAGCTGGTGCTCCTGGACATCGTCCTCGGCGCCGAAGACGGGCGCGAGATTCTGCGCGATCTGCGCTCGATCAGTGACGTTCCGGTGATTTTTTTGACCGGTCGTGGACTGGAGACGGAGCGCATCGCCGGTCTCAAGCTGGGTGCGGACGACTACATCGTCAAGCCTTTCTCACTCGGCGAAGTGTCGGCGCGTATTGAGACGATCTTGCGGCGCGCGGGGGTGAACACCGCCCAGCACGCTATTGAGCGCCCGGACATCAGTTTCGGTGACCTGCAGATCAACGAGAACACTCATGAGGTTCGCCTGGCCGGACAGCTACTTGATCTCACCTCGAAGGAGTTCTCGCTGTTGAACTTCATTGCGACGACGCCCCGTCAGGTCTACACCCGCTCGCAACTCCTCGAACACGTCTGGGCCTCCTCGAGTGAGTGGCAGAACGAGGCGACGGTGACCGAACACATCCGACGCCTTCGGGCCAAGATCGAGACCGATCCCGATCACCCCAAGTGGATCAAGACGGTCCGCGGCGTGGGTTATCGCTTCGAGCCCCAACTCAACTAAGTCGCCCGATTGATCGAGCGCTACCAGGTGACGGGGAGCGACGCCATACCGCGCAGGAAGGGGTGAGGCTGGTAGGTCGGCGAGAATCCGTCGACCGACTTCAAGTTCGGCAGGCGTTCGGTGATGACGTCCAGTACGACCTTGCCCTCGAGTCGCGCGAGTGGCGCGCCGATGCAACTGTGGATGCCACGCCCAAAGGCGAAGTGAGGTGCCGATCGCTCGTGCGCGAGGGTGAACTCGTCGGCCTCGGAGTAGCGCGAGGCGTCACGGTTCGCCGACAGGTACGTCAGAAAGAGCCTCTCACCTGCGCCGATGGCCTGACCATCGATCATCGTACCCTTGGAAGCGATGCGCCACATTCCGAACACCGGGGCGTCGAGACGAAGCGTTTCTTCGAGGAACTTCGCCGCGAGCGTGGGGTCATCGCGTAGCGCCTCGTAGCGCTCGGGAACCGAGAGCAGGCGCCAGAGCAGTGACGCGATCAAATACGCCGAGGGTTCGAAACCTGCAAGAAAGAGCCCGGGGACGAGCGAGAGCATTTCGCGGGGCGTCAGATCTTCGGTGTCCCGGCCCTTCGCGACGAGCGAGATGAGATCTCCCCGCGGGTTCTTGTAACGCTGTTCGATGAGTCGCGCGCAGAGTCGGTGGGCGTCGAGAATTCGGTTGGCGAGAACGAACTGCTCCTCCAGGGGCAGGCCAAAGAGCTGAGCGGTCGAAAGAGCCGTCCAATCTTCGACGACGTGACCCAGATACATCGCGAGGTCCCGAGGCATGCCGATCACTTCGGACGTCACGTGCAGCGGTAGGGAGTACGCGAACTGAGCCACGAGGTCACTGTGGTCCCCGCGCATCATGGCGTCGATGAGGATATGGCAGCGCGCGCGGATCATCGGCTCGTGGGTCGCCACGGCGTCGGGGTTGAGGCCGGGCTGAAGCACTCGTCGCAGGCGGCCGTGATCGGGATCATCGACGCCGATCAGCGTGCCCTCCATGGGAATCTCGTCACCGAATAGCTCGAGGATCTCAGGGCTAAGGAGTTCCACGATAGACAGGACGTCCTTAGAGAGGAAGCGGCCGGGTTCGCGCAGTACCGCAGTTACGTCGTCGTAGCGCGTCACGACCCACGCGTTGAGGAACGGACTGAAGAAGACGGGCGACTCCACCCGAGCCTCCGCCAGCACCGATCCCGGGACCGTCATAAAGGTCGTGTCGAAAGGATTGAAGGCGGTTTCTAGGGTCGACATCCATAAAACGGTATCGCCCCAACAGTTGCCCAACTGGTACCCAAAGGGCGCTCCTGACCCAGCGCGTCGGGCCCGAGTCAGCGGCTCAGGAGCGCTCGCACGGCGTCGATGAACTGGGTCGGGCGAAATGGTTTGGCGAGAAACTGGGCCGACCCTTGGGCGAGATGGGTGGTAACAGACTCGTCCGCGGTGCCCGAGATCAGGAGGACCCTCAACGCGGGACGCTCGAGTTGCAACTCGCTCGCCAGTTCGGGACCGGAGAGTGCACCCATGACAACGTCGCTCACCAGCAGGTCGAGATGTTCATCGAGGCTTCGGACCTTATCCAGTGCGGCTTCTCCGGAGACCGCGGTTTCGACCTCGTACCCGTGTCGTCGCAGGATTTGAGCCATCATTCGTCGCAGCGCATCGTCGTCCTCGGCCACCAAGACCGTTGCACTACCTCTTTCGATAGGAACCGGTCTGGGCTCCTCTGACCGACGGACCGCGGTATCGGCCAGCGGTAGGAGGATCTCAAAATCAGTGCCGGCGCCATACTCAGAGCGAACAGTGATCGCGCCACGACTCTCTTCGACGAGTCGGCGTGCGGCGGCGAGACCCATTCCTGTCCCCTTGAAGGGACCCTTCGTTGTAAAGAAGGTGTCAAAACACCGCGCAACGGTCTCGGCGTCCATTCCAACGCCCGAGTCGGCCACGTGGATCTCAACGTACGGGCCTTCCTCTAGGTGGAGGGTGGATGCGCGCTCGGCGCCGATGTCGATGGCCCTCGCGCTGATCTTCAGTTCGCCGCCGTCGGGCATCGCATCGCGTGCGTTGATGGCGAGATTCAGCACCATCTGTTCGAACTGTCCGGCGTCCACGAGGACAGAACCCGTTTCGAGATCCAGCGACCACACAACGGCGATGGACTCGCCCACAATTCGTTCAATCACGTTCGCGTTGTTGTGCAGCATCTCGACCGGACTAAAGACAGTCGGTTCGAGCGATGCTGATCGGCCGATCGTTTGAAGTTGCGCGGTCAAGATTGACGCTCGAGACGTGGTCAGCTGGATGTCTTTGACCATCGCCAACGAGTCGATGTCATCGCCGAGCTCGGCGGAGAGGATTTCTGCGTAGCCCGAAATCAAGGTTAGAAGATTGTTGAAGTCGTGGGCCACGCTGGAAGCGACTCGTCCGCGAATCTCCATCTGCTGGGCGTGGCTTACTTCGGCCTTGAGTTGTCGATGGTCGGTGACGTCGTCGACCAGCATCAAGATGCTGGGTGCTCCGCCTGGGCCCTCCAGGAGGACCGCCGAGGCGGTGAGGGTACGGCGACGGCCACGGATGTCCACCTCCACCAGGTCGCGATTGGCCGGACTCGTCTGATTTCGAACCTGGCTCCACAGGACCACGAGTCCGTCCAAAGCCGAAGCCGGAAACTCCGCTCGGGCTGGTATCGCGTCGTCGTAGCGGGGCCATTCGAAGATCTGGCTCGCGGCGCGATTCCACCAAAGAACGTCTCCAGCTAAGTCGACCTCGACGATGCCCGCGGGCGCGGTATCAACCAAGGTGCGCAGACGATTCTCGCTGCTCTCGATCGCTCGGCTCAGTTCCGTGGCGCTGAGCGAGGTAGCCGCCATTTGGGCGAGCAAGGTCAGCACTTCTCTGTCCTCGCTCTGAAAGTCGGCCTCGTCGCGGCGAACAGCGAGAACGCCGCGCGGCGTTCCTCGTCCTGCGATGATCGGCGCAGCAATCCAGTCGTCTTCCGCCCACGCGGCACTCGTCCCCTGACGCAGGGCAGGGAACTTTACGTCGACCTGTTCTCCCGCCTCGTACGTTGCGGTGAGCCGCGAGCGCCGCGACACACCAATCAACGGCGCGTGAGCGCCCTCAAGAAAGAGAACAGCGTCATCGGCGTCAAAAACGCGTCGTGCGCTCCCCGCGAGATTCTCCACAATCTCCTGCTCGCTCCGCAAACTGGTCACGGTCAGCGACGCAGCGATGAGTTGGTGAAGTTGGCTAGCGATTCGCTGCGCGGCGCGCGTCGCGGCTCGAGCGTCCGCCTCCGCGATCGTCGGACGAGGGAGGTCGAAGTGTTCGACGTCGTCCGGGGGCTGCGCCATCGACTTACGTTTGAGCGCTCATGGGGATGCTTACAGCGGCTTCCCGGAAAAGATGGAGAAGTCCTCTAAGTACCGATCGATCTCTTCTGCCTCGTGCGGTTCTGAAAAGAGAAACCCCTGACCCACGTGAACCTTTTCACTCTGGAGAGCGGCCCTCTGTTCGGAGTCCTCGATGCCGGCTGCGATGACTTGAATGTGTCGAGTCTCACTCAATTGAACCAACGTGTGGACGAGTGAACTCGCGTCCTGTGACGTCGCCAGCGTCCCGACAAACTCGCGATCAAGCTTGACGATGTCAATGGCGAACTCTTGAAGGTCATCCAGCGCAGACTCGCCGGGTTCGAAGTCGTCGATGGCGAATTTGACGCCGAGCTCGCGAAGGTTCGCCAGACGAGAGCTGGTGTCGTCACGATTCTCGGTGAGCGATTCCTGCGCGAACTCCAAAACTAGTAACGAGGGATCGAACCGGGTCGCGGTGACGGCGTGCGCAACGTCGTCGCGAAAACTCGTGTCGACGAACTGTCGCGGCGAGACATTTACCGAGACGTTGAAACGGTAGCCCTTGTCGTGCCACGCCGCTCCCTGGGCGCACGCGGTACTGAGGGCCCATCGACCCACGGGTACGATTTCTCCGGTCGATTCGAGGTCCTCGATGAACACGTCGGGACTCAACACGCCGCGGCTCGGATGGCGCCACCGAATCAGGGCCTCCACCCCGGCAAAAGCGTTCGTCTCGAGGTCGATCGTCGGCTGGTACACGAGGAAGAACTGGTTGGATTTGAGGGCCGCCTCAAGATCGCTCTGAACTGAGGTCGGATCCGTCGATTCACTTCCCATGTCGTATCGCTTCCTTGGTGGCTCGCATCCCGACGCTCACCTTCGTGTCGATCTGTGGCGACAGATATCGCTCCTAAGCCAATTCTAGATAATTGACCTGCGATGATTATTGCCCACCACGCGCGGGCGCCTGGGCATACGGCCTTCGGCGTAGTCCGCCGCGAGGTGGCAAGTATGGTGGGGCGCGCGCGACGTGGAGCTGATGCGCAGCCAGTATTTTCAGGGAAAATGGGAGTGCGTGGGCCAATTCGGTGATCGGGCTGTAATCGCGAAGGAGTTGGAGTGAGAGTTCTCGTGACCGGGGCGGCCGGATTCATCGGATCGACAACGGCCGAACTCTTGCTCCGTCGCGGACACGACGTCGTCGCCCTGGACAACCTCTCCAAGGGGCGCATCGAGAATGTCCCGAGCGGCGCTTCATTCGTGGAAGGGAACTGCGCCAACGAAGACCTGATACGAGGGCTTGGTACTTTCGACGCCTGCGTTCACTTTGCGGGTCGCATTGAACCAGCGATGTCGACCACTCATCCCGAAGAGTTCTTCGCGAGTAACGTCGGCGCCTCCTTTGCTTTGACGCAAACTCTCGTGCGCCTAGGAGTCGAACGCTTCGTGTTCTCGTCTTCAGCCGCGATCTACGGTAACCAAATTGAGATGCCCATTGAAGAAGATCGCCCAGCAGCCCCTGAGAGCCCCTATGGCGAGTCGAAGCGAATGGTGGAAGAGGGACTTCACTGGCTGGCGTCCGCGGGGAGAATACGTGTCGCTTCGCTGCGCTACTTCAACGCGGCGGGCGGCACGGTGGAGCATCCCGAGCGACACGTTCCCGAGATCCATCTCATTCCATTGGCCCTTGACGTCGTCCTAGGGGTGAGTGATCATCTCGATCTGTATGGCGATGACTATCCGACGCCAGACGGAACGTGCATTCGTGACTACGTTCACGTCCTGGATTTGGCTGAGGCGCACGTTTTGGCCATTGAGGCGCTCGAAGATCATCGCGAGTTGGTGCTCAACCTGGGTTCGGGCGTGGGCTACTCCAATCGGCAGGTCCTCGACGCCGTGCGCACCGTGACGCAAGTCGACTTCGACATTCGGGTGGCTCCGCGCCGTTCCGGCGACCCAGCTATGGCGGTCGCAGACATCTCGCGCGCTCGAGCGCTGCTCGATTGGAACCCCGAGCACTCAGCGCTGGAAGAGATCGTGGGCGACGCGTGGAGAGCTCGACAACGAGCGTGACCACTCGCAACGATCGGGCACCAAGTGGGTCGTGGTTCTAGTATCTCTGAGATATTGGATGTGGACTTGACGATGATTCGAGGGGGAAGCGGCGCTATGGGCGTGGCAACAATCGGAAGCGCCCTGGCGAATAGGCGGGGCGAACTCAATCTCGAAAAAGGTCGAGCGGCCGAAATGATCGGCATGAGCCGCACGACGTACAGCTCCTACGAACAGGATGCTCAACGTCCGTCGGTTGACGTGTTCCCCGCTCTAGCCCATTTTTTGCAGGTTTCTATAGAAGAGTTTCTGTCACTGTACGGAGCTACGTGCATCGCCGCGGCGCGTACCTCGCTCGCCCGTGCAGGCTCGGGGTCTCGCGGCCAGGGGGGCGATGAGGCGCCGGAGACGTCCCCACTTGTGTCGGTCGATGACCCGGTTGTCTCGCAAGCGTCGTCGCCAGAGTCCTCAAGCGCGAAGAGCGCCACAGAAGCGACGTCGCCTCCTGAACGTTCACAAAGTCTGATCGCCCCCGAGATCTCACTGGAGTTGGATGAAGTTAGGCAAGGGTCGCCGGAATCTCCGGAGTCTCCGGAGTTGCCGGCAGAGAAGGCCGACCAGATGCGGACCAATGACCATCCATTTGACCCAGGGTTGTCGCCACTCACTGCCAAACTGCCGAGCTCCAAAGGCGCCCGCAAGGGCTCTGGTCACAAGAACAAGAAGAAGAAGAAGGGCAAGAAGGACTGACAGTGGGGCGAACAAGTTGGACGTCCCCACCGAGATCGATCGCCACATGGTGACGATCTGCTACTTGCCGTGGGGACAACCCATCCAGCTGGCGTCCGAGTTGTGGCGTTGCCGTGACTAGCACTAGCGCGGCGGGGCGTGGCCCAGCCCCGCAAGGGCATGCTGGGCGAACCACCTCAGTCGTGTCCTGAGAGGCGACTCCGAGAAATCGGATGTACGCAGATAATCATTCACCACCGGGCTTCGGATTTGCGCTCACCAACTGTGAATTATTCAAGAATTAACACAGTATTTCGTGTGGCAAATTTGGGGAAAAATGTTCGCAAGCGTGAATAATCCATCAAGTGTCCCGCGCTGACCAATCGACCGACTTCCCCGGGCTGTAAACTTTCCCTTTCGTGGCGTTATTGGGGAATGGCCTAACAAGAAGGGCCTGCGGATCCGTAATTCGTCGACTTACACGATTCGGATATAGGAATTATGTTTGAGAGCGGCCACGGTCAATGAGGAAAATCGCCAAAATTGTGGGGCGCGTAGCCCTGGTGGCCGTGGTGGCCGCAGCGGTCGCAGCCCTCGTAGTCGTCGTCGACCCCGTGCACAACATCAATTCCAGCGCGGTCTCTTCAACCACGACCACAACGGCCGACACGGGCACAACATCGACCTCAACGTCTACAACTTCGACGACGGCACCACCAGCTGGTGGACTGATCATTGCTGGACCTTCCCGAAGTGAGTGTCTCACTCCGAACATTGCCCAAGGTGTGTACGGGCTCGCACACGTTCTGTCTGCCGTCGCGAGTTTCGACGCAGTGACGGGCACCAACGTCACCTGCATCTCGGCGTACTTGAACAGTGCCCAGTCATGGGCTCAATGGGTGAATCCGTGGATTACCAATCCCATATATGGCTATTCGACCTGGGTTTCGCAAGAGCCCGAGAACCGCGAACTCATACTGGCCGTGAGTCCGATTCCCACGAGCGTCGCGGATCCAACCAACCCGCTGGGGTGGGAGACGATGTGCGCGACGGGAAAATTCGACGGCTACGCGAGGGAGATGGGCGAGAACCTGGTTGGCGCCGGTCTGCAGAATTCGGTTCTTCGCATTGGACCAGAAATGAATGGGAAGTGGGAGCCCTACTTCATGGGCAAGACGACGGAGGAACAGCATCTCTGGGTTTCGTGCTTCGACAACGAGGTGACCGCGCTTCGACAAGCGCCGGGGGAACATTTCCTCATTGACTGGAATCCCAACGCCTGCAAAGGGTACTTTCCGTACTCGAACTTCTATCCCGGCAACGCGTACGTTGACATCGTTGGGCTCGATCTGTATGACGTTGGTTGCTTGGCTCCCACCCGTCGCCTCAACTTCACGCAGCTGGCAGCCGAACGGGAGGGGCTGGACCATTTCGAAGATTTCGCTGCCGCACAGGGTAAGCCGATGAGCCTCCCGGAATGGGGCTTGTCGACGATTCCGGCTGGCGACGATCCGGGCTACATCGATGGCATCGGTGCAACCGTGGCTCGAGGAAACTTCGCTTTCGAGTCGTATTTCGACGTCACCGCGCCCAAGTCAAAAGCTTTGCCGCTTGGTCCTCGAACGCCCTTGTCTGTCACGGCCTTCAAAGAATGGTTCGGCGCGGACTCGTAATAGAGGTCAACTCGCTCCGGTACGGCCGTCGTTGAGCGCGGCCGGCATCATCACATCGAAGGTGTTTTTCAGTGAACCCAGCGATGCAAAGCCGTGATCTTTTTCACGCACATTCCCGAAGAAAAGTTCAGCGTCACGAAACAATTGTCAGGTTATAAGTCCTGACTAGCAGCCTAATTGGCAGAGTTGAGTGAATGTTGAGGCAGCGTAGGCGGTGCCGTGACCTGAGTCTGTGAATTTGTTCGACATGGACAAGGGCTCAATCACTCGATTTGTCACGGGCAATACGGCGCACCGTTTTCCCAAGGTCGTTGCGCTGGCTGTTTCTTCTTGCGCACTGGTGGCAATGATCGCCGTCGATGCCTCGGCCTCGCCAAATGCGACCAGTGCTATCGCTGCTCCCCCAGTGCATTCGAGCGCGATCGCGCTCTCGAGCCTGACTCAGGTCTTCGGGTTGGACCGTCACCACCGCGTTCCCGTCTCGCCTGCCTTGACCGCATCAACCGCAACGACGACGACCGCAGCGTCTACGGGCGGCGGTGGCGGTGGCGGCGGAGGCGGAGGCGGTGGCGGAGGTGGAGCTACCGCGACGACCGCGCCAGCCACAACCACGACGACCTTCTCCCCAACCACGACGACCACTTCTCCTTCCGCGTCGCCGGGATCTAACGTGACCTCGTCGACTGGGCTCATCACGGCCGGTCCGTCGCGAAGTGAATGCATCGACCCGGATAATGGCAGTTCCCTTGCGGAGATTCAGTCGGCCGTGTCGAGTTTCGAAAGCGAAACGAGTAGCACTGTTACTTGCCTGCTCGGATATCTCAACAGTGCGCAACAGTGGAGCGACTGGGAGTCCCCCTGGATCACGGGTGCCGGGTACGGCTACACCCAATGGGTCGCGCAGTCACCGTCAACTCGACAACTTGTGTTGTCGGTGAGCATGATTCCCGCCAATCTCATTGATGTCAACGACCCGCTGGGTTGGGAACAGTCGTGTGCGGCCGGAGACTTTAACTCCTACGCAACCCAGCTGGGGGTAAATCTCGTGGCGGCAGGTCTCCAGAACACGGTGATCCGCCTGGGAGCAGAAATGAATGGCACGTGGGAGAACGACTTTGTCGGTACTACGACCCAGGAACAGAATCTGTGGGCTTCGTGCTTTGACAACGAGGTGACGGGTCTCCGTCAGGCGAGTGGAGGGCACTTCTTGTTCGACTGGAATCCGAACGCCTGCACCGAGAGCATCCCCTACGCGAATTACTACCCGGGTAATGCGTACGTCGACATGGTGGGGCTCGACATCTACGACCAGGATTGTGACAGTCCCAACACTCAGGTCACGTTTGCGCAGCTCTCGAATGAAACACAAGGAATCACGAACATGGAGGCGTTCGCTGCCGCCCAGGGAAAGCCGATGAGTTTTCCGGAGTGGGGCCTAGCGACAACCTTTGGCGACGACCCGGCCTATATAAATGGCATCGCGTCAGACGTTGCCAGTGGGGATGTCGCATTCCAAGCGTACTTTGAAGTGGTCAATGGAGGAGCATTACCTCTCGGATCCAACACTCCGCTGTCGGTAGCTGCGTACGCGCAGGACTTTGGGAACGCGTAGACGCTTCTCGCCGTAGGGATGGACTTGCCGTTCGATGGTACGTGGGGCTTTCAGGACCCCGACTCTGATTTGGCGAGGTCGTGGGCGGACCAGCTAGGGATGGTGCCATCCCTCCTTGACGACTAGTTGCCTTATCGCTTCTGCCGGGACTCCGGCCACGAGCGTGCGCGCGGGTACGCTCTTGGTAACCACGGATCCCGATCCAATCACGGCGTAGTCACCGACGGACACGCCGGGAAAAATTAGGCAATTTCGCCCAATCCACACGTTGTTTCCAATCGTCACCGGCTCGACCTTTGGCAACTCGTCCCCGGGAAGCGCGTGAAAGGTGCTATCCATGATCGCCGTGCAATCCCCAATCAAGCAGTCGTTGCCAATTGTGATGCTCGAGGTCGCGACGATTGAGCACCCTTGATTGATATAGACCCGGTCGCCGATGGAAAGAAACCCGTTCTCCTGAGCGCCGAACTCAGACCGGAAGATCCGGCCCGAAATCACAAATTGCTTGCCGAGTTTCACAGTTCCCCTGTGGCTAAAGATGGGCCACTTTCCTTCTACGCACGCCACGCCTTGCAGGCCGGTGACGGACCTGATTCTCAGCGTAAACATTACGGAACTAAGAAGGCGAGACTTTTGCCGGAGCCAACTACCGGCGGGGGGGGGATTCATACTATTCAACACGGTAATGGATAAGGGCAACAGCACCGCACAGTCAGCGGTTTGAGCGGCGCAAGACGAACGGCACGCGAAACAAGCCGAGGCTTCGTCCCGCTAGGTATGCCAACATCAGCGGCGCATTGACTACGAGTGAAGCCACGAAACGCGATGGGTAGGGTTGTATCTTGAATCGCGAAAAAATGAACAGTGCGTTTACGACGAAGGTCAAAGCCACCACGAGCGCCAGCGAGATCCAGACGTCGAGCACACCGACACCGGCCAAAACGGCGAGGAATATCAAGCCGAAGAACCAAGCCAGCCAAGCAATGTCCGCCAATCGAAGGATGCGAAACTCGAATGGAAGCAGAGCTGCGTCCTCGCCCGTTTCAAACATCCACGAAATGGCCTTCGCGTAGGTCTTTGACTCGCGATGTTTCACCTTCAGACTCGTAAGCGTGCGAAGAGTAAATCCGGCTTGCGTCATCAACTTGGCCAGTCGAAAGTCCTCGCCAAGTCGTGCGCCGGGTGAGAACGGAACGTGGGCCAAGGTTGTGCGTGAGAACACGACGTTATTGCCAGTTATCTCGGCGGACCCTGCACGGTCTCGCAATGTTGCGCGGCAGATCCGCCAGAGCACTGCGCAGTCACCGTCGGGCTGAGCAATCCCTGATACCGCATCCGCGTCGGTGAGCGCCTCTACGCACCGTGCGAGCCACGTCGGGGGTACCAGAATGTCTGCGTCCACAAAGCCGATCCACGGCGACTCCGTGGCGTCTTGGCCCGTTCGCCGCGCCGCGCCGCGCCCCAGGTTCGTCGTGTGCTGTATGAGTCGAAGATTGTCAAACTGAAGTTGAAGGCCCTTGACCAGTGAGGACGTCGAATCGTCCGATCCATCATCGACCACGATGATCTCGTAGGGCATATCGGTGTCCTGAGCGAGCAACGCAATCAGACAATCCGATATGCGTGACTCTTCGTTGAAGGCAATCACGATGATTGTCGCTTGGACGGTCATCGCAGTTCCTCCTCGTCTTTCAATTGAATTCGCTGGTGCTGAGCTCGTCGGCGTTCGATGTTCATCCGTGCCCTGTCAGTGACGTGCCACGGCGAGCGTGATTTCACCGCAGACGCTACTAGGGCAGGAAATCGAGAGAAAAATGAGGCTAGGCGCGTGGGGTGGACATCTGATGCGTCGAACTCCAATCGTGCCCCGACGACGACTCAGTCGAACGACGAGACCAAGTGTGATGGATGTTGACATGCGGGATGCGGCGATGTCGGGAATCCGAGACGTCTAAGGTTGCGTAATGAACGGGGCGGGGCCCGATAGATCGGTTGATCAGTCATGACCGACGGCGCGAATCGGTTGGCAGATACGGGAAGTGACACGGTATTTGTGATTCCCGTCGGCCCGAACTGTCAGGAAGATTTTGTGGCGGACACGGTCGACAGCATCCTGTACTTTGCGCCGAGGTCTCGAGTCATTCTCGTTGATGACTCTCAACGGGAACTTGGCGCCACGCTCGAACAACGATATGAACTCACGACGCTAAAGGCCCGTGCGCACGGGCTGCACGGTAACCTCTACCTCAATCTCTCGGACGGGTTCCGAGAGGCCCTATCGCGGCCCTTTGAGATTCTTGTCCGACTTGACACCGACGCCGTCATTTCGGGCTCGGATTTCGAACAAAAGGCCAAAGAGTGCTTTCGCTCTGACCAACGTCTCGGTTCACTCGGCTCCTTTCGGATTGGTTACAACTGCATAGGTATTCGAGACAGAAGTTGGGCGAAACGAGCGATCCTCATATATCTTGTCTTTCGCGCACCGGCCAGACCGCATCGGGCCATGACGGTAGTTCGGGCCCTGCTTCGTGCGCGGAAGAATGGCTACAAATTTGGCGAGTCAATTATGGGTGGTGCAGCCGTATACCGATACGAAGCTGTCGCCGCGCTCGAGAAGGCGGGTCTCCTTGGGCGAATCGAACTAGCCGAAACGGATCTTCAGGAAGATCACATTTTCGGTCTCTGTCTTTATTCGATCGGATATCGACTTGGTGAGTTTGGCAATAAGTTCGACGACTTGCCTATGGGAGTCGACTGGAAGGGTCTGCCGGCCTCCCCCGAAGAGCTGATGGAACGCGGCAAGTCGATCATTCACTCGACCAAGAGCTTCGGGGCGATGGATGAACGAACCATACGAAACGCTTTTCGCGCAGCCCGCTCAACGAATCTCACCTAGAGACTCGCGTCATCGAAGACGGGCGCTCTCGTACACTTCGATCGTCCTTCGCGATATGTCGGCCCAACTGACTCCCGTCGCCCACTCAAGTGCGGCCTGGCGCATCTTGGAATACTCGACCTCCGGGAGTTGCTCGGCTCGGAGAATCGCGACAAGGAGTGCGTCGCTGTCGTCATCAAATCGAATTGCGGTGTCGGTGGGAATGTCGTCTAGAAACGGCAGGTTCGGAATTATGACGGGGAGACCAAAGGACTGCGCGAGACGAATCGAACCGCTATTGGTAATTTCCCGGAACGGAAACACGGCGGCGTCAGCAGCCTGGAGGTAGCGGGCGAGATCATCGTCAGGTACCCACAGAAAGTGAGCGTCAACTCTCGTGTTGACCTCGTCGACGAGACGATCCAGCTCCGCCCGATAACTCTTGTCGGAGCACGAACCCGCGAGGAGCAGCTTGACTCGTGAGGAAACTGGGAGTTGCGCGGCGGATCGCAAGAGGAGGTCGGCCCCCTTGTACTTCTCCATGCGACCGATGAGAGCCAGCACAAAATCGTCTTCGCTGAATCCGAAGCTCGCTCTCGCCTCCTCTCTGGTCAGCGTCACGGGATACGGTTCGGCGTAGGAACCGAAGGGGATCACGCTGACGCGGCTAGCTCCCAACTCATGTAACTTGATCGCCGTTGTCTCAGAGAGCGCTATTACCGCCTTTGCTCTCGATATGAGCAGGTCCTGCGCCCGAGAGTCGTTCGCGAATATCTGATCGTGCGGTACCAGATCATGTGCGGTCCACACAACGCTGTACCCCAGAGCACGGGCGGTACGCAGGTACGCACCGAACCACCACTGCATCGCGTACCGAGCCCAAAGTTTTCGCCTCGCCCACGGAAGCGAGAACTGAAAGGTCCAGTGAATATGCAGAATCTGCGAACCTCGCGCGCGATGCCACGCAAGCATCCCGGGAGCCAAGAGAATGTTCAGCGTTTGAGAAGGAGTGGGACCCTCGGCGTAGTGAACTTGCACGCCGGCCAACTCGATTCCTCGGTACAGGAGCTCTTGATAGGGGGGACCGTCCCTCGGTGCGACGAGCACCGACAGATTTTTTGAATTCATGTACCTGGTCTCACCAATTCATAGAGCGCACCGGCACCCATAACGAGATGGTCGAGAAGGACTAACCATCGAAGTTCTTCACGCCGTTGCCGCCAGATTGGCCAGAGCAGAAGTAGCGGATACCATCGCCACTTGATCGTGAGAGGTAGGCCGAGCAAGAAGAGGGAGTAGACGACAATGACCGAGTTGTCTCTGGTGGCCTCCAAGAATCTGTCGGGGTGTTTGCGAAGCACTCGACAGCCTCCTCGCCCATAAAAAAACGCCCTGCGTAGTTGTCGCGATGGACTTCCCCAATCGTGGCGGACAACTGCGTCCGGCACCCACCGCAGGCGAAAGCCATGATCAATTAATCTCCACGTGAAATCAATGTCTTCGGCCGAGCCGAAGGACTCGTCGAATCCTCCAACGGCGTCGAACGCTTCTCGTCGAAACGCCAGGTTGATGGTTGTCGCCACCGGCACGTACATCTCATTAGTACTTCTGTCTCGACCGAACCCCGAGTAGACACTCTTACCGATTGACTCCGCCGGACCACAGGTCACGAACTCGCCATCCTCGCGTATCGGTGCGAGCAGTCTCTCCAGCCAACCGTCCTCGGGCAGGCAACCGGAGTCGGTAAAGATAATGACATCACCTTTAGCGAGACGTACGCCAAGATTGCGTTGGTGAGGAATTGTCGTACCTATACCGTCTGGTGGAACGTAGTCGATCCACCTCGTCCATTGGTGGCTCAATCTGATGTCATCAAGCGAACCTTGGGAAGCGTCGACGACCACAACTTCGTACAGTAGGGAGCCCACGAATGGTTCAAGAGCGTCGAGCGTGTCGCTCAAGTGTCGTTCGTTCTTGTTGACAATGACCACCGAGGCGAGTGAAGTCTCATCGGCCGGATGTCGGAAACTAGCCCCGTCGCCGGGGCGGTCTACCGGATCATCATGCATCAGCCACCGTCCGACACTGGGAGAGACATCTCACAACTGTTTGCCACACGCATCTCTCCGTAAATATAGCGGTCGTGTTCTGCGAGTCCCAGTTTCGGATGCTCGCGCGAAATGGGACTTCTCCGGCGGTACAGTCAGGCGTGACAGCGAAAAGTCGTTTGAATACGCAACTGTCAACGAGTTCGGCGAGACTTAAGATTCTGATCTTTGTCCAAACCTCAACTATGCAGGAGAGTTCATTCGTGACTGGTCACCCGCACGTCGGGGCGCATCGAGTTGACGGTGTCGGTATTCAGCGGCAAGAAGATCGAGGTTCTACGGCATCTGAATGTGGAAAGACGAGTGGAGCGATTTTGTGAGGCGGCGTTTTGACATTGACTTTCGCTCCGGCGCTTCTGTCATTCGACAGTTCGTAGTTACGGTTCGTCGAGATCGTCTCTATCGAACATCTGTGCTCTTGGTGGGCGACGGTCTGATCCTCGGTGCGTTCGGCGCGATATTTCTGTTGATTGCGACCCATGTCTGGGAGCCTCATTCGATTGGCGTGGTATCCGCGATCTTCGGCGCGACCGGAATAGTTGAGACGATTGCGCTAATGGGTATGCCGGCAATGATTGTCGGATACTTGGCACGCGAACCCGATCAAGCGCTCTTGATGCGTGGCGCCCTGGTCGTATCGGTCTCGGTCGGCATAGTCCTTGTCGCAGCGCTATGGCTGATACCTGGTCATCTCGGCGTACCGCTCGACAAGATCGGAGTCGGCGCACCCTGGGGATTCGCGATGGTAATGGTCGTGGTCGTTGGCACGATCGTTGGAGCGGTGATCGACCCGGCCTTTCTCGCTCGTCAGGAAGTGTCGTGGAGCGTCAGCAAAGACCTCGTCGCAACCGTCGTTCGATTCATTGCCCTCGCGATCCTCGCCGGCAGCGGCACGGATGGCTACTTGGGGGTGGCCGTCATTTACATCGGATCGGCGGCGCTGATCGACATCTGTCTCCTTCGGTGGCGGCTCAAACATGTTCCTCGTCCGCGGCGCTCGTTGGGACTGGGCCTTGTTCGATCACACGTGCGATTCGCGGCGGGAAATCAGATTTCTGTCTTGGTGTCCATACTCCCGCCGTCGCTGGTGCCGCTGATCGTCCTGTCTCGACTTGGTGCCGCGGCCGCGGCCTACGCGGCCATCCCGATGGCCCTGATCTGGTTTCTCAACATCGTCCCATCGATGACAGCTCAGTCACTCTTCGCGGAGATTGCGGCGCATCCTGACGAATTGATGGTGCCAATCCGTAAGGCACTCAGAGCCGCCTACATCGTCACTCTTCCCCTCGCGGTCATCATCATCGCTGCGGCCCCTCGTCTGCTCCAGTTCTTCGGTCACGGTTACTCGCTCAACGGGCGCGATCTGCTCAGGTGGGGTGCGGCATCGTGCATATTCTTCTGCTTGAACTACATCAGCGACATCGTGCTGCTCTCTCGAAAATATGTCGGCGCGTACGTGGCGGCCAATGTCATTGGCTCCGCATTCGTGCTGTTGAGCATGTTCATCTCTGTGCGACATGGCCTGGGAGGACTCGGCGTGGGTTGGTTCCTAGGACAAGCGTGTTACTGCGCGGTGTCGTGCGTGATTCTTGCCTGGCACGTCGGCCGAGGGAATCTTCGCTCTGCTCTTCGTCAAGTATTGCGGTGACCTTTGGGGTGCCCTCTGCACTTCAAGCGGTCAGTGGTAGACGCGGGTGGATCCATTCGAATACACGACATAGAAATTCCTGTTGAAGAATGCGGTGGTTGATCGATAGGTCGTGGCGTAGTTTCCGCTGAGGTCTTCTGCTTGAGAAAGATGATCGTTCAAATTGATGGTCGACAGGTAGATGTAGGACCCCACGTCAACCTCTTCGGGCATGACCTCGTCCAACAGGTCGTACGTTCCAGGCTCGGAGAGTAAGACCAGGTGCCCGAAGAGATCGCTTTGGACGGCTTCGGGAGAATGGACATTGACGCGCAGCCACACGGCCGTGGCCTGTTCGGATGTGGTCACCGAGTAGTCCTCGGCGTTTACGTCTTTGCCTGACAGCGCACCCGGAGCGTTCCCGCCGAAGACCAGTGTCCCGAGTCCGGTAGCTCCCGCGACCAGTACCAAAAGATAGGCAATGCCCGCCCCGCCCGAAAGTAGAAGAAGCCGCTTGTCGAAGCGAGTCTTAAAGCCGTACAGAAAGGTCACGACATCGTCAAGAAACAGTGTTGCCGGAGCGCTGAGCAGTATCGCCGTAAAGATCGCCGCGCGCACGGGGCTGTAGTACGCAGCGAGAGTCCCAGAAAAGCGAAGAAACCCGCCGATCATCAAACCCGCGACGGCCAGGCCTACGAGGTCCGAACTGTACTCATAGGAGCGTCGCCGCCCCAACCGAATAATCCCGTAGAGCAAGGCCAGCCCGAGGATTCCCCAAAGACTTTCGTCGGTCAAAAAAGTCACATCGTTCCACAACCCGTCCAGACCGGGAATGACGCCAGGCGTCGAGGGAGCAGTGGCGGGCGTGAGCTTGACCGATGCGGAGCTTGGTACTGGAATAATCCACCGGTACGTTGTGTCGTATTCGCTCACTAGAAGTCGCTGCAGATCGCTCGGGCCAACTGATGATGAGCCGATGGATGTTTCGAGTCCTGCCCCACTCTTGGAGACGGCGCTCGTTGGTGCGGATAGGGCGGAGTTTCTGGTAATTACCACGTTCCATCCGAATGCGGCAACGAAGGCAACCGCGACAAGAAAAATGTTAAGGACTCTACGAGAACTCATCTCTTGTCGATGCCTCCCGATCCGCGAGGCCGGTATCCCGAGCCATCCCTTGGACCAGACCCAGCTCGCGAACCACGCACACAGGAATATTCCAGCCAAAAGGTAGGAGGTCGTGTAGTGAGTAAAGGAAATGCCGACAAGCAGCAATGCGATCGTGACCTGAGCCGTCCGTTTGGAGATTGTGCGATCGAAGAGCACCATTACCAGCGTCGTCAGCATCGTGAGGGCCATTGCTTGACGGGTAATGCTCATCAGTTGTTGGGCGAACGCAATGCTCGAGATGATCAGTCCGACGACGACCGCGAAGGCCAAGCCGGGCCGGGGGGCCGGGCGACCACTGTTGATCCAGCGGGGAACGGTTCTCGCAGTCGCGTAGACGGCGAGCGGAAGAAAGGCGAGAATAGCTGGCACGACGAGCTGGAAGAAAGCCAACAGATACAACGATGTCACTGAGTGCAGGATGCTCGGGAGCACCGTGAGGGAGAGCATTGAGGCGTACGCGTCGTGATTTGCAGGAATAGTCCATGCACCTGCGCTGAGCGTGTGGGCGGCGACTCCGAACTCCTGTTGATCGTCCCAGCCATAGAGGTGTTCACCCCGCAAACTGGTGGATACGAGAAGAGCGAGTGATACGCAATAGAGGGTGATGTTGAGCGGCCACTTAGTATCGCGGCGCCACCCGCCCACGATGGCGGCCACTAGAACCGCGATGTCGAGAGTTGTCGAGAATATTGCGAGATGCGCGTTACCGCTGTGGTTCAATTCTCCGGCGCCCAGAATCGAGAGCACGACCAACACGAATCCGCCGAAGAGGGCCAAGACGTGCTCGGTGCTTACGCCTTCGAGAATCCAAGTGACGGGGTCGCGCCGCGTGCGGATGCACAACGCCAACGCGATCGCAGTGAGGAGAAACCAGATGATTCGTTCGTCGACCACGTCGAGTGGGTGTGCGACTCCGATGGGGGGACCCAGAACGCTGGCCAGAAAGCCAATGACCATGATGGTTATCATGCTGAGGCTCACCGCGAGTGCCAGACGCCCCGCGGTGGTTGCGGGGCGCACCCGTAGAAGAGTCATGACAAAAGCGCCCGGCAAGAGGAGAAGCGTGATGACGCCCGGCAGCGGTTCCAGGGGTGAGTGGGCCCAGGAGAGTCCAACGGACAAGACCAGGGCAGCGACAGTCCAGCGCACCGAAGGATGCGAAAGAAGCGGCCGGAGCTCGTCCAATCGGGTTGGGCGCGGGTTCAGGGTCGTTTGAACGTTGATGGTCCCCTCGACTCTCTACTCATCCCTCGCGCGAAACCTGCGACGCACACCAAGTCATCGATCAGCGCGATGAATGGAAAGATGATCATTGATGTGCGAGGCCTCGCACGGGTGCGCGAGATCCAAATAGACCACGGAGCGGCCAGCGTCGCCAAACCAATCAACAGTCCGAGAGGCCAGGAGACTGCCGCGAACGCGACAGTTCCAAGCAGGGCCGTTGGTCCGACGACGGGCAACGACGGCCAACCAGCGTTCTTTCGCCAACGTTCGCCCGCACCTCGCCCGTACGCGAAGCTGCGCTTCCACGTCTTGAGAATCGACGGGTCAAAGCGGTGGGCCAGCAGCACGTGGGGATCGACCACAACGGAAGAGTCACCAAATCGCTTGCGGACAGCGACGCAGAGAGACACTTCCTCGCCCTCTCCAAAAATCAGACCTTCGTCGAATCCACCGACCGCAAGTGCGCGTTCGCGGTTCATCGACATGTTCGCGCCGACGACCGAATAAACGGGAAAGGCGTCGTCCGCTGGTAGGCGCGGCGGACGGAATTGGCGAACGAAGCGGTACCGGAAACTGGGTTGATTGGCCAGCGCAAACTCGGCGGGGACGAGCGGATTTCGATATTCCAGGTAGCGCTCGGTGAGTGAGATCGGATGATCGACTTCGATCATTCCGCCTAGAACGGTTACGTCGGGGTTCTTCTTCCACGCCGCCAACAAATTCTCCGTCCAGTCGGCCGGGGGTGTGCAGTCGTCGTCGCAGTAGGCGACGATAGAAGACACGGCGTGCATCAAACCGGTGTTGCGCGCGGCTGATATTCCCCGGTTACTCTCGTGGCGGATAACAGGGAAACCGAAGTCGTGTGCGAGGCGATCGGTCCCGTCTTCTGATCCGTCGTCGACCACGAGGACATCAACGGGAACCGTCTGGTGCGCGAGTGCGTCCAAGCAGGGGCCTAATCTCTTGGCTCCGTTGAAGGAACAGACAACCACGCTGAGGGTCTGATTCACCCAAGACTCCGCTCACACGTCGTCATAACGCAGAGAATGCCCAACGTCGATCCGCCGAATGCTCTTCGAGACCGAGACGTCTTCATAATCAGCGTTTCACGACGGGAACCGTAAGGAAAACCGGAGTGCCCGTGATCGCGATCCGAAGCGTGCCCGTCTTTGCGCCGCGCGACGGAACCAAAATAATTGCCGTTCCCCCCTTGGGCAACGTCTCTTCGCCCAGGCTCACCAGGGCGCCACCTTCAGTGGCGTTCCAGTGATAGGTCTTATCGGTTCCCGTACGATTCGCCAAGCGGATCGAAATTGGCACGCCTACCGGGATGCCAGTCAAAGCGGTCGACGGAGTGGTAAGCGCGAGCGAAGTGTAGGGAGATGGCTGGAAACTGCCGTCCGAAGCTCGCAGCAACAGTCGAGATATCGGCGAAAACCCAAAGAGGAGAACTGCGGTCACGGCCAACAAAATGAGCCTGCTAGTACCACGGCTGATGCTAGCCATTACCCGACACTACTTGTCAGAATCGGCAAAACGCGTGTCGGTGGGGGTGTCGGCCTAAGAAGAACTCGATGTTCTGGCTGGACGAATTCATCCCGTTGTCACTGGGTGTCGCCTCATCGCGTGACGATCTCAACCGCGGATTCATTCGACAACGACGCGCAGTATCTCAGCCTCTCGCGTCGTTCAGACGTCGCTGCTGGTGGTAGTGAGAACACTGAAGCGAAGTGCAAACGCGATGTCGTGCCTCCACCGAACAACTAGAGCCCGGCAAGGACACCTCGCGAGACGGATCGGTGCGGGTTTACAGTCGCCACCAGGGGTACGATTGGGGCCATGGCGGCCAGCGTACGGACGGTGAGTGGTGACACTGCGCCGGGTGAGATTGCCGGTGTCCTGCGCGAGGACGGTTGCGTTGTCATTTCGGGTCTTTCGACGCCCGGCACCATGGATCGGATTCTGGAAGAACTTGAGCCGTATATCAACGCCACCCGTGGTGGCGACACCGACTTTCTGGGCCATGCGACCCGGCGTATCGGAGCACTGATCGCACGCTCACCGACCGCTCGCGAACTGGCAACGAACCCCGTCATTTTGGGCACGCTCGATCTCGCCCTTGGCGACCACGCCAGCACGTTCCAACTCGACCTGACCCAACTCATCGATATCGGTCCGGGCGAGCCCGGGCAAATGATCCATCAGGACCAATGGTCTTTCGATCGCTTCCCCTTCCCGAAGGGGTTTGAAGCGGAGGTCGCGACCATGTGGGCGGCAACTGACTTCACCGAAGAGATGGGCGCCACACGAGTGATCGTCGGCAGTAATCGTTGGGAGGACGAGCCCTCCGAGGTGGACCCGGCTCTCACCAGCGGCGCCGTGATGAGCAAAGGATCGGTCCTTCTCTATACCGGGTCAATCTGGCACGGCGGCGGCGCCAACAAGTCCACCGTGCATCGCATCGGGGTCAATATCGGCTACTCCCTCGCCTGGTTGCGCCAGGAGGAAAATCAGTATCTCGCCTGTCCTCCCGAGATCGCCCGAACTCTTCCTGAAGGGTTGCTCCGGCTCATGGGCTACCAGCGTGGCGCCGTCGGCCTGGGCTACGTCGACGACATGCGAGAGCCGCTGGATTGGCTCTACGATCTCCCCTCGGTGCAGACGGACTATTACGCGTACCGCCGCGCCGCTCGTTCGCTCCTCCGGCGAACGGAACCGTACAACCCGCCTCCGAAGTAAACCCGGGTCGCGCGAGCGTCGACGTGGCGTGCGCGTCTCGAGTCGCATCGACGTGTCAGCGAATAGTCGGCGGGGTATATCTCGCTAGGCCTGCGTCCGACAACAGGCGAGACTCGTCCACTTGATTCGACTTATTCAAGGGCAACGTCGTCACAAACTCGATTCGGTCAGGAAGCATATTGTCGGGTATCAATTGGCTGGCGGAGCGTCGGACTTCGAGAAGAGATACGTCCCCGGTCGGCACGACGAAGGCAACAATGCCGAGTCCACCTTCACCTTCGAATGCCACGCATGCGGCTGCGGTGACTTCGCTCAGCTTGTTCAGTGATTCGCTCAGTTCGACGAGCGAGACGCGCACTCCGCTGCGTTTCACGACTCGATCAATTCGGTCCACGTAGACGTAGTTGCCGTCTTCATTTCGATAGGCGAGATCCCCCGTGCGGTACAGGGTCTGGCCAGTGACGATGTCGCGACGCATCACGGAGTTCGTGAGGTCCGGCTCTCCCCAGTAGCCGGTCATCAGTTGTACCCCGCCGACATACAGCTCGCCGGTCTCGTTGACTCCGTCGATTGCGTGATCCTGACCGTCGACGAGCACGAAGGTGACGCCCGGATGAGGCTGTCCGATCACGACCGTGCCGGCCGCGATTGACTCCGGAGTCAACTCCGCGTCGGTGACCGCGATGGTCGTCTCGGTGGGGCCATATCGATTGAACACCCGAAGATTCGGAACAAGAGTCCACACGGTCTTGAGATCGCTCGCCCCGATGGCCTCACCGCCAAGAGCGATGACCTCGAGGCTTGAGTTCTGAAGAGAAGAGAATTGCGAGCTCGCGAGCAGTAGTCGCAAGTAGCTCGGCGTGAACCCTGAGTAGGTGACCTTTTCACTGGTGACGGCGCTGAAGAATGTGCGAGGAAATAGGAGAGCGTCGCGTGGACGGATAATAACCGTGCCCCCAGAAATCAAAGTGGGGAACAAATTGGCGTACGACCCGTCGAAATGGAAGGGAGAGACGCAAAGTGTTGTCGTGGCCCGGCTGAGCCCGAGCGCGCGTGTCGTCGACTGGATCGCGGCGGCGAATGCCTCATTGCTGATTTGAACGCCCTTGGGAGTTCCGGTCGTTCCTGAGGTGTAAATCATGTAGGCCACGCGTGAGCCGGCGTCACCCCCAGTTTGTGCGATCGCCTCGCTCTCACGAAGTAGGTGGAGCGGAGCAGTAGGGACTCCTCCGACAGAGAAGGCAGAGGGATCAGGATCACTGCTTGAGGTAACGATCAGTCTCGGCGTGCAGTCCGCCACAATTGCGGCCAATCGTGACCGCGGATCAGTCACCGCCAATGGGACGAAGACCGCACCAACCCACAACGCGGCCAGTGCGGCCACGACGAAGTCAACGGAGTTAGGCAGGAAGAGAGCGACGCGATCGCTCTCACCAACTCCGCGGGCTCTCATACCGGCGGCAACTCGCGATGCTTCATCGATCAACTGTGCGTACGTCAGTTCGCGATCGAGATCCTGTGCGGCGCGGTGATCGGGTTCGACGCGAGCTCGTTCGATGATGCCATCGAGAACGCTGGACCTCATCGACGACGCTTCACGCGGGCTCAGCTTTGAGGCCCGCGAAGCAGCTTGCCGGGCAGCAGCCCGGTCGCCACTCCATCTTCGAACGTGACCGATCCCCGCTTGATCGTGTAGCGGTAGCCGCTCGCCGACTGCAGGAGACGACGGCCTCCCGCCGGCAAATCGGTGACGATCCGCGGTGAGGAACACGAGAGGCCATCAAAGTCGATGACGTTGACGTCGGCGAGAAAACCGGGGGCGACCTGACCTCGATCGAGCCAGCCGAAATGCTCCGCCGGTCTACGAGTTAATTGGTGCACCACTGACTCCAGCGGAATGTTCGTCGAGTCCGTGCGATCGCGAGCCCACAACGTCATAAAACTGGTCGTCATACTCGCGTCGCAGATCGCGCCACAGTGCGCCCCGCCGTCAGAGAGTCCAAACATCGCGACCGGTGACGTAATCATCTCACGCACTGCTTCGAGGTTGCCGCGAACAAAGTTGAAAAGTGGCGTGTAGATGAGTTGACGCCCTTCACGTCGAAGCTGTACGTCGTAGGCATACTCCCGGGGGTCCACTCCCAAACGTCGAGCCGTTGCGCCGATTGATTGACTCCAATCAAGGTCGTAGTTGACCGGTTCGTCGAGCACGAACATCTCGTCGAATCGACCGTAAAACGCGTGGCCGGGAAATGCGTCAGGACCCGACGTCAGGGCGGCGTGGCTGGTGAGTATCTGTTGGCGAAGCTCGGTATTCTGCAGCGCTGCCACGCGATCAACGAGAGGAAGTTCCGCGATCCGCGCGTAAGCCCGGACCGGAGTGAACACGTTGCTCGACGCCTGGAGGCCGAGAAGAACGCCAATCGGTCTCGGGGCAACTTGAGCTTTAACGTTGAGACCCTCAACCTGGAGGGTCTCTGCCAACGATATGAGATCACGCCATCGCTCCGGCGCCTCGAAGTCCTGCTGAACCGTAAAACTCACGGGACGTCGGCTCGTCCGCGCGATCTCAGTGATGAGGGAGAACTCCGATTGGGCAAAGTCATCGCTAGTCGTTCGATAGCTATCGGAGACCAATTGGAAGACGCCTTGCTCCTTGGATCGGAGAACCGACGCCAACGCTTGGAGCTCGGGCTCTCGAGCACCGAGCGTGCCAAGATTCTCACCCCGACTCGTTCGGTGACGCTCGGTGCGCGACGTCGATATGCCCAATGCTCCGGCGTCCAGGCCCTCGCCGAGAAGGCGAGACATCGTTTCAAGTTCGTCTGGGGTGGGTTGCGCTAGTGGATCTCCGCCACGCTCGCCCATGACGTACGCGCGCAGCGCGGCGTGCGGCACGTGGGTCGCTACGTCGATCGTGCGGTCCTGGCGCTCAAGCGCGTCAAAGTAATCGGGAAACGACTCCCAGTCCCAGCGAAGTCCTTCGTGCAACGCCGTGCCGGGAATGTCTTCGACGCCCTCCATCATTTCAATGAGTTCGTCGTGGAAGTCCGTCGCGACGGGCGCGAAGCCCACGCCGCAGTTGCCCATGGCGACCGTCGTGACGCCGTGGTGGGATGACGGTGCAAGCCATGGATCCCAGGTCGCTTGACCGTCATAGTGCGTGTGAGGATCTATGAACCCTGGCGTCACCAGTAATCCTTCGGCGTCGATTACTCGGCGAGCCGATCCGACGTCCCCGCCAACGGCAACAATGCGATCACCATCGATCGCGACGTCACCGACTCGCGAAGGGCCTCCGGTGCCGTCGACCACGAGGCCGTTTCGAATGACGAGATCCCAACTCACCGACGATTCCTTCTAGGCACTCATCGCCCAGCGTCGAATCGCTTTGCGCGCATCGGTCAGTTCTTGGAACTCCGCGTCAGTGAGCTGAACGTCGGCAGCGCCGCAGTTTTCTTCCAGATGGGCGAGCGAAGACGTGCCGGGAATCGGCAGCATGACTGGCGAGCGGCGAAGTAGCCAGGCTAGAGAGATTTGCGGGACGGTCGCACCGTGTGCCGAGGCGACGGCATCGAGTGGTCCGCCGGCCGCGGACAACTTGCCGCTGCCCAACGGAAACCAGGGGATGAAACCAATCTGGTGTTGTTCGCAATACTCAACGACGTCGTCGGCGTCACGTTGAGCCAAGTTGTAGAGATTCTGAACGCTGACAATGGGAACGATTTGTTGCGCTGCTTCAAGCTGGGCAACACTCACTTCGGAGAGCCCCACCTCGCGCACTTTTCCTTCATCGCGGAGTTCTTTCAGCACTCCGAACTGCTCGTTCGCGTCGACGCCTGGGTCAATGCGATGAAGTTGAAAGAGATCGATCTGCTCGACTCCAAGACGGCGAAGACTGCCGTCGCATTGTTGTCGTAGGTACGACGGCTTGCCGCACTCCTTCCACTGATTAGGCCCCGACCTGGTGAAACCGGCTTTCGTCGCAATGGTCAGATTGCTCGGGTATGGGTACAGCGCCTCGTGGATGAGCTCCTCGGCGACATTTGGTCCATACGAGTCAGCCGTGTCAATGAGATTGACGCCGAGCTCAACGCTGCGACGCAAAACCTTGATGGCTTGGTCGTGGTCACTCGGTGGGCCCCACACCCCTGGACCAGTGAGTTGCATTGTTCCAAAGCCAAGGCGCCGCACAGTGAGAACGCCCAGCTGCGCCGTGTCTTCACCCGCCATGAGCCGCCTCCCCTTTGGACTCGACCGCGGCGTCGCGACCGTTGATAAACAAGGATTTCAGTAGCGTCATCGTACCTCCGGCCCTGGGCGCCCATCGGTGTGATCCGGCTCTGACGTCTCGGCCTAACCTAGTTTTACTGGGTGAGCGAAGAAGGGACCGCGAGAGCATGATGTCGTGGCGCCGGATTGCGGGGGCACACGCGACAGGATGTTCGCGGAATAGTGGAACGGGACCGAGCACGAAACGATGAGCGAATTTGCCATTGTCGGACTCGGTTCTTGGGGTCTCTGTGTTCTCGAGCGCACCGTTAATCGAGCGCGGCAGACTGCGTCCCCGATTCGTGTGCACGTTATCGAACCGGGACATTTGGGCGGTGGTGTGTACTCCGCGGCGCAACCCGACTATTTGATTTTGAACAATCCGTGTGGCCAACTGTCGCTCTACGCGGCGCCCGACGCTGATGACGATCCCTCGTACGCTGCGGGACTGTACGAGTGGGCGCTCGAACGGGGATACCGACGAGTTGGTTATAAGTACGAGATTGGCTCGCTCGGCGAGACAATCCTGCCGACCGACTACCTCCCACGGCGGCTCATGGGTGAATACCTGGCCTGGTTCTATGACGCCCTGGTCTCTGAGGCTCCTTCGAACCTTGAGATCGTTCGTCACTACGCCGCGGTTACCGACATCACATCCGAAATAGGGGGTCGGGAATCCGTAGTGCTCGACAACGGCACCCAGATCAGCGTCGATCACGTCGTGCTGACCTCGGGCCACACTTTCAACGAAGAGCGAATCGGCGAGCCAAATGAAGTTCACTACTTGCGCCCATATCCCGTCGAGCACTTCGACGACGTCGTCGGGCCCCGCGAGCCCATCGCAATCGCCGGAATGGGTCTGGTGGGTTACGACCTCGTTACTGCGCTAACGATAGGACGCGGCGGAACGTACCAGGACGACGGCGATCGGCTGCACTACGTTCCAAGCGGTCAGGAACCGGAGATCTACTTCTATTCACGCTCCGGAGTTCCGTATTGCGCCAAGTCAGTGCACGGCGTCGATCCGACGGGCGAATATCAGCCCATTGTCTGTACACCCGAGGCCTTTCGAGAAATGACGAATCCGGCGGGATCACCGTTGCGACGACGGGTCGACTTTCGAAACGATCTGCTACCCCTTCTCTTCGCCGAGATGCAAGCCCGCTACTTGATTCACTCCGCGTATCTGCGCCACGGATCGGCGACGGCGTCGCTCGTTCGAGATCAACTGGAGGCCAGCTGGGCGGCTGGAACCTTTGCCCACGCGGTAGATCGATTTGAACCCGAGTACGGTCACTTCGATCCGGCGAGCGTTGTCTTCGCCGACGCGGATGCTCACTTCGATTCCAGTGACGCCTATCAGACCCACGTGTATCGCATGGTCGAAACCGACCTCAATGATGCGCTGGCCGTAGGTGGGAGTCCGACCAAGGCTGCTCAAGAGGTGACCAGGATCCTCCGAGACCAGATGCGCGGGGTAATCGAATACGGGGGACTCTCGATGCGGTCGTTCATCGATTTCCAGTCCAATGTCCGTGGGCGCATCAATCGCCTCGAAGCGGGTCCGCCGCCCCTGCGCTCACAGCAACTTTTGGGGTTGCTAGACGCTGGCGTTGTCAAGATTCCTTTCGGTCCAAATCCCGAGGTGTCCGCCGTGAACGACGGTGTGGTCATCCGATCAACAAGGCTCAGTCAACCGGTTGAGAAGTTGGTCAAATGTGTCGTGCGCGGTCACCTGGATCTCCCGTCGCTGGCGCGATCGAGCTCGCCCCTGTTGAGTCGCCTGTACACGAATGGACGCCTCACCCAGTTCAGTTACGGTGATCGAACAGTCGGCAGCGTCGCCATCAGTGAAGATTTTCATCCCTACGATGCGGAAGGTCGGGTGCAGTCGAGCCTCTCGCTGCTCGGTGTGTTGACCGAGGGCGTCCGGTACTTTACGCACTATCTGCCCTCGCCGCGGAGTCGTCTGCGCGCCGTCTACGACGCGCAGGCCACGGTTGAAGAAATCATCGGGTGACGGGTCAGCCGTTTCGTACTGCGGTCGCCTGGCTCAACGCCTGGTCGATGTCGGCGATGAGGTCGTCGATGTGCTCAAGCCCGATGGAGAGGCGTATGGTCTCCGGTCGTATACCCGCCGAGATCAATTCACTCTCGCTCAGTTGACGGTGGGTGGTCGATGCGGGGTGGATCACGAGCGACTTCGCGTCTCCTAGGTTCAACAGTCGCTTAAACAACTGCACCGAGTCGAAGAATGCGAGTCCGGCTTCGTACCCTCCCGCGACGCCAAAGGTGATGATTGACGGCACGTGGCCGTTCAAGTACTTCTGGACAAGCGGCTGATAGGGGTTATCCGCGAATCCAGCGAAACTCGTCCACTCAACGCGGGGATCGTCCGCCAGATACGAGGCCACGGCGCGCGCGTTGGATTCGTGACGTTCGAGACGAAGCGCGAGTGTTTCCAAGCCTTGGAGTATTTGAAACGCATTGAATGGCGACAGCGTCGCGCCAGTATTGCGGAGTTGAATAGCGCGGGCGCGAACAACGAATGGCCTCTCGGGGAAGTCGCGGGCGAACACGACATTATGGAAGGCAATATCTGGTTCATTAAAGATCGGGAATCGATCCGCGTGGTCGCTCCAAGGAAAACTCCCACCGTCGACGATCGCGCCGCCGAGGGTCGTGCCATGGCCACCAATGAATTTGGTCAAGGAGTGGACGACGATGTCCGCGCCGTGGTGAAGGGGCTTCAGCATCAGCGGCGTGGCGACCGTGTTATCAACGATGAGAGGAACGCCGGCGCGGTGCGCCACCTCCGCAACGGCCTCGAGGTCAACAACATTGCCCGCAGGGTTCCCAATCGACTCGACGAAGACGCAACGAGTGCGGTCATCGATGAGGGAGTCGATCGACTCCGCACGGTCGTCCGCGGCGAATCGAGCTTCGATGCCCAAGGTCGACAGTACGTGCGCGAAGTAGGTGTACGTCGCTCCGTAGAGTTGAGGAGCGACGACGAAGTTGGACCCGGCAGTCGCGACCGTGAGGATCGCGTAGCTGACCGCGGCCATCCCTGAGGCGACGACGAGAGCCGCGTTTCCATCCTCTAACGCCGCAATACGCTTCTCCAGAACGTCGTTCGTGGGGTTATTGATCCGGTTGTAGTGGAATCCGGGTATGGCCAGGTCCATGATCGAGTTGGCGTGCTCGGCGTCAATAAAGTCATTGGCGACAGTCATGTAGATCGGCACGGCGACGGCGCGAGTGCCGTCCGCGTCGTAGCCAGCGTGAATGGCGATTGTCTCGTCGTGCATGATCAGTCCCTTCTTGGACCGACGCTACTCAACCAGTTGGTATAGAAACGCGTGGCCATCGAGCGCCACGGCCAGGGTGCTCGGGCACCGACGTCTTCGAAAGGATACTGATCGATGAGAAGCGGATCTCGCGCTCCGTCGACAATCTCGCGGTGAATCTGCTCGAGATGCGGCCAATCGTCGGTCGAGACGCAGTGATACGGGAGGTAGGGCAGGTCGTCACGCTCGCGGTGCACGTATCGTCCCGCATCCCGGCGATATTCGCGCAGCAGGCTCGAGGGATCATATTCGGGATGTCCCTGGACGAGAACGATCAGGTGTCCGTCCTCTTCGCGCGACGCAACTCCCCAGCCCGTGTCCTCCGAGCCAACGATGACGTCGTACCCGGCACTCTCGAGAGCTACACGAGGTACCGAGTTCCATCGCGAATGGGGGAGCACGATCTCTGAATCGATGTTTGCGGCAAGTTCGTGTGCGACGTCAACGTCCTGAGAAAAGACGCCGGTGCATTTCGTCGGGAGGCGAGTGCGAGCAAGGTCGTCGAAGACCGTGAGGGCCGCGTGGGCTGACAGGCACGACGCAAGCATCGAACGGGTGTGCTTGCGGGCCCAGGTAAGCAACTCCACGAGGTCCGCCCAGTAGGGCTCATCTTCGATGTGATCCTCAATTGGATTTGATCCAGTCACGATCAGCACGTCAGGTGGCTTCATATAGATGTCGGCGAGAGGAAGATACTGCTCCGCTATCCGACGGGCGGTCTGTTCACCACGCGGGACGCCGGCCATCGCAAATCGCCGAACCTCAATAGTGTTTGACCCCGAACCCGCCTCAAGCAGTCCAAGGAACTGGCGCTCCGTCGCGTCGAACGCGCCGTCGGGCATGTTGTTGATGAACGCGCACGAGAGTTCCGGAGAACCATCGCCCGAGTCGTTGCCGTCGCCAGAGACTGGTGCCAGGCGGACCGTCACTCGCCGTGACTCAGATTGGCGTACGTGACCACTACCTCGTCGTGGAGTAGATCGTTCACTGTTCGCAGTTCGTCATAGTTCTGAACCGATCCGACGACCGCCATGATGTGATTGCGCGATCCGTCCTTCCAATCAAGGACGGCGCCGGGACCTTGGTGCACGGTGATGCTATCTACGCCGGGAAAATCTCCTACGACATCCACGCCGCTGATCGCAGCGACAGTCGCCGAGACGGCCGGAGGCTGCACGAAGAACCGGTATCCGATGCAGGTGGTGGCGACGGGACCGTCAAGTTCGATCGTCTCTCCGAGGGCCAGGCGGAGCGTCATTTCGATGAGCGCCACTCCTGCGGCGCGGCCAAGCATCTCGGGCACTCCACCGCCGACGCGGCCGTTCACTTCAATAACCCGAGGTCCGTCAGACGTGAACTTGATCTCAGTGTGCAGGCAGCCCGTTGTAACGCCGAGGGCTCTGATGGCGGACGTGGCAAGTGACATCGCGGCATCTTGGTCGTGCTCATTCAAGGCCGCCGGAATGAAGAAGCCTGTTTCTCGAAAGTTCTCGGCCAGTGGGAATCTGCCCGTCAGAGCTAGATGGCTGATCGCTCCTCGCGCTACGACGCTTTCGACGGACACATAGTCGGCGAAGGGCTCGCCAATTCGTAAGACATCGTCGGTGAGGTAGGTCTCAAGAATCATGTCGGGGCGCTTGGGACCGAGGGCTCCGAGATACTTCGCCAACTGTGCATCGTCGTTGACAAGGAATGTATACCGACTGCCCTGAGCAGAACGCGGTTTCAACACGGCGGGCCAGCCAACCTGGGCACCGATGGCAGAAAGTTCCGCCATCGTCTGCTCAGCGGTAAGGACAGAATATGCGGGAACGGATATGCCAGCGTCCCTCAACACGCGGCGCTGCTCCGACTTATCGGTCAATGCCGACGCCGTCGCTAATGAGTGAAACGGTAGTCCGAGGGCACCGGCAACCTGAGCGAAGGTGGTCATTCCTTCGTCGAGGTACGTGACGATCCCATCGGGCCGGTAGGGAGGCGACAGTTCTTGGAGAATCTGATCGACGTTCAGTCCGGCGATGTTTACGACCGGTCCAAACCGGTTCAGCAAGTCCGTCATTTGGTGCATCTCCGGGAGAGACCCGTCGATCATCCACAGCATTTCACAGACTTCTGCGGCGGCTTCTGTCAGTTGCATTACCGGCACGCAGCGGGGTCCGTATCCGACGGCAACAAGCGGTCGTCGTTCGGGGACCGATTCGCTTCTCGTGTCGCGAGGCATCAACCGGATGTTAGCGTCGCCTATTGCGTTCAATTGACGGCGGATTCACTTATCTATGCAGATCGCGAGAGCGCCAAAGCCTGGTCGGTCCAACTCCGGCGAGTGGCATCGCGCTTTACTCGCTGGCCCTTCTTATTCGGGCTGTCGAGAACCCGAGGTGTTTTGCAAAGATCAAGTTTTGGCCAAAGAATGCCCAGGGCGGCGACTCGACGATGAATTTCCCTCCCTGGGCGCTCACTGCTTCAACGAATCCGCTAAAGCAGAGCCAGCGCACGGGTCCCTTTTGTGAGGAGGACGACCACAAGGTTTGGACAACGTTGCCCGTTTGAGCGCCAACGCAAAACGCAACCGCGGCATCGTATTGATCAAAGACGGCCACGCCAATCATGCTGTACCGCGGCTCTTCAATCTTTCGAAAATCCCTCTCTCGTACTTCCCAACCCTTAGTTCGGAAGACTTGCGAAATAATGTCGAGGATCTCGCATGTTTCGACGACTCTGACACTGAAGCCGGCGTTCCTGGCTTGCCTCGTGCGAGTTCTCAGGTTTTGTCTCGATGGTCCCTGCCAATACGCTTCGGGCGGCGACGGGAGTTCGATATACGACGAAATGATTCCTTGCAGCGGCCGAAGTCGCGTGTGAATCCATCGGGCCACATTCATCTCAGACCTAGGTATTTCGACGCGTACGATCGGAAACTGCATGATGAACCGGAGCGCCGACAACGCCATCAGCGGATGGCGAGTCGTGATGGACAACCGGCTCAAGGTGCCCGTGGGTGTCCCGTCCTCCTTCTGATAGAGGGCAGTGAGAAAACGTTCGATCTTCTCGGCGCCCAGCATCGTTTCGCTCAAGGAACGTGGGGCCGGTCGTCCCAAACTGGGAGGGTCAAAGTGGGCATAATCCAGGTGTCCAAACTAAGAGACGCGTCTCGCACACTATTGTCCCCGCGCCACTATGGGTAGGACTCTAATGCGGACACCGTTCGTCGGTTCTCTAAATCGGTCAAGAGTTCAGCCTTCATTCGAGGGGCAGCGGGAGGGCGGCAGGCCACCCGGATGTTAGCGTTGCATGAGGCGTTCGATTTGCGCGAAACAGGCTGGTCGTGTGGGCTATCGGATGCTCTTCGCCGGCGACAGATTTGGGGGATGAAACTCGATGCCGCTTGAGATCATCGGAATGGTTGGTACGAGAGATGCCTCGGAGATTAAAGGACCTCTCGTTGACGGCCCCGTTGTGGACTGGATGGACGGCCCCGTCATCGATACCGACTACCTCGTTGCGATATCACAAGCTCACGACAATGCGGGATTCGACCGAGTCCTGGTCGGGTATGGAGCTGTCGGGCCAGAAGGCTGGGCCGTAGCCAGCACCGTTCTCAATTGCACGAATGATTTGAAAGTCCTCGTCGCCCAACGACCCGGGTTCATCCAGGCAGTGGTGCTGGCTCGAATGGCTGCAACTCTCGATCACCTGACCGGAGGCGGGAGAATAGCGATTCACTTCATCACCGGTGGCGACGAGGCAGACCAGCGCCGCGAGGGGGATTTCGTGCCCCACGACACTCGCTATCGACGCACTGGAGAAATGATGACGGTCGCGCGTCGGCTCTGGACCGAAGACACGCCGTTTGACTTTGACGGTGAGTTCTACCGCTACGAGGGCGCGTTTAGTTCCGTCAAGCCGGTGACCCCCGGAGGAATCCCCTTTTACTTCGCGGGCGCCTCCGCCCCCGCTATCGAAGTCGGGGCAAGCCAAGCAGACGTCTACGCATTCTGGGGGGAACCACGCGCTCAGGCTTCAGCTCGAATGGAAGCCATCAACACCGTTGCGGCTCAATTTGGTCGCGCGTTGCGCTACAGCATCTCGCTTCGGCCAATAATTGCCGACACCGAGGATGAAGCGTGGGAGAAGGCGGAGTGGATCGCGCAAGAAACGGCGGCACGAATTGAGTTAGCGAAGGAACGCATGAAGGGCCGTCAAGACTCCTACGAAGGTCTCGGCGGCAAGAGTAACGCGACCTTTTCGGTCGATCGGGCGCTCAGCGGTACGACATCTGTGGGGCGCAAGCGACTCATTGAGATGTCGGCGAACCAGGATGTCTATGACGAGCG
Organism: uncultured Acidimicrobiaceae bacterium; assembly: GCA_963839255.1. Classification (GTDB taxonomy): domain Bacteria; phylum Actinomycetota; class Acidimicrobiia; order Acidimicrobiales; family RAAP-2; genus RAAP-2. Next base: position 666,113 of record CAWIUH010000005.1, read on the forward strand.
GTTGTGGATGAAGGTGGCGAATCTCACTGGTGCGGCGGGAAACTCGACGGCCCTCGTCGGCACGCCAGACCAAGTGGCTGAAGCAATGCTTCGTTACTACGACATCGGTTTTACGACGCTGCTGCTCAAGGGATTCGATCCCCTAGCCGACGCCATTGACTTCGGTGAGCGTCTGCTTCCCCTTCTTCGTGAGGGGGCGCGAACTCGCGACGGCGTCGCCCATCGATGAGCGCGACTTGCGTATGAATGCGCCCGGCGCCGACTGCGATCCAGTCGCGCTATAGGAACGCGGCGCGAGCAAACCGTGAACACTTCGTTTCGCGGTAGGGCATTGACCCACTTAGAATTCGCCCAATGACGTCGGCGAACCCAAACCAAGTCCGCGAAGAGAGCATCTGGTTTGGCCCCTCGGATCGGCCTCTCTTTGGGAGATTGACCATCCCGGCGGGCGACACGGTGCTGGGCGGGGTGCTGTTGGCCCCCCCGATTGGACGCGAGTCACGGCTAGCCCGACGCGCCCTTCGAAGTCTCGCGATATTTCTCGCAGTCGACGGGTATGCCTCCCTGCGATTTGACCATTACGGCACCGGTAACTCATCGGGGTCGATGAATGAAGGTGAGATCGATCGCGCCTGGGTCGAAGGAGTCAGCGAAGGTGCGGTGATTCTTCGATCACTCGGCCCCACGTCGCTGTCAGCGGCTGGCGTTCGAATGGGTGCAACGATCTTGGCGGCAGCCGCTGGGGAATGTGACTTGGGCCTGGTGTCGCTGGCGATGTGGGATCCGTGTGAGTCGGGACGGGCGTATGCGCGCGAGTTGAGCGCGCTCGGAGCTCTTCGGCGCAACGTCATCGGCCCAGAAACGGGCAACTCGACCAAGATGGTGGAGTTCCCCTTGAGCGACGAGGCTCTGGGTCGATTGAATCAGTTCGATCTGCGAGTGACCAGCGCCAGATCGCCGGCCCAACGGACTCTTATCGTTGTTCGCGACGATCGGACCGTATCGAGCAAGTTTCGAACCAGCTGGGAGTTGCAGGGCGCCGAGTGGCTCACGACTTCCGAACAGGGCGAAATGTTCGAGACGCAACTGGCCGACTCCATTCAACCAGCGTCGACAATCGCTCTGATTCGATCGTGGCTGACCGCCCCGTTGGCAACAGCAGTGACCATGACGGTCCCTGCTCTGGCGCGCGACGCCGTGCTGACGAGTGGTTCAGACGCTCGAGCGGTACGCGAGAGTGTGGTTGAGTTAGGACCCCGCAAGATGTTTGGCATCGTGAGCGAACCTGCGGGCGATGTGGTAGGTCCCTTGATTGTGATGGTCAACGGCGTCAACGAAGATCACACCGGGCCCGCTCGACTTTGGGTCGAGCTCTCGCGCCGATGGGCAGGGCTTGGCCTGCGAAGTGTTCGATTCGACCAGAACCAGCTGGGCGAAAGTCCATGGCTCCCAGGACAACCGGACCGTCCCGTATTTGACAAGACGCGATCAGAAGACGTCAGCGATGTGGTACGCGCTCTTAACATGGCGAATCCAGCCGACGCAGTTCTGATCGGATACTGCTCCGGAGCGCAATTGGCTCTCGAGTCAGCATTAGAACTCAAGACGCGCGGAGTGTGCGCCATTAGCCCTCAGGTGGGCACCGGGGTCTGGATGAATGTGGATCGCCTCGACATGTCCGCAGCAAAGTCGGTTGGTTCGTTCATGCGGCGTACGGAAAATTTTATTGAGCGTCATCGCTGGACCAACAAGAAAGTTCGACAGTTGTCGGGCTTCGCATTCTCGTTCGAGAAATTTGGGCAACTCGTGTTCAACCTCTTGAAACTGGCCTCAGCCTTTCCCCCAAGGGTGAAAGCCGCGCTCGCAAAGAACGATTCGCAGGCGCTGTTGATCTTGAGTCCCGAAGACCTTTCGCCCCTTCGACATATACCGGTCATCGGCTTTCTGCTACGTCGCAGGCTGATCTCATCCGAGAGCGTTCACATTGAGATTGTGCCTAGCCTGGACCACGCTTTCCTCAGCACCCTTGGTCGGGAGAGAGCCGTTGAGATCCTCGACCGTCACGTTACGGAGAACTACACGTCGGCGTCTGTCACGACGATTGATCCTGGCGTTGTTGATCCATTGTGAGTGTGATGTGATCCAAGGTCGACACCGCAACGGAGTCACTACCCTCAACACTTAGTGCACTCGGATGGGCAAATGCGCGTCGGCGGTGAGCGCCTTGCGGCAGCTTCGATATATAGCAATGGCGGCCAATTGAGAACCAATTTCCGGGGAAACTGTGAATTGTTTGTTACGAACCTGAGGTTGGTGCACCAGTTCTGAGCGCCACTGCCGCCGTGCTAACGGGGCAGGCGACGCTGTTCCGGGCGGCATGAACTCACACTTGACCAGGAGGTTCTTCGCGCCAGACAGCTCCACCAAGGATGCCGGACGATGATTGTCTCGCCGGGCACAACCCAATAACTACGACTTGACAATTATCACCTGCTGTGGGATGGTTTAACTCGCAAGGGCTGAAGCGGAGTGAAGCGGTGAGTGCCCTAATTTCTTTGGATGTCGTCAAATGACAATCACGGAATCCTCCCGGGCCGTTGAGGATCTGACAGACGACTTTCCGCCAGCGGATATTGAGTATCAGATCGCTGAATCGCCCCTTGACCAGGACCACGTACTTCACGGGGCTTCGGTTACCGTCGTCTTTCCGTGCCTCAACGAGGAGCTCGGAGTTGCTTTATGCGTGGAGACGGCACTGGCGGCGATGCGCCGCGCAGGAGTAGACGGACGAGTATTGGTCGTTGATAACGGCTCCACTGACAACTCGGCGAAAGTTGCCGCCGACGCGGGTGCCGAAGTTATTTTTGAGCGAGAGCCCGGGTACGGAGCAGCACTCCGCGCGGGGATTGAGGCAGCCCAGTCCGAGTTCGTGATCATGGCCGACGCCGATGGGACGTACGAGTTGGACGCGATTCCGCGATTGCTCGTTCCCCTGGTGACCGGTGAAGCAGACATGGTGCTTGGTCAAAGGCTGAGCGATGCGACGGCCGCGACGATGCCCTGGCTGCATCGTTACGTGGGAACTCCGGCGATCACCTATCTCGTGAAGAAGGCGACGAAGAGCAGGGTGAACATCCGCGACAGCCAGTCCGGGTTCCGAGCCTTTCGCCGCGAGCAAATGCTGAGTTTGAATCTCTCGTCGACGGGAATGGAGTTCGCCTCGGAAATGTTGATTCGCAGCTCGTGGGCCAACATGAGAATCTCCGAGGTCGATACCAAGTACGCCGAGCGCATTGGCGATTCGAAATTAAGCACCTTCTCGGACGGCCTGCGCCACTTGCGTCAGATTCTGTTGCTGAGTCCCGAAACGGCAGCGACCATTCCGGGCGTTCTCGCGACGGGTGTGGCGTTTCTGCTTTGGATCATGGCGGCCCAGTCGACTCAGGGATTGGGCCAAGTCGGTTCGCTCAGTTGGGTGGCCGACGTGTGCGCCGCGATATTGAGCATTATCGGCCCTCTAGTTTTCTGCACCGGGACGGTCCTTCGGTACCGTGCCGAATCGCTGGGCCTGCGGAGTTCACACGTAAAGGTTCCCCTCGACGGTCTGATTCGGCGGTTCTTGATATGGGGCCTGATCTTCATCGGCGCCTCGGTGCTGGGTCTCGCGTCGCTGCTCATCAGCTTTCACGTGCCCGGCTTCCTCTCGAGCTCCGTCGCTGCCTCGCTGTCGTCCTTTGTGATTAGCTCGTTCGTCGTGGGCATCATGCTCACCTCGGCGCCGATACTCGCGCCGTTTTTGATCACTCCCCAGCGCTCGCGCCAGCCCGTCGCCGAGGTGGGTGCCCAGACGCAGCCGCTGATGTTTCGGGGTGACCAGGTCGCGAGAGTTCTGTCTGAGGATTACTGCTTGCATTGCGTAGGGGAAACCGCGCTGCGCGAAGCCTGAAGAGAGTCCTCAGCCGTCATCGACTGCTCAGGTGATCCAGCGAGCGGGCATTTGCATGTCTGGTCACGTTCTTGTCAGGCCGTACACCCTCTCAGCCATCTTCTTCGCCGATCGATCCACGCTGTGTGCGGGGGAGTATCGAATGCTCCAGTCCACGGTTGACTCACGAAGAGCGCGACCGCCGGCGACGACAGCGACGATTCCCTTTGACAGGCCGTCAACCGAGGGATCGACGACAAATCCATTGACTCCCGTCTCGACAAGGCCGGTGGCAAGGTTTTCGGGATTGTCGGCGACAACGACGGGGGTACCCGCGGAGGCCGACTCTGCCACGACGATTCCGTAACCTTCGCGAAGCGAAGGGACGACCGTGCACGAAGCGCGGGCAAAAAGACGCCCAAGTTCCTCGTCGGACACATCACCGGTGAAGGTGACGGCGTCGGAGAGACCGAGGGCGGCGATGTCGCCTTCGACGCTCGCTCGCTCCGGTCCATCGCTGACAACTGTCATCGTGAGATCGGGCAGCGTAGCGCGGGCGCCCGCAAATATCTGGGGTAACAAACGAACACCTTTATGTTTCACGTGACGGCCCACGAAAATCACCATCGGCTTCTCGGGTACCGCTGCTGACGCAACGCCCATCATTCGGCTTCCGGGCAATAGGCCGGGCAGCACCATCACATCCCCTCGGAATCTCCGCGCACGCAATCGTCGCGCGCTCTCCACCGTAAAGACTTGGGCGAATCGCGTCAGGACGATGCAGAGCTCCTCAATGGCACTGCCCACCGTGCCCTTAGCCCAGCCCGAGTAAGACCTCCAGTAGTCCCCGGACCAGACCTCGTGGTAGTCAACGAAGATGGGTGTCCCGGATCCCACCAGCGCGCCTTGTGACGCCAGGAGAGAGAAGAAGGGGAAACTTGCAGTAATCACCCCGTCGTACGATCCACGATGTCGGACCATCCACCGAAATGTGCCCGCGCCAAAGGCCAGCGCAGGTCGTGCTCGCCTGACCCCCACAGTGTCGTAGAGGTCAGAGTCACTGCTGACCGCGACAACTTCTACTCCCGACCATTCCGGAGCCCCGGTCGTCCACTGGCGCCGGGTCACATATGTGACGGAAGCGCCGGATGCAACCAGACGATCAACGAGACACCGATACCAGCGTTCGGCACCCCCGCGACTTAGTGGAAAGAGGCAGTCATAAATCACGCAAATCCTAAATCCCTTGAGATTTACATCAGTCTCGTGTTCGACGTCGCTCATGCTCGACCTTGTTCTATCGCAACAGGCACCTGAATCGATACGTCGAAATGTCGCACGGTCAAGTATTCCCCAAAGACTCGCGTAGCGAAGGCCGAGGTTCCTTGAACGCCCGCCGAACGGCCTTCGCCTGCCAGCATTTCACTTCGACTTTCGTACTAGGTTGCGCAGATGAGTTTGGGGGCAGGACTCGCGAGAGTTGCGACGGGGGTCGTTGCGTTGGCCCTTTTTGGCGCGGCCACGTCAATCGCGGCTCCCCTCGCGTCGGCCGGCACGATTATTCAAGCGTCGCCAACCTCCGGGACTATCGACGTCGCCGGAAGCCTTGGATTCACGGACACCCTCTCGACGCCGGGATTCAGCGGAGTCACGTTCACCACGACCGGTGGATCGTCGGATGTGATTGTTAGTCCCGGGGGGGCAGTCAGTACAGCGGGGACACTCCCCGCCAGCAGCACCCCCTACACCGTCTCGGGCACGGACTCTGATGGGGCCGCAGGCGACACGGGCACCTGGAGTTACTCGCTCACCGTCACGCCTGACACGATTCTTCAGGCGTCACCGACCTCTGGAACAGTTGACGTGGCGGGGAGCGCCGGATTCACGGACACACTGTCGACGACGGGATTCACCGGAGTTACCTTTATGACGACGTCGTCTCCCTCGGGCGTGATCGTCAGCTCCGCCGGGAACGTCACCACCTCGGGCACGTTGACGGCGAGTAGCACCCCCTACAGCGTCTCCGGCACCGATAGTGACGCCGACGGCGACATGGGCACATGGAGCTACGCGCTGACGGTGACCTCCGATGTGATCAGTCAAGGATCTCCGACGTCGGGCACGACCACGACGAGCGCGAGCGGCACGTTCTCGGCGACCTTGACGGCAACGTCCGGTAGTGCTCCAATTACGTTCGCCACGAGCACAACCGGATTCAGCGTCGTGGGCACGGACGAACTGGAGAGCACCCGTGCGCTGAGCGCGAGCGGTTCTCCGTACGTGGTCACGGGCACTGACTCGGATGGGCATGGAGACACGGGTACTTGGACGTACTCGCTCACGGTGACGCCCGTGGCGATCACTCAAGGATCCCCCACAACGGGCTCCACCACCGAGAGTGGGAGTAGCACCTTCTCGGTGATCTTGACCGCGACGTCGGGTACTGCACCGATATCGTTCGCCACGAGCACAACCGGTTTCAGCATCGTGGGCACAGACGAACTGGAAAGCACCCGTGCGCTGAACGCGAGCGGTTCTCCGTACGTGGTCACGGGCACCGATTCTGATGCCTACGGAGATTCGGGAACCTGGACGTACACCCTCAGCGTCACCGCGTCGGGCGGAGGGGGAGGGGGAGGGTCATCAGGCACCAACGCCCTCATCCAAACGTCGGCAATCACGGCGACTGTTCCTAGCGCGTTGTCGGGATCGTTTACGTCCGGCCCAATTACGGTCCAGGGTAACTCCGGCTCCGTCGTGTTTGTCACGACGACGACAAGTTCGGGCCTTAGCGTGAGTTCGTCCGGCCTTATATCCACCACCGGGCCGTTGTCCGCTGGTGCCTACAGTGTCTCGGGTACTGACTCGGACGCGCTGGGCGACACCGGAACCTGGACGTTCAGCCTCACCGTGACCGCTACCCCCACGCTCGAGACCGTCACCTTTCGCGCCAATGGCGGCGAGGGCGTCATGGCATCCGAGAGTGAAAGTGCGCCCACGGCGCTGTCGTTGAATCACTTCACGTGGGCAGAGCACACCTTCGTTGATTGGAACACTTTGGCCAACGGTAAGGGCCAGAGCTACGCGAACGGCGCCCTCTTTCCCTTCACGGCTACCGTGAATCTCTTCGCCCAGTGGAAAACGGGGAAGGCTGCCTCGCGCACCATCACTTTCGCGTCAAACGGTGGATCCGGCGTGACCGCTTCAGAGACCGAAAGCACTCCGACCGCAATCAGAGCAAATCGATTCACGCGAAGCGGGTATACCTTTCTCGACTGGAACACTGCGGCCAAGGGAACCGGTGCCGCGTTCCTTCCGGGCGCCACCTACGCCTTTAAGAGCTCGATCACCCTCTTCGCGCAATGGAAGAAAATACCCAAAAAGGTACCCGCTCTGAATGTTGTCACCTTCGTCGCCAACGGGGGTGGGGGCTCGATGCCGAAGGAACGGCATCGCACGCCAACCAGTTTGACGCCGAATCGCTTCGCGAGGCCCGGTTATACGTTTCTGCACTGGAATACGTCGGCCAATGGGTCCGGTGTCTCATTTGCGAATGAGTCCACGTATACCTTCGGCGCATCGGTGACGATGTACGCGCAATGGAAGAAGATCCCGATAGTCGTTCCGCCTCCACCAGTCCCCAGCGGCCCGCAGATTGGGCCATTCGCCGCGGGTTCATCAACTCTCTCGTCCCTGCTCGAAAGTCAACTACACGCCCTCGCGATCGAAGTGAAGACAAAAGGGGACACTCAGATCTCTCTCATCGGCTTCGGCGACAAACTCACGGCGGCCGAATTTAACTCCGGGTCGGAAAATGCGGACATCGTACTGAGTCGCATGCGCGCCCAAGCGGTTGCCACCTATTTGGAGAGCCAACTGGCGACCCTCGGGTTCTCAGGCTTTTCGATTTCCATTTCTGCGGCGAAATTCGGGAAAGGCGACTCGGGCCAGGGCGCAAACGCGATTGTTGTCGCGTCGCTGTCCTAACTCGTCGTGACCGAGAGATCCGACTCTCGTCCGATGTGCGCAGGATAGGGCCAGCACGCGGTCCACAAACGGTGAAAATGCGACTGAGTAGTCTCATGTTCGTATGGCTATTCGGTCGAGAGCGACTCCCGTGTCACCGATGTCCGATCGAACGGCCAAGGCAACCTTTGGCGTCCTCGCACTGGTCGCGGCCCTCGCCCTAAGCGCCTCCTTGGGAAAGTCCATCTGGACCGATGAAGCGGCGTCGATGTACTCCGCTCACCTCAGTTGGGGCGCTCTGTGGCAGCAGTCCCACGTGGTGGATCGCGTGTTGCTTCCCTATTACGCGTTGCTGCACGTGTGGCTAACTGTGAGTTCCTCGCTCCAGTGGGCGCGGCTCCTGTCGCTGCTGGCGTACGCCCTCACCGTCTTCTTGGTGGGTTGCCTGGGGTACCGGCTTCGGGGGTACTGGTGCGGCGTAGCGGCGGTCATTTTGTGCGCAACCAATCCCTTGATGGTGCAGGGGGCGCTCGACGCGCGGCCCTACGCCCTCTCGGCTCTCACCGCGACGGTGTCGGTCGCCCTTTTGATGCGCTGGTGTGAGGGAGACGACGACGGCGGACTCTGGTGGTTCGCCATCGCGGCGATCGCGACCCTAGCTTTGCAACTATTCGCCGTCCTGGCTCCGCTCGCCGCGCTCGCCAGCGTGGTCGCACTTCGCCCGGCGAGGATCAGACGTCGGTGGCGCCACGTCGTGGCGCCGGTCGGGCTTCTGCTCGCCGCCAGCGTCGCGGTCGCGGCCCTTACGGTAGGGCAACGCGGGCAAATCAACTGGGTTCACTCACTCTCCGGGCGCGCCTTCGTGGGCGCGTTGAGTGGACCGGCGTCGAGTGACTCTCACGTCGCCGGGCTCCTCTACACGCTGGTCGTGATCGCCACTGTCCTGGCTGTGGCCTTCGCCATCATCCGTTCGTGGGGTGATTTCGTGACCGGCCTCACTCGATCGGATGTAGACCGCTTCGCCCCGATTCTGTGCTGGGCCGCCGTGCCCACGATTCTGCTCGTGGTCGTCACCATCGTCAAGCCGGTCTACGTGAATCGGTACGTGACCGCCTCCGCGCCGGGTCTCGCCGTGGCGCTGGCGATGCTGGTCGCCCATGCCTGCGAAGTACGAAGTTCACCGGTACCCCAGAGGCAGATTGTGGAGCGCAGTGGAGCAGTGGCGATCGTTCTCGTACTGATCTTCGGCGCGGTCGTCGCTTCGAGGTTCCTCGAAGAGAGGGTCAAGCAAGCATCCAGCTATCTGGCTAGTCAGGTTGGGCAATCTGGAGTCGTCGCCTACCCCAATCCTCTCAACGCCGAGGAGTTTGGGATTTACCTGGCGCCAGCTTCTGTGCACCCGGCCCTGTGGCCCCAAATCGATAATCCGCGCTCATTCAACCAACTCGATCTGCGCCATGGTGCGTCCACGGTGTCCAACGGCGCGACGAACGTCTGGATCGCTACTGACTCGAGCAACGTCAAGGACACTCGAGAATTCGTCAAAATCCTGAAGAACAGCGGGTACCAACTTGTTGCCAGTCGCGACTTCACCGGCTCCATTTCGGTGTATATCGACCACTACCGACGCTGAGTCACCCAGCAAGGTTCCCTACGCGACGTCAACGCCCAACGACGCCAGGGCGGCTCGGATGGCGGCCACCGACTCGAATGTGCCCTTGCGCAGAAGCGCATCAGGAAATTCGAGATCGAACGTGTCCTCAAGCGCCAGCATGACATTGACGCTGGCGTGAGAAGTCAGGCCGCTCTCATAGAGATCATCGGTGTCACTCAGTGTGTCGACCTCAACGGGTAGCCGCCCGTGCTCAACGAGGACTTCACGGATTTTCAGGTCAGCGGCGCTCACAGAAGTCCCTCCCCGGGTTCAAAATCGACGTTCGCCGTGGCGGTAGCAACCGCGATCTCTCCCGAGTAGCTCAGGCTGACAGAGAGATCCTTCAGACCCTGGCAGTTTCCTAGTTCGGCGGCACTGTCGTGAAGAACGATCTGGGGACTGGCGCCAAGAAAGTCGGTCACCTCGATGGAGGCCCACGGAGGCATCATCTCTCGAGTGTCGAGCAGCTTTAGCACCGCCTCTTTGGCCGCGAAGCAGGCGGCGAGGCGTGGTGCTGTCAGCGAATCGTTGCCGGATGTTTTCAATTCTTGCTCGGTGAACAGTCGACGGCCGTAGCGTGATCCAAAGATACGTAGTGATGCCTCAACCTCATCGACGGGCTGAAGATCGATCCCGACGAGCGCTCTCATTTGGTGGCGGGGAGATTGGAGGCCCGCGATAATCCTGCGAGTCGAGATTGCCTGTTCATGTGCCGCATCCCTCTCTTCGTAGGCCCTGGCCAAGTGCATGTTACTGGGTTGCTTTCTTCCAGTTCGACCAATCGCCACCGGCGACGAACCTCGCGAATAGTTCTCCCCGGGCAACCTAACTGATCAATAACTGAGTTACAAAGAGACGAACTCCCAGAAAATTAGGCTTCGCTCGTGGCGCCGGCGATGGGCGCGTTCCTGGCGTTGGACTCCGGTTCGCCCAAAGCGTGTGGCTAATGTGTTTCCTCTGATGACTGCTTGATTGTTGCGAGAAGAACGGGTCACCTTGCCAAGAACGTCGCAGCGCGCCGCCAACATAACGTTTGGCGTCATCGCGCTCGTGGCGTCGATCGCGGTGAGCGTCTTCATCAACAAGTCGATCTGGAGCGACGAAGGTGCTTCGCTCTACTCCGCTCACCTCAGTTGGTCGGCTCTGTGGCAAGAGTCGCGCTCGATCGACCGAGTATTTCTGCCCTACTACGCGCTCTTGCACCTGTGGCTACTCGTCGGTCACTCACTTCAATGGGCGCGCTGTCTATCTCTGATCGCCTACGCGCTAACTGTCTTTTTTTCGGCGCGTCTCGCGCTTCGACTGGCCGGTCTGTGGTGTGGCGTCGTGGCGGCCGTCCTGTGTGCGGCTAATCCACTCATGGTCCAAGAAGCCCTCGACGCTCGGCCCTACGCCCTGACTGCGCTTAGCGCGACGTTGTCAGTCATCTTCCTTGTTCGATGGCTCGACACAGCCGCTCCGAGGTGGATCTGGCTCTTCACGGTGGCGGCGATCGCGACACTGGCCTTGCAGTTATTTGCGGTTCTGGCACCCCTGGCCGCCCTGGCGGGCGTGGGGGCGGTTCGTGCGAGGTGGATCCTCGCTCGGTGGAGATCCGCCGTCGTGCCCGTGGGCCTCTTTCTGGTCGTTGGTGTTGGATTTGCGGCGGTGACGGTAGGCCAGCGGTCCCAGGTCGGCTGGATTCATCGGCTGACGGGGACATACCTGCTCAATGCTCTGAACGGACCGGCGGCGGGCAGTTCGTTTAGTGGACGGGCGGCGTACACGCTGGTGGTGATCTTCGTTCTCGCGGCGGCAGTTGTTGTCTTCGCACGTTCGTGGAGCCGGCTAAAGGTCAGCCTTCCTAGGACAGACGCGGAACGCGCGGTCATTTTGGTGGCGTGGGCCGCTCTCCCGACGATCGCTCTGATCGTGGTGTCCTTCGCCAAGTCCGTGTACGTCAGTCGCTACGTAACGGCCTCAGCACCGGGTCTGGCGGTTGTGACGGCCCTCTTTGCGGTGAAGGCCTTTGAGCTGTGTCCTCAGATGGGGCGAACAGTTCTGCGTGCGGCGCGGGCAACCCTGGCCATTTTGGCCCTTCTTCTCATTTTTGGCGCGTTGGTCTCCGCGCGATACAAGGTAGAAAATTTGAAAGGGGCCGCTCAGTACCTGACCGAGCATGTGGGAACGTCCGGCGAGGTCGCGTACCCCAACCCCGTGGTCGCCGAAGAGTTCGATATCTACCTCGGTTCGACGCGGGTGTCGCAGTGGCCCCGACAACCGGACGCCTTGCTCTACTGGACGCTGGACCTGCGAGCGTCGCCCTCGGTGCTGGCGAGCGGCCAGAGGAACGTGTGGGTTGTCCTTGGAACCGACAGTGGTCGCTTCATCAAGGACTTGAAACGTTCGAGATATTCGCGCGTGGGGGGAGTGGAGTTTCCCGGCGAGATGCGCGTCTACCTTGAGCACTTTCAGCGCTGATCGCCAGGCGACGGGTTTACATCTTCGATTCGGCGGCGTTCGCGACGTGGCGAACGGTCGCCGGATACCACTGCTTGCCGCCTTGGGCGGTGGGCACGGCGTCCTTGTTGAGGTCGTCGGCGATCGCCGCCCACGTTGCACCATTTTTCCGCGCCACCACGATCCGTTCGACGATGTCGGCCGAGAGCGTGGAGGGACGGCCGAGTTTGGGCGGCGGTCGACGGATGGAGAGTTCGGGGCGTACTTGCTGCTCGCCCACGAGCTTTCGTTCCATCTCGTCAAAGAGTGCGAGTACCTCCACGAGCGCACCACCCTGGGTGGTCGTGGTGTCCACGGCGGAGTCCAGAGCCACAATTGACCAGCCCCCGCGCTCGGCGGAGGCGAGGACCCGGGCCGCGACGTGCATGGAGCGAGTGAGCCGGTCCAGTTTGGTCACCATCAATATCGAGCCATTGCCGTCATTGAGACTGGCCAGAGCCGACGAGAGAGCCGGACGCCCTTGAATTTCGGGGGAACCAGCGTCGCTGTAAAGCGCCAGTAGTTCGTATCCCCGCGCGTTACATTCTGTACGAATTGCCTTCTCTTGCTCTTTCAGGCTGATCTTGGGGCCGACGACTTCTTGATACTTCACGCGACAGTACCCTACGACGCCCACAGTTTCTGATCTTCGCCCCGCCCTTGCCACTTATGCCATTATTACCCCAGCGAGATGCAATACGGCTTAATAGATCTGTCATTCGAATGGGCGTTCTATTCGGCGCGCTTGTCCAGGCCTTGAAAACTCTCGAGGGTGTCTTCGAGCGAGCGTCCGAGTGCAATGTCCAACCCGATCAGCGCACCTTCGATCCGATGTCGCATGGCGGGGGTGGCTCGCAGGTCTCCACCATCGATCTGCTCGATCAATGCCAGGAGCTGATCGGTCAGCGACTCGATCTCACGCTTCGTGAGCGGACTGTCCACGACTCGACGATAGGGCAAATCGTTCCTCTCTTCACTGAAACCCCAGCATTCTTACGTTCAGAGTCATCTCAAATGTCATGGCTCCGCCTCCCACGACGAGAGCTGTGCACCTCCCCTCTGGGTGTTCGCGGTGACTTGACAACTGTCGGGTCTCGCGTCAAACTCAACTGCCACGTGGGGAGGTCGAGTGTGCAGTTTTCGCGTCGTGGACTCTCGATGCAGACCATCCCGGCTTCCGAGCGCCGACCTGTCCGGTTGGAACTAACCATGACCCGGTTCCGATGAGGGAAATTCGCCGATCGGTGCCGATCGGTGCCCGATCCTCTCGACGCGGCGTAAGAGTACTTCTTGGTCTGCTTATCGGCGCCGGAGCCCTGGCGGTGCCCAGTCTTCAGGCCTCGGAGGCCACAGCGAACACCTTGCAAATGTCGGCCGATAGTTCCGTCACTGGCTGGTATCCGAATGAGCCTCTTCTCAGCCCCGCGAAGGTGACGTCAGGAGACTTCGGAGAGATCTTTGACACGCAACTCATCGGACAGGTGTACGCCCAGCCTCTGGTGAGCCAGCCCACGGTGCTGGCGGTGACCGAGAATGACTACGCCTACGGCCTGAACTCGACCAGCGGCGCCATCGAGTGGCAAGACAGTTTCGGAACCCCCGACGACCCCCTCGTGAACATCGGCTGTGGCGACGTCGGCAGCGACTTGGGAATCACGGGCACGCCGGTCATTGACTCGGCCACCGGTACCGCCTATTTCGTGGTCGACAATGAAGAGTCGGGCGACACCAGCGCATATTTCATGGAGGCGGTCAACGTCCAGACCGGCGCCCCGGCCACTGGCTGGCCCGCCGGGGGCGTTCCGATCGTGGGTCACGCCGACGGCGACGCCAGCGTGGTCTTCGACCCCAACTACCAGACCCAGCGCCCCGGTCTCGTTCTGGTCAATGGCGTGGTCTACGCGGCTTTTGGCTCGCAGTGCGACGACGGCGGCTGGAACGGCTGGCTGGTGGGAGTGTCCGAGACGACCCACTCGATCACCACGATGTGGGCTACTGAGCAGAACTACACCACCTCGGGCAACGGTCAGCCCGGGGCAGGAATCTGGCAGTCGGGCTCGGCCCCGGTGGTCGATAGCAACGGCGACATCTTCGTCTCGACGGGAAACGGAGATATACCATCCAGCCCCGAACCGGCGGGAAATCCCGTGACAAACACGCTCTTTGGCGAGGCGGTGGTAGAGCTGCATACCAATTCCAGCGGACAGTTGGAGCCCGTCGACTTCTTCATTCCCGCCAGCGCCGCCAGTCTCAATAGTCAAGACGGGGACCTGGGATCCGGCGGGCCGGTGGCCTTGCCGGCCAGCATGGGGACAACCGATGACCCCGACCCACTGGTCGAGATCGGCAAGTCGGGAATCCTTTACGTCCTCAACATGGGCAATCTGGGCGGATACGAGCAGGGATCCGGCGGAACCGACGCCGTGGACTACGAAAGTCCGGCGTACGGGGGGGTCTGGGGCAAGGCCGCGGTGTGGCCCGGCGACGGTGGGTATATCTACCTGCCGGCGGCCGGTCTTTCGCCATTTAATACAGGGGGCGGATCGCTCAACGTGTACCAGCGCGTGGACTCCAGCGGGACCTTGAGCATGCCGTTGGTTGCTCAGAGCGTGAATTCGGGCGATGTCTTCCACTACGGGTCGGGTTCGCCGATTATTACTTCGAATGGCACCACGTCGGGAACCGCCCTTTTGTGGATTGTTCACGCTACGAACCCCAACAGCGCCGACTCTCAGTTGGAGGCCTACAATCCCGTACCGGTCAACCCAGGCTCCGATGGCAGTCTCGAGGAGGTCTGGAGTTCCGCGCCGTTTACCTCGACCTTCTTTGCCCAGCCGAGCGTGGATAACGGCATCGTCTACGTGGGCACGAAGGACGACACGCTGCTCGGATTTGGCGCGCTGCCCTCCTCCACCGCGTCGCTCAGCGGTTCGAGCCTTTCCTTTAGCCCCACTGTGGTCGCCCAATCGTCCGCACCGATGACGGCCACCTTCACCGCGAGTACGACGACGACTGTTAGGTCATTCACGCTGTCGGGCACGTCGTACGCGATGGGAACACCATCACTGACCCTTCCCGCCACGCTCTCGTCGGGCCAGTCGATCAGCGTTCCGGTGACCTTTACTCCTCAGCTGTACGGCGCGAATGCCGGCACGCTCACGGCCAACGCGTCCGGCGAAACCGCAACCCTCGATCTGAGTGGCCAGGGTGAGACCACGAATCCGTCGCTGAGCCTCTCGCCCAACCAAGTGGTGTTCAGCGCGCAGCCGATCGGTGGAAATCCCGTGACGACGTCCGAGACGATTACGAACGTGTCGTCGAGTGCGATCACGGTGAGCGGCTTTTCCTCACCTCAGGCTCCGTTCTCGCTCGCCAACCCTCCAACGACGCCCTTGACCCTCGAACCAAGTGGCCAGGCGGGAGACTCGTTCAGCCTGACCGTCCAGTTCGATCCACCCGGCTCCTCGGGTGACTTCGAGCACGATTTCGCCTCCTTGGCAACTGTTGACACGAGCGTGGGCAACTTCGGCGTCGCGATCAGCGGATCCGCCGATGCACCCGCGACGCTTGCGACGGAGCCGTCGAGTCTTAGTTTTGGCAGCGTCGCGGTGGGATCCTCAGCGAAGATGAACTTCGAGCTCGGTGACCAAGGAGGATTTCCCTTGACGATCACCGAATCGACCCCGCCTTCGACCGACGGATTTAGCGCGCTCACGAACCCCTTCACACAACTGTCTGGTTCGAGCGACGAGATCGCGCCCAACACGTCCATCGAAGAGACCGTGCAGTTCGCGCCCACCACTGTTGGTCCCGTCAGCGCGACCTGGCAGCTGGAAGGAAACGACGGGAACGGTGTTCAAACCGTGACCCTCACGGGTACGGGGTACACCCCGAGCTCAGGAGGAGGTGGAGGGGGTGGAGGATCGTCTCCGCCATCCTCATCGCCGCCAGCGAGCTCACCGCCGACGACCACGTCGCCACCCACGACGACCACGAAGCCGCCCGTCCTGATTCTGGCGATTACCACCCGAACCGGGCATGTGGGCACGCCCCTGATCCTGAAGATCGAGGGCGACTCCCATGGCGGGGCCGTGAAGTACCGGGTTCGCCGAGGCACGGCCAAAGCGTGCATCCTGCGAGGCGACAAGCTCGAAGCGACAGGTCCGGGAACTTGTCTGGTGACTGCCATTCGGGAAGCTCGGGGTGCGGTTCACGCCGTGACCTCAAAGACGACCGTAATTACCTTCGTTTCGCCCCACGATTCGCACCGACGGCCAACTTGATGTCTTTTGTCCGCGGCAGTTGAGTTTTTCGGTGGTCAGTTCGCACTGAACGGTGTGCGCGTGAGATCTGACTGATAGGTCGGGCTCGTTGCGGAGTGAAAGCAATTAGCTGGGGCATCCACCATTGCTGTATCTCGATGCGCTAGGGCATAAATTTCGAAGTTTCGTTAAGCAGCCAGACCCCTCGAGCGTCCAAACCGGGCTCGCTCCAAAGGCCTTTAAAACACTACAAATTCACAATGGCATATCTCGCGTTTGACAACCGTATAGGAATACGGTAGACATTCCCGCTGCAGGGGCGGAACGGGGAATTGTGTGTCGGGTAACCGCGACGCATATGGCTGTTGGGGTACTGCAAGCGAATCGGGGTCATTTTCCGACGCGCGCGTTCCCTTACGGTCGTCGGGCACGTTTACTTCAACGTCGGGTGATAGTCGGCCCTGCCACCCAACAGAAGTCGACGCGCCGGGACTCCTCGTCAACCAAGCGGTTTCGGTGCGGTCGATAGACGTATCGCCACACCGAAACCCACCCTCGAGCCACTCCGACGAGGAGAAGCGCTCGCCCGATTCGACGTACGAGTCGAAATCCAGCTCCTCAATCTTGAGTTCCGAAGTACGGCGCACACCCTTACCACGGCGCAGCGCCCCAGAAGTGACGTCACCTGAATTCTTCGACTACCTGATCGCGATCGGCGGACTGTAATGAAGCGCTTCCTACGGTTCCTTGTTCCGACTCTGATGCTCGCCACTTTTGCGGCGCCTTTGGTCGACGCTGGTGTGGCTTCTGCCACAATCACCGGGGTCACGGAGATGTCGCAAATCGACCTCTCCCGTTGGAGTGGGCGGTAGTACGGCCTTCGAATTCTCCGTCACCACTGACAACCCCACGACTCATCCCTACATCGGGACGAACGGCATCTCCTTTACAGGGCTGCCAACCGGAATGACAACGGCGGGATTTCACCGCCCTTCTCAGGAACCACTTCGAACTGCGAAGAAAGTAACGGAACCGCCGTTGACTTCACAGTTGAGATTGCAGTGCCAAACTGGTACCACCGTTGGACCGGACTCATTCCACAATTGACGCTACGGGTTACTCCTCCGACACTGGTGGGACGTGCGGTGGGTTGACAGACACGGGAAGTGGGACAATGGCGCTTGCGGTAGCTCCTACGGTGACGTCAGTGTCGCCAACATCAGGGGCGATGGCTGGCGGTACGACAGTAACAATTGCCGGAAACGGGTTTTCTGCAACGGCGGCAAATGACACGGTGAAGTTTGGAGCCACGACGGCGACCGTATCGACGGCCTCGACGACTTCGCTCAAGGTGAGTTCACCAGCGACGTCCACGGCTGGCACTGTCAACGTCACGGTGGCCGTCGCAGGCGAGACATCTCCCACCTCCTCGGCGGACATCTTCACCTACGGCACAACTCCGGTCCCCACGGTCACCTCGATCAGCCCGGCCTCGGGGCCGGCCGCTGGCGGGACGTCGGTGACCATTACCGGCACGAACTTCACCGCGGCGTCGACGGTCAAGTTTGGCTCGACCGCCGCCACCAGCGTCACCATCAACGGCGCCACCTCGATCACGGCCACTTCCCCGGCGGGCACCGGCATCGTGAACGTAACGTGACTAACGTCACCGGTCCCTCGACGAGCACGGCTAACTTCACCTATGACGGCACACCGACGGTGACCTTGCTAAACCCAACGTCGGGGACCCATGGGGCTGAGACCTCGGTGGCCATCACCGGCACCGGCTTTGACACCGCGACCGCAGTGGACTTCGGCTCGACCGCCGCCACGAGTTTCACCATTAACAGCGACACTTCGATCACCGCCGTCTCCCCGGCCGGCGCGGTCGGCACGGTGAACGTCACCGTAACCAACGCGACGGGCACCTCGGCCACCTCCTCGGCGGACATCTTCACCTTCACCACAACTCCGGTCCCCACGGTCACCTCGATCAGCCCGACCTCGGGGCCGGCCGCTGGCGGGACGTCGGTGACCATTACCGGCACGAACTTCACCGCGGCGTCGACGGTCAAGTTTGGCTCGACCGCCGCCACCAGCGTCACCATCAACGGCGCCACCTCGATCACGGCCACTTCCCCGGCGGGCACCGGCATCGTGAACGTAACGGTGACTAACGTCACCGGTCCCTCGACGAGCACGGCTAACTTCACCTATGACGGCACACCGACGGTGACCTTGCTCAACCCAACGTCGGGGACCCATGGGGCTGAGACCTCGGTGGCCATCACCGGCACCGGCTTTGACACCGCGACCGCAGTGGACTTCGGCTCGACCGCCGCCACGAGTTTCACCATTAACAGCGACACTTCGATCACCGCCGTCTCCCCGGCCGGCGCGGTCGGCACGGTGAACGTCACCGTAACCAACGCGACGGGCACCTCGGCCACCTCCTCGGCGGACATCTTCACCTTCACCACAACTCCGGTCCCCACGGTCACCTCGATCAGCCCGACCTCGGGGCCGGCCGCTGGCGGGACGTCGGTGACCATTACCGGCACGAACTTCACCGCGGCGTCGACGGTCAAGTTTGGCTCGACCGCCGCCACCAGCGTCACCATC
Source organism: uncultured Acidimicrobiaceae bacterium (assembly GCA_963839255.1). GTDB lineage: Bacteria > Actinomycetota > Acidimicrobiia > Acidimicrobiales > RAAP-2 > RAAP-2. Next base: position 685,020 of record CAWIUH010000005.1, read on the forward strand.
AACGGCGCCACCTCGATCACGGCCACTTCCCCGGCGGGCACCGGCATCGTGAACGTAACGGTGACTAACGTCACCGGTCCCTCGACGAGCACGGCTAACTTCACCTATTACGCTGCGCTGTCGGTCACGACCACCTCGCTGCCCGGCGGGGACGTCGGCTCGTCCTACTCAACGACCCTCGCCGCCGCCGGCGGGAGTGGCTCAGACACCTGGGCTCTCACCTCAGGCACCCTGCCGAGCTGGGCGTCGCTGAACACCTCGACCGGGTCATCTCGGGCACCCCCACCGCGACGGGCACCACCTCCGGGCTCAAGTTCACCGTCACCGACTCCAATAACGACACCGCCGTGTCGGCCAGCCTGTCGATCGTTATCAGCGCTGCGCTGTCGGTCACGACCACCTCGCTGCCCGGCGGGGACGTCGGCTCGTCCTACTCAACGACCCTCGCCGCCGCCGGCGGGAGTGGCTCAGACACCTGGGCTCTCACCTCAGGCACCCTGCCGAGCTGGGCGTCGCTGAACACCTCGACCGGGGTCATCTCGGGCACCCCCACCGCGACGGGCACCACCTCCGGGCTCAAGTTCACCGTCACCGACTCCAATAACGACACCGCCGTGTCGGCCAGCCTGTCGATCGTTATCAGCGCTGCGCTGTCGGTCACGACCACCTCGCTGCCCGGCGGGGACGTCGGCTCGTCCTACTCAACGACCCTCGCCGCCGCCGGCGGGAGTGGCTCAGACACCTGGGCTCTCACCTCAGGCACCCTGCCGAGCTGGGCGTCGCTGAACACCTCGACCGGGGTCATCTCGGGCACCCCCACCGCGACGGGCACCACCTCCGGGCTCAAGTTCACCGTCACCGACTCCAATAACGACACCGCCGTGTCGGCCAGCCTGTCGATCGTTATCAGCGCTGCGCTGTCGGTCACGACCACCTCGCTGCCCGGCGGGGACGTCGGCTCGTCCTACTCAACGACCCTCGCCGCCGCCGGCGGGAGTGGCTCAGACACCTGGGCTCTCACCTCAGGCACCCTGCCGAGCTGGGCGTCGCTGAACACCTCGACCGGGGTCATCTCGGGCACCCCCACCGCGACGGGCACCACCTCCGGGCTCAAGTTCACCGTCACCGACTCCAATAACGACACCGCCGTGTCGGCCAGCCTGTCGATCGTTATCAGCGCTGCGCTGTCGGTCACGACCACCTCGCTGCCCGGCGGGGACGTCGGCTCGTCCTACTCAACGACCCTCGCCGCCGCCGGCGGGAGTGGCTCAGACACCTGGGCTCTCACCTCAGGCACCCTGCCGAGCTGGGCGTCGCTGAACACCTCGACCGGGGTCATCTCGGGCACCCCCACCGCGACGGGCACCACCTCCGGGCTCAAGTTCACCGTCACCGACTCCAATAACGACACCGCCGTGTCGGCCAGCCTGTCGATCGTGATCAGCACTGCGCTGTCGGTCACGACCACCTCGCTGCCCGGCGGGGACGTCGGCTCGTCCTACTCAACGACCCTCGCCGCCACCGGCGGGAGTGGCTCAGACACCTGGGCTCTCACCTCAGGCACCCTGCCGAGCTGGGCGTCGCTGAACACCTCGACCGGGGTCATCTCGGGCACCCCCAACGCGACGGGCACCACCTCGGGGCTCAAGTTCACCGTCAAAGACTCCAATAGCGACACCGCCGTGTCGGCCAGCCTGTCGATCGTGATCAGCGCCGCGCTGTCGGTCACGACCACCTCGCTGCCCGGCGGTGACGTCGGCTCGTCCTATTCAACGACCCTCGCCGCCACCGGCGGGAGTGGCTCAGACACCTGGGCGCTCACCTCAGGCACCCTGCCGAGCTGGGCGTCGCTGAACACCTCGACCGGGGTCATCTCGGGCACGCCCAACGCGACGGGCACCACCTCGGGGCTCGAGTTCACCGTCACAGACTCCAACAGCGACACCGCCGTGTCGGCCAGCCTGTCGATCGTGATCAGCGCCGCGCTGTCGGTCACGACCACCTCGCTGCCCGGCGGTGACGTCGGCTCGTCCTATTCAACGACCCTCGCCGCCACCGGCGGGAGTGGCTCAGACACCTGGGCGCTCACCTCAGGCACCCTGCCGAGCTGGGCGTCGCTGAACACCTCAACCGGTGTCATCTCGGGCACGCCCAACGCGACGGGCACCACCTCGGGGCTCAAGTTCACCGTCAAAGACTCCAACAGCGACACCGCCGTGTCGGCCAGCCTGTCGATCGTGATCAGCGCCGCGCTGTCGGTCACGACCACCTCGCTGCCCGGCGGTGACGTCGGCTCGTCCTATTCAACGACCCTCGCCGCCACCGGCGGGAGTGGCTCAGACACCTGGGCGCTCACCTCAGGCACCCTGCCGAGCTGGGCGTCGCTGAACACCTCAACCGGTGTCATCTCGGGCACGCCCAACGCGACGGGCACCACCTCCGGGCTCGAGTTCACCGTCAAAGACTCCAACAGCGACACCGCCGTGTCGGCCAGCCTGTCGATCGTGATCAGCGCCGCGCTGTCGGTCACGACCACCTCGCTGCCCGGCGGTGACGTCGGCTCGTCCTATTCAACGACCCTCGCCGCCACCGGCGGGAGTGGCTCAGACACCTGGGCGCTCACCTCAGGCACCCTGCCGAGCTGGGCGTCGCTGAACACCTCAACCGGTGTCATCTCGGGCACGCCCAACGCGACGGGCACCACCTCGGGGCTCGAGTTCACCGTCAAAGACTCCAACAGCGACACCGCCGTGTCGGCCAGCCTGTCGATCGTGATCAGCGCCGCGCTGTCGGTCACGACCACCTCGCTGCCCGGCGGTGACGTCGGCTCGTCCTATTCAACGACCCTCGCCGCCACCGGCGGGAGTGGCTCAGACACCTGGGCGCTCACCTCAGGCACCCTGCCGAGCTGGGCGTCGCTGAACACCTCAACCGGTGTCATCTCGGGCACGCCCAACGCGACGGGCACCACCTCGGGGCTCAAGTTCACCGTCAAAGACTCCAATAGCGACACCGCCGTGTCGGCCAGCCTGTCGATCGTGATCAGCGCCGCGCTGTCGGTCACGACCACCTCGCTGCCCGGCGGTGACGTCGGCTCGTCCTATTCAACGACCCTCGCCGCCACCGGCGGGAGTGGCTCAGACACCTGGGCGCTCACCTCAGGCACCCTGCCGAGCTGGGCGTCGCTGAACACCTCAACCGGTGTCATCTCGGGCACGCCCAACGCGACGGGCACCACCTCGGGCTCAAGTTCACCGTCAAAGACTCCAATAGCGACACCGCCGTGTCGGCCAGCCTGTCGATCGTGATCAACGCCGCGCCCTCGATCACGACGTCGAGCCTGCCCGACGCCACCGACGGCCAGACCAACTACTCCCAGACCCTCAGCGCCACCGGCGGCACCGGCACGCTCACCTGGACCCTCCAAGCGGGCAGCTCGCTGCCCACCGGGCTCACCCTCAGCTCAGGCGGGGTCATCTCGGGCAGCGACGTGACCGGCTCGACCGAGACCTTTACGGTCGTGGTCACCGACGCCAACGGCGTTTCGGCCACCCAGACGCTCACCATCACCGTGAACGCCACCCCGTCGATCTCGAACCAGACCCTGGCCGACGCCACCGACGGCCAGAGCGGCTACTCCCAGACCCTTACCGCCTCGGGCGGCACCGGCACCCTCAGCTACAGCCAGACCAACGGCACCATGCCCGGCGGACTCACCCTCAGCTCGAGCGGGGTCGTCTCGGGTGACGTGCTCGCGGGCGACGCCCCGGGCACCTACAACTTCACCGTCTCGGTCACCGACGCCAACGGCGTGGTCGACACCATCGACGCCACCATCACCATCACGGTCAACGCCGCGCCCTCGATCACGACGTCGAGCCTGCCCGACGCCACCGACGGCCAGACCAACTACTCCCAGACCCTCAGCGCCACCGGCGGCACCGGCACGCTCACCTGGACCCTCCAAGCGGGCAGCTCGCTGCCCACCGGGCTCACCCTCAGCTCAGGCGGGGTCATCTCGGGCAGCGACGTGACCGGCTCGACCGAGACCTTTACGGTCGTGGTCACCGACGCCAACGGCGTTTCGGCCACCCAGACGCTCACCATCACCGTGAACGCCACCCCGTCGATCTCGAACCAGACCCTGGCCGACGCCACCGACGGCCAGAGCGGCTACTCCCAGACCCTTACCGCCTCGGGCGGCACCGGCACCCTCAGCTACAGCCAGACCAACGGCACCATGCCCGGCGGACTCACCCTCAGCTCGAGCGGGGTCGTCTCGGGTGACGTGCTCGCGGGCGACGCCCCGGGCACCTACAACTTCACCGTCTCGGTCACCGACGCCAACGGCGTGGTCGACACCATCGACGCCACCATCACCATCACGGTCAACGCCGCGCCCTCGATCACGACGTCGAGCCTGCCCGACGCCACCGACGGCCAGACCAACTACTCCCAGACCCTCAGCGCCACCGGCGGCACCGGCACGCTCACCTGGACCCTCCAAGCGGGCAGCTCGCTGCCCACCGGGCTCACCCTCAGCTCAGGCGGGGTCATCTCGGGCAGCGACGTGACCGGCTCGACCGAGACCTTTACGGTCGTGGTCACCGACGCCAACGGCGTTTCGGCCACCCAGACGCTCACCATCACCGTGAACGCCACCCCGTCGATCTCGAACCAGACCCTGGCCGACGCCACCGACGGCCAGAGCGGCTACTCCCAGACCCTTACCGCCTCGGGCGGCACCGGCACCCTCAGCTACAGCCAGACCAACGGCACCATGCCCGGCGGACTCACCCTCAGCTCGAGCGGGGTCGTCTCGGGTGACGTGCTCGCGGGCGACGCCCCGGGCACCTACAACTTCACCGTCTCGGTCACCGACGCCAACGGCGTGGTCGACACCATCGACGCCACCATCACCATCACGGTCAACGCCGCGCCCTCGATCACGACGTCGAGCCTGCCCGACGCCACCGACGGCCAGACCAACTACTCCCAGACCCTCAGCGCCACCGGCGGCACCGGCACGCTCACCTGGACCCTCCAAGCGGGCAGCTCGCTGCCCACCGGGCTCACCCTCAGCTCAGGCGGGGTCATCTCGGGCAGCGACGTGACCGGCTCGACCGAGACCTTTACGGTCGTGGTCACCGACGCCAACGGCGTTTCGGCCACCCAGACGCTCACCATCACCGTGAACGCCACCCCGTCGATCTCGAACCAGACCCTGGCCGACGCCACCGACGGCCAGAGCGGCTACTCCCAGACCCTTACCGCCTCGGGCGGCACCGGCACCCTCAGCTACAGCCAGACCAACGGCACCATGCCCGGCGGACTCACCCTCAGCTCGAGCGGGGTCGTCTCGGGTGACGTGCTCGCGGGCGACGCCCCGGGCACCTACAACTTCACCGTCTCGGTCACCGACGCCAACGGCGTGGTCGACACCATCGACGCCACCATCACCATCACGGTCAACGCCGCGCCCTCGATCACGACGTCGAGCCTGCCCGACGCCACCGACGGCCAGACCAACTACTCCCAGACCCTCAGCGCCACCGGCGGCACCGGCACGCTCACCTGGACCCTCCAAGCGGGCAGCTCGCTGCCCACCGGGCTCACCCTCAGCTCAGGCGGGGTCATCTCGGGCAGCGACGTGACCGGCTCGACCGAGACCTTTACGGTCGTGGTCACCGACGCCAACGGCGTTTCGGCCACCCAGACGCTCACCATCACCGTGAACGCCACCCCGTCGATCTCGAACCAGACCCTGGCCGACGCCACCGACGGCCAGAGCGGCTACTCCCAGACCCTTACCGCCTCGGGCGGCACCGGCACCCTCAGCTACAGCCAGACCAACGGCACCATGCCCGGCGGACTCACCCTCAGCTCGAGCGGGGTCGTCTCGGGTGACGTGCTCGCGGGCGACGCCCCGGGCACCTACAACTTCACCGTCTCGGTCACCGACGCCAACGGCGTGGTCGACACCATCGACGCCACCATCACCATCACGGTCAACGCCGCGCCCTCGATCACGACGTCGAGCCTGCCCGACGCCACCGACGGCCAGACCAACTACTCCCAGACCCTCAGCGCCACCGGCGGCACCGGCACGCTCACCTGGACCCTCCAAGCGGGCAGCTCGCTGCCCACCGGGCTCACCCTCAGCTCAGGCGGGGTCATCTCGGGCAGCGACGTGACCGGCTCGACCGAGACCTTTACGGTCGTGGTCACCGACGCCAACGGCGTTTCGGCCACCCAGACGCTCACCATCACCGTGAACGCCACCCCGTCGATCTCGAACCAGACCCTGGCCGACGCCACCGACGGCCAGAGCGGCTACTCCCAGACCCTTACCGCCTCGGGCGGCACCGGCACCCTCAGCTACAGCCAGACCGGCGGCACCATGCCCGGCGGACTCACCCTCAGCTCGAGCGGGGTCGTCTCGGGTGACGTGCTCGCGGGCGACGCCCCGGGCACCTACAACTTCACCGTCTCGGTCACCGACGCCAACGGCGTGGTCGACACCATCGACGCCACCATCACCATCACGGTCAACGCCGCGCCCTCGATCACGACGTCGAGCCTGCCCGACGCCACCGACGGCCAGACCAACTACTCCCAGACCCTCAGCGCCACCGGCGGCACCGGCACGCTCACCTGGACCCTCCAAGCGGGCAGCTCGCTGCCCACCGGGCTCACCCTCAGCTCAGGCGGGGTCATCTCGGGCAGCGACGTGACCGGCTCGACCGAGACCTTTACGGTCGTGGTCACCGACGCCAACGGCGTGTCGGCCACCCAGACGCTCACCATCACCGTGAACGCCACCCCGTCGATCTCGGACCAGACCCTGGCCGACGCCACCGACGGCCAGAGCGGCTACTCCCAGACCCTTACCGCCTCGGGCGGCACCGGCACCCTCAGCTACAGCCAGACCAGCGGCACCATGCCCGGCGGACTCACCCTCAGCTCGGGCGGGGTCGTCTCGGGTGACGTGCTCGCGGGCGACGCCCCGGGCACCTACAACTTCACCGTCTCGGTCACCGACGCCAACGGCGTGGTCGACACCATCGACGCCACCATCACCATCACGGTCAACGCCGCGCCCTCGATCACGACGTCGAGCCTGCCCGACGCCACCGACGGCCAGACCAACTACTCCCAGACCCTCAGCGCCACCGGCGGCACCGGCACGCTCACCTGGACCCTCCAAGCGGGCAGCTCGCTGCCCACCGGGCTCACCCTCAGCTCAGGCGGGGTCATCTCGGGCAGCGACGTGACCGGCTCGACCGAGACCTTTACGGTCGTGGTCACCGACGCCAACGGCGTGTCGGCCACCCAGACGCTCACCATCACCGTGAACGCCACCCCGTCGATCTCGGACCAGACCCTGGCCGACGCCACCGACGGCCAGAGCGGCTACTCCCAGACCCTTACCGCCTCGGGCGGCACCGGCACCCTCAGCTACAGCCAGACCGGCGGCACCATGCCCGGCGGACTCACCCTCAGCTCGGGCGGGGTCGTCTCGGGTGACGTGCTCGCGGGCGACGCCCCGGGCACCTACAACTTCACCGTCTCGGTCACCGACGCCAACGGCGTGGTCGACACCATCGACGCCACCATCACCATCACGGTCAACGCCGCGCCCTCGATCACGACGTCGAGCCTGCCCGACGCCACCGACGGCCAGACCAACTACTCCCAGACCCTCAGCGCCACCGGCGGCACCGGCACGCTCACCTGGACCCTCCAAGCGGGCAGCTCGCTGCCCACCGGGCTCACCCTCAGCTCAGGCGGGGTCATCTCGGGCAGCGACGTGACCGGCTCGACCGAGACCTTTACGGTCGTGGTCACCGACGCCAACGGCGTGTCGGCCACCCAGACGCTCACCATCACCGTGAACGCCACCCCGTCGATCTCGGACCAGACCCTGGCCGACGCCACCGACGGCCAGAGCGGCTACTCCCAGACCCTTACCGCCTCGGGCGGCACCGGCACCCTCAGCTACAGCCAGACCGACGGCACCATGCCCGGCGGACTCACCCTCAGCTCGGGCGGGGTCGTCTCGGGTGACGTGCTCGCGGGCGACGCCCCGGGCACCTACAACTTCACCGTCTCGGTCACCGACGCCAACGGCGTGGTCGACACCATCGACGCCACCATCACCATCACGGTCAACGCCGCGCCCTCGATCACGACGTCGAGCCTGCCCGACGCCACCGACGGCCAGACCAACTACTCCCAGACCCTCAGCGCCACCGGCGGCACCGGCACGCTCACCTGGACCCTCCAAGCGGGCAGCTCGCTGCCCACCGGGCTCACCCTCAGCTCAGGCGGGGTCATCTCGGGCAGCGACGTGACCGGCTCGACCGAGACCTTTACGGTCGTGGTCACCGACGCCAACGGCGTTTCGGCCACCCAGACGCTCACCATCACCGTGAACGCCACCCCGTCGATCTCGAACCAGACCCTGGCCGACGCCACCGACGGCCAGAGCGGCTACTCCCAGACCCTTACCGCCTCGGGCGGCACCGGCACCCTCAGCTACAGCCAGACCAACGGCACCATGCCCGGCGGACTCACCCTCAGCTCGAGCGGGGTCGTCTCGGGTGACGTGCTCGCGGGCGACGCCCCGGGCACCTACAACTTCACCGTCTCGGTC
>CAWIUH010000006.1:0-211243 GCA_963839255.1 uncultured Acidimicrobiaceae bacterium
ATCTCGGGACCGGTCGTCTCGTAGTGCGCGAGTGGGTTGTTCGGATTCGAATATTGGTCGGGTCGAAACGAATTCGGGGTCTCCTTCGTGAGCCGTTCGGCCGTGGAGTAGTAGGACTCGGGGTGGTCCGGTGCGACGGCAGTGGGGCACACCGACTTCGGCGCCGTACGCGCGTAGGACGTCAATCTTCTCGGGCGCCATCTTGTCGCTCATCACAAAGATGCACTTGTATCCCCGCTGGGCCGCGACGATCGCGAGGCCACGCCGGTGTTGCCGCTCGTGGGTTCGATGATCGTGTAGCCGGCTGGAGCAGCCCGTCGCGCTCGGCGGCCAAGATCATCGACAGCGCCGGGCGATCCTTCGAACTCCCGCCCAGGTTCGTCGTCTCCATCTTGGCCAACACGTCGCAGCCGATGTCGCGCGCCAGGATGCCGAGACGAACCATCGGCGTGTGACCAATCAACTCGAGCGGGCTGGCGGCGACGTCCATGTCGGGGTGGCGCATCAGGTGTCGTTTCTACTAGGGCCGACCAGAGTCTCGTGGACACTCGGGCGAGACATCCCCACTTTACGGCAGGTCCGTCGGGCGGTCCTCTAGGGAAACCCGGGTCGCCCTACCATGGCGCCGTGCGTCACGCCTGGCCGGAGCAGACCCTTCGCCTGACGCGCCGCGCGCTCGTTCCCCTCGCCGACGATCGCGAAGCGATCAGCATGGCGGCGTACATGAAAGGCATCGCGCCATTTCTCGGTGTGCGCTCACCCGCCCGGCGACGTGCCCTGCGGACAGCGTGGCAAGACCTAACGCGCCCACGAATGACGAACTAGGTAACGCGTGCCTTGCTCTCGTGGCCCAGGCGGAGCGCGAATACCACTACGCCGCGTGCGACCTCATCGAGACGTATCTCGCGTCGGCGGACGAATCCTTCCTCGTGGAGTATGTCGCTGATCTCTTAACGACCAAGTCGTGGTGGGACACCGTGGACGGACTTGGTTCGAGCGCGGTGAGTCCCCTGTGCTGGCGCTACGACGCGTCCGAGCTCGTGCTTGCGTGGTCGGCCTCGACCAACCTGTGGCTCAACCGTGCCGCCATCCAACACCAACGTGGCTGGAAGAAGGACACCGATATTGCCCTCGTCTTGTCAATCTGTGACGTGCACTCGCGAAGCCGCGAGTTCTTCGTCGCCAAGGCCATCGGGTGGGCCCTGCGGGACATCGCTCGACTGGACAGCGATGCGGTGCGGCACTTCCTAGTTGAACGCCCATATCTGCACCCGGTCGCCGTGCGCGAAGCGAGGCGAGGACTTGGCGAACTCCGTCCGCGCAGCCCTGTCGACTGAGGGAACACAAACGCGCGTCAGCGCGATGTCCGGTCTCGCCAAATCCGCGAGACTGGAACGATGTCAGCCCCGACGGTGACCCTGCGCCAGGCCGATGAGGCGATCGTGCGCGCCGTCGCCGACGGCGATCGACCCGCGTTGGGTTGGGCCGACGACTTTCCCAGCGAGGGCGACCTCGCGGGGCTGCAGTTGTCGCGATTCGAGCCCGACTGTCACGAACCATGGTCGGCGTCGTGGCTGATCGTCGTGGATGGGATTATCGCCGGAACCATTGGATTCAAGGGACCGCCTTCACCGGAAAATACGGCTGAGATTGGTTATGGCGTCGTGCGAAGTCAGTGGGGCCGAGGAGTGGCCAGTTCGGCTGTGGCTCAACTGCTCGACATTGTCGCCGGACGGTCCCTGGATCTCTACGCCGAGACCACTGTCCAGAACCTGGCGAGTCAGGCGGTGCTGCGCAAGTCAGGTTTTGCAATGGTGGGCGAACGTCGTGACGCGCACGACGGCGATCTCTTGGTGTGGCGACGACACGTCGACTAACGCCGAGCGAGAACTTCGCCGTTCACCGCGAGAAAGACGCCATCGGGATCCGCGCTCCAGCGCCGGAACGCCTCGGCGATCGCGTCGAGTTCCTCGAGGTCACTCAATCCGTACTCGATGCACTGTGCGGCGAAATCGCTCTCGCGAACCCTGTCTGCCCAGAGACCGCCCCACCACGCTCGCTCCTCGTCACTTTGAAACGTCCAGTTGGACGACGTCTCGACGACCGACTGGAAGCCCGCCGCCCGGGCCCACGCCTTCAGTCGCCTTCCGGCGTCAGCCTGCGCGCCATTGCGAGTGGTGAGCTCGTGGTAGAGCGCCATCCACCGATCCAGCACCTCGTCTGTTGGATACCAGGCGAAGGCGCCGTAGTCGCCATCGCGCACCGCAAGCAGTCCGCCAGTCTTGAGGACACGGCGCATCTCTTCTAACGCGGCGACAGGTCGGCCAACGTGCTGGAGGAGTTGGTGCGAAAAGACGACGTCAAAGTGTTCGTCGGGAAAGTCGAGGTGATAGACGTCGCCGACCTGAAAGGTCAGGTTCGCCGCCTTTCCCGACTGTTCGGCGTTCGCGATGTCGATCACTGACTGCTCGATGTCGACCCCCACGATCGAGCCGTGGTCGACCTTGCGCGCGAGGCCCGCCGTTATGTTGCCCGGGCCGCAACCCACATCGAGCACGCTCATCGTGCGGCGTAAGTGAGGCAGGAGGAAGGCGGCGGAGTTCTCAGCGGTTCGCCAGCGATGACTCCGAAGGACGGACTCGTGATGGCCGTGCGAGTAACGATCCGTGGACATCGTAAGACACTAGCGAAGCGCCCCTCGAATTCCGGGCACCGAAAAGGCAGTATTTAGGCCTTTTTGCTCACGATCAGTCGAAGGGAGCCCACATAGAACGCTTGGGCCCTGAGCTCGCCGTATCGCCGATCCCATTCGCCCGACGCGAGGTCCTCGCTCAAACGAGCGATCGACTTCGCCTCCACCTCGGCGTCAACGAAGCCCCAAGCAGACTGCGATCGACGAACGTCGTCCACCAGGAACGCCTCAGGACGCGCGTAGAACGCCTCGGTAAATCCGTCGGCGCAGTCGTGGGGAATGGACACATCACTCACCGAGACGCCTTCGCCCAACACGTCACTGATGTGAGCAATCGTGGGATAGCGCGCTCGCTCGGCTGCGATCAGCTCGGGCGCGTAGCGCGAGAGCCAAAAACCCTCCAGGGCATCGGGGTCAAAGGTCAAGATCACGACACGCCCGCGGGCCACTCGTCGCAGTTCGCGCAGTCCCGCATCCTGATCGAGCCACTGGTGCACCGTCACCGAGGCCATCGCGGCGTCGAAGGAGTCGTCGTCGAAGGGCAGGTGCTCGGCCACCGCATCGATGGCCGGGCGATCGGGCGCCCGCAGGGAGCGCATCGTCGCCGACGGCTCGACTGCGGTTACTTCTAGGTCGTCGGGTTCGTATGATCCGGCTCCCGCACCCACGTTGACAAGTGTCGAGGTATCGCCGAGCGCTTGTCGCACCAGAGTCGCGATAACGGGATCAGCTCGTCGGTGTCGTGCGTAGTCCGATCCGGAGCGCTCGTAGTCAAAGTCCCCGGCCTGACTCATGGTCCCTCAAGGTACTAGAACGCGATCTGGAATACTGACGGCATGGACGACGAACGCTGGACAGAAGTTGACAACTACGTCGGAGAGGTGTTCTCCCTGGACGACATCGCGCTCTCAGGGGCGCTGGCCGACAGTGACGCCGCGGGCCTGCCCCACATCGCGGTGTCCGCGACTCAGGGAAAGATGCTTGAGCTCCTCGCGACGATGAGCGGAGCGCGACGAATTCTCGAGGTGGGCACGCTGGGCGGATACAGCACGATCTCCCTGGCGCGCGCCCTGCCGCGCGACGGTCGTCTCGTCACGCTCGAACTCGAAGACAAGCACGCCCAGGTCGCCAGAGCGAACCTCGAACGCGCGGGCCTCGGCGATCTCGTCGACGTGCGCGTCGGTCCCGCCGCAGACTCGCTCCGTGCCCTCGCCGCTGCGCACGAAGAGCCCTTCGATTTCATCTTCATCGACGCCAATAAGAATCAGTATCCGGAGTATCTGGAACTGTCACTTGACCTGTCTCGACCAGGCACCGTGATCGTCGCCGACAACGTCGTTCGAGATGGCGAAGTGGCGAATGCCGCCAGCACCGACGTGAATGTTCGAGCGGTGCGCGCCTTCCTCGAACTCGCGGCCCGCAATCCCCGAGTCAGCGCCACGGTCATCCAAACGGTGGGTACCAAGGGGTACGACGGTTTCGCGTTGCTGATAGTCCGCTAGTGACTGCGTCTGACATCCCCCTCACGCTCCAAGAAAAGGCGCCCGACGAGCGGCGCGTTTACCTCGAGTTGACGGTCGCGGACTACCGCAAGGAGCTCCTCGACTCGGGGCTGTCTCTGAACGAGGCCGAGGAGAACATTGCGCGAAATAACTCTCTCTTTGAAGACCAGTACTTCTTGAACGTCTTGCGCGACCGCGAAAAAGTGGGCACCTTATGGCTGGGCCTGCGTAACGGGGTGGGACCTGACTGGTGGATCTTCGACATCGTGATCGACGAGCCTCATCGCGGTACCGGCCTCGGTCGACCGACCCTTCGCGCCGCCGAAGAATTCGTCGTATCCCACGGCGGCACGCGACTCGGCCTGAACGTCTTTGGCCCGAACGAAGTCGCCCGACACCTCTACGACGCGGCGGGGTATGTCGTCTCGACCCAACAGATGTACAAGGACTTGAGCTAGCCCGCGATCGTGCTCTCTCGTTGATCAGGGTGATCTCGCTGTCGAAGGGCCATCGTGAGGTAAAAGGCGACGGTGATCCATAGTGCGCCTACCACCGCTTCAATGGTCGCCACTTTGCCTCCGTACTGGAAGAAGACGTAGGAACGAGGCGCGCGGATGAGCGCCTCGGCGACGAAGGCCATACCGAGCAGGACGACGGGAACGATCGAGAGGTTGCGCTTCCACCACGCGCCGAGCCACCCCATGAGAGGGCCACTGATGACGCCTAGTTCGTAGTAGATCTTTCCGGTGTGCAGCGCCCAGTGAAAGCTCCACGTCCAGGTGCCCGAGAGAAAGATGATGCTATTAACGAAGTAAAACCCGGTAAGAGCACAGATGGTTGCGCCCAGGCCGCTGAGTGAACCGAGAATGTAGCGCCGGCTACTGGTGGCGGCACCCGCCAAAAAGGCGAGGAGGAACCAGGGGGCCGCGGCCTGGCTGAGAGCCCCAAAGAGCCCGTACCCCTGGCCCTTGATCACGGAGTCCAAGGCGCCCGCCACAAAGGCGATCACGCCCACGAGAAGAACTCGCCGTACCTGCTGCGCGCGGGTCATCTCCCAAGGCTAATTACCCGCCGACGACTCCGCCACAAGACGCGTATAACGTCGCGTGCTCTCGGTAATCCGATCAACGTGGTACAGACGCCAGTTGACCCGCGATCAAATCACGATCTTCATCGTCGGCTATCGCCTCAACGAGATACTCCGCGTTGTTGACCCACTCGTCGCGGGCGTCTTCGTCCCCGAGCGCGGCGTACGCCCGGGCCAGCCCTTCCGCCGTCGAGGCGACCAACCAGTCGGGGGCATCAAACTCCCGTACCGCGCTATTCGCGCGCAGCGCGAAGACGAGCGACAGGGAACCTTCTCCAATGTCCGCGGCCGCCCGGGACACCATCCAGTCGCTAACGGTCCACTGCTCGGGTCCACCCGCGAAGGACCAGTGATAACGACTCGTAAACGCCAAGGTGAGCAGTTCCAAGTCGTCGTCCTGGTTTCGTTCGTCGCGCTCGAGCAAGTCCCAGCAGCGGTTGTACGCCTCGACCCCAATTGTTCGGTGATCAATCTCTGACACTGACCGGCTCCAATCAGACGGGCGACTCTAACCGTCTAGCAAAAAACGATAGACATTGGTCTCGCGCAACTCGAATCCCATTTTTTGATACAGCGCGTTGGCGGCCTCGCGCGACGATCGACTGGTGAGGTCAATCGTTCGCGCGCCTCGCCGTCGCGCCTCGTCAATGGCGGCCCCGGTGAGTCGCTCTCCGATTCCCTCGCCCCGCGCGTCGGCGTCCACGACAACGTCTTCGACCCACGCCCGACGACCCGTGGGGATGCGAAAGGTGATCAGCGTCAGCATGCCAACGATACGTGGGCCCTCCTTGGCGACGAACAGCGAGGCTGAATCGGAGTGAAGAATCCGCTCCACGTCCCCGATGCTCAGGGTCGGCGGGTCGGACGAAAGCTGAGGCAGCAATCGATTCAGCGCCTCCACCAACTGACTGGTCGCAAACTGAACCTTCTCGATCACGACGTTCACTCTTCGCTCCTCCAGACCGGTCGACGTAGGTCGTCGTAGTACACGTCACGCGATTCTCCATCAATCGCCGCGAAGATCGGACCCGCCCAACGCTCGGCCCCGATCGTGGGGCTAGGCAGCGCGTCGCGATCGAACCATCCGGCGTCGCTCACTTCCAGGGGATGAAGCGTGAGCTCGCCACCTACGGCGCGACAGAAAAACAGGAGGGAGTAGAGCGGAATGCGCGACTCACCCAAGCGCATGCCGTCAAGCACGCCGATGAGTCGCACCGGTTCCACGTGGATGCCGGTCTCCTCTTCGACTTCTTTCACCACCACTTCGGGTGCGGAGTACCCCACGTCGCACCAACCCGTGGGATAGAGCCACATGCCCGAGTCCGTGCGACGAATGAGCAGCAACTGGCCACGGTCGTTGGTGACGGCGGCCCCCACGGCTACCTTGGGCGTCTGGTATCCGGGCACGCCTCGACCGACTTCACTCAGCCACTGCGTGACGTACCCGTCGGCGTCGGGCACGCCCTCGAGACCCTCGTCGGCCGCCATCTTGATGTCCGCGGCGATCTTGAGAATCTCTTCGAAGCGCTCGCGCTCATACTGACTATCGGTGAATCCGAGACCGGTCTTGGCGATGCCGGCGAGTGACTCCGACCATCGCCGCAACGACTTTTCGGGAATCACGTCCGACACGAGTGCCTAGGCCAGCGACGCGTCGAGCACCTCGTCGACGGTGCCGACGAGGCCGGTGTAGAAGGGACCGAACTCGGCGTAGAGCGCGGAGGCCTCATCGAATCGCATCGTGTAGACGCAGTCCTTGATGTCGTCCACGTGTACGCCAAAGAGAGTCACGCCCCACTCCCAGTCATCGAGCCCTGACGAACCAGTAATGAGCTGAAGGATGCGACCCTTGAAGGTGCGCCCGACCGCGCCGTGCCCGCGCATCAATGCCTCGCGCGCGTCGTAGCCGAGTTGGTACCAGTTGTGCACCTCGCCGCGACGCTTGGACATGGGATAGAAGCAGAACGCGCTCATCCCTTCGGGCGGCAGCGTGGGATAGAGCCGAGCCTGGAGCATGTCCTCGGGCATGCCGGCCGCGTACTCACTGACCTCAGTGAGCGACACGTAGCTCTCCGCCACGAAGAGCCCGGCGGCTTGAAGGCTCGACTGGAAGCGACGCAGGTCCCAGAGGTTCTCACCGAGCGCCATAAAGCAGGCGTCGGCCTTAGCCCCCACGATCGCCGCGCTTACGACCTGAACCCCGGCGCCGCGCGCGTCGTCGACCGCCTTGTTGACAGCGGCCCCGTCGACGTCACCGGCGGGGTGACAAAACAGATGCAGAACGTTGAGACCGCGAGCGGGAGTGAGCGGCGAGGGGCTCGTCATAGGCCCATGCTACGGGGAATCGACGCGCTCGAAGAGGGCCCGCAGACGACACACCGCGGGGCTTTCGCCCCGCGGTGCATCACAATTCGAATTAAGCGATGGCTTTTAGTAGTCGTCCATCCCGCCGCCGCCCATCGAGGGCGCCTTCTCTTCGGGCTTGTCCACGATGACCGCTTCGGTCGTGAGGAACAGCGCCGCGATCGAGGCCGCGTTCTGCAGCGCGGAACGAGTCACCTTGGCCGCGTCGATAACGCCCGCCACGATGAGGTCCTCGTACTCGCCCGTCGCCGCGTTGAGGCCTTCGGTCGGGTTCGACAGGTTGCGCACCTTGTCGACGATGACACCACCCTCGAGGCCCGCGTTCACCGCGATCTGGTTGAGAGGCGCTTCGACGGCCTTGGCGACCAATCGCGCGCCGGTCTGCTCGTCGCCGTCCAACTTCTCGGCCGCTTCAATGATGCGCGACTGACTGCGCAGCAACGCCACGCCACCGCCGGGCACGACGCCCTCTTCGATGGCTGCCTTGGTCGTGGAGACCGCGTCTTCGATGCGGTGCTTCTTTTCCTTGAGCTCGACTTCGGTCGCGGCGCCCACCTTGATGACGGCCACGCCACCGGAGAGCTTGGCCAGACGCTCCTGGAGCTTCTCGCTGTCGTAGTCCGAGTCGGTGTTCTCAATCTCCGCCTTGATCTGGGCGATGCGTCCCTTGATGTCCTCTTCGGAGCCCGCACCTTCCACGATCGTGGTCTCGTCCTTGGTGACGATGACCTTGTGGGCCGATCCGAGCAACTCGAGAGTCGCGGCGTCCAGTTTGAGGCCGATCTCTTCTGAGATCACTGTCGCGCCCGTGAGGATCGCGATGTCCTGAAGCATGGCCTTGCGACGCTCGCCAAAGCCCGGCGCCTTGACGGCCACGGACTTGAACGTGCCACGAATCTTGTTCACGACCAGAGTCGCGAGCGCTTCGCCCTCGACGTCTTCGGCGATGATGAGCAACGGACGACCCGACTGCATCACCTTTTCGAGAACGGGGAGCACATCGCGGACCGAGGAGATCTTGCTCGAGACGAGCAGAACGTAGGCGTCCTCCAAAACGGCCTCTTGACGCTCGAGGTCGGTCGCGAAGTACGGAGCAATGTAGCCCTTGTCAAAGCGCATGCCCTCGACGAGGTCCATGTCCATGCCGAACGACTGGCTCTCTTCGACGGTGATCACGCCGTCCTTACCGACCTTGTCGATGGCGTCGGCGATCATCTGGCCGATCTCGGTGTCGGCGGCGGAGATCGAGGCGACCTGAGCGATCTGCTCCTTGGTGTCGGCCGGCTTGGCGAGGTCGTGCAAGGACGCCACGGCGGCCTCCACGCCTGCCTCGATGCCCTTCTTCAGAGACATCGGGTTCGCACCGGCGGCAACGTTCTTGAGACCTTCGCGCACCATGGCCCAGGCGAGCACGGTCGCAGTCGTAGTGCCATCACCGGCGACATCGTCGGTCTTCTTGGCGACTTCCTTGACCAGCTCAGCGCCGATCTTCTCGAAGGGGTCCTCGAGGTCAATCTCCTTGGCGATTGAGACACCATCGTTCGTAATGGTGGGGGCGCCCCACTTCTTGTCCAGAACGACGTTGCGTCCCTTGGGTCCAAGGGTCACGCGGACCGCGTCGGCCAGCTTGTTCATTCCGCGCTCGAGGCTGCGTCGGGCCTCTTCGTCGAAAGCGATCAGTTTCGCCACGGGTGATTCCTCCTAGTGCGTCTGCACCTTTTTGGTGCAAAGCAATATTAGCAGTCTCTTGTCGAGAGTGCTAACGCTCACCCGCCGGCGACGGCGGGAACCAGGGAGACGACCTCGCCCTCGGCAACCACCGTGTCCAGCCCGTCAAGGAACCGGATGTCCTCGTCAGCCACGAAAACGTTGACAAATCGCCGTAGCGAGCCGTTCTCGTCCAGTACCCGCTCGGAGAGACCGGGGTGAATCACTTCGACGGCCCCGATCGCCTCACGTACGGTGGTCGCTTCGACGGGAATCTCGCCCACACCACCCACCAGAACGCGTAACTGTCCCGGAAACCTCACCACGACGCTCACGACGCACCCACCAAGAAGTGCTCGGCCAGCGCGGACTCGGCGGAGGCCAACGCCGGAGTGATTGTCGCCGTCACTTCCGCACGACCGGAGATGGCGTCCAGAGTCTTGAGTCCGTGTCCTGAGATGATGGCCACGATCGACTTGTCTCGGTCGATGGAACCCTTCTCAATGAGTTGGCGCAAAGACGCGATCGTGACTCCCCCAGCGGTTTCGGCAAAGATGCCCTCGGTGCGCGCGAGCAGGCCAATGCACTCAAGGATCTCTTCGTCGGTGACCGACCCGCAGTCGCCTCCACCGCGACGCAGCTCGTCGAGCACGTAAAGACCATCGGCAGGATTACCGATCGCCAGCGAGCGGGCGATCGTCGAGGGACGCTGAGGTGTGATGACGTCGGCATTGCTCCCAAAGGCCGTCGCGATCGGTGAACAACCCGTCGCCTGCGCACCGAACATTGTGGGTGCCTCACCCTCCACCAGGTCGAGATCAATGAACTGACCAAAGCCCTTGACAATCTTGGTGAACTGACTGCCCGAGGCGAGTGGCACGATCACCTGGTCGGGCAGCTTCCATCCGAGCTGTTCGGCGATCTCAAACGCGAGGGTCTTGGAGCCTTCGGCGTAGTACGGGCGAAGGTTGATGTTGGCGAAGGCCCAGTCGGGGTGCTCGTCGAGCAGTTCCACGCACAGCCGATTCACGTCGTCGTAGTTGCCCTCGACTCCGAGCACGGTGCCGCCAAAGATTGCCGCCATGGCGATCTTGGACTTCTCGAGATCCGAGGGAATGATTGTCACGCTCGGCCAGCCGATGGCAGCCGCGTGGGCGGCCACCGAGGTGGCGAGGTTTCCCGTCGAAGCGCAGGCCGCGGTCGTAAAGCCGAGTCGACGCGCGGTTGAGAGAGCCACCGAGACGACGCGATCTTTGAACGACCCGGTGGGATTGCGGGTGTCGTCCTTCAACCACAGTTCCTTAACGCCCAGAATCTCTCCGAGGCGCGTCGCGCGGCGCAGCGGGGTCCAGCCGGCACCCAAGTCGACGGGTTCCTCACCCGGATCCGGCAGCAGATCGGCGTAGCGCCAGATTGAGGCGGGGCCCTCTTGAATGGACTTTCGAGTCACCGCCCCGCGGGCGGCCGACAGGTCGTAGGCGACCTCAAGGGGCCCAAAACAGAGGTCGCACACGTAGCGCGCCTCAATCGGATAGGCAAATCCACACTCTCGACAGATGAGGCCGGTGGCGAAACTCATGACTTCCCTTTCATCGTTCGGCCTTTGGCACCTGGTGTGAAGGGATGATCCCTGGGTTCACACTGGTTGTCGCGACGTCGACGGGGCCGTCCCTCAGTCGCTCTTGATGACAACTTCATTGTGGACCAAAAAGGGTGCGCGTGTCAAATTGGGCGATCGCACCGTAGCCTCGACACATGACCAGCCCCGAGGCCCCCTGGACTCTCACCCGAGAGAGTTACAGCCTCGAACGCGTAAGCGCGCTCAAGGCCAACACGAGCGTCGCGGTGATCGTGCCGGCCAAAGACGAGGCGACCACAGTGGGGGCCGTACTCGACAGCGTCCAGATCCATGACCATCTGATCGATGAACTCATTGTCGTTAACGATCACTCCAGCGACGACACCGCAATCGTCGCCGAGCACTACGGCGCGCGCGTCGTTCACGTGCGCGGCACCGGCGGCAAGGGTGCGGCCATGTCGGCCGGATTCCTCGCCAGCGACGCCGAGCTCATCGTTTTTCTCGACGCCGACGTCACCAACACCACGCCCGACTATGTCGCGCGACTGATTCAACCGCTCCTCGAACGTCCCGCGACCCAACTGGTCAAGGGCTTCTACGAACGTCCCTTGCACAACATGCCCACGGGAGGCGGACGGGTCAACGAACTGACCGCGAGACCCGTACTTTCCTTGTTATTTCCCGGGTTAGGGGAGATCCGCCAGCCTCTGGCGGGAGAGACCGCGCTTCGCCGGGGGGTTCTCGAGACGATCGATCTCGAGCCCGACTACCGCGTCGAGATCGCGCTGCTCATCGACTGCGCGCGACTCTTTGGCGTGCACGCGCTCGCTCAAGTCGATCTCGGCATCCGACGTCATCGCAATAGACCGCTCGACGAGTTGCGACCGATGGCCGTCGACGTGTTGCGTGCCGCACTCGAGCGATACAAGGTCGACTTGCCGTCGACGCAGTGACTTACTTCGGCGCGGAATTGTTGCCGAGGACCACGACTACGTCGTCACCCTGCGCACCGGCGACCGACGTGAGATGCCCCAGCGGCGCCAGCGAGGATTGACTGACGCCAATCTCCGTGGCGATCTCACGAGCTGCTCGCACCTGACCGGCCCGGTAATAGATGACGGTCTTGGCTTCGGCCGGCCCGTTGACCGGAGGCAGCGTGTCCCAGTCTTGGGTCATCAGTCGCTGTGTGTACGTCGCGGCCAGCGCGGTCACGTTCGTGCCGTTGGCGACCTGCACGCGAACGCGTGACTTGATGACTCGCGTCGATGCGGGCGTGGTCGTCGAGGTCGTCAGTGTCGTGGTGGTGGTTGTGGACGAACTCGAAGCCGGTGACACCGCTCTCACCATCAGGAATGTGCCGCCCACGAAGAGCAAAACGATGATGAGAACGACCGGTAGAGGCGGTTGATAGTGAGACCCCGAGGCGTGGCCGCCTCGTGGTGGTGAAGATTCTCCGCTCATTGGGTCCAACTCTACGACGATTGCGACTCATTCACTAACGTGGTTGCTCTAACGCCGGTGTGGCGCAGTGGTAGCGCAGGCGATTTGTAATCGTCAGGTCGTGGGTTCGAATCCCTCCACCGGCTCTGAGGTCCGATTCGTGATGGAAACCACTAACTGACGAAGACTTCCACCCGCGAATACGCCGATTTCGTGCTGTCGTTAACTGATCCTTCGCCGGAAACGGCAATCGTGACTCCTGGCACCTTGAGAGCGTGCAACTCCCTTCGCAAATAGGTAGCCACTCGATCGGCGCGCAAGGTGCTCAGCGACTTATCCAACGACTGACTGCCGGTCTCCGCGCTATAGCCAAACAGCGAGACCTTGGTGTATTTCCTGGTCTTGACGGCTGTGGCGAGTGACCGCACCTGTCTCTCAATGCCCGCGGTAAGAGCGACCGTGCGAGCGCTAAAGGTTCCCACGACGCCATACAACTGCGAAGTAGCCACCTTCTTCCACTGCGCATAAAGAGTAAGGGTTGACGTGAGGGTGAGAGTTTGACCCGATGAGTACGACGTACCCGAGCCGTTTGCTTCTGTATTCCAGGACGACAACGTGTAACCAGCGCGCACCACGCTCGTTGCGCTCGGCAACGTAACGGTCGAATTGGGTAAACCAGTAAGCGCACTCAACGATCCGCTACCGCCGTTTGCCGATAATGAGATTGTGAGCGACGCTGCCGCCGGCGTCCACTGCGCGTAAAGGGTTAGTGGAGTCGACAACGTAATTGTGGCGTCAAGCGAGTACGACGTCCCTGTTCCATTGGCCAACGTATTCCACGACGTCAGCGTGTAGCCGCCGTACGTAAGTCCTGTCACGCCAGGCAAGGTCACTGTCGCATCGAGTTCTCCCGTAAGTGTGGCGTCGGACCCGGATCCGCCATTGGTTAGGAATTGAATTTGGATCGGAGAAGTCTCAGTCCACTGCGCGTAAAGGGTCTCGTTCGAAGTGAGCACCACCGACCCGCCCGGCGCGTATTCAGTTCCCGTTCCATTGGCCACGGTGTTCCACCCCGTCAGCGCGAAATCGACGCGGGTCAGGTCACTGGCTATTGGCAGCGTGACCATCGTTCCCGACGGATCCTGGATTGGCGAGATTGAACCCGAACCCCCGTTGTCCGAGAATGACGCCGTGACGGAGACTTGGGCGGTCCACTGCGCATAGAGCGATAGGTCAGAGGAGAACGAGTATTGCGAGCCGTCTTCGTACGAGGTGCCAGTGCCGTTTGATGAGGTGTTCCAATCGTCAAAGGTGTACCCAGGATTCGAAAACGGGGGACTTAGATTTTGGAACAGGGTGAGATCTTGAGCAGACGTGCCCAATTGATACGTGCTCGTGTTGTCGCTGACGTTGGCGTTCCCGAAGAACGTGACGGTGTGAACACTTGGTACCACGGTCCACTGCGCATAGAGCGATAGGTCAGAGGAGAACGAGTATTGCGAGCCGTCTTCGTACGAGGTGCCAGTGCCGTTTGATGAGGTGTTCCAATCGTCAAAGGTGTACCCAGGATTCGAAAACGGGGGACTTAGATTTTGGAACAGGGTGAGATCTTGAGCAGACGTGCCCAATTGATACGTGCTCGTGTTGTCGCTGACGTTGGCGTTCTCGAAGAACGTGACGGTGTATGTCGATGGAATCGCGCCCGCAGTTACTGGATAAGCGATGGTTGACACCACTGAAACAAGCCCTAGGAGTACTCCAATCAGTGTTCGTCGATGAGTCCCGGTGTATTTCTTCATCAAGGGCAGTCCGTATCAATCCTCAAAAATGTGCTTGAAGGTCAAGCGCAGTCCATCCGTCTCAATCTTGAGCTGCCCTCTCGCCTCGATCTTGAAGACGACAAACCTGGGTGATTTGCCCCACTGTTCTACCTAGTCAACAGCGCTATTGAGTGAGATTTTTAGACAAGTCGGGGAGAAGTTGTCACTCCACAAAAAGTCAAGAATTACTGCGACGCGCGCCGTTGACGTGCGACTTCAAACGCGGCCACAGACACCGCGACGCCGGCATTCAACGAGTTGATGCTTCCCACTTGTGGTATCGACACAACGGTCGCGCATCGTTTGCGGGTGAGAGCGGAAAGTCCCTTTTCTTCTCCTCCGACCACAATGGCAACGGGCCCGCCGCCTAAATCTAAGTCGTAGAGAGAGTCCTTGGATTCGCCCGCCAGTCCGACCGTCAATACCCCGGCACGATTGAGTTGATCGATGGCCGTAGGAATGCCACCTACGTCGCAAAAGGTCAGATATTCAATGGCGCCCGCCGCGGTCTTGGTGACTGACGGCGAAATCCGGGCGGAGCGGTGACGCGGCAGGACGACGCCCGTCACTCCAGCACCGTCCGCACTGCGCAGCATGGCGCCGAGGTTGCGAGGATCGGTCACACCGTCACAGACCAGCAGAAAGGGCTTGGGCGCGCGAATCAGATCGTCGAGACCAACCGTGTCGAGGTCCTGGGCGATGGCCATCACGCCCTGGTGACCCTCGGTCTTCGCTTCGCGATCTAAGCGAGTCATCGAGATGAGGCTCACCGGAATGCGCTGACGTTGTGCTTCGAACTCAATGGCGTCAAGGATGTCTGAATCATCTTGCGCCTCGGCGATGAAGATCTTGCGAACGGCGCGCCGCTTGGCGCGCAGCAGTTCGAGAACCGCGTGGCGACCTTCGACCTGGTCGCCCCCTACCCCGTCGCGATCTCGCGGCTTGACGCGACGCCCGCCGCCAGGTCCAGGATTGCGATCAGTCGGGCGGTTGGGACGCTTCGGTCGCCGAGGCGACGTAGGACGAGGGCTCACGATTCGCTGCTCAACAGGACGATGGCGCTGGCGAGAACTCCCTCGCCGCGACCGATCGCGCCCAGTCCCTCATAGGTGGTGGCCTTGACGGACACCTTCGTGCCAGTCACCACGGAGAGCTCTGCGGACATGTTCGGCATGTAGTCGGCGATCTTTGGACGCTCGGCCACGATCGTCACGTCGGCCGACTCAACTCGAAATCCTTCCGCACGAATGAGGGCGACGGTCGTCTCGAGAAGCCAGCGCGACGAAACGCCGCGATACGCAGGATCGCTGTCAGGAAAGTGACGGCCAAGGTCGCCGAGATTTGCGGCACCCAACAGCGCGTCACAGAGCGCGTGCGTCGCCGCATCGGCGTCGGAGTGACCGAGAAGACCAGGTCCTTCGGGCACGAGCACGAGGCCTAGCCAGAGTTCGCGGTTGGGGTCGTCGCTGAATCGGTGGACGTCGATGCCCTGTCCGATTCTCATGACCGGCTCCCCTCGATCAATCGATCCAGGTCACTGGGATGGGTGATCTTGAGATTCGTCGCCTCGCCGGGAATGACTACGACGAGCCCGCCGATCGCCTCGACGAGTCCGGCGTCGTCGGTCGCGACGTCACTGGTGGCGTGCGCCCGCTCCAACACCTCGCGGCGAAAGCCTTGCGGGGTCTGGACGGCAACGAGGTCTTCGCGATTCAGAGTCTCCGCGACAACTGTTTTTTGTCCCTCGAACGTGACGCGTTTGATCGTGTCGGCCACGGCCAGGCCCGGAATGACGGCGTCCGCGCCACTTTCGATGGTGCGCACGATCGCCCGAAAGAGTTCGATTGAGGCGTTGGGTCGGGCCGCGTCGTGGACGATCACGACGTCGGCGTCACCGCAGTGGGCGAGTCCATTTCGAACCGAGGCGGCTCGCGAGTCGCCGCCAGTAACGACGAGATCGGCGCCTTCGCCGTCGCCGCGGTACCCCTCGGGAACGACGAGAACGACGAGATCAGAGACGGCACGAGCGCGACTGACGCTACGCGCCGCCACCGTATCACCGTCGAGAAAGAGGAACTGCTTTTCTCCGCCGAAGCGGGTGCCACGACCCGCGGCCACCACGACGGCCGCGACCGACATGACTAGGGCAGGACCGAGGCGAGCTTTTCTTCAGCCGCTTCGGTGTCCACGTTGAGAGCGAAGGTCAACTCCGAAACGAGGATCTGGCGGGCACGCGTGAGCATGCGCTTTTCACCGGCGCTCAGCCCCTTGTCCTTGTCGCGGATGGAAAGGTTCCGCACGACTTCGGCCACTTGGTAGATGTCGCCCGAGCGCAGCTTCTCGGAGTGATTCTTGAAGCGCCGCGACCAGTTGGTGGGCATGCGCGCTTCCTTCTTGCGCAGCACGGCAAAGACTTCCTCGACCTCTTCGTCGTTGATGACGTCGCGCAGGCCGACCGACTCGGCGTTGGCGACCGGTACCATCAGGACGAGGTCGGTGTAGGCGACTTTGAGCTTCAAATAGTCCTGTTTGACGTCAAAAGCCGTCATTTTCTCGATTTTTTCCACGGTACAGGCGCCGTGGTGGGGGTAGACGAGACGGTCTCCCTTTTTGTACTTGCGTGGCGCGGTCATTGCCTAGGGCTCCTCAGGGGAAACGCCCACCCGATGGGGCGTTTGGGGGATTAACTATTTTACCAGGTTTTCGCCAATCCGTGACGAGGGAAATCTCCCATCTAGCGCGAAGCGCAGCCACCCGTGCGCGTTAGTCTCGCCTCATCGCGCAGAAGGGCGGATCCATGAAGGCAGCGGTCTACTACGAGAACGGCGCGCCCAGCGTCTTTCGCTACGAGGATGTGCCTGACCCCACGGTCAGCGACGACGAGATCCTCATCCGGGTCGAGGCCGTCAGCATCGAAGGCGGCGACACCCTGAATCGACTGCGCGGCGAACTGCGCACGACCCCTCACATCGTGGGCTATCAGGCCGCGGGCACCGTGGTTGAGGTGGGATCCCGGGTCGCGGACTTCGCGGTCGGCGAGCGCGTCGTCACGCTGCACTCCGATGGCTCGCACGCCGAACTTCGCACCGCCTATCCCAACTTCACCTGGAAGATCCCCGCGGGGCTCTCGAGCGAGGTGGCCTCGGCCGTCCCCACCGCCTTCGGCACCGCGCACGATAGCCTCTTCGAGTTCGGACGGCTCGCCAAAGGCGAGACGGCTCTCATTCACGCGGGAGCGAGTGGCGTGGGCATCGCCGCCATCCAGATGGCCAAGCGCGCCGGGGCGACCGTGCTCGCCACCGCCTCGAGCAACGAGCGCCTCGATCGACTGGTCGAGTTCGGACTCGACGCCGGAGTCAACTATGTCCAGGACGACTTCGTCGCCCGGGTGCGCGAACTCACCCAGGGTCGAGGCGCCGACGTCATTGTCGACTCGGTGGGCGGAGAGAACCTGCAAAAGAGCCTGCGCGCGCTGGCGTACCGCGGACGGTGCGTGAGCATGGGCGACGCCGGACGCGAGAGCGCAAATCTGCTCGACATCACGCCGATGCGCCAAAATAATCAGACCTTCACCAGGTACTTTCTCGGTGCGGAGCTGCTTCGTGGGAACCCGCGCCTACGCGCAGATCGCCTCGATCCTCGACGACGTCGCCTCGGGCGAGCTTCGAGTCGTCATCGACCGCACCTACCCACTCTCGAAAGCCGAGGAGGCTCACGCGTACATCGAGAGTCGACAGAGTTTCGGACGGGTACTCCTCGTTCCCTAGCGCGACGCGTCGCTCTCGCGCGCGACCGCGATGGCGTCGGCGAGTGAGTGGCAGCGCCGCAGCGCGACCCCCTCAATCCCGACGTCAGTGACGGCCGGCACGATAACGCTGCGCGCACCCAGTCGTGCCGCCTCACTGAGACGACGAGCCATGCCCGAGACCGACCGAAGTTCCCCGGCAAGACCGACCTCGCCAATCGCGACCAGACTCGAGGGCACCGCGAAATTGAGCGTCGCGGACGCGACCGCCAGGGCCAAGGCCACGTCGACACCCGGTTCACTCGCGGCGAGTCCGCCCGCGGTGGCGGCGAACACGTCCAGACCACTGGTGTCGACGCCGCAGCGTGCCTCGAGCACCGCGAGCAACAGCGACAGTCGGGGCGAGGACAGTTGGTAGGCGACGCGCTTGGTGGCCCCGCTCGCGTGCGCTACCAACGCTTGGATCTCGACGAGAAACGAACGCGAGCCGTCGTTGGTTACGGTCAAGACGACGCCCGGCACGTCCAGTTGGGGCCCGCGTAGCGACACGGAGGCATCGGTGATTTCGCGTAGCCCTTCGCTGCCCATGTCAAAGAGCCCCACCTCACCGGTCGCTCCGAAGCGGTGCTTCTGCGCGCGGACACTGCGCAACGATCCGTGCCGGTCGCCCTCAATGCGAATCACCGTATCGACGAGGTGTTCGAGGGCGCGCGGACCGGCGAGTTCTCCGTCCTTCGTGACGTGCCCGATCAGCACCAGAGCCGTGCTGGTTGCTTTGGCGACCGTGCACAGTCGCTCGGCCGCGGCGCGTATCTGGGGAACGGAGCCCACGACGCTGCCGATCGCGTCGTCGCTCATCGCTGAGATCGAGTCAATGACGCACAGAGTTCGCCGTCGCTCACCGAGCAGGTCGGTCGCGGCGTCGACGCGAGTGGTGGTCGCCACCTCGAGCCCGGCGGGCACCTCGCCGAGTCGGCGCGCGCGTTGGGCGATCTGGGGTGCGGACTCCTCGGCGGCGACGAGTAGGACCTGGTGGTCCCGGGCGAGCGCGCACAGGATCATGAGAGCGAGCGTGGACTTACCCACCCCGGGCTCGCCGTAGAGCAGCGTCGTGGAACCGGCCACGAAGCCGCCGCCCAGCACCCGGTCAATCTCGCCAATCCCTGAGGGCACGAGCTCCGTGGACTCATCAGTCACGTCGCGCAACGCGCTCGCCACCACACTCGTGCGCGCCGGCGCGGGTCCACTCACCTCGTCCAATGTGTTCCACTCGGCACAGGCGCCGCAACGACCCTGCCAACGCGGCGCGCTCGTTCCGCAGTGTCGACAGACGTAGCGGACGTGGGTCTTCACGCCGCAAAGTTAGGGGGTGACTGTGACGCGACTAGGCGTTCGCGGTGTCTTCGAAGTCCACCGAAGGCGGCAGGCCCTCGACGCCTTCGAAGGTGAGGTACGTGCCCGTCTTCGCCCTCCGCGGCGTCGACCACGATGGTCTGGCCCGCGTGGAACTCCTTGAACAGGATCTTCTCGCTCAGCGCGTCTTCGACGTACTGCTGGATCGCGCGGCGCAACGGTCGCGCACCCAACTCGGGGTCGTAGCCCTTTTCGGCCAGGTAGGCCTGAGCCTTGGCCGAGAGCTCCAGTCCAAGACCCTGAGTGCCCAGCTGGTCACGCAGTCGCGTGATGAACAGGTCTGCGACGGCGATGACTTCTTCCCTCGTGAGTTCGTGGAAGACGATCGTGTCGTCGATGCGGTTGAGGAACTCGGGCCGGAAGTGCGCCTTCAAAGCCTGATTGACCTTTTCCTTCATGCGCTCGTGGGAGACGGAGTCCGAACCCTTGCCAAAGCCGATGGCGGCCTTGCGCAGGTCGGAGGTTCCGAGGTTGGAGGTCATGATGAGGATCGTGTTCTTAAAGTCCACCGCGCGGCCTTGGGAGTCCGTCAGACGTCCGTCTTCGAGAATCTGCAACAGGGTGTTAAAGACATCGGGGTGCGCCTTTTCGACTTCGTCGAAGAGGACCACCGAGAAGGGCTTGCGGCGAACCGCCTCGGTCAACTGACCGCCCTCGTCGTAGCCGACGTAGCCGGGGGGCGAACCCACCAGGCGCGACACGGAGTGCTTCTCCATGTACTCGGACATGTCGAGTTGAATCAGCGCGTCGGCGTCGTCGAAGAGGAACTCGGCGAGCGTCTTGGCGAGTTCGGTCTTGCCCACGCCGGTCGGGCCGAGGAAGATGAACGATCCACCGGGGCGCTTGGGGTCCTTCAGGCCCGCACGCGTGCGGCGAATGGCCCGGCTGAGTGAGGTCACGGCCTCGTCTTGGCCGATGACGCGCTTGTGGAGTTCGTCCTCCATGCGCAGCAACTTGACGGTCTCTTCTTCGGTCAAGCGGTAGACGGGGATGCCCGTCCACACCGCGAGCACTTCGGCGATCGTCTCTTCGTCCACCAGGTCAAAGGACTCGCCACCCGAGTTAAGGACCGCGGCGTCGAGCTCTTCACGCTTGGCCATGAGGTCTTGTTCTTTTTGGTCGAGCGACTTGGCCAGATCGAGGTGGCCCGAGTCCAGGGCGGACTCCTTCTCGCGGCGCAGGCGCAAGAGGTCCTCGTCGATCAACTTGGCCGCCGGCGGGCGTGTCCATGCGGCGGATCCGCAGTCGGCTTCCCGCTTCGTCGATGAGGTCGATGGCCTTGTCGGGCAGGAAACGATCCGAGATGTAGCGATCGGACATGTTGGCCGCCGCGACCAGCGCCTGGTCGGTGATCTTGACCGAGTGGAACTCCTCGTAGACCTCGCGCAGGCCCTTGAGAATCTCAATGGTCATGGCGACCGAGGGCTGCTCCACCTTGACGGGCTGAAAGCGCCTCTCGAGTGCGGCGTCCTTTTCGATGTGCTTGCGGTACTCGTCGATCGTCGTCGCGCCCACGGTCTGGAGCTCACCGCGCGCCAGCATCGGCTTCAAAATCGAAGCGGCGTCGATCGCACCTTCGGCGGCGCCCGCGCCGACGAGGGTGTGGATCTCGTCGATGAACAAGATGATGTCGCCGCGCGTACGGATCTCCTTGAGGACCTTCTTCAGGCGCTCTTCGAAGTCACCGCGGTAGCGGCTACCGGCCACCAGCGCGCCGAGGTCAAGGGTGTAGAGCTGCTTGTCCGCGAGCGTGACGGGCACCTGGTTCGCCACGATGCGCTGAGCCAGGCCCTCGACGATGGCGGTCTTACCCACGCCGGGCTCGCCGATCAAGACGGGATTGTTCTTGGTGCGTCGTGAGAGCACCTGCATCACGCGCTCAACCTCTTTTTCTCGGCCCACCAGCGGGTCGAGCTTGCCGTCGCGGGCGAACTGCGTGAGATTGCGACCGAACTGGTCGAGGACGGCCGAGCCGCCTGCGGCCTCGGTGTCGCCCTTGGCGCTGGAGCCCGAACTGACCGCTCCGGCCTCCTTGCCGGCCTGGCCGGACATCATTTGGATGACCTGGGTACGAACGCGGGCCATATCGGCGCCGAGGTCGTTGAGGACCTGGGCGGCCACGCCCTCGCCCTCGCGGACCAGGCCGAGCAGCATGTGCTCGGTCCCGATGTAGGAGTGGCCCAGTTGCAGGGCTTCGCGAAGGGAGAGTTCCAGCACCTTCTTGGCGCGGGGAGTAAAGGGGGGCGAGCCCGGAGACGGGTTGGTGTTGGCCCCGATGGCCTCTTCCACCTTCTCGCGTACAACGTCAAACGTGACCCCCAGGGCGTCCAGCGCCTTGGCCGCGACACCCTCGCCTTCGCGGATGAGACCCAACAAGATGTGTTCGGTCCCGATGAAGGCGTGGTTCAGATCGCGAGCCTCTTCCTGGGCGAGGACCAACACTCGCCGGGCACGGTCGGTGAAGCGCTCAAACAATGGTCATCCTTTGTTCGTTTAATTGCAGTGTACCGGTCCCATAAGTCGTTGAGACTGAGCCCCTCGGACCACCAAGAACGCGTCCTCTAATGTGTTTTGCGTGAACCCCCTGGAGCAGTTAGGGCTGGCGTCAGTCGACGAGGACCTCGTTCGGCTCGAAGTGTTACTCACCGAAGCCGTCGTCTTCGGCGACCCCTACTTGGACGCGGTCACCACGCACCTTATCGACGCGGGCGGCAAGCGCCTGCGCGCGTCCCTCGCGATCGCCTCGGCGACGAGCGGCGAGCACGAGGCCACCCACGAGGATCTCATGGGCGCGGTCTCCCTCGAGCTGATGCACCTGGCCTCGCTGTACCACGACGACGTCATGGACGAGGCCACGATTCGCCGCAACGTCGAGAGCGTGAACGCCCGATACGGCAACCTGATCGCGATCGTGGCTGGGGACTACCTGATGGCGCGCTCGGCCGGCATCGCCGCCGACCTGGGTGCGCGCGGCGGCGAGCCTGCTCGCGCGGACCCTGGCCTGGCTCACCCGCGGCCAGGTCAGCGAGGTGCGCACCGCCTACGCGCTCGATCGCTCCGAGCACGACTACTTTGTCGCGATCGAGGGCAAGACCGCGGCCCTCATGTCATCAAGTTGTCGCATGGGTGCGATGACGGCGGGACTCTCTTTCGAAGAGACCGAAGCACTGGCCGAGTTCGGACGCTGCTTTGGCATGGTGTACCAGTTGCGCGACGACATCTTGGACTTAACGGCGACCAACAACCAGTTAGGCAAGCCCGCGGGCCAGGACCTCGCCGAGGGCATCTACAGCCTGCCGACGCTCTACGCGCTGCGCGACTCGCGCCAGGCCGATGAACTCTCGTCAATCCTCGGTCATCCCCTCGAAGACGATGAGCGCGAACACGCACGCAAGCTCGTCGTGGCGACCGACGGGATTGACCGCACCGTGCTCGCGGCGAATCGCTTTCTCGCCGACGCGCACCGCGCAATCGCGGTGTTGCCGAGTGCGAAATTGCGCGTCGGCTTTACCGCGCTCATCTCGTCGCTCCTCGAAGACCTGCCGCTCTACGCGCTCCGGCTTCAGGGTCGGAAAGGCGATGACCTCTTTGATGTTGGACTCATCGGCCAGGAGCACGGCCAGTCGGTCCATGCCCAGCCCGAGTCCGGCGGTGGGGGGAAGTCCCCACTCCAGGGCCATGATGTAGTCCTCGTCGATGGGCATCGTCTCGTCTTCGCCGGCCGCCGCGAGGCGCGCCTGGTCTTCGAAGCGCGCCCGTTGCTCCACCGGATCGTTGAGCTCAGAAAAGCCATTCGAGAGTTCGCGGCACGCGGCGTAGGACTCGAAGCGCTCGGTGAGCTCGTCGTCGCGGCGGTGTCGACGCGAGAGGGGCGAGACCTCGACCGGGTACTCGGTGAGGTAGGTGGCGTCCCACAGGGTCTCATCCGCGCGGGCCTCGGCCAGCTCGGCCAGACAGCGACCCGCTCCCCAGGACGGGTGCACGTCCACTCCGCGCTCGCGCAGATAGCCCGCCAGCTCCTCGCGCGGCGTGTGCACCGAGACCTCGCGGCCCGCGGCTTCGCTGGCTAGTTCGGCCATCGTGCGTCGAGGCCAGGGCGTCGTAAAGGACATCGGACGGCCCTGGTACTCGAACTCGGTTGTGCCCAGTACGTCCAGGGCGACGCCGGCCACCAGATCTTCGGTGAAGGACATCATGTCCTCAAAGTCCCAGTAGGCGGCGTAGAGCTCCAGCATCGTGAACTCCGGATTATGGCGAGGGCTGACTCCTTCGTTGCGAAAGACCCGACCGAGCTCGAAGACCCGCTCGAAGCCGCCCACCACCAGTCTCTTCAGCCACAGTTCGGGTGCGACGCGCAGGTAGAAGTCGCTGTCAAAGGCGTTGTGCCTGGTGACGAAGGGACGAGCCGACGACCCCGAGGGAATGGGGTTCAAGATCGGTGTCTCCACCTCCATGAATCCCGCGGCCCAGCATCGTTCACGCACCGCGCGAACGATGTCGCTACGACGTTGGAGCGAGCGACGCGTCGTCTCATTGGCCCACAGGTCGGCCTCGCGGTGCCGGTACCTCAGCTCGAAGTCGGCGATGCCCGCCCACTTGTCGCCGAAGTTGCGCACCGCCTCGGCCAGGCGTTCCCACGTGGCGACTTTGACCGAGAGTTCGCCGCGCTTGGTGCGCACGACCTCACCCACGACTCCCACCCAGTCGCCCAAGTGCAGTTTGGTGAACTCCTCGAATCTCTCGGCCACGCTCTCGAGCGCGAAGAGTTGGATCTCACCGGTCGAGTCACGCATGGTGGCGAAAGCGAGTTTGCCCTGGCGCCGTAGCAAGACCACCCGGCCGGCCACGTGAACAACCTGGCCCGACTCCTCGCCATCGGCCAGATGCGAGTACGCGTCCTGCAGGGCGGCGGCGTACGCGTCGTGGGCGAACTGGTAGGGCGTGGTCACGTGGTCTCTTTCGAAAAATTCCTTTCATGCACGATACGCAATCCATGCAGGGTCAACCACGGTTCGATGATCCGCACGTACTTGGTATGAGGGGCGATGAGCCCGGCGAGCCCGCCGGTGCCGATGACCGTGGCGTCGCCGAGCTCGTCGAGAATGCGTTCGATCATGCCGTCGACCTGCGCGGCGAAGCCGTACAGCACACCACTTTGAATGGATTCACCCGTCGAACGACCAATCACCGAGCGCGGACGCACCAACTCCACGGAGCGCAAGGCCGAGGCATGGGTGTAGAGCGCCTCGAGGGAGATCGCGACTCCCGGGGCGATCGCGCCGCCGAGGTACTCGCCCTTCGCGCTAATCACGTCAAAGACGGTGGCCGTGCCCATATCAACGACGACCGCCGGACCCGGGTAGAGGTCGTAGGCGCCGACCGCGTCGGCGACGCGATCGGCTCCCACTTCGCGCGGGTTCTCGTAGAGGATCGGCATGCCCGACTTGGTGCCCGGTCCCATCACGGTGAGCGGGAGATCGGAGAACCAGCGACCGGCCATGCGGCGCAGCTGGGTCGTGACCGACGGGGCCGAGGAGCAGATCGCGATCTCGCTCACCGTCGCCTTGAGGTCCAGACCCTCGAGATCGAGCAGTTGCGTCAAGGTCATGGCGTGCTCGTCGGGCGTGCGATCCAAGACGGTCGAGGTGCGCCAGTGATAGGCGAGACCGTGCTCGCCACTGGCTCGCGCGAAGCCCATCGCCTCGGGTGACTCCACTTCGGCTTCGCCGAAGAGACCGATCAGCGTCTCGGTGTTGCCGACGTCCATCGCGAGCAGCACTAGTTGCTCACCACGCTGACCGGGCCATTGTCGAGCAAACGTACACCGTCGACGAATCCCGCCACCAGCGCGCGCCGACAGCCCACTTCGTCGTCGCTCGTGGACTCGAGCGTGGTGGGATCCACCACGTCGACGTAGGCAACCTCGACACCCGAGTCGTCGAGAATCGTGCGCATTGTCGAACGCAGGGTGCTCGCACGCGCGCTCGTCGTCGCCACGTAGGAGAGGGCGCGTGAGAGTCCGAGCGCCCGGCGTCGGCCCTCGAGCGAAAGTCGAGCGTTGCGACTCGAGAGGGCGAGACCGTCAGGGTCGCGCACGATGGGACAGCCCACCACCTCCACGTCAAAGCCAAGGTCGTGTACCAGCTGACGCACGACGGCCAACTGTTGGAAGTCCTTCTCGCCAAAGAAAGCCCAGCACGGCCCGGTTACCGCGAAGAGTTTAGTGACCACACTCGCCACGCCATCGAAGTGCCCCGGTCGCCCCGATCCTTCGAGGACGTCGCCGACTCCGCTCACCGAGACTGTCGTGGGAGTGCACTTCGGATAGTCGGGCCACATCTCTTCGAGCGTGGGAACGACCAGACAGTCGACGGCACTCTCTTTGGCGATCTCGCGGTCGCGCTCGAGCGTGCGCGGATAGTGCGCGAGGTCGCTCTCGTCGCCGAACTGGCGAGGGTTCACAAAGACGGTGGCTAGCACGACGTCACACGACGCACGAGCTGCACGAAAGAGCGACTCATGCCCGCCGTGCAGCGCGCCCATGGTGGGCACGAGGCCGACCCGCCGTCCGGCACCGCGCTCGTCGTTGGCGAACGCGCGCCACGCGTCTATCTGGGTGAGTTCGATCACGGCGCGGAGGTCACTCGACGCTGCTCGGCGAGTTCGAACGCCGCACGCGCGAGCGCCACGTAGGTGGCGCGCTCGCTCTCGGGGATCGCCTCGAGGTGCGCGTCAATGGTGGCAAAGTCCGAGCGCGACGCCGGACCGGTGAGAGCACGCGCCGCTCCGCGCTCCTCGACGTCACTGAGTGCCTGGTGGATGAGGGGAACGAAGTCGTCAAAGGTGAGACCGGCCGCCTCGGCCAGGATCTCGACGTGACCCATCAGGGCGACGAGGTGGTTGGCCGCCACGGTCGCCGTTGCGTGATAGGCGGCGCGCTGATCGTCGCGCAGCCGAATCACGCGGCCCCCCAACGAGGCCACGATGTCGCTAACGACGTCGTCACCGCCCACGCTGAAGAGCGCTCCTCGCAGACGAGTCGCTCCCACCTCGTTCGACGAGAGGACCACTAAGGGGTGCAGCAACCCAGCGCGTGGATGACGTGACACTTCGCCGAGTCCTCGAGAACCCGCGACGTGCACCACGACGCGGCCGTCGAGGGGTTCGAGTCGCGCGGCGACGGCTTGGATCGCGTCGTCGGGCACGCACAGCACGACAACCTCGGCGTCGCCGATCAGGTCGAGTTCATCGTGGTGCAGTAGGCGAACTGCGTGGCCGACGTCGCTCAAGGCCGTAGCAAACGACGTGCCGGCGCGCCCGGCGCCCACAACGGCGATGTTCATGACTGGCTCCACTCCCCGTTCCGGCCCCGAGGGTGCCGTTCGGTCGCTAGCGCAACGAAGAAAGTGTACCGAGTTTGGTGACGCGTCCAGTCGCGGCCGCCAACTGGGCATCGCTCACGAGATTCGGAGCCAACTCGGCCAAGGGCACCAGCACGAAGGAGCGCTCGTACATCCGAGGATGAGGCACGGTCAGTTCAGGTAGGTTGAGACTCTCGCCACCCACCAGCAGGACGTCAACGTCCAAGGTGCGCGGTCCCCACTGCACGTCGCGGCGGCGCTGCGCGTCCTCTTCAGCGCGCCGCGCTCGCTCGAGCAGCTCTCGGGCACTCTCGCGAGTGGAGAGTTCCATCACCAGGTTCCAGAAGTCTTCCTGGTCTACTCCCCCGACCGGCTCGGTCTCGTAGACCGACGAGAGGCGATACTCGTCATCTCGCGCCAGGGTGTCGATCGCCCCCGCCAAATGCGCGTGACGATCGCCGACATTGGAACCGAGCGACAGGTAGGCGACGCGCACTAGGAGCGGTTCACCGTACAGCGCACGCCGACCGAAGCGACGTCTTCGAGCACGGGCGGGCGCAGTTTGCGCACCGCGACTGTGACCGCGTCGATCTCGTCGTCGTAGGCGAGAACCTCGCGCGCCACGCGGTACGCCAGGGTCTCGAGCAACAAGAACTCACCGTCGCGCGCCACTCGCGTGGCGAGAGCAAGGACATCCGCGTAGTTCGTCGTCTCGGCGAGGTCGTCACTCATCGACGCCGCCTCAAACGCTCGCACGATATCGATGTCGAACGCGAGCGGTTGAGCGCGGTCGCGCTCTTGAGCGAGTACCCCCACCACGGCGCCCACGCGCAGCTCGCGCAGTTCGATGACGTCACTCATGTGGTTCGTCTTCGGGCAGGTCCATGAGCACGGAGCGTCCGTCGGGACCGATCGAGCGCTTGAAGAGTCGCTCGACCAGAGCAATGGACGCGGGCACTGTCGCTACCTTTTGGCTCCACACCAGATAGCCCGCGACGACGCCGAGCAGGCGATCGGAGACCTCGTCGCCGTGCAGCAGCACGGTGGTGTTGTTCTCCATGCAGTGGGCCACGTCGTGGTAGCAGGCCTCGAGCACGTCGCGCTGGTGCGCTCCGCCGCGCAAGGCGTAGTGACTGGCGCTCAGCCCGTGCTCGAAGTAGGCGTTGGCGTTTTGCATGCTCGGCAGGATCGAGATCACTCGGCCGAATCCCTGGTGCTTGAGCCACAGCAGTTCTTCGTCTCGACGCACCTGGCGGTGCACGGTCGTGGAACCTCCCGGACGCTCCGAGACCGCCAAGATCCCCTTGTAGACCCAGGTGAAGCCGCGCGGCTCGATGCCCGCCGCCCACTTGCCCTTCACGGGGTCAGGACCTCAGTCCGCGGGACCAAGAGGTCTCGCAGCTGTACCGTTTCTCGCACATCGTGCACGCGGACCATACTGACACCTTGCACCAGAGCCCAGGCCTGCGTTGCCAGTGACGCCTCCAGGCGCTCATCGACGTCGAGGGTAGCGCGACCGAGCTGGCGCAAGAAACTCTTGCGGCTGGTGCCCACGAGCACCCCCGCCTCGTAGCGCTCGGCCAGCGCCACGAAGTGATCGCAGTGGGCGAGCAACGTCAGGTTGTGCTCGACGGTCTTGCCAAATCCGATGCCCGGGTCGAGCCAGAGTTGGGTGACGCCCGCACTCCGGGCCCGCTCGGCCACGCCGGCCAGAAACTCGCTGACTTCAGCCACCACGTCGTCGTAGTGCGGGTTGACCTGCATGACGCGAGAGTCGCCTTGGCGATGCATGCCGACGTATCCCACCCCAGCGTCGCCCGCCACCTCAGCCAGAGTCGCCGAGACGTCGTTGAGCACACTCGCGCCCGCCGCAATCGCGGCGCGCGCGACCGACTCTTTTTGCGTGTCGATCGAGACCGGTCCGAGTTTCGCGAGGGCGAACACCACGGGCACGACGCGGCGAATCTCTTCCTCGTCGTCGACCGGCTCAGCTCCGGGACGCGTGGACTCTCCCCCGACGTCGACGATGTCGGCTCCCTGGTCGAAGTGATCCCGTCCGCGCGCGACTGCTTCGTCGGCGGCGAGCGTGCGCGAGAAGGGAACGAAGGAGTCGGGCGTCACGTTCACGATGCCCATGACCCCGGGCCTCAACGCCACGTAGACCTTCGTTGATGGATGTACTGCAGTGCCTCGGCGCGAGTCTTGGCGTCGTCGCGAAAGATCCCTCGCACGGCCGAGGTGACCGTGGTCATGCCGTCCTTCTTCACCCCGCGCATCGACATGCAGAAGTGCTCGGCCTCGATGACGACGATGGAACCTCGAGGTCGCAGTTCGCGCTCGATCGTCTCGACGATCTCGGTGGTCATGCGCTCTTGGACCTGGAGGCGGCGGGCGTAGCCTTCGACGACGCGCGCGAGTTTCGACAGGCCGGTGATACGCCCACTGTCGCCGGGCAGGTAGGCCACGTGAGTCACGCCGACGAAGGGAACGAGGTGATGCTCGCACAGCGACGTGAAGGGAATGTCGCGCACCATGACCATCTCGTCGTGTCCGATCTCGAAGCCCACGCGCAGATGCTCACCCGGGTCCTTCTCCACGCCCTTGAAGAGTTCGGCGTACATCTCGGCGACACGTCGCGGGGTCTCGATGAGCCCCTCGCGGTCGGGGTCGTCACCGATCGCCGCGAGCAGCTCGCGCACGAGCTCTTGGACCCTCGGCTGATTGACCACCTAGGCCTCGCCGACGAAGGTGTAGATCGCGTCGAGATTGCGATAGCGCTCGGCCACGTCGAGGCCATAGCCCACCACGAAGTCGGCGGGAATCGTGAAGCCCACGTACTTGAGCGACTGCTCCACGCGCTGTTCGCCCTCCTTGAGCAGCAGCGCACAGACCTCCAGGCTCGCGGGCGAGCGGGCGCCGAGGTATTGGCGCAGGTAGTTGAGCGTCAAACCCGAGTCGACCACGTCTTCGACGATGAGCACGTCGCGGTCCGTCAGGTCAACGTCGAGATCCTTGACGATGCGCACCACGCCGCTGGTCTTGGTGGCCGCGCCATAGGAAGAGACCGCCATGAAGTCGACCTCCACCGGCAGTTCGATGGCCCTCATGAGGTCAGACATGAAGTTGATCGCGCCCTTGAGAACGCCCACCAGCAACGGTGGGTTCTCGGCGTAGTCAAGCGTGATCTGGGCTCCGAGGTCGCACACTCGCGCGCGCAACTCCGTGGCCGAAACGACCACCTCGCCCAGCACGCCCTTGGCCCAAGTGGCGGTGAAATCGTCGGGAGAGTGCCTATCCATGTCAGGTCAGCGTAGTGGAGTCGCCTTCGAGCGCGAGGCGCTGCGCTCGACGTGAGAGTCGCCGACCACCCTCGAGTTCGACGGCGACAACCTCCCCGTCGATCACCCGCAGGACCCGCTCGATCTCGGCGCTACTCGGCGGACGACTCTCACCAAGGTCGTCACGTCGGGCGAGTTTCGCGCGCAGCCAGCGCACCACGCGCGCGCGCGGCCAGTCGCGAAGTTCGCGACAGTCCACCTCCTCAATGCTTCGGGCCAGGTCGTCCTTGAGCAGTTCACTCAGCCACTCCCGATCGTCAAAGAGAACTTCGGCTTGGCGTGCGAGCAGAGGCACCACGTCGCGCTCGGCGACGTCGTTGAGCAGCGGCAGAAGTTGATGACGCACACGGTTGCGTCGGTAGGCGAGATCGTCATTCGTCTCGTCGATAACCGCGCTCAGACCGCTTGCGGCGACGTACTCCGCCAGGGCGACGCGGCGCAGCGACAGCAGGGGCTTGGTCACGTCGTTGACCAGCGGCGAGAGCCCGTCGATGCCGGCACCGCGCAACATGTTGAGCAGGACCGTCTCGGCGAGGTCATCCATTGTGTGACCGGTGAGAGTTCCCTCGGGCAGCACGCGGCGGCGCTCCGCGCGCGCGCGCGCTTCGAAGTTCGCCCCAGGCTCCACGAGAACGTCGTGGACGACAACCGGCACGTGGAACGAGTTCGCGACGTCCACGACGTACCGAGCATCGACGGCACTATTCGCTCGGGCGTGATGATCAACGTGGTGCACACGCACGTCCAACTGCGCTTCGAGTGCGAGAAGGACCAGCCCCAAAGAGTCCGACCCTCCCGAGACGGCGAGATTCGCGCGTGTTCCAGGAGGCGCAAATCGACACGCAAGCAGGAGATCAGCGCTCATCACGCCCTAAGGCTACGCACCCATCGTCGCGGGTTCTCCGCCGTGCGCGACCGCGCGACGGGGCCGTCGACCGTGGGCGTGGCGCCACCACGCGAAGAGCCGCCCCGCGATGAACCAGGCTGCGCTGAACGTACCGACCCAGAATCCCACGGGCCAGTTCGTCGTAAACGAACACGCCAGTGCGCCCCAAATGGTGAGAAGAGCGAGAATCACCGACAGCGCCATAGCCACGAGTGCTCGATCGCTGACGGACCGCGCCGCCGCGGGAGGTCCAATCATCAGCGTGAAGATCAGCAGCGCGCCCACGACCGGCACGGTCATCGTGGTGGCGCAGGCCAGGATCACCAGGAAGATGAGTTCCAAACGCCCCGGCTTGAGGCCGCGTGCGGCCGCGATCTCCGGTGCGATCGACGACATCAATAGGGGCCGGTAGAAGAAGGTCACCGCGCCGATGCACACCACGCCGAGACCGATCACCGGCCAGAGTTGTCCCGTGCTTACCCCGAGAATCTCTCCGAACAACAGTGAGAAGATGGCCGGTTCGTACTCCGTGCTCTGGCTGATGAAGGCCGCGCCAAGGGCCAACATCATCATCAACGCGAGCGCGGTCACCGCGTCGGGTCGTCCGCGCCTCGACAACGTCGCGATGCCGAGCGCGGCGGCGAAGGAAAACACGCCAAGTCCAATGAGGGGGTTGACCGCGATCAGGTTGGCTCCCGCCGCACCGGCAAAGGCTCCATTGGGAATGGCGTGCGCGGCGAAGGCCGAGCCGCGCATCACCACGAAGAAGCCGACCACCCCGGCAACAGCGGCGACGACGGACCCAATCAACCACGCGTTCACCATGAAACTCGAAAACATCAGCGCGCACCCTCCACGGCGAGCGTGGCAGACACGTTCGGGCGCCGGCGCCTCGTGGGCAGTCCGGAGAGCAAGTATCCGAGGAACACCAACGCCACGATGAAGAAGCTGACTGGCAGGCCCTGGCTCGACGGAAACCAGTAGTAGCTGTCGTAGGCGAGCGTGATACCCAGCCACGTCGCCACGACGCCCCAGAGAACAGCGACCACCAAGGTGGCGCGCAGGTTGGTCGTCGCGCGAAGAGCCGCGGCGGCGGGACCAATGAGTAGAGCCGTCGAGAGGATAGAGCCGATCGCGATCGACGAGAGTCCCACCGCAATGGCCAGGGTGAGCATGAAGAGAATACCGATGAGCCGCACGCGAATACCGCGAGCGGCCGCGAGGTCGCGGCTCACCGAACTGAGCAGCAGCGGTCGATAGATAACGAACAGTACGCACAAGGTGAGGGCGCTCAAGACCGCGACGAGCGGGATGGTCGACGAACTCAGAGTGAAGATGGATCCAAAGAGGATCTGTTGGCTTACCCCCGTCGCGGCACTTTTGGTCGTATCGAGATACAAGAACAGCGCGGAGAGACCCGTCGCGAATCCGAGAACCACGCCCGTGGCAATGTCACGCCCCCGCAGGCGCTCGACACCCACGAGTTCCATCGCGCCCGCGCCGATGACGCCCGCACTCAAGAACCCCACGAGCGGACTTACGCCATAGAAGAACGCCCCCGAGCCACCGGTGGTGGCCACATCGGTCAATGCGTGGCCGGCGAAGGACTGGCCGCGCATCACGGTAAAGACCCCGACAATCGCCGACACGATGGCGCTGACGGCTCCCACCACGAGAGCGATGTGCACGGGGTTGCTCGAAAAGAATCCGGGCTCGAAGATGAAGTGCACGGCTAATTAACAGTCAACGTCGAGTGCTCGGGAATCTGTGCGTCGTCCTGGCCGGGCTCAGTCACCACGAGCACGCGCCCGTGCACCTTGAGGACGTCGACGTGTTGTCCGTACAGCGCGCTTAAGACGTCGGAACGAACCACTTCGTCCGTCGTACCGCTCGCGGCGTGCCCGTTGGTCAGATACACAATGCGATCCATGACCGGCAATAGCGCGTTCATCTCATGGGCCGAGAGAAGCACCGCAACGTGGTGATTAGAGGCCACGCGGTGCAACAACGAGACGATCTCCTGGACGCTCTTGGGGTCGAGGTTGGCGAGCGGTTCATCGAGCAGTAACAACGCCGGCTCACTCACGAGCGCGTGGGCGATTAGGACGCGCTGTTGCTCGCCGCCCGACAGACTGCCCACGCGACTGTCCGCAAATCTCAGGGCGTCCACGTCGTTGAGAATCTGCTCGACTCGCTCGCGTTCCGCGCGCGTTCGCCGGGAGAAGCCAAATCGGTCGGCGTCCAGGCCGAGGGCGACGAAGTCCCGTGCGCGCAGGGGCACGTCGGGGTCGAGCACGACCTTTTGGGGAACGTACCCGAGGGCGTGGCTCCCCTTCGAACGCGCTGCGCCGAGCACGCGTATCTCGCCACCGTTCAATCGCTGGAGTCCGAGGATCGCGCGGAGCAGCGTGGTCTTGCCGACCCCGTTCGAACCGATGAGCCCCGTGAACTCGCCCCGACGCACCTCGAAACTGACGTCGTCAAGGATCGTTCGCCCGCCCAATGACACGCTGACGTGCTCGACATCGAGGACCGCAAACTCGTCGCTCATAGTTTCTCCGTTGAGTGGTGGGACACGACCGCCGCAGCAATCGCCTTTACTTCGGCCAGCATCCAGGCCTGGTAGGTGTAGCCGGGGGTGGGCATCGTTTCGTACACGCCCACGATGGGAACGTGGGCCGACACGGCAGTCTGACGAATGGAAGACGTGAGGGAGTCAACGACCTGCTCGTTGTAACAGAACAGTTTGACCTCGTGCTTGGTGAAGAAACCGTCCTCGAGCGTGACGTCCTCGGGGGCGGGATCGACGCCATTCATGATGTCAGCTTGAAAGACGAAGGGGGTGAGAATCTTGGCGCCCATGGCTTGGAGCAGGTAGTCGGCGACGGGCTCGGTGACCGCCACGGGCGTGTGGGGGTGGTGCAACTTGAACGCGGCGATGGCATCGAGCCACGGTTGGAGCGATGCGTCGAAGGTCACGAGGTTGGCGTGGAAGTACTCCGCATGACGTGGCGCGAGTTTGTCGAGTGCCTTCACCATCGCTTTAGCGACCGCCGGCATCGTCGTGGGCTTGTACCACAGGTGCGGATTCGACGTATCGGTGGGAAGTCCCAGCACGTCCTGGACGACGATGACCTTGCGTGCGGCGTTGGGCGAGGCCGCTTCGATGTTGTTCATGAAGCTGTCGTACCCCACTCCGTTCTGGACGATGAGTTGGGCGCTGGCCACTTCTTCGGCGACGCTGGCGCTCGCTTCAAAGGTGTGGGGGTCGGTGTTGGGGTTGTTCAGAATCGACGAGACCGACACATATTTCCCGCCGATCTGACTCAACACGTTGGCGTACTCGTTCTCCGCCCCGATGGCGACAATGACGTGCGACGAGCTCGCGCCCGAGGGCGCCGCGATCAGGGCGCCAAGAGCCAGAATCACTGCCCCGGCACTTCCGACCAGCATTCGTTTTGACGCGGTTCGTATTATCATGGCTCAAGCGTAGAATGAGACTGAGTCTCATTACAACTGAGACGGTTCGTGAGAGCAGAATCGGAACTGGGTGCCCCGCCAATCACGAAGGCCGAGGTAAGGACAAGATCAAATTGGCGGTGACGCGACCGACCGACCGTCGTCTCGGATCGAGGTCGCAGCGACTCGACTAGTACCGAGTCGCTCTTCTAGCCACGAGGTCAGCACATCCGAAACGCTGCCACGCGCGAGAGGTCCAAAGACCGTGTGGTCGAGCGGGTCGACGCGCGCGAACGTCAGTACTCCTCGATCCGATAGGCGCCGAAGCCGGGCCTTGCGGCCTCGGGCATAGCTTTCGGCTTGGTTGCTGTCACTAACCACGAGGGTGTCAATGTTCGCTTCGCCAAGTCGAACGAGCGTATCCGCTCGGGAAGCCGCGAGCCCGAGGGAATTGACGCACCGCCAGACGATGTCGGGAAAGTGCCGTGCGATGGGCCGTAGAAGACGCTGCTGCTCGAGCACGGAATACCACTTCGCGGGACGTTCCGCGACCTCGCGCCTAAGAGCAGACTCACCCACCTGCGCCGACTGGAGTGGGTCGGCTCGAAAATCGGGGTTTACCAGGAACACCGCTCGCGCCCGGCCCGCGATCGCTGCCTCCATCGCTTCGTAGGCGCCTGAGCATAAGCCAACCAGGAGTACGTCAGTGGCATCGCCAGCCGCCACGAAGTCGACGACCTCGGCGACCTGGCGCAACGAATGCGCAGACTTGATATTTTCAGTCATCCCCTCGATCGGTGGACTCTCGCCGATTCCGCTGAGGTCAAAACGAAGCGAACGAAAACCAAGCGCTGCCCATCGCCTACTGAGTTCGACCCACAGCCGCGAAGGGCCCACGTGATCAAGAATGCCAGCGTTGAGAAAAATCACGGTCGTAGAACGGGCGGGCGCAAGCGATTCGGTGCAGATGGCGAAGAGACCATCAGTGCCGACCGACGTCACATATTCGACGATCAGCTCGCCCGAGTCACTCTGTCCCACTACAGCGCGTCCAGATTCTGGGGCGGGTGGTTCGTGCAGGT
This sequence comes from uncultured Acidimicrobiaceae bacterium, assembly GCA_963839255.1. GTDB lineage: Bacteria > Actinomycetota > Acidimicrobiia > Acidimicrobiales > RAAP-2 > RAAP-2. The sequence continues at coordinate 35,476 of CAWIUH010000006.1, forward strand.
TTGTGCCCGCCATCTGGGATAGCCAGTCAGTGATGACATCAAGAGTGGCCAATGGAACCCGAGCCACACTGGGTTCCACGCCGACGAGCTCCGTCTGGCCGGAGACAGCGCAAGATGTAAGGCCTTGACGAGCCGCCGACTCAGCAAGGGAATTGACCTCTCTGTCGCCTTCTCGAGTGATGAGCAACGTCGGTACGACGCCGTCGTTGAGCGCATCCTTCAGGGAGATCGTCGAGAGTGCGACAACGGTCGGCTCTGTGAAAGTCACACCGGGGCCGTAACGCCGCCCGTCATCGGGATGCTCTTCGCCAGAAAGGACACGAAGCATCAACTGCTGCTCTCTCAGAAAGGTGCGACCGCTAATGCAAGGATCCCATAGCACAGCTGCGCTGGCAGTGACTTCGCCCCGGAGGGTCTCCGCGAGAAGCGAAGCACCGAGCCGGAGACCGACGGCTCCGATCCACGGGTGACCACGAGAGCGAAGAAACTCGATCGCCGCAACGATGCTCGACCGCCACGCTTCGACGCGCGAGTCGTCAAAGTCGTCACCCGCAGAATCCCCCGTACCGTCGTAGTCAAATCGAAGCACTGCCAGGCCCTTGTCGACCAGCTGCTCGGCGAGTTCTCGCATCGCGGGGGCCGCGGCGGCGGCTTCCACCCCGAAGGCCTGACACAGCACTACTGCCCCCCGAGTGAGCCCATTCGCAGGAACGTGATATCGCCCCGCTAGGGGGCGCGCATCAGTCCCAAACCAAAATTGGGTCACGGTCATCTGGCAGCGCTCCCTCTCCCGCCAAGATAATCCACCTGGCCAAAAGGAAGACACACGAGAACTCGTCGAGACGCCACCGCGAGAAGTCAGTCTTAGCGTCGATGAGAACATAACGCGACCGAGACCAGCGTAGAATGAGACTGAGTCTCATTACACGGGGGACACGGTTCTTGAAAGGGGAACGACGTGAGCATCACCAGCGGAAGGCACCACCCCGCCGATGCGTCACACTCGGACCTCCACCAATTGGTCGAGGTTCACCTGCGACGGATTGACCAGCGATACACGACCGGGCGCCAAGCGGTCGTTGAGCTTCTCGCCACCAGCGGGCGCCCGCTCAGCATCGCCGATATCGCCCACGCGATTCCCGAGGTTCCGCGCAGTTCGGCCTACCGCCATCTATCGGACCTTCAAGAAGCCGGCGTCGTGCGGCGCATCGCCGCCAATGACGAGTTCGCACGCTTCGAGTTGGCCGAAGACCTCACGCATCATCATCACCACCTGTTGTGCTCACTGTGCGGGCGAGTCATCGACGTCACGCCGACGAGCGACTTCGAACGCACGGTCAGCGCCATGGTGGATGAACTCACCCAGCAGCAGGGCTTTCGCGCGACCTCGCACGCCCTCGACGTGATCGGACACTGCGCGTCGTGCCACGAGAACTAGTCCTCGTCCCCGAGCAGCGCGGTGAACTCACGGTGTATCCCGCGCAGAACCTTCGAGCCATCGGCGTGGACGCGTTCGTCACGGACCGCTTTGGGGGCGTGAGTGTCGGTCCCTACGACTCGCTGAATCTCGGCGATCACGTCGGTGACCGCGAGGATCACGTGCGCGAGAACCGCTCGCGCGTAGCGAGTGCGGCCGGCGTCGAACTCGACCATTTCGTCACGGTGCGCCAGGCGCACGGAGATCGCGTTCTCGACGCTAGCCACGCGTCACCTGGCGACGAAGCCGACGCATTGGTGAGCGATGATCCTTCGCTCGCGATAGCCATGCTGGTCGCCGACTGCGTTCCTGTGGTCCTTGCCGATGACTCCTCGGGGAGAGTCGCCGTGGTGCACGCCGGCTGGCGCGGACTCGCCTCAGGCGTTATCGGCCGCGCACTAGACGCCCTCTCGCCCGTCGGCACCCACGTGTTTATAGGGCCCTCAATTTCGAGGGAGGGCTACCAGGTCGGTCCCGAGGTTGCCGAGGCCTTCGCCCACATTGAGGGCGCCCTCTTCTCCGATGGCGGGGATCGATCCCGTCTCGACCTTCGACTCGTCGCCACTCATCAACTACTCGACGCGGGGGTCAAAGAGGACCGCATTGCCCTGAGTCGCGAAGTAACCGACGGCGGTGCGGTGTTCTTTAGTGATCGCGCGCAGCGACCCTGCGGACGCTTTTCCGTGGTGGCACGACGAGCCGTAGCATGAGGTCGGCCATGAGCGACACGAGTACTCCACGGCGAGCCGAGTTGTTCCGCTACGTCGGACTGGACCTCAGCGAGACAACGGTACAGGCCACCTATGAGGCGGACGGTCGCGTCTTTCACGAAACGGTGGACTTTGAGGGTGTCGCAACCCTGAACACTCCAGCGGCGCGTTCGGTGGCCGAGTTGTGGTTCCTCGTGGCGGGGCTCTCGTACTACAAGACCAGTGCGGCCCGACGTATCGACGTGGGCCCGACGCCACTCGGGATCGCGGGGCGTCGCCTGCTCGAAGCGGCGCTGCGCGACGGACTCGGGGAGTTCTCGTTTCTCAACGATCTATCCCTGGGTGATGTCACGATCGAAGGAGGCGGTGTCGTCACCGAGATCCCAGTCGCCCTCGACGCACAGCGCGTGCTCGTCCCCTTCGGCGGTGGCATCGACTCGGTGGTTACCGTTGAGTCGCTGTCGCCCGAGCTAGAGGCATCGCTGTTCATTGTGAGTCCCTCGACGGGCCGCTTCGCGCCGCTGGAAGCGACCGCCGCGCAGACGGGGCTGTCGGTGGTGCGCGCCACGCGTCACCTGGACGGCCAACTCGTGGCAGGTGACGAGGCGTTCTACAACGGCCACGTTCCGGTGACCGCGATGGTCACCCTGCTGGGCGCGGTGGCCGCCGTGGCGTCGGGCCGGGGCGGCGTGGTGATGAGCAACGAACACTCCGCCTCAATTCCCAACCTCGAGTGGTCCGGTCTCGAGGTCAATCACCAGTGGAGCAAGTCTCTTGACGCTGAGGTCCTTATCGCCGCGGCGCTCGCGGAGCGGGTGGGCGATCAGCTCACGGTCGCGAGTTTCTTGCGCGCGCGCAGCGAAGTCTGGGTCGCCCAGATGTTCAGTCGACTCCCCGAGTACCACCACGTCTTTCGCAGCTGTAACCGGGCCTTTCGCCAGAGCGTCAATGAGCGCGAGAGTTCATGGTGCGGCGAGTGCGACAAGTGCCTGTTCATCAATCTGGTTCTCGCGCCGTACCTGCCGCGCGCCACGTTGAGCACGATCTTTGGCCACGAACCACTGAGCGATCCCGCCCGCGACGAACAGCTACGGGTGTTGGTGGGGCTCGGCGCCGAGGCCAAACCCTTCGAGTGCGTAGGCGACCCGGACGAGAGCGCAGTCGCCTTGAAAATAGTGAGCCACTTGACCGAATGGCGCGACGTGCACCGACTCGCGGAGATCTCTGAGGACACCACTCCCACACGCAGCTTCGACGAGCTGCTCGAGCCGCAAGGAACTGATCGTGTTCCAGCCCACTGGCTTCGCTGACCTCGCGGGACGGCGCGTGGGCATATTCGGCTATGGCGTGGAGGGTCGCGCCGCCGCGGACCGGCTGCGCGGCACGTGCGAACTGGTGATCGTCGACGACGTCGGGGGCCTGGGCGACGACGTGCTCGTCACCGATCACGGCGGTCTCGAGGCCCTCTTTACGTGCGACGTCGTGCTCAAGAGTCCGGGTATACCCCGTCGTCGGGCTGACGTCCTTGAACTCGAGGACTACGGGGTGGGCGTGACGTCGGCGCTGAACCTGTGGCTCCACGACATCGAGCGCGAACGAGTCGTGGCCATCACCGGGACCAAGGGCAAGTCAACGACGACCGCGCTCATCGCCTTTTTCTTGAACTGCCTCGGCGAGTCCGCACAACGCCTGGGCAACATCGGACGCGCGCCCTACGACCCCGCGGTCGACACCTCGAGCGGTTGGCTGGTGCTGGAGGTGTCGAGCTTCCAGATCGTCGATCTCGACATCGCGCCGCGCGTGGTGGTAGTGACATCGCTGGGCGAAGACCACATCGATTGGCACGGCTCACTGGAGCAGTACCGCCGAGACAAGCTCTCGCTCACCCGCGCCGCGGGGGTGCACCGCACGCTGGTGGCCGACTCGCCCGCCCTGCACGAGCACGAAAGTGAGATCGGGGGTGAACTGATCTACGTGGCGAGTGACGTGACTCACCTCGCGAACGCGCTCGGACTCATCGGTGAGCACAATGACTCCAACGTGGCCATCGCCCTGGCGGCGGTCGCCACCCTGACTGGCGGCGACGAGACCGCGCTGCGCGAGCTCGTGCGCGTTCGGGCCAGTGAGTTCCAGCCGCTGTCGGGCCGCCTTACGCTCGCTGGCCACGAGCGCACGGGCGGCACCACCGTGCGCTACGTCGACGACGGGCTCGCCACCTCGGTGTTGCCCACGTTGGCCGCGCTGGAGGTCTTCCGTGACGAGCCCCTCGCTCTCATCGCGGGTGGCTTTGATCGCGGGGTCGACTACACGGAGCTCGCGGTCGGGCTGTGCGCGCGGCAGGGCGACACAACTCTCATCACAATGGGCAACGCGGGGCTGCGCATCAGCGACGCGGTAAGCCAGCACTGCCACGGCGTCACCCGGCACAGCGCCACCTCCATGGAGGAGGCCGTGCACCTCGCGCGCACGTCGCTCACCCGAGGCGGTGTCGTGTTGCTCTCGCCGGCCGCGCCCAGCTTTGATCAGTACCGAAACTGGGAAGAACGATCGGCTGATTTCACGCGCATCGTGCGCGAGTACGTCGATAAAAGTCTGTAGTAAGTATTCGCTCCTCGCGACAGGAACCTAGTCAGACGACGATCTCAGTGATTCTCGTCTCACGGCAGAGTCCGTGTTGATGAAGGAGACAGAGTGAGCAATCACGACACCACCGCATCCGGCCCCGGACCCCGCTTTCGCCGTCCGCCGGCGGTACTTCGCATGACGTTCCTCATCGTCTTTGCCATCGTCATCGCGGCCGTTGCCTTCCTGGGCGAGACGCTCGGTCACTCGAGATCCCCCTCGGGGGCGACCATCACGGTGACCGGCTCGGGCACCGTTACCGGAACGCCCAACACCGTCAGCTTTCAGATCGGCGTCTCGACGACCGCCCTGACTGCCAATGAAGCCCTCCAGGAGAACAACCAAAAGACGGCCGCACTGGAGGCCACGCTGCTGAAGAACGGCATCACGAAGAAGAACCTGCAGACGTCGGGGCTCAATATCTACGACAACACCAACTCGGCCGGGGCCATCATCAACTTCACCGCCCAGGACAATCTCAATGTCACCTCGCACGACATCGCCAAAGTCGGTGACGCCATTGACGCCGCCGCCAAAGCCGTCGGTAATGGCATCCAACTGAGCGGGATCACCTTTTCAATCTCTAACCAGTCGAAGTATCTCGCCGCGGCGCGCGCTCGGGCCATCCGTAACGCCCACACCGAAGCGACCCAGATCGCGAAGGGTGGCGGCACGAGCGTGGTCTCCATCGTCAAGGTCGTCGATCAGGAAAACACCGGCTCCACCGGCATCGTGTACCCCTTCACCGAGTTTGCGAGTGCCGCGAGCGCGAACAAGGTGCCGGTGCAGGCCGGTTCGCAGTCGATCAACGTCGAAGTGGAAGTGGTGTATTCACTCGCCAGTTAGTCCTGATACCTCTGGCCCCCGAGGACGTCCCGGCGACCTCGGGGGCCTTTGCCGTCGTCACCAGGACGCAGGCGCGATCGTGTCGTAGTATTTGCCAACATTCTGATCTGGGCGGCGACTTGTGCGCCGCCTTGAAGGGGGCAGTGTGTCAATAGTTGTGGAACCGGCCAACCGGGCACCCGAAAAGGGGCTCAAGAGCGGCGCACTCGGACTGATCTCGAGCACCGTCATTGGCATTGCGTCGACGGCGCCCGCCTATAGCCTCGCGGCGACCCTCGGTTTCGTGGTCGTGGCCATTGGCGTGCAAGCTCCCATCGTCACCATTCTCGCCTTCGTACCCATGCTCTTCGTCTCCATCGCGTTCGCGCAGATGAACAAGGCGGACCCCGACTGCGGCGCGAGTTTCACCTGGGCCACCCGGGCCTTCACGCCGCGCGTGGGCTGGATGGGCGGCTGGGGCGTCTTGATGGCCGACGTGATCGTCATGGCGAGCCTCGCCCAGATCGCGGGTCAGTACGTCTTCGACCTCTTCAACACGCACAGCATCGGGAACGACGCCTCCAGCACGTGGGTGCTGCTCGTGGGCATCGCGTGGATCATCGCCATGACGTGGATCTGTTACGTCGGCATCGAGATTTCGGCCAACTTCCAAAAGGCCCTGCTCGGCATCGAACTCACCATGCTCACCGTCCTGTCGGTGTGGGCGCTGGTGCGCGTCGGCGATGGATCGGCTCCGGTGGGACACCTGGCGATCTCCGGGTCGTGGTTCAATCCCTTTGGAGTCAAGCACTTCAGTGACTTCGTCGTGGGCCTCGCCGACATGCTCTTCATCTACTGGGGCTGGGACACCGCACTCAACCTGAACGAGGAAACGGCCGACGCCGAAACCATTCCGGGCAAGGCGGGCATCTACTCGACGTTCGTGCTGCTCGGCATCTACGCGCTCGTGATTCTCGCCACCGAGTCCTTTGCGGGTATTGGAACCCACGGCATCGGTCTCGGCAATCCGAACCACACCAACGACGTGCTCTCGATCCTCGGACCCGCCATCTTTGGCAACTCGACGCTGGCGAATGTGCTTGATCACCTCCTCTTGCTGATGGTCCTCTCCTCGGCGGCGGCCTCGACCCAGACCACGATTCTGCCCACCGCACGCACCGTTCTCTCCATGGCGGTGCACAAGGCGATACCGAACGTGTTCGCCAAGATGCACAAGCGCTTTTTGACGCCCACGATCGCTACGGTCAGTTTTGGATTCGTGTCGATCGTGCTCTACGTCATTTTGAATTCCATCTCCGCCGGACAGGTGATCTCCGACTCGGTTGACGCACTCGGCGTCATGATCGCGTTCTACTACGGGCTGACGGGGTTCTCGTGCTTCTGGTACTACCGCAAACAGCTCACCCAGAGTGTGCACAATTTCTTCGTCCAGGGCGTGATGCCCCTTATTGGCGGGCTGATCCTGTGGTTCATTTTGGGCTGGTCGTTCTGGTACTACTGGCAGCCGGTCAACAGCTACACCCACTGGGACATCGCGGGTCGCGAGATCGGCGGGACGTTCACCCTGGACGTGGGATCACTCGTGCTCGGACTCATCTTGATGTTTACGTACGGCGCCATTAAGCCAGCCTTCTTCCGCGGTGAAACGCTGAACCGCAATACGCCGACTCTGGTGACCGAAGACTTCGTAAGCCCCGGGACGGACTGACGTGGAAACCTCGATGAGAAAGTTGGAACTATGAGTGACACCCCACGCATTGTCGTTGGCGTCGACGGATCTGCGTTGTCGATGAACGCCCTGGAGTTCGCGATCGAAGAGGCGCAGCTTCGTCACGCCGAACTTCACGTCACCTACGCGTACGCGGTGATGGAACGTCCGGTGACCGGCTCCACCGGCCACGACTACTACGAGCAAGTCGAAACCGAAGCGAAAGAGTTTCTCGAAGGGGTGGTGGCGAAGGCTCCCTCGACGGACGGGCTGAGCGTTGAGTGGTTGGCGGTGCCGGGAAACCCCGCAGAGGTCCTCATCGAAGCCAGCCGCGAAGCGACGGTTCTGGTGGTGGGGTCGCGTGGTGTGGGCGGCTTCTTCGGCCTCTTGTTGGGCTCGGTCTCCACCCAGTGCGTGCACCACTCGCACTGTCCCGTCCTGGTGGTACGCGAAGGGCATTAGTGGAGCCTGGGAGGAGATTCGAACTCCTGACCTGCGCATTACGAATGCGCTGCTCTACCGACTGAGCTACCCAGGCGCAGAGAGTCACTTTAGCCGATCGACTTCGTGGGCCCCTTCGCCTAAAAGTCCATCAGCGACAACATCAGGTCGTTGAGCAGGAGCGACTCGTCCACGTTCGTCTCGAGTCGCAAGTTCGCCTCGGCAAGAGCGTCGATCGCGCGCAGCGACGCGCCCACTCGGTAGTCGCTGCGCGCGTCATTCGCCTCGATGTTCTCGACCAGTCGCTCGCGATACACACTCGTCAGCGTACTGAGTCCACAGCGCAACTCATCGAGCCGAAACCGGCGCTGCTCGCGCCTGAACTGGGCATCGACGTCGCGTTTGCCCTGCGTGCGCTGACCTAGTTCGCGCGCGTCACTGGACCGTCGTTCCCACTCATCGTGTTGGAGACGCTCTAGGGGACCTATCGCCTCATCGATCGACGCGGCGAGTTCCTTGGCGACCCGTGTGGAGTCCGCGGGCTTTCCCGTCAGTCGATCGGGTACGGCGCGCCACTTGGCCATGCGCTCGGCGAGATCGCTGTCACCGACGAGCACCCGTGCGCGGCGCAGGTTGCCGTTGGCCGCCGCAGCCGCGTCCTGGGCGACTTCGCGCGACGCTCCATCGTTGACGAGAATGGTGGCGACATCGGCGTCGCTCAACGCGCGCAGTCTCACTTCGACGCACCGTGAGGCAATGGTGTCGAGTTCGTCGACCACCTCATCGGCGCTCAGGAGAAAGATCGTGCGACCGGGTGGTTCTTCCAGGGTCTTTAAGAGCGCGGTCGCGCTGGGCGACGTACCGGTCGTCGTGAGGTCGACGTCCTCCATGACCACGATCTGATAGCCGTCCCCGAGCGGCCTGCGACGCGCCACGCGTTCGATATCGCGAATCTCCTCCATCCGCCACGACGCACCCGCGCGCTCGGGGACGTACACGTTTACGTCGGCGCCATCGAGCACTAGTCGACACACCTCACAAGTCCCACAGCCGTGCCGCGGACACTGCAGGGCGGCCGCAAAGGCGATGAGAGCATCGTGCACGCTGGCCTCGCTCGGCCCACTGAAAAGGTAGGCGTGCACCGGGTGGCGCGCGTACTGTCGAAGGGCTCCCGCGGCGCGCTCTTGACCCACCAACGTGTCAAAGACGTCGCTCATGTCACCAGAGTATGTGGGCGACGTGTTGGTCGATGACCGTGGCGACGACCTGCACGCTGGGTGCGGCGTCGACCACGATCCAGCCCTCGTGCTCGGCCAGTTCGAGATATCCCTCGCGCACGCGCTCGTGGAACGCGAGATCGGCCGACTCGAAGCGATCCTTCTTGTCGTGGGCGCGGCGCTCGTTGAGGACCTCGATGGGCAGGTCCAGCAAGATCGTCGCGTCGGGCAGACACGAGCCAATCGCGAGGCGGCTGGCCGAACGCAGCAAGTCGAGGTCGACGCCGCGTCCGTAACCCTGGTAGGCGAGGGTTGAGGCGAAGAACCGATCGCTCACCACCGAACGTCCCGATGCGCAGGGCCGGCTCGATGACGGTGGCCACGTGATGCGAGCGGTCGGTGAGCATCATGAGCGCTTCGGTGACCGGCTCCATCGGCGTGGCCGCGTCCAACACGAGGTGCCGCAGGCCCACGCCGAGCGGCGAGTCGCCCGGCTCGAAGGTAAAGAGTGCGTCGTGCAACTCGGCCACCCGTCGGGCCTGGGTGCTTTTGCCGCTAACGTCAATGCCTTCAAAGACGAGGAAGGCGCCGCGCCCGCTCACGAGTCCTCGGGCTGTCCCGCGAGCAACGCGGCGTTCGCCGCGGCGCCCTGGGCGATCGCCGCGCGTTTTTGCGCACTCGTCGACTTGGTGGCCTTCTTCGCGGTTGTCTTCGTCGCCGAGCCAGCGGCCTTCCGGGCCAACTTCTTTGCGGGCGCCCTGCCCGCCTTCTTGGTGACCTTGCGCACCCTCGTCGACGGCTCGGCGTTGCGCCGCTCGGCGAGCAGTTCACTGGCGCGATCCATCGTCATGGACTCGGGCGTGTCTCCCAGGCGCAGGGTTGCGTTGGTCTCGCCGTCAGTCACGTACAGACCAAAGCGTCCGCTGCGCACCACGACGTGGCGCTTCGTGAGCGGATCCTCACCCACGTCGGCGAGCGGGGCCGCGGCGGCGCGTCGTCCGCGCGCCTTGGGCTGAGCGAGCAGGGCGAGGGCGGCCTCTAAGTCGATCGTGAAGATCTGATCTTCATCCGCGAGCGAGCGCGTCTCTTTCTCCCAGGTGAGATACGGACCATAGCGACCGTTCTGGGCGAGGATCTCCCCGCCGTCGTGATGCGTTCCCACCACGCGCGGCAGTGACAACAGGCGCTTGGCGTCGTCCAGGGTGAGCGTCTCGGGGGACATTGTTGAGAACAGTGAGGCAGTGCGGGGCTTGTCCTTGGGGTCGGTGATCTCGCCGACCTGCACGTAAGGCCCGTAGCGCCCAGCCTTTAGATAAATGGTCTCGCCGGCACCGTCGTCGCCCAGGGCTCGATCGTTACTCGGTGCGGCGAGCAGCTCTAGCGCGCGCTCGACGCTCAGTGAGTCGGGTTCGGTCGCTTCGGGAATCGAGACGCGGTCCTCTCCGTGCACGAGGTAGGGGCCGTAGCGCCCGGAGCGCACTGAGACAACCTCGCCATCGGTCGCGACGCCGAGCACAAGAGAGTTGATAGCCGCAAAGTCGAAGTCGTGCGGCTCGTGGGTGACGTGTTCGAGACCGAGGCGCGCGAAATCACTCTTCGCGCTGTCGTCGCCGAAGTAAAACTTGCGCAGCCACGGTTCGAGGTCCTGGCGGCCCTGGGCGATCTCGTCGAGCTGATCTTCCATGGCGGCCGTGAACTGGTAGTCGACGAGGTCGGCGAAGTAACTCTGGAGCAGATTAACGACCGCAAACGCGCGGAAGGTCGGTACCAGCGACTTGCCCTTCTTCCACACGTACCCGCGCCGATCGATCGTCTTCATCACCGATGCATAGGTCGACGGTCGACCGATGCCGAGGTCTTCGAGCTTCTTGATCAACGTCGCTTCGGAGTACCGATCCGGCGGTTGGGTATCGTGGGCCTTCGCCTCGGCCCTCGCCACGCCCAATGTCGCGTCCTCGCTGAGAGAGGGCAAGATGCGCTCCTGGTCGGCGAGCTCGGCCTCGGGGTCGTCGGTCCCCTCGACGTAGGCGCGCCGGAATCCCGCGAACTCGATGCGCAGTCCACTCGCGCTCAGCCCCACCGCCACGTCACCGTCGCGTCCCTCGACATTGGACAGACGACCCGCGAGACGCACGCGATCTTGGGTCAGTCGTGCGTCGACCATTTGCGAGGCGATGGTTCGCTTCCAGATGAGGTCGTAGAGCGCGCGCTCATCTCCCCCGAGTTGACTTTGTGCCTCATCGAGTGAACGGAACGACTCACCGGCGGGACGAATCGCCTCGTGAGCTTCCTGGGCGTTCTTCACCTTGCGGTCATAGCGACGCGGTGACTCCGCGACGTAGTCGTCCCCGAACATCTCGGCCGCGTGACGTCGGGCCGCGCGAATCGCCTCATCCGAGAGCGTCGTCGAGTCAGTTCGCATGTAGGTAATCCAACCGTTTTCGTACAGTCGCTGGGCCGCGCGCATCGTGCGCTCCGGGTCGAAGCGCAACTTGCGACTGGCTTCGATCTGCAGGGACGAGGTCATGAAGGGCGCCTGGGGTCGCTGGGTACGCGGCGTCGACGTGATCGACTCAACCGTAAGATCAGCGCCGGCGAGTTCGCTCGCGATCGAGCGCGCGACTCGCTCACCCAGCACTTCGAGCGTGCCCTTGGCGTCGAGTTGACCCTGCGCGTCGAAGTTCTTGCCCGTCGCCAGCGCGACGCCGTTCACGCTGTCCAGGGTGGCGTCAAAGGGCGTCGAAGCGTTCAGCGTCGCGGTGACATCGAACCAGGTGGCCGAGTGAAAGGCCATGCGTTCGCGCTCACGCTCACAGACCAGGCGAATCGCGACCGACTGGACGCGTCCCGCCGAGCGAGCCTTGTCCACCGCGCGCCAAAGCACCGGCGAGACTTCGTAGCCCACCAGGCGATCGAGAAAGCGCCGACCCTCTTGGGCGTCCACTAAGCGCAGGTCGAGATCGCGGGTCTCGTCGACCGCCCGGGTGATAGCGGCCGGGGTGATCTCATGAAAGACCATTCGCTTGACCGGCACCTTAGGATTGAGAACCTCCTGGAGGTGCCAGGCGATGGCCTCCCCCTCGCGGTCCTCATCGGTGGCGAGGTACAGCTCGTCGACCTGCTTGAGGGCGGCCTTGAGTTCGGCGACAATCTTTTTGCGGTCGCTCGACACGACGTACACGGGCTTGAAGTGATCGTTGACGTTGATGCCCAGGCGCGCCCACTTCTCACCCTTCACGGAGGCGGGAATCTCAGCCGCACTTTGGGGGAGATCACGGATGTGACCGACCGAGGGCTTGACGATGTAGTCAGGTCCCAACATGCCTTGAATACGGTTCGCCTTGGCCACCGACTCGACAATCACGAGGGCTCTAGCCATGCTCACCAACTCTGCGGTCTCTCACGGCGTGACACCCTATCGCTGACGTGTTCTGGTTCAACACAACCTAGGCACGACAAAGACTCTCATCACGTCTTTCACCGCGCACCCTCGACTAGACACCATGTCAAGAATTGGTCCGGATCCCGAAAACGCTTAACGATCGTTCGACGGTGCGGCCACGATCTCATACTGCGGATTGAGGATCACCGCCTCGCGTCGTAGCGACGTCACCGTGCCCTTGACCATCAGTCGGGTGCCGCGTTCGATACCGGGCACGTTGGAGCGGCCCTGGAACACCAACGTGATCGATCCCGTGTTGTCGGCGATCACGCAGCGCAGTTCGTGCACCCCGCTCTCGTTGCCAATCGACATGGCTCGCACGCGCCCGGCGATCTCGACGAACTCTCGCTCCATGAGTCCGCCGATGGGCGCCGCGTCAGTCGAGCGCTCCGCTAACTTCACATCGGCGGCCATGGTGCCCGTGCTGCGCAGGCCCCCGCGGGCGACCTCGTCGCCGGCGGGCTCTTCTTGAATCACGCCCTCACTGATTCGGCGCACCGCACTGTACGGGATAATCGTTGCGCCCACGCGCGGCACGTGCATCACGGCGTTGGCGATCTGATCGGCGGTGCGGTCGTGCAACAAGCGCTGCAGACGCGAGACAAACCCGCGTCGCGGCAGGATCACCATACAGAACACGTCAGGATCTCGCACGACGTCGGCCACCAGTTCGAGGGCGGCGCGATCGATGCGGCGGTCTTCGCACTCCACGACTTCGAGGGCGACGGTGGCCGAGGCGGTGTTCGGTCGACCCCAACTCGCCTCCAGGCGTTTGGTGACGAGATTGTCAACGTCGAAGTGCACGGCGCGCACCGAAAAGGGACTCAGTGAGCTGCAGTACAGTAAGGCGCGCTCGGTGGGTAGATCGTAGTTATCCACAAACACGATGACGCGATTGGTACGAATCTGGTGCCCGGCGCGCGCGCTGTTGGCCTCGAAGGCCTTCTCTTCTCGCATGTACTGGCGGTGGAAGCGCAGGAGCCCCCAGTACATGATCGGACCGACCACCACGATGATCCACGCGCCCTCGGCGAACTTCACGATGACGAAGATGAGCACCACCAGGGACGTCACGCAGGCCGAGGTCAGGTTGATCGCCACGCCCCGGCGCCAGTGCGCGTCGCGCTCTCGTAAGTGACGCGCGACCATGCCCGCTCCGGCCAACGTAAATCCGGTAAAAACGCCAATGGCGTAGAGCGCGACCAGAGCGTTGACCGAAGCCTTGAAGGCAATGATGAGCAGCAGGGATACCACACCCAGGACGAGTATCCCGTTGGAGAACGCCAGGCGATGACCGCGCTTGGTGAGCTGACGCGGCAGGTACTTGTCGCCCGCCACGTAGTTGGCCAGGAACGGAAAGCCGTTGAACGACGTGTTGCCCCCGGTGTAGAGGATGGCCACTGTCGCAATTTGGACGATGAAGAAGATGACGTGTCCGGCCCCGCGTGCGCCAAAGACGTCCGACACCTCTTGGCCCACGACGGTGGGAGAACCCGCGGCGTAGGGCAGCGCGTGGGTCCAGTGCGCCAGCAGCGCGGTACCGATGAGGAGGAACCCGAGCAGGCACGACATCACCACGAGCGTGATGCGAGCGTTGTGCGACTCGGGCCGTCGAAAACTCCCCACGCCGTTGCTGATGGCCTCCAGCCCGGTGAGCGACGAGCCACCGTTGGCGTAGGCGCGCAGCAGCGAGATGAAGGCGAGGCCCATCAAAAGACCGCTGCCCGAGTGACCGAGACGCCCCTCCACGAGCAGGTGCGCGGCCGGCACCGGAATGACGTGGAGCGTCCCCGCGAACTTCTTGTAGTACCCCAGGATGATCGTCGAGCCCAGGGCCAGGACGTAGAAGTAGGTCGGAAACGCGAAGTAGCTGCCGGCTTCACGCAAGCCGCGCAGGTTGCCAAAGATGAGCACGAGTACGACCAAGACGGTCAGCGGAACAGTGCCGTTGCCAAAGAGCGGAAAGTGCTTGGTGAGCGCGGGGAACGCGGTCGTTAACGCGGCGGTGCCGGCCGAGCACTGCACAGCCACCGTGACTGTGTAGTCGATGAGCAAAGCCACGGCCGCCACTTGGGCCACCTTGGGACCGAAGTTGTCGCGAGCCACCACGTACGATCCGCCGGCGGTCGTGTAGTACTTGATCACGTCCCAGTACGAGATCGTGACGAACAACAAGACGCCGATAATGACGAACATGATGGGCACGACCAGGGCGAAGGCGGCCAGGCCCACGTAGGGCGTCATCTGGGTGAGGATCTCTTCGGTACCGTACGCCGATGACGAGATGCAGTCGGGCGCGAGCACACCCAGGGCAATGGGGCGATTGAGGCGCTCCCCGCTGAGCTGCTCACTGACCAGCGGCTTGCCGAGCAGAACGCGCTTCAGGCGATAGTTCAGCGTTTCGGGGTAAAACTTCGCGAGATTGGCGTGCGAGGTAAGTAGCGGCGCCCGCGTGGGCGCTATCTTTCCCTCTTCAGACACGGTGTCGATACTAAGTCAGTTGTTTCGCTCGCTACTGCTCTCTGGGAACTGACCCGCGCACGAAAGTGCCGTAAAGTTGCGGCAAATTCGCGCGATGTGGTCTGATGAGTTCGTGAACATCATCGTGGTCGGTTGCGGCCGGGTTGGCTCCGAACTGGCCATGGACCTCTCCGATGAGGGCCACTCGGTCGTGGTGATCGACAAAAATCGCGACAATCTGCGACGTCTCACGCACTTCAGCGGCCGTACCGTGGTCGGCTCGGGCTTCGATCGCGACACGCTCTTGAGCGCTGAAGCAACCACCGCCGATGCCCTGGCGGCGGTGACCAGCGGCGACAACACCAACATTCTCTGTGCGCGCATCGCGCGGGACCACTACAACATCAAGAACGTGGTGGCGCGCATCTACGACCCGGCGCGCGCCGACATCTATATGAAACTCGGCATTCCCACCGTGGCCACGTCGCTGTGGACCACCCGGCAGGTCAAGCGCTGGATGCTGCCCGCGGATGACTCGATCGAGTGGTCCGACATGGCGAACTCCATCCACCTCGTCGAGCGCATCGTGCCCGACGCCCTCGCCGGGCGCCCGACCTCCAGTTTCAATGTCGGCGACACCGTGCGTCTGGTGGGTCTCATACGAGCGGGCGTCGGTCGGGTCAACATTGAGGGTCTCTTCGCCCAGGAGGACGATCTGTTGGAGTTCCTCGTGACCCACGAGGGGCTTAAGACCCTGAGCGAACTGCTCGAAGGGAAGTCCTCGTGAAAGTCGTGATCGCCGGTGGCGGATCGGTGGGAACGTCCATCTCGCTCGACCTCGTCGATCGCCACCACGACGTCACGCTCATGGAGCAGGTGACCGAGCGCGCCGAGAAGCTCAAGTCGTATCTTCCCGGGGTGACGGTCCTCGCGGCCGACGCCTGCGAGTACTCGAGTTTGGCCGCGGCCGATGTGCGCAGCGCGGACGTCATGATCGCGGCTACCGGTGACGACGAGGACAACCTCGTGATCAGTTGGCTCTCGAAGCAGGAGTTCGGTGTGCCGAGGGTCATCAGCCGCGTCAACAACGCTCGCAACGAGTGGCTCTTCAACGAGAGCTGGGGCGTGGACGTGTCCGTGTCCACACCCGCGCTGATCACCTCGTTGGTGGACGAGGCCGTCGAGGTCGGATCGATCATCGAACTGATGACGCTCGCTCACGGCAAGATGAGCTTGATCGAAGTCACCCTGGACGCGGACTCGCCGGCCGTGGTCGGAAATATGACCCTCGATGAACTCCGACTGCCCGATTCATTGCGCGTCGTGGCGGTCGTGCGCAATGAACAACCCCTCGTGCCGACCGGCTCGATGTATTTCCTGGAACACGACCACGTGGTGTTGATGTCGCGTAGTGACGCCAAAGGTGACGCCACGACTGCTTTTATTGCATGATTGAAAGGGTGGTATACGCCACCCGACACCTAGCATGAGTAAGTGGCGGCTGCGTTTTTTGACCTAGATAAGACGGTTATCGTCAAGTCGTCGCTCATCGCCCTCGGGCCTGAACTTCACGCGGCTGGCCTCTTGAACAAGCGCACCTTGATCCGCGCGGTCATTGGCCAGATCTGGTTCCAGCACTTCGGCGCCGATGATCAGCGCCTCGATAAGGTGCGCAACTCTGCACTGAAGATCACCCAGGGCTGGGATCGCGACGAAGTTCGTCGCATCGTCAAAGAGACGCTCAGTCAGGTCGTCGAGCCCTTGATCTACGCCGAAGCCTTGGAACTGGTGGACTTTCATCTCGCCCAGGGCGATGAGGTCTACCTGGTCTCGAGTGCGCCGGCCGAGATCGTCGAACCCTTCGCCGAACTGCTGGGCTTGACGGGAGCGATCTCGTCGCGCGCGACGATCGACGAGAACGGCAAGTTCACCGGGGAAATGGATTTCTGGGCCCAGGGGCCCAACAAAGCGCTCGCCATCAACGAGCTCGCGGCACTGCGCGCCGTCGACCTCGAGGCGTCCTACGCGTACTCCGACTCCGAGACCGACGTGCCAATGCTCGAGGCGGTAGGAAATCCTTACGCGGTCAATCCCGACCGCGTGCTCACGCGAATCGCTCACGAACGCGGTTGGCCGATTCTCACCTTCAGCCACCCGGTCACCGCACTCAGCCGCTCGAGGTCTCACACGCCCTTCGTGGTGAGCGCGGTCGTAGTCGGAGTCGCGGCCGCCCTCGGCGGCCTGCACTACCAGCGTCGCTAGAGCGTCAGCAGGTCCCGGGCCCCGGTGTCCGAGGAGGGGTGACGAAGCTTGCTCATGGCGCGCGCCTCGATCTGGCGAATGCGCTCACGCGTGAGGTTCATCTCGGCGCCCACGTCTTCGAGGGTGCGGATCTCGCCCGCGCCGTCGAGGCCGAATCGCATGCGCAGGATCTTCTGCTCGCGCTCATCGAGCGGCTGGAGAAGCTTTTCAATAGCGGCGGGCATCATCTTGACCGCGGCCACGTCAAAGGGCGACTCAGCCGAACGGTCTTCGACCACGTCGCCGAGTTCCGCGTCGCCGTCTTCGCGCAGTGGCTCGGATAACGAGATCGGCTCGGAGCGAAAGCGAAGTGCCTCGATCAACTTGTCTTCGGGCATCTCGCACTCTTCGCAGAGTTCCTTGATGGTGGGCGGTCGGCCGAACTTGAGCTCGAGTCGCGACTGGGCCTTTTGCACCCGAGCGAGGGTGTCGCCGGCGTGCACCGGGAGGCGAATGGTACGCCCGGTGTTGGCGATACCGCGGGTGATGGCCTGGCGGATCCACCACGTGGCGTAGGTCGAGAACTTAAAGCCCTTGCGCCAGTCGAACTTCTCGACCGCGTGCATCAGGCCGAGGTTGCCCTCCTGGATGAGGTCCAACAGGGGCAGGCCCGAGGCTTGGTACTTTTTCGCGATCGAGACGACCAGGCGCAGGTTGGACTGGACGAAGTCGCGTTCGGCCTGGTCACCGCGGTGTGCGGCGCGCTTGAGGGCCTGCTTGCGACTGGGGGTCAGCTTGATCTTCTTGTCGTTCTCGGCCGCCTCGAGCTCCGCTTTGGCCTCGCGGCCTTCTTCGATCGTCTGGGCCAGGTGAACTTCATCGTCCTTGGTGAGCAGGGTGTACTGGCCAATGTCGGAGAGGTAGAGACGTACGAGGTCTTCATCGTCACGATCTATACGGTCTTTCGCCATGGATTCCTCTTCTCAAGGGGGTGTTCGCCCCCGCTACTACTAGTTATACGGAGGTAGGCAACTTACCGGGAAAACCCGAAAGCTCTCGGCGTACCCGGCGTCCTCCAGTTGCTGGCTGAGTGCGCGCGCACGTTCCTGCCAGCCGTCATCCTCAATGGGGCCCTGGGCTTTGGCGACGTCACCCACGCCCACCATCTCGACGAGCACGACGCCTGAGACCTCGCTCAGCAATGCGAACTCTTCCTCGCTGAGGTCCGAAAACTCCCGGGCATCGCGCAGCGACACCAGCAGGCGCGACCCCACCAGGGAGGAAAAACAGTACATCGCTAAGGCCCCCGACGAGTCGCCCGCGACCGACTCGCGCAGGACCGACTCGAGGGTTTCATCCACCACGCGATCGACCTCACCGAGCTCCTCGCGTAGTGCGAGGACGACTTGGCCCATCGCGCGGGCCACCTCGTAGGTACGCACGGTGTAGGCGTCGTTGGTGAGGCGCGGCGCGCTTTCACCCAGGACTCGATAGGTCGTATCAAAGAGAGGCACGAAATGCTCGAGCGCCGAGCGCGACATCAGGCTTCGGGTCGAAAGGCGTTGGTGATCGGCATGCGCCGGTCTCGCCCGAACGCCTTCTTCGAGATACGCACGCCCGGAGGTGCCTGGCGGCGCTTGTACTCGCTGCGATCGACAAGGCGCGTGATCTGGGTGACCAGCGCGCGGTCATAGCCGAGCGCGATGATCTCCTCGGCCGTCGCGTCGTTGTCCACGTAGAGCTCGAGGAGCGGATCGAGGATCTCGTAGGGCGGCAGCGACTGATCGTCGCGTTGATCTTCGCGCAGTTCCGCCGAGGGCGCCTTGTCGAGCACCGACTGGGGGATCGGCTCGGGGTCACCATCGCGCCGCGCAATCTCGTTGCGATATCGACACAGCTCGTAGACGAGGGTCTTGGGCACGTCCTTGATCACGGCGAAGCCGCCGGCGGAGTCGCCGTACAGCGTCGAGTACCCCACCGCGACCTCCGACTTGTTGCCGGTAGTGAGAACGATGGCCCCAGTGTCATTCGAGATGGCCATCATGAGCACCGCTCGAATGCGCGACTGCAGATTCTCATCAGTGAGCCCCTCCGGCTCGCCGTCCAGAACCGGTTCGAGAGCATGCGCGAAGGCGCGGTGCAGATCCGATATCGGTAGTGCGGTCGCGTCAAAGTCCAGCCTCGTCGCCAGATCATCGGCGTCGAACGTCGACGAGTTCGCGGAGAACCGACTGGGCATCGTGAAACCTCGCACCGCACGAGCACCGACGGCGTCCACGGCGATGGCGGCCACGAGCGAAGAGTCAATCCCGCCCGAGAGCGCCACGATCGCTTCGCGAAAGCCGTTCTTGCGTAGGTAGTCCCGCGTCCCCATCACTAGGGCGTCGTAGATCTCCTGGCGCGGATCCAGCACCTCTTCGAGGCGATTGACACTGACGGCGCGCAGGCGCAACTCGTCGCGCACGTACCCCGACTCAACGGGCGCCCCCACACTCGACTCGCGCGCTTCGAGCTCGCAGACCAACAGGTCCTCACTGAACGCCCGGGCACGCGCAACGACTTCGCCCAGGGCGTTGACGGCGAAACTCTGGCCGTCGAAGACCAACTCGTCCTGCCCTCCCACCAAGTTGACGTAGGCGATCGGACAGTTCGTCTCGCGCGCGCGCTCGGCGATCACCAGTTCTCGCTCCTCACGTCGACCCCGCGCGTACGGCGACGCGTTGGCGACCACGAGCAACGTCGCTCCCTGCAACGCGAGTTCCGCGGCCGGACCCATCGTCGTCCACACGTCCTCGCACACCAACATGCCCACCGCCACGCCATCCACGTTGATGATCGACTGCGGGCCAACCCCGGGATGGAAGTAGCGGCGCTCATCGAACACGTCGTAGTTGGGCAGCAGCCGCTTGGTAGCCACACTCGCGACCACCCCGTCGCTCCCTATCGCCGCAAGCACGTTGGCCACGTGGGGACGACGGGGACCCTCCATGACGTTGACTTCGTCGCGCCCGTCGCTGGACGGGGCGAGCTTCACGCCGAAGATGCCCTCAGGTACCACGGTGCCCACCAATATCGGGGGAAGATTGTCCGACTTGGCCACATCCTGGAGGGCCTGGGCACTGGCCTCGATGAAGCCCTCTTTGAGGAGAAGATCTTCGGGAGGGTACCCCATCAGGGAGAGCTCGGGGGAGACCACGAGATCGGCTCCCACGAGAGCGGCTTGCGCACGAAAGCGAGTCAGCGTCTCCACGTTCTGGGCGAAACCGCCCACCACGGCGTTCATCTGAGCGAGGGCGAGTCGCAGCGTGGCCACGCAGAAAGCCTAATGGGGGGTCGTGTTCTCCTCACAAAAAAATTCGTCGAGCGGGGGCTCAATATATTCACACGCCATTAACAGAACTCGTGGTCCCCACACCGAGTCAGCAATCAGACTGGGACAAGACACGTGAAGACGTGACCAACGTAAGGAGCATCGGTGTCGTATCAGGCTGAATACATCTGGATTGACGGAAGCGTGCCCACGCAGAAGTTACGCAGCAAGACCAAGATCGTCCCCGACGGAGAGGCGCCGCCGGCGTGGGGCTTTGATGGATCGAGCACGAACCAGGCGGACGGCGCACACTCTGACTGCCTGCTGGAACCCGTCTTCGTCGTACCCGACCCGCTGCGCGGATCGAATGACCTCCTGGTGATGTGCGAGGTTCTGAATGCCGACGGCTCGCCGCACGCGACGAACCATCGGGCTCACGCGGTTGACGTCGCCAAGACCTACGCAAGTTTCGAACCTCGCTTTGGCATTGAGCAGGAGTACACCTTCTTCCAGGAGGGCCGACCGTACGGCTGGCCCGAAGTCGGTTTTCCCGCTCCCCAAGGTCCCTACTACTGCGGCGTCGGCGGAGCAAAAATGCCCGGGCGCGACATCGTCGAGGCCCACACACTCGCGTGTATACGCGCGGGCATCGGGATCGAGGGCACGAACGCCGAAGTGATGATGGGTCAGTGGGAGTTCCAGGTGGGCGTGCTCGATGGCGTCGCGATCGGCGACCAATTGTGGCTCGCTCGTTGGCTGCTCGAGCGCATCGCCGAGGAGTTCGAGGTCGACGTGAGTTTTGATGCCAAGCCGGTCCAGGGCGACTGGAACGGCGCGGGCGCGCACACCAACTTCTCGACCAAGCAGATGCGTGCGCCAGGTGGCTGGGACGCCATCATCGCGGGCGCCGAAGCGCTGGGCACCCGCGTCAAGGAACACATCGCTGTCTACGGGGCGGGCATCGAGGACCGACTCACCGGCGCGCACGAGACGGCCCCCTACAACAAGTTCTCCTACGGGGTCTCCAACCGTGGTGCATCGGTGCGAATCCCCGCGCGCGTCGCGGAGGCCAAGCGTGGCTACATCGAGGACCGTCGACCCAACTCCAACATTGACCCCTACGTCGTGGCGGCCATCATCACTGAGACGATCTGCGGCGCGGCGAAGGCGTCGGCCACTACGAGGGTCGCGGCCAAGAAGACCGCTGTTCGAAAGACGGTGAAGAAGGCCCCCGCGAAGAAGGCGGCCGTCAAGAAGGTGGCGAAGAGGGCGGCCGCGCGATAACGCGGCCTCTCGAACTGCCCGATCTGGGCTGCAAAATCCCGCTGCGCACCGCGGCGGGATTTTGTGATTACGCAGCGAGAATCGGTGCATGGCGGTAGGTGAGAGAATGGTCGACATGCAGAGCCAGGCGCAGTACGTACTACGCACCGTCGAGGAGCGCGGCGTGCGCTTCGTCCAGCTCTGGTTCACCGACGTGCTCGGGCGCCACAAGGCCTTTCACGTCACGCCCGCCGAGCTCGAAGATGCCCTCGCCGAGGGCATGACCTTTGACGGCAGCGCGATCGACGGCTTTTCGCGCACGACCGAGTCCGACCTGTTGGCTCGACCCGACCTCACCACTTTCCAACTCCTGCCTTGGTACACGAAGGACGAGGCGATCGCCCGCGTCTTCTGCGACATCGTCAACATTGACGGCTCGCCCTTCGAAGGGTGTCCGCGCCAGCAACTGCGACGCGTGCTCGGTGACGCGCTCAACCAGGGCTACACCTTCTTTGTCGCCCCCGAGATCGAGTACTTCTACTTCAGCGACCTCGATCCCAGGGTGGCGCCGATACCGCTAGATCGGGGCAGCTACTTCGACCTGTTGACCGACGACATCGGCAGTCAACTTCGACGGCGCAGCGTCCTCACCCTGGAAGAGATGGGCATTGGCGTCGAGCACGCCCAGCACGAAGACGCCCCGGGCCAACACGAGATCGATCTGCGCTACACCGACGCCCTCACCATGGCCGACACGGTCATGTCGGTGCGCCACGTGGTCAAGGAACTGGCCCGCCAGGGCGGAGTCGCGGCGAGTTTCATGCCCAAGCCCATCCTCGGTGTTCAGGGCTCGGGCATGCACACGCACGTCTCGCTGTGGCGCGACGAACAGAACGCCTTCATTGGCGAACACACCTACGGGCTGAGCGACTTGGCGATGAAGTTCATGGCCGGTCTCGTCGAGCATGCGCCCGAGATCACCGCGGTCACCAACCAGTGGGTCAACTCCTACAAGCGCCTGGTACCCGGTAGTGAGGCACCGGTCGGTGTGGAGTGGGCTCGCTTCGACGAGCGCGCGCTCGTGCGCGTGCCCTCGGTCAAGCCCGGTCGCATCGACTCGACCCGCTTGGAGTATCGCTCGCCGGATTCAGCCGCCAATCCGTACCTCGCCTTTGCCGTCATCCTCGCGGCCGGCCTTCGCGGCGTTACCGGCAACTACGAGTTGCCCAAAGAGGGCGAGCGCGTCGCGTCGTTGCCCCAATCGCTCTCCGAAGCGCTCAACTTGATGGAACGCTCGCCGCTCATGCACGAAACGCTCGGCGGACACCTCGTCGAGTGGTTCTTGCGCAACAAGCGATCGGAGTGGGACAGCTATCGCACCCAGATCACGCCCTTCGAGCTCGAACGGTACTTGCCACTGCTGTGAACATCGACGTCGTGCTCTGCGTGCCCTCGTGCGAAGGTCCCGTACGCAAGGCCTTTGACGTGACTGGGGTCACGCCCGCCGTCGCGGCGTCGGCGCGACTCAACGAGATCGCTGCCCTCGAACCGGCCGACGGCTTTTCGGGCGCCGTCATCAACGCGGCCGCCCTCCCGTTCATCGAGGCCATGAGCCTGTGCCGCCAACTGCGCCAACGCGAGCGCGGCGTGGGTCCGATCATTCTGCTCCTCGACCACTACCAGTTGGATGACCTCACGTTTCGCGAGGACCTCTTCGACGACTTTGTGGTGGGCCCCTACGACGTGAGCGAACTCGCTACGCGGCTGCGACACCGGCTGCGCCGCGCGGGCAACGAGAGTGTGGCGCCACGCCTCGAGCACGGCGAACTCTCGATGAATTTAGAGACGTACCAGGCCGCCATCGCCGGGCGCATCATGGACCTCACCTACATGGAGTACGAACTCCTGCGGTTCTTCGCGACCAACCCGAATCGGGTGTTCACGCGCGCCACCCTGCTCAGTCGGGTGTGGGGCTATGAGTACTACGGCGGGGCTCGCACGGTCGACGTGCACGTGCGACGTCTACGAGCGAAGTTGGGCGAAGAGCACGCGCATCTCATTCACACGGTGCGCTCGGTGGGCTATAAGTTCGGCGCCTCGAATGAGGGCACCGACTAGAACTTGGGACTGTAGGCCCAGAACTCGATTTCGGCCTTGGCGCCGAGCGGCAGCTCAGCAACCGCCACGGTGCTGCGAGTCGGCCGAGGGTTGCTGAAGGCCGCCAACCACACCTCATTGCACGCGACAAAATCGTTCATGTCCAAGATGAACAGAGTCGCTTTGACGACGTCGCCGAGCGTTCCGCCGGCTTCGTGCAACACCGCTGCGCCGTTCTTAATGGCTTGACGCAGTTCAGCGGCCGCGCCGCCCTCCACGAGTTCGCCAGTCTCGGGTAGTCGGCCGATCTGACCGGAGACGATAATGAAGTCGCCCGCGCGACGCCACGGTGAGTAGGGGGGATACTGACCGACCGAGGACACCGCGGTTCAGCTAAAGGAGTTGCCGCACCCGCAGGTACGAGTGGCGTTGGGGTTCGTGATGTGAAAACCCGCGCCCTGGAGGCCGTCGGTGAAGTCGAGGGTCGCGCCGGTGAGCAGATCGGCGCTCGCCGGGTCGACGACAACCTTGATCTCGCCAAAAGCGCTCACGACGTCATCGTCAACGATCTCGGAGTCGAAGTACATGTCGTAGTTGAATCCCGAGCAGCCACCGGGCTTTACGGCCACGCGCAGCGCCAACTCTTCTTCGGCACCGGCCGCGGCGATCAACTCAGCGACCTTGGCCACGGCCGTATCAGTCAGGGTGATTGGTTCGGTGACCTTGGGGGTCAAGTTCACTGGGGTGACAGTACTCATGGCCACTCAACTCCTTTGGGAATTCGTGTACCCAATGCTAGCGAACGATTCTGTCATTGAACACCCCATCAAATCGGGGTTTTAGGTCGATACATCGTCGTATCCCTCATCGCCGGGCAACAGAATCACCAGCTCGCCGTCACGTTGCGCGGCGCGAGGGTGGACCACCTCGATCCCCTCTTGGGAGGCGGCAAACGCCAGGACCTCCTGGGACGACGAGTACGGGGCAATCGCTTGAAGGTTCCTGATCGTGGGCATAACCATCTCGATCTCGCCTCGCTCGTGGGCGACGAGCGCGTCACCAGGTCTCAGCCAGCGTAAATCCGTGGTCTCGCCCTGATCGAAGGAGGCGCGCTGTCCTTCGGGGGCTTGGACCACGAAGAAGCGTGTGTCGTAGCGCCGGGGCATCACCACCGGGGTGATCCAGTGCGCGAGGTACTCGATCCGACGTAGGTCCAGACACACGCCTTCGGCGCGAAGGACCTCGGGCAGCGTCGTCTCATCGGCGTTCAGCGACGAGCGGTAGGCATCGAGTCGCGCGCGACCTTCGGCGTCGTGGTAGAGGACTTCACCTCCCCCCTCGTCACAGACGACCAAGAGACCGGCCTCTTCGAAGAGTTCGCGCAGCGCAGCCACGTAGTACCCGAGACCGCCCTGGGCGAGTCCGAGTCGCACAGAGGCACGTTCGTCGTCGAGCCCGTAGAGGGGGACCGCGCTATCGTCATCGTCGAGTGCGCCGCCGGGAAAGACGAACACACCGCCCATGAATTCGCTGCGCACATTACGGCGCACCATAAGAATTTCGTAACCATTTGGTGTGTCGCGCAGCGTCAAAACCGTGGCCGCGGGGCGAGGATTAAGGGTTTCGGCCATAGCCGACAACTTACCGAGTCATGGAATCGCAATGTTTGCTTGCAATAGTGTCCACTAAGTTTGTGGGTCGAAGATCAAAGGAGTTTCGTGGCCACGAAGAAGCCCCCCGCCAAGCGACCGAACGGTGGTCGTCCAACTGGTGGCCGTCCTAATCGCGCGCCCGCGCGTCGCGGTCGGCCCGCGGGTCTGTTCACCTGGCTCGCCGTAGGTCTCGTGGTAGTCGTGGTCGCGGCCCTGGTCATCGTCAAAGTGACGTCGGGCAGCTCGACGCCCCCCAGTGGCACGTCCAGCTGGCAGGCCGCCAGTCCCACGACGGTTCAGCAGATCACGAACGTGCCCGCCTCAGTCTTTAATACGGTCGGCATCACCTCTCCGGTTGCGCCGGCGAGCCCGCCACAAAATGAGATGAAACGGAACCTCCCGCTCTTGAGGCCACCAACGCGAGCGGCCAAAAGGTGCCCGAGATTCTCTACATGGGTGGTGAGTTCTGCCCCTACTGCGCGGCCGAGCGCTGGTCCATCATCGTCGCGCTCAGTCGCTTTGGCACCTTCAGCGGTCTCGGCAACATGTCGAGTTACGCCAACGACGTCTACCCCAACACCCCAACGTTCACGTTCCTCAAGGCCAACTACACCTCGAAGTACCTCGTCTTTAAGCACGTGGAGCTCTACGCGAACTATCTCAACAAAGCCAAGACGTACTACGCGACACTCCAGAAGCCAACCAAGCAAGAAGAGCACGAGATCGACACGTACGACACGGAGAAGTACATCACCGGGCTGACTCCGAGTACCGCCACGTCGATTCCCTTCTTGAGTTACGCCAACAAGTTCTTGTCCTCGGGCGCCAGTTACAGCCCCTCGACGCTTGCGGGCTCGATCGCGCGCGGACATCGCGGCGGGACTGTCCAATCCGACCAGCCCGATTACTCAGGCGATCATCGCGTCGGCCAACTACAAGACCGCCACGATCTGCTCGCTAACCAATCAGCAGCCGAGCAACGTCTGTTCGAGTGCGGGCGTGATGACCGCGGCCAAGGCAATGGACATTAAGTGACGACCGATCTCGGCGTCTCTTCCCGAGAAACCGAATACGACTTCCCTGCTCCGCGATGGGCAGTCGTGGCAACATTCCTGCTGAGTCTGCTGGGTCTGGGCCTGTCGATCTATCTCACGATCGAGCATTTCAGCCGGTGTTTCAAGCGATCGTCTGTCGCAACGGCGGAGTCATCGACTGCCAAGAGGTCACGACCCATCCAGTCCTCGCACTTCTTGGGGATTCCGGTCGCCATTTTGGGCCTGGGCAACTACGCGGTGATGGTCGGCCTCAACTCGCCCTGGGCCTGGCGCTCCCGGGTGCGCTGGATCCACATTGCGCGGTTCCTGCTCGCCATCGTGTCCATGTGCTTTGTCCTGTGGCTGATCTACGCCGAGGTGGAGATCATCGGGGCCATCTGCCTGTACTGCACTGGCGTGCACATCGTCACGTTCGCCCTATTAATTGTCCTGACAATCGTCAGCCCCAGGCAGCTGGGCTGGAATCGCTCACGCGCGCGTTAGCGCCCGGCGTTCGACCTCGTTCAAGCCACCCCATATCCCATACGACTCGTGGCGATCAACCGCCGCGCGCAGACACGCGTCGCGCACGCCACAACTCGCACAAATACGCTTGGCTAACTGCTCGCGCTCCAGTCGATCCTCTTTACGTTCGACACTGTCGGCCGAGTAAAACAGCGAGCCCTCGCTCCCTCGACAGGCGGCGCCGACCGTCCAATCCAACGTCATCGACATCCGGAAAACCCCCCTGTAACCCCCGTCTCGCAGGATAACCATCGGCCTCGCCGGTGACAAGGGAAGATTTTCTCGTGCGCGTGATGAGCCAAAGAGGCCAAATCGCTGGTCCGCTACGCTGATTCGGTGGCTACCGTCTTACTCGCGAGTGACCTAGCG
Source organism: uncultured Acidimicrobiaceae bacterium (assembly GCA_963839255.1). GTDB lineage: Bacteria > Actinomycetota > Acidimicrobiia > Acidimicrobiales > RAAP-2 > RAAP-2. The sequence continues at coordinate 62,890 of CAWIUH010000006.1, forward strand.
TCGCTTCGCCGCGAACTCGACACCATGCTGGCGGAGCCCGACATTCTGATCGAAGAGGCGGCGACCGGCCCGGAAACCATCGAACGCGTGAAGCGCGGGGACGTGGATCTGGTCGTGGTGGACCTGCAGATCGGATCCATGGGCGGTATGGCGATCACCATGGAGTTGCGCAACCTCGAGTCCTACGGCGCCGCAGAGTTCGGTCGCCGTGCTCATGCTGCTCGATCGGCGCCCTGACGTGTTTCTAGCCCGGCGAGCCGGGGCCGACGGCTTCGTCGTCAAGCCCCTCGACCCCCAGCGCATGCGCGCGGCGGTGAGAGCGTTGCTGCGCGGCGAGACGTACGAAGACGAGTCGCTTCGACCCGCGACCGTGCGCGTCGGCAGTACCGACGCTCGATGAGCGACGCCAAGCCTCCCCCGACAGCCCTCGCGCGGATCCGCGCGCGACTGACGGCCCACGAAGCCAAGGCCCCGAGTTCCCCCGAGGCGGCGGCCATCCATACCCGCGTCGACCAACTGAGCGAGTTAGAACTTCGCGACGTCATGACCCCTCGCGTCGACGTCACTTACGTCACCTATCCCGTCACTCCCGAGGCCATCGCCGAAGCGGTACGCGACACCGGTCACTCGTGCTTTCCCGTCGTGAGCGATGACGACCTTGATGACGTGCTCGGCGTCATCTACGTCAATGATCTGTTTCGCAGTTCGACCCTGAAGCGTGCCGTTGGCGTGTCGCTGCCCACGACCGAAGAGATCACGCGGAAGGTCCGACGTCCCTTCATGTTGCCCGAGACCTTGGACCTCCTCGAGAGCCTCGGCGAGATGCGCAAGCAGCATCGAACCTTCGCCCTCATTCTCGACGAGCACGGCGGTGTCGCCGGGGTAGCGTCCATTCGCGACATCCTCGAGCAGCTGGTGGGAGATCTCAACGACGAGTTCGACGAGGATGACGAGGTCGAGATCGTCAAGATCCGCGAGGGTCGGTGGCTGGTTGACGGTCAGACGCACGTGGATCGGGTCGAAGAGGAGATCGGCTTCGCCGTTCCCGAGGGCGAGTACGTGACGATCGCCGGATTCGTCCTGGACCTGGCAGGCGAGATCCCCGAAGCGGGGGCGACCTACACGTACCGGGATTGGACCTTTCGCGTGCAGTCAGTGGAAAAACGGCGAATCAGTGAACTGGTCATCGAGCACCACCCGCCGCGAGAACCCGACTCGATGGGCGATCGCTCTTAGCGCGCCGTCAACTTCGTGCGTTGTCGTCCGAAGGGACGCGCTAGTCGTAGCGGGTAGGATTGTCGGGCTGCGAGGCAACTCGCTGCGGGCTGTAGCGCAGCTTGGTAGCGCGCTGCGTTCGGGACGCAGAGGTCCCGGGTTCAAATCCCGGCAGCCCGACCACCATGAAGTACCGGTGACAGACACATAGGCCCCCATCGTCTAGCGGCCTAGGACACCACCCTTTCAAGGTGGCGGCACGGGTTCGAATCCCGTTGGGGGTGCGAGTGAAATCTGTCGGGACATCGTGAACAACCGAACCCGTGCAGATTATCGAAAGCCAGGTCCTTTGGGTTGGTAGTCGCGTTCGGCGTTGATCTTGGTCTCGCCGATGAACTCGCCGTCTTCGGTGGCGAAGGTGACAACATCATCGAGCACATAGAGACAGATCGCCTGGCCGCGATAGCTCCAGCCCACGTTTAAGTGGCGCATCTTGCCCAAATAGCGCAGCGAGACGTGCCCTCGCACGTCCACGATGTCCTTGCGAATACGCCAGTGCGGGTTGTTGATCAGGGTGTGCGGCTGAGCTTTGGCGCGGGCGTTGTAGACCACGCGGGGCGTCTTGCGGTCGATGCCGCGGTGTGGGCGCACGTCGTTGTAGTAGCGAACGACGTCCTCTAAGACGAGTTGCAGCTCACCCAGGGTGTGGGCGGGACGTTTCGCCAGGAACTTCTTTAGCGTGCGATGCCAACGTTCGACCTTGCCGCAGGTCTGAGGATGGTAGGGACGAGAGTGTTTGTAGAGGACCCCGGCGGTGATGAGGTCGCTCTCAAAGCCGGTGCGGCCTCCCCGGGCCCCCGCGTTGTAGATGGCCCCGTTATCGGTCAAGACCGAGGCCGGGGTGCCGTAACGCTCACAGGTCGCTGCAAAGAGCCGGCGCACGTTGTTCATGGTCGTGGTGGGAAAGGCGCGGATCCCGAGCACCATGCGCGAGTGGTCGTCGAGGAAGGTGACGATCTCCACGGGGGTGGCGTCCTCTAAGTGCCAGTGGGTCATGTCGGCCTGCCAGCACTCGTCGAGCAGCTCGTCGCGTATTCCGTCGTCGAACGAAGCTCAACCTGAAAACTCTCGTCCGCGTGGCCATTCTCTGCCTAATCGTCGTCCTCATTCTCAAGTTGCTCAACGTCATTTAGGAATGTCGGCGCCTGTCGAGGGCACGCAGTGGCGTCCAATGACGGTGCCTCGATGCAGCAAGCGGGTGAACCGCTTTCACCTGGCGTCGGGACTCGGCATGGGCGCCACACGAGCGTCTTTCGAGATGGCACTCGCGTTCGTGGGTTTCGCCAGTGACCTCGACGTACGGTCGCTACTCAGCCCACTCCCCGTCGATCCACTGAGGATCGCCGTCGAGGAGAGGGGCCATGACTGATTGCCACCACTCGTCCTGGTCTGGGTTGCGGGCCAGCGCGAGATACTTCGCCTTCGACTCGAATGTCACGCAGGAGACGATCGTCGAGCCATCCTCGCTCAGCAGTGAGTATGACCCTTGAAAGCCGTCGACCTTGCGCTCCTCCCATTTCTTAGCGGCATCGACCAGAGCCTGGCCCGTACCGGAAGTCTTCAATTTTCCAATCATGATGGTGCCATAGGACATGCCCGGAGAATACATCTCCCTTCTCGTCCCTGCTCGATCTCGTCCTTCGCGCTATAGCGCGACTTCCGGAGATTGGTCTTCGAGCGCTCGGATCAAGGTGCCGAATCGACGTAAAGCACTACGCACAGGCCATCGCTGTCGGTCGAAGCCGAGGAGGAGGAGCGCCTCACCCCCGACGAAGGCCAGACCGACGAGGACCGCCATCTCTTCGGCCGAAAACGGTCCTAGCGGGCCGAAACGGCTCTCGGCCTCACGCGCGACTTCGGTGAGCAGATTAAGCCAACCCTGAAGCAGGTCCCGGACGCGCTCGCCAATCACGGGGTCCGACCACCCCGCAGCAATCATTTCTTGAAGGACTCGCACGAAGCCAGAGTCCAAGTCGTCTTCGAGGAAGTCGCAGGCTTGTTCGTAGCGACGCCACAGCGGCTGGTCCGCCGCGTACATCGCGCTCTGACGCGCGAGGCGCCGTTCGCTCTCGGACTCGAGCAGGTCGAGGATCAATTGTTGCTTGGAGCCGAAGTGGTAGTGGAGTTGGCTGAGCGGCACCCCGGCGGTCTGCGCGACAGCCCGCGTGGAGAGTCCGGCGTACCCATCTTCCAGGAGCCGAGCCCGCGCGGCCTCGAGAATTGACGCTTTTGTCTCGCGCGAGGGGCGACGCCTCTCCCGTGGCAAGGTGGGAATTGGTCGCTCGACCGAAGACATTCACGCCATTCTATTCAAAAACTCTTGACAAAATCAGGACTGTCGCACTACTCTTCGAAAAGTTCGGTCGATCGACCGACTAAATGCAAATTTGGAGGAGGAGTTCATGACTACGACCAATGCGTCGGACATCGACGTCGACAAGCTGATGGCCTTCGTTTTTCGTGCGGTGGACGAAGTCGGCGCCACCCTCAACACGGCCCTCGTCGTGATGGGCGACCGACTGGGACTGTACCGAGCCCTCGCCGATGCGGGACCTCTCACATCGGACGAACTCGCTCGGCGCACCGACACCTCGGAGCGATACGTCCGAGAGTGGCTCAGCGCCCAGGCGGCCGGTGGCTTCGTCGAGTACGACCCCGCCACCGATCGATTCAGCCTGCCCCCCGAATACGCGGTCGCCCTCACTGACGAAAGCAGCCCGGCGTTCCTACCGGGTTTCTACCAGATCGCCCTCGGCTCACTGCACGACTCGCCCCGGATCACCGAGGCCGCCAAGTCGGGTGCGGGCATCGGCTGGCAGGACCACGTCAGCGACGTCCACGAAGGCTGCGAGCGTTTCTTTCGACCCGGGTACAACGCCAATCTGGTTGCGACGTGGTTGCCCGCGCTCGACGGGGTCACGGACAAGCTCGAACGTGGCGCAACGGTGGCCGACGTCGGCTGCGGGCACGGAGCGTCCACCATTCTCATGGCCCAGGCCTTTCCCCACTCGACGTTCGTTGGTTCGGACTACGACCCAGGTTCGATCGAGACCGCGCAGCGGCGCGCCGAGGCCGCCGGCGTCAGGGACCGGGTCCGCTTCGACGCCGCCGCCGCGTCGGGTTTCAAGGGCAAAAACTACGACCTCGTCACGATGTTCGACTGTCTGCACGACATGGGTGACCCCGTGGGAGCGGCTCGCCACGTTCGCGAGGCCCTCGCGCCGGACGGCACCTGGATGATCGTCGAACCCGCGGCCGGCGACGCGCTCGTCGACAACCTCAATCCGGTGGGCCGGGCGTACTACTCCTTTTCCACGTTGTTGTGCTGTCCGTCGTCGCTCTCCCAGGAGGTCGGTGCCGCACTCGGCGCACAGGCCGGGGAGGCGAGGATCCGTGACGTCGTCACCTCGGCGGGCTTTAGCCGTTTTCGCAGGGTGACCGAGACACCATTCAATATCGTCTACGAAGCGCGACCTTAGGGCAGAGTAAGACGGGCAACAATGCGGTGTAGCGGGACGAAGACGGCTCCGCACGTGTCAGGACGTATGAGCGCGCCGTTCTCGCCAATCCCGCAGAACACGCTCGACGTCATAGAGGACGAAGCCGACGGGCGGACCATTGATGCCGAGTCGGTTTGCTCTGGTGATCTTTACATTTATCTCCTTGATGATTTCGCGCACCTCGTCTTCCGACTTGCCGGACAGCGCGGCGCCGAGCGCGCTCTCAACTTCTTTCTTCAACGTGAGAGATGGCGGCAGGTATGACAAGTCCTCGCTTCGTAGTTTCTGGCGGATCCACCAGTTCTCGTCATGAGGTTTGTCGAGATCCGGGATCGGCTTTCCCGTACCGGGCAGATCCTCAAACTCACCGCGCTCCGCCGCTTCTCGGATCTGGCGATCTATCCAGCTCTCCCAGCTAGTGCCAGGTGGCTTTCTAGGTGTCACGCTGATACTCCTAATATCCGCCGAAGCCGCGAAAGGGCGACTCATCAAATACCGTACCGTGAGGACCTATCTCACGCACCTAGTGGTGCACGCGCACGGTGTGGTGATCGGGCCTTGAACTTCTCCGATTTCTGGGTGACTTATTACAGCTCCACGTGAAGCGGGGGGCCGCATCGACCTAGTCGATGCTGACGCGAGGATCGTAGAGGACCGTCGCGGGATCGACGGCAATCCCACCACCGTCGACTGGAATAACGACGCCGTTCACGTACGACGAGTCCTCGGAGAGGAGGAACGCAATGACCGCGGCCACTTCGTCGGCGCGCGCAGGGCGCTGCAGCGGAACGAGCGACGTGATGAGGCCATAGGCGTCATCCACCGAAAGGCCGCGCGACTCGCCGAAACTGGCCATCTCCTCGTCGGCCATCTCCGTGATGGTCCAGCCGGGACAGACCACGTTGGCGCGAAGTCCCTCGGCGCCGTAATCGACCGCGAGGCTCTGGGTCAACATGAGCAGGGCCGCCTTCGTGGCGGAGTAGCAGCTCATCTCGCTCGACGCGCGCAAGGCGGCCTCGGACGCCACCGAGACGACGGCGCCACGAGATTTGAGGAGATGGGGCAGGCAGGATCGCGCGACATAAAACGAACCCGTCAAATTGATGGAAACCATGTTGTGCCAGTCGTCGAGCGAAAGGTCCCCCACCTTGCCGCTCGCAATCACGCCCGCGTTGAGGACTAAGCCATCCAAGCGACCGAAGCGAGTAACCACATCGTCGACTAACGCCTCGACTTGGGTCACGTCCGAAATGTCACAGACGATGGGTTCCGCGCCTGTTCGCTCGGCCACCGTGTCGAGTGACTCCTTGCGCCGTCCGCAGATGACGACCTTCCAACCGTTTGCGCTCAGCCGAGTCGCCACCGCCGCGCCGATGCCCGAGCCGCCGCCGGTGACCAGTACGACCCGAGTGGACTCCGGAGCTGGCACGTGTTCCTACTCGGTTGGTGTGGCGCGAAGGTCGCCACTCGCGTCTGCTACCGAGAGCGGTTCGGTACGGGCCAGATCCGGGTTGGCCGCGAGGTCAGCCAGGTGCATGCTGGCTTGTGTTCGGCCCTTGGACGCAAAGGCAACGATCAGGCCCACGGCCAGCCAGATGAGTGCGCACCAGGGGGCGACAATGGTCGGGCTTGTGACCTTGTAAAAGGAGCCATAGATTGCCCCGCCGGCGATCGCGATACCCACCAGAGCGGCGAGAAAGATCAAGAGTCTGCCTTGGGCATGGGCAAAGCTGCGGATGGATCCCACGGCCATGAGCAGGTAGACGACGACCAGCGCGAACCCGCCAAAGGTCGAACCCCAGGCGAAGAGCGCAAAGTAGTGCGGTGTCTGGGGAAGCGCAAACAAGCTCGGCGCGAACTGGTCGAGAATGACCGCCACGCCCACTGCACCCACCACGAAGCAGATGGCGCCGATTGGGGTCCCGTAGCGCTTTGACACCTTGGCCAGCGGCGCGGGGATCCGGCGGTCGCGCGCCATGGCGAAGATTCCTCGAGACGCCGAGACAGAGCATCCGACGCCGACCGCCATCATGTCGAACAGGACGACAAGCTCGAGGAGTCGGTCAATCCAAGTGCCCCCGTAGCCGCCTGCCGACGCCGGAGCGCCGAGCGCGAACAGTGGGGCTCCGGACGCGGCGGTGATCGCCTTCAAGTTGTAGTGGAAGCCGGCGACTTCGACGTACGCCGCTAGTAGATACCACGCCGTGGCAATGCCCGCCGTGGCCAGGATCGCGATGGGCACGTGACGCTCCGGTTTCGCGGTCTCCTCCCCCAAATTGGCGGCGGTCTCAAACCCCGTGAACATCAAAACGCCATACAGAACGCCGAAGAAGATCCCGGAGTACCCGTCGGCCGAAGACGAGGGCTTGAACGGTAGGACGCTGTTGGCGTGGCCCAGCTTCACGATGACCATGATGAAGAACCCCAACACCACGAGCAACGAGATGCCAGCCAACAACAACTGTGCCCGCGTCGAGATGCGCACCCCAAAGTACAGTACGGCGAACAGTAAGGCCATCAAGATCAGCGTCCACGCCCAAGGGGGCATGGGATTCACTTTGAACTCTGAGGCGAGCGTGCTTTGGATGTACCCGCCCGCGAGTAGGTACAGAGCCATGGTCAGCATCAGGACGCCCATGTAATACAACCAGCCGGCGGCCACGCCGATCCGTTCGCCTAGACCCCGCGAGACGTAGTCATACAGCGATCCGGCAGAGTGTATTTGCCGGGCGTATCGCGCGATCAACCATCCGAGCGCGAAGACGCCCACGCCCGCGATGAGCACCGAGAGTGGAGTGGCGTTTCCACCGCCCTTTCCACTCGCGCTGATCACGCCCACCACCAGTGGGATGACGAACGCCGCCGAGAAGACGGGTCCCATAAACCCGACCGACTGAGCGATGACGTCAGGGAGACCGAGGCGTTTCGCGCCGAGGCGCTCGTAGGTTGGCTCCTCTTTTAGCATGGTCTGTCCCCCCCACACACCGCCCACACCGGCAGTTTCGCCAATCGTAAGGAGACAAACGATTCGTGTCAAGAGGCGCGCTGCTACTTGCTGAGAGAGTTGACCTTCTCAACCAGAATCCTGCACCACTCGCCCATCTCTTGGGCGTCGTCGATGAACTGTGACGGCTTGATGCAGATAGTCCGAAAGCCTCGAGCCATCTGTGCAGGGATCGTGCCCAGCGCCTCATCAAGATCGGCGACGCTGCGCTCGTCGGCGAAGCGACCCCGCGTGCCGCCGACGTACTCGATCTCCTCGGTCGAACGACCTGCGGCGGCGAGTGTTGCTGCGAGTAGGTCGAGCTCCTGGTCGCTCGGCGAACCCAGCGGGTTGAAGCCCTGACCGTGGCGCACGAGCCGTCGCAGGAGCCGCGCATGAACGGACGACCCGCCAAACCACAGCACGGGACCACCGGCTCTCGCGGGCTTGGGTTCGAGCCACACGTTGTCGAACTGGTAAAACTCGCCCTCGTGACTGGCTGGCGAATCTCGCCACACCCGCGAGAACACTTCGAGCTGCTCGTCGAGGATGTCGCCGCGTCGCGCGAATGGCACACCGAGGGCTTCGTATTCATCTTCGTGCCAGCTCACCGTTGGCAACACCACAAGTCGTCCGTCGCTCAGCTGGTCGAGGGTGGCGAGGTCTTTGGCCAGGGCCAAGGGGTGGCGTAGCGGGGTGATGATGGCCCCGGCCACCAATCGGAGCCGCTCGGTCGCCTGAGCCACCGCACTCAGCAGCACAATCGGGCTCGGCCACGAGGTCCACGGCTCCTGGTTTCCGGGCAGGGCGTAATCGCGTGGATTCGCCGGCAGCCCGAGCACGTCGGCCGAGCGCCCGAGCACGATGTGCTCAGATACCATCACTCCGTCGATGCCCGCCGCCTCGGCGGCGACGGCGAAGTCGACGAGGTCCCCGACGCTCGGGCTGGGCCGCATCGTGGCGTTCTCGGTGAGTATGAGTAACAGCCGGGGCGCTGACGGAGCGCCGCCATCTGATGAGGGTGCCCGTGTCAACGCGTTCGTGGGCCACTCACACCGGGGTGACGGTGATGGGAAGGCGCTTCAGCCCGTTCGTAAAGTTGGCGCGAATCCGCGCCGGCTCGCCGGCCAGCTCGAAACGCTTCACCCGCTCACTCAGTTCTTCCAACACGACGCGGACCTCGAGGCGAGCGAGGTGGGCACCGAGGCACATGTGCGGTCCGCCGCGCCCAAAGCTCAGGTGCGGGTTGGGCGAGCGGCCGACGTCGAAACGCTCGGGCTCACTGAACACCTCTTCGTCCCGGTTGCCCGAGACGTACCACAAGATGACCTTGTCCCCTTTTTTCATCTCGGCGCCCTTGAAATTCAGATCCTCATTGGCTGTTCGCCGCATGAAGTGCGTCGGGCACGAATAGCGCAACACCTCTTCGGTGGCCGAGTTCAAGAGACTCTGATCTGAGCGCAGTCGGTCCCACTCGCCGGGGTTCTCGCAGAAGTAGAGGATGCCCTGGGCGATCGCGATGCGAGTCGTCTCGTTGCCGGCGATGACGAGGATGGAGAAGAAATTGTCGAGGTCCACTTCGCTCAGACGCTCGCCGTCGATCTCGGCGCTGAGCACGACCGACAGCAGGTCATCGGACGGCTGAAGTAGATGCTCGCGCACCAACTCACGGCCGATGTCCCATAGCTGCTTTCCGTAGGGACTGCGGAACGGGAACAGGCGATATTCGTCGGTGTCGTCACGTCCCCACACGACGTCGGTGATCTCGGGATCAGTGTTGGCGATGAGCTTGTCGCCAAGCTCGATGAACTCACCGAGGTTGGCGTCGGGGAGGCCCATGATGCGAGCCAGCACCCGGATCGGCACTTCTCGTGCGACATAGCGCACGAAATCGAACTCACCTTGCGGGATCGCTTCGTCGAGCACGACACTGGTGAGCGAGCGAACGAAGTGTTCGTAGACCGCGACCGCCCGCGGGGTGAAGCTCGGTGCGAGCACCCTGCGCAACTTGGTATGGTCGGGAGGGTCCATGTCGATGATCGTCCGCCGTGCCGCCATGTCCTCTTCGGTCGGCTCTTCGAATGAGATGCCGTCCGCGGACGAAAAGCGCTTCGTGTCGCGGCTGATCTCGACGATGTCGGCGTACCGGTGGATGGACCAAAATCCATGGTTCGGTGACTCTTCGTCGAACCACGCGATCGGAGCGTCGCGGCGCAGGCGGGCGAACTCCTCGTACGGCACCCGCTCCTGCCACGCGTCAAGGTCAGTGAGGTCCACAGACGAGCTCATCAATAATTGTTTAGCACCAAACGACCGTGGTACTCAATGGGCTCACTGCCCGCTCCGGTCGACAGTCGGCGCTGCTTCGTTGCGACGTTGTTCAGCCCCGTTCACGTTCAGGACCACGGTGGTGAGAGCGTGGCCTATCTTGAATCTCGGCGAGTGTCGGGTAGTCCTTCGCCGGAAATCAACGAGAACGCTGTCTCCACGATCCATGCTTCGATCTCGTCGTACGTCCATGCGTAGTCCCGCCCGAGTGTTCGCCACGTCGCGGGCAATGACAACAGGCTCAAGACGTCGGCAATTTTCGTGGCCAGCGGCGCCTGTCTCAGAGCACCAAGTTCTTCCAGGCGCTCAACCACCAATCCCCATACTCGACGATGGATGACCAGACCTTCCTCCCACGCCTGGGCAGCGACGGGCTCGAAGGGTGCCGCTGACTCAATGGCGCAGAGCAGGTCGCCCGAGGTCTCCATCATCCGCCTGATCACCGCCACGCATCCGCGGATCGCATCGGCCGGATCACTCACATCTGCCAGCGCGCTCTGGGCGTCATCGGGCACTCCCGCCAGTACGGGGATTTGCTTGCGCCACTCGGCCAAGATGGCGGCCTTGGGGCCTACGCTCGCGTAGACGGTGGGAACCGCCACGTTCGCCGCCGCTGCGATGTCCGCGACGGTAGTGCGGGCGTAACCGCGCTCCACGAAGAGGGTTCGTGCGGCGTCGATGATGGCTCGACGCGTGACGGCCGCCTGCTCCTGGCGACGCTCGGAGCGGTATTCGGCCCTTGACACAACTTCATCATAATCCTAAATTATTGAATATAGGGTCATTATGACTAACGGAGGTCTCATGTCACGCTTCCTGTTTGCAACCTACTCAAGCCCTGGACACGTCTTGCCGGCCGCCGCTGTTGTGGAAGAGCTCACCGGTCGCGGCCACGACGTGCGCTGGTACACGGGACGTCGATTCTCCGATACCGTCACCAAGTCGGGAGCACAGTTCCGTGCGATGCCGGAGTCGCTCGACTGGGACTACAACGATTTGAACGCCGCATTCCCCAAGCGGGCGGAACTCAAAGGCACCAAGCAGGGAATATTCGACCTCACCGAGATCTTCGTGCGACCCCTCGCCCAACACCTACCCGTTCTCAAGACACTCCTCATCGACGAGCCCGCCGACGTATTCGTGTCCCACACAGCCTTCTACGGCGGCGGGTGGCTTCACGAGATGGGCGGACCGCCGAACGCCACCCTCGGCGATACGTGTCTTATCTACCCCAGCCGGGATGGTGCCCCCTACGGCACCGGGTTGGCGCCAAAGAGCGGCTTCGTCGGACACCTGCGCAACGGGGCTCTCAACGCGATCGGCCGGTCGACGGTGCTCGCTCCGGTGACCAAGGTGGCGCGAGAGGTCCGCGCCGAGATCGGTCTTCCCGCCACGACGCTCAGGTTTCCCGAGTTCGGACTCTCGCCCTACTTGCACGTACAACTCAGTCCTCCCGGGTTCGAGTACCCCCGGTCCGATCTCCCTAGTACGGTCCACTTCGTCGGCGCCCCAACGTCAGCGCCGTCGGCGGATTTCGATCCTCCGGGTTGGTGGCCACGGCTTTCGGCATCGAAGCGGGTAGTCCTCGTCACCCAAGGCACGATCGCAACCAATCCTGCAGGTCTCCTTCTTCCTTGTCTCGAGGGGCTCGCCGATAAGGATGTCTTCGTCGTTGCGACGACCGGTGGGCTAGACCCTGCCCTCCTGGGGAAGATCCCGTCAAACGCGGTCGCGGAGCGCTTTGTCCCTTACGCCGACCTCTTACCGCACGTCGATCTCATGGTCTCGAACGGAGGCTTTGGTTCCGTGCAACTGGCTATTGCCCACGGGATTCCGATGGTCGTAGCGGGCACGAGCGAAGATAAGAAGGAAGTGACCGCGCATGTCGGATGGTCGCGCGTGGGAATAAACCTTCGCACCGACCGTCCTTCGCCCAAATCGATCGCTGACGCCGCGATGCGAGCACTGAAGGAGCCAGCCTTCGCAGACCGGAGTCAGGCGCTGCGCGCGCAGATAGGTGACGCCCGTCCAGCCAAGGGTGCCGCCGACCTCCTCGAGAATCTGGCGGACAGGCACGCTGCAACTGCTCACCCGCAACGCAACTAGCAAGCGATTACGACGCCGGCTCCGGCTCCTCGGTCGTATCGATGATGGCGACCGAACACGGTGCGCCATGAGCCACGGTGTTGGGGACGCTGCCGAGCGCGCGCCGCACGCCGCGCATGCCCTTGTTTCCCACGACGATCAAATCCGCGTGTACCTTCTCCGCGATCGAGATAATCGCCTCGGCCGCGTCGCCTTCGACGGCGTGCATCGTAGGCTCGATGCCGCTCTTCTTGGGGATGAACGAAAGCGTCTGCAGCAGGGCTTCCGCTTCACCGTCGGGACTGAAATATCGAAAGTTCTCAGGGATGTTCTTGTCGCGCTTCCAGCTCGACGCAACAGCCGAGACGATATGGAGCTGGCCGCCTGACATGGCGACTAACTCCGTCGCCGCTTCAATAGCGCGACGAGCGGTGGCTGAGCCGTCAGCACCGACAACCACGATGTCAAACATGAATGTCCTCCCTGCGTCCGAGTAGCGAGATTGTGCCCTGAAACCCGGACTACTTGCTGAATGTCTAGACGATACTCTTCGTTATCGGCCCGCAGCCCAAATCGGAATGGACGATGATCTGAGGGTCCCTCCCGCGAGGAAGGCAATGGTAAGACTTGGTGACGAGCAGGTTGGTACCGGCTGCTCCTCCGGGGATGGAGCAACATGAAGCGACCAGAGGCGGCGGAGGATGAAAAGCTCCGGGAGTTAAAACTCACGTGCATGGAGAACCTTCTCGCCACCTCAGAGGCCCGCATCTACTTCAAAGATCTTGAGAGCCGATTTATCCTGGTCACAGCCGGTTGTGACGCGACGGGTCTCTCGGGCCAGGTGGCGAGTGAGCTCATCGGCAAGACGGACTTCGATTTCTACAGCCACGAACACGCCCTCGCCTCCTTCGAGGACGAGCAGGAGGTTATTCGTACGGGCGAGGCGATCGTGGGCAAGCTCGAGCGCGAAACGTTCGAAAACCGAACGGACGATGCCTGGGTGTCGACGACCAAGTTGCCATTGCGCGACAGGCATGGCCAGATCATCGGCACATTTGGGATAACGCGCGACATCACGGCCCAAATCAAGGCGGAGAACGCTCTCGCCTACCAAGTTCTCCACGATCCGGTGACCGGTCTGGCGAACCGATTCTCCTTTATGGACCGGCTGGGCCAGGCTCTTCTGTCGATGGAGCGACAGCCCAGTCAGCTGGCAGTTCTCTTCATCGACGTCGATCACTTCAAGGGGGTCAACGACTCATTCGGACACGACGCCGGCGATCACGTGCTCGCCGAAGTCGGGCGTCGACTCACTCGGTTTTCGAGACGCGTCGACACCGTGGCTCGCCTCGGCGGTGATGAGTTTGTGGTGCTCTGCGCTCCGCTGGGCGACGATGACGATGCGACTCTCATCGCGGAACGGATTATCGAAGGAGTGCGCTCGTCGCACATCGAAGACGGCCGCGAACTCGCGGTGACCTGCAGTGTGGGAATCGCTATCACGAGTGATCCTCACGCCGAGCCCGAGCAACTCATTCGCGATGCCGACGAGGCGATGTACGAGGCGAAAGCCGCCGGACGAAACTGCCACCGCGTGTTCGACCCGTCTCTGCGCAGTACGTCGACGACGAACCTGCTCAAGGTCGACCTCGGTCGCGGAATCGAAAATGGGGAACTCTTTTTGCTCTACCAGCCCCTCTTTACCTTGGAGGACAAGACGCTGATGGGGGTGGAAGCCCTCGTACGCTGGCGCCACGCCGAGCGGGGGGTTGTTCTGCCCAACGAGTTCATCCCCTTCGCCGAGCAGCACGGCTTGATACGCAGAATTGACATGTTCGTCCTGGACGAAGCCTGCCGTCAGCTCGCCGAGTGGACTCTCCGCGAGGGCTGGCCCGCCAATTTCACCGTCGCCGTGAATGTGTCAGGACGCGAGCTGGCCGACGCGAGTTTCGCGGGACTCGTCGCCGAGGCGATCAACCGGCATGCGGTCGCCCCAGAACGGATCTGTTTGGAGATCACCGAGACCGCGTTCATCGGCGGGTGGGGAGAGATTCAAGAGACCTTGGCGGCATTGTCCGCGCTGGGTGTGCGCCTTGCACTCGACGACTTCGGGACCGGCTATTCCTCCCTCGCGCACCTGCAGCGAATGAAGGTCGACATACTGAAAATTGATCGGAGTTTCGTCGAGATGATCGGCAAGAGTGAGCGCGATCGCGAGATCGTGGCCGCCGTGACCGCAATGTCTCACGCCCTCGGCCTGTCCGTAGTGGGTGAGGGCGTCGAAACCGACGATCAGTTCGACACGCTCGCCGGACTGGACTGCGACCAGGTTCAGGGTTTCCTGTTGGCGCGCCCGATGTCGCCGGAGGCCGTCACGGCACTGGCGGGATGAACCGCTGACGGTCGGTCTTCATCGACCAACGAGGCGATCAGCTTTTTGAGCCGAATCTTTCACTAACGAATGACGCCAGCGCACTTGGGGAGGGATGTCCCCAGCCAATGCAGAACGGGTGGCCCGCCGGGTCGGCGTACACCTGGTGCCCCTCTTCCGTGGTGAAACTGGATGCGGCCTGAAGCACGCGCGCTCCGAGTCCGATCACCTCGTCGTGGCCGCGTTCAGGATCTTCGACGTGAAGGTCCAGATGGATTTGCTGCTGTTGAGATCCGCCCGGCCACGCGGGAGGAGTGTGATTCGGAGCGAGTTGCACGCCGATGATCCACGAGCCATTTTCGTCGAGCACGCAATGAAACTTTTCGTCATCGGTCACGACGTTGCCCTTGAATACTGCCGCCCAAAAGGCGCTCTCGGCACCAACGTCTGCCGCGTCGAACACGATGACGTGTCGGATCAGGTCCACTCCAAAAACGGTAGCGGCTCCGCCGGCGCTGTCATCGCCAGCCTCGACGTTTGATGATCAAGATGGCAACGCCACTAGGAGGCGGCGGCTTGAACGCCGAGCGCGAGATGGGGCGTCCGAGAGAACATTCGAATTCCTTGCGCCACCTGCCTGCTCCGGGCGGAGTCCCGTGGACCCACCGGTCTGCCACATGCCACGGCACGATGAGATCGGCCCTGATAAGTCGACTGCCGGGCGCGGTCAGACGCCGCAACAGGGCCACCGAAATGCCAAAGGGCGGGTTTGCGACGACGCGAAACGGTCGTCGCGGTAATCGCACGTCGGCCCCGTCTGCTCTCACGACGGTGACGTGATGGCGGGCAAACACTTGACTGAGCTCTTCTGCTCGAGTTGGATGCAACTCGAAGGCGATGACCCGAGCCCCTCTCTCAACGAGCGGCCGCGTAATCGCGCCGTTCCCGGCACCAATGTCAAGCACAAGATCGCCGCGTGAGATGCCGGCATCGTTTACGAGTCGCTCGGCCCACTTACTTTCGAGTCGGTGCCATCCCCATCGTGTCCGCTGCTCGGACACGGCAGACCATCGTGATCATTGTCATCCGCTCACCATACGCCAACTTGGCGAAACACATGGAGCTGTTACCTGTCGTTGGCTTTCGCCGTCAGTATGTGCGAGGCCGCGTACGAGCGGACGACTCCTTTGACGGTGATGCTGCGCGAAGCCTTTTCCACGGCCGCCGCGAGTGCCCACTGGTCCGCGTCAGAGAGTTGTTCAAGTGTCGTTGCCACCGCCGCGGCGTGAAGCGTCAGCAACAGCTGGCCGGGACCGCCTTCGAAGACCACCGGCAACTCGTATCTCCGCACGTCCACGTCGCTGAACCCGCTGTCACTGGCGAGCCGAGCCAGCGCTGCCGAATCGCCAAAGCCCCATGGTCCCCCCTTGTAGGTGTCAGCGATTTCAGAACCCAGCACCTCCTCTAAGGCAACCGCTAGCGCGTGAAACGGGGGACAGTCCTCGATGGCGCACCACACCGAAACGCCGAGGCTCCCGCCCGGGCGCAATACGCGCCTCATCTGGCTCAACGCCAGAACTCGATTGGGAAAGAACTGCAGGCCCTGCTGACACGTCACCAGGTCGAAGGCGTCGTCAGACGCAAGCAGCGACTCTGCGGGGCACTCGACGTAGTCAATGGGTGCGCTGGCGTCCATCGGCGCTTTGGCGCGAGCGAGGTCCAGCATCGCCGGACTTAGGTCGCACCCCGTGACGCGTCCGCTCGGACCGACGCGCTGCGCGGCGAGTCGGGTCACTGTGCCCGGGCCACAGGCGACGTCAAGGACATCCTGTCCGCCCTCAGGAATCAACGTGTCGAGCAACAACTGAGCCCATGGTTCGAACAGTCGAGGAACCATAATTTCGTCGTAAAAGCTCATGGCACCGGTGGACGCTTGGGCAAAGGACGCGCTCCACTCCTGATCGCTCGCCATCGCCTCTCCTCTCCTTGCACGGACCGCACCATCACACCTCAGCCACCACCGATTTGCAAGCGCGCCTTCTGTCGCCGACATCCTCAGTGTGCTAGCCGGCCAGCATTTACCTCGCCACCTGTTCTTCGCGCGACTGTACCGTTTGGTCATGACGAAAATCGCCGTAGGACCTGCGCACGCCGAAAAGCGGAAAAGAGGCCAAGGATGAGCAATCAAAGAACGAGCGATGTGAGAATTGCCTTTCTCGGCGTGGGTCAGATGGGGATGCCAATGGCGTCTCGACTGATCTCGGCGGGCTTCAGCGTTCGGGTGTGGAACCGATCGGCGGAGCGCGCGAAGGTCCTCGTCACACGTGGCGCGATTGAGGGCTCAACGCCAGCACAAGCCGTTTCCGGGGCGGACGTGGTGATTACGATGCTGCCGGACGGACCGGCCACCGACTCGGTTGCGCGCGGTACGGACGGCGCACTCGCGGCCCTTTCGGCCGGTGCGATCTGGTTGCAGATGGGCACCGTTGGTATCGAGTGGACCAAGCGACTGGGAGAGCTCGTTACGCCCACCGGAGCACTGTTCGTCGACGCGCCGGTATCGGGGAGCGTGGGGCCGGCGACCGCCGGACAGTTGGTCATACTGGCCAGTGGTCCTGACGAGGCCCAAGCCGTAGCCAACCCAATCCTGGCCGCGATGGGTAGCCACACATTGTGGCTCGGCGCCGCGGGGGCGGGGAGCCGGGCGAAACTCGTGCTCAACAACTGGCTCGTCGATCTCGTGGAAATGGTGGCCGAGACTCTGAAGTTCTCCGAGGCGCTCGGCCTTGACCCGCAAAAAGTGATTGACATCTTGGCCGACGCCCCAATCGGCTCTCCCTACGGCGTCGCCAAAGCTCGCAGCATGCTCGAAGGGGATTTCACGTCGAACTTCGCATTGAAGTACGCCCTCAAGGACGCCCTATTGACTTTGGAGGCGGCGCGAGGCGTCAATGAAGATCTTCCTTTGACCGAGAGCCTGATCGGCACCTGGCAGCGGGCCGTGGCCGATGGGGCAGGCGATCTCGATCTTTCGGCTGTCTATCGCTACGTCGGAAAGTAGTGGGAGAGAATCCCGTCCGCCGCGACAGGTTCTTAGCCCCTCAACTCCGAAGGGTCAGCTGGTCAGCGGTGAGTCCAAGAGATTGAGGACGACCGTACAGGAAGCCCTGTCCGTGGGGACAGCGATAGTCGAGGAGCAACCTCTCTTGCCCTGGGGTCTCAATGCCTTCGGCGACGACATCGATTCCCAATTGATCGCAGAAAGCGATCAATCCTCGAACAATTGCGGCGCTTCGCGGCTTGGTCTCAATTTGACTCGTGAAGCTGAGGTCGATCTTGATCGTGTGAATGTTGAGGTCCCGCAGCAACGCCACTGAGGAGTAGCCGGTGCCGAAGTCGTCGAGCGCGACGGCCACACCCAGTACGTGGATGGCAGCGAGTTCCGCCAAGATCTCGGGCGTGGGATCGACAAGTTGCGACTCGGTGATCTCCAGGTGCAGTTGCGACGGACTCAGGCCTGACTCGTCGAGCGCTCGCACCACCGAGGGAACTAGTTCTCCCCTACCGAGTTGTGCCCCCGCGACGTTCACCGCAACCCAACCATCGGATCTGGACGCCGCGAAGGTTCTACACACCGCGTCGAGCATCCACCATCCCAGGGAGTTGATGAGGCCCGTTCGCTCGGCCAGGCCGATGAACTCACCCGGGCTCAGGCGCCCGCGACTCGGATGGTGCCAGCGCACGAGGGCCTCGTAGCCAACGACGTGGCGGTCGCTCAGTCGCACAATGGGCTGGAACTCGGGAAAGAGCCCGTCGCCGGTGCGAATGGCTGAGCGCAGGTTGTCTTCGAGCTCAAGGGCGTCGATGGTCCACTCGTACTGCCGGGTCGGGTTGAAGCGGGCGATCGAGCCGCGCCCCGCTACCTTGGCGCCGGACATTGCGTGGTGACCATCGCGCAGTAGCTGATCAGCGTGCTCATACGAGCCGCGGCTGACGACGCCAATGGTCAAGCCCACGTTGTGCTCGTATCCGTCGACATGAAAGGGAGCCTCGAAGGCCTCGACGACCTGTGCGGCGAGTGACATCAAGAGGCCGTCGGTCGCGCCTTCGCACACCACGGCGAACTCGTCGCCACTACATCTCGCAACATGGCAGCCCCAAGGTAGCGAGCTCGTTAATCGCTCGGCCACGTCCTGGAGCAGTCGATCGCCCGCCGCGCGCCCGAGACTTGAGTTCACGGCGTCCAAGCGATCGACGTCGCAGTACAACAAGCCAAATGTCATCGGCTCTGCCAGCAGGTCCAGGATGACTTTGGTCATGGCCAGGTAGTTCGGCAGTCCGGTCAGCGCGTCGTGAGACGCCACGTGGTCTCGCCACACCTCGCTCTGGCGACCCCGTTCTCGCTGCACCAGCAAGCCGACCACGGTCACCGTGATGATGCTGATGGCCGTCCACCGGATGGTCGCGTCGGTGTGCCCGCCCAGGGCAAAGTACGCGATCGCTATCAGCACGGCCGAAAGGAGCATCACGTACGGGACCGCCGCTTGACCCCGGGACTCGACGGCTATGAGGTCATCGCCGTTGGGACCCGTGCCCACTGCCGCGGCGAGAATGAACCAGCCGACGGTCCAACCCATATCAAAGAGCCGTCCGGTCTGATACCGACCGGACACCGTCATCACCGCGAAGTAGCAATCGCTGATGGTGAGACTCGCGAATGCCATCGACATAAGGATGAGAACGCGACGCAACTGCGGTCCCGCTTGGCTCAGCGCCAGGAGGAGGATCGTGATGAGAACGATGTCCCCCAAGGGGTAGATGAAACTCACTCCCGTCGCGACCTTCGACGTGTGACTCTGGGCAATCAGTTGCTTGAGCACCAGCAGATACGCGGCGAGCCACAGGGACATCACGATGAGAATCCCATCGAGGATGGTGCGCAATCGTTCTAGCGATCGACTCAAGGGGAACGAGATGTACAGGAGGCCCATCGCTTCGAGTGGGGTGGCCGCGATGAACCCAACGTCGGCCAGCGACGGCGTGGGAACCATGTGTCCCAAAACGACTTCGATGAAGATCCAATAGAGCTGACCGACGAGCCACAGCGACACTCCCGATCCCAAAAGCGCCCATCCTGTTCGGCTTCGGCCCGTCGCCGCTCGTCGAGCGCGCCACGTGGCCGCCAGTACTGTCGCCGCGGCGATACCCTGAGCGCAGTCGTCGATTGCTCGCCTCCAGGCGACCGACTCGAGCGGGAGAGTGATTGCGAGGGTGATAACGACCGCCACGAGGGCGACCGCGAGGAAGGCGCGCCGCCTATCGCCGACAATCGGCGAGAATATTCCAGTCCAGGCAGAAGCACTAGTAACCGACACCATGTCCGAAAACTATCAGTTGAAATGATACCTGTCAAGTTGTATGTTGGAATGCATGACGTCCACTTCAGAAACCAGCCCTGTACTTGACCTCGGAGTGAAGGATCGACGAGTCCGAAAGAGCCAGCGCGCCCTTCGGGAGTCCTTTATTTCACTGGTCCTCGAGCGAGGCTACGACGCGGTCACCATTGAGGACATCGCTGAGCGCGCCGACGTGGCTCGAGCAACCTTTTACGCCCACTTCGAGGATAAGGAGCAGCTGCTCACCAGCCTTTTCGAGGAGTTGACCGAAGAACTTGCACTACGCCTCACGGCCGTGCAAGGGGCACCCGAAACCATACGAACATACATAGTCATGGAGCTCTACGCCCAGGCGGCCGAATTCCGAGATCTGTACCTGGTCTGCCTGAGGGGAGCCGGAAACGGTCGGGCACGAGCGGCGTACTTGGACATCATTTCGTCTCGCGCCGAAGTGGTCTTTGCGGAGCGCTTACGTTCTGCTGGAGACGAGCCTGGCGTGCCACTGGCAGTTATGGCCCGAGCGTTCGCGGGAGCTCACGTGACTCTGCTGCAGGATTGGCTCGAGTCAGCAGACGTGTCGAACATCGATTCCGCGGTCAACCTGCAGATGACCTTGTTAACGAACGGATTCGCCTGGGCCCTTGGAATGCTGCCCGAAGAATACGTGTTTCCCGAAGGCTTGGTCTCTGGACCTGCGTAGCCGCGGCCTACGCGTCGACGCCTTGAGATACGTCGTGACTCGAGAAGTCGTTCTTCACCGCTCTCTCGGAGACAAACAGATAGAGCGGATCCCGCTCACATTCATAGAGACGTTGTGAGGTGAAGACGATTTTGGCTACGTGCTCATCGTCACTCCACGCAGCACGTTGAGCCACGATCTCCGGGCTGAGATCCCTGGCCGAGCCGGCGTCGGCCAACCGGTCGGCTGACCAGACGGCCGGAGCGCCAACGGTGGCGAACGCGGCCGCCAACGCCTGAAAGCTGTACCGATCGAAACGTTCCGTGTCGTCGACTAATCGGCGCACTCGAGCGAGTGCCTCCATGCCCGTCACACCGTGAAGAGCCGTGAAGTTATTGGTCGAGGCGTACAGCTTGAGTGCGGCCTGCGCCAAACGGCGCGGAGTGGCGTCGTCGACCTTGAGCGATGAGGCAAACGAAGCAAACCCGGGCCGAGCCCCGACCCAGTTCATCTCCTCGCTGATGAGTTTCATTGCCGGTATTGACGCCCACGCGTCGTCCAGGGTCATCTCGGTCAAGAGTTCTTCAGGGTCATCGGTTTTGTCGGGGACGTTCTCAAGGGGCGCGAGTTCCGACGCGCTCGAAGCGAGGTAGGCGAGCGCGGCAGCGACACGCTCGGGTGAATCCACGTCCAAGGAGTACGCGAGACGTATCGCGCCGTGAAAGGCAGCGCCCGAGATTCCCGGAACGAGATCGCTCAGATAGGTTCGGACTGCGGCTTCAGTGCCCATCTCTCGAACTTCGTTGTCAAAAAACCACGTGAGATCCGAGTAAGCATCTCTCTCACCGACGGCGCCTAGCCAGTTTGTCCTCGTCAGGTCCCGGCTGCCCGAGTTCGCCTTCACGAGTCGACGGCGGTAGCGATTCGAGAATCTCTGGAGTTCGCTCAGAGGCGCGCCAAGACCGGCTTTCGCGACGAGTGCCATCGGCAGATGGTTCGTGAGCCCACGCTGCGTCGTTGCATCGAAGGTGAGGCTCTCATCGAGTAGCTCATCGAGCGAACCGCCTATACCTGATTCGTCCATTGACTTCATGGTAAGTGGAAGCCCTGCGTCGCCAGCCAGCCAGAGTGCCGGGCAGTACATTTCGGACCCTCGATCGAAACGGGGTTCGGCTGTCAACTCTCCCGCTCAAGGCAGCGTCAACCATCCACACTCGCGGCAGGCTCCGTTCCCGTGCGCTCGTAACTCGCAACCAGTGGTCGAAAGGCAGCGCCGACGATCAGAAAACCGCCGGCCAATATCAGCCAGCCCACTCGGCCCAGGGTGATCGCCGTCGCGACCACGATGCTCGGACCGATGACGCCCGATATCCCCCAACCCAGCGAGAACGCCCCCTGGTACTGACCCTGGAGATCCTGACGCGCCAACCCGTAGCCAATACCCCACGACGCGCCCGAACTGTACAGTTCCCCAAAAGTGTGGGCCACCATCGCCAGCACCAAGATGACGCACGACGCGACCGGATCTACCCCCGACGCGAGCGAATAGAGCACGCACGCCGCGGCGATCAGAACACCAGATCGCGCGAAGATCTGAGCCGCGCGTACCACGTCGCCCGAACCCCGACTGGTGCGCACTTGAAGAGTGATGACCATCGCGGTATTGATGATCAACAACACCGACACCCACCAGCGAGGCGCGTCGGTGTGATACACGATCCACAGGGGCAGACCCACGCTCTGGATGATGAAGTGAATGGCAAAGAGTCCATTGAGCAGCGACGCCAGCAGATAGCGCCGATCACGTAAGACGACCGTCATCGGCTCGCGACGTTTGCCCTCCTCAATTGGCAGGGCCGGCATCCGGGGCAATTTCAGGACAAAGGCGGCTGCGACGAAGAAGGTCGCCGCGTTACCCAGCACCATGGCGACGTACGCGCTCCGAGTGTCAAGCGCCAAACCCACGCCCGACAGAGCAATGCCCACAGACATGCCGAGGTTCGTCACGGCGCGCTGGTAGGCGCGAATCCGAACGCGGTCTTCTCCCACGCCGAAACGTCCGAGCAGGACAGACCGTGAGGCTCCCCCGGTACCGCCAAATAGTCCGCCAATAATGCTCAAGATCAGAAAAGCTGAGAACGAGTGGACCATGGTAAAACAGCCCATCACGACCCCCTCGCCCGCAGCGCCGGCGGCCACGATGAATCGCGGATCCCACCGGTCCGACATGTGTCCCGCGGGAACAGAGATCAGAAGGCCCGCGATCGCCGCAATACCCAGGCCGAGGGCGACGCGATGAACGGACAGACCGACCGACCGCGTGAAGAAGATGACTTCGACCGTGTAGTACAGCCCATTGCCGATCGTGTTGGCGAGTGTTGACTTGGTGAGCGTGCGCAACGGCCCCGACTCGGGAATCGCAGCGCGGATCAGACGACCGCGGCGACCAACAGTCGGATCAGACACAGTGTCACCGTACCTTCAGACACTTTCATTCAGTCCGAACGCATCGCTACCCCGCCGAACGACGCGCAGTTGCATCGGAAAGCGCGACTCACTGAGGCACATCAAATGCGAGCAAGGTGAATATCTCTTAGAGCACATCGCGATAGTGATCAATCAAAGAGTCGAGTGCCTCGCGAAGGAGACTCGCTTCGGTGCGATCGGTGGCCTCGGACAGCTTGGCTAGTCGCTCCAGGTTGCCCCGGCTGTAGTAGTTGCTCTTGAGGACCATTTTTTCCTCGATGTAAATCGCCACGCGGTTTCGCCCGTCGCGCTTGGCGCGCATGAGTGCCTGGCCGGCGTGCTGGGACAGCTCTTCGGCGCTCGCACCGTGCGGCGGAATGGAGGCGACGCCGATGGACGCACTCAAACGTCCCGCCCTGGGAGTGTCGTGTGCGAAGAAGTGTGCGCGGATCTCGTCCAGCAAGATCAATGCGGTCTCGGCCACACATCCCGGCAAGATGACCGCGTACTCGTCCCCGCCAAGACGAGCCACCGTGGCGTCGCTGGGCAAGTTGGCGTCCATCACTCGCTCCCAACTCTCAAGAACTCGGTCACCGACCTCAAAGCCGTGGAGGTCGTTTATCCCGGCAAAATCGTCCAGGTCCGTCATGGCCACGGCGACCGGAACGTTCAGTTCGTGCAGCGCGTGACTTAGTGCGGCGAGGAAGTCCTCGCGATTGGTGATCGATCGCATCGATGTAGTAGGCATGACATATATATATCAGAACTACTACATCTAGTCAACAAATTAGCGATGATTTTCCTTAGGTTTCTCGGTCATCATTAGATATTGCCATCGAGGAGAGGGACATGAGTTCGCCTACGACAACCATTGACCGGCGCTACAGCGCCGCCGCCGCCGAGCCCACCAGTTGGGCGGCTACTCAACACGAGCTAGAGGCCGCGGAGATCTTTTGGCTCGTCACGGTTCGCCCCGACGGGCGTCCTCATATGACACCATTGGTGGCCGCGTGGTCGAACGACGCGCTGCACTTCACGACTGGTTCCGATGAGCAGAAGTCTTTGAACCTGCAATCCAA
Organism: uncultured Acidimicrobiaceae bacterium; assembly: GCA_963839255.1. Taxonomy (GTDB): domain Bacteria; phylum Actinomycetota; class Acidimicrobiia; order Acidimicrobiales; family RAAP-2; genus RAAP-2. Next base: position 87,052 of record CAWIUH010000006.1, read on the forward strand.
CCCTCACGTCATCTTGTCAACGGGTTGCAACGACTGGCAGAACGGAGTCGACATTGTGGTTGAGGGTGACGCCCGTCAAAATCAGGACCAAGGGCTACTCGACGACGTCGCCCTCGCGTTTCAATCGAAATGGGATGGGGACAGCTGGGCGTTTACCACGCACGACGGGCAGTTCTTTCACCCGCAGGGATTCCAGGTGGAGATCTTCAGCGTGCGTCCCAGCAAGGTTCTGGCCTTCGCCAAGGGCACCTTCGGTCACACGGTTCACCGCTTCAACGACTAGTCGCACCGCACCTGGCTGTTCGACGCGGAGCAAGGGCATCTGTCGGGGAGAGGGGCGCCCTTGCTCCGCGCCGAGGGGGTCGGACTAGGCGACGCTCAAACGGTTGACGAGACGGTGAGCAACTCTCTCGACGCGGGCACGCCCCATCACGAACGCGCCAAAGGCGGCCAGCAACACGCCGGGGCCACTGGCGTAGCCCAGCCAGTACTCAAGGGTCGACGTCGGCGAGGCCGCCTGGAAGTAGGGAGCGCGAATCACGGCCCAGGCCACAGGGAAAACTGCAAGCCAGGCGCCGCACACGAAGACGGCGAAGCCCGCGCTCGCCAGTGTGCCCGCAGACTGCATTCCGACGGGGCGCCGAGCGCACGCGAGAATAACCAGACACGACACGAGTCCAACAGCCCCCGGGACGAGTGCGCCATAGGTGTGAGCGTCGTTCCACGTCCAGGACGAGGAACCATCCGCGGAGAATCCGAAGATGGGGCCAATGTACGGCACGACGCCCGCCCAGGCACTCAATAGCAGCGCGACGAACGCCCACACGAAGAGGCCCACCGTCGCGCGGGGATAGTGGATCTCGGACAGTTGCTCGACTTTGTCCCTCGGTGCGGGGGGCGTCGGAGCGGGCATCGTGATCGTCTCTCGACTGGCCATGACGTCGGTCACCGGAGCGTCTCCGCTCATGATGTCGGTGGAGTGTTGATGGATAGGCATAATGACCTCCTTCACCACTTCAAATCTTATTTTTTGCGTTTCGCAGAAATCTCTGTGAATGGATTGAGTAACGCTCACTCGCTTCGAACACAACCCAACGCGCGTCTGGCCGAAGGCCGTCAAGTATGAGGTGCACAAAAAAGTTGTCACTGTCGTTGCACCTCGCGACGTCTCGGCGCGCCTGACAGACTCGTCACCGTGACTTTGGCGCATCCCGACCTTCTTCAACTTTTCGACCAGCAGGTGAGGCGCAACAGCACCCCTGATGGATCGGGCTCGGTCGTCAGTGTCGGGCCTACTTATCTGCGCTGGGCCGCCTCGAACGGTGTTGGCTGGTCCGAAGTCATGTGGACGTCGCTCAGTGACACGACGGCCGATGACGCCATCGCTGAGCATCTCGAGTTTTATGCATCACGCGGCTTGCGTTTCATATGGAGCGTGTACGAGTACGACCAACCCTCGGACCTCGGGTCACGGCTGGAACGCACCGGCTTCACGTTGACCGGCACCTCGGCCGTGATGATCGGGGACGCGACTCGAATCGCCGGAGAACCGGTATTGCCCCCGGGCACTGCTATCCACCAGATCCGAGACGAGGCGGGCGTGGATCTCCTCATCGCCGTCCACGAGAGTGCTTTTGGCCACAGTCAGCAGGATCTTCGCCGATCGCTCGTCCATCGCCTCGAGGTGGCGCCGCACGAAATGGACATGTTCGTCGTGTTGACGGATTCGGGAGACCCGGTGTCGTCGTCGCGAGTCGAATATCTGCCCGACAGTGACTTTGCCGCGCTCTGGGGAGGCAGCACCGAACGAGATTGGCGGGGCCAGGGCCTCTACCGCGCTCAGACCGTGCGCCGGGCTCAACTCGCTCGGGAGCGAGGATATCGCTACCTCATGGTCCTGGCATCCACCAACAGTCAGCCCATCCTGAGGGCCATGGGCTTTGATGAGGTCACCCGCGTAACGCGTTACTCCTATCCGGAGTGATCACGTTTCACGTGTCGAGTCTCGGCCCCTAAGAAAGAGAGTTTCTCAGACCGCGCTCGTGCGACTGATCGCCGGTGTCGCCCTTCGTGCCGAGGTAGTGCGACGTGTGAATGATCAGACCGGAGAAGCCGATCCACGTGACCATCTCCCCCACGAAGAGCACGTGTATCGCTCCGACAATCGTCACCAGGCTCACGATGCTCCCGGAGAGCTGCAGGGTGAGGAACACACCGTCCCACACGAGCCGACGGAACAGTCGAAACATCCACCACGACGCGCCCACTTCGAAGAGGACGAGAGCGATACCGAAGGCAAAGTGAATGTCACGCAGAGTGTGGTTGATGGTGTAGACGTACGACGTCACCAACATGGCGATCACGATGACGGAGTAGATGTAGAGCACTCGTCGCAGTCGCTGGGCGTTGGGGTCGAGATCGCCGCGAAAAAAAGTGCCGGCGCGTCGGCTGAACTCGGCCAGCCCCAGCAGGGCTGCGGTGTAGGCGAACGCCGTCTGGATGTGGGGTCCGTAGTTACTGATCCCGCCCTCGTTCCTCTTGAGAACAAAGCCCGGACGAATGGCAATGCAGACGGCAATGAAGACGAGAAAGCAGACCTGGCCGTAGACGACGAAGGAAGCGCCCCGCTTTGCGTCTGTCTTAGTGCTCATCCCTTGGCCCTTCGTCTAGGTGCATGACGAATTGAAACTCATCCTAAGTGGCTGAAAATAGTGGCGAGCGAGAAGGCCGGGATTCTCTCAGAGAAGCCGCGACGATCCGAATACGGTCTCGGCCAGCACGATTCGACTTTCGGCGTCGCGCGTCCCGAACTTGTGCAATGTCTCGAGAACTGACTGCAGTTGATCGGTGTTTTGACTCACTATTCGCAGTTGGTAGTCACGCTCGCCGGTCGTGAGCGTCGCGGACAGAACCTGGGGCACACCTTCGAGCGCTCGCTCGAAATCGCGTGGCTCCACCGACTCCCTCAGGTTCACGTCGGTGAGCGCGTGCAGGGTGTAGCCGAGCGCGGCCAGGCTCAGCTCGGCGTGAAAGCCCGCAAGGATGCCGCTTTGGCGCAGCCGGCGAACGCGATCCGCGGTGCTGTTGGCACTCAGGTGCACTTGGTCTGCCAGTTGTTGGTAACTGAGGCGTCCGTCGTTGCTGAGCGCCACCAACAACATCCGATCGATGTCATCCACAGCCCAGTCTCCTTGTTTTACTCGGCATACTGGACATTATGCCTCATTCATAGAGGCTATTTGGCATACTAATGCCTGGATACCGAGTCATTTTCGGTCACTCGGCCCGTATTCTGGTGTCATGCTGTTTTTCCTGCTCAGAGTACTTCTTGTCCCCCTCGCCGTCGTCGTGGGGACCATGGCTCAACGCCGCTTTGGCGACGCGGTCGGGGGTCTCGTGATCGGGCTTCCCCTCGCCAGCCTCCCCTTACTTTGGCTGGTCGCCCTGCAACACGGGATCGGGTTTGTCGTCTCCATGACCAGCGCCCTGCTGGTCGGCTCAGTGGCCGAAGCGGTCGTTCTGTGGCTCTACGCCCACTTCACGGTTCGATTCTCCCCGTCATTCGCGTTGGTGGGAGCCCTCGGAGTCTTCGCACTCGCAGCCGGTGCCGTCGACCTCTTGAAACTCTCGGCCATCCTCGCCGGCGTTATTACTGCTATCGGCTTCGCCGTCGCGCTGCGTTGGTGGCCCGCGACACCGAGCGTCTCCTCGGCCCCGCACGGTCCCTCTCGACTGTGGCTGCGCGTGGTCGTCGCCACTCTCTTCACGATGGTGATCGCGTCACTGGCGGGTCGACTTGGACCTGTCTTGTCAGGGCTGATCGACGCCCTACCGGCCACCAGTCTGATGATGGCGTTCCTCACTCACCAAGAACAAGGGTCGCACGCGTCCTCGCACTTCCTCTACGGGGTCACCCGCGGATCGTTCTCGTACCTGGCTTCGATGATCGTTCTCGCGGAACTCTTGCGGACGCGAGACCTTCCCCTCGCCTTCGGTGCCGCGATGCTCGTGGCTCTGCTTGTCCAGGGATCGTTCCAAGCGTACGACGCGTTGATGAAGCGCGGCGCCGCAACCGCACGACCCGTTAAGGACGTCACGTCGCACGGCGGCGGGGTCAATGCGGCCCTCGTCTGACAGCTAGGAGATCCGGGCCAGCGCTTCTCGGAGCGCGGACTTGAACTGGCGAGCACTGAGCTCCGTCTTTGTGATCTCGGCCAACGCCAGGACCACGCGACCCTTTTTCGCATACGCGATGACGCCGGTAACGTTGGCACCGCCGAGCACGAATGCGATGGTGTAGGCCTTGACCGGCACTACGAATCGTCCCAGATTCACGGATTGCTTGCGCTGGAACGTAACCTGACCGTCGAAGGTGGCGGCGATCTTGGTGCACTTGGTCATGTGATCCACCACCGTGTTGTAGGTGAGCGTGGGCGTCGGGGACGTCTCGAGCTTTTCCAGCAGCAGCGTTTCCGACGAGCGATTGGCGAAGACTTCGCGGATCGCTGATCCGGTGGTGGGCTTGGCGAACGTCGACTCCGGGCAACTGCGCGTGTCGGCTGCGGCGATGTAGTACTTCGCCCAACCGGGAACATTGCGCGACGTCAACAATTGGCCGCGAAGTGGCGTCGCCGCGGATGCGCTGACACACGAGAGCATCACGACCAGAACCGCCGTAATAGCGGCGATCCGTTTCACGACCTCAAGGCTATCGACGCACCCGCGGCATCACCATCAACATCTGCACGACGACGTCACACAAGTTGCACGGCTGACTTAGTAGTAGTGGCGCCGTCCACCGATGGCGTGACCAGCAGCGCCGAGAATCCAAAAGACCAACCCGATGATCAGAAGGATCACACCGAGCGACCACAGCACTGGTACCCCCAACAACAGACCGATCAGCATCAAGACCGCACCGAACGTAATCATGACATCTCCTCTTGTTCTAAATTCACTAGTTACGTTGCTCGCGGAACACGGTCTTGCGTCTCGTGGAATCGACGACTTCGCGGTCCACGCTGCGTGACGGCGTCGAGGGCCGACGGCGCGAGGCGGCAAAACACTCCGGTGGAGATCAAAAAGCCCACCACACCAGCGATCATCAAAAGAACCATGGTGATCGTCCTTTCAGTTCACGAGTGTCGAGCTCGCGGTAGATACTGCTCTATCCAGCCTAAAATCTGCGGGCCTTTTTCCTAAAGGAAACGCGTCGCACACTTGACCAGTGAGTGACCTGCACGCGGCGAACTCTCGAGTTGATCATTCGCCATACGTGAACCCACGATTGCGAGAACTCTCTACAGGTGTTGCACAAGGAGCACGACGACACAATTCGCACTCTTTGACGTTTCTAAATGTGTGAAGTGCCCCGTTCGCGTGATTCGACGTGCGAATGTTGAGTATGAACGAAGAGCACATGAAAATCTGCTCGAGCCCAGAGTGGGCTGAGTACGTCGAGAACGAACTGCTGCCGTGGGCCCTGAGTACCTACGACCTGGGCGACGACGTCTTGGAGATCGGAGCCGGTCCGGGACGTACCACCGACGTTCTTCGGCGGCGCGACGCCAAAATTACCGCGGTTGAAATCGATCCTCACCTCGCCGCCGCGCTCGCGGCGCGACTCGAGGGCACCAACGTCGAGGTGGTGTGCGCGGACGCGACGTCGTTACCATTTGACGAGGGACGGTTTTCGGCGGCCGTCATGTTCACGATGCTGCACCACGTGCCCTCACCAGAACTTCAAAACCAAGTATTTGCTCACGTCCGCCGGGTGCTTCGGCCCGGCGGACTCTTCGCCGGTACCGACAGTATTGAAACAACGGCGCGGTGGCTAATGCACGAGGGTGATACCTATGTGCCCGTTGACCCGTCGGCGCTAGCGCCGCGTCTGGACGTCGCAGGCTTCGTGGAGATCGTCGTCGAGGAAGTGGGTGATCGCTTCCGCTTCCTCGCTCGCCGCCCGTGACTCACTAGTCGGGAATCGCCGTGCTCAGACAGAACGGATGACCGGCCGGATCTAAGAACACGAGGTAGCTCTCGGGTGCCGGCTGCGTGGTGGCCCGCGTCGCGCCGAGAGCGAGAACTTCGCGCTCGCCCGCGGCCAAGTCGGTCACCGCGAGGTCGAGGTGAATCTGCTTGGGCAGTTGGTCCCCCGGCCACGTCGGCGCCTGGTAGTTCTCGACCTTGACGGCAGTCAACCAGATCGATCCCGCCTTCACCGCGTCGAAGGAGTCGCTGCGAAACGCGACCTCGCCGTCAATGACCGCCGCCCAGAAGTCGGCGAGAGGATGAGGATCCGCGCAGTCCAAGGAGACCGCCCCAAAACGAATGTGCTCTGTCATGGGCCTGAGTGTACCGAGGCGCTACGACACGCGACGGACAATGCGCCGTCGGCTTCACTACTCTGTGGGCAGGATCGACCGGGAGGACTGTGGTGCGCCGAGTTACTTTCACGGCACTCATCGCCACCGCGATCACCGTGCTGTGGGCACTGCCCGCGCAAGGATCGCCGAGCGCCAAGAACCTCATCGTGACGCCCGCGGTACGGGCGAGCCTGCTCGCTACAGGCGCCGCGTCTCACCGATTGCCGGTCAGGGATTACCTCGGCTTGACCAAGGGCGAGACGTACTACGCCTTTGATGAGGCCAATAGGACCTACTACGCCGGTGCCGGGCTCGATCCAAGCCCCAAGTCTCTCGAGGCCCAGGTTGGGGCGCAAGACGACGGCGCCTACTACCTCTTCACTCGCGCCGCGAGTTCGACCACTTGGAAGATCTACGACGACGGACTCGGCGGAGCGGATGGCGCGAAGTGTCCCATCGCCCTTCCGATCGCGGTGCGCGAAGTCTGGGGCTGGACGCTCAAGTGCTCCCCGCCGGGGTACTAACGACCTAGCCGCGGGTAGCGGGCTGCCAGAGCGGCGTGGGCCACGGGTTCTTTGAGCGCAGGACGGCCTCGACGCGCGAAGCGGCGTCGAGCACCCGCCACTCCTCGTTCGCACGGCCCACCACTGCCAGTCCCACGGGGAGGCCGTCAACCACGCCGAGAGGCAAACTCAGTATTGGCCAGCCCGCGATCGCGGCCGGGCTCGTGACCGGACTCGCAGGACCGGGGTGACCACCCACGATGAGATCGCTCTTCCAAGACGGTCCATAGGCGGGCGCGATGATGACGTCGGCCCCCTCGATGCCTGGGATGAGGCAGGTGTCCAGTGCCCACGAGAGACTCCGCTGTCGCGCCTCGGCGTACGACGGTCCCGCGCGCCCCCCGGTCGACATTGCGGCGAGGAAGTGCTCGTGACCGAAGAATCGCTGTTCGATCTCAGCGTGTTCATCCTCAAAGAGGATGACGTCGCCGAGAGATCTGACGCCGTCACCGGGACGTGCGGCCAAGTACGCGCTCAGATCGTCGAAGAGCTCACTGAGCAAGACCGTAAATTCGTCGCGCCCTTCACTCTCGCCCGGAGCGGCGAGATCGCGCGACATGATCGACAGCCCAGCGTGCGCGAGTTCGTCCACCACGTCATCGAAGAGCTGGTCGGTGGAGGGATGTCCGGTGCGCCAGTTCTTGGCCACCACCATCGAGGTCGCATCGACGTGACGCGGTTCCTGTTGGGCCAGAACCGAGAACATTAGGGCCACGTCGGCGACGCTACGACCCATTGGCCCCGGACTGTCCTGACTCGCGCTGATGGGAATGACGCCGGTCGTCGGCACGACGCCGACCGTCGGCTTGAGGCCGGTGACGCCGTTCACCGAGGCGGGGCACACGATGGACCCGTCGGTCTCGGTACCCACCGCGAGCGGCGCGAGTCCGGCCGCCAGCGCCGCGCCCGACCCCGACGACGAGCCCCCTGCTGAACGATCGAGCGCCCAGGGATTGGCAACCAGTCCGCCCGACGCGGAGTAGCCGCTCGTCGAGCGCGGAGAGCGAATGTTCGCCCACTCACTTAGATTCGTACTGCCCAGGATGATCGCGCCCGCGTCTCGCAGTCGGGTCACCAAGGTCGCGTCCGTCGTCGGTCGCCCGATCAAGGACGTCGAACCGGCGAGTCCGGGCAGACCGTTCGCTTCCACGTTGTCCTTGATCAGAACGGGCACCCCGTGCAACGCTCCGAGCGCACCGCCTCGACGTCTCTCCTCGTCACGGACGTTCGCCTGAGCGCGCGCGTCCTCACTCATTGCGGCAACGGAGTTAAGGGCCACGTGGCTGTCGCTTGCGTCGACCTGCTCGATTCGCTCAATGAGGGTATCGACCAGATCAAGTGATGTGAGTCCGCCCGCCGCCAGACGTTTCAGCGCCTCGTGGGCGCCCAGGTAACCGAGGGGCGAACTAGTCGGGTGAGGGTCGTGCACCGCCCCACCCTAGAACGACGCCGATGCTGTTGCCCGCTGCCAAACTCGTCGTGTGGTTGACTCTTCGCTCATCGTCAAGCTCGGCGTGCGTCCCCACCAGACGGTGTCCCTCGTGCACGCCCCCGCTGGCTTCGCGCTCGACGTCTCGCCGGACACCACTGTTCACCGTCGGCGCGGTGACGCCGACGTGGTGCTCGCGTTTTTCACGCGGGTTCGCGACCTCGATCGGGAAGTCGAGAAACTGGGCCGACACATCTTTCCGTCGGGATCCCTGTGGGTCGCGTGGCCCAAGCGATCATCGGGCGTCGCCAGTGACATGTCAGATCACGCGGTGCGCGTCATCGCACTGCCGCTCGGTCTGGTGGACAGCAAGGTGTGTGCCATCGATGAGACGTGGAGCGGCCTTCGTTTTGTCTGGCGGCTCACCGCGAGACGCGAGAGTGCAACGACCTAGTTGTCCTCTTGATATCGCTCAAAGAGCTCAACCAAGGACTCGAGCACCGCGGGGTCGACGTCCTCGACGCTCACCACGGCACTCGCTCGTATGGTGACACGCAACTGCTCGAGGTAGGCGGTGCACGCATCGCAGTCGGCCAGATGGGCTTCGAGGCGACGCCGTTGGCGTCGCGACAGGGTGCCGTCAACGTAATCGTTCATCAACTGGACGGCCTGTTGGCACACGAGGGATCTCGAGAGCAGTCTCATGCTTCACCTCCTCGCATCTGTGCCTCTACTTCTGATCGAATACGTGAACGCGCGCGGTGAAGTATCACCCGCACGTTCGCCTCGGAGAGCGTGAGCAAATTCGCCACCTCCCCAGTAGACAGTCCCTGCACGTCGCGCAGCGTTACGACAGCGCGGGCCACCTCGGGCAGGCGCGCGATCGACTCGTGCACGCGTGCCACAAGGGGGGCGTTATCCAAGGCGTCATCCACGTTGTCGCTGAAGGGCACCGGTGGATCGCTCCACATGCCGCCCTGGTTGAAACGACCGGCGAGCAGCGACTGGTCAGATCCGAGGTCGACGGGGATGGAGCGATGCTCGCGCACGCCTTTGGTCCGCGCCCGGTTCGCGGCGATGTGAAAGAGCCACGTTTTGAACGACGAGCGGCCCTCGAAGCGTTCGAGGCCCCGAATGACCGCGATCCAGGTTTCCTGGGCCACGTCTTGGGCGCTAGCCTCGCTGGCGACGTAGTACCGGGCCAGGCGCACGAGGGGATCCTGGTATCTCTTGACAAGTTCGGTGAAGGCGTCGCGGTCGCCGCCCTGTAGCCGTACCAGCAACTCTGCGTCGTCCACGAACGTCAGGATATCGGGGCTGATCACAAGTCCCGGATGGTAAGTTTCGCCCAAGGGCAGAGACGGCGCCTTGCGAGGTGTCGGCGCTAGGGAGGCTCGCGTGCGTAAATACGTGATCATCGGAGCGGTCGCCGCGGGCTTGGGGCTGTCTGCCTGCGGTGCGACACCCGCAACTCTGGACTCGACATTGAGTTCAGTCTCCTCCCAGCCGGCCCTCGAGCTGCACATCACGGCCTCCTTCTCGGGACCAGGGGCAGCCAAGCTAGAGCAGTACGCCAACGACATTTCCTTGGACGTCGTGGAAGTCAACCCCAGCGGCGGGGACTTGACCCAGACCTCGGCGCTCGACGAGGACGTCACGGTCAACGTGGGATCAGGCGCCCTGTTGGAGTTGCGCGACGTGGCTGGCAACGCCTATGCGAAGATCGACCTCTCCACCCTCTCGTCGCTGCCCGACGTGGACATTTCTCCAAGCGACATCGCCGCTTTCAATCTGCTCTTCGGTGGTCGGTGGTTCGAAGTCCCGGCCAGTCTGATCAAGAGCCTGGTGGCCAAGGAGCAGACGAGCACCACGCCCACCAAGCAAGAGACCCAAGACGTCAACACGCTGCGTCAGGCGATTATCCACATCATTGAGACGACACACTCTACGAGCGTCTCAGGCGGGGGGTATAGCGAAACAGCGACGCTGGCGTCCTTCGTACACAAGCTGTGGCCCACCATCCAGAGCCTGGGCATCTCGGGGGTCAGCGAGCCCACCGGGGTGAAGGGGTCCTACACCCTCTCGATGACAACCTCGGGTTCGACGCTGACCGGCGCGTCGGTATCGATTTCGGCACCGGACTCCAGCGGCTCGGGCAACGACACCGTCGCGCTCACGACGACCGTCAGCCATAACTCAGAGAGCATCACCGCCCCCGCAGGAGCAACGGTGGTGACCAAGCAACTGATTCAGGAACTCGAGAACGAAGCCGGCTCGGCCTCACCCCTCGCTGACTAGGGACCGTCTCGCCGTCGCGGGGACCGTACTCGTCGCGGCACTTTACGCCTGGTGGGCGACGGGCGTGCGGCCCTTTTCGATCGGTTCCTACATTCTCGTTTCTCTCCCCGCTCTCGCTGCACTCGAGTTCTACGCGAGCGCCGGTGGCTTTGGCCCGACGCGTACGGACATCAGCGCGTACTACCGACATCGCTCGTCACGGCGAGTCGGGCCGTGGGTCGTTCTGCTCGTCCTCGCTGTTGTGCTCGAGAGCGTGGGCCTGGCCCTGGGCGGACGTTCGAAGTCGGTCCCCACTCTCAGTACCACGCTGGACCACCTTCTCGTCGAGCACTGGGGACGCTGGCTGATCTTCCTCGCCTGGCTCTGGATTGGCGCTCGGCCAACTGAGACGCTGCGCCGACTCACACACGGTGATCCGCCGTGATGGTGACCGTCCTGTGGTGGGTGCTCATTGGCGCGGGCGTCGCCGTCGAGGTGCTGGCGCGCGCGCGACCTCAGATGGTGGCTTCGCTGGCGCGCCTGGGAGCGTGGTTGGCCTGTTGGTTTCCTGGGCGGGTCCTGCTGTGGCTGGGATGGATCTTCGTGGGCGTGCACCTTTTCACTCGCTACGGAGTGAGAGGTCACTGAGCAACGCCAGGTAAAGTCGCCCCATGAGCGTCGAACGTGACACCAAGGACTGGACGTGGGTCCTCGAGCGTCCCTGCGAAGAGTGCGGCTTTGACGCGAGTACCGTCGCCGACGACGTGCTCGCCGAGCGGCTTCGCGACGCGGCCACGCGCTGGTCGCCGGTGCTCTCGCGCGAGGACGTGCGCACCCGACCCCAAGAGAACAAGTGGTCCCCGCTCGAATACGCGTGCCACGTGCGCGACGTCTTTGCCGTGATGGACGGCCGACTCGCTCTGATGTTGAACGAGGACAATCCCACGTTTGAGAACTGGGACCAGGACGAGACGGCGCTTGATGCGCGATACTGCGACCAGAACCCCACGAGCGTGCGCGACGAACTCTGCGCGAACGCTCGTCGCTACGCGGACCGCTACGGCGACGTGTCCGGTGACCAGTGGGCGCGACCGGGACTGCGATCAAACGGCAGCGTGTTCACCGTGTCGTCGCTGGGTCGCTACTCGCTGCACGACGTCGTTCATCACCTCTGGGATGTCGGCGCACCAATTTAGATCTACTGGCCCTGCCACGCGCGCAACTCGGTTTCGAGTGCGTCCAGGCCCATCGGACCAAGGTCCAACGCATAGGCGTGAAAGCGTTTGAGCGAAAAGGCATCGCCCAAACGCTCGCGGGCCTCGGCTCGCGCTCGCAGCCACACCCGCTCACCGACTTTGTAGGAGATGGCCTGCGCGGGCATGCCGAGGTAGCGCTCAACCTCGGACTGCGACATCGCCCGACTCTGAATCGTCCACTCTTCGAGGAGGGCGACCGCCATCTCGGGCGTCCACACTCGCCTGGAGCAGTCGCCGAGGTCGCCGAGCTCGCCGAGGTCACTGGGTGCTGGGAACTGCAGGTGCATACCGATGTCCACCACGACGCGAGCCGCGCGCAGCGCCTGGCAGGCGAGAAAGCCCATCTCTTCGCCCAGGTCCTCGAAGAACCCAAGCTCCTCGCACAGCCGCTCCGCGTAGAGGGCCCAGCCTTCGCCGTGCCCGCTCGTCCAGGCGGCCAATCGATGAAAGCGGCTCAGCCGATCGGCCGCGATCAGCGTCGCCGAGACTTGCAAGTGGTGTCCCGGCACGCCCTCGTGGTACCAGGTGGACGCGTTCTCCCACCACGAGAATGTCGTCTCGCCCAGCGTGGGATACCACGTCGTGCCGGGGCGCGAGAGGTCTTCGCTCGGCCCGTAGTAGTAGGGAGCAGCGGCCCCACCCTCGGGAGCGAGCCGCGCGTCACAGAAGCGCACGCGCGGATCGATATCGAAGTGCACGCCGTCTAACTTGGCGGTCGCCGCTTCCGTGAAGGATTTCAGGCGTCGCAGCAATTCATCGGTGCCCACGATCTGGCGCGACGGGTCGTGATCGAGGAACTCGGCCACCTCCACCAGACTCGTCGCGCCGGGAAGGAGTTGTGGGGCGATCTCCCACATGCGCGCGTGGATGCGGCGAAGATCGGACCAGCCCCACTCGTACAGTTCGTCGAAGTCGAGTTCGGCACCCATGTAGTTCTTGGCCCAGACGCGATAGCGCTCGATCCCGCAGTAGTCGCGCTCGTTGGCTCGCGGGACGAGTTCCTCGCGCATCCACGCGGCCAACTCGGCGCATGCGGCGTCGGCGTCTTGGGCCGCGCGGGTGAGGCGATCGTCGCTAGGAGACGCGGGCGACACGCGCTCGGCGAAGCGCGCGAATGTGCCGGTCGCGTACGTCTCCGCCTGATCGGCGATGCCGACCACGTGCCGACGCGAGGCCAGACGATCGGTGCGAGCAAGCTCTTCGAGTCGACGTCGCCAACTGAGCAGTGACGGACCCACGGCTTCGAGCCGCGAGGCGATCACCTCTCGGTCGCCCTCGGTGTCAGCGGCCATGAGTTCGAACGTCTGACGAACGGCGGAGAGAGGCGAGTGGATGACGCTCATGAGCCGTTCGGACTCGCCCGACTCGAGGAGGCCCCGGCTCGTCTCGAGGCGTTCGCGCATGACGGACAGCGAGATGCGGTCAATGTCGTCACTGGCCGACAGTCTCGAAGCGTGATCGCACATCTCGGTGACCGCAGCCAACTCGGCGGCGGTGCCGTCGGGTGAAAAGTCGGGCAAGAACTCGTCGTAGCCCGCCACTCCCGCCCTGGTGGCAAACAGGGGATCGAGTGCGGCGTAGCGCTCCACTACCTCATCGGCGTAGGCAAAGACTTCAGATCGAAAATCGCTCATGGGGAGTCGAGGCTACTCAGCGCAACGACGAGTCTGGCGTCACCGGACCGTCCCATGACCAGTGCGGCATGGCGAGACCCGTCGGTGCACTCACGCCCACCGGAGAGTAGCCATTGACCTCGCCCGTGGCCCAAGCCATGTAATCGTGAAGGGCTCGACGAAGCTCGGAGTCGTCCGGGAAGTTCGCGTCGTCCACGGCCTGATCGAAGCAGGCGAGGAACCGTGCCGCGTAGTCGTCGTCCGCGCCGGTCCCCGCGTGCTGTTCGAGCATCGCGGAATGTCCCCCCAGTGCGCTGTAGCGGGGTGGTCCGCCGAAAACTTCGCCGAGGTAGGCGGCAAGTCGCTCTAGATGCTGGGGGTGGCTGGGATGGGAGAAGGGATGATTCAAGACCGGGTCGGCCAGACATCGATCGTTGAGTGCAGAGGCCAATGCGAGAAATGCGTCGTCTCCGCCCACGTAGTCATAGATGCTCTCTCGTTCCACCATGACCCCCATTATGTCTCGCGTGAACCGTGAAGGGCGCTGGCCTATCCTTCAACGAAGCACGAAAGAGAGACCGTGGTCCCACACTCGTACCTGGAGTTCATGATCGTCGCCGCCGGGGCCGCGGGCGCAATGATCGGACTGCTGTTCGTCGCCATCTCTCTGCGTTCGGAGCTCGTGCTCGGACCCAACGCCCTCGGCAAAGTTCGTACCTTGGCGGGCAGTAGCTTTACCAGCCTCGTCAACGCGTTCTGCCTTGCGATCCTGGCGATTATTCCCAAGACCAACATCGGACTCGGGATGATCTTCGTGGCTCTCTTTTGTCTCGTGAACACGTGGCACATTCACCTGCGGAACCGACACTTCAAAGGTCAGGTGTACGTGCTGGCGTTCAGCAACGCCACGTACCTGTACGAGTTCGCGGCGGGCGTCATCCTCGTAGCTCGCTCGCACGAACTGTGGATCATCGAGAGCCTCTGCTACGTGATCTTCGCGTCCTTCGTTATCGCACTCAATCGGGCCTGGACGTTCATCTCCTCCGACGTCACGACGCCGGCGGACTCGTAGGTTCCACCGGCGCCAGCGCGGCCGCGCCGACGTTGATGCTGATGACCGGGTGCTGACTTGGATCGAGCCAGCGCATGATCTGAGTGAGGTTGGCCTCGGGGATCGCGACGCAACCCTCGGTCGGCGCGCCCGAGCTGATGTGCAAAAAGAATCCGCTGCCCGCACCCTTGACGACCGGATCCATGTTGTAGTTGATAACCACCGCGTGGGCGTAGACGTGGCCCGAGTAGTAGAGGTTCTCGGAGTTGCCGCCTGGCGAGACCACGCTACCGACGAGCCGGTTGTAGTTCGCCGAGTCGGGATTCTCGTCCCACCAGTCGTCGGGGCCGGCGTAGGTGTAGGGCAATCGAGTGCCGTTGTTGGGCTCGTTGCCGAATGCTTGAGTCAGCGTGAACTCACCAACCGGGGTGCGCCCCAAGCCTTCGTGCGTGGGTCGCACGCCATTGACTCCGACGAAGGCCACCACCGCGTTGAACTCTTGGACGTACGTCCCCGCACTCGTGAGACGCCAGGTACGCAACACCGCGACTCGTGAGAGCGGCGTCGCAGCCTCCACGGTGATGACCTGACCAGGCGTAGACGTCGCAGACGACGCAGAGAACGTCGCACTGAGAGTGATCGTCGCCACAGCCAGTGTCGTGAGCGCCAGCGCGCGAATACTTGGGGGAGGTACCACGTCTAATGTTGGCACGCGTCGCTCGTGCGACGTGCATCGCGCGGGACTTACCAGCGCCTTAGTTCACGTTGCGGCGCGAAAGTGGGGGTTGTAGATAAAGCCCACGATGGATCCGTCAGGCGTCTTCACCGTGGCGGTGATGATGCCATCTCCCACGTCAGTGGGCGCCCCGTGCAGCGCGGCACCCGACTCGAGTGCTGCATCTACTGCATCCGACACGCTCTGCACTCCCCAGTACGTCAGTGCACCTTCGGCGGGATCGGCATCGGGCAGTAATCCGAGCTCGTACCCGCCGGGGTTGAAGCCGACGTAAAAAGGCTCATCGAAGTACGGATCCGTTGCGAGAAAGTCAGTCCACCACGCCTTGGCGGAGGCGAGATCGGGTGCGGGATAGATAACGGTTCGCAGTCCAAGAAACTCTGTCATGCGCGCAGGATATCGCTCGCTAAACCCACGCGTCGCGGTTTCTAGGCGTCCGCTTCCACCAAGCGAACAACGGCGCGGTGAGCCGCTTCTCGTACGCGCTTGACATCGTCGTCGGACAATTCGTTCATCGCGTCCAAGGCGTCACCGAGTCGGCGTCGCGCCACAACCTTGGCGGACATCTCGCGCACACGCCAGTGCGAGTCCTTCGCGCCCGCGATCACCACGCCGCTCGCCACCGGATCCCAGACGTAGAGAAAGCTCCGCATCGCCCACACCCGGGGCCAGTATCCATGCACGCCGCCCCAACCACCTTCCGTGAGCACCCCGGCGGCCGGACCGGCGAGCGCGAACAAGGTTCCCTCGTCAATGGGTCCACCTTGCAGAATCGTCACGCAGTCATGCACGAGTTCCTTCTCGCCGCGCCGTCGTGACTCCATCTCAATGCTTTGGCGTGGAGTCAGCCCCCACTCACTCCCCATCTACTCGCCCGTTGACCCGCCGGCGATCTCGACCACGATGTCGAGGTGCCCGATGTGGCGCGCGTACTCCTGAAGAAGGTGCAGCAAGATGCGATCGAGAGTGGGCGGGTCGTCGGGATCTCTCCAGCGCGGACCCGGTTGGCCAAGGGCGTCGAGGTTGTTCTCGCGAATGATCTTCGCGCTGCGCCGACCGCGCGAACGCAACTCCTCAATAACACTCTCGCGTGATTCGTCCTCGCCCACGTACCAGCGGTCGTCGCGGCGATCGCCCCAAGGATCCTCCACGCTCTGTCCCTCAAAGCCCCACTCGAGCCAACGCAGTTCCACGAAGGTCAAGTGACGCAGTAACTCGATCGGCGTCCAGCCCGACGTGAGTCGACTCGAACGGGTCTCCTCGTCTGAGATGCTCTCCACGCGCTCGATCACGCCCTCGCGGAAGTAGTCGAGGTAGGCGATCATCACGTCGGAACGCGACCCGAAGTGAAGTGAGGGACTGGGAAACTCGGTCATCAAGACAGTATTGCCCCCGCCCGTCTCGTCTTTGCTAGGTCGGCTGTACCCAGATCAATCGGGCGGCGTCGAGGGAAAGTATAAGTTCATTGCCCGCGACCGTCAGGGCCACCTCGCTCGGCCCGACGTTCGACTCGATCACGCGCACTTCGCTGCCTTCGTGAATCGCGTGATCGGCCAACATCGACAACAGTGCCGGTGCGTCGTGCTCGGCCACCTCCGAAATTCGGCGCACGATCGCTGGCACCTCGGGCTCGAGGTCGGCGAGCGCGACGAGAATGCCGTAGGGGATGTCGCGCCCGGGAATCACGTTGCCGTGCGGACACGTCGCGGGCATACCCATCGACATATCGATCTGGTCGATGACGGCATCCGAGATCGCCGAGGACAGACGGTCAGCTTCGACGTCCGCGGTTGCCCAATCGAATCCCAGTACGTCGGTGAGCCACCGCTCGAGGATGCGGTGACGACGGACCAAACTCGTGGCGGTTGCCCGGCCACTCTCGGTGAGGGTGACGCTCCGATCGCTGCCTACGTCAATCCACCCATCGCGCTTGAGGCGAACGAGAGCGTTACTGACGGTCGGTGCGCTCACTGACAGCCAGTACGCCAGGCGACTCGGTCGCACCACCTCACCTTCGGCGTCGATGTAGTAGATCGCCTCGAGGTACTTGTCAACGGTCTCGGTGTGGGCTGTAGTCATGGGATCTCTTCGCCAACGGTACCGTCAGCCCGATGAAGTCGCCACGCGGTGCCACGCCCAGGGTCCAGAATGATGCGATGGACCAACGCATCTCACTGATCACCATGGGCGTGCGCAACCTCGCTCGTGCCCGCGGATTCTACGAAGCGCTCGGCTGGCGGGGCGCCACGTCCGACGAAGAGGTCGTCTTTTTTCAAGCGGGCGACATGATCCTCGCGCTGTGGGATCGCACGCTGCTCGCCGAGGACTCCGGCGTCGAGGACTCAGGAGGTTGGGGTGGCGTCACCCTCGCCTATAACGTCACGTCTCCCGAGCTGGTCGACGACACGCTGAACGACGCCTCGCGCGCTGGGGCCACCATCGCTCGCGCCGGAGCGCCGACGTTCTGGGGCGGATACTCCGGTGTTTTCGTCGACCCCGAAGGTCACCCCTGGGAGGTGGCGCACAATCCCGGCTGGCCCCTTGACCAGGAGGGACGCATCCACCTGCCCTAAGGTCACGCGATCCACCCCAGCCGATATGATTGCTTGTTAGTAAGCAACTAATTGGCTGGATCGGTAGGGAAATGCCTGCGCTCAAGGACCTCGATCACGATCGCTACAAGTGGATCGCGCTGACGAACACCACGTTGGGCATGTTCATGGCGACGATCAACTCCTCGATCATCTTGATCTCGCTGCCGGCAATCTTTCGAGGAATCAACATCAATCCCCTCGCGCCCGGCAACGTCGGTTACCTGCTCTGGGTCCTCATGGGCTACCTCCTCGTGACCGCAGTGCTCGTGATTAGCCTCGGCCGGCTCGGCGACATCGTGGGTCGCGTGCGAGTCTTCAATCTCGGATTCGCCGTCTTTTCGGTCGCGTCGGCCCTGCTCGCGCTCGACCCCTTTTCCGGTAGCTCGGGTGCCCTGTGGCTCGTGGTGCTGCGACTCGTCCAAGGCGTGGGCGGAGCGATGCTCTTCGCTAACTCCGCGGCGATCTTGGTCGACGCTTTTCCGGTCAACCAGCGCGGTCTGGCGATGGGCGTGAACCAGATCGCCGCCATCGGCGGATCGTTCATCGGACTCATCGCCGGTGGCCTGCTCTCCATCGTCGACTGGCGCCTGGTCTTTTGGGTCTCGGTTCCCTTCGGCATCATTGGCACCGTCTGGAGTTACAAGAGCCTTCGCGACAACGGGATCCGCACGCCGGCCAAGATCGACTGGTGGGGCAACCTGACCTTCGGTGTCGGCCTCACCGCGTTACTGGTGGGCATTGTCTACGGCATCGAGCCTTACGGCACCAGTTCGATGGGCTGGACCTCGCCGCTCGTGATGGGTTCCTTCGCGATGGCCGTCGTCTGCTTCGTCGCGTTCTTTTTCATCGAGAATCACGTCACCGCTCCGATGATCAATCTGCGGCTGTTTAAGATCCGCGCCTTCTTCATGGGATCCAGCGCAGGCCTGCTCACCGCCATTGCCCGCGGCGGCCTGCAGTTCATGTTGATCATCTGGCTCCAAGGCATCTGGTTGCCACTCCACGGATACAGTTACGCCGACACGCCCCTGTGGGCGGGCATCTCGTTGCTGCCGCTCACTATTGGCTTCCTCGCAGCCGGTCCGATCTCGGGCTACTTCTCGGACCGCCACGGCGCGCGCGTGATCTCGACGGCGGGTCTGGTGATCTTTGCCCTGAGCTTCCTCGGACTGCTCGTCCTCGCGCCCAACTTCACCTACTGGGAGTTCGCACTCATCGTCGCGGCCAACGGCATCGGCGGCGGCATGTTCGCCGCGCCCAACTCCGCCGCCGTGATGAACTCGGTGCCCGCCGACCAACGTGGCGGTGCCGCCGGTATACAGGCCGCCTTCATGAACACCGGCATGGTCCTGTCGACGGGCATCTTCTTCTCGCTCATGATCATCGGTCTCACCAGCACGCTGCCCAAGGCCATCACCAAGGGCCTCGCTTCTGCGGGGGTGAGTGCCAGCTCCGCCCACGCGGCCGCGCACACGCCAGTGGTGGGAAGCCTGTTCTCGTCATTCCTTGGGTTCAACCCCCTCAAGACCTTGCTCGTCTCGCAGAGTCACGCGGGTGTCACGACTGCCAGCTGGTTGCACCTCACGGGCAAGACGTTCTTTCCCAACCTCATCAGTGCCCCCTTCCATCACGGCCTGGTGATCGTCTTTACGGTCGCGATTGCCATGGCGGTGATCGGTGCGATCTTCTCGGCTCTGCGCGGAGAGCGTTTCATTCACCAGACTCCCCACGTCATCGCCCACGAAGCCGAACTGGCCGAAAGTTCTGGTGCCGTGCCCGGTGAGATCGCAATCGAAGCGGAGGTGGTGCGATGAGCGTTCTATCGACCAATGAAATCGTCGACGCGGCGCGTCTGCGACTGGCACTGACGCGGGTCGTGCGAGCTCTGCGACGTCAGGGCGGCTCGACGCTGAGCGCCACCCAGGTATCCGCGCTCTCGACCATCGAGGACTTGGGTCCACTGCGCATCAGCGCCATCGCCGCCCAGGAGTCCTTGGGCGCCCCGGCGGCCACTCGGGTCGTGGCCGACCTCGAAGCGCAAGGTTTCGTCGAGCGCGCGATTGATCCAATCGACAAGCGCGCATCGTTGATCGAACTGAGCGCGCTGGGCCGCGCGACGATGAGCGATCTGTGGAGTCAGCGAACCCTGGAGATCAATCGGATGCTCGAGAAGCTCACTCCAAAGGAGCGCGCCACCATCGAAGCGGCTCTTCCCGCCCTCGAGAAGATCGCTCGCGACTAGACGAGCCAACTTTTAGGCGAGGCCAGCGTCGAGGGTGATGGTCGTGCCGGTGAGGGCCTTGCTGACCGGACAACCGGCCTTCGCGGCTTCGGCGGCGGCCACGAAGCCCGCCTCGTCAAGCCCGTCGACGTCGCCGCGAACCGTGAGATGAATGTCGGCAATCCGAAACCCGCCCGCGGGGTCCGGACCCAGGCGAACGTCGGCCGTCACCACGAGAGTCTTGGGTGTGCCGCCCGCCGCCGCGATGCCGCCCGAGAGCGCCATCGAGAAGCAGGCCGCGTGGGCGGCCGCGATCAGTTCTTCGGGGCTGGTGACGCCCTCGGCATCGTCCGCCGCGCGACGCGGGAAGTTGACGTCGAAAGTGGCCACGCCACTGCTGACGAGCTCGACGCGTCCGGTCCCGTCCTGGAGTCCGCCGGTCCACGTTGAACGGGCTGTACGTACTGGCATGGTGTTCCCTTCGGTTGTCGTTGGAGGCATCCTAGGTTTTGTGCGCCAACCTCAGCCAGTGACGCCAAGATGACAACCGCATGGTCGATATTTCTCTAGCGAGAAGGCGAAACCTCTGACATGATGGCGCGATGACAACACTCTCGAAGATTGATGACGGCACGCCCTGTTGGGTGGACTCCATGGTTCGCTCCCAGGAGTTGCACCACGATCGACGCGCCTTCCTAAGCGCGCTGTTCGACTGGACGTGGGAGGAGGGCGCACCCGAGACCGGGTACTACGCGTTGGCCTTAGCCAACGGCAAACCGGTGATGGGCCTGGGCATCTACGACGGCGCCACGACGGCGGCGTTTCAGACGTACTTCTCGACGAGCGACATCGAGGCAAGTGTTGCTCGCGCCACGCAACTCGGCGGCACCGCGCTGATGCCGGTCATGGGAGTCATGGACCTGGGAAAAATGACGATGTTGAACGACCCCCAGGGCGCGACCTTCGGTCTCTGGCAACCTGGGACCTTCCACGGCTTCGGCGTCGCCTACGAAGAGAACACGGTGGGCTGGTTTGATCACGTCTCGGCCGATCCCGCGGCTGCGGCCGATTTCTACGTCGGACTCAGTGGACACGCGATCGAGTCTCCCGACCCAGAGATGCGCATCTTGAAGAACGGCGATCAGTGGTTCGCGAGTATCTCGGCCTCGCCCATCGGCGAAGCGCCCCAGTGGCGCCCGATCTACATTGTGGGCTCACTCGAGCGCACCCACGAGATCGTGCGACGCCACGGGGGCACCGTCTTGATTGAAGAGATGCCCGTTCCCGGCAGTGCAATCAGCGTCTTCATCGAACCGACCAACGGCACGACCATGACCGTTATGCGTGGCGGCGCCCAGCCCGAGGGCGACTTGTGAGCATCACGCTTCGCGTCACCGCCCTCGACTGCCCGGACCCTCTTTCCCTGGCGAACTTCTACGCCGACCTCACGGGACTCGAGGTCGAGCCCCTCGACGGTTTTCCTCCCGAGGATGTGACCTGGATCGAACTGCAAGACAACGGCCGCTCGATCCTGGGATTTCAGAAGGTCCCCCACTATGTCGCACCCACCTGGCCCGAGGGACCAGTGCCCCAGCAGTTGCACCTCGACTTCGCCGTCGCCGACTTAGATGAAGGCGAGGCCCACGTCCTTGCGGTGGGGGCGACGAAGACGGCGTTCCAACCGGGCGACTCGTTTCGGGTCTACCTCGACCCCGTAGGACATCCCTTCTGCTTGGTGCTCCACGACGAGTAGCACGAGCGCGTCCTCACCTTTTTGAACGCTTCACATCTGGGGTTAGACTGGCACTTCGCGTCTCGGGGTTTACCCCGGGAACACCGAGGACCTGTGGTGCAGCTCGGAGTGCACGCCGCCCTGTCAAGGCGGAGGTCGCGGGTTCAAATCCCGTCAGGTCCGCTCGACACCCCTTCGGGGGTGACGAGGAGGTCGAGTAGCTCAGTTGGTAGAGCGCGCGCCTGAAAAGCGTGAGGTCACCGGATCGACGCCGGTCTCGACCACTTCTTCGTGTCCGACCTCTGGGTTAGGACGCCAACGTCACTCGCGCTTTGGCGTGGTGTCGACTCAGGGTGGGCAGCCACGGACTCACGACCCGCAGTGGCGATTCTCGAGACTTGCTCGGATGAAGCGCTCGCCGCAGGGAGGCTCCGGCCGACTCGACCACTTCAATCCGGGCAAGAACGTTGGAGCCCTCGAGGCGCGAGACCAGGTACACGGTCTCGGTTCCACGACGCAGCGGGGCGACCGAGCGGTAGAGGTAGTGCGCACTGACCTGTTCACGCGGCGAGCTCATGAGTTCAAGGTAGGACGGGGTTGTGACAGGCGACCCGTGGCACAATGACTGGCTATGAGCACCCTGCCCGACATCACGCCCGCCTTTGCGCCACAACCGAAGGGGGTCGAGTGGCCGACCGGCGAGTGGCCCCGCGGAACCCATCCGCGCCAGGCCGAACTTGACGAACTGGTCGATGAGATGTTCACGTCCGAGGCGTTCGCTGTCACCAACGCGGTCGTGGTGGTCCAGGGCGGGCGGGTGCTCGCGGAGCGTTACGGGGGCGTGCGCGAGTTCTTCGACCGTCGCGCCGAACCGATCACCGACCTGAGTGCGCTGCTGTCGTGGTCGATGGCCAAGTCCATGTTGCACTACCTCATCGGCACCCTGGTCGACGAGGGCCGACTTGATCCGGACCAGCTAGCCCCGGTCCCCGAGTGGGTCGATCCGTGGGACCCGCGTCACGAGATCACGATCAGAGACCTACTCGAGATGCGCGACGGGCTCGCCTTCGTCGAGGAGTACGAGCTCGGCCAGACGAGCCACGTCATCGAGATGCTATTTGGCGAGGGCAAGGACGACATGGCCGCTTTCACCGCGCAGTTGCCCCTCGCCCACGAACCGGGCACGTTCTTCAACTACTCCTCGGGCACCACCAACGTGCTCAGTCGCATTGTGGCCGACGTCGTCGGGTACGGCGACGCGTACCGCGACTTCATTCTCCAGCGCCTCTTCGGCCCGCTCGGCATGACGAGTGCGGAGGCGACCTTCGACACGAGTGGTGTCTTCGTGGCCTCGAGTTACGTGCACGCGACGGCCCTGGACTTCGCCAAGTTCGGACTGTTGTACCTGCGCGGGGGCGAGTGGAACGGTCGTCAACTGATCTCTCGCTCGTGGGCCGAGACCGCCCAAGTGCCCGTCAGCATCGATGATGAAAGCGGGACCTTCTACTCGTGGCAGTGGTGGGTGACCGGCGATGAGTACGGCACGTACTGGGCGAGCGGGTACGAGGGTCAGCAGATCAGCGTGGCACCGGCGCTCGACGCGCTCGTGCTTCGCTTCGGCCACACGGCCAACGAGCTCTACCCGATCATGTACGAGTGGCGCTCTCGCGTCCTGAAGGTTCTCGAGGGCTAGGCACCCTCGTAGGGGAAGCCGAGATCCGGTGCGCTGAACAGTGCGCGGAAACTGAGACCTTCGGCCGCGGTCATGGCCGCCGCCGTGCCACCACGATCGACGACCGCGAGAATGACCGCCACCTCGGCGCCAAGCGCCTGGGCGACGTGGCACGCCTCGAGCAGACTCGTCCCGCGCGTCACCGTGTCTTCGGTAATCACGACTCGATCGCCGGCGTGCAGCACCCCGGCGAGGCGACCCCCGGCCCCGTGATCCTTTTCTTCCTTGCGCACGCTGAACGCGCGCAGCATCCTTCCTCGCGTAGCGGCCACGCCCGCGGTGATGAAGCTCACGCCGTCCGCACCCATGGTGAGGCCCCCGATGGCGTTGGCGTCCTCGGGTATCGCCTCGAGCACGAGGGTCGCCAGGTCGACCATGACCTCGGGTGCGCAGATCGTCTGCTTGGAGTCGATGAACCAGGACGACGTGCGGCCCGACTTGAGCGTGAAGTCGCCACGGCGTACCGAATGCGCCAAGAGGTGCTCGAGGACTCGCTCGCGTGCGCGTGCTCACGTCAACTCCACACGTCCCGTGCCGCTACGAACCTCGCCCACGACTGATGCTGCCGACGCCCATGGACTCCGCCAGCGTCACTGCCTCGTTCGCCGACGCGGCGTCGACGACGACGACCATGCCAAGGCCACAGTTGAAGACACGCACCATCTCGTCGGCCGAGACGGGCCCGCGACGCTGAATCTCAAAGAAGATCTCGGGCGTCTCAAAACTCGCCATGTCGATCACCGCGTGGCAGTCGCTCGGGCACGACGCGCACCACGTTGCCGACGATCCCGCCACCGGTGATGTGGGCGGCGGCGTGGATGGCGCCACCCAGTTGGCGGGTGAGCGCAAGCACCGTCGGTGCGTAGATGACCGAAGGCAGCAGCAATTCATCGCCCAGGGTCCGCGTCGCCCCTTCGTACGCCGGTTCAACGAGCGAGGCCGCGTCGCGCACCAGAATCTCGCGCGCGAGCGAATACCCATTCGAGCGAAGTCCGGGCGAGTGCAGGCCCACCAGCGCATCTCCCGCGCGCACGCGATCTTTGGAGAGGGCGTCGCGCTTCTCCACCACTCCCACGGCGAAACCCGCCAGGTCCAGGTCGTCGGGTTTCATCACGCCACCGTGCTCGGCGGTTTCGCCACCCAGGAGCGCGGCCCCCGCCCGCCGGCATCCTTCGGCGACGCCCTCCACAAGGACCGCCAATTGCTCGGGGTTCACGAGTCCCGTCGGCGACATAGTCCAGAACGAAGAGAGGTTCAGCACCCACGCAGGCGAGGTCGTCGACGAGCATGGCTACGAGGTCAATGCCCACCGAGTCGTAGCGCTGAGCGAGTCGAGCGACTTCGAGCTTCGTGCCAACTCCGTCAGCCGAGGCGACCAGGACGGGTTCGTCATAGCTCTGAGTATCGAGCGAGAACAGCCCGCCGAATCCGCCGATGCCCCCGAGAACACCGGGGCGAATCGTGCTCGCCACACTGCTCGCGATGCGCGCCACCACATCGTCGCCCGCCGCAATCGACACTCCCGCGTCTTCGTACGTGCGAGCGCCCTCGATCTCGAGGAGCCGACTCACCAGCGGCTACCCACTCCGATCGCGACCGGGATCGGCGCGGGGTAGGCACCCGTCAGGCACGCGTCGCAGCACTCTCCGTCAAGTTGTATGGCCGCGCGCAGGTTCTCCAGAGTGATGTACTCCAATGAGTCCGAACCGATGAAGTCGTTCATCTCGTCGACGGAGTGGTTAGCGGCGAAGAGCTCATCGCGCGTGGGCGTGTCGATGCCGTAGAAGCAGGGCCACACGAAGGGCGGTGAGGAGATGCGAAAGTGCACCTCGGCCGCGCCGGCGTCGCGCAACAGTGAGACGAGCGCCTTGGTGGTGGTGCCGCGCACGATCGAGTCGTCCACCACCACGAGACGCTGTCCTTCGATGTTCTCGCGCAGCGGATTGAACTTGCGGCGAACGTTGGCGGTGCGCTCGCTCTGGTCGGGCGCGATGAAGGTGCGACCGATGTAGCGGTTCTTCACGAGCCCGTAGCCGAAGGGTATCCCCGAGGCTTTGGCGTATCCCTCGGCGGCCGGCACTCCGGAGTCCGGCACGCCCATCACGAGGTCGGCTTCGACCGGGGACTGCTGGGCGAGCAACTCGCCGGCGCGACGACGCGTCGTGTGAACCTGATGGCCCATGAGGTAGGCGTCGGGGCGCGCGAAGTACACAAACTCAAAGATGCAGAGCTTCTGCTTGGGGACCGCCGGCTCCAGGAGCTGGCGAGTCGTGAGGCCCGCTTCTGTAATGCTCACCATCTCACCCGGGGCGATCTCACGTACGAATGTGGCGCCCACCACGTCCAGGGCGGGCGACTCCGAGGCGACCATCCAACCGGTGGGCGCCGCCTCGGGCCCGAAACGGCCCAGGCACAGGGGGCGAAAGCCAAAGGGATCGCGCACCGCGTGGACGCGCCGCGACTCAAGGATCACCATGGAGAAGGCTCCTTCGACACGCGCGAGGACCGAGGCGAGTGCGTCGTCGAGCGCTGCGCCGTCCTCCACCTCGCGGGCGAGCAACTCTGCGACCAGATCCGAGTCCGAGAGCATGGAGCTGAACTCGATGTCCGCCGCGTCAGCGAGCGCGATCGTGTTCGTCAGGTTGCCGTTATGGGCGATCGCGAAGCCCGACGTGCCGGCCGAACGATAGACCGGTTGAGCGGCCGTCCAGTTCGCCGAGCCGGACGTCGAGTAGCGCGTGTGACCGATGATGATCGACGCGCTCAGTGCGCGCAGTGTCGATTCGTCGAACACGTGACTGACGAGCCCGTTGTCCTTGACGACCGTGATCTGCTCGTTCGCGAAGGTGGCCATTCCGGCCGACTCTTGTCCGCGATGCTGCAGGGCGTAGAGAGCGTCATAACAGAGGTGCGCGACGGGACGACCCGGCGCCACAATTCCGACCACACCGCAGGCTTCTTTCATGACCCCGAAATGCTAGGGGTCACGGGGCGGGCTCGCACTCACTCAGTCTCGCACAGGGGCCGCGCCCGTTCATGCTGGTTCAGTAGTCTGACCCGGTGATTGACTTGCACACCCACTCGACGTTCTCCGACGGTTCGGATACGCCCAGTGAGTTGGCGGCCAAGGCCCACGCGCTCGGGCTGCGCGCCATCGCGTTGACTGATCACGACTCCACCGCCAGCTACCCCGAGATGAAGGTCGCGACCAGCGAGTACGGCGTCGAACTCGTCCCCGGGGTCGAAGTTTCCTTGCGCGACAACGAGTTTCCGATGTCCCGTGACGGCCGGAGTGCTCCGCGCAGCGTCCATTTGCTCGCCTATTTCCTGCCGCTGGCGCCCGAGCACCCTCTGCAACAAAAGCTGGCCGCCCTGCGCCACGACCGCGACGTGCGCAACCTCCAACTCGTCGAGCGCCTCCAGCAGCTCGGCTTTGACCAGTTGACCCTGGAGTATCTGACGGCCCTGTCGGGCAACCTGCACTCAATAGGCCGGCCCCATTTCGCCCGCGCCATGTTCGAACTGCACCCCGAGATCGTGGGCGAACGCACCGACGATCGCTGGAACCAGATCTTCGTCGAGTGGCTTGGCACCTCAGGACGCGCGTACATACCCAAGACGTCGATGCCCATTGAAGACTTCGTGGATGCCGCCCAGGGTTCGCCCACGGTCTTTTCGATTGCACACCCGCTGGTCAACTACGTCGACGACTTCACCGTTGGCTCGATCGAGCAGATCATGCCGCGCGTCATGGCCGCGCTGCGCGAGCGAGGGGTCAAGGGAGTCGAGGCCTACTACGGCGGCACCAACGAGGCGACCCGCCAGCTCATGGTGAAGTTGACCCGCGACGCCGGAATGATCCCCACCGGTGGCTCGGACTACCACGGGCACTACAAGAAAGACGTCGCTCTCGGGGTGGGGCGCTCGGGCGACCTGCGAGTGCCCGACGAGATTCTCGACGAGATGAAGGCGGCGCGCCCGGCCTAGACGGCCTCGAGCGCCTCGGTGAGCGCGCCCTCGCGACGAGCCAGCGATCTCGAGGACGGAAAGATCGATGAAGGCACCGACCGCCACGCGATCTCCGCCCACCGCGCCAAGGATTTGGGCACTCACGCCCGCCGCCTCGGCGCGGGCCACGAGCGCCTCGGCGTCATTCGTTGCGACGACGAACCGGCCCGGAAACTCACTGAAAAGCTCGCCATGGGAATCGAGACGCCCGACGCTTGCTCCGCGTCGCGTTGCCGCGGTCATCTCGGCGAGGGCCACCGCGAGCCCACCACCGCCCACGTCGTGCACGGCACTGATGTCGCTCGGCTTCACCGGCGCAGATGCGCGCCACTTCGTGAGCCACAAACGAGACACTCGCAGCGAGCGCGTCGAGATCGATTTCGAAGAGGCGCCCTCCGCGACGACCGCGACGCGTCGCCCAGCGCGAACCGCCCAGCGGGAAGGCCTCGTCGCCGGAGGCGAGGCGATCGCCCACGAGCACGAGCGCGTCGCCGTCACGCCAGTTCCAACCGGGGGGAGGCGAGACGAGGCGCTCGATCACGCCGAGCAGCCCGATCACCGGCGTGGGGTCGATGTCACGACCGCCGCTTTCGTTATAGAGCGAGACGTTGCCGCCAATAACCGGCAGTCCGAGGCTCTCACAGGCCTCGGCCATTCCTTCGATCGACTCGATGAGCTGCCACATCACCTCGGGATGCTCGGGGTTGCCGAAGTTCAGACAGTTCACGACCGCCTTGGCGCGTCGCTCCCACGCAGGCCAGGTTCGCCACGCCTTCGGCGACGCTGTAGGCCGTGCCGCGGCGGGGATCGAGCGCGCACCAGCGCGGATTCGAGTCCGTCGAAAGAGCAATCCCCTTGCTCGACGCGGGTAGCCCTGGTCCGGCTAGGCGCAACAGCGCGGCGTCGCGCCCGGGCCTACGACGGTATTCAAGAACAGTTGCGAGTCGTACTGGCGATAGACCCAGGCGGGATCGACCAGCAGATCCATCAAGTCGTCGTTCGCCGAGCCGATTGGTTCGCCGTGCGTGGGATCGTCCGCCCAGACGGCGTCGAGCGACTCGGGTCGCTGGTGGGGACGGTCGTAGAGCGGAGCTTCGTCGGCCAAGGCAGCCGCGGGCACGTTGGCGAGGATCTCCCCGTCGAAGCCGTCACGGATGCGCAGCATCGCTCGGACCACGCCGTCGTCTCCGACCTCGGGCTCAACCACGCGGCCCACCACACTCGCGCGTACTTCCCACTTGTCGCAAAGGGCCCTCACGGCCTCGAGATTCTCGGGGGTAATGATCGCGAGCATGCGCTCTTGAGATCTCGGACGTCATGATCTCGTAGGGCGCCATGCCCGTCTCGCGCAGCGGCACGGCCGTGACGTCGACGTCCATGCCGACTCGTCCGCGCGCCGCGGTCTCACTGGTCGCGCACACCAGCCCGGCACCGCCGAGGTCCTGGATGCCGACAACGAGCCCTTCGTCGAGCAGGGCCAGGCACGCCTCGATGAGTCGCTTCTCCTCGTAGGGGTCGCCCACCTGCACGCTCGGGCGCTTCGCCTCATCGAGTGACGCCGCACCGTCCTCGCCTGCGAATCCCGCCGACGCCAAGACCGACACGCCGCCGATGCCGTCACGCCCGGTGCGCGAGCCCAGCAGAACGGCGAGGTTCCCCACGCCTGAGGCCACGCCGAGAACGAGGCGCTCGGTCGGCAGGGCGCCCACGCAGAGCACGTTGACGAGAGGGTTCCCGGCGTAGCAGTCGTCGAAGGTGAGTTCGCCACCGATCGTGGGAACGCCCACTGAGTTGCCGTAGCCCGAGATGCCCGCGACGACGCCTTCGAGGAGCCAGCGCTGGCGCGCGTCGCTCAGCTCGCCGAAGAAGAGCGGGTCCATCACCGCCAGGGGACGCGCCCCCATCGTGAAGACGTCGCGCAGGATACCGCCCACGCCGGTGGCGGCTCCCTGATACGGCTCGATGGCCGAGGGGTGGTTGTGGCTTTCGATGCGAATGGCGACCGCGATGCCGTCGCCGGCGTCAATCACGCCCGCGTTCTCGCCCGGTCCCACCAGCACGTGCGCGCCCTGGGTGGGCAGACGTCGCAGGTGCAGCCGGGAGGACTTGTACGAACAGTGCTCGGACCACATCACCCCAAAGAGCGCTAACTCCAGGTGATTGGGCTCGCGTCCCAGAACCGCGGTGATCTGATCGAACTCGTCGTCGCTCAACCCCAGAGCTCCGTGCAGACTCAGGGGGGAATTCACGCACCAAAACTACCCGGCGACGAGGCCAGGTCTAGCGCGAGAGGGTGGCGAGAGACGTCGTGACGAAGCTCTCGAGCAGCACGCGTCCGTCCTCGCTGCCCAGCAGCGTCGACATGGCCCGCTCGGGGTGAGGCATGAGGCCCACGACATTGCCGGCTCCGTTCGCGATGCCGGCAATGTCGCCCCGGGACCCGTTGGGATTGTCCTTGTACGTGAGCACGATGCGGTCCTGGGCGACCAACTCCTCGTAGGTCGCGTCGTCACAGATATACGAACCCGAGAAATGGTTGATGGGGATAACGAGTTCGTCACCCAGCGCCGCGTGCGACGTGAGCACGGACTTCAATGACGTCACGACCAGCGTCGTGGGTTGGCACAAGAAGGCCAATCCTCGGTTCTTCTGCAGCGCTCCCGGCAGCAGACCCGCCTCGGTGAGCACTTGGAACCCGTTGCAGATGCCCAGCACCGAACCACCGTCTTCGGCGAAGCGTCGCACGGCGTCCATCACCGGCGAAAAACGGGCCAGCGCACCGGGACGCAGATAGTCGCCGTGAGCGAAACCTCCGGGCAGGATGATGCCGTCGAAACCCCCCAGGTCGGTGGTCGAGTGCCAGATGAGTTCGGCCTCGGCACCCAGGCTCGCCACACCGCTGAGGGCGTCGTACTCACAGTTCGATCCCGGAAAGACCACCACCCCGACGCGCGTCACGAGAGCGATACCTCACCCAGACGAACGTGCGCGTCTTCGATCACGGGGTTCGACAACAGCCGCTGCGCCAGCGCGGTGGCCTTGTCGAGGGCGTCCTCTCGGCTGGCGGCGTCGATATTCATACGGAACGACTTACCAGCCTTGACGTTGCTCACGCCGCTAAAACCCAAGGCGGGTAAGGCTTTTTCAATGGTCGCGCCTTCGGGATCGGCGATGCCGGCGCGCAGCGTCACGTCGACGATGACGAAGTAGTTCACTGAGAAAAACCGTACCATTCGTTCAACGAGCGGCCCGTCACGCGCTCGTAGGCGCTGACGTAACGATCGGAGGTTTCCGCCACGATCTCGTCGGGCACGTCAGGCGGCGGCGGCGAGCGGTCCCACGAAAGAGTGCTCAGCCAATCGCGAAAGGGCTGCTTGTCGAAACTCGGCGGCACCTCTCCGGATCGCACGGCGTCGGCCGGCCAGATCCTCGACGAGTCGGGCGTGAGCACCTCATCACAGACGCACAGTTGCCCATCGACGTACCCCAACTCGAACTTGGTGTCCGCCAAGATGAGTCCTTCGCTCGCCAGTTTCTCCTGCGCCCGGGCGAACAGCGACGAGGCTGATCGCACGGGCCTCCTCAAGTGCCTCGTCGCCCACGATCTCGGCGGCCGCGGCAAGGTCGATGTTGAGATCGTGTCCGCTCTCGGCCTTGGTCGAGGGCGTGAAGATCGGATCGGGGAAGGGATCGGTGAGGCGCATGCCCGCCGGGGCGCCCATATGGTGAACCGTCCCGTGCGCGACGTACTCGTCGTACGCCTGGCCGGCGAGACGTCCGCGCACGATGCACTCGATATTCAGCATCGTGGCGCGCCGAACCATCATCGTGCGTCCGTGCAGGTCGGGTCGGTCGAAGAAGCCCAGCACCGTGCGGTCGATGACGCGGGGATCGCAACTCACCAACGCGCTCGGCACGTCGGGGGCCACCTCGTTGACCCAGAAATCGGTGAGCCCGGTGAGTACGCGCCCCTTCTCGGGGATCGACTCGTTCATCACCACGTCAAAGGCGCTCAGACGGTCCGAGGCGACCATCAACATCAAGCTCGTCGTCGATCTCGAACAGGTCGCGAACCTTGCCGGAGTACAGGTGGTGCAGGTCCGTGACGCTCACGATATCCAGGTTAGCGACGACAGGATTCGACGACGATGCGTGAGCAGTCGATCCAGATCGAAGGCGCGCGCAATCTGCTCGTCGGTCAGCTCGACTTCGTCGTCGCCTTCGATGACCTCGCGAAAGTTTCGTCGCTGATCGATCGCCGAGCGCGAGTCGCGTTGCACGATGCGGTACGCCTCGTCGCGATTCATGCCCGACTCGACGAGCGCGGTGAGAATGCTCTGGGAGTAGACGAGGCCCAAGGACGTCACGTTGAGATTGTCGAGCGCCTGGTCGGCCCGCACGACCACGCCATCGGCCAGCCACGTCGCCTTGCGCAACATGTAGACCGTCAGTTGCAGCGCATCGGGCAGCACGATTCGCTCGACGCTGGAGTGCGAAATATCGCGCTCGTGCCAAAGGGTGACGTCTTCGAGACCCGCCTGAAGGTAGCCGCGCAGCACCCGGCGCCAGGCCCACCAGGCGCTCGGCGGTCACCGGGTTGCGCTTGTGCGGCATGGACGAGGATCCCTTTTGACCCTCGGCGAAGGGCTCTTGCATCTCACCCACTTCGCTGCGAGACGAGTAAGCGAACCTCGGTCGCGAAGTTCTCAATCGACGTGCCAATCGCCGCACACGCGTAGAGAACCTCGGCGTGACGGTCCCGGGCAATGACCTGGGTCGCGGGCACGGGCGTGAGGCCCAGTCGCGCGCACACGAAGTCCTCCACCGAAGGGTCGATGTTGGAGTACGTGCCGACCGCTCCGCTCAGCTTGCCCACGGCGATGGCCGCACGCGCCCTCGTCGCGCGGGCGAGATCCCGGTCGACCTGGAGCGCGAAGAGGGCAAACTTCTGGCCGTAGGTCGTGGGCTCAGCGTGCATGCCGTGGGTACGGCCGAGGACCGGGGTGTCGATCGTGTCCTTCGCGCGTCGCGTGAGGGCGTCGCGCAGCGCGGTCACTTCGGTGATGACGATGTCCATCGCCTGGGTCACGCAGTAACACAGGGCCGTATCGACGACATCGGACGACGTGAGGCCGAAGTGCACCCACGCGCCCTCGGGCATGCCGATACGTTCTTGGACCACGTCGACAAAGGCCGCGGTGTCGTGGTTCGTGGTCTCTTCTCGCTCATTCACCGCCATCACGAAGTCGGCGTCGATCACTGGGCGACGCGCGCGCAGCGCGGCGGCATCAGCCGCCGGGAGAACGCCGAGTTCGGCGAGCGCGTCGGCCGCTAAGAGTTCGACCTCAAGCATCGTGTCAAAACGCGTCTCGTCGCTGAAGAGTTCGGCTACGTCCTTAGGGGCGTATCTCGGTATCACGGCTCTCCTTGGCTGGCGGCTGAGGGCGATGTCGCTGCGGCGAATGCTTCCCTGAAAGGTTATGAGACCGGCCCCTGCGTAGGCCCGGTCGCGGGCCTCCTTGAGGGTGTCGCCGAGTCCCGTGACCGCGAGCACTCGCCCGCCGTTCGTGACGAAGCGACCCTGGTCGTCGCGCTTGGTGCCCGCGTGAAAGACGATGACGTTGTCCATCGGGCGTGGCGAGTTGGCCGTCGGCGCCTAGTCCCTCGATGACGTCGCCGGTGCGCGGGGCCTGGGGGTATCCCTCGCTCGCCAGCACCACCGACACGCTCGCTCCTCTCGCGCTCGCACCCGCGCCCGCTAACTGACCCGCGCCGGTGCGCGCGAGCAGGTCGTAGAGGCGCTCGCCGTAGAGCGGGGCGAGGACCTCGGTCTCGGGATCCCCAAAGCGCACGTTGTACTCGAGCAGCTTGGGTCCCGACGCGGTCAACATCAGTCCGGCGTACAGGACGCCGCGAAAATCGATGCTGCGAAGGGCCAGTTCCTTCAGCGTCGGGGTGATGATGCGTGCGCATCACATCGTCCACTTGCGCGTCACTGAGCGTCGACATCGGCGCGTAGGCGCCCATCCCGCCCGTGTTCGCACCCGTGTCCTGATCGCCCACGCGCTTGTAGTCCTGTGCGCTGGCCAGCGCCACCACGTCCGTGCCGTCACAGAGCACGTGGAGCGAGCACTCCTCGCCCACGAGGCCTTCTTCGAGCACGATCGTGCGTCCGGCCACGCCGAAGGACTTGCCCGACAACTTGTCGGCGATGTCGTGCTTCGCTTCATCGAGGTCGCTCGGTGACCAGCACGCCTTTGCCTGCGGCCAGACCGTCGGTCTTGATGACGTAGGGAGGGGTCATCGTCTCGAGGAAATCCGGCGGCC
The DNA here is from genome assembly GCA_963839255.1 of uncultured Acidimicrobiaceae bacterium. Classification (GTDB taxonomy): domain Bacteria; phylum Actinomycetota; class Acidimicrobiia; order Acidimicrobiales; family RAAP-2; genus RAAP-2. Next base: position 120,956 of record CAWIUH010000006.1, read on the forward strand.
GCGGCCTCATCGCTGAAGATGCCGTAGGCGGCCGTCGGCACCCCGGCCACGGTGAGGAACTCCTTCATGAAGGACTTGGAACCCTCGAGCTGGGCGCCCGCCTCGCCGGGTCCGACGACGGTCTTGCCTTGCTTGCGCAGCCGATCGGCGAGTCCCTCGACGAGGGGAGCTTCGGGTCCGATCACGAAGAGGTCGGCGTCCAGTTCCGTGGCCGGCGTCGCGACACAAGTGAGGCCGTGAGCGGCGATGCCGTCGTTGCCGGGCGTGACGGTCACCTCAGCGGACTGCGCCAAAGCGTGGGCGAGCGCGTGCTCTCTCGCTCCGGATCCCACCACGACGCAGCGCGTCACGACGTTCGCACGAACTGTTCGCGCTCCGGACCCACGCCCACAACCGAGATCGGCGCACCGATGTGCTCTTCGAGAAAGCGCACGTAGGCAATCGCGAGCGGCGGCATCTGATCGACGTGGGTGAACGAGGTGAGTTCGCTCTTCCATCCGGGCAGCGTCTCGTAGATCGGCGTCACCTCGTGCAGGACCGACTGGTGAAAGGGCATGTGGTTATAGCGCACGCCGTCGTGCTCATAGGCCACGCACACTTTGATCTCATCGAACTCATCGAGGACGTCGAGTTTGGTGAGCGCGATCTCGGTGAGCGAGTTGAGGCGAACGGCCTGACGCGCCATGACCACATCGAACCAGCCCACACGACGTCGCCGGCCCGTGTTGGTGCCGAACTCATGACCGCGCGCGACGAGGTACTCGCCCGTGTCTCCTTCGACCTCGGTCGGAAATGGTCCCGCGCCGACGCGCGTCACGTAAGCCTTGGCGATTCCCACCACCGAGGTGATGTCGCGCGGACCGAGTCCCGAGCCCACGCACGCGCCGCCCGCGACCGGGTTCGACGAGGTGACGAAGGGATACGTGCCGTGATCGAGATCGAGGAACGTGGCCTGAGCGCCCTCGAGCAGGATGCGCTGGTCGGCGTCGAGCGCGTCGTGGACCAGGCCGACGGTGTCGGCGATCATGGGGGCGATGCGCGGGGCGAGCTCGTCGAGGTAACGCTCGGCGATGTCCTTGGCGCTGATCGCGGGGCGGTTGTAGATCTTGGTCAGGATGAGGTTCTTCTCGTGCAGGACGACGTCGAGCTTCTCGCGAAAGATCTTGGGGTCCAAGAGGTCCTGGACGCGAAGCCCCACTCGCGCGGACTTGTCGGCGTAGGCCGGCCCGATGCCTCGCTTGGTCGTACCGAGGGCGTTGCGACCGAGGAATCGCTCGGTGAGTCGATCCAACTCTTGGTGATAGGGCATGATCAAGTGCGCGTTGCCCGAGACGACGAGTCGCGAGACGTCCACGCCGCGCTCGCTCAAGGTGTCGAGTTCGGCCAGCAGCACCGCGGGATCGACGACGACCCCGTTGCCGATGACCGGCGTCACGCCCCGGATAGAGGATGCCCGAGGGCACGAGTTGGAGGGCGAAGACCTGCCCGTCCACCACGATGCGGTGCCCGGCGTTGTGTCCACCCTGGTAGCGGACGACAAAATCCATGTCGCGGGCTAATAGGTCGGTGAGTTTTCCCTTGCCTTCGTCACCCCACTGGGTTCCGACCACGACGGTTGCGGGCACTTGACTCCCTCGAGACGGCCTCGTTGCAACGAAAGCCTACCGGACGCGAATGTGCCCTTTCGTTAGTGGAAGGTGAGCACTCCGTCGGTCGCGTCGACCTTGATGGTGTCGCCCTCCTTGTAGACGCCCTGGAGGACGGCGAGGGCGAGGGGTCTTCGAGACGACGCTGGATCACGCGCTTTAAGGGACGCGCGCCGTAGGCCGGATCGAAACCCTCGGCCGCGAGCGCGTGCGCGGCGGCGCTGGTGAGGTCGAGGCTGAGGCGGCGCTGGGCCAAGCGTTGGCGCAGTCGACCGAGCTGGATCTCGACGATGATCGCGAGGTCGTCCTCGTTGAGCGAGCGGAACCGGATGATGTCGTCGATGCGGTTGATGAACTCGGGTCGAAAGAACTCAAGGGGATCGCCGGGCAGGTTGCTGGTCATGATGAAGACCACGTTGGTGAAGTCCACGGTGCGACCCTGTCCGTCGGTGAGACGCCCGTCGTCGAGGACCTGCAGGAGCAGGTTGTAGACGTCGGGGTGGGCCTTTTCGATCTCGTCGAGCAACACTACGGCGTAGGGACGCCGACGAATTGCCTCGGTGAGCTGTCCGCCTTCTTCGTAGCCCACGTATCCCGGAGGGGCGCCGATGAGCCGCGAGACGGCGAACTTCTCCATGTACTCACTCATGTCGAGGCGCACCATAGCGTGCTCGTCGTCGAAGAGAAACTCCGCCAGGGCGCGCGCGAGCTCGGTCTTGCCCACGCCAGTCGGACCGAGGAAGAGGAACGAACCGATGGGTCGGTTGGGATCCGAGAGGCCCGAGCGAGAGCGGCGAATGGCGTTGGACACCGCGGTGACCGCTTCATCCTGGCCCACCACGCGCGAGTGCAGCAGGTCCTCCATGCGCAGCAACTTGTCGACTTCGCCCTCTAGCAGTTTGGACACCGGAATGCCGGTCCAGCGACTGATCACCTCGGCGATGTCCTCGGCGTCGACCTCTTCTTTGAGGAACGCACCGTTGGCTTGGAGTTCATCGAGTTCGTGGGTCGCGGCGTCGATGGTGCGCTCGAGTTCGGGCAGCGTGCCGTATCGCAGTGCAGCCGCCCCCGCGAGGTCGCCCTGGCGTTCGAGGCGTTCGGCCTCGGCGCGACGGTCCTCGTACTCCTGCTTGGCGCTCTGAATCTTGGAGATAGCCTGCTTTTCGGCCTGCCAACGCGCGGCCAGTTCGTCGGACTCTTCCTTGAGGTCGGCGTACTCCGCCTCGAGGGCTTCCTTGCGTTCGAGGGAGGCGGCGTCGGTCTCGTTCTCAAGGGCCATGCGTTCGATGTCGAGTTGACGCAGGCGCCGGATGACCACGTCGAGTTCAGTGGGCATCGAGTCGATCTCGATGCGCAACTTCGAAGCCGCCTCGTCCATCAGGTCGATGGCCTTGTCGGGCAGGAAGCGATTCGGCACGTAGCGCGACGACAGCGTCGCGGCCGCCACGAGGGCCGCGTCTTGGATGCGCACGCCGTGGTGAACTTCGTAGCGCTCCTTGAGCCCGCGCAGGATCGCGATCGTGTCGTTCACCGAGGGCTCGCCGACGAAGACCTGCTGGAACCGGCGCTCGAGGGCGGCGTCTTTTTCGATGTACTTGCGGTACTCATCCAGCGTGGTCGCGCCGATGAGGCGCAGCTCGCCGCGAGCCAGCAGCGGCTTGATCATGTTGCCCGCGTCCATCGCGCCTTCGCTCGCCCCCGCGCCCACGATGGTGTGCAGCTCGTCGATGAAACTGATCACCTCGCCCTGGGCGTCCTCGATCTCCTTGAGGACAGCCTTGAGGCGCTCTTCGAACTCACCGCGATACTTCGCCCCCGCGACCATGGCCGCGAGATCGAGAGCAATGAGGCGGCGATCGCGCAGCGACTCGGGCACGTCACCTTCGACGATGCGCTGCGCTAGGCCTTCGACGATGGCGGTCTTTCCGACTCCGGGCTCGCCGATCAGGACGGGGTTGTTCTTCGTTCGACGTGAGAGAACTTGGATGACGCGACGAATCTCGTCGTCGCGGCCAATGACGGGGTCGAGCTTGCCCGCCCGTGCGAGCGCGGTGAGGTCGCGCCCGTACTTCTCGAGCGACTGAAAGGTCTCTTCGGGATTCTCTGAGGTGATGCGCGCCGAGCCGCGGATGCTGCGCAGGGCGGTGAGCAGCGCCTCTCGGGTCGTGCCCAGTTCACTGGCGAAGGCGATCAGCACGTGGTCAACCGAGAGATACTCGTCTCCCATGTCCGCGCGCAGTTCGTCGGCTTGCTCGAGCCCTTGGCGCGTCTCGGGCGAGAGGCCGGGCTGCGAGCCGCCCACAGTGCGCGGTTCGCGCGCGACGCGCTCGTTGAGTTGTGCCGCGATCGCGACGGGGTCGAGGTCGGCTGCAATGAGAAGGGGACGCGCAACGCCGTCGGGCTGGTTGAGCAGGGCGAGGAGCAGATGAGCGGGCGTGACGTAGGGGTTACCGGCGGCTCCGGCCTGCGTGGTGGCGGCCTGGAAGGCCTCGCGGGTCTTTACGGTCCACCGTTGGGGGTCAAGAGCCATCAGCGAGCCTTTCTCTTCTTGGACTGTGGAGTGACGGCCATCGCGTTCTGTACCGGCACCAGATCGCGGCGGTACTGGCGATGGGTCTGTTCGATGGTGCGGCGGGCCTCGTCGGCGAGCGCGTCAATCTGCGCGCGCAGTTCGGCCACGCGATTCTCGAGCGCCATGATGCGCTTGACGCCCTCAAGATTGACCCCGTCGTTCGTGAGATCCTGGATGTGCTTCAAGGCGGCGAGATCCTCTTCGCTAAAACGCCGTGACCCGCCGCTCGTGCGCTCGGGGTGAAGCAGGCCACTGCGCTCGTAGTTGCGCAGCGTCTGGGGGTGCACTCCGGCGAGTTCGGCAAAGACCGAGATGACGTAGACCGCGTGCACGTTGCGCTCAGTCACTGGCCACCTCTGTGTCCGCCTCTTCCTTCTCGTTCAGGGCCACGGCGAGTTGTTCGACCAACGTGCGCTGGCGCTTGGTCAGCTTCTTGGGCACGTCAAAGGTGACGGTGACGAGCAAGTCGCCCGCCGCAGACTTACCGTGGGCGGGCACGCCGCGACCCTTGACGCGCATCGTGGTGCCGGGCTGGGTACCCGCGGGCACCTTCAACGTGACGGGATCATCGAGGGTGGGAACTTGGACGGTCGTGCCGAGCATCGCCTGGGTGAGGGGAACCTTCACGCTGGTCGTCACGTTGCGACCCCGCCGATCGAAGTGCGGGTCGCTCGTGACGTGGACGTCGACGTAGAGGTCACCGGCCGGGCCGCCGTTCGTGCCGGGACTTCCCTTGCCTCTCACGCGAACGCGCTGGCCGTCGACCGCACCGGGCGCGATGCGCACATTGACGCGCCGGGACGATGGTTCGCGGCCCGTGCCGTGACAGGTCGGACAGGCCTGGGCGAAGTGGCCGCCGCGACCCTGACAGATCGGACACACGCTCGACATGGCGAACGGTCCCTGATCGTCGTTGATCACCCCGCGTCCACCACAGCGCTCACAGGTGAGAAAGTCGCTGCCCGGCGCGCCGCCCGTTCCCTTACAGGTGTGACAGGCCTCGTTGGTGGGCAGGTTCACGCTCGTGGTGAGACCCTTGACGGCGTCGCGGAAACTGAGGTGCAGTGCGGTCTCTAAGTCCGCGCCGCGCTGGGCCTGATTGCGTGCCCGACGACCACCACCGAAGAGTCCGCCAAAGAGGTCGCCTAGGTCGCTGAAGTCGCCGGTCTGGAAATTGAAGCCGCCCGCGCCGGCTCCGCCCAGCCCGCTCGCGGCCGGGCCGAGGCGACGAACCTCGTCGTACTCCTTGCGTTTGGCGTCATCGCCCAGCACGTCGTAGGCGACCGAGATCTCCTTGAACTTCTCTTCGGAGCCAGGGTGAGTATCGGGGTGATACTCCTTGGCGAGTTTGCGATACGCCCGGGTGATCTCCTTATCGGTCGCGCTCGAGGTGAGTCCGAGCACCTTGTAGTAGTCCTTGTCGAACCACTCGCGTTCTGCCATCTACCGGGCCTATCCGCGAACTTTCACCATGGCGGGGCGAAGAACCACGCCTTGCCAGCGATACCCCGCGCGCAAGACGTCCTCGACGACCGGACCTTCACCTTCGTCGTCACCCTCGTGCGGCGCGTGAGCAACGGCATCGTGGATCTGAGGATCGAAGGGCACTTCGGCGTCGTCGATGCGCTCGAGTCCTTCTTTGGCCAGCGCCGCGAGCAACAGACCACGGGTCTGGCTGAGCGCGGTGGCTTCCGCGCTCGCGGCGTCGGCGAAGTGAGCCTGGGCGTAGTCAAAGGCGTCCAGCGTTGGCAACAGCGCGGCCGCAAAGTTCCCGGTCGCTCGCCGTGCGGCGTCGTCGGAGGTGCGCGCTACGCGCTTGCGGTAGTTCTCGAACTCGGCCTGCAGACGCTGCAGGGCGTCGAGGTACTCGTCTCGTTGGCGCTCGGCTTCGCTGCGATCGTCGAACGCTTCGGTCGCGTCGTCCACCGACGACGCGACCGGCTCGTTCTCTACAACGTCGTCACTCATTCGTCCACGATCTCGGCGTCGACGATGTCGTCGTCGTCACCGGCGGGAGCTGCGGGCTCGCCCGCGTTGGACTTGGCGGCCTCTTCGTAGAGACGCGCGCTGAAGCTCTGACTGACGCTGAGCAGCTTGTCGGTGCCCGACTTGATGGCCTCGATATCGGTACCGTTGAGGGCCTCCTTCAATGTGGCCAGCGCACTCTCGACATCGGTGCGCTCGCTGCCCTGGAAGGACTCAGCCTGGTCCTTCAGTAACTTCTCGGTCGAGTAGACCAGACCATCCGCGTTGTTACGCACCTCGGCCTCCTCACGGCGCTTGCGGTCGTCCTCGGCGTGAGCCTCGGCGTCGCGCACCATGCGGTCGATCTCCTCCTTGGAGAGCGAGGATCCACCGGTGATGGTCATCGACTGGGTCGCCCCGGTCGCTTGGTCCTTGGCCGAGACGTGGACGATGCCGTTCGCGTCGATGTCAAAGGTGACTTCGATCTGGGGCATGCCGCGCGGCGCGGGCGGAATGCCCACGAGCTGGAACTTGCCCAGCGTCTGGTTGTAGGACGCCATCTCCCGCTCGCCCTGGAGGACGTGCACCTCAACGGACGGCTGGTTGTCGTCGGCGGTGGTGAACGTCTGGGACTTCTTGGTGGGAATGGTGGTGTTGCGGTCGATGATCTTGGTCATGACGCCACCCTTGGTCTCGATGCCCAGGGACAAAGGCGTCACGTCGAGCAACAAGATGTCCTTCACGTCGCCCTTCAAGACTCCGGCCTGTACGGCCGCGCCGATCGCCACGACTTCGTCGGGGTTCACGCTCTTGTTGGGCTCCTTGCCGGTCACCTTGATGACGAGCTCTTGGACAGCGGGAATACGCGTCGAACCACCGACCATGATGACGTGGTCGATCTTGTCGAGCGTGAGGCCCGCGTCCTTGATCGCCTGGTCGAAGGGCCCACGGCACTTGTCGACGAGGTCCGAGGTCAGTTCGTTGAACTTGGCGCGCGTCAACTTGATGTCGAGGTGCTTGGGACCATCAGCGGTCGCGGTAATAAAGGGCAGATTGACCTGAGTCTCTTGGACAGCCGACAGCTCGATCTTGGCCTTCTCCGCGGCCTCCTTGAGGCGCTGGACGGCCATCTTGTCAGTCGAGAGATCGACACCTTCGGTGTCCTTGAAGGTCTTGATCAACCAGTTCATGACGGCGTCGTCCCAGTCGTCACCACCGAGGTGGGTGTTGCCCGCGGTCGACTTCACTTCGAAGACGCCGTCGGCGATCTCAAGCACTGACACGTCGAACGTGCCACCACCGAGGTCAAAGACCAATACGGTCTGCTCGGCCGGTCCCTTGTCGAGTCCGTAGGCGAGCGCGGCCGCGGTGGGTTCGTTCACGATGCGCAGGACTTCCAGGCCGGCGATCTGGCCGGCTTCCTTGGTCGCCGTGCGCTGCGCGTCGTTGAAGTAGGCGGGCACAGTAATGACGGCCTGGCTGACGGAGTCGCCGAGGTAGGCCTCGGCGTCGCGCTTGAGCTTTTGGAGAATGCGCGCCGAGATCTCCTGAGCGGTGTACTTGGTGCCGTCGATGTCGACGCTCCAGTTCTCGCCCATATGACGCTTGACCGACCGAATCGTGCGGTCGGGGTTGGTAATCGCCTGGCGCTTCGCTACTTCTCCGACCAGCACCTCGCCGGTCTTAGAGAATCCCACCACCGAGGGGGTAGTGCGGCTGCCTTCGGCGTTCGGGATCACGACGGGTTCTCCCGCCTCGAGCACGCTCACCACTGAGTTGGTCGTACCGAGGTCGATACCGACTGCCTTTGCCATGTAAAAACTCCTTGTTCTGGGTCTCTGGGCCCCGGAATATCCGAAGCGTCAGAATTCGCTACAACCAGGATACTAAGTTGAGCCCCTATTTGTCAAGAAGAATTACAAGGGAGATGGTAAGTACGTATTATTCCCTTCAATTTCAGGGTTCTAAGCGCCCTGAATCAAATTCCTGGTGCCGACTACCATTTATTCGTGCCCGACCTCGTGCTACTGCGACACGGTCGATCCGAGTGGAACGACCTCAATCTCTTTACCGGCTGGCAGGACGTGGACCTCTCGGAAGCCGGCGAAGCCGAGGCCCGAGCGGCCGGCGAACTCCTGGGCCAGGCCGAGTTGGACCTGCGCGTGGTGCACACCTCGGTGCTCACTCGGGCCATCCGTACCGCCAATATCGCCCTGTCGGCTGCGGGCAGATCCTGGCTTCCGGTGCGGCGCAGCTGGCGCCTTAATGAACGCCACTACGGGGATCTCACCGGCAAGGACAAGAAGCAGACGGCCGAGGAGTTCGGACTCGAGCAAGTCAAGGTCTGGCGGCGCTCCTTTGACGTGGCCCCACCGCTGCTCCCCCTGGATGACCCGCGCAACAATCGATTCGACCCGCGCTATCGCGACGTGGCGGGCGACCTCATCCCGCGCACCGAGTGCCTCAAGGACGTCGTGGCCCGCGCCACCCCCTACCTGCGCGACGTCATCAGTGAAGACATCCGCAGCGAGGGCGTCAAGGGCGGCGCGGTACTCGTGGTGGCGCACGGCAACTCCTTGCGCGCACTGCGCATGGTGCTCGAGAACATCGGAGAGGACGAGATCACCGAGATCGAAATCCCCACCGGCATCCCCTATCACCTCACCCTCGACCACGAACTCAACGTCCTGGGCGCGAACTACCTCGGCGACCCTGAGGCCGCACTTCGGGCGGCCGAGGCAGTCGCGCGCCAGGCGGGCTAGCTACAGGGCGTCGGGCCCTCGTTCGTTAGTCCGGATTCTCACCACGTGCTCGACGTCGGTCACCCACGCCATGCCGTCACCCACGGTGTCGGTACGCGCGGCGCTGACGATCGCTTCGATGAGCTCGTCGACCAGTTCGTCGGTGCAGATGACTTCGATCTGAATCTTGTCGACGAAGTCGAACATGTACTCCTTGCCGCGAAAGACCTCGACGTGCCCGCCGGTGCGGCCAAATCCCTTGACCTGACCCACCGTGAGCCCGGTCACGCCGGTCTGCTTCACCGCTTCTTTGACCTCGTCGAGTTTGAACGGCTTGACGACCGCGGTTACTAGCTTCATGTTCTCTCCTTAGAGGTTGTCGCTGTGGACGTGACTGGGCGATTCGAGGGGTTCGCCGAAGGTCGGCTCCGGGAAGGCCTCCTCCTCGTGGATCGCGAGGTCGCCCTCACGCAACATGTCGTCGGACTCGCGCAGGCCGCCACAGAGGAACTTCACCACGGTGAAGACGATAAACGTGCCCACCGCGGTCCACCCGATGATCCACAACGCGGCCAGGAACTGTTCCCAGAGTTGGTGGAACGAGTGCCCAAAGAACCACCCGGCGACGTGGAAGTTGCCCGCGCCGACGTAGTTCTTGCCCTTGATGCCGTACTCCACCATCTTGGGGTCGGCCAAGATGCCCACCAACAGACCACCGGTGAGACCAGCGAAGCCGTGGGTGTAGGTCACCCCCAACGCGTCGTCCACCTTGGAGAAGGGACGCAACTTCGAGACGTACGTCCAGCAGATCCACACGACCGACGATGCGATCACGCCCACGCACAGCGCTCCGATACCGTTCACCCAACCCGCGCTCGGGGTGATGGCGACCAGTCCACAGATCATGCCGTTGATCACGCCGAGGAACGTCGGCTTCTTCTGTTTCGAGACGAACATATCCCAGAACAGCCAGGTCAAGACGCCCGCGGCCGTGGCGATATTGGTGTTGAAGACCGCCGAGGCGGCGTCGGCGCCCGCGTAGAACGGGTCGCCTCCGTTAAACCCGTTCCAGCCGAGCCAGAGGATTCCCGCTCCCACCGCGACCATCATGAGGTTCGAGGGGAACGCATTTTCTCGGTCCTGCCAGCGCCGTGGCCCGACCATCCAGGCTCCTACGAAGGCGGCCACTCCGGCCGAGAGGTGGATGACATAGCCACCCGAGTAGTCGACCGCTCCCTTTTGGGCGAAGAAGCCCCCACCCCACAACAACGCGGCGTTCACGCAGTAGACGAGCGTGATCCACAGCGGCACGATGAGCAGCCACGCCTTGAACTTGAGTCGCCCGACCAGCGCGCCCAGGAACAACAGGGGCGTGATGGCGGCGAAGACAAACTGGAAGTACGCCAGCGTCGCGGTTGGGAAGTGGAACGGGACCAGAGTGTTCGCCCCGGAGACTGCCTGGCCTTGCTCGGAGCTGTTGGTCGCGAGCGGCTCGAAGTGGCCGATGAAGCCGCTCCAGAAGGATCCGGTCGGCCCGAAGTGCGCGAGCTTGCCAAAGGCCATGTTGTAACCCCACAGCAGCCACACGATGAGCACGAGGGAGAACCCGACGAAGGTCATCAACATCGTGTTGACGATCCATTTTTTGCGCACCAGACCGCCGTAGAGCACGGCCAGTCCGGGCAGACTCATGAGGCCCACCAGGGTGGCCGCCACGAGCTGCCAGGTATTGTCTGCCGGGTTCAGCCAACTGGGATAGGCAATATTGGTCACCGCACTGAGCACATCCACTCCTTTGTGTTTCGGAGAGGGCGGCGTTGACCTCAAAATGAATTGAGATCAGTGTGGCAACGAAGGATTTCGAAACAGTTAGCGACGTGTTTCGGGCGTGTGAACACCCAGTCCCATTGAGGACTTACTCAGCGAAGGACTGTTCCATCACTTGGGAGATGTCCACGACCGCGACGTCGTCGCCTCGACCACTGGCCTTGACGGCGTCGTCCAACATGATCATGCAGAAGGGGCACGCCGTCGAGATGGTGCCCGCGCCCGTGCCGAGAGCCTCTTCGGTGCGGTCCATATTGACGCGCTTGCCGATCGTCTCTTCCATCCACATGCGTGCGCCACCCGCCCCGCAACAGAACCCCCGCTCCTTGTGCCGGGCCATCTCGATCTTCGTCAGTCCCGGAACCGAATCGAGCACGTCACGTGGCTGTTTGAAGATGCGGTTGTGGCGTCCCAAGTAACACGGGTCGTGATATGTGACGGTGCCACTGAATCCCAGGCCCGGGGTCAGCCGGCCGGTGGCGACAAGGTGGCTCAGCAACTCCGAGTGGTGAATGAGTTCGTAGTGACCGCCAAGCGCGGGGTACTCGTTCTTCATCGTGTTGAAGCAGTGCGGACAACTCGCCACAATCTTCTTGGCGCCGACCTCGTCCAGGGTAGCGATGTTGGCCTTGGCCATCTCCTGAAACAGGTACTCATTGCCCATGCGACGCGCGGGGTCCCCGGTGCAGGACTCACGCGGCCCGAGGATGCCGAATTTCACCCCGGCCCGATGCAGCATGCGCGACGTGGAGACGATCTGCTTGCGGGCGCGTTCGTCGAGTGAGCCCGCACACCCCACCCAATAGAGGTACTCGACGTCATCGGGAATCGCGCCCTCAAAGACCGGGACCTCGAAGTCGAGCGCGGCCAGCCAGTCGGTGCGCTTGGATGAGCCCAGCCCCCAGGGGTCACCCTGGTTCTCCATGTTGCGCAGTAACAGCCCGGCCTCGGTCGGGAATCGCGACTCCATGAGCACCTCGAAGCGGCGCATGTCGATGATGGCGTCGATGTGCTCAATGTCAACGGGACACTGCTCGACGCACGCGCCGCACGTCGTGCACGACCACAGCACGTCGGGGTCGATCGTGGTGGGCACCAACGTCGCCACTTCGCCCTCGGTGGTGCCGGTCAACAAGCGGTCGGCGGAGGCGAACATGTTGTCGCGCAGATTCATGATGAGCAATTTGGGACTGAGCGGCTTGCCCGTGTTCCACGCCGGGCACTGGCTCTGACAGCGTCCGCACTCAGTGCAGGTCGCAAAGTCCAGCATCTGTTTCCAGGTGAAGTCCTCGACCTTGCCCGCGCCAAAGACCGTGTCCTCGCTGACCTGATCCATGTCCATATTGGGCGTCTTGTCGAGACCTCCCAAGGCTCGTGGACGCCTCGAGGTGCCCACATTGATGGGCGCGATGAAAATGTGCAGGTGCTTGGAGTACGAGACGAAGACGAGGAAGCTCGCGATGACGCCGATATTGAGTAGCAAGAAGACGGCCTCGAGCACGCTGTTGACGCCGTAACCCAGAGGGGCCAACCAGCTCGCGACGATCTTCGAGGCGAAGGCCCACGATGAGACGTGATCCGAGATTGTGATTGACTCCGCCGCGCTGCTGTACCTGTGTATCCGGGTCGTCACCTGAGTGAAGGGAAAGTGTCCGGTGTTGATCTGCGCGCCGCGGTACAGCAACAGGGTGATGATCACCAGAGCGATCATCACGAGCACCATCCACGCGGCCCCGGTGTGGCTGCCGTAGAAGCGGCTCGCGCGCTGCTTCTTCGCTGGTGCGTTCTTCAATCGAATGATGGTGAAGACGCACAGCGATACCAGAACAGCGGTGGCGAAGAAGTCTTCAGTGAAGGCCAACCAGTTGTCTGTACCGATCCAAGGAATGTGGAAGTTGCGATTGAAGAGCGAGCCGTAGGCCTCGATGATCGTCGTGAGCAGGACGGTGAATCCCCACATCGTGAAGAAGTGCGCCAGACCCGGCACGGTCCACTTGAGCAACTTGCGTTGACCCGCGACCTCGGTGACCTCGGCGTCGGTGACTTTGCGCAGTCCCTGCCAACGCCGCGGAGCCGGAGCTCCCGAGCGGATGAGACGCGACACCCAATAGAAGCGCTGGCCCGCAATGGCGAACAGGATGACCGTGACACTCAGGCCAATGATGATGCGAGCGAGCACGACTCTGCTACTTCTCGGGCGTCTTGAAGTTCTCGGAGTAGCGACTGGGCGTCGGTCCGCGTTGTCCCCGGTACTTCGAGCCCAGGCCGGACGAGCCGTATGGACGGTCAGCGGGCGTGGTCATCTCGAAGAAGCTGATCTGACCGATCTTCATTCCCGGATACAGGGTGATGGGCAGGTTCGCGACGTTGGAGAGCTCCAGGGTGATGTGCCCATCCCAGCCGGCGTCGATAAAGCCGGCCGTCGAGTGAATGACCAGACCGAGGCGACCCAGGGAGCTCTTGCCGTCGAGTCGACCCACGATGTCATCGGGTAGGGCTACGCGCTCGGTGGTCGAGCCCAACATGAACTCACCCGGGTGCAGGATCATGGGGATATCGAGTCCCACGTCGACGAGTTCGGTGAGGTCCTCTTGGGCTTCGCGAACGTCGATAACCCGCTGGGAATAGTTGCGAAAGACGCGGAAGTACTGATCGACGTGCACGTCCACGGAGGAGGGCTGAATGCAGTCCTCGCCGAGTGGCTCGATCACGAGTCGGCCCTGCTCCAGCGCCTCTTTGATCGATCGATCCGAGAGCACCATCAGGAGGTCACGATACTCGTTGAGGCTCGGCCGCTATGACTGCGGCGTTCGCTAGGAGAGCACGCGACGACGGAAGTTTCGCAGTCCCAGCGCCAAGAACAGAATGCAGAACCCAAGCATGACGGGGTAGATCACGTAGAGATGCATGTGGGGGGCGTTAGTGAATGCGGCGCGCATGCCTTCATTCACGTAGACCAGTGGATTAATTAACACCACCGTCTGTAGCCAGTGAAAGCTGCCAATCTTGACCGGCGCCAGGTGCGTCCACGGGTAGTAAGTGCCACCCAAGAACGTGATGGGCAAGATGATGAAGCCGAACATCAGTCCGATATTGCGAGGCTCAAAGGACGTCCCGAGGATCAGTCCCAATCCCGCCATCGTGACGCACGCGAGCGGCACCAGTGTGAGGATGATCAACCAGTGCAGCGACACGTCCGCCTTCACACCGGCCGCGTGCACGACCGAGGCGATCGGAAAGACAATGGCGGCCGCGATCAGTCCCTGCACCGCCCCGGAGATGACTTTCGAGATAGCGACGAGCCAAATGGGGCACGGTGCCTGGACGCGGTCCTCGATCTCTCTGGTGAAGCCGAACTCCTGAGCCATCGTGAGCGCGATCGACTGCACGCCCTGAAACATGATCGTGATCCCCACGACGCCCGGAACGAGGATCGTCGCGAAGGCCGTTGAGGCACCCGGGCTGCCTCCGCCAACTGCCTGGCCAATCTTGGGAAAGACGAACAAGAAGACGAAGCACAATAAGAAGGGCTGGATCAACGTGCGCAGAACAAACTCACGGAACGTCTTGCGCAGCACGACCAGGTCACGGAGCAGCAGCCCACCCATCGCGCGACGACTGGCGTCAAATACCGAGCGAGTTGGCGCGGTCTCAATCCTCGTCACCGTCATTCGCGCAACTCCTTGCCGGTCAGGTTGATAAAGACGGTCTCGAGCGTGGGTTCGGCGACCGTGAGGTCGATGATCTCGATTTGGGAGGCTTCTGCGACGTTTACGACGCGTGGCACCAGCCGGTCGCTACCCTCGACTTGAGCAGTCACCGTGTTTTCGACGACCCGGGTGCTCACGATGCCGGCGATCTCTCGCTCGAGGGCGTGAGCTAGTTTCTCGCCGTCGGACGAGACCTTGACCGTGACGATGGTGTCCGCGCCGGTGCTCTGCTTGAGCGTGGCCGGGGTGTCGAGCGCCAGGATCTTGCCGTGATCCATGATCGCCACGCGATCGCACAGCGCGTCGGCTTCTTCCATGTAGTGGGTGGTGAGTACAACGGTCTGACCCGTCTGGTTGAGTTCGCCCAGCATCTCCCAGAGCGCTAAGCGGCTCTGAGGATCAAGACCGGCCGTGGGTTCGTCGAGAAAGAGCACGGATGGTCGATGAAAGATCGCCCGAGCCACCATGAGACGCTGGGCCATTCCGCCCGAGAGGGCATAGACCGACGCCTTGGCCCAGTTGGAGAGCGAGAAGCGACCGAGAAGTTCATCAGCACGCTCGCGTGAGTCTTTGGCGTTGATGCCGAAGAGTCGCCCGTGAAAATAGAGGTTCTCCCAGACGGTGAGCTGTCGATCGAGGGTGTTCTGCTGGGAGACGATGCCCGAGACCTGCTTCACGAGAGCCGGGTGCGCGCGCACGTCGATTCCCGCTACGTATGCGATGCCCGAGGTGGGGATGACGCGAGTGGTGAGAATCCCGGCGGTGGTCGTCTTACCGGCGCCGTTAGGACCCAGCAGGCCAAAGATCTCGCCCTGGTGCACCGCGAGGTTCAGTCCGTCGACGGCCGCGCCCTCCATGCCGGGATACTGCTTGGTCAGATCTTGCGTGAGAATGACTGGCCCGTCGTCGCGGATCGTCATCGGTCTTTGCGTCATGCTTCGACCACCTTAGAGGGCACGCATCGACGCGCGAATTCACGAAGGATCGACCTGAACTCGACCTCTCTATACAGTTGTCGTCAGTGACAAGAAGCATTTCGGGCGTAGCTAAGCGCTCACTCAAAACCGAATGGGTCCTCGGATCCGTGGCGGCGGTCATCGCGCTGAGCGCCCTCGGCCTCGGGCGAGCGTTCGGCAAGATCGAACACTCGTCCCTTCATCAGAAGCTCTACGGCTGGGCGGCGGCGCTCGTTCTCGTGATTGCGGGCGGATATGCCATCGTGCACCTCTCGCGCGCCCTCGGCCGATTCGTGTCGCGCCAGTCGAACGCGGGCGCGGGCGGAACGATTCGCCTCGTCACCTACGGACTGGGTTACGTGATCTTGATCATCGCGCTGCTCGCGGTGCTCGGCGTCTCGCTCGATCACCTCTTGATCGGTGCGGGGATCGCGGGCATCATCCTCGGCGTCGCCGCGCAGCAGAGCCTGGGCAACGTGTTCGCCGCGGTCGTCATGTTGTTCGCTCGACCCTTCGTCGTGGGCGACACCATTCGAATTCGCTCTGGTGTCACGGGAGTCTTGGACGTCAAAGTGCTCGGCACCGGACTGACGTATGTCACCGTCATGAGCGACGACGGCATCTTGCGGGTACCGAACTCGATCATGCTGGGGGCCGGCATCGGTCAACTCCGACCGGGCGCGACACCTATTGCGTCGCCGGCGCCGTGGGCACCGCCAGAGCCGAACGCGACAGGTCCCACGTCGCCCGCCGCACCGTCGACAACTCCCACGCCGGGGTCAGCACCGAGTGGTTCACCCAGCTCCGCGGACGGTTCCGCCGGAACGGGACTTCCGCCCAACACACCGACTCTCTAAGCGCTCAATCGCGGACGTGCTAGCACGACGCGCAAAAGTGTTGCCAGCCACCTGCGCACCAGAGCCCCTGCGCTGACAGTATTCCTGGCAGTTCTTCCATCGACGCATCGGGGGGTCGCCACTGGCATGAGTCGCATCCTTCGTGTCTCGTGGTATCGCCTGCGCGCCACCTTCGCGCGCCAGTGGGTCCACTACCTGAGTCTGGCCCTCTTGATCGCGCTGGTGGGCGGTCTCGCGATGGCGTCGCTCGCCGGCGCACGGCGAACGGACTCATCGTTTCCTATCTACCTGCGCAGCACCGACCCCGCCACCACCCGAGCGTTCACCGGCTACGACGATCCTCAGCTGGGCTCAAAGACAGGGTACAACCCGACGATCAACGCCAAGATCGCCCGCCTGCCCGACGTGGAGCGCACCGCCGTACAAGTCGGATTCGACGGCAACGTGAACCTCAGTGGGATCAAAGGTGTTCACCCACACTTCACCGCTGGCGAAACGCCACCGACAATCGTCGGCGGTTCGGAGAACTTGACATTGGACCGCGTCACGCTCGTGTCGGGTCACCTCTTTCGCGCGAACCACCCGGACGAGGCCGTGATCAATCAGCAGGCGGCCTCCGAGATCGGCGTGCACGTGGGTTCGGTGATTGCCATTCCCTTCTACAGCGACGCCGAGGACAACTCCAGTTCGTATAACGGCCCGCCCTATCTCTTTCCCAAGGTCACCATCGTGGGCGTAGTGGTCTTCAACAGTTCCGTGGTCCAGGACGAGATCGACCAGTTGGGTTCCGGCGTCGTCTTTCTGTCACCGAAGTTGACCGATCGGTTAGAGAACTGCTGTGCCTACTACTCAGGCACGGCGATCCAGGTGCGCGGTGGAGCCAAGAACGTGGCGCGAGTCCACGAAGAGATTGACAAGATCGATCCGCTCTCGCGCCTGGGCGTTGGTCAAGGCAGTAGCCCGGCGCAGGTCGTGGCCAAGGCTCAACAAGAGATCAAACCCGAAGCCATTGCCCTGGGGGTTTTTGGCGGCATCGCGGGCGTCGCGGCGTTGCTAATCGCTGCCCAAATGATCGGGCGGATGGTGAGGACCGGGGCGAGCGAGGCGCGCACCGTGCGCGCGCTGGGGGCTGATCTGTCCATGACACTCGCGAGTCAACTCTTTGGACCGCTGCTCGCCGTCGTCACGGGGGCACTGCTGGCCGTGGCGCTTGCGATCTCCCTCTCCCCACTCGCGCCGCTCGGGCCGGTGCGACCGGTCTATCCATACCCCGGGGTCTCCTTTGACTGGACCGTCCTGGGGTTTGGCTTCTTGGCGCTGGTTCTCGGGCTGGTCGCCACTGCACTCGTCGTGGCTCGACGTGAACTTCGACGGCGAGCGAGTCGGGCGAGTAGCGAAACCAGTTCGTGGGTGACGCGCGTCGTGGAAGCCTCGGCCCTGCCCCTGTCGATGGCCACGGGACTGCGCTTTGCGCTGAAGTCGGGGCGAGGATCAGATGCGGCGCCCGTCAGGTCGGCCATCTTGGGAGCCATCCTCGCCATCGTCGTGCTCGTCGCTACCGTCACCTTCGGCGCCAGTCTCAACAATCTCGTCTCGCACCCGTCGCTCTATGGGTGGAACTGGAACTACGCCTTGCTCTCGGGGTTCGCGGGCGACGAGGATATGCCCCTACCTCAAGTTACGACCTTGTTCGATCATGATCCCTACGTAGCCGCGTGGTCGGGCGCGAACTTCGCCACCGGCGAGCTGGACGGTACGCCGGTACCGATGATGGTCGAGCAACCCAACTCTCTCGTCGCACCGCCTCTTACCTCCGGGCACGGCCTCGAGTCGTCAACTGAAGTCGTCCTGGGCAAGTCCACGCTCGCCGAGCTGCACAAGCGCGTGGGGCAAACCGTCGTCTTTTCTAACGGATCGACGAAACCCACGACACTGACGATCGTCGGGACAGCGACGATGACGCCCGTCTCCAAGGGAATCGAAATGGGCACGGGCGCGCTCGTCGCCACGAGTGATTTTCCGACCAGGTTGTTGAACACCCAGCAGAGTTCGATTCCCGGACCCAACGCCGTCCTCATCCGACTGCGTCCGGGCGCCAATACGACGAAGGCTCTCGCCAGTTTTCTCGTCATCCGTCAAGAGATCAATCGTGTGCACGGTGATCCTGGCTCCTCCGGGGGGCTTGTTGAGCATCTGCGCCCGGCCGAGATCGCGAACTACCGATCGATGGGTACGACCCCCGCCATTCTTGGAGGGGGGCTCGCCCTGGGCGCGGTCGTCGCGCTCGGATTGACGCTTCTCGCCTCGGTGCGGCGTCGCCGCCGCGAGCTGGCACTCTTGAAGAGTCTGGGTTTCGTCGGACGCCAACTCGCCTCCGCGGTCGCCTGGCAGTCCAGTGTCGCGGTGGGCCTCGGACTCCTCGTGGGGATTCCGATCGGCATCGTGATCGGCCGAACCCTCTGGATTCTCTTCGCCAACGAGATAGACGCCGTACCCGTGGCGAGCGTGCCCGGCTTTGTGATCGCTCTCATCGCGATCGGCTCACTCCTGCTGGCCAACGTGGTCGCGTCCGTTCCGGGACGCATGGCCGCACGCACACCCACGGCTCTGGTCCTGCGCGACGAGTGACCTCATGGACCCAGCGAAGGGACGTGGCCTGGTGACGAGCCGAGCGTGGAACGTCGCGTGGTACCGGTTCCGCGGCACGCTATCGCGCCGACGGGGTGCCTACCTCAGCGTGATCCTGCTGATCGGGCTCACCGGCGGGCTGGCGATGGGTTCACTGGCGGGCGCGCGGCGAACCCAGTCGTCCTACCCGACCTTTCTTGCGAGCACCAACCCCTCGACCTTGAGCATGGCCGTCTACAACCAGATCGGACGCCCGGGGGCACCGATCACCGCAAGGATTGCGCATCTGGCTGATGTCGCGCGCGTTCGCACGCTGAACGCCGGTGCCGCCGTACTCCTCAATGACAAGGGTGCTCCACGTCTGGGCACCGTGAACTTGGCGGTGGTTGCCGGCAGCACCGACGGCGATCTCACGCAACAGGATCGACTGGCGGTGCTCGCGGGACATCGCGCCAACCCCTCTCACATCAATCAGATCGTGATCACACAGGGCGTGGAACGAATCTGGGGCGTGCGACTGGGCTCGGTTGTGCCGATCGGCTTCTACGCACCCGTCCAAGCGACGCTTCCCGGATTCGGCACGGCCAAGGTCAAGCCTCGCTTTACCGTTGACGCCCACGTCGTGGGGATCGTCGCGCAAAGTAGCGAGATCGTCCAGGACGACGTGGACCGCGCGTACGGCTTCGTGTTCCTCTCTCCTACTCTCGTGAAGAAGGCGGCGGCGATTGACCCCTCGTGGTCACTTCCCGTGGAGTACGAAATTCAACTGCGCCACGGCGACGCCCATCTCGGGCGCATTGAACATGAACTCTCCGCACTGGTACCCGTGGGCTTCACGTATGAGTTTCACGTCACGTCGCACGTCCTCTCCACCGTCGAACTGGCGCTCAAGCCCGAGTCGGTGGCTCTGGGGGCCTTCGGCGTGATCGCGGCCCTCGTCTGTCTTCTGCTCTCGATGCAGGCAATCTCTCGCCTGGTTCGCCGGGACGTCATCGATCGACGCACGCTGCGCGCGATCGGCGCCGGTCCTCGCGAGTTGCTGCTGGAGACTCTGATGGGAGTCGTCGCGAGCGTCGCTGCCGGAGTCCTGCTCGCCCTCGTGGTGGCGCTCGCGCTCTCACCCCTGGCGCCCCTGGGACCGGTGCGACCCGTCTATCCCGATCGCGGCATTTCCTTCGACGCGACGGTGCTGCTGGGGGGTGTCCTCGTCTTACTTTTCGTGCTTGTGGGGTTCTCGGTCGCGAGCGCGTTCCTTAGCGCCGCGCACCGAGACCGCGGCGTCAACTCGAGGCGAACTCCCTCTGTGGTGGTGCGGCGCATACGCTCGCTCTCGCTTCCAACAGCGGCCACACTGGGAGCGCACTTCGCGCTCGAGCCTCGTGGGGGAAGCGACGACGTCCCGGTTCGCTCGGTGCTCTTCGGCTCAATTCTCGCGGTGGCGCTCATGGCCACGACGCTGACCTTCGCGAGCGGGCTCAACACGCTGGTCTCGCGACCGGCCCTCTACGGCTGGAACTGGAGCTACGCGCTGAACCCCACCAACGATGTTCCCCCCAGTGCCATCGCTCGTCTCAATCACGACCGCGATGTCGCCGCCTGGAGCGGCGCGGACTACACCGACGTCTCTATTGACGGACAGTCCGTGCCGGTGCTCATCGCCTCGCCCCAGGCCAAGGTCATGCCCCCCATCCTCACCGGACACGGTCTGGATACGAACTCTCAGATCGTGCTCGGCGACCAGACAATGGCTGTGCTACACCGCCACATCGGTCAGACCGTCAGCGTCTCGTACGGCTCGCCCAAGGACGCACCCGTCTACGTCCCTCCCACCACCCTCACCATCGTGGGCACGGCCACGTTCCCGGCCGTGGGCTACTCCACGTCGGTCGCCGATCACACCTCGATGGGAACAGGCGCACTCCTGCCGCTCGGTGTGGAGCCCAAGAGCTTCGTGCAGGCCATTTCGAGCAAGGACCCCAATCTGAACGGCCCCGCGGTCGTCTTCGTTCGGCTTCGCGCGGGCGTCAGTGCGAGTGCGGGACGAGCCAACCTTGAGCACGTCGCGGCCGTAGCGAACGCGACATTCGCTCATGACCCCAACGGGACCGGCAACTACGTCACCGTCCTCTCCGTCCAGCGCCCGGCTCAGATCGTCGACTACCGCTCTATCGGAACGACGCCGGTGCTGCTCGCCGCGGCACTCGCGGCCGGCGCGGTGGGCGCACTGGCCGTCACGTTGATCACCTCGGTACGTCGTCGGCGCCGAGACCTGGCGATATTAAAGACGCTGGGCCTCACCAGACGAACCGCAGCCTCGGCGATCGTCTACCAGGCGAGCGTTGACGCGGTGGTGGGTGTGCTGGTGGGCATTCCACTCGGCATCCTGCTCGGTCGAGAGCTCTGGACGCTCTTCGCACGCGACATCAACGCCGTGCCCTATCCCACGGTGCCCGTCGGTGCCCTGACGCTGGTCGGGGTCGGCACAATCGTGATCGCCATCCTCACCGCCACTTGGCCCGGTCGCAGCGCTGCTCGCACGTCACCGGGCTTGACGTTCCGCTCGGAGTAACGCGGTAGCACGCGTCGCGATCGCGCGGCGGTGCCACGAAGGTCGCGACGCGCGACGGTACTTACTCGGCTCGAAGAGCGATGGCCGCGGGGGTTCGCGCGGCAAAGTACTGGGGGACCAGCGCGACGAGGTTGGCGAGAACGAGGGCACCCACTCCTAAGACGACGAGCGAGAGTGTGGGTATCGCCGCGAACGGCACGGCGTAGATCTCCTTCGCAAACAGGGTCCAGAGTTCTCGACCGAGCAGGATGCCCAGTGGAATGCCCACGATGACCCCCGTAGCGACAGAGGCGCTCGCCTGCCAGGCAACGGACGCGCGCATCTGGCGCCGGGTAAAGCCGAGAGTTTTGAGTAGGGCCAGGTCGCGTCGGCGCAGTCGAACCGACGAGGTGATGGTGAGACCGAAGGCAATGGTCATCCCGATCGCGAAGGCCAGAGCCAACCACAACGGCGTGCTGCCCATCGAGCGATAGTTGATGATCTCCGCCGGATACTGGACGTTCAGGACCGAGACAGTGTCGCCCGCACCCGCATTATTGGGCACCGCCGCGAACTGGGCGTCGCCGGCCCGTGCGGCTTTGGTCACGATGGCGAGCCCCTCCTGGTGCGTCACACCGGGGCGAAATCGAACGAAGTACATGTCGTTGCCACCGAGAAGTTGCAGCTTGCGAATCGCCTTGCGCAATGCCGGGGGCTCCGCGCTCCCGTCGAGGATGCCCCCGACGCCCATCGAGGGGTGAAACGTCCCGGACTGACCGGCCGCCGGGAGCGTGGCCGTTCCCACGATCGTCGCCCGGGTTGGTGGCAGGAAGGCCGGGAAGTCTCGCTTTGCGCCATAGCTAATCACCACGCTCTGGCCCACGCGTTTGTGCAGCGCCGACATCGTTGCGGGACCTAAGACAACCTGGTTCGCCGCTCTCACTTCGTGACCGGAGAGCAGAGGCGGCCCCACGGCGGGGTTCGCGGAGGTGATCAGTACGGGTTCGCTCACGCCGTCAATTTGCACGTCCGCAAAGTTCACGGCGGACCACGCAACCTCGTGCGAGTAGTGCTCCAGAACCGCCAGGCTCTTGGACGGCACTTCGTTGCCCGAGGCGAGGGCGTAGTTCCAGTTCCATCCGTACAACGCGGGATGCGAGATCAATGCCGACAGTCCGCCCGCGAAGGTCAACGTGCTCGTCAGCAACGTGACGGCCACGACGATACCGACCAGGACGGACCGCGCCGGGACCGAGCGCCGCCCGGACCCGGATTCGAAGGCAAAGCCGACCCCCGTCACCGCCGAGGCAGGCAACCCCGCTCGGGTCACCAGTCGCGTCACATGAGATCCGCCGCGGGTACTGAGGGGGCCCTTGCGCCCGGGCGCCAGTCGCATCGCCACTACCGCGCTCGACGCGGCGAGCACCACAAGTAGCACCACAGCCGAACCCAACAAGATCGGCGCATCAAAATTGGTTCCTTCGTGCAGCAGCGGACCCACGGGACCCAGCAACGTGAGCGACGACAGGCCCGTGGCGATCAGAAGTGCGAGGACCACCCCCGCCAGGGCGCCGAGCACCGGGGCCAGAGTCGCGTCGAACACGAGTGCCAGGCGACTGGCGCCTAACGCCCGCACCACCTCTTGGTCTTGTCGCTGGGCGGTGAGGCGACGCACAATCATTTGAAGGCCGACCAACAGCGCGGCGAGAAAAGCCAAGGCTCCGAAGACTCCCAGGGCCAACGCCACGGGTCGCACGCTGCGATTGACCTCGCCTTCGTTCACCGAAAGACGGCTGAAGGTGTACGGCTGGTCCGTGGGAAGCGTGCGGACGATGTCGCGCGCGACGGCGGACTCGTTGGCCGAGGCGCGTAAGGCAAAGTAGTACTCCTCGTACTGGTAACCCGACGTGAAGCCCTTGGCCGCGGCGGGTGTAAGAACGTAGTACGTGGGCAACTGATCAACGGAGTCTTGAACGACGCCGCTGTCAAAGACGATCGTGCCCACGAGGCGCTCGTAAATGATCTTGCGGGGAGGGACCGCGGTCGTCCCGAATCCCTTGGAACCCGTCTGCTGCAACGTATAGACACCCATTTTGACGACGCTCCCGAGGTGCCATCCCATGAGGCGTTCACCGAGGGCCGTGGCCATGAACTCATTCGCCCGGGAAGGATCGGCGAGGCGTCCTTGGACGACGCTGACCCGGTCCTGAGTAAAAAACTCGCCGTCGAGACCGGCCTCGGGTACGACGTTTCCCGATCCGAAGTCTGGCGTTCCCTTGGATGTAAGTGGGGCATCGTAGAACGTCTCATCCGCCACGCCGACGTGGGTAACCCCGGGAATCTTGGAAAACTTCTTGGTTGAGATCGTCGAGCCGATTTGGAGGCTCAATGCCGAAGGGTCCGAGCGAGCGAGCAGCGTCGTGTACGAGTCGTCGGTGGCGCGAGCTCCTGCGAGTGAGGCCATGCCGACTCCGCCGAGCACGCCGATCACGAGGGCCAGCGCGATGAGTGACGTACGCTCGCTCGCGAGTCCGCTGGTGAAGCGAAACCAGGCCGGACGCGCCGCGTTCAGCACGACAGAACGCTCGAGACTCGAGTCCTTCGTGCGCTAGCCACGACCGTGAAGATCACTCAAGACGGCGCGCGCGGCTCCCCACCCGCACATGCCGTGCACGCCGCCGCCCGGCGGTGTCGACGCGGAGCACAGATAAATACCCGCCGTGCCCGTGCGGTACTCGTTCCAGCTCACGGCGGGTCGAAAGATCGTCTGGCGCAGCGTGCCCGCGCCGCCGGAGATATCCCCGCCGAGGTAGTTGGCGTTATGACGCTCGCCGTCGGCCGTGGAGGTCGACACCTTTGCGAGAATGAGATCGCGAAAGCCCGGAGCAAAGCGTTCGATCTGGCTTTCGATTCGCTCGGTCATGTCGACATCTGAGCCGTTGGGCACGTGACAGTACGCCCACAGAGTGTGCTGTCCCGCGGGTGCGCGCGTGGCGTCGGCGACACTCGCCTGGACCGCGAGACAGTACGGAGTCTCGGAGTGACGTCCGCGCGCCACGTCTTCTTCGGACCCCGCGATCTCCTCAAAGGTTCCACCGACGTGCACAGTGCCCGCGCGCCGAGCAACCTCCGCGCGCCAGGGCACAGGCCCCGAGAGTGCCCAGTCGACCTTAAAGACACCGGGACCACGTTTGAAGTGCGCGACCGAAGCCTTGTACCGCGACGAGAGGCGATCCCCCGCGATGTCGAGGAGTCCGGGGACCGATGTATCGAAGACGGTGGCGCGAGCGCTCGGGACATCGTTCATTGAACGCACGGGCCGATCGAGGCGAATCACGACACCCTCTTTCGTGAGCGCGTCAACGAAGGCCGCCACGAGTTGGCCGCTTCCGCCTTCAATCACCGGCCAGCCACCGACCTGGGCGGTGACCGCCAGAAAGATCCCGAAGGCGGCTGTCACCGGCGCATCGAGCGGCAACATGGAGTGCGCACAGACCCCCGCCACGAGACCTCGGCCCTCAGGGGTGGAAAATCTCTTCGCCAGGTGACGCGCCGAGGGAAGGCCGTTGCGCGCAAAGTGCGCCATCGTGAGGGGGTTCGACGGAGCCGTGCGCAGCGGCGACAGTACGGCAGACGCGAGGCGTGGGGCATCTTCTACGAGCGGCCGCATCAACCTGCGATATGCGGCACCATCCTCGCCCAGGCCCTCGGCGGTCTCGTCGAGCGAGGTGGACACGAAGGCCGCATCTCCGTTGTCGAGTGGGTGGGCCAGCGCCACCTCGGGTGCGAGCATCGTGACCGCCCTCGTCACATCGGAGAACTCACGGAAGAACGGCGAGAGACCCACCATCGACTGGACGGTCGAACAAACGTCGTGCGAAAAGCCCGGCAGTGTCAGTTCTTCGGTCCGACACCCTCCCCCCGGCGTGGACGCCGCTTCGACGATCTCGACGGACAGTCCCGCCCGAGCGAGCGCGAGGGCGGCGGCCAGCCCATTGGGGCCCGATCCGACGACGACCGCGTCGAGCGATCCCGTGGTCACTAGAGCTCCAGGATCGTCGACTGTGTGGCGCCCATGACGCCGCGCGATGACGCGAAGCGACGCACGATCGAGTCAATGTCCTCGTCGCTGCGATCGGGCTTGTGGTGAAAGAGGGCGACGCGCGCCACGTCGGTGCGCTGCGCGAGAGCGACCGCGTACTCCGCCGCGGCGTGGCCAAAGTAACCCTCGGCCGCCAACTCTTCGTGCACGAGTTGCGCATCGTGGATCAGAACGTCGCTGCCCTCACAGAGCGAGAGTGCGGCGGGGTGATACTCCCCGAGCCCATCGGGGCCATCGCCAAGGACCGTCGGGCAGTGATCCGGCATGTACGTGGCGCACGACCTGTCGTCGCTCACTCGAAAGCCGAAAGTGCGCCCACCCTTGTGCGGCACCTCTTCAACGCGAACGTGAAAGCCCTCGAGGTCGTAGTCGCCAGAGACGAGACCGCGAAATGACCACTCGCCGCGCAACTCATCGGGGCGAACGGGAAAGTGCGGTGGCGACATGCCGCGCGCGAGGAGCTCCAGCGGATCCGAACCGTCGCCCTGATCGGGGATGAATAGGGTTGTCCTGGCGTCGACGCGGTCGGTCGCGGTGCAAAAGGGCAGCCCGTGAACGTGGTCCCAGTGCAGGTGCGTCATCAGCAGCGATCCCAAAAAGGCCTCGCCATCCAGCAACTCGGGCAGCCGACGAATGCCGGTGCCCGCATCCAGGATGAGAGAAGGTCTCTTTCCGTCGTGGGCCAGCACCACGCACGATGTATGGCCGCCGTAGCGAAGAAACTCAGCACCGGGAGCGGGCGTCGAACCTCGAACTCCGAGGAAGTGAACCCTCACCCTTAACCGACGTTCGAGTCTTCTCGCCGGTGGCCGCTGGAGAGCTCCTGGAGCGAACTGCGATCGAGCGAGGCCGCGGGCACCGAGGCCACCCGGCACTCGGTGACGGCCACCAACGTCGAGGTGCGCGACCCTCCTTCTAGGTGGGCGCGTTCGCCCAACATCGCGCCCGGACCGTACTCCGCGATGCGTTCGCCGTTCACTTCGACGCGCAGCACGCCATCGAGAATCAAGAAGACGTCGGAACCCTGCGTTCCTTGAGCCACCAATACTGTGCCGGGCTTCACTTTTTTGATCTTAGGTTTGGCGGCACCGGCCATGAGTTTGTGCGAGAGGTTTCTCTCCAGGGCTGATTCGACGGTGGTCACGAACGCGTCGGAGTCTTGAGCTGCCCCAGGGCGTCTGCTTGCCGAAGGCCTTGCGGTACCAGTCGGTGAAGTCGATGAGGCCCGACTTGGCGCTCAGGCGATTGTCGGCGTCGTAGACCCAGTGACGCGGAAAGCGACTGGCTCCTACGAGCACTCCCTTGGACTCACCGTTCGCGTACATGGTGAGCGAGAGCGTCGTCCAAGCGAGCGGACCATTCCATTGAACAAAAGGGGCGCGGCGCACGCGCCGCGGCGCGGGCATCCCCGTGCGACCCCCCGCAGTCTGGGTGAAGCGCACCCACCCGGGGCCGTAGACGGGCTTTTGTTTGATGTCCGGCAGTGCAACCGCGTCGAAGACGTGACTCACCGGTCCGAGCTTCACCCGCGTGCTACCGATCATTCCGCCGCCGGTGTAGCTCGCCCCGGTGATCTCGCCCTTGGAGTTCACCTGGATCGAGGCCGACAGTCGATTGGCGAATCGGAAGCGGTCGTCTTGGCGCAACGCGTCGAGATCTTCGATCTCGTCGGGTGGCGCTTGGTCGTAGTGGGTCATGCCGGCGTCAAAAGCCAGCCTCGTCGAGCCTTGAACGGCTTCTGAGGGGATCCAGGACAGGGTGGTAACGGAACTTAGGTATCTCATAGGCCCAGCGTGCCGGTCGTAGGCGTCGAGGTAAATAGTGGTGACGCAACCTCGCGAGGTGGGCCTATCACCCCTACCCATATGGTGGGTCGCCCCCTGGTGGCAGTCAGACGCCCGAGCGAAACTCTCCATCGTGAGCGATCCAGCCCTCGAGCGTGACTCCGTCATCACGGTCTTTCTCGCCGACGACAACCTGCTCGTGCGCGAAGGCGTGCGGGCGCTCATCGATCGTCAAGCCGACCTCAAGATCGTGGGCGTCGCCTCGGACTACGACGAGACCGTCGAAGGGGCGAGCGCTTGTGCCCCCAATGTGCTCGTGACCGACATTCGCATGCCGCCATCGTTCAACCGCGAGGGCATCGAAGCCGCCAAGGAAGTGCGCAAGCGCCACCCCGGCACCGGCATCGTGGTCTTGAGCCAGTACGACGACCCCGAGTACGCCGTCGCCCTGCTCGCCGAAGGCTCGGCCGGCTACGGCTATCTGCTCAAGGACCACCTCGCCCAGGGCAACCAGTTGATCGAAGCCATCCGCATGGTCGCCACCGGCGGCACGGCTCTTGACCCCACCATCGTCGAGGCTCTCATGCGCCCGGTCACGTCCAATAGCGAACTCTCGGCTTCGGACGAAGCGCTGCTGGCCTTCGTCGCCGAAGGAAAGCCCATCAAGGCGATCGCCGTGGCGCGGCGCACCACTCCGGAGGCGGTCGACGCCCAGGTCCAAGCTCTCTTCCTCAAACTCGCCCAGGAGGTGAGCGCCGGACATCAGGGCGCGCTCGATCGGCTGCGCAACCTGCACCAGTCGATCGTCGACCGCGAAGAGCAGGGCGAAACGCTCTCGCGTCTCCTGCCGGGAGGTATCGCCGAGAAACTGCGCCACGAAGGCCGGCGCATCGGCGAGACCGAACGCCTGGACTGCACCGTGATCATGAGTGACATTCGCTCGTACTCCACGATCGCCGAACACGCCGACCCGAGTGAGCTCGCCGCCCAACTAAACACCCACCGCGCCGCGATGAATCGCGCCATTATTGGGCAGGGAGGAACGGTGATGCAGTTCGTCGGTGACGCGGTGATGGCGGTCTTTGGGGCACCCGTGCCCAGTGAGGACCACGCCGATCGAGCGGTACTGGCCGCCGCCAGCATGCACGCGCTACAGGCCGAGATCAACGAACGCTGGGTCGTTGAAGACCTGCCCGTCTTCGGACTCGGTATCGGTGTGTCCACTGGCGAGGTGGCGGCCGCCCTGCTCGGTTCGGAAGAGCGCTTGGAGTACACGCTCGTCGGTGACACGGTCAATCTCACCCAACGCCTCCAGCAGTTGGCCTCGGCCGGTGAGACCGTTCTCTCCGAGCCGACCAAGCTCGCCCTGACCTTGGACGTGGCGACAATCGAGCTCGACGCCCAACTCGTCAAAGGCCGCGACACGCCGGTCGTGTCCTTCAAGATCCTTGCCGATACAGCCCGCTGTTGAACCACGCCTCACCGGCGCATTAGAAGGAGAATCACTATGACGTCCATCGAAATCGACCTGAGCGTCGAGGAACTCGGCGAGCCTGCCCTCGTGGTGCGAGGGGTCCGCAAGACCTTCGAGGCCGAGCTCGCGCCGGTGCGCGCGTTGCGCGGAGTAGACCTCACGGTCGAACGAGGATCGTTCGTCGCGTTGATGGGTCCCTCGGGCTGTGGCAAGTCGACCCTCCTCAACCTCATCGCGGGGCTCGAGGACGCCGACGAGGGAACCATCGTCGTCGCCGGTGAGTCCATGTCGGAGGGCAACGAGGACAGCCACGCCCTCATTCGACGCAAGCACATCGGGATCGTCTTTCAGTTCTTCAATCTTCTCGAGGGCATGAGCGTGCTCGAGAACGTGGCGTTGCCCGCGATCATCGCCGGACGCAACCGCAAGGCCGCCGAGTCACGGGCGCGCGACCTGCTCGACTTGCTCGGCATCGGCGACAAGGCCTCCGAGATGCCCGGCGTGCTCTCCGGTGGTCAACGCCAACGACTGGCCATCGCCCGCGCCCTGGCCAACGAGCCCACGCTGCTGCTCGCCGACGAACCGACCGGTGCCCTCGACTCGGTGGGCGGCCAAGAGGTCATCGAACTGCTCAGTCGACTTCACGCCCAAGGTCAGACGATCATCCTGGTCACCCACGACGCCCACGTCGCGACCGCCGCCGACACGGTCTTGCGCATGCGCGACGGACGGATACTGGCCGACGGCGACGACAGCATGACCGAGACCGTCACGGTGATCGGCACGTTCTGAGTACCAAAGACGCGCTCAGCGTGACATCTACTCCGACGGCGAACGTCACGGCGACAACCGGACAACGTCGCCTCGCGACGGGGCTGTTTGTCGTTCTGTCGCTGGCCGCGGTACTCGTGGCCCTCGTTGACGCGCCACACGCCGGTCGCCTGGTCTTCTGGGTCATCGCCGGCGCCGCGGTTCTGTGTTGGTCGATCGCCGCCCTCAGTGGGATATCGCGCGACCCCGGGATCGCGCTGTTGTGTTCACTGGTCGCCCTCGGGGGCGGCGTGGCCATTCTCGCCATGCGCCTCGGCGACCGTCATGGTCTCGGCGTAGACACCAGTTGGCGAAAGCTGGCCGAAGTCGCCGCGCTGTTGTCCATGGCGGTGGTCGTGCACCTCGTGCTCGCTCTGAGCGACGGGACACTCATTGATCGCTCTCGCCAGTTCGCCGCGATCACCTGGTACACGGTGGCGGTGGCGCTCTGCGTGGTGTATCTCACGGGCTCACGGACCCTCTCGCCGTGGCCACTCACAATCGGTTGGGTCCTCGCCCTCGCCACCACGTTCCCCGCCGCGCGCGCTCGGTACGTCGTCGCTTCGGCACGTGGTCGACAACGTGTCCAGACCATCACCGTTGGAGCGACGTTGACCCTCACGCTGGGCGTGATTGTCCTGACCCTTCACTCGCTGGTCGACTGGCCCCTCGACGTCGCACCCGCGTTGCTGGCGCTCACCTGCTTTATCCCGCTGGGCCTCGCGGCGGGGTCATCGCGCATCGCCGAGCACGCCGATCGGGTCTTGGTCCACCTGCTTACGACGCTGGGCACCGTAGCCATCGTGGCCGGCGCCTACCTGCTCGCGGTACGGGGATTCGACAAGGCCCCGGCCAATCGCTCGGGCCGCGACTTACTGTGGTGGGCCATGGCCGCCGCGGCGGCGGCGGCGATCGCCCAACTCGCGCTGCGGGCACGCTTTACGCGTATCGCCACGAGCTTCACGTACGGTTCGCGCGAAGCACCCGACGAGGTAGTGCGCAGTTTCGGCAGTCGCATGACCCGGGCGATCCCCATGGACGAACTGCTGTTGCAACTCGTCGAGTCCTTGCGCAAGACCCTCACCCTCACCTCCGCCGAGATTTTCACCGGCAACGGCGAGGTCCTCGACCTGGCGGTATCGGTTCCTGACCGACCCACGAGATCGATTCAGATCTCACGGGAGGAGCGCACGGTCATCTCGCGCGCCGGCGTGTCCGGTAACGCCTGGGCGTCAGTGTGGCTGCCGTCGATTGCCACGACCAGTGCCGCCGGACTCCTGCGAGTGGCCCCGATCAGTCACGCCGGGGAACTGCTCGGCATCATCGTCGTGTCGCGCGCACCGGGTGCCGTCGCCTTCCGCGAGGAGGATGACCGGGTTCTCGCGGATCTCGCGCGTCAAGTCGGCCTCGCCCTGCACAACGCTCAGCTCGACACCGCTCTCCAGACCACACTCGACGAACTGCGACGGCAGGCCGATGAACTGCGCGCCTCGCGTGCGCGCGTCGTGGCGAGTGGCGACGCCGAGCGTCGTCGCGTCGAGCGAAACCTCCACGACGGAGCCCAGCAGCACCTCGTCGCACTCGCGGTCAACCTGCGACTCACCAAAGACGTCCTGGGCGAAGACCCCGCCGCGGCCTCAGAAATGCTCGACGAATTGGGTCTCGCGGTTCAAGAGACGATCCAGGAACTGCGCGAACTCGCCCACGGCATCTACCCACCGCTGCTCGTCGACAGCGGCCTGGGCGAAGCGCTGCGCGCCGTGGCGAACCGTTCTCCCCTCGACATCGAACTGATCACCACCGACATCGGTCGTTACGGCGGCGACATCGAGGCGGCGGTCTACTTCTGCTGTCTCGAAGCGCTGCAAAATGCGGGCAAGTACGCGGCGTCGGCGCACGTGGTGGTGCGGGTGTGGGAGGAGTCGGGCAGCCTTCTCTTCGAGGTACGCGACGACGGGCCGGGCTTCGACGTGCGCACCGCCCAACGCGGTCATGGCTACATCAACATGATGGACCGCCTGGGCGCGATCGGTGGTGCGGTCCGCTGGGAGTCCGAGGTGGGACATGGCACCGCGATTCGCGGATCCCTGCCGCTGAGCAGTTAGCTCGCGAACCCCACGTCGCCGCGCTGCTCCCAGAGACGGCGCAAGGTCTTTGCGCCGAGTTTCTCCTTATTGACGTAGGCCCGCGCCCCACTGGTCTTCGCCTCGGGCGGCAGGTCATTGATCTCGTAGGTGGAGCAAAGAATCACGAACGTGTCGGGCAGTTCTTCGACGATGCGCTTCGTCGCTTCGATCCCGCCCATCTCGGGCATATTGATATCCATCAAAACGACATCGGGGTGCACCTGATTCGCCAAGTCCACCGCCAAGAGACCGTTCTCGGCCTCCCCGACGAGTTCGAAGCCCTCCGAACGGCGAATCACGGCGCGCGCGGCCATCCGAAATGGGGCCTGATCATCGACAACGATGACGGAGAGGGCTTCATCAATCACGCACTAAGTCTTTCACGCACGCCACCCCCCCACGAGTGAGGTGGCTCTCGCAGGGGGGTGAGGTTAACTTCCCGGCGCCTCGCCGAGATAGACCAAAACTGCCTTGACCCGACGATTGAGGTCGTGTTCTTCGGACAGCCCAAACTTGGCGAAGATCGAATTGGAGTGCTTCTCCACTGCGCGCTCCGAGACCCCCAGGCTCTTGGCGATAGCCCCGTTGGACTTGCCCTGCGCCATTTCGCTCAGGATCTCGGTTTCGCGAGGAGTCAACCAGTCCAGGTCAGTCTTGGGTCGCTTGGATCGCGCCTTCACGAGCTCATCAACCACCATCGGATCAATCACCGATCCGCCGTCGGCGACAACGCGGATCGCTCGAGACAGTTCATCCGCGCCGGCGACGCGCTCCTTCAACAGGTACGCGCGTCCGGCCGAACCTTCTTCGAGGAGCGCCAACGCGTACGAAGGGGCGGTGTATTGGCTTAGCACCACCACGCCCACCTTCGGGTAATTCTCTCGTGCCCAACTAGCGGCGCGAATTCCCTCGTCGGTTCCCGTCGGTGGCATACGAATGTCCGTGATCACGACATCGGGTTCGCAGCGACTGATCAGTTCAATCAGCTCGGGATAGTCCGCGGCGACCCCCGCCAGCTCAAAGTCGATCTCGGCACTTATCATGCGCGCGATGCCCTCGCGCAATAGTGCGTTGTCCTC
Source organism: uncultured Acidimicrobiaceae bacterium (assembly GCA_963839255.1). Taxonomy (GTDB): domain Bacteria; phylum Actinomycetota; class Acidimicrobiia; order Acidimicrobiales; family RAAP-2; genus RAAP-2. The sequence goes on from CAWIUH010000006.1 coordinate 153,781, forward strand.
GGCCAGAATGACCCGAATTGCCACGCCCTGAACGTACCATCGCCCGTCATGGCCTTGGGTCGAAGCCCCCACGTGCTCGCGTCAACCTCTCGGGGGTACCTCCGTGTTGCAGGCAGCGGAAGCGGTCGCAAAGAGTCGGGTGGACGTTCGCGCTCATTCCGGCGTAACGGAGCAGACCTAGACTCGTTGGAGTTTGTAGTACGCGGGCGTAGTTCAGCGGCAGAACATCAGCTTCCCAAGCTGAGAACGCGAGTTCGATTCTCGTCGCCCGCTCCAAATGGGCTGGTTCCCAGAGAGTGAACCAGTCTCGACAGGCTGGCTTCTGCTCACGCCTCGCGAAGCGCTTCCGAGGGTCGAACGCGAAGCGCCAGCGCGGCAGGGATCAATGCCAGCGTTACCCCACCGACGATGATCACTCCGCACACCAGCACTATGACGCCCACGGGCGCGACCGATACCGGCACCGCGCCGAGGTGCGAAGCGAAGATCTTCCAGACAGACCGCCCGATCAGTACGCCCAGGGGCAAGCCGACAACGATGCCACCCGCAGCGATCGTGATGGCCTGCCAACACACCGAAAACAACACCTGGCGACGAACGAAGCCGAGCACCTTCAATAGTGCGACCTGGCGTCGCCTTCGAACCACGCTCACGATCAGGACGTGCGCCAACGTGGCGGCGCCAAAGAGGGCCAGAGTAAGGCCAAGCAGAAGTGGAAAGTCCACCGCTTGTCCGAAGTTGACCAAATTGATCGGCACCGTGAGTTCATTCACGTACGGTGCGTACTGACGTTCCAGTCGCCTGACGGCATCTCGACCGCTGGCGCCGGGCACGACCCCCACCGCCACATTCCAGCCCGATATCCGCTTTTGAAGTGCGACGTCGCAGCTCGCCTGCTGAGGGCCGGGTGGACAGACCGCCCGCTTCACGGCGCCAAACGGCGCGACCACCCCCGTACCCATGCCGCCGTTGCTGTATTCCGAAGGCAGTGCGACGACGCCGACGACGTCGAAGAACTGCGAGACCTTCTCGCCCTTCCCCGCGACGATTGAAACGCGGACCTTCGAGCCCAGGTGGAGCCCCGCTTGAGCGAGGGTCGAAGATCCCAGCGCGATCTGAGAGTCTCCTAGCGGATAACGGCCCTGCGCGAGAGAAAACACCATCGGCCCCTTGACGACCTGCTCGAGCACGCTCTCGACCGGTACCTTTCCCACTTCTACCAACTTGCCCGCGTAGCTCCAAGTGATCCTCTTGACTGCGGGATCGCGATCAAGCGTCGCCACCACAGCATTGCGTTGGGAAGTCGTGAGATCGCCCAAGTCGAGCTGCCAGTTCTGTCCGTACAGCCGGGGCGTGGTGACCAAGTTCCTCAAGCTAGCGCCGAAGACGGTGGTCGCAACGAGGATCGCGACGGCCATCACTGCTCCGAGAAGGGCTGTCGCCACGGGGACACTGTTGCGCCCGCGACCGCGGTCAAGCGCGTTGCGGACACCCACGAGCACACTCGGCGGTGCCCCGGACTTGGCGATGAGCGTCACGGTCGAGTTGGCTCGACTAGTTCGCTGGCCCCGATCTGTGGTGCCTCTGCCGATGGATGCGGCGCGCCACGAGGGGATAACTGCGAGCAGGAACACGACGCCAAAGACGCTAAGTGCCCCGAACGCGAGGAGAGGAAAACTAAAAGTAAACCCTTGGTTCGGCTCGGCGATACGCGCTTCACCCACTGGCGTCAAGGGAGACACAGCAAAGGCAGCCGCCGCCGCCCCTAGAGCGCCCGCGAGCCCAATGAGCCCGGCGCGCGCCATTCCGAGTTGAAACAATTCCCGCGGGCGCATGCCGAGGGCGGACAGCGCGGGGTACGACTCCTGTTCGACCACGCTCTGGCGAAACAGGGCCTGGCCGATTAGGGCGAGGCTCGCCAGTGCCGCGAAGAGTGCGAAAAGCCACCAGCCTGTGGCCTGGGGCTGAATCGACGCGGCCACCGACGACGTCAACGTGTCGTCATCTTGAACGAACGTGAGTCCGTGATACGAGTGGTGATTGACGTAGACCTGGAAGGCGGGCATATCCCTCTCGCCTCGGCGAAGGCGCACTTGGGTATCGATCATGGAAGCGACGTCTCGCCCGAGACCGTTTTCGAAGGCGTGACCCGTAATCACCGTATAGAGCGCACCTCCGCTCGGAAAGTCGATCTCGTTCGCCTCAACTCCGACGACTTTGAAATCGACCCGTTTTCCCGCCGGAGCGAGAAGGCCATTGGAGTTGGAGTTCAGCACCGCACTTCGTTGAGAGAGCGAGTAGAACGGCACCTCAACTGTTGAACCCAGCTTCAGCCCGAACTGTTCTTGCATAGAAAAGCCGATGAGTGCCTCGCGAGGCCCCGTGGGTAAGTGACCCGACAGCATCTTGAATCGCGGCGGGGTACGACCAAAGGGCAGGCCCACAACGTTCACGTCCGCGCCGGGGATAACCCTTCCACCCGCCGTGAGGTTGCCGTTGAAGTAGTACCGACCCTCCGATAAGGACGTCACTTCGGTGGGCTTGAAGTAACTGCGTGGCAAGCGAGCGATCGAATAGACGTCGGCGTTGAAACCGTACTTAGAGGTGAAGTGCGCAAACGCGGACGACGTTCGCTGTGCACTGGAGACACCGGCGAGCACGGTTCCGCCCATGAGCGTGACGAGCAACGCGAGGGCGAGCCACGACGCTCGCCGCTTCATTAGTTCAGCCCGAAAGACCATGACCACCGAACGCATCGAACCCCTCAGATCAGATTCAGTCTGTGCTCGATTCCTCGGCCCGCGAGATGGTGCCACCTGGGTGAATTAACTCGTATTACCACCTAAAGCGAGCCAGCAGCAGCCTCCCAATCCGAGAGCGTCAGCTCGGTTCCCGTCACACGCCTCATCTGGTGGTTGGCGTGTGCGGCCAAGATGAGGCTCACGGAACGATCCATGGTCGCCTCGTACGAAGACCTCTACGCCGCTATCGCCCGCGGCCACCCGTAGGCGCCATCAGAATCGGGGTATCCCACATCTCATCGCTCGTATTCCGATCTCACGAAGAAATCAAATGAGTCAACCCAAGTCCGCAATGAAGGCAGACAAGCTGTTCGGAAAACTTCCACCAATTAGGTTGTTGTCGTCGCTTCCACCTGCTGCAATCGTGTTGCCGTTGAAGTAGCTCTCGTAGACAACATCGTTGCTAGGAGTGGACATCCAGTTGACCATGCTGGTGATGTAGTACGGATCGTCTCCTAGCCCGTTAGAGCCAAATTGCGCACCCCATTCGCACAGCGCAATGGGCACGTTTTCTTCTTTGGCGAAGGCCTCAGCGTCAACTAACTCGGGTAGATAATCGTTCGTCCACGAGTTCTCTGGGGTTGCCGGCGATACCCAGCTCCTGTCGTAAAGGTCCAGACCGATGACGTTGACATAGGCGCTACCTGGATAGGCGGCAGCCACCGAGTAGCTTGTCGGCACAAATGCCGAGGCGTCAGGATTCCACACGAACTTGAATGCAGCTCCCGGCACGGAACGCATCGCGGTCACGATTTGTTGAAAGTAGGCCGCGTAGTTTGCTTCGTCCGTCGGCGTCTGAGCCTGCCATGCGTACCAGTTACCGTCGAACTCCCAGCCGAGGCGAAGATACGCATTTCCTTCACCAGCGGCCACCATCGAGCTGGCGAGTGTGATGAAGTAACTGTTGTACGCGCCCGTGGCACCCAGAGCAAGGGTTCCCTGGGGTTGACCCGACGCGTCCGTCGGAATCATAGGAACGCCCAACGAGAGGGTGTATCCCGTATTCTGCCATGCGTCAAGTAACCAATTGATGCTGCCATTGGCGTCGTCCATTCCCGCCCATCCGCCGCTCGCGGGAAGGTAATCGGACGCAACGGTGACGTCGGAGCTCGTCGCTTCCGCAAATGAATGAACTCCGGTCGGGTCCGCCGCACCCATGTAGGTGCCCTGAAGGAATGGGGTATTCGTCGGCCCGCTCGGGGCTGTAGTCGTTGTCGTTGTTGTCGTCGTGGTCGTGGTCGTCGGAGTTGCAGGTAAAGAAGGGGCAGGCGAGGAGGGGGCAGGCGAGGAGGGGGTCGTCGGAGTCGACGGCGAAGAGGAACCCGTCGAGGAGGTGGAGCCACCGGTTGTGTCGATTGAAATCGTCGCCTCCATGAGACGGGCAGGATCGAGGACGTCTGAACGCAGTCGCCAAATTGCGAGCAGAGCGGAAGATGGATTCGTTGCTCTCGATGCAAGGTCGCCTCGACGCGATGGCGATGGAGCGGAATTCGCCGCCGAAGCGATCGATGCAACTAATGACATCAAAGAGCACACCACGATCACGTTCGTGCTCCGCCGTAGTACTCGCCGTCCGGTGCCCTTGTCCATAAAAACCAGTCTCATTGAGTCACAACACGCTTGCATCACCGAAGCGACAATATTGAGTCAACTTAGAGGAAAAGCACAAGGACCGGTCCAGTTTTCGGGGTTGAGGGAAGTTCTCGACTCGGCGATCGTGGCACTTTCGCCGGGTGACTGGGACGATCGGCGAAGCGAACTAATGTTCAAAACCCCCTGTTGGAGGGGGTTTTTAGCCCAGAACGACGATAGTCCAGACAGCCTATCGACGGACTCCGGGAGATATATTGCTTGGGCATGTCCAACTCCTGGCGCACGGCCGCACTGCAAGAAAAAGCGGCCCAGTCTTTGAGAACCATGTCACGCGTTATCGGTGGCACTTCAGGTGTAGCGGGGAGCCCGCGAGGACGGCCGAATGACTGCTAACCAGGAAGCGGCCGAAGGAATTCAGCTCATTCCCCGTCTGTTTCACCGCATATGGCTAGGCGGGCCGATGCCCGACGAGTTCGTTCGATTCGGTCAGACCTGGCTTGACCATCATCCGGGATGGACGATGCGCGAGTGGGGCGACGACAACTTGCCGCCATTGAGAAACCAGGCCCTCTTCGACGAGGCGGACACCTTCAGTGGCAAGTCTGACGTCCTTCGATTTGAGCTGCTTTGGCTATACGGAGGCGTCTACATCGATACCGACTTCGAGTGTCTTCGCTCCATTGAACCTCTGCTCGGGAATGTTCAGGTCTTCGCAGGCTTCGAGTTGGAGTGGAGCGTCGCCACCGGTCTAATGGGCGCTGTTCCCGAGCACCCGTTCATCGAGACGCTCATCATTTCCTTGCCCAACTCAGTGAGCAAGCACGGCAACGCCAATCCGGCGCTCTCATCTGGACCAGGATTTCTCACTCAGTGCATACGGGCTTGGGACGCTGACGGAAAAGAGCCGGTGACGCTCTTCGCATCGAGCTACTTCTATCCGTATCAGTGGTACGAGAAGCACAGGCGCTTCGAGCAGTTCCCCGATGCCTATGCCGTCCACCACTGGGCAGACTCGTGGCACGACCCGTCCGCCATTCGCTTCAGGCACAGGGTGCGAAATCGGTTGATGCGCTATTGGATCACGCGTCACGTCTTATGTTTCAATCCGTGGATCAAGACGCGTTCACTTCGTCGTCGCTGAATCGAAGTTGAGATTGCTTGGCGTTGGCGGTACCGCCAACGGCTCGACTTATTTCACCGCTAAATGGAGCAATTCAGCGCGTTTAGAGAGTCTTTGATTCCTCCCTGCGCCTTCTCTTGGTTTAATGTCGTTCTCCCATTTGAAGTTATTCAAGGGTCGTGGTCGCCCGGTATCGGGTACCTCGGTGTTTGGGGGGTGGAGAACGGAGGACGCCGAACACCACCGGGCCGTAGACAGTTACCTCGAGGAGCAGGGCCGCCAAAAACCCTGCGGCCACACCGGTTAAGCCATACTTCACGGCGCCCAGCGCTGCGAGACCCACTTCGAGACAGGCCCCGATCAGAGTACTGATCCCGGCCTGGGCCATCCGACCCCTCACCCGCGAGATCGACACGAACAGCGCTTTTACGGCAATCGGAAAGGTAGTGAAGCCCAGGATTGCCAGGGCCGCCGTAGCCGAGACGTAGCTACGCCCAAAGATGCTGAGAATGAGGTGTGAGAAAACAATGAAGAAAGGAGCGGAGACCAGGGCTAGGACCAGGCAGATCCGCATGGATTTCTTGACCTCGTGGCGCAGAGCCGATTCGTCTCCCGGCTTCAGGGCAAACAGGACGGTCGCGAGGTGAATCGCGATGATGTTCACGAAGTTGGCGACGAGCATCGCGACCGTGTAAGACGCGTTCGCTTCGGGACTGACGAGCGTGGCCACCAGAATGGGTAGGGCGAACCAAGGTACGGCGAGCGAGATGTTGAGCCAGTGGTGGCCCACCATCAGCCGACGCTTCCCGAAAAGCCTCCGGAAGTCCGGCCCGGAAGTCTGGCCATGAGTCAGTTGCCCCAGTTTGAACACCAGCGTGACGAGAGAAATCGTCAGTCCGCCTAGCCAGGCCACAACTAACTCCGTGCCGGACCGAGTCGCCCAGACCAGGACGAGGAGCGGCAGCAACAGCAACTTGCTGACCGCGAACACGGTATTGCGCACGAGCTGGAGGTCTCCGCGCAGCAGCCCGATGCACGCGTCGTCAAGTACCAACAGGATGGTGGTGAAGACGCTGAGCAGAATGAAGACCAGTGTCCCGACCGGCCCGGCCAAACCACTCGTTACCGTGGACGTAAAGGAGTGAACCACGAAACTGACAACTCCGGCCGCCACCGCAGAGACAAGACCGACCAGGATCGCCGCAGTGAGCATGAAACTCCGGGCCTGGGACTGATCGCGAGAGAGTTCGCTAATCATGAGCGTGCTGAGGCCCAGGACGCAGAAGGTGGCGAGAAGCTGCGCCGCCGACTGCACCGCCGACGCGATGCCGACGGCGCGGGCGGGCACCATCCTCGCCGCAATGAACCAGTAGAAGAATCCGAGGAAACTCGTTATTACCGTCGACCCGTAGAGCGACGCCGCATTTCGGATAAGTGGTCCCGTGAGGGCGGCACGAGTCCCAGCGATCGCTATTTGGATCCGCCGCGGCGACGCGATGAACCTCTCCGAACGCGAATGAGCGTGCCTCGTCATTTCCGGGCCATGTCTCCGTTCGTCAGGACGGTCGTCGATACGTCACGCGACGGACGGAAGACGAATAACCGGGTTGGTACTGTCCGACGATCCTCGCACCGCGGACATCCTCGCACGTGGGACGTTGCTTCAACTGCCATCGGCGAGATCGGGAATATAATCCTTTTGCCATCAGGAGATAATCTCACGGCCGGGGCCACCGTTGTCACCAGGTTGGGCGTGCCTCGCTTCGAGACAAACGCGAGACGAGTTCCCTGCAGGATCCTGAGAACGAACGGGGTGCGTCATCGCCGCTTGCCGGATCTACGTTCGTCGACATTGGAGAGCTGTCCGGTTATGGCTACGTGCCTCGGGCTCAATGCCAGCGACGGCGGTTGCATCAGGTACGCGTTCGGTTCAGTCTCGCGCTGCAGCGGCTCGGGTCGGTAAGGGTCGACAGAGTCGGAAGCTCGCCCCGAGCCGCAATTGTCGCCTCCGGTAGATTGTTGCGGTGGGGGCCAACGATCGCACTCGGTGGGCGCATTGTTGATCCGCCCCGACGCAAGGATTGGCACCTCCCTCGCCCACCCACGTAGGGCCGCGACGTGGGTACCTTGACATCATGACGTCGGGCCTAATGGCGGGACAGGAGCCGAGCGAAGCGGTCCGCGATCCGCTCGCCGGACCGCCTGGGACTCGATTGGCCAGAGAACACAAGAGCGGCTTGGGCAGACTGCCCGAGCTGGCACTGACCATGGCTGCGGGGTCCGCCATCGTCGCCATCGCTTTCGCCGGAGCTCGATACGACCGTGCGTGGGCCGGTCACTTGTTCTGGGTCGGTCAGGTGGTGGTCTACGCCAGCCCGGCGGCGTTCTTGCTCCTCCGCAAGCGGACCTACCCCCTGGAGGCCGCCGGGATCGCCATGCTCATCTCTGTGACTACGTTCCTGATCAACCAGTATTACAGCCCGGACCAATTCCGCTTCGGTGACGAATTCATCAATGTCCAGACCGCTCAGTCGATTCTCGCCACGCACCATCTCTTTCACGCCAACACGTTCCTCCCCGTAAGCCCCCAGTACCCGGGCCTAGAGATCGTCACAGCCAGCATCGTGTCGATCACCCATCTGTCAATTACAACGGCCGGCTTGATCGTGGCGGGCGTCGCCCACGTCTTGGTCGCGATGGCTCTGTACTTTCTGATACGGGAGGTCTCCGATAGGCCCCGGGTTGCAGCCCTAGCCGTGGTGCTCTACGCAACTGGCTCGCACTACCAGTTTTTCGACTCGTACTTCATCTACCAGAACATCGCCTTGCCCTTCCTCCTGCTGTCGTTGCTGGCCACCGTAAAGATGATGAAGAGTCGAGGTCCGGCTGTCGTGGGCTGGGGTGCCGCCGCGGTGGGATGCGGCGCCGTCACGGCCGTGTGCCACCACGTGACGAGTTACGCGCTTGTCGCCCTATTGCTCGCCTTCGTGATCGCGCAGCTATTCGTGCCAGCGGCGGTGCGCAGCAAAGGTCTCCCCGTGGTCTTCCTCGCTGTTCTATCGATCGTCGCCATTTGGGATCTGGACTTTGCCTCGTTGACGGTCGCCTACTTCCGGCCAGTGTTCGATAGCCTCTTCGGCTGGCACGGGGGGGCGCTCAGTCCCACCCAGGCTCGACAGCCGCCGCTGCTCGACAGAGTGGCCGAGTACCTCGGATTCGCCATCCTCGTGGTGCTAACCCCGTTAGGGGTCTGGAAGGTAGGGCAATCCCGTCGCTTCGCCTCGAATGGTGCGGCTTTGGGACTCGCCCTCGCATGCGCTTCTCTCGTCGATGTACTCGTGATTCGGGTTTTCGCCGCCGACGGTAGCGAGTTAGCGAGCCGCGCAATGACCTTCACTCTGATACCGGTCAGCTTCGTTTGTTCGTTTATGCTGCTCGATCGCACAATGCGGCGATCCCGGCCACGGCACCTGGATGGTGGACGGGGACGGGTCCTCATCGCTCCAGCCAGCACCTTGGTCGTGGTGTGCCTGGCAGTCGGGGGCATCGCCGGTGGTTGGCCGCCGTACTACGCACGCCTGCCCGGACCCTACAAGGTCAGCGCGTGGGAACGCTCCGTAGACCACCACAATCTGGACGCCGCACGGTGGTTCGCCGACTTCGTGCCCCCCGGCCAGGGCGTGGCATCGGACTTCTCCACCGAGTCCATCATCTCGACCCTGGGCCATCAGTCCGATGTGCTGGGCATCGCCGGTCTCTTTCTGCCGCTGCACTACTCGAGCGCGCAGGCGAGCCTCGCCAGGAAAAAAGGCGTCTCGTTCATCGTGGTCGACCGTCGGATCACTGAAGAGCTACCGGCAACGGGTTACTACTTCGAGAACGAAACCGGGAGAGGCTTCTATTCGGTCCCACTATCCGCGCGATCGATTACAAAGTTCAACGACATCCCCGGGGTGTCGCGGGTGTACGACGACGGGACAATCGCGATCTATGAAATCATCGGATCGGAATATTACAAGTGAGATCTATTCGGAGCCTCACCTGGACCGATCTGATTCTCCTCGGCGTCAGCGCCGCCTGCATCGCTGCGGTCGCCACGTTATCTACTCCGACGGTGCGAGTCATTGCCGGGCTGCCGTTGACGCTCTATCTTCCAGGAGCAGGGTTAGTTTCGCTCATCAATTCGCGTCGGCATCGCGCCAGTGCGGTCGAGCGTCAAGTGTGGATCATCGGTGCCAGCCTCGCACTGACGGTGGCCGGTGGGCTCGTGCTCAATCTGACGCCCATCGGTCTGAACCGTTCCAGTTGGCTCGTATGCATCGGTTCGGAAATCGGCGCCATCAACCTGCTCAAGATCTTGTTATTTCTCTACCAAACCGCTTCGACGACCCCTAACGTCGACCGAGGAACCCCAGAAACTGATCAGGAAGTCGTCAGTGCGCCGCCGGAAATGGGAGGAGAGGCACCCGGTTCGAAGTGGGTCTCGTTCCGCCGCGTCGCCCTTCTGCTGTGCGCCGGAGCGATCTGCGCCGCCGCGCTCGTCCTGTCCGTGCATACGAATTCGGCCACCACGAGGGAGCACTTCGTAGAGGCCTGGGTGCTGCCTCGTCCGAGCGAGGATGTGACGAGCACGACTGTCGAGTTGGGTCTTCGCAACCACACCGGGGCAGCGCGCACGTTCCTCGTACATGTCACTGTGGGTGGCGCGCTGGCCGACCTATTTTCGGTGCCCCTCGCCAATGGCGCATCTTGGACTCATGTGATCAAGCGGGGCCCGGGACAAGAAGTCGAGTCCACCATATTTAGGTCCTCGCAGCCCACGGTCGTTGTGACCAGGGTGTATCTTGCCACTCCCGTCACGTGACTCTGCTCTCGAGACAGTAAGGTCCGGCTGATGCGAACCCTCCGACGCGACGAACTTCGAGCACCCGCCCGCGTCGTTGAGATCGAACTTTCCTCGCTCCCGATGACCGATTTTGACGTTGAAGGGTATGAAACACTGTGGTGCCTGACCCGCCACCACGGATTGCCCCGGAGCATCTCTTTCTGGGATGTGCGGAATGATCACTCGGTCCGACCAAGTGCGATCGTTGATCACCTCCATGCTTCTGGCGAACTCGACACCGACGGCGCGGAGGCACCGCAGTCGGCGCTCGACACCGATGTCGAGGTCAGCGTGGTCATCTGCACGCACGAGCGTCCTGACAGCCTGCGCCGAACTCTCGCGAGCCTCGCCAAGCAGCGTGACACAGAATTTCACACGATGGTGATCGACAATGCTCCAAAAACCAGGGCGACGGCGGACACCGTCGAGGAGGCCCACCTGCCTGACTGCGACTACCTGATCGAGCCACACAAGGGGCTCTCTCGGGCCCGTAACACGGCCCTAGCTCACGTCACTACCGACCACGTGGCGTGGATCGACGACGACGAAATGGCTGACGAGGACTGGATCGGGCGCCTCAAGCAAGGCCTCCGCCACGCGTCACGCCCCGCCGCTGTCTGCGGGTTGATGCTTCCTGCCGAACTCGAGACCGAAGCTCAGATCCTCTTCGAGCAGTATGGCGGGTTCAATAAAGGGCGGGGACTGTACCCCGAGGTGCTCACCCGAAGTGCCCCATCGGTAGTCAGCCCCCTCTATCCGCTGCCGGTCATCGGCTCCGGCGGAAACATGGCGTTCCGGACCCAGTCACTTCGTGCCGCCGGCGGATTCGATCCGTACCTCGGCGCCGGCACTAAGTCACACGCTGGAGAGGAGACAAAAGTGTTCTGCACCCTGCTTCGCTCGAACGAGACTGTTCTCCACTGGCCCGCCGCAATCACCTGGCATGTCCACCGTCGCCGGATGGACGAGCTTCGCCAGCAGTTTTACGGCTACGGCGCTGGACTGTCCGCGTTCTACGCGAGCATCATTCGCTCAGACCCGCGGGCGATGTGGGGCATCGCCCGACTCGTCCCGCACGCGCTCCGTGATCTCGGCATTCGCGAGGGCGGGATGAAGTACGACCAGCTTCCTGAGGACTTTCCGAAGGACCTCCTGGACGCGGGTCGCCGCGGGCTGGCCGGCGGCGCGTTCAGTTACGTCTTCGAGGCGCTCTCCGACAAGTTGGGAGGATGACGAGATTGACAGCGCGGCGACCATTGGTAGTCAGGGGCGAGGCGTCCGACAGGCGCGTGAAGGTCACCGTAGAGGCTTCAGACATCGTCTTCAACTTCGACCGCTGCTTTCGGCTGGAAAACTCCGATTTCCGATCGGTGTTCGCCCTTCTAAATTGTAAAAATTATGCGGAACCTGCAAAATCGGAACTTATTTTGGCAGTCAAGAATGGCTAGGTAACTCGTAGATGCCCCCATCCAGGTCTCATGTGCAAACGGTCACTGTGGTCGGGCCAAGCGTTCGCTTTTATTCCGGGATCTCGGTCCACACAAACAGACTTTCCCACGCGCTGTCTTCAACGCTTGAGACGCGGGTCATACTGTTGCGACGATTAGTCCCAAAGTTCTTGTTTCCGGGAAAGATAAGGGTGGGAAAAGCAGACTCCTTGCTTGAGTACGCCTCGCTGGATGCGTATGACGGCATCGATTGGTTCTGGCTACCTTCGATCTTGCCTGCAGTTCGAAAGATTTTGACTTCACGAACCTGTCTGGTCCTGCAGTGGTGGTCCGCGTCAACTCTCCACACCTATCTTCTCCTCGCCCTCCTAGCGCGCCTTCGCGGTTCGACCGTGGTGATCGAATTTCACGAGGTGCAAGATCCAGGGGAGGAAGCCGTTCCGCTACTTTCCCGCTACGCGCAACTGTTCGTTCCGCTCTTGATTCGATTAAGCCAAGGCGCTGTGGTGCACACGGCACGCGCCTGCGAACTTCTCACTGACCGTTACGACATTCAGCGCCTTGATGTAGAGATCATCCCCCTTGGACCATTTGACCATTACAACGCTTCAACACACGTAGTCGATGGTTCTTCGAACGGCTCTCCGTTCCGAATCCTGTTTTTTGGGTTGATTCGGCCCTACAAAGGTGCAGAAGACCTCGTGAAGGCATTCTCCGGCCTCGGGGAAACGGAAGTTGAAGGCCTGGAGCTGATCGTTGCTGGCGAAACCTGGGAAGGCTGGACGCTACCGGGACACCTCATTGAAGAAAGCCCACACCGCGATCGAATACGGTTCATAAACCGATACCTCAGCGACGCCGAAGTTGGTGCCCTGTTCGCTGCTTCTGATGTCCTGGTATTGCCGTATCGGCGGGCCACGTCAAGTGGACCCCTAAGTATCGCCATGACCTACGGGATTCCCGTTATTGCCTACGACATTCCAGAGCTTCGCGAGGTCGCGGCCTCGTATTCAGGGGCGCGATTTGTCGCCAGCAACGATGTTCAGGCACTGAGAGAAGCCATTCGGCAAATCCGTCACGAGCCAGCCATCAAACACGAGGATCCGGGCAGTTGGCGAGAGACCCGAACGGCATATGAAGTCCTCATCGGTCGTCTGGATGCTTCCTCCCGATCGAAACGAACGCGCATACGTTGACCGCGGCGATCGCCTCGGAGCGGCGAGCCGTGAATCCGTTTTAAACGGCACAACCGCTTCGCTTGAGTCTTAATGAGGTGCACACCCCGGACGGCTTCTGGACGGAAAAGACCGTGCACCAAGGGCACTCGACATGGGTATTGCCAAGGCGAATACCGCCGTCATACTTCGCAGGTACGCTCAGATAGCAGTCACCATGTTGAGGCCGTCCGCAGTCATTTCGGAAAAGCCAGACTTGCCAAAATCGGATCGCAGCGCTGCCGCACCGCTGGATGTCGTTGTCGTCACTAACGGATCAACCGACGAGAGTCGCAGCTTCCTCCGAGTATGGTGACCAGATCGCACGACCTGTCATTACTCGTAGTTAGTAGTTATTTGAACTGGCGGGCACAAACTCCGGTCCCGTCGGCCGTAACTGGTGCGAGGGCGGGAGCGAACCTTGAAGAGTATGTATATACACTGCATGGCGTCAGCCAGTTTGATTTTCTTTCCCTCTTCTTGACTGCGCCCCACATAACTCACCGGCACTTCGAAAGGTCGGAATCCGGCGCGAAGCGCTTCGGCGCTGATCTCCGTGTCTAGGCCGAAACCGTTCTCCTCAAGATTGAAACTCCTCAGCAGAGGTGTGGGAAGAAGCTTCAGGCAAGTGTGCAGATCAGAAATCGCAGATCCAAAGAGCGCGTTGGCCAGCGCAGTCATCGCCTTGTTTCCCACCGAGTGCCAAAGACTCGGATGGACAGTCCCGAAGCCAGACATCCGACTTCCGTAAACAACTTCCGCTCGACCAGACAGCAATGGTGTCACAAGGCGGGGCACGTCATTCACGTCATATTCGAAGTCCGCATCGAAAATCAACACGTGGGATCCGGTGGCTGCCGCGATGCCAGCACGAACTGCGGCCCCTTTTCCGAGGTTTGTCCGGTGGTGTATCTGAATTAGTCGTGGATCGTCCATCGACTGAAGGTGGTCTCTCGTCGCATCGGTGGATCCATCGTCCACCACGAGAATCTCAAGCTTCTTCCCCGGAATGTCTAAAGACAGGAGTTCGTCAAGGACACGAAGGATAGTCCTGTCCTCGTTGTACGCCGGCACAATGATCGAGAGGCCAAACGGGGTCAGTTGCGTCGTGGATCCGGCGGACATTTAGTGTCCGCAAAGCAAAGGCAGAAGCGTTGTGCGCATCTTTCGTACCCCTCGGATCAGGCTTAGATCGCAAACTCTCCCACAGGCGAACTTGATTGTCAATCGAGAGTGATTCCGTAGTGTTAACAGTGTGATTCGGCCCACCGGGGCGCCTAATCGAAGTTCGATTTTGGGTGAATTTTAGGTTTGCGTTCTTAACTCTCCGAGTGGTCGCGAAGGAATCAAGGGACGAATGTCCCTGTCGCCACTGCGTCGGGCATCCGACAATGGGCCGATGCATCTCGACTCAGATTCCGGCACCATTGATCGTCACGACGAGTCGGGCACGGCCGACGCCATGTTTTGCAACGATCCGGTCGAAAGCCTTCTGATCTCGTTTCGGTACCCTCAAGAACTCGAATCTGAGATCGCATTAGGTGATCGAACCTTACGTCTGCGTCCGATTCGCCCGAACGACATGGTGTCACTTGACACTTTCCATCATCGTTTGTCACAGGAGTCCGTCTATCGTCGCTACTTCGGCCTTCACCCCGAACTCTCGAACGACGAACTTCGTCATCTCACTCAAGTGGACTACGTCGATCGCCTCGCCCTCGTCGTTGAGGATGACAACGATCTCGTCGCCGTCGGCCGATACGACCGGTATCCGGGGACGTCGGACGCCGAGGTCGCCTTCGTGGTGCGAGACGACTATCAGCATCTCGGTCTCGGGAGCTACTTGCTCCACCGTCTCGCCCAGGCCGCACGCGCTCGCGGCCTGACGCGGTTCTGCGCCGAAACTCTCGCGACCAATCAAGGGATGATGGCGGTCTTTCTCCACTCGGGTTTCCACGTGACGACGTCGTCATCGTCGGGTGAGATCAGCGTACGATTTCTCCTTGACCCGGATTGCGACGCCACTGATTCAAGTACCAGCAACCCGGTCTAGCCCGTGATCCTCGTTGTTAACGAAGCGTACGAGGATGCCGGCCACGAAGACGACGGTCACCCCGAGCGACCCGCGCGCACGGCCGCGGCGCGCGCGGGCATTGCCGACCTCCAACTGAGTAGTGATCTGATCGGCGTTAGCACGCGCATGCCCTCACGCGCAGAGTTGACGCGCGTCCACAGCGGCGGTTATCTAGAAGAGCTCGCGGCGTATTGCTACGAGGGGGGTGGTGACATCGACTCGGACACCTACGCCACCTTCGACTCGTGGTCGATCGCTCGCCAGGCCGCGGGAGCCGGACTGTCCGTCATTGAGGAACTCCAGCGGCGCGGGGAAGGCGTGGGATTCGTCGTAACTCGGCCCCCCGGACACCACGCTGAACGCGACCGGGCCATGGGCTTTTGTCTCTTGAACAACGTCGCCATTGCGGCGAGCGCTCTTCGCAGCGAGGGCGAACGTGTCCTCATCGTCGACTGGGACGTTCATCACGGCAACGGCACGCAGCAGATCTTCTGGGACGACGCACAGGTTCTCTACGTCTCGACGCACCAGTCGCCGCTATTCCCCGGTAGCGGCTTTGCCGGTGAAGTGGGCGGCCCCAGCGCCATCGATCGCACGGTCAACTTACCTCTGCCGCCGGGGACCACGGGCGACGTACTTCGACGAGTATTCGAAGATGTCGCCCTACCGGTCATCACCGAGTTCGCCCCGACCTGGGTACTCGTCTCTGCCGGGTTCGACGCGCATCGCGACGACCCCATGGCCGAACTGCTGCTCACCGAGGGAGACTACGGCTCCTTGGCGCGCACGGTTGCGGACGTGGCCCCCGGTCCTGGTCGACTGGCCATGTTCCTCGAGGGTGGCTACAACTTGTCGGCCCTTCGCGCGTCCATTCGCAGCACGCTGGCTTCGGTTCTGGATGCCGGCGAAGTATCTCACGATCTGATCCGCCGTGATGAGACCGACGCCGTGCTCATAGCGAAAACACGGCGAGCTCGCGCTCAAGCCATCGAGGCGCTTCGTGCCTCTGAGGGAAAGTGATCTCAGGTCGCCTCTCGAAGAGGGTCGATTCGCGAACCTCACGGCCATCTGTGCGTCGTTCGACGGTGAACAGAACGTGACTTATGTCCCTATTGTCAGCGAGTGCAATGACCGTAAAGTCAGCATTGGACGGTGAGATTTTGAGCAAGGGTTCCGTCAAGTTCAGTGCCCGCCCGGGCATCCCAGGCCGAGGCGGGCACTGAATGAATCTCACCCAGGAGGGAAGATGACCATGAAGCGATGGACAGAATGCCCGAATGCCCGCATCTATCGTCGACAGAAGGTATTGGCCGCGGCAATGATGGCCCACCCTTCCTTCGGGACGGCGAGGAGCGAAGGACCGACGACATTGGGAGGAACCAGCGATGCTGAGCGTATTCCTGGTCGATGATCACGAGGTGGTACGCCGCGGCGTACGTGAGCTCCTCGAGAGCGAAGGCGACATAACGGTCGTCGGAGAGGCGGGCACTCAGGCGGCAGCACTCGCCGACATCGCCGCCACTCATCCCGACGTGGCTCTCTTGGACGTCCGCCTGCCCGACGGCGATGGAATCGAGATCTGTCGTGAAATTCGCTCCTCGTCGCCAGACATCGCGTGTCTCATGCTGACTTCCTATGCGGACGACGAGGCGTTCCTCGGCGCGGTGGTGGCCGGAGCATCCGGCTACGTGCTCAAGCAGATTCGCGGCAACGACCTCGTCACGTCGGTGCGTCGTGCGGCACAGGGGGAGTCACTGCTCGACCCACTGATGGTGGCCAAGGCCCGAGCGCGTCTTGGCCGGGACGTCGAAGACGAACGAATGCGCCCACTCTCCCCTCAAGAGCGTCGCATCCTTGAATTGATCGCCGAAGGAATGACGAATCGAGAGATCGCCGAGACAATGTTTCTCGCCGAGAAGACGGTGCGCAACTATGTCTCCAATCTCCTGTTGAAGATGGGACTAAAACACCGCACCGAGGCAGCAGTATTTGCCGTGCGCGTCGCCGAGCGCAAGCAAAGGACCTTCGCCGGCCCCGAATAGTTCCGTCAGTTTCACCGATGTACCGGGCGCGTTGGCACATGTTTGCCTGTCGCCGTCCGCGGGAGTCCTCTAAGGGGGATTGCTCCGAAACACTTTCACCGCGGCGGATGACGGAGTGAAATCAATGTGAATCACTGACATATGTCCCTATCGACAAAGTGATCGCGTACTGCAAGATGAATACGAGGTCCACATCGGGCCAGAAAGGAGTGAGTGTCATGGAATACATTCGTGAACTCCTCGGAGAACCATCCGAAGTAAAGACACCAAAGTTCCTGACCTGGGTGCAGAGCTCCAAGGTCTTAGCACTTGGTTGGACCGCTATGAGGGTCTGGCTCGGTGTGATGTGGATTCAGGCCGGTGTGGCAAAGCTATGGGGGGCAGAGAACCCCGCGTTTCTTCACAACAACGGAGCTGGCGTGGCCGGTTTTGCTAGTCACGGAGTACCCGCGTACAGCTGGTGGGGCTCGTTCTTGCACAGCTTCGTCGTACCGAACTCCGGGTGGATTGGCATCCTGGTCGCCGTTGGAGAGTTTTCGATCGGCGTCGCCCTGGCCCTCGGCCTCTTTACGCGAGTTGCCGCCCTGGGCAGTTTGGTGCTCTTGTTCACCTACGTGATGTCCGGTACCGCGAGCGTGTGTGCGTTCTACGCGCTGTTTGCCATCGTGATCCTGGCGACGTGGAGGACCTCAAGTTGGATCGGCGTCGACGGCGTGATCTCGGGTTACCGCCAGCGCCACGCAGCCAAGACGGCGGGAACCGACTCAATGGTCGGTGGTGCGCCGGTGGAAGCTACGCCGGTCGCGTCAAAGTCAGTGACCACCGACGCGGTCGCGACCGCTACCAAGCAGGAGCCCGTCTCGGTCAACTAGTAACAACAGCAGTCTCGAACACCCGCGATCGATATCGATCGCGGGTGTTTTGCTGGTGGTGACGACGTCATCCCGAGAGTGGAACTCGCCACTCGACAACCGTGCCGCTCGGCACTCCGAGGGCCACCGTGCAACTGCCGCCGAGATTCTCGGCTCGAGTGATCATGTTGCGGATCCCGTTCCCGGCGCTCGGAGAGTCCGCGAATCCCACGCCGTCATCGCTGAGCGTCAACGTAAGCCATCCCTCCTCAACGGTGACGACGCCCTCGACTTTGGAAGCGTGAGCGTGACGCGCGACATTAGAGAGACCCTCACCGAACACGTGGAGCAGATGTTCGCTCACAGTTTCGGGAACGGCAATGTCAACCGGGCCGTGGAACGCAATCCGCGGCAGCACGCCGACCTCATCGTCGTACCGATCGGCGAGTCGAAACATCTCTTCGCGCAAACTCGTCACGGCCGCGTTTTGACCGGGCAATCGAAAGATGGTGTTGCGAATCTGTCGGATGACGTCATCCAGGCTCTCCACCACCCCAGAGATCCGCTCTCCCGCGACTCCGGGGACCGATGATCCCACAGCCTGCAACGTCATGCCCAGAGCAAAGAGATCTTGGATCACCGAGTCGTGAAGGTCTCGAGCGATGCGCTCATCTTCGGCGACGATGCTGAGGCGATCGAGCTCCGAGCGGACGGTTCCCAACTCGATGGCGGTGGCTGCTGCGCCCGAAAAAACTCTGGCGAAGGCCACTTCGAGCGGAACGTACGAGGACCGACCGTGTCGTCGCCCGAGCACGAGCGTTCCCAGTTGTCGTTCGTTAGCGACGAACGGCACGTAAAGACCCGGTCCCAAGTCAAGGTCCACTACCCCCGGAGGCACATTGTCGGCGCTCGAAAGATCCTCAATGACGTCCGGAGTTCCCGAACGCATTACCTCGGCCGATCTGCTGGTGTCCGCCGAGAGTGCAACGCCGAGCAGCAGTTCCGTGCCCTTCCCGTCTACCGACACAATCTCAAATTGCTCGCGGCCGGGCGTGACGATCCACGCGGCGTCTGAGTTGCAGAGGACCCGAGCACTGTGAGCTACAAGAGAAAGGATCTCGCCCATCGGCGCGCCGGATAACAGGTGCTGCGTTATTTCGTTGACCGCATTGAGTCGGTCGAGCTCTCGGCGCCGCTCTGTCGCGTCACGCACGAACGCGGCCACGTAGACGTTGCCACCGAGCCGCACCGGCGTAAGACTGACATCGATGGGCAGTTCCATGCCATCTCGTTGGCGGCCAGCAAGATCGAGGCCCACGCCCATTTCTCGGGGATGTGGCTCTTCGAAGTACTTAGCCAACTGATCGCGATGCCTGTCTCTTCGACTATCGGGAATCAACGTCTCAAGCGCTTGGCCGATCAGTTCTTCGGGGGTGTACCCAAATAGTTTGGCCACGGCGGGACTCGTAAAGACGATGCGATACAGCGCGTCGACCACAATTACGGCGTCGGGACTTGCAGAAATAATCTCGCCGAGTAACGCGTTTGCTTCCAGGTCAACGAGGATCTCGGGAAAGTCGCCCAGATGACTCACTTCTCGATTGCTCCTCGCTGAATCTCCGATCGCCCGAAGATTACGACACTTCTCCAAGTGTGCGGCTGGACGACCACGATCGTGCCGGTTTTTGCGTCAGTCGCTGATAGCAACCCCGGTCTCGACGTCAAAGAATTCCAGTCGCTCTGTTGAAAATTCGAATCGTACCGTGTCGCCGACCAGGACTTTGTGGCGTGGCTCAATGCGCGCGACGAAGGATACCTCCTCATCCTCGCTGGCGGAATCGCCCGCCTCCTCGGTACTGACGGCAGGTCCGCCTTCCGCGCGCACCATGAGAGCGTCAGTCTCAAAGTGAATCAGCAACTCAGAACCAAGCGCTTCAACCAGTTCGACTTTGCCAGCGAGGGACGCCTCATGTGTGTCGCTCGTGCCGATGGAGAGATCCTCGGGTCGGATGCCGATGACCAGTGGTCGCCCCGCGAAGCGCTTGAGGCCCGGCTTCACGCGCAGTACCTCCTCGGACAGAGGGAATACCTGGAGGCCTATCTTCGCGGTGAGCGCGTCATTCAAGAGCGCGCCTTCAAAGAGGTTCATCGCGGGCGATCCTATGAATCCAGCGACGAATATGTTTGCGGGTCGGTCGTACAACACCTGGGGGGCATCGCACTGTTGCAGCACACCAGATCGCAGCACCGCAACGCGGTGACCCAACGTCATCGCTTCGGTCTGGTCGTGGGTCACATACAGCGCGGCTACCCCGATACGCCTTTGAACTCTCGCCACTTCGGCGCGCATCTGTACCCGAAGCTTCGCGTCAAGATTCGAGAGAGGTTCGTCCATCAGAAACGCCTTGGGCTCCCTCACGATGGCGCGACCCATCGCGACTCGTTGACGCTGGCCACCCGAGAGCTGACTTGGCTTTTGGCCCAACCAATCGGTGATCCCCAGGACCTTCGCCGCAGCCTTGACCTTCTGGTCGATCTCCGCCTTCGACAGTTTTTTCATTCGCAGCGCAAAGCCAATGTTCTGGGCCACGTTCATGTTGGGATACAGGGCGTAACTCTGAAAAATCATCGCGATGTCACGATCCTTGGGGGTGACGTCGTTCATCACCTCCCCGCCGATGCGAACGGTTCCTGACGTCACCGATTCCAATCCGGCAACCATTCTGAGGACCGTTGTCTTGCCGCATCCGGACGGACCAACGACCACCATGAGCTCTCCGTCATCGATATTGAGATCCAGGCCTTTGATGGCTTCGAACCCGTTCGGATAGACCTTGCTGACGCCCTCGAGGTTTATTGAGGCCATTACGTTCTCTCCCGACTTCCTCGACCGTGATCGACTGGCGATTCCTGTTGCATGGCGATCTCGATCACGATCGCTTGATTTCGAAACGGAGGCTGACGGACCGCATCGAAACGAAGATCATTTTCAAACATGGAGTTCCTTCGTGAGCCGCAGCACTGACCATCCGTCAACCAGTGGTAGATCCATCTCAAGGGCGCGGCCCTGACGATGCGAGACGATGGTTGATTCAACTCGAAAGAATCGATCATCTCGGCTGCCGAGCACCGCTGCATCAACGCGCCACGTGTCGGGGTGATCCAATAGAACGCGAACTCTCACTCGCGATATCGTCCCCGCCGCAGTTCGCTCTGACCACTTCGTACTCTCACTTCCCGTCAGGTCAATTACGCCAATGCTGACGATCTCTTCGCCGTGATTGACGCGAGCGAAAAGACTTCCCCCCTCGGGCTCTGGCCTCACGGGAGCATCCGCCAGAATCGCTACCGAGCCGTTCTCATCCCCAATGTCGTACCAACTGGTGTCTTCGCCTTCAGTGAAGAGGTCTCGACAGCGAAGCGAAAACCGTCGCCACGCGATGACTTTCTCCGCCTCAGCGTCCGTCAGACTCGCGTGCTTCGGGTAGTACGGATCGCACAGGGCCGCGCGCACATCTCCGTACAAGAGCGAGCTTCCGCCCAGACAGGTCACGATGGCTTCGGTACAGACAACGGTGCGCAGGGCGCTCTCTCGTTCGTCGCCACTGATCGGATCGTCGGGAGTATCGATGCCCCATACAGGTGGGTAGCAGGCGATCGAACCGCGTATCAGAGGAACGCGCGTGCGAAAGTCGTCCACCAGACCCGCCCTACCCGAGCTTCGGTCCAAAAGCCCCTCGAAGTGCCGCCAGCTGTCGTTCGGCGGCCACACCTCGCAGTAGCGAAACGTCGGCCCTCCGGGCAGACGAGCGGCCGAAGGAACCCCGTTCACCTGATTGAAACTGATGAGATCGGAGGGTCGCTGAGCTCGAAGGTGTATCAAAAAAGACTCGTAGGCCGCGCGAAGATCGACGGGGCAGCCGTTAGCGTCGTTCGACAAGCGCGGATACCCGTACGTGTCGACGTGAAGTCCGTCGAAGCCAATGGCGTCCATCGCTGATCCATACGACTCAGCAAAGTGTTGTTGCCACTCTTCGTTGCCTGGATTGGCCAGCACGATCTGATCAAGGAAACGGATCGCTTGACCGTCGTCCTGGTACAGAAGCATGTCGGGATGTTCGGAGGCAAACGTGTTGCCCACCGCGTAGATGGGCGCATAGGCGTGCGCCACCGCACCCAGGTCGTGGAGTCCTGAAGTCAGAGCGCGGAGCGCGTCGAATGAAACCGGGCGGTTCGACGGATCCTTCCAGCCGCTCGTAGCTCCCAGCGGCTCGGTGTAGCTCGACATCCAGTCGTATATCTGGACGACCGTCGAACGCAACGCGCGATGCCACGCGAGTACGTTGGCAACGTCATCGGAACCGAACGACGTGGCAAACCCGTGAACGGGACGCTCGCCCTGGTGTTGGCCGACCGTGGTGAACTCCTCCGCGACCAGTTCACCGTCCGCATCGAGCGCTTCTACGCAATAGGTTCCAGAGCCGAGGGAATCGAACCTTGCTATTTCGCCCAATGTTGCCTCAACCGCCCTCCCCGAGGACCTACGGGCCAGCACCCGCGCAGTTCTTTGGGGCAGTGCCGCGATCTCGATCACTTCGCCCGCACGATAAAAAGAGCGCAAGTCTTTGAAAACGTCTTCTGCTTCGACGTTGGCACTCACATCAACTTCCTTTCAGAATCCCATCGATTGACGGTGTCGACGGCGGGTGTCTGCCCCAGTGATTCGAATTGTCGTATCCCCATTGCGTTATCGAATCGCTCCAAGGGATACTCCGGATCGGAACCACTTCAAGGAAATGAGAAACACGACGACCACCGGGACAGTCGCGATCACCGAGGCCGCAAAGAATGGCCCCCAGGCAACAGTGTGGACGCCGATGAAGTCGGCCAGACCTACCGGCAGCGTGTAGTTGTTCGATGAGCTGATCATCGTCACCGCTATCGGGAACTCATCCCACGCCGCGCTAAAGATAAACATCGATACCACTGCGAGAGCTGGTAGCGACAGGGGCGCGATGAGATTCCAGAGCACACGAAGTGTTCCCGCACCGTCCATCCGGATCGACTCTTCGTACTCACGGGGAATTGCCTCGAAGAAACCCCGCAAAAGGAAAATCGTGAATGGCAGATTCGACGAGACGTATAAGAGGACGAGACCGGTAAGAGAATTCAAGAGATGAAGGCGATCCATCAGCAGGAACTGGGGAATGAGCAGCAAGAGATTAGGCACCGCAAGGCTGGCCAGAAAAACGTAGAAGATTGTCTGCTTCAGTGGAAATGTGTAGCGAGCAAAGGCGAATGCCGCCAGCGAAGCGAACACCACCGTGATCACGACCGTCGCCATGGCGACCACGAGACTGTTCAGGAAATAGCGGCTAAAGCTGTTCTCCGTCCAGGCCTGCACGTAGTTCTGCACTGTCGGATGCGTCGGAATCAGCACCGTCGCTCCAAGCAGACCGCCATTGGGTTGAAATGACAGTGAAACCATGTACAGCAGCGGGCCGAGCGATGTGAGGGCGAGGACGCCAGCAATGATGAGCCGCGGAACGTTGCGCTTGTGCACGCCCAAGAGTCCCGGACCAGAGTCCACCACCGGCTTGCTCGGGGTGGTCTTGTCCATCGTAATTGTCACTCAGGGCTCCTATAGATCTTGCCGACGAAGAATACGAATCTCCAGGGCGCTAAAGCCAAAGAGCACGACCGCCAGCAACGAAGCGAGCGCGGCGGCATACCCAAAGGCGAAGTTGCTGAAGGCCTGTTCGTACATGTACGTCATCAATGACTGCGTTGAGTTGTACGGTCCGCCCTTGGTGATTTCAAAGATCTGCGTGAACACCTGCGCGGCGCCGATAACGAGCAGCACGGTGACAAAAGTCACCGCACCCCTCATTGAGGGAAGAACGACGTGACGCCAGACCCTAAATTCACTGGCCCCGTCAATTCGCGCCGATTCCAGAAGCTGCCGCGGAATGCCATCAAGCGCCGCGAGAAAGATGATGAACGACCACCCAACCCCCTTCCAGATACTCAGCAACCAGATGACCCCGTTGGCGGTCCAGGTTTCAGCCGTCCAATCGATACTGACCGTATGACCGACAAAGAGCCCGACAATGGCATTCGCCGCGCCACCTTGCGAGGCGAACAAATACGAGAAGACCCAGCTCACGACGACCCAGGACGTGACGACGGGAATGTACACGGCCGCACGCCAAAACATGGAGGCCGGAAGACGATCCGTGAGAGTAGCAGCGGCGAAGAGTCCGATCGCCATCTGGATGGGAACCGTAATGACGATGAAGAGAAAGGAGTTGAACGCGGCGGTGCGAATGACTGGATCATGGAAAATGGCGGTGTAGTTCGACCAACCGAGAAAAGGATTGTCCGCGCCCGGAAAGATGTGCCAGTCGTAGAAACTGATATCGAACTGACGAAAGACCGGATACACGGTGAAGATTAGGTAGATGAGAATCGCGGGAGCGAGGAGTACGTACGGCGTCACAAATCGACGTGTGCCGCGAAGACGCTTGCGGTGCCGCGAAACGGCACCCGGCGGAAAATCCGCCGGGTGCCGTTCGGAGCTATCTACTACAGTCATCCCGTCGGTTTGAGAGCGGCGTTCGCATCTTGAGTCGCAGTCTGAAGCCCCGCGTCAACGGTCACTTTTCCTGCGAGCATCTCTGCGAGCTCGTTGGAGAAGTCAGTGTCGAGGGTGCCATAGCCTTGGTTCACTGGACGAGCTCGAGCCGTCAAAAGCGCTTGAGCGAATATCTTCAGCGCTGGGTTCTCGGTCGTCTCGTCAGCGGCAAGGTTCTTGTACGGCGTCATGTCCCCAGCGTCGGCCATTGACAACTGCGCGAATGGCGATTCGAGGAACTTGACAAACTTGATGGTCGCAGCCATTTGCGGGGCGTGCTTTGCGATGACGAGGTCCTCGCCGCCAACGACGGAGACAGTTCCGCCGGGTCCCGCGGGAATGAGTCCCGTGGTGTAGCCGGTGAAGTTGGCGTCCTTGTACGTCGTCGTTGCCCACGGTCCGTCCATGTACATGGCGTATTGGCCGGTTGGAAATCCGGTCTCTCCGCTGATCGCACCCGACCCACCGGCCATGTCGCTGCCGATAACACCGGTCGTGTCAAGAGTAACGAGCTGTTGAACAGCCGCCTCCGTCGCTGCAGAGTCCATGTAGCCAGTCGCCGTCGTCCACTTTGGATTCGTGAAATTTCCGCCGTCAGTCCACACAAAGGGGCCAACGTTCCAGATGTCCGTGCTGTCAACTCCCAGACCGTGCTGACCCTTGGAGGGGATCGTTAAAGTTTTCGCGTCAGCGATCATCTGGCTCCAGGTTGTCGGAATGCTGAGGCCCGCCGCCGCAAAGTCTGCCGTGTTATAGAACATGACCTGGGTATTGGTGTCGTCTGGCACCCCATAGTAACCACCCTTGTAGAGGTTCGTTGACAAGGGACCGGGATCGAGATTCTTCTTCATCGCGGCGAACCACGGCTGCTTGGACGTTTCAAGCAGCGTGCCTTCTGAAGCGAGCTGCGACACCCACGCGATGTCCGAACGCATCAAGTCTGGCGGATCTCCCGCAGCTGATGACGCAATCCACTTTTGCAAAAGCGCCGCATACGGAAGCGTGTCATCCTTCACCTTGATGCCCGGGTTCTGAGACTCGAACGCCGGAATGACGATGCCATTCATCACGGGTGTCTCTGTCACGTCGTTGTACGCATTCCAAAAGGTAATCGTCACGGTCTTCTTTGTAGCCGCGCCAGCATTCGACACGGCCGCTGTCACTCCGGTCGCCAAGAGCGCCAGGGAGGCACACACCACCACAGCGCTCCGGGCGGAGCGACTCCTTCGTAATCTATTCAAACTCATTGCTTTCCCTGCTCCTGCTAGGTCGATCGCCGGGTCCGTCCCGACGCGATTTCGATTGGTCCACGCGTCGCCGCGTGGGAACTCGCTCCTCCTCCTTCATCCCGTGGCTCTCGCCACTCCCCCTGGGCGTGTCACGCGGACCCCCCAATACGTCCGGGATCGTTCTCCGCTGTGCGCGGCGACCCCTCGCCCCTTATCTCCCGCGTGGCGTTGTCGACCGTTTCTGTCGCGCCGCTTACGGCTCCTTCAGTGCTCAGCGCCAAGGCCAACCACACGAACATTGCGTGGGACCAGGTCAGGTTCTGGGCCGGAACGCCCCACAGGTCCACCCACTCCGCGTAGTGAACCGGATCACGCAGTTCCCCAAAGAACTGCTCGCCCAGTCGGCCCCCGTCGAAGCGATCGATGATCCATTCGGCGAGACTCGCCGCATCTTGCGCGTTGCCGATGGCCGCGCGATGCAGGCCCAGAGACGCAGTCAAGATGGGCCACGCGCCGCTGCCGAAGTACACGTCCTTGGGATAGCGCCGAATGCCACCCTCAAGTGACAGGACCCGAGTGATTTCGTCAGCGGTCGCAACCATGCGAGGGTCGTCAGCTGACACCAGACCGAAAGGCACCGCGAGCCATAGGGTGCTCGCGTCCACGTCGGACTCGCCACTTGACTTGACGAATCGGCCCTGGTGAATCGCCTGGGTGAGCGCGTACTCGCGAACCTCCTCGGCACGTTCGGCGAGGTCGTTTCTCACGAGCAAGCGAGCCGCCTCGCTGAGACCTCC
The DNA here is from genome assembly GCA_963839255.1 of uncultured Acidimicrobiaceae bacterium. Lineage (GTDB taxonomy): Bacteria > Actinomycetota > Acidimicrobiia > Acidimicrobiales > RAAP-2 > RAAP-2. Next base: position 180,469 of record CAWIUH010000006.1, read on the forward strand.
AAAGACGCAGGCCAGCGTCGACGTGTGGATCTGGGTGCCGCGCTCTTCCCAGACGTCGTAGCAGGGAGATAGGGCGAGGGCCGATACGTACTCTGCGACGCGCTGCACGCTATCGAGATAGTCGTGAGGAACTTTGGACTCGCCGCGGTTAGCGAGATGACGACCGAGTGCCCAGAGCCACGTGCCATATCCGTCAATCTGAAAGTTGGGCCACTCGTCGTGCGCGTGCACGTCGTCAAGAGAAAAGCGTGCCGGCGGCATAAGAGCCACGTTGATCGGCTCTCCGCGACGAGTTCGCTGCGTCGCGTCATCGATCGGACCCGCGATGGCACGCACCGTGCGATTCACCCAGTCGTGATAACGGCCAGCCCCCTCGACTTCACCCGCCGCATCCAGCGCGTGGGCAATGAATGATCCGTCGCGTAGCCAGCAGTAGTGGTATTGCGAGAAGTCGCGCGAGGCGATAATCGCGCCATCGTCGAGCTGGTTGCGGAGAATCGCCTCCACGCTCGTTCGTATGAGCGGTTGAAATCGGTCGTTGATGTCGAAGACCGTGACCGATTCGCTCATACCGACACTCGATGCCAGATCGCTTCACTACTCTCGTCCGCGCCCGGGAGGCTGAAGGACTCGCGTAGAACCTGGGTCGCCGCACCGACAGCCCAGGCCTCGTCGCCCCATTGTTGAATCCTGATGTCGACGTGGCGCCCGACATCGGCGAAAGTCTGCTCGCGAACTGCGCTCACGATTGGATCGATGAATACGGGCCCAAAGGCTGTTCCTTCTCCGCAGATCACGAGCATTTCGGGATTGAGCAACGTGATCACGTTCGCGATGGCCAGTCCGATGCGTCGTCCCGCCCCTTCCACGACTTCTAGTGCCGTGGCGTCGCCCATTTCGATGAGCAAAAGCATCTCCTCGCGAGAGACGTCGTGCCCCTTGTGCTCGCTCAGACGCCGGCGAAGGGCCGCTTCTCCCACGAATGACTCGAGGCAACCAAACCGTCCGCACTCACAGCGAGGACCGGCCGGATCCACAATCATGTGGCCGAACTCTCCCGGACCCACCGCGAGCTCCGCGATAGAGGGATCGATCGATGACGATGCCGAGACCGACACCACGTCCCACACTGAGAGTCACGAAGTCACGCACGGCCTGCGCCTCGCCGGACCACTTTTCGGCGACGGCCAGAGTGTTGACGTCGTTGTCGACCCAGACGGGCAGATGGAGGCGCTGACGAAGGGGCTCGGCCAATTCGACATCGCGCCAGTGCAACAGGTGAGAAAACTGGCACGTCCCCGTCGTCGAGTCGATAAGACCCGAGAGCCCGATGCCGACTCCGAGCACTTTCGAGGCGGGGATTGCGGCGTCCGCCAAAACTTGGCGAGTCTCTGACTCGATGGCGTCGATCGCGGCTTGCGGGTCACCCACGAGCGTGACGTAGGAGTTGCGGCTTGCGACGATGTCCGTGTCAAGGTTGCACACCACGGTGGTCAGGCCATCACCGCGCAACTTGATGCCCACGACGTAACCCGCCTTCGGATCCAGCTGCAAGAGGACCGGCGGGCGACCACCACTTGAAGGGGCGAGAGCGCTTTCGACAAGAATTCCCTGGAGGATTAGTTGCTCGACGATGGCCGAGACCGTGGGAGCACTGAGTTGACTTTGACGGGACAGTTCAGCGCGAGAGATGGGACCGAATCGACGTACCAACTCGATCAAAAGAGCGACATTTCGGTCACGAACCGAGGATCGGGAGTCGCGCGGCGAGTTGGGGCGCGCCGCGGACTCCCGTCCTTCGTTCGGTGCGGAGGGCTGATCAAAGGAAGAAAATCGCTTCGCGCTTATCGACGTATCGAACTCGTCACCAGGCATTTTCCCCCCTCACCGAGACAAGCAAGTAACCGGCCACTTACTTAATCAAGTTAAGATACTAAGTCTTCAACCATGGTCTGTCAAGTCAGGGGTCGGTGTCGTGACGCGCCGTCTCCAACCTTGATGAAATGTCACGTGACCAGGATTTTGATTGGACGCATCGCGCGACATTTATAATAAATGTCCCGAAAACGAGTTCATCGGCCCGGAACCAGCACTTTCACCGCGAGCTCGGTGGGTTTGTTTGGCGGCGCGTGCCGCCTCGAAGGAAGGATGAAACGTGACGGACGCAACTTTGACGTTGCCGCTATTGCCGCTCAAGTCCGGAGTTGTACTTCCCGGCATGGTTTTTACAATGGCTCTCGAGTCTGATGAGTCCCGCGCAGCCGTGGAGGCCGCGCGATCCGCGGGCGGACGACTCCTGCTCGTTCCCCACATCGAAGGCCGCTACGCCAGCGTCGGCGTGATCGCCGAAGTCACCGATGAGGGAGCCCTACCAGGTGGTTTGCCCGCTGTGGCGGTGACCGGCGTGCAGCGTGCGGCAATCGGTACGGGCGTGCCCGGAACCGGTGCCGCCCTGTGGGTGGAGGCCGATCCCGTGAGCGACGATGAAGCGACGCCGGCCGTCACCGAACTGGCCCGCGAGTACCGCGCGGTGCTCGAGAACATCTTGCTCAGTCGCGGTGCCCGTCAGATCGCCGCGCAGTTGCGCGACATCACCGAGCCCGGCCAACTGGCCGACGTCTCGGGCTACTCGCCCGACCTCTCGCTCTCGCAAAAGGTGCAGGTCCTTGAGACCACGAACGTCGAAGAGCGTCTGCGCCTGGTGCTCGGATGGGCACGCGACACGTTGGCCGACCTCACGCTGCGCGAACGCATCAAGACCGACGTGGAAGAGGGCATGGAAAAGACTCAGCGCGAGTTCCTCCTGCGCCGTCAGCTCGAAGCCATCAAGAAGGAACTCGGTCAGATGAGTGACGGCGATGAGTCCGATCCCGATGACTATCGCACCAAGATCGAAGGTCGCGACCTGCCCGAGAACGTGCGCACCGCCGTGGTGCGCGAGATCGACAAGCTCGAGCGCACCAGCGACCAAAGCCCCGAGACGGGCTGGATCCGCACGTGGCTCGACACGGTCTTGGAGCTCCCGTGGGGCGTGGAGTCGAAAGACAACCTCGACGTGAACGAAGCAGCCACCATTCTCAACAGCGATCACGACGGCCTCGAAGATGTAAAAGAACGAATCCTCGAGTTCCTCTCCGTGAAGAAGCTCCAGGCCGAACGCGGACTCGTTCCGGTTGACGGCCGCGGCTCGGGCGCGATTCTCGCCCTCGTTGGTCCCCCCGGCGTGGGCAAGACCTCCCTCGGCCAGTCGGTCGCGAACGCGCTGGGACGCAAGTTCGTGCGCGTCGCCTTGGGGGGCGTTCGTGACGAGGCCGAGATCCGCGGACACCGTCGCACCTACGTCGGCGCGCAACCGGGCCGTTTCGTGCGCGCGCTTCGCGAGGCCGGGACCATGAACCCGGTCATCGTGCTCGACGAGGTCGACAAGGTCGGCTCGGACTTTCGCGGTGATCCCTCATCGGCGCTGCTCGAGGTCCTCGACCCCGCCCAGAACCACACGTTCCGCGACCACTACCTGGAAGTCGACCTCGACCTGTCGCGCGTCATGTTCATCGCGACGGCGAACGTCATCGACACCATTCCCGGACCGCTGCTCGATCGCATGGAGATCATCCGCCTCGATGGGTACACCGAAAGCGAGAAGGTCTCGATTGCTCGACACCACCTCGTGGGCCGTCAACTGGAGCGTGCCGCCCTGCGCGAGGACGAGGTCGACATCAGCGACGGCGCGCTGCGCGCGATCGCGGCCGACTACACCCGCGAAGCGGGCGTGCGCTCCCTCGAGCGCGAGATCGGTCGACTCCTGCGCAAGGTAGCGACGAAATTGGCTTCGGGCGAACTCGACGCGCCCGTCACGGTGAACGAGGGCGACGTCGCCGAATGGCTGGGTCGAGCGCGGTTCTACTTTGAGCCCGCCGATCGCACCAGCGTCCCAGGGGTCGCGACCGGCCTCGCGGTGACGGGAGCGGGTGGCGACGTCCTGTTCGTCGAAGCGAGCGTGTCCGAAGGCCCCGAGGGACTCACCCTCACCGGTCAACTAGGCGACGTGATGAAGGAGTCGGCAGAGATCGCCATGTCCTACGTGCGCTCGCACGCCAGTGAACTCGGCATCGACCCGTCGTCGTTCACCGCCAAGCGGTTTCACCTCCACGTCCCGGCCGGTGCAGTCCCCAAGGACGGCCCCTCGGCGGGCGTCACCATGACCACGGCCTTGGTGAGTCTGCTGCGCGGCGACGCGGTACGACCGATTGTCGGCATGACCGGTGAGGTCACTCTGCAAGGTCGCGTGTTGCCCATCGGCGGGGTGAAGCAGAAGGTTCTCGCCGCGCACCGCGCAGGTCTGCGTGAAGTGGTCTTGCCCGAGCGAAATGGACCGGACCTCGAGGACGTACCCGAAGAGGTTCGTGCCGAGATGACGTTCCACCTCGCCGCTCAGGTGAGCGACGTCTTGAACGCCGCGCTGACCTCGCGGCACGAAATCAGCGCGGCGGCGTAAGCAACAGCGTGCGCTCGAGCACCGCAATGCTCGAACGCAACGAGTCGACCTCGGCGTAGCAACCCTGGAGGTGACGCGCGCCGACGCGCGGGTCGTAGCCCGAGCGCCCGTGCAAGACGCGCCGGTTGTCGAAGAGCATCAGGTCACCGGGCTGCAACGAAACTTCCACAGCGAAACGAGGTTCGCGGATGAGGTGGGCGAACGTCACGTACGCGCGATACCAGGCAGTCACCTCACCTGCCGGTGTCGGTGACGGCAAGGCGCTGCGCGTGTTGAAGCGCACCGTCGACACGCTGCCGCGCACGTCGCACTCGATCACCGGCGCCCAGGTTTCGAGTTCGGCTCTTTCGTCGGCGTATTGGAATCGAAGCGGCGTGCTCGCCAGAAGGTCAAAACTCGTGCGATCGAGCTGACGCAGTTCGTCGGCGACCCGATAGCCGTCAACCAGAGTGTTGACCCCGCCCGCGATCGACGAGGTGAGACAGTGCAGGAGCTGGAGCGTGGGGACCGGCGTGCGATACGGGTTATCGGTGTGCCCACCCAAGGCGAGTGACGTATTCGCCAGGTTCGTCGGATCGATGACCGTGCGAACGTCGAAGAACTTCCCGTAGTTGGTCACGCGCACGAACCCGAAGAGGTCGACGACACGAGTCACCATCCCTTCTTCGGTAGGCACTCCGCGGAGGAGCGAGAATCCGAACTCGTCGCAGTCGGCGAGAAAGCTAAACAGTTCCGAGGGGTCATCGGTGACGGCGTCAAAGTCGTGCCACGCGAGGTCGGACGACTCCGCGTCCCACGTGGTCACCGCTCGCGGTCGCGCACTGACCCGCGCCGCGAGCTCAGAGAGTCGCATCCAACCCGCGTGTCCATCGGGCGAGAAGCGAAGGTGGATCTCATCGCCGTCGACGCTCGCCGAGTCCAGTCGCACCTCGAGGTCCAGGTCCACCACCTCGTGGAGGCGCTGACCGCTCGGGTGACGACAGAGCAGGCAGGAGCACTGATCGCGCAACCACACGGCCGGGATCTCGTGGTGTGCCCCGTCGCTCGTGTGGGCGCGAAGTGTGCGACCTCCTCCTGAGATCTCCACCTCTCCCGTTCGAAGTGGGTGGGTCACCAACTCGTTGGTCGTCACGCCTCCAGTGTCGTGCGCGACGGTGTCGCGACCGTGAACTGCGTGTCGCGTCTCGACGAATCTTTGGCGACATCGACGCGTCATGGACCACATTTTGACTGAATTCGGACACCAATCCCCAAGAATTCTGTGGCTCTTTGGCCTCGTTGATCGGACCGTTACAGCACTCCTCTACCGTGTAATCAGTTTGCTCAAACCGCGGAGGATTCCATGACGACTTTGAACGATCGACCGAACACCGCCCTGCTGGTCATTGATGTCCAGAATGGTGTCGTGAGCGGCTCGCACAATCGCGACGACGTTGTCGCCAATATCAATACCCTCGTCGAGAAGGCCCGGGCGAAGGATGTGCCCGTGATCTGGGTGCAGCACTCCAGCGAAGACCTAGAGCAGGGTAGCGACGCCTGGCAGTACGTGCCCGAACTCGTGCGAACGGACGACGAGCCGCTCGTGCACAAGCTCTACGGTGACTCCTTTGAGGGAACCGAGTTAGAAGAGCTCCTCGCCGAGCGCGGCGTGGGGCACTTGGTTGTGTCGGGCGCCCAGACCGACGCGTGCATTCGATCGACAATGCACGGCGGTTTTACCCGCGGCTATGACGTCACGCTGGTCGGCGACGCGCATACCACCGAGGACCTCTCGGAGTACGGTGCGCCCACGCCTGACAAAGTGATCGCCCACACCAACCTGTACTGGGAGTGGCAAGAAGCTCCCGGTCGGCGCGGTGGTGTGACCTCGACGGCGGACCTCGCCTTCTAGTACCCCACGCGCGCAGCGAAAATGGCTGCGTGGTCAGGGCGTCAAAAGTTTTCGTAACGCGATCTCTCCGCGTGAGGACTGCACTTCGGCAACAACCTCACCTCAAGGAGATACTCATGAAACTACGACACCCGTTACGACTCGCGAGCGCGCTCGCGATCGCGAGCGCCCTCGGCATCACGGTCAGCGCTGGTTCAGGCGCAGCGACGCTACATCGCGACCACGGATTCGGAACCCAGTCGGCGCTGTTTGTTGAAACTGACGCGACGTCGGGCAACAGCATCCTCACCTATCAGCGCTCGAGTGACGGCACGATTTCGTTTGTCAACTCGTACCAGACCGGCGGGAACGGCGGTACAGCGGCGGGAGCGGCGGCCGATCCCCTCGCCAGTCAGGACGGTCTTGCCCTCGCGAACAATGGCTCAGAGCTCCTCGCGGTCAACGCGGGCAGCAACACCATCAGCGTCTTTGACGTGGACGGTACGCAACTCCAACTTCGCCAGCAGCTCCCCAGCGGCGGTGAGTTCCCCGTCTCGATCGCGACCAGCGGGCGCTTCGTCAGCGTTCTCAACGCCGGTGGCGCAGGTTCAGTGGCTGAGTACACCTGGTTTGGCGACCAACTCATTCCCCTCTTTGGACAGGTCCGTTCGCTGAACCTCCCCGCTTACGCCCCCACCCCCGGCAACAACCCGCCAGACTTTCACCACGGCGCGGGTCAGGTTAGTTACACGCCCAACGGCCGCTTCCTCATCATCACCACGAAGCTCTCAACGAACTCCTACGACGTGTTCTCGGTTGCACCCAACGGGGCACTCGCCACGTCTCCGAAGGTAACGCCCGCGTTCGGCCTGACCGCCACGTTCACCCCCCTGCCGTTCTCCTTCGTCTTTGACGCGGCGGGCAACGTGGTCGCAACCGAAGCGGGAGGGAGTGCAGTAACGACCTACCGAGTGAACAACGACGGTTCGCTCACGGAACTTGGCACCGCACCCGACAGCCAAGCGGCCCTGTGCTGGATCTCGGGAGCCAACGGCTACTTCTTTGGCTCCAACGCCGGCAGTGGCAATGTCAGTGTCTTCACCGAGAACTCGTCGGGGGCACCGGTGCTCGTGAGCGCGACGCCCACGCCAGCGCACGCCGGTACCACTGACTCGGTCGTCTCGCCCGACGGTCACTTCCTCTACGTCGAAAGCGGCGGCGCGGGAACGATCGACGCCTTCGCGATCGGAACAGGCGGAACACTCACGCAGATCGAGACGCTCTTCAACATTCCGAAGGCCTCAGAAGGCCTCGCCATCAGCTAATCAGTGAGACGCCCGGAACTCGAGCCCTCGAGTTCCGGGCGTCGTCACGTCTGCTCCGTTGTCAGGCGCGCGAGCGAGGCGGGCGCACCATGACACGCTTATCGGGTGCCGCGAAACCGAACTTGGCGTAGAGACCATGGGCGTCGCTGGTGACGAGCATCCAGCGAAAGTCGCTTCCCGGACCTTCGTCAATCATGCACCCCAGAATCCGACGCGATAACCCTCGACCGCGGTGAGCGGGCTCGACGTACATATCGGCGAGATAGGCGTCGCTGACTCCGTCGGAGATGGCACGAGCGAAGCCGACCATCTGACCACTACCTATGACGTACGCCCCGACGAGTCGCCAGGCAGTGTCAATCTGGTGCTCGACGTCCTCTCGAGTGCGCCACCGATTCCAGTAGGCCTCGTGGGACATGAACTGCCAGACCGCCTCGACGTCGACGCGGCCTGGATCGGCGTCGACTTCGTAGTGAAGATCCGTCTCGTCGGATTGGTTCGTCATCTACACGCCGAGTGGTCCCTTGGCGGCGCGTTCGAACACGCGAAAGGGCAGAAGGCGCTTTCCGAGAATGCCGATGCGCTCGTCGAGCTTGCCCACCGACGCGCGCCGAGGCGGATGGGCACTCGCAAGGACCCGTTCGGCGACCTTGGCGACGTCGGCCGGGTTCGCGCCCTTCACCTCGTCACGTTCCATGACCTCGATCGCTTTCGTGCGCACGCTCTCATAGGGATCATCTCCCGCGACCTCGACTTTGCGTCGACTTTCGGTGAAGTCAGTCTTGAAGTTGCCCGGCTCGATCAACGTCACGTGGATTCCGAAGGGAGCCACCTCGTAGGCGAGGGACTCGCCATACCCCTCCAGGGCGAACTTGCTCGCGCTGTAGAACGACTGAAAGGGAATCCCGAGCACTCCGCCGATCGAACTCATGAACACGACGCGTCCCGCGCCCTGTCGACGAAAGATGGGTAGGACGGCATTGGTCACGCGCACCGCCCCCCAGAAGTTTGTCTCGAACTGCGCCTTGGCCAGAGCGAGGGGCGTCTGTTCCGCGGCTCCTGCGAGTCCCCATCCCGCACACGCCACCAGGGCGTCGATGTGCCCGTGGTCCCCCAGAATCCCCGTGACCCCTTCGCTCACCGACGCATCGTCGTCGACGTCCATCACCAGCCCCCGCCAACCGCTGCCCGAGGATCCTCGGCGACTCGCCCCCACGACCGTCCAGCCGCTTCGCGCCAGACGATCGGCACAGGCCCATCCGATTCCGGCCGACGCGCCGGTCACCACTACCACTTTGTCGCTCACGCCCACTCCTTCAATCGCTCCGCATCATGCCACGGGCGCCCGGGAATCATCGTCTAGCCCGGCACGTCCGCGCGTAGCTTGGCGGGCACGATCACGATGGCCACCGAAAAGTCCTCGGCGAATCGCTCGGGTGAGCCCAGAAGCGCGCTCATCCGTTCCAAGTACTTGGCGAGATATCCCGGGACCGCGGTCGCCGCACGGTGGTTGTTCGCCACCTGGGCGATCCCCTCAACGCGAATGACGTCGCGGCCGATGTCGGTGACGTCCAACACCAGCGTGACGCGAGGGTTGACCTTGATGTTGCGCAGCTTCACGGCACCCGGTCGGCTGTAGAGCAAGACGGTCTCATCATCTTGGACGTAGAACCACACCGGCACGGTCTCGGGCTGACCGTTGGGGCGTACCGTCGTGAGCCACGCTATGAGATTGCTGTGCAGGCGTCGCTCGACGTGGTCGCGCTGGCCCGCAGAAAGATGTGACGTCAGATCCATAGTTCCTCAGTTGAGTTGGAAAGAACAGACTGTCACGACGGTGTCTCGGATCGCACGCCGTAGGGAACGAAGCGCCTGCGATCCGTGTCGACGTCCAGTGGCTTGCCCACCGCCGGGAACGCTCGCTGGGGACAGTCTTCGCGCTCGCACACCCGACACCCGGGGCCAATGGGGATGAGCACTTCGGGATTCGTGAGATCGAGACCGTCGGAGTAGACGAGTCGATGGGCGTGCTCGAGGTCGCACCCAAGGGCCACGGCGAAGGTCTTGGCCGGAGTCCTGAACCCGCCGATGTGATGCGACACGGTGCGCGCGATCCACAGGTACGCGCGACCGTCGGGCATCTGAGCAAGTTGGCGGCGGATCTGATTGGGGTAGGAGAACGCCTCGTAGACGTTCCAGAGTGGACACGATCCGCCCACCCGCGAGAAGTGAAAGTCCGTGGCCGACTGTCGCTTGGACACGTTGCCCGCGCGGTCCACGCGCACGAAGATAAAGGGCACGCCGCGCGCGTCGGCTCGCTGGAGCGTGCTCAGCCGATGCGCCACGGTCTCGTATCCCACCTGGAAGCGCCGCTGCAGTAGCTCGACGTCGTAGCGGAACTCCTCGGCCGAGTCCAAGAACTTTCGGTAGGGCAAGATGAGCGCGCCGGCGAAGTAGTTGGCCATGCCGATGCGGGCCAGCGACCTGGTTTCGACGCGCTCGAGTTCGGCGTTCGCCACGACCTCATCGATCTCGTCGGTCGCTTCGAGAAAAGCCAGGTGCGTGGCCAGCTGAAACGCACGCTGACCGGGGCTGAGCAGCGCGGACAGCGCGAGAGTGCGCGAGTCGGGGTTATAGTCGCGCTGCACGTCGACGCGAGCGTCCCCCGCGAGCTCGACCACCGTGGTCCCGTGAAGCCGGGCCAAGCGTTCGATCAAGCCAGCTCCCGCGTCGGCCCCGGACGCGTCGATCTCGTTGGCGGTGCGCTCGGCGAGCTCGTCGACCGTGGAGAAGTAGTTGCGATGGGTGTAAAAGAAGTCACGAACCTCTTCGTAGGGCATGAGCGGCGGGGTGATCCACGCCCCGGTCACGCCCGCGTCGATCTGACCGGTGATCGTCTCGTTCGCCTCGCGCGCGTGGCGAAAGCGACCGTGGATGTCGACGAGGTATCGGGCCACCGCGGGCATCGCCTCGGCGAGCTCACGCATCTCGGCGTTCGAGATGACTTCGGACCGCGAAGCGTCGACGATCACGTCGCGCAACTGCGCCACGAGTCGGTCGCTCTCTTCGGTCGAGAACTCGAGGGCATCGACGTCAAAGACCGAGGCAATCTTGGCGAGTACCGGCGGGGTGATGGGGCGTTGGTTGGATTCGAGCTGGTTGACGTAGCTCGGTGAGATTCCCAGAGCCTTGGCGAGAGCGACTTGGGTGAGCCCGCGCTCCTCGCGAAAGCGGCGAAGTCGCACCCCCACTTTGGCCTTCTGCGTCACCTCGAATCCTCCTTTAACAATCTTCACAATAGCCCTACGAGAATGACGAAAACTTTACACTGGCAAGGCTTTCAATGTTGGAGTACATTGTGCATTCTGTGAAGACGAGTTCGCGATGAAGACCTACGATGTTCGAACGGAGCGCTCGAGCGCCCCCTTGGCCAAAGAGGAACAACTCGCCTGGCGCATCGCCCAAGTGGCGAGCGATCCGGTTGACGGTCGACGCTGACGTCGAAGAGATGGTGGGCAATCGCATCATCGACAACGCAGCCGTGGCGTTGGCGTCGCTACGCCGGCGTCCGGTCGCCAGCGCTCGGGCCCAAGCGATGGCCCGGCCCCCCGGTCCCGGGGCGTCAATCTTCGGGCTACCCAACAGTCTACCGCGTCTCGGCCGAGTGGGCCGCCTGGGCGAATGGCGTGGCGGTACGCGAGCTGGACTTTCACGACACGTACCTAGCCGCCGAGTACTCGCACCCCGGCGACAACATTCCTCCGATTCAGGCGGTCGCCCAGCATCGCCGCCTCGGACTGGTCGTGACCTGGTGCGCGGCATCGCTGCCGGCTATGAGATTCAAGTCGATCTCGCCCGGTCCATCTCGCTGCACGAGCACAAGATCGACCACATTGCCCACCTCGGACCGTCTGCGGCCGCGGGCATCGGCGCGCTGCTGGGCCTCGAGCCCGACGTGATCTTCCAAGCCGTCAACCAAGCGCTGCACGTCACGACGACCACGCGCCAGAGCCGCAAGGGAGCCATCTCGTCGTGGAAGGCCTACGCCCCGGCCTTCGCCGGCAAGATGGCCATCGAGTCGGTCGATCGCGCCATGCGCGGCGAAGGCGCGCCCACTCCCATCTACGAAGGACAAGATGGCGTGATCGCGGTCCTCTTGGACGGACCCGACGCCGTGTACCACGTGTCGCTGCCCGAGCGAGGCGAGTCGAAACGCTCGATCCTGGAGACCTACACCAAGGAGTACTCGGCCGAGTACCAGGCCCAGGCCCTCATCGACCTCGCCCGACGCCTCGGCCCGCGCATCGGCGACCTCTCCCAAGTGACCGAGATCACCATCTACACGAGCCACCACACGCACAACGTGATCGGCACGGGGGCCAACGACCCCCAGAAGTTCGACCCCGACGCCAGCCGCGAGACGCTGGATCACTCGATCATGTACATCTTCGCCGTCGCGCTGGAGGACGGCACCTGGCATCACGAGAGCTCCTACTCGAGCGAGCGCGCCCACCGACCCTCCACGATCGAGCTGTGGCGAAAGATCACCACAGCCGAGGACCCGGAGTGGACGCGGCGCTACCACTCGCGCGACCCCCAGGAGCAGGCCTTCGGCGGGCGTGTCAGCGTCACCCTGGCCGACGGCTCCGTCCTGGTCGACGAGATCGCGGTCGCCGATGCCCATCCGCTGGGCAAGCGACCCTTCAGTCGCGCCGACTACATCGCGAAGTTCAAGACCCTCAGTGAGTCGGTGATCGGAACGGCGGAGCAAGATCGCTTCATCGACCTGGTCGCACGCCTTGGGACGCTTCGCGCCGACGAGGTGGACCGCCTGGTGGTAGGCCTGCCGGAGGGATCATTGGACGATCGTTCCGTCCAGGGAGGGCTCCTGTGAGCACCACGTCGTCCAAGGACTCCTACGTCACGCCGAGTGACAAGCGGCGAGCGTTTCGCGTCGGCCTCGCGTCGGGGTCGATCCAGCGCTTCCCCGGCGCGTTCTCGCCCCTGGTCGCACGCACCATTGAGGACCACCACTTCGAGGGCGTGTACGTCTCGGGCGCGGTACTCTCCGCCGACCTCGCCCTACCCGACATCGGGCTCACCACCCTGAGCGAGGTCACCTCGCGCGCCGCACAGATCGCCAAGGTGACGGCACTTCCCACGCTGGTGGACGCCGACACGGGCTTCGGGGAGCCGGCCAACGTCGCTCGTTCCATTCAGTTCTTCGAGGACGCGGGACTCGCCGGCTGCCACCTGGAGGATCAGGTGAATCCCAAGCGCTGCGGGCACCTTGACGAAAAGCAGATCGTCGGGCGAAACGAGATGCTTCAGCGGGTACGTGCCGCAGTTCTCGCCAGACGAGACAGCGACTTCGTGATCTGTGCCCGGACCGACGCGCGCAACTCCGAGGGCCTCGAGAGCGCGATCGAACGGGCCAAGGCTTACGTGGACGCCGGGGCCGACATGATCTTTCCCGAAGCGATGGAGAATGAGTCTGAGTTTGCAGCTTTTCGAGCGGCGATCGACGTGCCGCTGATGGCCAACATGACCGAGTTCGGCAAGAGCCCGTTGCTCAGCGTCGCTGTGCTCCAGAACCTCGGCTACAACATGGTGATCTGGCCCGTCACCTTGTTGCGCCTGGCCATGGGCGTGGTCGAAGAGGGACTCAGCCACCTCGCGAGTGAGGGCACCCAAGCCGCGCTGGTGGAGCGCATGCAGACGCGGGCGCGCCTCTATGAGCTGATCGAGTACGAGTCCTACAACGCCTTTGACCAGAGTCTGTTCAATTTCAACGTCCCAGGGGGCAACCATGACTGAAGTAGAGATCCACCGCGGCCTGGCCGGCGTCGTCGTCGACGTGACGGCCGTCTCCAACGTCGTACCCGAGACCAACTCGCTCACCTACCGGGGCTACGCCGTCCAGGACCTAGCCGCCCACTGCAGTTTCGAAGAAGTGGCCTACCTGATCTGGCACGGCGAACTCCCCGACGCGGATCAGCTCCGGCGTTTTAGCGAGAACGAGCGTTCCCAGCGTGAGATCAGCGATTCTGTGGTCTCGATCGTGGACCAGCTTCCTACCACCTGTCACCCGATGGACGTGCTGCGCACGGCCGTAAGCGTGCTCGGAGCCGAAGACCCCACCGAAGCCGACATCGGCGCGGCATCGGGCCTCGCCAAGGCCGAGTCGATGTTCGCCAAACTCCCCACGATCGTCGCTTTCGACTACCGTCGCCGTCGCCAACTCGCACGCATCAGCCCTGACCCCACGCTCAGTTACTGCGAGAACTTCTTCTACATGTGCTTCGGCGAGGTGCCCGAGCGCGCCGTCGTGGACTGTTTCGAGATCTCGATGATCCTCTACGCCGAGCACAGCTTCAACGCCTCCACCTTCACCGCCCGGGTCGTCGCCTCCACGCTCTCGGACATCTACTCAGCCGTGACCGCGGCCATTGGCGCTCTGCGCGGGCCCCTGCACGGCGGCGCCAACGAGGCGGTCATGTCGATGATGCTGGAGATCGACGACCCCGCCCTGGCCGCCTCGTGGCTCCACGACCAGTTGGCCGCCAAGAATAAGGTGATGGGCTTCGGCCACCGGGTCTATAAGAACGCCGACTCTCGGGTTCCCACCATGAAGGCCGCCTTCCTCAGGATGGCCGAGTTGACCGGGGGCGAGAAGTGGGTCCTGATATACCACGAGCTCGAACAGGCGATGCTGGAAGAAAAGGGCATCTGGCCGAACCTGGACTTCCCGGCCGGTCCCGCCTACTACCTGATGGGCTTTGACATCCCGATGTTCACGCCACTGTTCGTCATGAGCCGCGTGACGGGCTGGACCGCCCACGTGATCGAACAGCAGGCAGCGAACGCGCTCATCCGGCCCTTGAGTTCCTACGTCGGGCACGCCCAGCGTCCGGTCGAGGGCCGCGCGCTGCGCGCCGAGTAACTTTCTCCCGACCTGGCCCCCCGCCACGACAGAATTGAGGCTGTGATCCGCAAACTCCTCGTCGCCAACCGCGGAGAGATCGCGATCCGCGCCTTTCGGGCGGCCAACGAGCTCGCGATCGCCTCGGTGGCGGTCTTCGCCTACGAGGATCGCTACTCGCTGCACCGCCAGAAGGCCGACGAGAGTTACGAGATCGGCCAACGCGGATCCCCGGTGCGCTCGTATCTGGAGATCGACGAACTCATGCGCGTGGCCCACCTCGCGGGCGCCGACGCCGTCTACCCGGGCTATGGGTTCCTTTCGGAGTCGCCCGACTTCGCCGCGGCCTGTGCGGCAGAACGATCTCATTTTCGTTGGTCCCACGCCCGAAACGCTCCTTTTGGCGGGCAACAAGGTGCGCGCGCTCGCCGCGGCTCGCGCCGCGGGCCTGCCCACCCTGCGCTCGGCCTCTCTCCCGCCTGGAGCTGATCCCCAGGAGTTAGTCGAACTCGCCAGCGAAGTTGGCTTTCCCTTGTTTGTGAAGGCGGCCTCGGGCGGAGGAGGCCGGGGTCTGCGCCTGGTCCAGGACCCTCACGACCTTCCCGAGGCGCTCAGCACGGCCGCCAGCGAGGCCGAGTCGGCCTTCGGCGACGGGACCGTGTTCCTGGAGCAGGCCGTGTTGCGTCCCAAGCACATCGAGGTCCAAGTTCTAGCGGACAACCAGGGAAATGTCGTGCACCTCTTCGAGCGCGACTGTTCGATCCAGCGGCGTCACCAAAAGGTCATCGAGATCGCTCCGGCGCCCAATCTGGACCCGGCGCTGCGCGAGAAGCTGTGCGCAGACGCGGTCGCCTTCGCGCGCGAGGTCGGGATACCGCAACGCGGGAACGGTTGAGTTCCTGGTCGACGAGAGCGGCAGTTACGTCTTCATCGAGATGAACCCGCGCATCCAGGTCGAGCACACCGTCACCGAGGAGGTCACCTCGATCGACCTGGTCCAAACCCAGCTTCGCGTTGCCGCTGGTGCCACGCTCGAAGAGCTCGGAATCGAGCAGTCCGTCGATCGCCGTTATCGGCTCGGCGGTGCAGTGCCGCATCACCACCGAGGATCCCGCCAACGGATTTCAGCCCGATAGCGGACTCATCAGCACGTATCGCTCGCCCGGGGGTGCGGGCGTGCGCCTGGATGGCGGCACCTACGTAGGTGCCGCGATCCTGCCCTACTACGACTCGCTGTTGGTCAAACAGACCTGTCGGGGACGTACTTTTGGCGACGCGCTGGCACGCTCGCAGGCGGGCACTGGCCGAGTTCCGAGTGCGGGGCGTCACCACCAACCTGGCCTTCCTCCAGGCGATCATGACCGAGCCCGATCTGGCGTCCGGCAACTTCACCACGGCCTTTCTCGACGAACACCCCACGCTCGCCAAGACTCCGGGCGGCCGGGACCGCGGGACGCGCCTGCTCTCGTACCTGGCGGACGTCACGGTCAATCGCCCCAACGGACCCGCTCCCCACTCGCCCGATCCCGCGAGCAAGCTGCCACCGCGTCCCGAGGGCGAGCCGCACCCCGGGTCGCGCCAACGCCTCGAGGTGCTCGGGGCAACGAGTTCGCCCAGGAGCTGCGCGCGGCGACGGCGCTGGCCGTCACGGACACCACCTTGCGCGACGCTCACCAGTCGCTTCTCGCCACCCGACTTCGCACCTTCGACATGCTCGCGGTCGCTCCCTACCTGGCCTCGGGGCTGCCCGAACTGCTCTCCCTGGAGGCCTGGGGCGGGGCGACCTTTGACGTGGCCTTGCGATTTTCTCAAGGAGGACCCCTGGGAGCGCCTTGCCCAGCTGCGCGAAGCAGTACCCAATCTCTGTCTCCAGATGCTGCTGCGGGGCCGCAACACGGTGGGCTACACGCCCTATCCCGACCGGGTCGCCAACGCCTTCGTCCACGAGGCCGCCACGACCGGCGTCGATATCTTTCGGGTCTTTGACGCCTTCAACGACGTGGAGCAGATGCGCCCCGCCATCGAGGCGGTCCTGGAGACCGGCAAAATCGCTGAAGGCACGCTGTGTTACTCGGGCGACCTCTCGGATCCGAGCGAGACGCTCTACACCCTCGACTACTACCTCTCCCTCGCCGAGCGCCTGGTCGCGACCGGTGCCCACGTGCTCTGCGTGAAAGACATGGCCGGGTCTGCTGCGGGCTCCGGCCGCGTTCACGCTCATTAGCGCCTTGCGGTCCAACTTTGACCTGCCGGTGCACCTGCACACCCACGACACGGCCGGCGGGCAGTTGGCCACGTACTTTGCCGCCATCGAAGCGGGGGTCGACGCCGTCGACGGTGCGGCTGGACCGCTCTCGGGAACCACCAGCCAGCCTCCGCTACCCGCCATCGTGGCCGCGACCGACCATACAGAGCGTGAAACTGGCCTTTCTCTCGATGTTCTCAACGATCTCGAGCCCTACTGGGCCGCCGTGAGAGAGCTCTACCACCCCTTCGAGAGCGGGCTGCCCGCGCCCGACCGGTCGGGTCTATCGCCACGAGATTCCCGGTGGCCAGCTCTCGAACCTGCGCACCCAGGCCATCGCGCTCGGTCTGGGCGAACGCTTCGAGGTCGTCGAGGACCTGTACGCCGCAGCCAACCAGATCCTGGGTCGCATCGTGAAGGTCACCCCGTCGTCCAAGGCGGTGGGCGACCTCGCCCTGTACCTCGCGGGGGTGGACGCCGATCCGGCCGACTTTGAAGAGAATCCCGCTAGTTACGACCTGCCCGACAGCGTGATCGGGTTCCTCGAGGGCGAACTCGGCACGCCTCCGGGCGGATGGCCCGAACCGTTTCGCACCAAGGCCCTCGAAGGGCGCAAGCCCGGTCGCCCAGCCCGTCACGCTCGCCGAACGCGACGAGATCTCTCTGCTTGATCCCGCCCAGGTGCGCACGACGCTCAATCGGCTCCTCTTCCCGGGTCCCGCGGCCGATCTGGAGGCCGCACTCGCCGATTTTGGCGATCTTTCTAGCGTGCCCACCAGGGCCTTCTTCTACGGGGTGAATGCGGGCGAAGAAGTCGACGTTCACCTCGCTCCGGGGGTCTCGCTGTTTCTGGGAGTCGACGCCATCGGCGACGCCGACGAAAAAGGGATACGCCTCGTGTACTGTCGCCTCAACGGCCAGCACCGAGCCCTCAGTGTGCGCGATCACTCGGTCGACGACCAGACGGTGCATCGGGAAAAGGCCGTCAGCGAAAGATCCCACTCAGATCGCCGCGCCCTTTGCCGGACTGGTCAGCGTGCACGTGGCGCCCGGGCGACCGCGTGCTGGCCGGACAGACCGTGGCCACCATCGAGGCGATGAAGATGGAAGCGGCGATCACGTCGTCGTTGTCCGGGGTCGTCGAGCGTGTGGCGATCGAGCCCGCGGCCACCGTCGAGGGTGGCGACCTGCTGTTGGTACTGGCAGCAGAACCTCAGTAAATCACGCTGGTTTGTTACACCATCGCGACAATCTCGCTCGAATACTTTACCTTTATGCCCCCAAGGGTGCGTTAAGGCAGGGCCCGTGATCGAACGATCTGGGGGCCGCGACGTCGATGTCGTGTGGAACGGGCGCCGCGAGCCTTCCGCCGACACCTCGCCGAGCGTGATCTGGCGCTCTCTTCTTCGTCGATCGCCCGGTCGCGACGGCGCAGACCGACACCGTGTTCGCCGCCGAGTCACTGGGGGGCCAGCACGAGGTTCTGGCTCGTCTCTGCTCCGCCCCGAATGAGTGGCGTCCTTCTTCATCGAAGGCACTATGGAAAGTCCGGTGGAGTGGGCAGCTGGAGGGGGAAAGGCGCTGCGAAGTGACGCCACGGAGCGTTTTGTACTCGACCTGATCCCACGCTCCATAACCTCACCGGCGACCTCGTAGCGGGCGGACTTGGGGGTAGCACGAAGGTCGCCCTCAACGCCCTGCGACAACTCGAAGAACGTGGCGTTCTGCTCGAGTACCACACGCTTCGGCGAGGGCGTGGCCAGCCCTCAAAGCTGAACGTACGTCGCGAACTGCTCGCCCTCGCCGAATCGTCACCCCTGCGTTGACTACCCAGAGATTTCGTTGAAAATCACGCTGTGTTGCGTGCCCGGCTGAGCGAACGTCAGGCTTAGCTCGGCGAGAGTGGAGCTCCGCAGCCGCACGCACACAGTTTCGTTGAAAATCACGCTCTAGGGGAGCTTGGCGGGCACTGCTAGCGTCTCAACAAAGCATGATGACTGAACTATCGAAGCGTGGTCGGCTGCGAGCGATCGTGGGCACAACTTCGTTGAAAATCACGCTGCATTGAGACTTCGTCAGTGCCGCCAGGATCTCCACAGAGCCTCGCGACGGTGTTTTTCGCAAGGTGGGCACTCTGGCCGCCCCTGGAGTACATTCATTGAAAGCCACGGTGCAGCCAGACACGGCGAGCGACGATTGAGGACTCGGCGGCGCTGTCTGAGCGTTTACCATCAAGCCTGCGCGGATTCCCTTGAAATTCACGCTCTGTACAGACCTCGACGATCTACAAGAGAAGTTCGACCGTTAGAAATCGCCAGTTCCGCTGACATACGGATCGCTGTGCGGCGAGAACGTGCGATTTCCTTGAAAATCACGCTAGGAGCTGCCTCGAGTACCACCAACTGAGGCCTTTTTATTGAGGTACCGACCCCTGCGCTTCGTGCGAGAGCGGCTCCCACTCGCGCCAGGTCGCCAGACGGCCTTCGTAGTCTGCCGTCGCCAGGGCCAGTGGCCCGTCGCCAAAGAAGATCCGCAGTGGCGGTTCCTCCGCGTCGACCAGTTTGAGGACCACCGCCCCGGTGGCCGAGGGATCGCCCGGAGTTTGATTGCGCCGAGCCCGCCACTCAATCATGCGACTGCGCAGGCCGTCGTAGTCCGGCAGCGGATCGGCCCACTTGGCCGACGCCCCGCCCCAGTCGGTCGAGAATCCGCCAGGCTCAATCAGCGTGACTTTGATGTTGAAGTCTTTGACTTCTTGGGCCAACGCCTGAGAGAACCCCTCGAGAGCCCACTTTGACGCGTGGTACGCCGACAGTCCGGCAAAGGCGCTGATTCCACCGATGGACGAGACCTGCAGGATCCGTCCACCGCCGCGACGGCGTAGTACGGGAAGCGCCGCTTGAGTGACCCAGACAGCGCCAAAGAGGTTGGTCTCGATCTGGTCGCGCCAGTCGGCCTCGCTGAGCTCTTCGGCAAAGCCGAACTGGCCGTATCCAGCGTTATTCACCACGACATCGAGGCCGCCGAAGTGCTCGGCGGCCACTGAGACCGCATCAAAGGCGTTCTCGCGACTATTCACGTCGAGGGCGAGGGGCAAGACCAAGTCCCCGAAGCGCTCCTTAAGGTCGTCCAACGTCGTGACGGTGCGGGCCGTCGCGGCGACCCGGTCACCGCGCTCTAGGGCGGCGATCGCCCAGTCCCGTCCAAATCCCTTCGACGTGCCTGTAATGAACCAGACTTTGGACATCGATGCCTCGCTTTCCGGCCAAGCACACGTGTCAGCCGCACGTGGCGGAGTTTACGGGCGAACCTTCTCTACGTCGCGAGCTTCCTGCGGCGGCTTAACGGATGTGCCGCAGGTATCAGGACGACTTGTCGAACTGAGCATAAGGCGCTGCCGGCGGAAAAAGGCAACCTCGCGCCACGGCAAGACCTCAATCGTGAACTACCTGATGGTCACGCTATCGTTCGCGCGCAATTCGTACTCGCGAAGGTCTCAGCACGGATCTTTGTACCGAGCATCGCGTAGTTCTCAGCCAGCGAACCATGATCGGCCCTGAGCGTGGCCAAAAATGCCCACGAAGACCATCCGGCAACTCACGACTAGGTTGCAACCAGCGTGAATGTCACGGAAAGCGTCCTCAAGTCAGCTCGTTTTCAGGGGCCAAATGAGTCGTCGTGCTGTGCAAACCAGCGTGATTTCCAGGGCATCGCGATTCCAAGTTAAAACGAACGCCTCAAAACTCAATCGACCGACTAGGTGCCATGGGGCTAACTCGACAGATCGAAGGACAGCGCGAACCACGCATCGGCGAAAGCGACCGTTCCGTTGAAAGAGAGACGGAGCGATAACCGGCTCGCCACACGTGAGTTTTCACCAACGTCGTGACGGAGAAGGCCGTCGCCAAACGAGATCACGAGCAGCGTCGGCGAGACTCCAATCTCCATCTCTTGGGTACCTTCGCGAAGGGACATTTTGGGGTCAAACCAGCGTGATTTACTGAATATCTGATCGGTCGATTCCGATTGGCCGTCTGAGCCTCCTACAGGCCCGAAAATCGAGCGCTCGAGTGCCGGTGTACGCCGTCACGTTGTGAACTGACGCCGATCGCCCTAACGATGTCGATAACACACTTGCGTCCGCTTTAGGACAGGACGCGCCCGGGCGTCGGTCGGGAACCGCGGTCGACCCATCGGCACACGACGAGATTCATTGTTGCCCGTTAAATAGCGTGATTTACTGGGTTCGCTCTTCGAACGACGGCGCCTTCTCGGACTAGGTGACCTTCAAAGTGAAGCTCTGGGTCGTCGTTCCCGCCGAGCTTGAGGCCGTGATGGTGAAGGTGTAGGTCCCAGCCTTCGAGACGCTTCCCGAGAGAACCCCACTCGAGCTCAAGGTCACCCCACTGGGCAGTCCGCTCGCCGAGAAAGTCGGCGCCGGGTAGCCAGTGGCGGTGACCTGGAAGCTAAACGAGTGGGCGTGAACCACGCTCGTCGAGTTAGCGCTCGTGAACACCGGCTTCACATTCACCACGAAACTGAGAGCGTTCGTCGAAGTCGAGCTGCGACGTTGGCGATCTCCAGCAAAGCTGGCCGAGACGCTGTAGGTACCACCCGCGAGGGCACTCGCACCGATGGAACACGACGCCACGCCACTGGCGTTGGTTGTCGCGTTGCACGACGCCGAACCCACGTGCAGGGTGACGGCATCTCCCGTGGCCACCTTCTCCCCGTTGCCCGAAGCAATGGTGGCGCTAAAGGTCACGAGGTTCTCGCTGCCGAGAGCGGCGCTAGTCGCACTCTCAGAGACCCTCACGGTGCTTGAGTCCTTTTGGACAGTAAATCGCTGAGCCGGACTGGACGTCGATCCGGTGTCGTTGGCGTCGCCCGAGTAGGTGGCGGTCACCGAGTACGTGCCGGCCAGCAGCTGCGTGTTGCCGATGGTGCAGGTTGCCATCACACTGTGTGATCCAAAAGTGGTTAGAGACGACGTGGAGCACAGTACGGTCGTACCCGACGTGAAGGTCACCGTGCCGGTCGGCAACTTCGAGCCTGTGTTCGTGATGACCGCCACGAAGGTCTCACCGCTCTCTGCGCCATAGGTCACGGTGCCCGGGAAGCTGAACTGTGTGATCGTGGTCGCAACCTTGGCCGCGGGTGCGACCGTGAACGTCTGATCCACGGGGCTGGCCGCAGCGTAGCCGGCCGCTTGACCCGTCTCGCTGGCCTGGATCTCACAGGGGCCTGATCCGGTGATGGTGAGGGCGCCACTCGTGGCGTTCACGGTGCAGACGCTGGTCGTCAGTGACGTGTAGGTGATCGTTCCACTGGTGGCCGTGGCGTGCACGGAGTGAGTCCCGGGAGCCTCGCCAAAGGTGACACCGGTCGGGGCTGCACCGAAGGTGATCGTGTTCGCTTTGGGTGCGACCGTAAAGGTCTGGTCCACGGGGCTGGCCGCGGCGTAGCCCGCCGCTTGACCCGTCTCGCTGGCCTGGATCTCACAGGGGCCCGAACCGGTGATCGTGAGGGCGCCACTCGTGGCGTTCACGGTGCAGACGCTGGTTGTCAGTGAGGTGTAGCTGATCGTGCCGCTCGTGGCTGTGGCGTGAACCGAGTGGGTGCCAGGGGCCTCGCCAAAGGTGACACCAGTCGGGGCCGCGCCAAAGGTAATGGTGTTGGTCAATAGACTGGCCGAAGTGAAGTTCACCGTGTAAAGGCCCGAGGTGAGCGAGTTGTAGTTTCCGTCGCCCGCCTTGGTCACTGACACCGAGCACGAGCCGCTTGTCGTCGCGTTGAGGTAGTAGCTGCCACCCGACAAGCTGAGGGTGCACCCGGCAGAACCCGGACCGGACAGGGTGTAGCTGACCGCTCCGGTCCCGCTGCCCCCAGTGGAGGTGAGCAGAAGCGAGGTGCCAACCACGCCACTCGTTGACGCGAGGGTCAGTGGCGCTTGGGTCCCCATCTCCACGGTGAGCGTGAAGGTCACCGGCGTTGCGGCGCCGGCACTGCCGGTCGCCTGCGCGCCAATGGAGATCACGCACGGTCCGGCACTCGTAATGGTGATCAGACCACTCGCGGACAGACCACACGTGCCCGACACCGGAGTGTATGTAATCGTGCCGCCACCGCTCGCGGTGAATTGACCCGCGAGCGAGTACTGGTTGCTATTGGTGCCGAAGTAAACAGTCGCTGACGTGGGACCGGAGATGGTCTGTGCGGCCAGGCTGAAGTTCACCGTGTAAAGGCCCGAGGTGAGCGAGTTGTAGTTTCCGTCGCCCGCCTTGGTCACTGACACCGAGCACGAGCCGCTTGTCGTCGCGTTGAGGTAGTAGCTGCCACCCGACAAGCTGAGGGTGCACCCGGCAGAACCCGGACCGGACAGGGTGTAGCTGACCGCTCCGGTCCCGCTGCCCCCAGTGGAGGTGAGCAGAAGCGAGGTGCCAACCACGCCACTCGTTGACGCGAGGGTCAGTGGCGCTTGGGTCCCCATCTCCACGGTGAGCGTGAAGGTCACCGGCGTTGCGGCGCCGGCACTGCCGGTCGCCTGCGCGCCAATGGAGATCACGCACGGTCCGGCACTCGTAATGGTGATCAGACCACTCGCGGACAGACCACACGTGCCCGACACCGGAGTGTATGTAATCGTGCCGCCACCGCTCGCGGTGAATTGACCCGCGAGCGAGTACTGGTTGCTATTGGTGCCGAAGTAAACAGTCGCTGACGTGGGACCGGAGATGGTCTGTGCCGACGACTTCACCGTGATGGTGAACGAGGCGCTGGTGGTGCTGATGCCGTCGGCGTCAGTGACCGTGACGGTCAAGGTGGCCGAGCCGGGCGTGGTGGCCGAGCCGGTGATCGCGCCGGTGCCGGTGTTAAAGCTCAGCCCGTTCGGCAGGGTGCCGTTGAGCGCGTAGGTGCACGGCGTGTTGCCGCACGTGCCCGTTGAGCCCTCGCTGAAGGTCGCACCGACCGTGGTGGTGATCGAGGCGTAGTTGACCGTAGGCGCGGCGTCGACCGTGATGGTGAACGAGGCGCTGGTGGTGCTGATGCCGTCGGCGTCAGTGACCGTGACGGTCAAGGTGGCCGAGCCGGGCGTGGTGGCCGAGCCGGTGATCGCGCCGGTGCCGGTGTTAAAGCTCAGCCCGTTCGGCAGGGTGCCGTTGAGCGCGTAGGTGCACGGCGTGTTGCCGCACGTGCCCGTTGAGCCCTCGCTGAAGGTCGCACCGACCGTGGTGGTGATCGAGGCGTAGTTGACCGTAGGCGCGGCGTCGACCGTGATGGTGAACGAGGCGCTGGTGGTGCTGATGCCGTCGGCGTCAGTGACCGTGACGGTCAAGGTGGCCGAGCCGGGCGTGGTGGCCGAGCCGGTGATCGCGCCGGTGCCGGTGTTAAAGCTCAGCCCGTTCGGCAGGGTGCCGTTGAGCGCGTAGGTGCACGGCGTGTTGCCGCACGTGCCCGTTGAGCCCTCGCTGAAGGTCGCACCGACCGTGGTGGTGATCGAGGCGTAGTTGACCGTAGGCGCGGCGTCGACCGTGATGGTGAACGAGGCGCTGGTGGTGCTGATGCCGTCGGCGTCAGTGACCGTGACGGTCAAGGTGGCCGAGCCGGGCGTGGTGGCCGAGCCGGTGATCGCGCCGGTGCCGGTGTTAAAGCTCAGCCCGTTCGGCAGGGTGCCGTTGAGCGCGTAGGTGCACGGCGTGTTGCCGCACGTGCCCGTTGAGCCCTCGCTGAAGGTCGCACCGACCGTGGTGGTGATCGAGGCGTAGTTGACCGTAGGCGCGGCGTCGACCGTGATGGTGAACGAGGCGCTGGTGGTGCTGATGCCGTCGGCGTCAGTGACCGTGACGGTCAAGGTGGCCGAGCCGGGCGTGGTGGCCGAGCCGGTGATCGCGCCGGTGCCGGTGTTAAAGCTCAGCCCGTTCGGCAGGGTGCCGTTGAGCGCGTAGGTGCACGGCGTGTTGCCGCACGTGCCCGTTGAGCCCTCGCTGAAGGTCGCACCGACCGTGGTGGTGATCGAGGCGTAGTTGACCGTAGGCGCGGCGTCGACCGTGATGGTGAACGAGGCGCTGGTGGTGCTGATGCCGTCGGCGTCAGTGACCGTGACGGTCAAGGTGGCCGAGCCGGGCGTGGTGGCCGAGCCGGTGATCGCGCCGGTGCCGGTGTTAAAGCTCAGCCCGTTCGGCAGGGTGCCGTTGAGCGCGTAGGTGCACGGCGTGTTGCCGCACGTGCCCGTTGAGCCCTCGCTGAAGGTCGCACCGACCGTGGTGGTGATCGAGGCGTAGTTGACCGTAGGCGCGGCAATCAAGCGTGATGTGAACGTGGCGTCGATGGTGCGATCACGCCGTTGGCGTCGGTGACCGAGACGGTCAAGGTGGACGAGCCGGGCGTGGTGGCCGAGCCGGTGATCGCGCCGGTGCGCGGCGTTCAGCTCAGCCCGATCGGCAGGGTGCCGAGTTGAGCGCGTAGCTGCACGGCGTGTTGCCGCACGTGCCCGTTGAGCCCTCGCAGAAGGTCGTACCAACCGTCGTGGTGATCGTAGGCGTAAGTCGACCGTAGGCGCGGCGTCAACCGTGATGGTGAACGAGGCGCTGAGTCGTGCTGATGCCGTCGGCGTCAGTGACCGTGACGGTCACGGTCGACGAGCCGGGCGTGGTGGCCGAGCCGGTGATCGCGCCGGTGCGAGGGGTTAAGGCTGAGGCCATCGGGCAGGGTGCCCGAGGTGACCGCGTAGCTGCAGGGCGTGTTGCCACACGTGCCGGTCGAGCCCTCGGAGAAGGTCGAAGCCAACGGTCGTGGTGACGTCGGCGTAAGCGGCGGTGGGCGCGGCGTCAACCGTGATGGTGAACGTGGCCGAGCCGGTGATGCCGTCGGCGTCGGTGACCGTGATGGTCACGGTCGAGGCGCCGGGCGTGGTGGCCGAGCCGGTGATCGCCCCGGTCGAGGGGTTCAGGCTGAGGCCATCGGGCAGGGTGCCCGAGGTGACCGCGTAGCTGCAGGGCGTGTTGCCACACGTGCCGGTCGAGCCCTCAGAGAAGGTCGAGCCAACGGTCGTGGTGACGTCGGCGTAAGCGGCGGTGGGCGCGGCGTCAACCGTGATGGTGAACGTGGCCGAGCCGGTGATGCCGTCGGCGTCGGTGACCGTGATGGTCACGGTCGAGGCGCCGGGCGTGGTGGCCGAGCCGGTGATCGCCCCGGTCGAGGGGTTCAGGCTGAGGCCATCGGGCAGGGTGCCCGAGGTGACCGCGTAGCTGCAGGGCGTGTTGCCACACGTGCCGGTCGAGCCCTCAGAGAAGGTCGAGCCAACGGTCGTGGTGACGTCGGCGTAAGCGGCGGTGGGCGCGGCGTCAACCGTGATGGTGAACGTGGCCGAGCCGGTGATGCCGTCGGCGTCGGTGACCGTGATGGTCACGGTCGAGGCGCCGGGCGTGGTGGCCGAGCCGGTGATCGCCCCGGTCGAGGGGTTCAGGCTGAGGCCATCGGGCAGGGTGCCCGAGGTGACCGCGTAGCTGCAGGGCGTGTTGCCACACGTGCCGGTCGAGCCCTCAGAGAAGGTCGAGCCAACGGTCGTGGTGACGTCGGCGTAAGCGGCGGTGGGCGCGGCGTCAACCGTGATGGTGAACGTGGCCGAGCCGGTGATGCCGTCGGCGTCGGTGACCGTGATGGTCACGGTCGAGGCGCCGGGCGTGGTGGCCGAGCCGGTGATCGCCCCGGTCGAGGGGTTCAGGCTGAGGCCATCGGGCAGGGTGCCCGAGGTGACCGCGTAGCTGCAGGGCGTGTTGCCACACGTGCCGGTCGAGCCCTCAGAGAAGGTCGAGCCAACGGTCGTGGTGACGTCGGCGTAAGCGGCGGTGGGCGCGGCGTCAACCGTGATGGTGAACGTGGCCGAGCCGGTGATGCCGTCGGCGTCGGTGACCGTGATGGTCACGGTCGAGGCGCCGGGCGTGGTGGCCGAGCCGGTGATCGCCCCGGTCGAGGGGTTCAGGCTGAGGCCATCGGGCAGGGTGCCCGAGGTGACCGCGTAGCTGCAGGGCGTGTTGCCACACGTGCCGGTCGAGCCCTCAGAGAAGGTCGAGCCAACGGTCGTGGTGACGTCGGCGTAAGCGGCGGTGGGCGCGGCGTCAACCGTGATGGTGAACGTGGCCGAGCCGGTGATGCCGTCGGCGTCGGTGACCGTGATGGTCACGGTCGAGGCGCCGGGCGTGGTGGCCGAGCCGGTGATCGCCCCGGTCGAGGGGTTCAGGCTGAGGCCATCGGGCAGGGTGCCCGAGGTGACCGCGTAGCTGCAGGGCGTGTTGCCACACGTGCCGGTCGAGCCCTCAGAGAAGGTCGAGCCAACGGTCGTGGTGACGTCGGCGTAAGCGGCGGTGGGCGCGGCGTCAACCGTGATGGTGAACGTGGCCGAGCCGGTGATGCCGTCGGCGTCGGTGACCGTGATGGTCACGGTCGAGGCGCCGGGCGTGGTGGCCGAGCCGGTGATCGCCCCGGTCGAGGGGTTCAGGCTGAGGCCATCGGGCAGGGTGCCCGAGGTGACCGCGTAGCTGCAGGGCGTGTTGCCACACGTGCCGGTCGAGCCCTCAGAGAAGGTCGAGCCAACGGTCGTGGTGACGTCGGCGTAAGCGGCGGTGGGCGCGGCGTCAACCGTGATGGTGAACGTGGCCGAGCCGGTGATGCCGTCGGCGTCGGTGACCGTGATGGTCACGGTCGAGGCGCCGGGCGTGGTGGCCGAGCCGGTGATCGCCCCGGTCGAGGGGTTCAGGCTGAGGCCATCGGGCAGGGTGCCCGAGGTGACCGCGTAGCTGCAGGGCGTGTTGCCACACGTGCCGGTCGAGCCCTCAGAGAAGGTCGAGCCAACGGTCGTGGTGACGTCGGCGTAAGCGGCGGTGGGCGCGGCGTCAACCGTGATGGTGAACGTGGCCGAGCCGGTGATGCCGTCGGCGTCGGTGACCGTGATGGTCACGGTCGAGGCGCCGGGCGTGGTGGCCGAGCCGGTGATCGCCCCGGTCGAGGGGTTCAGGCTGAGGCCATCGGGCAGGGTGCCCGAGGTGACCGCGTAGCTGCAGGGCGTGTTGCCACACGTGCCGGTCGAGCCCTCAGAGAAGGTCGAGCCAACGGTCGTGGTGACGTCGGCGTAAGCGGCGGTGGGCGCGGCGTCAACCGTGATGGTGAACGTGGCCGAGCCGGTGATGCCGTCGGCGTCGGTGACCGTGATGGTCACGGTCGAGGCGCCGGGCGTGGTGGCCGAGCCGGTGATCGCCCCGGTCGAGGGGTTCAGGCTGAGGCCATCGGGCAGGGTGCCCGAGGTGACCGCGTAGCTGCAGGGCGTGTTGCCACACGTGCCGGTCGAGCCCTCAGAGAAGGTCGAGCCAACGGTCGTGGTGACGTCGGCGTAAGCGGCGGTGGGCGCGGCGTCAACCGTGATGGTGAACGTGGCCGAGCCGGTGATGCCGTCGGCGTCGGTGACCGTGATGGTCACGGTCGAGGCGCCGGGCGTGGTGGCCGAGCCGGTGATCGCCCCGGTCGAGGGGTTCAGGCTGAGGCCATCGGGCAGGGTGCCCGAGGTGACCGCGTAGCTGCAGGGCGTGTTGCCACACGTGCCGGTCGAGCCCTCAGAGAAGGTCGAGCCAACGGTCGTGGTGACGTCGGCGTAAGCGGCGGTGGGCGCGGCGTCAACCGTGATGGTGAACGTGGCCGAGCCGGTGATGCCGTCGGCGTCGGTGACCGTGATGGTCACGGTCGAGGCGCCGGGCGTGGTGGCCGAGCCGGTGATCGCCCCGGTCGAGGGGTTCAGGCTGAGGCCATCGGGCAGGGTGCCCGAGGTGACCGCGTAGCTGCAGGGCGTGTTGCCACACGTGCCGGTCGAGCCCTCAGAGAAGGTCGAGCCAACGGTCGTGGTGACGTCGGCGTAAGCGGCGGTGGGCGCGGCGTCAACCGTGATGGTGAACGTGGCCGAGCCGGTGATGCCGTCGGCGTCGGTGACCGTGATGGTCACGGTCGAGGCGCCGGGCGTGGTGGCCGAGCCGGTGATCGCCCCGGTCGAGGGGTTCAGGCTGAGGCCATCGGGCAGGGTGCCCGAGGTGACCGCGTAGCTGCAGGGCGTGTTGCCACACGTGCCGGTCGAGCCCTCAGAGAAGGTCGAGCCAACGGTCGTGGTGACGTCGGCGTAAGCGGCGGTGGGCGCGGCGTCAACCGTGATGGTGAACGTGGCCGAGCCGGTGATGCCGTCGGCGTCGGTGACCGTGATGGTCACGGTCGAGGCGCCGGGCGTGGTGGCCGAGCCGGTGATCGCCCCGGTCGAGGGGTTCAGGCTGAGGCCATCGGGCAGGGTGCCCGAGGTGACCGCGTAGCTGCAGGGCGTGTTGCCACACGTGCCGGTCGAGCCCTCAGAGAAGGTCGAGCCAACGGTCGTGGTGACGTCGGCGTAAGCGGCGGTGGGCGCGGCGTCAACCGTGATGGTGAACGTGGCCGAGCCGGTGATGCCGTCGGCGTCGGTGACCGTGATGGTCACGGTCGAGGCGCCGGGCGTGGTGGCCGAGCCGGTGATCGCCCCGGTCGAGGGGTTCAGGCTGAGGCCATCGGGCAGGGTGCCCGAGGTGACCGCGTAGCTGCAGGGCGTGTTGCCACACGTGCCGGTCGAGCCCTCAGAGAAGGTCGAGCCAACGGTCGTGGTGACGTCGGCGTAAGCGGCGGTGGGCGCGGCGTCAACCGTGATGGTGAACGTGGCCGAGCCGGTGATGCCGTCGGCGTCGGTGACCGTGATGGTCACGGTCGAGGCGCCGGGCGTGGTGGCCGAGCCGGTGATCGCCCCGGTCGAGGGGTTCAGGCTGAGGCCATCGGGCAGGGTGCCCGAGGTGACCGCGTAGCTGCAGGGCGTGTTGCCACACGTGCCGGTCGAGCCCTCAGAGAAGGTCGAGCCAACGGTCGTGGTGACGTCGGCGTAAGCGGCGGTGGGCGCGGCGTCAACCGTGATGGTGAACGTGGCCGAGCCGGTGATGCCGTCGGCGTCGGTGACCGTGATGGTCACGGTCGAGGCGCCGGGCGTGGTGGCCGAGCCGGTGATCGCCCCGGTCGAGGGGTTCAGGCTGAGGCCATCGGGCAGGGTGCCCGAGGTGACCGCGTAGCTGCAGGGCGTGTTGCCACACGTGCCGGTCGAGCCCTCAGAGAAGGTCGAGCCAACGGTCGTGGTGACGTCGGCGTAAGCGGCGGTGGGCGCGGCGTCAACCGTGATGGTGAACGTGGCCGAGCCGGTGATGCCGTCGGCGTCGGTGACCGTGATGGTCACGGTCGAGGCGCCGGGCGTGGTGGCCGAGCCGGTGATCGCCCCGGTCGAGGGGTTCAGGCTGAGGCCATCGGGCAGGGTGCCCGAGGTGACCGCGTAGCTGCAGGGCGTGTTGCCACACGTGCCGGTCGAGCCCTCAGAGAAGGTCGAGCCAACGGTCGTGGTGACGTCGGCGTAAGCGGCGGTGGGCGCGGCGTCAACCGTGATGGTGAACGTGGCCGAGCCGGTGATGCCGTCGGCGTCGGTGACCGTGATGGTCACGGTCGAGGCGCCGGGCGTGGTGGCCGAGCCGGTGATCGCCCCGGTCGAGGGGTTCAGGCTGAGGCCATCGGGCAGGGTGCCCGAGGTGACCGCGTAGCTGCAGGGCGTGTTGCCACACGTGCCGGTCGAGCCCTCAGAGAAGGTCGAGCCAACGGTCGTGGTGACGTCGGCGTAAGCGGCGGTGGGCGCGGCGTCA
Organism: uncultured Acidimicrobiaceae bacterium; assembly: GCA_963839255.1. Lineage (GTDB taxonomy): Bacteria > Actinomycetota > Acidimicrobiia > Acidimicrobiales > RAAP-2 > RAAP-2. The sequence goes on from CAWIUH010000006.1 coordinate 211,059, forward strand.
ACCGTGATGGTGAACGTGGCCGAGCCGGTGATGCCGTCGGCGTCGGTGACCGTGATGGTCACGGTCGAGGCGCCGGGCGTGGTGGCCGAGCCGGTGATCGCCCCGGTCGAGGGGTTCAGGCTGAGGCCATCGGGCAGGGTGCCCGAGGTGACCGCGTAGCTGCAGGGCGTGTTGCCACACGTGCC
>CAWIUH010000007.1:0-169690 GCA_963839255.1 uncultured Acidimicrobiaceae bacterium
CGTGCCGACCAGCGCGTACCCCTGGCCCCCGTTGGTGAAACTCAGCGACTGAAGCGTCGTGCCGCCGAGACCCTCGCGAAAGTGCTTGAGTGGCGGTAATGCCGCTGGAAGGTCACGCAGGCCGTTGATCCTTGTCGAAATGAGATGAAGGCACGACGGTTGCGCACATCCCGTCGTTCCCAGAACGTAGACGCTCGGAAACGTCCCGGCGCTGAAGATCTCGATCGGTGTCAGTGAGGTGGCGTGAGCGTCCTCGCCTCGCGCGGGCCAAGTGTTGACGAATCCGATCACTGCCGTCACCAGCACGGCGCCCACCACGATGACCCGAAGCAAAGGCCTCTTCACGACTCCATCCTGTCCGCGCGTCGGCGTCTGTGTCCGGACAGGAATGCGAAAGACCCCCACCTCTCGGTGGGGGTCTTTCAAGAAATCCCGGCGGCGACCTACTCTCCCAAGGAGGAACCCCTAAGTACCATCGGCGCTGGTGGGCTTGACTGCTGTGTTCGGAATGGGAACAGGTATATCTCCACCGCCATAACCACCGGAAAACTGTTGCGCTCGGCTACTTGCGTAGCCCGAAACCGGCGAACCGGCTCCTTGAGCGTCCTAGAACGAGCACGAGCATCAAACTCCAAGCCCTCGGCCGATTAGTACCGGTCAGCTGAATGTGTTGCCACACTTACACTTCCGGCCTATCAACGTGGTCGTCTGGCCACGGGCCTTACCTGGTTAATCCAGTGAGAGATTTCATCTTGAAACGGGCTTCGCACTTAGATGCTTTCAGCGCTTATCCCACCCGCAGGTCGCAAAACAGCCATGCCCTTGGCAGGACAACTGTCACACGAGAGCTGCGTTCGTCCCGGTCCTCTCGTACTAGGGACAACCTTTCTCAAATCTCTTACGGCTGCATCGGATAGGGACCGAACTGTCTCACGACGTTCTGAACCCAGCTCGCGTACCGCTTTAATGGGCGAACAGCCCAACCCTTGGGACCGGCTTCAGCCCCAGGATGCGACGAGCCGACATCGAGGTGCCAAACCTTCCCGTCGATATGGACTCTTGGGGAAGATGAGCCTGTTATCCCCGGCGTACCTTTTATCCGTTGAGCGACGGCGCTTCCACAAGCAACCGCCGGATCACTATGCCCGACTTTCGTCCCTGCTCGACCTGTAAGTCTCGCAGTCAAGCTCTCTTGTGTCATTGCACTCAACAGCTGATTGCCAACCAGCCTGAGAGAACCTTTGGGCGCCTCCGTTACATTTTAGGAGGCGACCGCCCCAGTCAAACTACCCACCTGCCGCTGTTCCTGATCCGGATCACGGACCAAGGTTAGGGTTCCGGCGCAGAAAGGCTGGTATTTCAACAGTGGCTCCACATTGACTAGCGCCAACGCTTCACAGCCTCCCAGCTATCCTACACAAACTGAACCAAAACCCAACATCAAGTTGTAGTAAAGGTGCACGGGGTCTTTCCGTCCTGATGCAGCTAACGAGCATCTTTACTCGTACTTCAATTTCGCCGGGTCTGTAGTTGAGACAGTTGGGAAGTCGTTACGCCATTCGTGCAGGTCGGAACTTACCCGACAAGGAATTTCGCTACCTTAGGACCGTTATAGTTACGGCCGCCGTTTACTGGGGCTTAGGTTCTCAGCTTCGCTCCAAAGAGCTAACCGATCCCCGTAACCTTCCAGCACCGGGCAGGCGTCAGAGCGTATACGGCGTCTTGCGACTTAGCACGCTCCTGTGTTTTTGGTAAACAGTCGCTTCCCACAATTCTCTGCGACCTTCTCACGCTCGGGACGCGAAGTCCGTCACGCTAGTAAGGCCATCCTTCTCCCGAAGTTACGGATGCATTTTGCCGAGTTCCTTAACTACAGTTCTCCCGATCGCCTTGGTATTTTCTACCCGCCCACCTGTGTCGGTTTGGGGTACGGGCACCGTGTCAACTCGCTAGAAGATTTTCTTGGAAGCATGGAATCAGTGACTTCACCTTGCGGTTCGGCATCGTATCTCAGGCATAAGAGGTGCGGATTTGCCTACACCTCGCCCTACGTACTTACCCCAGGACAACCAACGCCTGGGCTCACCTATCCTCCTCCGTCCCTCCTTCGCTTTCCGCCGCGGGGCTGGTCGGTTCGACCCGAAGGTCAGCCCCTTAGTACCCCCACTTTGGAATGGGCGCGGACACGGTGGTACAGGAATATCAACCTGTTGTGCATCGACTACGCCTTTCGGCCTCGCCTTAGCTCCCGACTGACCCTGGGGGGATTAGCCTTCCCCAGGAACCCTTGGGCTTACGGCGGAGGGGTTTCTCACCCCTCTCTCGCTACTCATACCAGCATTCTCACTCGAACGCGCTCCACGTAGGTTTACACCTCCGCTTCACAGCAGGTTCGACGCTCCCCTACCACTACGTCTTACGACGCAATTCTTAGCTTCGGCTCTGGACTTGAGCCCCGTTACATTATCCGCGCAAGACCACTCGACCAGTGAGCTATTACGCACTCTTTAAAGGATGGCTGCTTCTAAGCCAACCTTCTGGCTGTCTGAGCGTTCTCACATCGTTTTCCACTTAGTCCAGAATTTGGGGCCTTAGCTGAAGATCTGGGCTGTTTCCCTCTCGACCAACGAAGCTCATCCCCCGTGGTCTCACTGCCAGTCTCTGGAGCATCGGCATTCGGAGTTTGGTTGGGGTCAGTAAGCTTGTAGGCCCCCTAGCCCATCCAGTGCTCTACCTCCGATGCTGAACGACTGACGCTGCACCTAAATGCATTTCGGGGAGAACCAGCTATCACCGAGTTTGATTGGCCTTTCACCCCTTACCACAGGTCATCCCCCTCATTTTCAACTGAGGTGGGTTCGGTCCTCCACGGGGTTTTACCCCCGCTTCAACCTGCCCATGGCAAGCTCACTCGGCTTCGGGTCTGCAGCACGCGACTGATCGCCCTATTAAGACTCGCTTTCGCTTCGGCTACCCCTCTCGGGTTAACCTCGCCACGTACCACAACTCGCTGGCTCATTCTTCAAAAGGCACGCTATCGAGGCCACAGCGTCGTAACGCTGTGACGACTCTCTAACTGATTGTAAATCAACGGTTTCAGGTTCTATTTCACTCCCCTCCCGGGGTACTTTTCACCTTTCCCTCACGGTACTTGTTCACTATCGGTCGTCTATGAGTACTTAGCCTTATCAGATGGTCCTGACAGATTCACGCCGGCTTTCCCGGATCCGGCGTTACTCGGGTGTTCACTCAGAGATCTATTCGTTTCGCGTACGGGGCCGTTACCCTCTGTGGCGTACCTTTCCAGGTACTTCTGCTACGAATCGATTTTGTAACTCTGTGAAGGTTGCTGGTTCCTTCTAGTAAATCCCACAACCCCGAACTGGCAACGCCCAGTGCTTTAACACCAGCTCGGTTTAGGCTCTTCCCGTTTCGCTCGCCGCTACTCAGGGAGTCACTTTTGTTTTCCTCTCCTCGGGTTACTGAGATGTTTCAATTCACCCGGTTCCCTCTACCCGCCCTATATATTCAGGCGGGAGTTGCACCCCATGACGGGTGCAAGGTTTTCCCATTCGGACACCCATGGATCGAAGCTCGGTAGACAGCTCCCCATGGATTATCGCAGTCACCCACGTCCTTCATCGGCTTTAGACGCCAAGGCATTCACCGTTGACTCTTTGTAGCTTGGAGAAATTGATATTTAATAAATATAGATGCTCGTGCTCGTTCTAGAATTCTCAAAGATCAGCGCACCGACGCTCAACATGGTCGCGATGTAGACCTCGAATCGCGGTAGGAACGTCGGGGAATGAGCGGCCCCACTACTCCGGGGCATCATTCAAAGGAGCTGTCGCTCCTCCAAAACGGAAGACGAGAGTCAGCCTGGATGGCCGTCACCTGACCAGATCACCGACACACAAGTGCGAGGGATATTCCGCGGTGGCTAAACCACACAGCCAACTAGCCAGCATTCAACTCGGTAGCTGTCTGTCCCTAGTGGACAGATGTGCTCCTTAGAAAGGAGGTGATCCAGCCGCACCTTCCGGTACGGCTACCTTGTTACGACTTAACCCCAATCACTGACCCCACCTTCGACGGCTCCTTCCTTGCGGTTAGGCCACCGGCTTCGGGTGTTGCCAACTTTCGTGGTTTGACGGGCGGTGTGTACAAGGCCCGGGAACGTATTCACCCCGGCAGTGCTGATCCGGGATTACTAGCAACTCCAACTTCATGCAGGCGAGTTGCAGCCTGCAATCTGAACTGAGAGCGGTTTTAGGGATTGGCTCCACCTCGCGGTTTAGCAGCCCTCTGTACCGCCCATTGTAGCATGTGTGCAGCCCTAGACGTAAGGGGCATGATGACTTGACGTCGTCCCCACCTTCCTCCGAGTTGACCCCGGCAGTCTTCTACGAGTCCCCACCATTACGTGCTGGCAACATAGAACAAGGGTTGCGCTCGTTGCGGGACTTAACCCAACATCTCACGACACGAGCTGACGACAGCCATGCACCACCTGTGCTGGGCCCCGAAGGACACCACATCTCTGTGGCTTTTCCCAGCATGTCAAATCTAGGTAAGGTTTTTCGCGTTGCATCGAATTAAGCCACATGCTCCGCTGCTTGTGCGGGCCCCCGTCAATTTCTTTGAGTTTTAGTCTTGCGACCGTACTCCCCAGGCGGGGCACTTAATGCGTTAGCTGCGGCGCGGAAACCGTTGAAAAGTCCCCACACCTAGTGCCCACCGTTTACGGCGTGGACTACCAGGGTATCTAATCCTGTTCGCTCCCCACGCTTTCGCTCCTCAGCGTCAGTATTGGCCCAGATCACCGCCTTCGCTACTGGTGTTCTTCCTGATATCTGCGCATTCCACCGCTACACCAGGAGTTCCGTGATCCCCTACCAAACTCTAGTCACAACAGTTTCACGTGGCGGCCCCAGGTTGAGCCTGGGGGATTAACACGTGACTTATTGAACCGCCTACGAGCTCTTTACGCCCAATAAATCCGAATAACGCTTGCACCCTATGTATCACCGCGGCTGCTGGCACATAGTTGGCCGGTGCTTCTTCTACAGGTACCGTCACAATCGTTCCTGTCGAAAGAGGTTTACAACTCAGAAAGCCTTCGTCCCTCACGCGGCGTTGCTGCGTCAGGCTTTCGCCCATTGCGCAAGATTCCCCACTGCTGCCTCCCGTAGGAGTCTGGACCGTGTCTCAGTTCCAGTGTGGCTGATCGTCCTCTCAGACCAGCTATCCGTCGTAGCCTTGGTGGGCCGTTACCCCGCCAACAAGCTGATGGACCGCGAGCCCCTCCCGAAGCGAAAAACATTTCCTCCACTCATCATGCGATGTGTGGAGGGTATTCGGTATTAGCACCGGTTTCCCGGTGTTATCCCAATCTTCGGGGCAGGTTGCTCACGTGATACTCACCCGTTCGCCACTAAATATTTCAGGAGCAAGCTCCCTCGTATTCCGTTCGACTTGCATGTGTTAAGCACGCCGCCAGCGTTCATTCTGAGCCAGAATCAAACTCTCCATCAAGTTCACTTCGAGAACCGAAGTTCTCTTAGATCACAGAGAGCCAGACGAGCGACTCTAATACTCGCCTGACAACAGAGTTCACACGGGGTGTGAATACTCTGCCTACTGCAGTACTTCTTTGACGAACGACGTGGTCTGTTAGATCAGCCCATCGTCGCCCGTACTGGCTTTTGGCTCTCGTTCTTCCGTTTTCAAGGAGCGACGTCACACACGACCGAAGCCGGAGGTGTGAAGTACACCATCTCGGGATTTCTCCCGTGATTCCGCCACCGGTTACCCCGGTAGCAGGGATGCCTACCCTACCAGCGCCCGGCTTTACGACGCAAGTCGCAGGCCGTCTTCGCTAGGGGCAGGAGTTCTATGTTAGCAGTTTGGACGCGGGTTGATCACCGTTTCGAGGGGCTTTGTCTCCCCGACCAGCCCTTGCGAACGTGGTCACGAAGTGTCGACACGGGTCAGCGGCGGCGACCCGAGGTTGCTTCACTCTGGGCGTACTCCACAAAGGCGCTGAGGGTCGAGATCAGACGCATATCGTCGATGTCCGCCGCTCGCGAATTGAGAAGTTCCTCGGTGCACACCAGATAAGCCAAACAGCGCGCCCGCGAGACCGCCACGTTCAAACGATTCCTCGAAAAGAGGAACTCCGGACCTCGCGGCATGTCGTCCGCGGACGAGGTAGTCATCGTAAAAAACACGACGGGCGCCTCACGGCCCTGGAACTTATCGACGGTGCCGACTTGAACCGTATTCAACCCTGGCAGGGTCCGAAATGTGGCCTGAAGGAGCCGCACTTGGTCGTTGTAGGGGGCGACCACCATGAAGTCGCGCCCTTCGAGCACGCGTGACTCGCCATTTTGATTGACCCACTTCGTTCCGACCAATCGGCCAATCTGGTCGGCGACTAGTTCGGCTTCTTCAATCGATTCGGTCGAGCGACGTGAGTGACGCGCTTCCAACCATCGAAGCCCCGTACCGAACTCGGTATCTTGCTGGACACAGGACTCGTCACTCGTGAGGCGGTCTTCGTAGATCTGAGCGGAGATGAACTGGCTCACGTCGGGATGCATACGCCAGGTCTTCGCCAAGAACACTCCTTGCGTGTCGGGAATAGTGAGGTGTGTTCCAAGCACGTGCTGGAGCACGCTGGCACCGGAGTCGCCGGGGTGATCGGCCTTCGCCACCTGACTGAGTTGAAGGGGGTCGCCGAGAAGAAGCATGTCGCGCGCCCCGTTGGTCGAGGCGACAGCGTCGGCGAGCGCGAGCTGCCCGGCTTCATCCACGATCAGCACGTCGACGGGGTGCTGACGCATCTCGGGCTTGGCAAACAGCCACGCCGTGCCGCCGACCAGATTGAACTCGCCCGACTCGAGATCATCCTTGTTCTGTGAGTACGTGGCGAACTCCAGGGGCCTGCCGTCCTTCGTATCTTTCCAGCGCAGCGCGCGCAATTTATCCAGGTCGCCCGCCTTCTCGAACACCGTGTACGTGGCGCTCATCAGATTGTCGATCGCGGGATGACTCATGGCGACGACGCCTACGCGCTTACCCGAAGTGATGAGGTGGTGAATCACGTGTGAGCCGCTAAAGGTCTTACCGGTTCCGGGTGGTCCCTGAAACGCGACGAAACTCTCGTCGAGGTCGTCGACCCATTGATAGATCGATGGGAGCTCGTCCCGGAAAACTCCGTCGACCGGCCCGTGCCCCTTAACGAAGCGCGGAGGCTCCCCCGCGAGCAGCGCCATCGCGAGGCGACTGGGCGCCCCATGGACCTCGGGAGTAAGTATCTGTCGCGCGAGATCCTTTAACACCGAGTCCTTGGGCTTGGGCCGAAATCGCCGATCTCGGGTGAGCGCCGCGGGCACTCCACCGTGTTCCATCTGAATCGGCCCCCACGGAAGCGACACCTCGCGAAGGTCGAAATCAATGGCCGAAATGGATCCTCGGCCGTACGGAACGCCGACGCCGGCGAAGAGAACTTCGTCCCCTTTTTCGAGCGATCGATCAATCAGTTGCTCGGGCCAGGTCAACACAATTCGCGGGTTTCGCTCGCGCCCAGTCGGCTCATCGACGCGAACGAGCTGCAGGTTCGTGAGGTAGTCGATGTTGTCGTACAGCGCGGTGTAATCACCGTTGAGCGCGACGTATTTGGGCGTCACGTCGGCCGAGCGCTCTCGACGCCAGTAGTTCAAGAGATCGCCTAAGAGGTACTCCGCTCCGCCCTCGGGTAACAAGTGGAGGGCTTCGACGAGTTCGTCAGTGTCAAGTTCGTACTCTTCTTCGGATATGACGGGCTCGCGCCACGCGAGGCCCGTCGGCCGTTGGCTGACGAGCCAGTCGCGCAGCGCCTTCGTCGCTTCGACGTCATCGCGGTTGTAGATCGCAATGTTGCGAAGAGATTGCTCGTCGTGCGTTCCCATCCACTCTTCGTACTCGACGACGGCCATCGCTCCGCCTTCGATCGCCCCACTGCGGCGAAACTCAACCAGGTGTTCTAGCTGCTTCAAGCTGTACGACTCAGTGCCCACGCGAACTGCGTTCTTCGCAATCGTGAAGAGGTCCACGAACAGACCCGTTTCGACCAGGCTCGCAAAGAGGTTCTCATCCTCCGCGTCGCGCATGAGGCGCTCAATCGTCGAGCGCTCGGTGTGGTTGTAGTGATAGATGTGCATGAGTGGGAACTCTTCTCGCCGTTCGGCGAAGAACTCCACCAACCTCTTGATCATTGACTGCTGATCGACCAGATTGTGCGCCCAGCGCTCGTCGTAGATCCACTCGCCCGCCTCATCCTGATAGAGCAGACCGGCGAGGAATATCAAGTCGTGTTGGGGGGTCCAGAACGGATCCCCCTCAAAATCGAAAAACACGTCGCCGCGATCGGGGGCCGGAAGTTGCTCAAAACCGTGACCGTAGACGGGATCTTCCGAAACCTCAATGAACTCAAAAGCAGGCGCCCCCGAGCGTTCGCGCGACGCCACTTGCAAGGCCGCTTGACGGGTGAGCCGTTGACGCTTCTCTTCGCGCAAATCCGCCACCGCTCTCCGTGCGGGCGGCCAATTGGGCGATGGTGATGACTCCCGCGTCTTCGAGGATGTTTCGTTCGCTCTCGCGACTATTGGCGACGAAGGCGAGCGCGTCCTCGCTGCGCCACTGCGACTGACAGTGCTCTTGGAACTCGCAGTATTCGCAACTCTCGCACAGTCGCGGCCGCGTCGTCACAGTCGTAACATCCTCTTCGAGGATCGCCGCGAGTTGGCGACGCAAGCGGCGCCAGTAGGGCAAGAATTCCTCGACCGTGAGCGACTCCGTACGGCCCGAGCCCAGCCAGATGTGCATGCGGCGCGGAGGGCTGCCCGTCAAGGCCGCGATCGCTTCGGAGTAGAAGCAAAGTTGCATGACGTGTCCGGGCTTGGCTTGGCTGCGCGTTAACTTCGCGTCCACCGGTTCGTAGTGGGCGTAGCCGGGTGATTCCTCCACCCGCACGAGAAAGTCGGCGATGCCGCGCATGCCCTCGTGAGCGAAAGGCATCTGATAGATCACATCGAATCCGGTCTCGAGCGAGCCACTCACACGATCGACCCACTGAGCGAAAGTCTCATCTGCGTTGCGACCGGGAACTTCGTAAATCGTCTTGCCCATGGCCTCGTACTCGTCGAGGCAGTTCGACTCGTGCCGGTTGCCCTTGTCGATCAGCAGTTCCGCAAACTCACCTAAGGGAGTGCTGCGTGGCGTCAGCAGTCCTGAGTCCACTTGATTTCGCAGGGATAAGTAGTGACCACAACCCAGCCAGGCGGTGATCTTGGAGGGTGTTAGGAGTCGCTCGACCATGTTGTATCACTGTAGGGTTCGCGTTCGCTCACAAGAGGCACGTTTCCACCCTGGCGCGGCGGTGTGACACGGACAGGGGCTCTAGCGTGATCTCCAAAGGAGGCCTCATGGCAGATGACACCGCTCCCGCTCCCTTGGAAGGAAGCATCCCTCCCCCACAGTTTGACGCCGGTCCCGCCAGACCCATCGATCCCTCCAGCGACGTCGAAGTAACGGTGTATCTTCGCCCGCGAAGCGATCACGTCAACACCGAGCGTCCCGCCACACATTCATTTCTTACTCGTGGAGAGCTCGCCGCCACTCGAGGTGCCGATCCCGACGACCTCTCGCGACTAGAGAACTTTGCACGCTCCCACGCCCTCTCGATCATCGAAGTCGACCCGGCCGGCCGTCGGGTCCGGCTATGGGGCAGTGCGGGGGCGATGGAGTCGGCCTTTGGCGTGGAGTTCCAACGCTATGAACACGCCTCTGGCCACTTTCGCAGCCACCGCGGACCCGTCCACCTGCCGGCCGATCTCCGAGACTCGGTGGTCGCCGTTCTCGGCCTCGACAATCGTCCTCAGGCCAACACTCGGTTTCGACTTTCCGAGAATCCCGCCAGTTCCTACACGCCACTCGCGATCGCTCAGATGTACGGCGTCCTTGCCGGCGCTCAGGCGTCGGGGGTCGCGGTCGCTCTCATCGAGTTGGGTGGCGGGTACCGGTCGAGTGACCTCGACACGTACTTCTCCGCGTTGGGCATCGCGACGCCGACGGTCAGTGCGACCAGTGTCGACGGCGCGAGCAACCAACCTACCGGAAGCACTTCCGGTCCAGACACCGAAGTGATGCTCGACATCGAAGTCGTCGGATCGATCGCCCAGGGTGCGAACATCATCGTGTATTTCGCGCCCAATACGGATCAAGGTTTTGCCGACGCCATCAGTGCGGCCGTACACGACGCGACTCGCGCGCCCCAGGTCATCTCCATCAGCTGGGGTGGTCCGGAAAGCTCGTACACGGCCCAAACAGTGAAGGTGTTTGAAGAAGCGTTTACTGACGCGGCCATCGCAGGCGTGACCGTCTTCGTCGCGGCCGGCGATAACGGATCAAGCGACGGCGTCGCTGGGGGCGAGGCTCACGTCGACTACCCGGCGTCGAGCCCTCAGGTCGTGGGATGCGGAGGGACCCGTCTCGCGGTGCGAGACGGCACGATCAGTTCCGAAGTGGTGTGGAACGACCTTCCCTCGGGCGGGGCGACGGGCGGGGGCGTGAGCGCGATCTTTCCCGTACCCTCGTGGCAAGGCAGCGCGCCCGTCCCCCCGTCGGCAGATCCCCGCGCGACGGTGGGTAGGGGTGTGCCCGACGTGGCAGGCGACGCGGATCCCGACAGTGGCTATCAGGTTCGAACGGACGGCACTGACCTAGTGGTCGGAGGGACATCGGCCGTCGCCCCCTTGTACGCCGGGCTTACGGCGTTGGCGATCGCTCAGGCGGGTCAACCGTTCGGACTCATCAATCCACGACTCTATGAATATGGTGATCAAGTTTTCAACGACGTCACGTCAGGCAACAACGGCGCGTACCGCGCCGGCGTCGGATGGGACCCCTGTACCGGGTTGGGCAGCCCCAAAGCGGCCGCCTTCATCTCTTCACTCGTCGCCTCGATGAAGTCTGATCGATAACGTCACTCCATCCGGGCCTTCGCCTCGGCGATCGCTGCCTTCAACAACCGTGACTGCTCGGCGCTGGCGCGGGGACCCGAGGCTCCGGGCGATGCCCGACGCTTCAACGCCGCGCCGCTATCGAAGAGTACGCCGAAGCGCTCGATCGAGGGCGCCGACCTGACGAGGTCGCGAAGCGACGTGCCCGTGGCGATCGACTCGGCGACCAACAGGCCAACTTGCTCGTGGGCTTGGCGAAACGGCACACCCTCGCTCACCAGCTCTTCGGCGATGTCGATCGCTACTAAGAGTTCGTCATCCGCCGCCGCGGCGGCCACTTCGTCGTGAAACTCAAGCGAGCCGTAGGCGCCCGCGAGGGCTCGGAGCACCAAAAGAATCTGACGAATCGAATCGAACAACGGCTCCTTGTCTTCCTGCAGGTCCCGGTTGTATGACAGAGGCAGGCCTTTGAGGACCACGAGGAGACCGGTGAGATTGCCGATGAGTCGCCCGCTCTTTCCCCGGGCGAGTTCTGCCACGTCGCTGTTCTTCTTGTGAGGAAGCATCGACGAGCCCGTCGTGAAGTCGTCGCCCAATGAGGCAAAGTTGAATTCGGCCGAGGTCCACAGCACGAGCTCCTCGCCCATCCGTGAGAGATGAACGCCGAGCAGCGCGACGCCAAAGAGTGCCTCAGCGACAAAGTCGCGATCACTGACCGCATCCATCGAGTTGGCAAATGAGCGGTCAAAACCTAAGAGGTCTGCCGTTTCGCTCGGATCGATGTTCAGCGACGTGCCGGCAATCGCCCCCGCACCGAGGGGCGAGACGTTGAGTCGCCGACGCGCATCACCCAGTCGATCGACGTCTCGCAGGAGGGCAAACGCGTGGGCGTTCAGGTGGTGACTCAAGAGCACCGGCTGAGCTCGCTGCAGGTGGGTGTAGCCCGGGAGATGAGCACCAGGATTCGCAGCACCGATTTCGTGGAGCACGTCAATCAGTTCGAGCGTGGCGACCGCAATGTCACGCAGCGCGTCGCGAGTGAAGAGGCGCAGTGTCGTCGCCACTTGGTCGTTACGACTGCGCGCGGTATGCAACTTTGCACCCACGTCGCCCGCCAGTTCGGTGGCGCGACGTTCGATGGCCATGTGGATGTCCTCGTCGCTCGCCGCACGCTCAAACGTGCCGCGTGCGAACTCTTCGCGAATGGCGTCCAATGTCGAGAGCAGCGTTGCGGCTTCGTCCGCACTCAGCAGTCCGGCGGTGACCAGACCGCGAACGTGCGCCTTGCTGCCGTCAATGTCGTGGGCGTACAAGACATGGTCAAAGGAGTAACTCTCCGAGAGGTCCCAGAGGGCCTCATCCATGGACGACGTGAAGCGCCCGCTCCAGAGTGTCATGAGCCAGGCGGGGTTGAGTCTTTCGCACCCTGACGTTGGGCCCAGGTCTTGACGCCCAGGCCGTAGATGCGCACGAAGCCCTCGGAGTCGGCGTGACGGAACGTGTCGGCCGCGTCGTAGGTCGCTAGGCCGTAGTCGTAGAGCGCCGTGGGGCTGCGACGTCCGAGCACCCGCATCAGTCCCGGCGCCTCGAAGCGCAACCGCACGTCGCCCGTCACGTGACGCTGGGTCTCCTCCACGAAGGCGTCCAGAGCCTCCTTTAGGGGCGAGAACCACATGCCGTCGTAGACGAGTTCGGCCCAGCGGGTCTCCAGTCGCATCTTCTCGTGACGCAGGTCTCGTTCGAGCACCATGTCCTCGAGCTCGGTGTGCGCCGCGATGAGGGCGAGTGCCGCCGGACACTCGTACACTTCGCGGCTCTTGATGCCCACGCGACGGTTCTCCACCATGTCGATTCGGCCAAAACCGGTCGATCCGGCGCGTGTGTTGAGTGTGGCGATCAGATCCGCCAGTTCCATCTCGACATCGTCCAGAGCGGTGGGAACCCCGTGGTCGAAGCTCAGGCTGAGTTCTACGGGCTCGGTCGCCGTAATACGCGTGAGCGTGTACGGCTCATCGGGCGCTTCGGCCCAGGGATCTTCGATCGCCCCACACTCGATCGCCCGACCCCAGAGGTTCTCGTCGATGGAGTAGATCTTCTCCTTCGTGGCGCGAATTGGAATATCCCACTTGAGGGCGTAGTCGACCGAGTCCGCGCGCGTCATGCCCCAGTTACGTGCGGGAGCGAGGACTTCTAAGTCAGGGGCGAGCGCGTGGGTACCCACCTCAAAGCGCACCTGATCGTTGCCTTTGCCGGTACAGCCGTGGGCCACGGCCTGAGCGTTGAACTTGCGAGCCTGAGCCACCAGGTGACGCACGATGACGGGGCGTGAGAGCGCCGACACGAGCGGATACTTGCCCTCATACTTCGCGTTCGCCGCGATGGCCTTGGCACAGAACTCGGTGGCCATCTCGTTACGCGCGTCCACGACGACCACGTCAAGGGCGCCCGCCGCGAGGGCGCGCGCACGAATGTCGACAAAACTCTCGGACTTCTCTACGTCTTGGCCGACGTCGACCAACACGCAGACAACCTCCACTCCCCACTCTTCAATCATCCAGCGAACCGCAACCGAGGTATCGAGGCCTCCGCTGTAGGCAAGCACTACCCGCTTGGTCATGCTTATCCCTTCACTTGGCGTTCGATGAGGTCGCTAATGCCGGCCAGTGCGCGGAACTCGGCGGCCAACTTGGCCCCGCCGTGCGCCTCGCCCGCGATCACCAAGATCGTGTCGTCGCCCGCCACCGAACCCAGCACACCACCGAGAGCGCTGCGGTCCAGGGCGGAGGCGACCACGTGCGCGCAACCGGGCGGCGTGCGCACCACGACCAGGTTCGCGGAGCTGTCGACCGACACCACCCACTCGCCCATCATGCGGCGCAGATGATCCAGCGGCGCCGGAGCGATCTTGGGTGAGGCGGCCAGCACGATGCGACGCGCGCCGTGTTCGTCACGAACCTTCACCGTGCCCAGTTCTTGTAGATCACGCGTGACGGTCGCCTGGGTCGCGGCGATGCCCTCCTCACGCAGACGGGCCACGATCTGGGCCGCGGTCGAAATGACGTCGTGATCGATCAGTTCACTGATGCGATGCTGACGTTGGGTCTTGGTCATGCTTCTCCTTTTATCCATCGAAGGACGCCGATCATCGACGAACGACGATGAAATACCTGTCGCCACACGCGAGATTGCGCCCCGTCGAGAACGTCGCTGGTGATCTCTTCCCCGCGGTGCGCGGGCAAGCAGTGCAACACAATGGCCGAAGGCTTGGCCAGGGCCATCACGTCAGCGTTCACCTGAAAGGCGGCGAGCTCCTCGCGGCGCCGAACGCCGTCGGCCTCCAGACCCATGGACACCCACGTGTCGGTGTAGACCACGTCGGCGTCCACGACGGCCTCGGCGACAGTGTCGACGAGACGTAACGATCCTGGTCCCGAAACCCGGGCAGGATCTTCGGCCCCGCCCTCCACCAACTGATAGCCCTTGGGCGCCGCGACGGTGACGTTGACCCCCAAGCGCAGCAGGGCGACGGCGAGCGAGCGAGCCACGTTCGTCGCGTCGCCAACGTAGGCGACCTTGAGGCCCGCGAGTTGGGTGGTGTCGCCGTGCGAAAACTCATCGGCGATCGTCAGCACGTCGGCGACCGCCTGGGTCGGGTGAGCCTCGTCGTCCATGAGATTGATGAGCGAGAGTCGTTCGGCGGTCGCTGCGCGTATCCGCGCGAAGACCTCATGACGCCGTACCCGAAGCGCCCGCGATCGAGTACATCTCGGCGATCGTGCGACCCACGTCCTCGACCGACTCCCGGCTATCCAGCCCGATCTCCTCGTCGCTAAAGAATGTGACGTACCCACCGAGCTCGTGCACGGCGCTGGAACTCGACGCGCGCGTGCGAAGGCTGGGTCGCTCGAAGACGAGAGCGACGCCCTGGCCGCTGAGAGTACTGTCGTCGAAGGGCGACGTCGCGTGGGTCAGGATCGACGCGAGGTCGTCGTGAGACAGATCCTCGATGGTGATGAAGTGACGGATCACGCGAACACCTCCGTGGTCGCGACGGCGCCAGCCAGTGCGTCGCGCAGCGCGTGAGGTCGCGTGCCATTCGCAAGCAGCACGCGACGAGCGCCTGCGTCGATCGCCTCGAGCGCGGCGATCATCTTGGGCCGCATGCCCTCGCGCGCCGCGCCACTGGCGAGCATGGCGCGCACATCGTCCCCACTGACCGAGCTGAGCGCAGACTCGGGGTCAAGCGGATCGGCCAGTAACTGGTCGACGTCGCTCAAGCAGAACCAGAACCTTGGCATCGAGTGCCCCAGCGAGCGCCCCGGCCGCCACGTCGGCGTTGCAGTTCACGAGTTCCCCGCCGTCGTCTACCGCCAGCGGTGAGATGATCGGCGTGAGGTGCTCGGCCCACAGCGCGGCGATCACTTGGGTGTCGACCTTGGGCGACGAACTGATGCGACCCCAATACCCACCCACCGGCTGGGCGCGCAAGGTGCCTGCGTCCGCGCCGCTCAGTCCCACACAACGAAGCCCGCAGTTCCCGAGCGATGCCACGAGATGCACGTTGACGCGAGCGAGCGCCATAGCGACATACTCCATGGTGGCGTCATCGGTCACGCGCAGTCCTTCGTGAAAGACGCTGGGCCGACCGACTCGCTCGAGTAATTCGGCGATCTGTGGTCCCCCGCCGTGTACGACCAACGAGTTCGCCGCCAGTTGAGCCAGGTCACTCGCTAGCGCCGCGAGGACGGGCGACGTGGGTGCGAGTGAATCGAGTGCGTGACCCCCGAGCTTGACGACGTAGCTCACGGGCTCACTCCCGCGAGTGGCAGGCCGAGTGTTTCATCACGTCCGGTCGCCACGTTCCACGCCTGAATAGCCTGACCCGCTGCTCCCTTCGTGAGATTGTCGATCGAACTCATCGCGACGAGCCACCCGGTGCGCTCGTCTACGCGCGCACTCACGAAACACAGGTTGCTCCCCAGGGGATCCTTCAGCGCGGGCGGGTCATCGACCACAACCACGCAGGGATCCAACGCGTAGCTCTCGCGCAGCATCGCGAGCGCGTCGTCGCTTGACAACGAGGCGCTCACCCGCGCGTAGGCCGTCACGAGCATGCCGCGCGCGACTGGCACGAGATGTGGCGTGAAGAGCACGGTGGCGCCGATCTCTTGTTCCATTTCGGGCGTGTGTCGGTGCGTGAGAAGGCCATACGCCTCGGCGTTGGCCGACAGGCGCGAGAACTGCAGGCGTTCGCTCATCGCCCGCCCCGCGCCCGACACCCCGCTCAGGGCGTCGACAACGAGGTTGTCGCGCTCAATGACGTTGGCGTCAACGAAGGGACCGAGCGCCAGCGCGGCGGCGGTCGGGTAGCACCCGGGCACCGCGATCAGGCGCGCACCCTTCAGCTCCTCGCGATGGCGCTCCACCAGTCCGTACACCGCCTCGCCGAGAAGCTGGGGTGAGGTGTGCTCGTATTCGTACCAGGTGGGGTATAGGCCGGGATCCCGAAGGCGATAGTCAGCCCCCAGATCCACGACGTGGACGTGGCGTTCGAGCAGGGGGGGCACGAACTCCTGGCTCTCTCCGTGGGGCAAACACAAGAACACCACGTCAAGATCCGCCTCGAAAATGGCCGAGGCGGGCTGTACTACGAGGTTGGGGTAGGCCCCGGCGAGGGAGGGAATGTGCTGCGCAATGGACTTTCCGGCGCTCGACCCACCGGTCGCGACCAGAACATTTAGATCGGGATGGGAGGCACAGAGGCGCAGCAGTTCGCCACCGGCGTACCCAGTCGCCCCCATAACGCCTATTCGCATAATGACATTTTATGCATGATGCGGAGCAAAAGTTCAAAAATTGTGATTTCTGAGATACCGATGCCGCCTTTCGAACCTCTCGAAAGTGTCAGCTTCACTGGGGATGTCACTCTCGTTCGCTACCCTCTTAGATGTCCAAACGTGGGTGGCTGCTGTTCCTCATGATGGCCATCATCTGGGGTATCCCCTACCTCTTGATCCGCGTCGCGGTGCGCCAGCTCGATCCCGGCGTCGTCGTCTTTCTGCGCACGGGGCCCGCCTCACTTCTGCTGATCCCTCTCGTGACCATTCAGCGCCAGTGGACCGCGCTGGTGCGCAACTTCGGCTGGATCGTCGTCTTCGGAGTCGTCGAGTTCGGCGTGCCCTGGTTTCTCATGTCCACCGCCGAGACAGCACATCACGTCCTCTCTCACCAGCCTGCTTGATCTGCGGCGTGCCCTTGCTGTCGGTCGTCGTCCAACGGCTGCGACGCGGCGAACACATCGAATCCCGCCGGTATCTCGGACTCGCCATCGGCGCGTGCGGCGTCGCCTTCTTGGTGGGGTTAGACCTTTCAGGAGGGACCCTCACGTGGATCGCCATGATGGCGCTCGTGTGCGTGGGCTACACCTTCGGCCCGATGATTCTGGCCACCAAACTCGCGCCCGTGCCCGGGGCCGCCGTGACGTGTGGGGCCACGGGCGTGGTGGCTCTCGCCTGGGCACCGTGGGCGCTCACGCACTGGCCGCAGCCACGTCTCAGGTGAAACCTGGAGTTCCATCGCGACGCTCTCGGTCGTGTGCACCGCCGGGGCGTTCATCGTCTTTTCCGCCCTCGTCAAAGAAGTCGGATCGACCCGAGCGGTCGTGGTGACCTATGTCAATACCGCCGTCGCGGTGGTGCTCGGCATCGTGGGACTCCACGAAGCCCTCACGGCTGGCATCATGGTCGGCTTCCCGCTGGTGATCGTGGGTTGCGTCATCGCGACCAGCCGGCCACGCCCGGCGCTGGCCTAATACTCGTACGTCGCCGAGACCTTGATCGCGCCGTCCACGACAAGCCACAGGGCGCCGGGCGTACTCGCCAGGACCACGTCATCGCCGCGCTCAAGGGACTGGTGGTGCGTCACGCTCACGAATCGCACCGGCGCGTGGGACCACTTCGCTCACCGCCTGCCACACCGCGGCATTGTTCACGTGACCAGCGAGATCAAGGTCGGCCTCGCGTAGCGGCCAGGGTCGCATCGCCGCACCCTCGGCTACACCGGGGGTGTCCACGCGTCCAGGGACCTTTCTCGCGCGCGCCGCCTCACCGTAGACGTCAAAGAAGCTCCTCGCGGAGGCGTATCGGTGTGCCCGCGGGCCCGATCGGCACCCACAGGCCGGCGGCCTCAATTGACGTGACCCCGTCAAGGTCGATGTTGGTGCGCCGTTCGGCCCACGCCGCGCCCACTCCCCCGCACCACGTCGTCAGGCGCATGCGATCCAAGTACCGCGGCCAGCGCGCACCCTCGACCACCCGAAGCCGCGTGCGTCGCACCACCCAGGTCTCGTCGGCCTCGATGCCGGTGTCACTCCAGTCGTCAGTCGCCACGTCTTGCAAGAAGCGAACGACGCCGTCGAGACGAAACAGGCCACGCTCGTCGGCGTCACTGAGGCGAACCACGTACTCTTCGGCTAAAGCGACGCCCGTCATCGCCGAGAGGAACGAACTCGACCACCTGCTCCTACCGCAGGGTGGCGTCGAGACGCCCGGCGGCCCCGATCAGGCTCTCGCGCGCGGCTGCCACTTCCGCGTCGCTGAGCGTGTGATCCATCGAGCTCACGCGCACGTTGTAGGCGAGGGATCGCGCTCCCTCGCGCAGACCCGAACCTTCGTAGACATCAAAGAGCGTCACGGACTCCACTAGTTCGTTCGCCGTGCGCAACGTCTGCGCCAAGTCGGCGGCGTGCACGCCGCGCGGGGTCACGAAGGCCAGGTCGAACACCGCGCTCGGAAAGCGGCTCGGCACCCGCACCAAAGCGGACCGTCGGGTCGCGACCTCAGGATCCACCAGCGCGTCCAGATCCAGATCGATCACTCCCAGCGCGTCTCGTTCCCGGCACGGTGGCCACCGCGGCGAGGAACTCCGCGTCGACTTCGCCGACGTAGCCGAGCGTGCGCTCACTGCGACGGTCCACGAGTGCGGCGCTGCGGGTGGGGTGAAACCCCGCGGGAGCCTCGCTCGATCGCACGACCACGTCGTCGAGGCCGAGTCGGCTCTCGATGAAGCGCCAGTACGCCACGGCGCTGCTTCGCGTCGTCGTCGGGTCGACCCAGAACGATCGTCAGGCGTTCATTTTCGCGTGGCAACTCGAGGAGCTGCTCCCCACCAACGCCGCCGCGAGCGATGCGCGGCGAGGTCGTCGCCTCGGGGTGCTCAAAGACCACGCCGAACTCACCCAGCACGACGTCGCCGATACCGCGTTCGTAGTTCTTCGCCCACGCGCGAACCAGGCCGGTGAGCATCGTCGCGCGCAGCACCGACTCTTCGGACGAGAGCGGATTGGTGATTCGCACGCGCGAGAGCCCGGGGTGTAGCAGATCGAAGTCCGCTTCGCTGCCCAGCGACGGCGTCCACGCCTCGTACAGGCCGGCGTCCACGACGATGTCGCGCAGTTGGCGGCGCAGTTCCTGGCGTGCGGTGAGCCCACCCGGCTCGGGCCAGGCCGGGATAATGAAGCGGGATGCGCCGGTAGCTATAGACCCGCGCAACCTCTTCGATCACGTCCGCGCGACCTCGTGCGCCTTCACGGATGTCGAGGCGTCGCGAGGGGGCGGTGACCTCCAATGAGCCGCCGCGCTCGGGCCACCGCGAAGTCCATGCGCGACAGAATCGACGCCACCTCGTCGCGCGCAAGAGGGATCCCCAAGAGACGTTCGATGTCGTCGTCGCGTCCAGGATGATCGTGGGAGGTGCGGGCACGTCGCCGCGCACGTCCAGAGGGTGAGGCAAGAAACACGAGATCAGGGACGCTCTCGCGCAGGATGGCCACGAAGCGCGCGGCTGCGCGCAACGCGCCACTCGGGATCGACGCCGCGCTCGAAACGGTGCGACGCCTCGCTTCGCAGGCCGTGTCGCTTCGAGGATACGCGCGATCGTCATCGGGTCAAAGAACGCCGCCTCGAGCAGGACGTCGGAGGTCGTCCTCGACACGACCGCTGCGCCGCCCCGCCCATCACGCCGGCCAGTCCGAGAATGTGATCATCGCCGTCGACGATGACGCCGTCTTCGCCGGTGTCACCGAGTCCTCGTCCCGGCGGTGGCCAGCTGCGCGCGCCACGCCGTCCAGGGTGGCCAATGTTTCGCCCCGGCGCGCTCGCCGTGCCCGCAACGTGTGCCCGGCGACCTTGGCCGCGTCGTAGGGGTGGGTGGGTTGACCGAGTTCCAGCATGACGAAGTTGGACGCATCGACGACGTTGGAGATCGGACGCATTCCCGACAGCTGCGCAAGCGTTGAGCGACCCATGGCGGAGACGGCAGGACGCGAACCTTGCGCAAGACCGAGACGGTGAGCCGGCCGCACAGATCCGGATCCTCGATCCCGCGCGTGGGCGAAGGAGTCACTCGTCTCGGTGGCGTTCGGGCGTGGCGAGCACCGGCTCGTGAAGGGGACGCCCGAGGCGCGCCGCGAGGTCGCGCGCGACCCCTTCGACTCGACCACGCGTCGGGTCGATTTCCCTCGACCGAGATGTCGAAGATCACGTCGGGGGTGATCGCGAGCGCGTCGAGAAGCCGCTCGCCCACCTTGGGCTCGACGAGGTCGTCGAGAACCATGAGGCCCTGGTGGTCGTCGCTCAGGCGCAGCTCGCGCGACGAACACAGCATGCCGTGCGACGTCACCCCGCGCATCGTGCGCTCGGTGATCTCGAAGCCCCCCGGCAGAACCGCACCCACGGGCGCCAAGGGCACGTGGTCGCCCACGTCGAAGTTCATCGCACCACAGACGATCTCGAGCGGGCCATTCCCCGCGTCGACGACCACCAGGCGAATACGATCGGCACCCTTGATCGCGCGAATCTCATCGACGCGCGCGACGACCACGTCGTCGAGCCCCTCGCCCACGTACTCCACGCCCTCGACAACGAGGCCGAGGTCGCTCAGAATCTCGCTGAGTTCCTCGATGCTCTCGCCCAACTCGACGAACTCGCGCAGCCAGTTCAGTGAGATCTTCACGAGAGCTGTTCCAAGAAGCTGCGTGTCGTTTTCGATCAGCGCGCGCATGTCGCCCAGTTCGTGGCGCATCTGCGCGCACCGGTCGATGCCAAAGCCAAAGGCAAAGCCACTCCACTCAGTTCCGTCGATGCCCACGGCCTCGAGCACTGCGGGATCCAGCATCCCGCAACCGCCTAGCTCGACCCATCCGCTGTAGGAGCACGTGCGACATCCCGCGCCCCGACAGATGGTGCAGGTGATCTCAAACTCCGCCGACGGTTCGGTGAAGGGGAAGTAGCCCGGGCGTAAGCGCGACGAGATATCGGCGACCGAAGTACGCCTGCGTGAAACTCTCAATCACTCCCGCCAAGTCACCAAAGGTAATCCCGCGGTCAACGACGAGCCCCTCGATCTGGTGGAACGCGTAGAGGTGACGTGCGTCCGGGGCGTCGCGGCGATAGCAGCGTCCCGGCATGACCGAGTGAATCGGAAGCGATGCGCCAGCGACTGCCTCTTCCATCAAGTGAATCTGGGTGGGTGACGTGTGCGTGCGCAGCACCACCGTCTCGGGTTCGCCCAGGTCGACGTAGAAGGTGTCCCAGAGACCCCGCGCGGGATGGGCCGGAGGAATGTTGAGCGCCTCGAAGTTGTACCAGTCGGTCTCCACCTCGGGTCCCTCGGCGACGGTAAACCCCATGGCGACGAACACGTCTTCGAGTTCGCGCTGCGTGATCGCCACGAGACCGGGGTGTCCCGCGCGGAGTGTCGACGTCACCGCGGACGTGACGACGTCACCCAAGTCCAGGCGATCGGCCTCGAGCGCTGCGCGCCGCGCCTCGCTCTCGAGGACCCGACGACGCTCGTCGAAGGCGTCGCCCACTGTGCGTGCGCGCATCTTGCAACCTGGCCCCCGCCTCGCGACGCGCCTCGGGATCCAGCGAACCCAGGGACTTTTGCAACGACGCCAAAATCGAGCGCTTGCCCACAATGGTCGGCTCCGCGTTCCGGAGGGCTTCCAGGCTGGTCAGCGCCTCGATCGAGGCGAGGAGACCCGCGACCTGCGCGTCGAGATCGGCGAGTGGCGACGATGTCATAACCCTTAAAGGCTAGGGGTTATTGGACCCTCGCCCGTGCTTTGACGTCGCCACATCGATTCGAAGGCGACGAGCGAGCCGGCCACTCCCGCGTTGAGCGACTCACTCGCCCCGGCCATGGCGATCGAGATCCGTGCGTCACAGAGAGCGATGGCGTCCTCGTTCAAGCCCTCCGCTTCGTTGCCGATGACGACTACGCTCGCGCGCCGGTAGTCGATCGAGCGGTGATCGTCGCCCCCGCGCACCACTGTGGCGTAGGTGGTCGCCCCGCGCTCAGAAAAGAAGCGCAGGGTTTCGTCCAACTCAGCCACGGCGACCGGCAGGTGAAAGATTGAGCCCGCCGTTGCCCGCAGCGTCTTGGGATTGAACGGATCCACGGAGTGACCACTGAAAACAACGCCGGTCGCCCCGGTGGCGTCGGCCGAGCGGATCAGCGTGCCCGCGTTACCCGGGTCGCGCACGTCGTGGAGCACGAGGATCAGCCCTTCGGGCTCAATGTCGTCGAGGGCTGAGACCACCAGGGCCGTGGTCGCGAGCACCGGCTGGGGTGAGGTGGCGTCGGCCACGCGCGCAAGAACGCCGCTGGCCAGCACATATACGCGCACGTCCCGAGGAGTCGCCGCCTCGAGGAGGTGACTAAGACGTGCGACGTGTTCTTCGTCCACGTAGATCGCCTCGATCGGCGCATTCGCGTCCAGCGCGGACGCCACGAGGTCCGGCCCTTCGAGGACGCAGGCACCCTCGCTCCATCGGAACGAACGTTTCTGGACGAGGCGCCGCAGTCGGCGCACTCGAGGATGTGACGAGCTCAGCGACTCGATCGGCGACCTACTTGGCGAGTGCGTCGACGGCCTGGGCCACCACGACGCCGAAGGTCGCGGGGTCGTTCACCGCGAGATCGGCCAGCATGCGACGATCGATCTCAATGCCCGCCGCGTTCAGTCCGGCGATGAATCGGCTGTAGCTCACGCCGTGCATCCGGGTACCCGCGTTGATGCGCTGGATCCACAGTCGACGCATATCGCCCTTGCGCGCTCGGCGGTCGCGAAAGGCGTAGACGCCGGAGTGCTGGACGGCCTGATTCGCCGAGCGAAAGGTGCGGCTGCGGTCGCCGTAGTAACCCTTCGCCTCTTCGAGAATGGCCTTGTGGTGCTTCTTGGCGTTGACCGCCCTCTTAACTCGTGCCATGGCACTACCTCTTTCTGGTCGTTCTCTCTATAGGCCCATGAGGCGCTTGACGCGCTTTTCCTGACCCGGGGCAATCTCGGTCTCGCGTCCCAGACGACGCGCACGCGTCGAGGACTTGCCCTCCATCAAGTGGCCACGAAAAGCCTGACGCCGACGCAGCTTGCCGCTGCCGGTGATCTTGATGCGCTTCTTGGCACCGCTAAATGTTTTCATCTTTGGCATTTTTAGCCCTCCTCTGGCGAAACGGGGGCGCCGGCTGGCGCCACCTCACTGACTACTGCTGGCGAACTTTCGGTCGTTTTCGCTTTGGCCTTCTTTTCGGGACCGAGCACCATGATCATGTTGCGACCGTCGATCTTGGGGGCCGACTCGACCTTCGCGACGTCCTCCAAGCGCTCCACGATTCGGTCGAGAATCTTCTTACCCAACTCGGGGTGGGCCGACTCTCGCCCGCGGAACATGATGGTGATCTTGACCTTGTGACCTTCACCGAGGAATTTCTCGACGAGACGGGTTTTGGTGTCGAAGTCGCCGTTGCCGATCTTGGGCCGGTACTTCATCTCCTTGGTTCCCGTGTTGAGACTCTTTCGTCGAGACTCTTTGGCCTTTTGTGCTTCGTCGAACTTGAACTTGCCGTAGTCCATAATGCGGGCGACGGGCGGTTGGGCGGTGGGTGCGATCTCCACCAAGTCCAAGTCGAGGTTGCGGGCCAACGTCATCGCCTCGCGGGTCGGCATTACGCCTCGTTGATTGCCGTCTTGGTCAATCAGGCGAACTGTCTCGACGCGGATACGGTCGTTGACGCGGTGGTCTCCAGGCACTGTTGCGATAACTCTCTCCTTGCTCTTTGCGACACCGTGATGGTGCCGCCACGGCAAGCGAGGCGCATGACTCTGGAACCCGGACGCACGTGGGTGGCCGGGTGGACGTTGGCATAGCCAACCTCACTTGCTGAACTGCCGAACCACAATACCAGATAGGCCGTCCCCGCACCCCGGGGCGGGCATATCGACGCAGTTCAAGTGAAGCACTACCTTGGTTCGGGTGAGTGAACCGAGCGACGACTTCAACGAAGCCGAGGAGATTGCCTTCCTCAAATCCACGCCCGTCGAGATGATCCT
The DNA here is from genome assembly GCA_963839255.1 of uncultured Acidimicrobiaceae bacterium. GTDB lineage: Bacteria > Actinomycetota > Acidimicrobiia > Acidimicrobiales > RAAP-2 > RAAP-2. Next base: position 24,400 of record CAWIUH010000007.1, read on the forward strand.
CGCTAACCACCTCTTCGTCCTCTTCCAGGTCGCCGCCCTTCGACTCGGCGAGACGCCGCCTGATCTGGCCGGCGCCCAACTGGTGATCGATACGGTCGCCGCCATGATCGCAGCGGCCGGAGATCGACTCGGCGAACACGCCGACCTCTATCGCAGCGCACTAGCCGAGGTGCAGCAGGCGTACGTGCGCGCGGCGACTCCGCCTAGTCCAGGCGCGGAAGGGTAAAGGTCAGCCTCAGACCCCCGAGTGGGCTCTGGGAAGTCGTCATGGATCCCCCGAGCGACTCCGCCACGTCGGCCATGATGCTCATACCGAGGCCCGAGCCGCCGGTCTCGCGCGAACGAGACTGGTCGTAGCGCTGGAAGCGTTGCGGGCGCTCACCGTAAACCGGTAGGCCGGGCCCTCCGTCTTCGATGATCAGACGCGCCGTGTCGCCCACGACGTCCAAGGTCACCGCCACGGGCGCCTCGCGCGGCGTGTGGCGAAGAATGTTGGTCAGGGCGTTGTTGAGAAACCGCTCGACGAAGTCGGGGCGCGAGCTGATCGTCACGCCCGGTGCGATGACGCGCGAAACGCTGCGCTCAGGATGATCGAGCGCAAACTCCCCCACGCGTTGATCGACGAGCACACTTAAGTTCACCGGTTCGGGCGCGTGGTGCGGTGCCTCACGCAGCACCGCCAGGAGCAAGAGGTCACGCACCAACTCTTCCATTCGCTGGACTTCGCGTTGCATTCGCGCGACGGCGCGCGCCTGCACCTCGGGCGTCGCGTGACCACTGGCTAATAGTTCGTTGTAGCCCTTGACCACGGTGAGGGGCGTGCGGAGTTCGTGGGACGCGTCGTTGATGAACTGCTGCATGGCTTCGGCGTTCTTCGCCTCTTGGGCGATGCGCTCCTGGAGGGAGTCGACCATGATGACGAGCGCCTCGCGCAGCTCCTGGAGGTCCTTACTGCCCTCGCTGGGCGGAGTCGGCTCGTCCTGGTGGCCGCTCGCGACGTCGCCCGCGTAGTCGATGAGCCGCGACATCGTGCGAAAATCGCGGCGCGTCACCTCGCGCGCGAGAGCCAAGCTCACGAGCGCCACGACGAGTGCCGCAAGGGCCACCAAGAAGGCGAGGTGTTCGTTCTGCTTCGTGATACCGGCGGTGGAACCCGCAACCAGCAGGTAGTCGCCACCCCCCACGTCGAGTGAACGAATCACAAATCCGGGCAAGTTGGACACGCTGACCGGTCGATCGAGCGACGACTTCACGTTGGCGAACGTGGGCCGGCCACTCAAGGCAATCGTGCCCGTGCTCACCACGGTGGTCTGATTTGAGGGGAAGACCACCACGAGGTCCAGGTTGTAGTCGTCGCGCTGGACGACGTAGAGGGCGTTGGACAACGCGGTGTTGGGGTTGCGCAGGCCGCTCGAGACGACCGCGTTGATCGAACTCCTGAGAGTCGCGTACTGCGCTCGCGAGCTCTCGACGACCGCGAACCACCCCACGGACAAGGCCACTAAGAGAGTGAGAAAGACGAACAGCAGAGTGAGGCGAGTCGCAATCCTCACTGCGTGGCGGTCGGTTCCACCAACTTAAAGCCCACTCCTCGAATGGTCGTTATCGGAGCAAAGTTGTCACGATGGATCTTTCGTCGCACGTACGAGATGTAGGTGTCGAGCACCGACGTCTCGGAGTCGAAGTCGATGTTCCACACGTCGCGCAACAGCTGCTCGCGGGTCACGACGCGATCCTGGTGCTCGAGGAGCACCTCGAGGAGGCGAAACTCGGTCGCCGAGAGTTCGACGGTCGACTCATCGAGTGTGACGACGTGCCGATCGACATTCATACTGAGCGGCCCGCAGGTAAAGACTTGATCGCCGCCCTCTTCGGGACCGGTACGCCGCAGGATCGCTGCCACTCGCAGGAGGAGCTCCTCGACGCTGAAGGGTTTGCGCACGTAGTCGTCGGCCCCCTCGCGCAGGCCCTGTTCGACGTCGATCGCCGAGTCCCGTGCGGTCAGCATGAGCACCGGGGTCTTAGCGTCGTGGGCCCTGAGCTTCTCGAGGAACTCAAAACCATTCATCGTGGGCATGTTGATATCCACCACGCACAGATCGGCACTGCGCCGTCGCAGTTGGTCCAGCCCGTCGGCGCCGTTGGTCGCGGTCTCGACCTGATAGCCGGCTCCCGTCAGGGCGTCTTCAAGCAGGTCGCGCACTCCGGGCTCGTCGTCGATCACCAGGATTGTTGTCATACCGGTTCCGCCATAGGCGAAGCGTATCCCCTCTTGAGCAGTCCTTCGGGCACTAAAACCCCTCGTTCTAAGGGTTTCGACAGTGACTTCACAGCATTTTTTCGCCGCTCCTGGCTACGCTTATTGCCATGAAGAAGTTCGTTGTTCGTGGCGTGGTGGTGCTCTCGTTGGTGGGTGCACTCGGCTTCGCTGCCGTTGGCAGCGCCAGTGCCGGCTCGGTATCGCATCGCACGTCGGTGACCCTCAAGACATACCGATTGGAGTTGGCGTCGTACCGTGCCGCGCGCGCAGCCATCGAGTCGACGTTCCGTAAGGCCGTCGCGGCCGCGCAGACGAACTACCAAGAGTCTCTCGCCAATGCCATAAATGCCGCTCAGCGCAGCACCGCCCAGCAGGTCATGCAAGCGGCGATCATCGAAGCCGCCTCGGTGCGCAGCGCGAGTCTCGTGACTCTGGGTGCGGCGCCTACTCCCCCGACCACCTAACTAGCCTCGCGGTTCGCTCAGTTTTCTCACCTCGCGGGCTTCGTCGCGTCCTCGGTGTCCCACGTGACGCGTCGCTTCGATCCGCGTCCCCACGTCAATGTGTCGGGTGCCGTCAGCGATGCTCACGCAGTGAAAGTACAGTCGCTCGCCGTGATCGCCACACACCACACCGTCCCCTCGTCGATCGTCGAAAGACTCGACGACGCCGGTCACTCTCACGAGTCGCCGAGGGAACCTTGGCTCAGCACGCTCGCCATGGACAGAGCGCTCAGCGCCGCCTCGCGACCCTTGTTCGACGCGTCAGGTTGGGAGCGTTCGAGGGCTTGTTCGATCGTGTTGGTCGTGAGAACGCCAAAGACGACGGGCACACGTGTGCTCAACTGAACGTCTTGGACGCCACGAGCGCACTCGCCCGCAACCAGTTCGTAGTGTCCGGTGTCGCCGCGAATCACCGCCCCCAGGGTGAGGATGGCGTCGTAGGGCTTCATGCCGTCCGCGTAGGCCAGCGCGGCGAGAGGAATCTCGAAGGCGCCGGGCACCCAGGTGATCGAGATGTCGCGGCGATCAACGCCCGCTTCGTCCAGGGCCAGCAGCGCGCCTTCGAGGAGGCGGGTTGTGATGGCGCCGTTGAACTGACCGCAGACCACGCCCACGCGCAGTCCGCGGCCCGAGATCACTGGTTCAATCACCTCGCCGGCGCGCTCGCCGAGTCGGCGCGCTACCTCCGGATCGAGCGCCGTGTCGTCACTCGAGCTCATCAAGCCCCTCGAGCAGATGTCCCATGCGCTCTCGCTTCGTACGCAGGTACTCGATATTGAACGATGTGGGACGACTCTCGAGAGGCACGCGCTCGACGATGTTCAGACCGAACCCTTCGAGGCCACCGCGCTTGGTGGGGTTGTTGGTGAGGAGCCGCATCGTGGTCACACCTAGCTCCACCAAGATCTGGGCGCCGATACCGTACTCGCGCGAGTCAACGGGAAGACCCTGGACCAAGTTGGCGTCGACGGTGTCGTGTCCTTGCTCCTGGAGGGCGTACGCCTGGATCTTGTGGGCCAGACCGATTCCGCGTCCCTCGTGGTTTCTCAGATACACCACGACGCCGGCGCCTTCCGCGGCCACCTTGGCCAGCGCCGTGTGCAGCTGCGGACCACAGTCGCATCGCAAAGAGCCCAGGGCGTCGCCGGTGAGGCACTCGGAGTGAACGCGCACCAGCACGTTCGGTGTGTTCTCGACGTCGCCGTAGACCATCGCCAGGTGCTGCTCGCCGTCCAAGAGGCTTTCGAAGACCTGAGCCTTGAATGTGCCGTACTCGGTCGGCAGTGACGCTTCGGCCACACGCTTGACGAGTTTTTCGTTGCGCCGGCGGTAGCGAATGAGGTCGGCGATCGTGATGATCGGAAGCTGGTGGCGCTGGGCGAACTCGATCAGTTCGGGAAGTCGGGCCATGTCGGACTTGTCGGCGGTCACCACCTCGCACAACACGCCCGCCGGAAACTTGCCCGCCAGGCGACACAGGTCCACCGTGGCTTCAGTGTGACCCGCGCGGCGCAGGACCCCGCCGTTGCGATAGCGCAACGGAAAGATGTGGCCCGGACGGTTGAGATCACTCGGCGTGGTTGCCGGATCGATCAGGGCGCGAATCGTGGCGGCGCGGTCGTGGGCCGAGATGCCCGTGGTGGTGCCGTGGCGAAAGTCGACCGAGACCGTAAAGGCGGTGCGCTGGGCCTCAGTGTTGGCCACGACCATGAGGGGCAGGTCCAGGTCGTCGGCCCGCTGGCTCTCCAGGGGCACGCAAAAGATGCCCGAGGTGTACTCGAGAAAGAACGCCATGGACTCCACCGTGACGTCCTGAGCCGCCATGATCAGGTCGCCTTCGTTCTCGCGATCCTCGTCGTCAACGACCACCACCATGCCGCCGCGGCGCAGTTGTTCTACCGCCTCGTCGATCGTCGCCAGACTCATGAAACCTCCACGTCAATGCGGATATCGTCACCAATCCTACGTACGTCCATGAGCCGACCCCGCTTTAGGGCTTCCATCGTAGGGGTCGACAAGCCTTTCAATGCCGCGAGAGTACCGAGCGCCCCGGCGAAGGAGGGCGATTGGTACCAGACCACGTGGTTGACGAGCCCTGCCTCAAAAAACTCACTCGTGGTGGTCGGTCCGCCCTCCACGAGGACCTGGAGCACGTCGTGTCGACCGAGTTCGTCGAGCACGAGTCCCAAGTCTCCCGACAGCTCGAGGCAAGGGCGCACCTTGGCTCCTTCCGGCGCGCGGCCGAGCACCACGCGCAGCGGCTCGATGACCAAGTCGTCGAGTCGAGCCGTCAGGACGGGGTCGTCGCTGCGCACCGTGCCGGCGCCCACAATGATCGCCTGACTCTGAGCACGCAACAGATGCGCGTCACGGCGAGCCTCGGGCCCCGTGATCCACTGACTCGTACCGTCAGCCATGGCCACGATCCCATCCAGGGTGCTCGCCATCTTGGCCACGACGTAGGGCCGAGCGGTCACACGTTGCCAGAGGTAGGCGGCCAGTTGGGCGCGCACCGCGTCCGTCTCTACACCGAGTTCCACGTCGACGCCGGAGGCCTTGAGAAGTTCAATCCCGGTGCCCGCTACCCGCGGATCAGGATCAATGGTGGCCACGACGACGCGGGCGATCCCGGCCTCGATTATCGCTTCGGCGCACGGTCCGGTGCGACCGACGTGGCTACACGGTTCTAGGGTCACCACCATCGTGGCTCCGCGGGCCGCGGCGCCCGCACGGCGCAGCGCCTCGATCTCGGCGTGCGACTCTCCTGGCGCTTGGGTGTGCCCCTCACCGACGATGACCCCGCGATCGTCGACGATCAACGCGCCCACCCACGGGTTGGGTGGCGCGTGCAGTCGAGCCTTGTCGCCTTCGGCCATGGCCATCTGCATCAACTCGGTGAGAGAAAACTTCATGTCCGCACACTCAGCGCCGCGTCGCGCAACTCTCGCGCAGCACCCAAGGGGTCGGACTTGTTGAAGATCGCCGATCCCGCGACCAGCACGTTGGCGCCCGCGCGAATGGCGATGGGTGCCGTCTCGACGTCAATCCCACCGTCGACTTCGATGTCCAGAGGAAGGTCCAAGCGGTCGACCTCTTCACGAGCCATCGCGACCTTGTCCATCACGTCGGAGATGAATGACTGTCCCCCAAACCCGGGAAAGACCGTCATGAGCAGTAGCAGGTCGATATCCCCCAGGAAGGGCGCGACCGCCTCGAACGGGGTATCGGGATTGGCGGCCAATCCGATGCGCAGTCCGAGCGAGCGAGCCTGTTCGATGAGCGAGAGCGTGTTGCCAATTTCGACGTGGACGCTGCACCCGTTCGCTCCCGCGCGCGCGAACGCCTCCAAGTAACGCTCGGGATCGGTGATCATCAGATGGCAGTCGAAGAATCGTGCGCTGTACTGGCGCAGACTGGCGACCACCGGCGGACCGATCGTGATGTTCGGCACGAAGTGCCCATCCATGATGTCCACGTGCAACCAGTCGGTTTCGGCATCGACCTGCTCAATGCACCGACCGAGTTCACCAAAGTCGGCCGAGAGAATCGATGGCGCGATGCGGATCTCGCCGGTGGGACCCGCGTCGATGATCGTCACGCCGACCAGCCTAGGACCACGGCCGCCGGTCCTGAACCGGCCGCAGTCCCCCCCACCAGGAACGAGCCGCCATCGTTGCCCGGCCCTCGGGACGCACGAATGTCAGGGCGAGTGATCCGTCGCCCAGGCCGAGGAGAACTTGTCCAGCCTGCTCGTGGACCCAACCGGGCTCGCCACCATCACTCACCATCCGAGCGGCTTCGACGGCGACGCGTTTGTCATCCATCACGAAGTAGGCGCGTCCGAGTCGGACCGTTCGCGACGCCATAACGCTCGACATCACGGGCGACAGCTTGTGCTCGTCCGGTTCGATCTTGGACGCGTACGTAGATTCGCCACTCTGCTCGGTTGGATGGTCCAACAAGTCGCGACTCGCGAGGACCTCTACCAGCGCCTCGGCGCCGAGTGCGGCCAGTCGACGCGTGAGCTCATCGACCGTGTCGTCGCCGATGACGGTTCGTCGCTCGAGATGCACGGGTCCGGTGTCAAGGGTTGGTTCGAGCGAGATGATGGACACGCCGGTTTCTCGGTCTCCAGCGAGGATCGCGCGTTGCACGGGCGCCGCTCCTCGCCAACGCGGCAGAAGCGAGAAATGAACATTCAGCATCGGCAACACACCCAAGAGGGCGGTGGGAATGATGGCTCCGTAGGCGACGACGACTCCACGCTCGGCCCCCACGTCCGCGGCGTCCGCCAATCGGTGCGTGACGCGCAGGTCGTGCGCCAGGGCTGCTCTCTTCACGGGGCTCGGCGACAGCTCGCCGCCGCGACCGCGCCGGCGATCGGGTCGCGTGACCACGAGCGCGACGTCGTGGCCTGCCGCGAGCAGAGCCTCAAGGCTCACCACGGCCGCCTCGGGGGTGCCGAGAAAGACGAGGCGCATCTACTCTCCGAGCAGTTGATGCAGCCCGTCGGCGTCGTTCGTCAAGTTCAAGCGGCGCTTGCGCAGGAACTTCTTGGCGTCTCGCTTCTGATCCTCGCTGAGACGCTCCACCAACAAGACCCCGTCAAGGTGGTCGCACTCGTGTTGGAAGATTCGACCCTGGTACTCCTCGGTTTCGATGTCGAGTTCGTTGCCATCCAAGTCGAAGCCCTTGAGGTGGACCTGGTTGGGCCGCACGATGTCCCAACTCAGACCCGGAACCGACAGGCACCCCTCCTCGTATACCCACTCCCCCGACGTCTCGACGATGACCGGATTGATGACCACGTGGGGACCCTCACCCTTGTCCCAGACGAACATCCTTTTTTGCACACCGATCTGATTGGCCGCGAGCCCCACCCCCGGGGCATCGTGCATCGTCTCGATCATCGACTCGGCGAGCGCGGCGATCTTCGCGTCGATCTCCTCCACGTCCGTGGTGGGCGTATTCAGCACGGGGTCGCCGTACGTGCGAATGGGAAGGATACTCACGAGATCAAGGTTACCGTGGGCAAAAAAACGCTCTCGGCCTAGTCAACGGCGACGCGAAACTTCTCCGTCGGCCGTGGCGCGTCACGCAAGGCGCTCGTGAGGGTATCGGCGTCATGGGCGCGTACGACGTACCCGCTGGGTGAGTTCATGATCGTCACTTCCAACGCGCTCAGTCCAAGAACAAATTCCTCGGCGCCCTCGCCCGACACTTGCGCGAGAGCCCCGTAGGGGGGAAGTCCCAGCAGCTCAGCGGTCTCGACGTCCTCACGTACCAGGTCTTCGAAGTGCGCGTTTACCAGGGCGTCGATCACTACGTCGTGGCCGCGACGCGTTTGGAGGATGACCGAACCGCGAGCCTCCCGGCGCGAGCCGACCAGACGACCGGCCTTGCCCACGGCCGTGATTGCGCTTCGACGAGCGGACTCTCGCGGCGCCAAGAGATACTGGTCAAAATCGGCGAAGATGACCACACCGCATCGCCTCACGTGTTGCCACGTGGCCTCGGTACCCACCACCACGCGGGCTGTCGGCGCCTCACGCGACGCCGCCGTCACTTCACTCACCGTTTGATTCAACTGCGCGGCCACGTCGCGGGCCAGCGTGCTCACACCGGAGCGCACTCCGCGTAACTTCGTCGAGCCACAGTGACGACAGAATCGCGCGCGCAGCTCGTGACGATCGGCGCAGGCCAGCTGATCGCCCACCTCTTCTTCGGCCTGTTGACACTGCGCACATCGAGCGAGCTCACCGCACTTGGCGCAGGCCAGCAGGCGCCCCGTGCCCAGACGCTGCAGGATGACAACGACCGCGACGGTCTCATCACCCTCGAGCGCCGCGTGAGCGGCGCGCAGAGCCACCTCCGAGAGGACGCCTTCGTGGGGGTCCCGCGATCGTCGATCGACCGGCGTGACGCGGGGCCACCCTCCCACTTCATCGGAGTCGCGGGAGTAGTCCGCGCGATTCAAGAGCGTCGGCGAGGGAAACATCGACGTGCACCACAATGGGGCGTCGTCGCGCCGGCATCGCTCACGCAACATCGACACCGAGTCCCACGTCGGTGACGCACTTGATCGATAGGACTCATCGTCGGCGTCGATGATGACCGCGCCGGCGACGCGGGGTACGGGGGCCACGGCGCTCCCCCGTGCGCCCACCACGACGGGCCAGCCCGCGCGCATGCGGTCCCACTGGTCGTCCCCCTGAGCGACCGCGCAGCCGCGCTGTTCGAGCCGCCCACGTAGACGCGTCGCCCACCCTTCGGTGGGCACGAGCACCAACAGCGATCCTTCGCGTTCGCGCGTCGCGTCATAGGCGCTCAGCACCAGGGCCAGGGGATCGGTCGTCGGCGCCAGTTGGACGACGCCGGGTTCGACACTTCGTGGCACGTCAATCGAGAGCGGGGCAGCGGGCGGGGGGCTGGGCAGGGACGTTACGACCCGGGTCGGCGATGCCGCCAGAAGGAAGCGCGACCACGAGGAGTACCAGCGGTTGCTCGCCCACTGGAGCAGGGGCAGTTCTGAGGCGGGTGGGCCATAGCCCAGCCACTTCTTCACGCCCTTCAGGTCGTCGCTCACGGGAACGTCCTGGACGACCCAGGCTCGCACGGAGCGACCGTGGAAGTCGACGCGCACTCGGTCCCCCACTCCGACGTGAGCGAGCCCGTCGCTCAACGTGTAGTCGAAAGGTCGATCGACCGCGGCCACCTCAGTGATGACGCGTACTGCGCGCGGCACTAGGTCAGCGACAGTTCCCGGCGCAGGTCGTCGAGCCGGGGCGTCTGCTCCCACGCGAAGCCTTGATCGGTACGCCCAAAGTGACCATAGGCCGCGGTGCGCTGGTAGATGGGACGACGAAGATCGAGGTCGTGAATGATGGCCGCAGGTCGAAGGTCAAAGAGTGCGTCGACGGCCTTGGCGATCTTTTGGCGATCCACGCGCTCGGTGCCGAACGTCTCGACCAGCACCGACACCGGACGCGCCACGCCAATGGCGTAGGCCACCTGAACCTCACAGCGCTCGGCCGCGCCCGACGCGACGACGTGCTTGGCCACCCAGCGCGCGGCGTAGGCCGCGGAGCGGTCGACCTTGCTCGGGTCCTTGCCCGAAAACGCCCCGCCGCCGTGACGGGCCATGCCGCCGTAGGTATCGACGATGATCTTGCGCCCTGTGAGTCCGGTGTCAGCGTGAGGCCCGCCGAGCACGAACTTTCCCGACGGGTTCACGAACACGCGCATCGCGCTCGTGTCGAGGTCGCTGGGCAACATTGGCTTGATGACGTGATCGAGGACATCGCGGTAGATGGTGGCGTGGTCGTAGCCATCTTCGTGCTGCGTGGACACGAGGACCGTGTCGATGGCGACGGGTCGGCCCTCTTCGTAGGCGACCGTCACCTGGGTCTTGCCATCAGGCCTCAGATACGGTACTTGGCCCGAGCGACGAACCTGGCTGAGGCGCATGGACAGGCGATGGGCCAGCCAAATCGGCAGCGGCATGTAGTCGTCGTTGTCGTTGCAGGCGTAGCCGAACATCATCCCCTGGTCGCCGGCGCCCAACGCGTTGAGCTCGTCTTCGCCGCCCGCGCCGCTGCGATGCTCAAAGGCGACGTCCACGCCCGCGGCAATGTCGGGACTCTGTTTGTCCATCGAGACGAGCACCGCGCAGTTCTTGCCGTCGAAGCCCTTCGCGCCGTCGTCGTAGCCGATGTCGAGGATGGTTTTTCGAGCGATGGCCGAGATGTCCACGACCGCGGTGGTGGAGATCTCTCCGGCGACCACGCACAGGCCGGTGGTGAGCAGGGTCTCGCACGCGACCCGCGCTAAGGGGTCCTGGGTCAAGATGGCGTCCAGCACGCCGTCAGAGACCTGGTCGGCGATCTTGTCGGGGTGACCTTCAGTCACCGACTCCGACGTGAAGACGGTGCGGTCGCTCATGGGGCTCCTTGAACTATCTCTCTATGCCGTGGCGAACAATGTAAGTACCCTAGTCAAAATCGCCCTCGAGACCTCTTCTTTCGAGCGCTTCGACACGCGTTCGGGTTCAGCGTTTCTACTCCACAGCACGACTTCGTTAGTTGGGTGCTCAAAACCTGTGCCTGGCGCGCTGACGTCGTTCACCACGAGCAGGTCGACGTTCTTCTTCTGCCACTTGATCTCGGCGTTGCGCGCGACGTCATTCGTCTCCGCGGCGAAGCCGACGATGACTTGTCCCTTGTGGCGTGCCGCGACGAGGTCGCCGAGAATGTCGGGCGCGGGCTCGAAGTGCAGCTCCGGTGGCCCATCGCTGCGCTTCAGTTTCTCCGGCGACGGACTGAGCGTGAAATCGGCCACGGCCGCCGCCATGATCACGCAGTCGCTCTGCGCACTGCGCGCGAGGACGGCGTCGCGCATCTGCTCGGCACTCTCGACGCGCACGACCTCAATGGCTCGACGTGTATCGAGGGCTGAGGTCGCGCTCCACGGTCGTCACCAGCGTGACGCGCGCGCCCATGCGAGCGGCCGCTTCGGCGAGCGCGTAGCCCTGACGACCGGACGAGCGATTCGTCACCACCCGCACGGGATCGATCGCCTCTCGCGTGCCCCCGGCGGTGATGATCACCGACCTGCCGCTTAACTCCCCGTGGTATCCCTCGAGAATCCGCTCGATCAGCTCCGCGACCTTGCGGGGATCCGGTAGGCGTCCTGTTCCCTCGTCGCCTCCGGCGAGCGCTCCGACCTCGGGCTCGAGTACCAGCACCCCGCGGCGGCGCAGGGTCGTGAGATTCTCCTGCACGGAGGGCTGCTCCCACATCTCGGTGTGCATTGCGGGACACAGAAGCACGGGAGCGCGCGTCGCGAGCAGGGTCGCGGTCAAGAGATCGTCGGCGAGGCCGATCGCGTAGCGGGCAATGAGGTGAGCGGTGGCTGGCGCCACGACGACGACGTCGGCGTGCTGGCCCAGATAGGTGTGGGGAATCGGCGTCGTGGGATCGCCGTAGAGCGAGGTGCGAGCGGGCTCGCTGGCGAGGGCCGAGAAGGTCTCGGTGCCCACGAATCTCGTGGCGTCGGGCGTGAGAACCGGTGCAACGTGATAGCCGCGCTCGCGCAACAGGCGCAGCAGTTCAACCGACTTGTACGCGGCAATTCCCCCGGCCACGCCGAGGACGATGCGAGGGGTCTTCGACTTAGGCGTCGCGGAGGGCATCGGTGAAGGCGTCCAGGTCACTGTTGGCGTCCTGGCGAGCCTGCTCCAACGCCTCGGCCTGCAGGCGCTCGTCTTCGAGCTCCTCGGTGGTCGGGCGGTGGAACTGCAGTTTGCCTTCGTAGAGCTCTTCCATGGCGAGCGAGAGCGACTTGTTCGACAGCGACGACACCTGGGGCGGGATGAGCGCGCCGTGGCCCGAACCCAGACCGTTGTAGTACTCGTTGATCTCGCGGGCCCGAATGGCGGTCACCGCGACCAGGGTGAACTTGGACTCGCCCACGCGCGTGAGCAGATCCTCGATGGGCGGGTCAACGAGAGTGGGGCGTTCGGCCATGACGGTCAGTCCTTTGAGGAGAAGTCACGCCGTTGCCGGCGGAGCCCCTCCAGTATAGAGAGGATTTCCCTCTGACGCCCGCTCTACGTCGTCGTTCACGACCACGTAGGTGGCCAGTTCTCGACCCCGCTTCCAGCTCCGCGGGGGCGCTGGCCAGGCGATCAGCCACGTGCTCGTCGTCGTCCCCGCGCGCGCGCAGGCGCTCTTCGAGCAGGTCCATCGACGGCGGCAGGATCAAGAACACCACGGCGTCGGGGTTGACCGCCAAGACCTGCTCGGCGCCCTTGAACCTCGATCTCGAGCAGCACGTCGGAGCCCTCGGGCGCCTCGGGCCGTGGCGTGCCGTAGAGGTTGCCGTGGAACTCGGCCCACTCGAGAAACCCATCCGCCTCGATGGCCTTCTCGAAGGTGGCGTGATCGACGAAGTGATACTCGTCGCCCGACTCACTCGGTCGAGGAGTGCGCGTGGTCCAACTTCGACTGAGCCACAGGTGGTCGTCGGCGTCGCACGACGCGCTGGGCCAACGTACCTTTGCCTACTCCGCCCGGTCCGATGAAGATGACGAGCAGAGGCTCAGCGGACAAGAGCTCGAAACAGTTCGGCGCGCTGCTTGGGGCCGAGCCCGCGAATGCGACGAGTCTTGGCGATCGACGCGCTCTTCATGATGCGCTCGGCCTTTACCTCGCCAATCGCCGGAAGGGCGCTGATCAAGTCATACGCGCGCATCTGCGCCACGCACTCTTCTTGGGCGGCCAGGCTGAAGAGCTGCTCAAGGGACAACTCGCCCGTCTTGACCATCCGCTTGACCTCGGCGCGGCGGCGGCGATTCGCCACGGCCAGGCGCGACGCTTCTACGCGCTGTTCTTGCGACAGTGTCGGCGGCGTCGGTGTCACGCTCGTCAGACTAGTCCCAGGTGGTCGCGGCGGCTAGAGAGTCTTTCCTAATCTGGGCCAAGAAAATCCTGACCCACGGGCCGCACAATTCCCAGAACCGTACGCTCGCTAAATAATGCACAATCTCGTTGTGGGGATCGTTAAGAAATTCTTAACGATCACGCGTGCGTGAGCGATCGCGGAACTCAACGTCATCGACTTAGCGAAGCGCACTCCACAGACTGTCGCGCCAGCGTTGGGCCGCGTCGCGCAGCGAGCGACGTTCGGGACCCACGAAGAGGATGTCACGCGACACGCTTGCGAGCACCCTGGGTTCGTCGCACCCTGAGAACAGACGAGCGACGTCACTCGCGTTGGCTCCTTGCGCGCCGACGCCCGGCACCAAGAACGGGCCACCCAGAGTATTGAGATCGAAGTGAGGGGCGTCACGAGTTGCCCCCAGCACGACGCCCACCGAGCCATTTCCCTCATCGGAGTGGTTGATCTCGGACACTTCGCGCAGCACCATGTCCTCGATGCGTTCCTCATCCTCGGTGCGCGCGCGCTGGACAACTCGCCCCTCGGGATTGGACGTCGCCGCGAGGACGAACACGCCGCGATCCGTGGCCGCCGCGAGTTCGAAGAAGGGAGCAAGCGCACCGACCCCGAGGTACGGACTGACCGTCAGCGCGTCGACGCGCAGCGGCGATGACTCTTCGAGCCACGCCTGGGCGTACCCCGTGTTCGTCGGAGCAAAATCGCCACGCTTCACGTCAGCGACCACCAAGACGTCAGCGTCACGGGCGTCAGCGATGAGTCGCTCCAGCACGCGATAGCCCGGTGATCCGAATCGTTCGAAATACGCGACCTGCGGCTTGATCGCCGACACCACCCCGTTGACCGCGTCCAAGACACTCAGCGCGAAGAACTCGAGTGAGTCCACGTTGTCGGAGTAGCCCCAGCGCGCAAGTAACTCGCGACTCGGATCAACGCCGGCGCACAGTGGGCCAAGTTCCCTCAGGCGTTCCGTGAGTCTCGCCCCGAACGATTCAGCCATGAGCCGCTCCTCTCACTTCATCGAGCGACGTCACGTCGTGCGAGGCCAACCAATGCTCGAGCTCTCGCTGCACCCTCCACGGGGCGCGGGGGTCAGCAAACGTAGCGGTGCCCACCTCAACGGCGTTGGCCCCGGCCATCAACATGGCCACGGCATCGCGCCCCGACCCCACGCCCCCGACTCCCACGATCGGCGCGTCGGGAAACGCGTCGCGACACTCATACACCGCTCGCAGCGCGACTGGCAAGATGCCCGGTCCGCTGACTCCCCCGCCCGTGTTACCGAGCGTGGGGCGCCGCGACTCGATGTCGATCACGAGACCGAGAACGGTGTTCACGAGGACGAGAGCGTCGGCACCCGCCTCCAGGGCGGCGCTGGCCACCTCGAGCAGCAGTGGGGTGTTGGGACTCAACTTCGCCCAGAGCGGAACCCCGGCCACCTTGGCCGCCGTCACAATCTCGGACGTAGCGGACGGTGAGTGGGCGAAGATCTCGCGGCGACTCTCGAGGTTGGGACAGCTCGCGTTTACTTCCAGCGCCACAATCTCGGCCCCGCGCATCGCGCTCGCCGCGATCGCGAACTCCTCGACGCTGCGCCCCCAGATGGATCCGATTACCGTCGCACCGCGCGCACGGAGCGCGGGGAGCTGCTCGCTGCGCCACGCCTCGACTCCCGGTCCGGCCAGACCCACCGCGTTGAGCATGTGCGGTCCTGAACTCGTCAGCCGAGGCGGCGGATTGCCGTCGAAGGCGAAGGAGGCCAGCGACTTGGTCACGACCGCACCCAGCTGAGCGAGGTCGCCGTAGTCCGCGAGTTCGTCACCGAGGCCAGCGGTGCCCGAGGCCGTGAGCACCGCCGACGTGAGGGCGACATTGCCGACTCGGGTCGAAAAGACGCTCATGAGTGCAGCGACTGGAGTGACGCCACGCGCCAACCCTTGTCGCGGGTGTCGGCGATGCCCTTGGCGGCGGCGAAGCCCGCGCTCAGTGTGGTGACGCACGCGACCGCGTTGGCCACACAGGCCTTTCGAATCTCCGCGCCGTCGGAGCGCGCACTCGATCCCGAGGGCGTGTTCACCACCATCTGGACCTCGTCGGTTGCGATCAACCCCACGGCGTCCCCGGCCAGATCGCTCAGTCCCACCTTGCCGACCAGCATGTCCACGTTCACGCCCTGCGAGCGAAAGTAGCCCGCCGTGCCCACGGTGGCGGCCAGGCGAAATCCGAGGTCCACAAAGAGCCGGGCCAGTTCGACGCCCGCCACTTTGTCGCGGTCGGCCAGGGACATGAAGATCTGGCCCTGATCGGGCAGCCGGGTACCGGCCGCCAACTGTGACTTGGCGAAGGCGATGCCGAAGCTCTCACCAATACCCATGACCTCGCCGGTGGAGCGCATCTCGGGGCCGAGCACAGTATCGACGTCGGGGAAGCGGCTGAAGGGTAGCACCGCCTCCTTCACGCTCACGTAGTTGGGCTGGGGAGTCGCCACGGTCACAACCCCTTCTTCGCGCAACTGCGCGAGTGTCTGTCCCATCATCACGCGCACCGCCACCTGAGCCAGAGGGACGCCGGTCGCCTTGGCCACGAAGGGCACCGTGCGGCTAGCGCGAGGATTCGCCTCCAGGACGTAAACCTCGTCATCCTTGACCGCGAACTGTACGTTGATGAGGCCCACGACGTCCAGGGCCTGAGCGATCTTCGTGGTGCTCTCGCGAAGAGTCGCGAGCACATCCTCGCTCAAGGACTGCGGCGGCAGAGCGCACGCAGAGTCACCCGAGTGCACGCCCGCCTCCTCCACGTGTTCCATGATGCCCGCGATGTACACGTCGCCCAGCGAGTCACGCACGGCATCGACGTCGACTTCGATGGCGTCCTCGAGAAAACTGTCAAGCAGAATCGGCCGGCTCTGGGAGACTCCCCCTTCTCGCGCCAGCGATCCGTACACGCTGGTGAGGTCGTTCATCACTCGTTCGAGCGACGTGTCGTCGTAGACGATCTCCATGGCACGCCCGCCCAACACGTAACTCGGTCGAACCAACACGGGATAGCCCACCCGCTTGGCGATCACGCGCGCTTCGGCGAGCGAGAGCGCGACATCCCCGGGCGGCTGAAGGAGACCGAGCGTCTGGCAGATCTGGGACCATTGCTCGCGGTCCTCGGCCGCGTCGATCGAACGCACCGGGGTACCCAGCACGAGGTCGGGGTCAAGGGAGTGAGAGAGCTTGAGGGGAGTCTGTCCCCCGAGGGCGACGATGACCCCCGCGAGGCGCGCGCCGTCCACGCAGGCCGCGCGCTCGGCCGCGATCACCTCGGCCAGGTCCTCGGGGGTGAGGGGTTCGAAGTAGAGGCGATCGGAGGTGGAGTAGTCCGTCGAGACCGTTTCGGGATTGCAGTTGACCATGACTGCTTCGTAGCCCATCGCGCGAAGCGCCATGGACGCGTGCACGCAGCAGTAGTCGAACTCGATGCCCTGACCGATTCGATTCGGTCCCGAGCCCAAGATGATCACGCGGTCGCGCGAGGAGGACGCCACCTCGCTCTCGTCTTCGTACGTGCTGTAGTGATACGGCGTCGTGGCCGCGAACTCTGCCGCACACGTGTCGACCGTCTTAAAGGTCGTGACCACTCCCTGGGCTCGACGCCAGGTGGCAACCGACACAGCATTCGTCCCGCTGAGTTGGGCGATCTGGGTGTCGGAGAATCCCCACTGCTTATAGCGGCGCCACTCGCGCGCGCTGAAGTGCTCGGGATCGAGCTGGGTGAGCTCGATCTCTCGTTCCACGATGAGCGCCAACTGGTGCACGAACCACGGATCGATGCCGGTGCGCTCGGCGATCTCGTGAACCGTCACGCCGCGACGCAAGATCTCGTGCAGCGCGAAGAGACGTTCGGGCGTCGCCACCTCGCAGCGCTCCCAGAGTTCGCCGTCGCCGAAGGCGGCAAACTCACTCTCGCCACCGAGCGCGAAGCCGCTGCGGCCCTGCTCGAGTGATCGGACGGCTTTTTGGAGCGACTCCGGGAACGTGCGTCCGATCGCCATCACCTCACCCACCGACTGCATTCGGGTACCCAGGCGCGGCGACGACCCGGGTAGCTTCTCGAAGGCCCAGCGCGGAATCTTCGTGACCACGTAGTCGATCACGGGCTCAAAACTGGCCGGCGTGACGCGCGTGATGTCGTTGTCGATTTCGTTGAGTGTGTAGCCCACCGCCAGTCGGGCCGCGATCTTGGCGATCGGAAATCCCGTCGCCTTCGACGCCAGAGCGCTGGAGCGCGAGACGCGGGGGTTCATCTCGATAACCAGGCGCTCGCCGGTCGTGGGATTTACCGCGAACTGGACGTTCGACCCACCGGTCTCTACGCCGACGCGGCGCAGCACGCGAAAGGCGTCGTCGCGCATGGCCTGATACTCAACGTCCGAGAGCGTCTGCTGAGGGGCGACGGTGATCGAGTCACCGGTGTGAACCCCCATCGGATCGAAGTTCTCGATGCTGCAGACGACCACGCAGTTGTCCGCCACGTCGCGCATGACCTCGAGTTCGAACTCCTTCCATCCGGCGATCGATTTCTCCACCAGAATCTCGCTGATCGGTGAGGCGGCCAGCCCCTCGCCCGCCAGGCGGAGGAACTCCTCGTCCGAGTGGGCAATACCCGTGCCCGCGCCACCCAGGATGAAGCTCGGTCGAATGATGATCGGCCAGCCGATCTTGTGGGCAACGGTGAGTGCTTCGTCCACGCTGTGCGCGAAACCCGATTCGGGAACGGCTAGTGCGATGTCGGCCATCGCCTCTTTGAATCGCTCGCGATCCTCGGCGGTCTCGATCGCCTCGGGACGCGCGCCAATCACCTCAACGCCAAAACGTTCGAGGTCGCCCCGGCGCACGAGCTCCATCGTGAGGTTGAGCGCGGTCTGGCCCCCGAGCGTGGGCAACAGGGCGTCGGGACGCTCGCGCTCGATGATGTCCACCAGCACGTCAGCGTCCAAGGGTTCGATATAGGTGGCATCGGCCGTGCCCGGGTCGGTCATGATCGTGGCGGGATTCGAGTTAACCAGCACGACCCGGTACCCCTCGGCCCGCAGCACTTGGCAGGCCTGGGTTCCCGAGTAGTCGAACTCACAGGCCTGACCGATCACGATCGGGCCCGAACCGATCACCATGATCGACGAGATGTCGTCGCGGCGCGGCACTAGAGCGCCTCGAGCGCGTTGGTGCGCAACAGTGACTCGAAGCGATCGAAGAGGTAGCGCGCATCATGGGGCCCGGGACCTGCTTCGGGGTGATACTGGACCGAAAAGCTGCGCTCCTGCGCACAGCTAATGCCCTCGATCACGCCGTCGTTCAGGTTGACGTGGCTCACCACGCCGCGATCGAGTGAGTCGGGTACGACGGCGTAGTTGTGGTTCTGGGCGGTGATCTCGACCCGTCCGGTCGCGAGGTCCATGACGGGGTGGTTGCTGCCGTGATGTCCGAAGGGCAACTTGAACGTTGCGCCGCCCAGGGCGTCGGCGAGGAGTTGGTGGCCGAGGCAGATCCCAAAGATGGGCGTCGTACCCAGCAGGCCCGTGATCGTCGACACCTGGGTGCCTAACGCCGCGGGGTCGCCGGGACCATTCGACAGAAAGACCCCGTCGGGATGGAGCTCGCGTACGGCGTTGGCATCGAACGAAGCCGGCACGACGGTGACGCGAAAGCGCGCAGCCAATTGATTGACCATCGTCGACTTGATGCCGTAGTCAAAGGCCACGACGTGCAGGTCGCCGTCACCCCGCTCGTATAGCGACGACGTTGTGACGTCGCTCACGAAGTCGCGGCCGTCGGTGCCGGCGGCGGTCAGGGCGGCGTCAGCGAGACCTTCGCCGTGTCCAAAGGCTCCGGGGAGCGCGCCGTGGGCGCGAAGGTGACGCGTGAGGCGCCGGGTATCGACACCGACGACGGCCGGAACCTCGTGGCGAATGAGGAAGTCCTCCAGTGCCCCCTCAGATCTCCAGCTAGAGGGCAGTTCGCTCAGCTCTCTGATCACGACACCTCGACACCAGGGTCGTCGGGCCTCGTCGTCCAGGGGCGTGACCCCGTAGTTGCCGATGTGGGGATAGGTGAAGGTGATGATCTGACCGGCGTAGCTGGGGTCGGTCACGACTTCCTGATATCCGCTCGTCGAGGTATTAAAGACGAACTCGCCCGTCGTAATGCCCGACGCGGGTAGATATCCCGCGGCGTACCCCTCAAAGGTCGTGCCATCGGCCAGGACCAGCTGGGACTCAAGGCGATTCACGTGAGCGATCCGTCCTTTACGACCAGAGAGCCCCGCACGACGAGGGCGCGAACTCGCCCGCGCATCTCGCGCTGGTCGTAGGGGGTGTTCATCGCGCGACTGGCCAGTGCGAATCGATCGACGCGCCAGCGCGCGGCAGGGTCAAAGACGACGAGGTTGGCGTCTTCGCCCACCGTCATCCCTCCCCCGTGAGCGCTGTGATCAGGGTGTTTATCCTCACGGCGGAGTTGGGCGATGCGAGCGGGGGTGCGACTCATCACCGAAAAGAATGTATGCGCGCTCGGGTGTTCGCCGAGCGCCTCGTAGGCCAGAGACCCGGCGTGCTCAAGGTTGAGCATTCCCGGGGGTGCCTCATCAAATGGCAGGTCCTTGAGCTCGCTCGCGTGCGGAGCGTGGTCGGTCGCCACGGCGTCGATGTCGCCACGCACGAGAGCGTCGCGAAGTCCCTCGACGTCACGGCGCGAGCGCAGGGGCGGATGCACCTTAAAGATCGGATCGTAGGACTCAAGTGCACTCTCGTCCAAGGTCAGGTGATGGGGTGCGACTTCGCACGTGACCGGCAGACCCTCCAAGCGTGCGGCGGCCACCAGATGGAGCGAACGGCGCGTGGAGAGATGCATGAAGTGCAGGGGGCAGCCCGTAAGTCGCACGAGTTCGATGTCGCGCAAGACCATGAGCTCTTCGGAGAGAGCGGGTCGACCGACCAAACCGAGTCGACTACTGAGGGCGCCTTCATTCATCGACCCGCCGGCGGCCAGAGCGTCGTCTTCGCAGTGCTGGGCCAGGCGAACCCCGAGTGACTTGGCGTAGGTGAGAGCCCTGCGCATGACGGCCGCGTTCTGTACGCCGGTACCGTCATCGGTGAAGAGCCGAACCCCGAGAGCGGTCATCTCGGCCATCGGTGCGAGTTTCTCGCCCTGGCGACCCTGAGTGATCGCACCCGCTACGGCGATGTCGAGTGGCGTCTGGGCCCCGCGCGCCAGCACAAAGGAAACCAGAGCCGGCGTGTCGAGCGCCGGTTCGGTGTTCGGCATCGCGACCAGCGCGCCGTATCCCCCGAGCGCGCCCGCGCGCGCGCCCGACCCAATGGTCTCGGCCTCTTCCCGGCCCGGTTCGCGCAGGTGGGTGTGGAGATCGACAAAACTTGGTCCAACCCAACAGCCCTCCGCATCGATCACGGTCGCGCCCTCCGGCGCGTCCAGGTTGCTACCGACCTCAGAGATCCGCCCGTCTGTGATCAGCACATCGGCGACGTCGCTCGACGTCTCGGTGATGACGCGTCCGCCGCGCACAATGAATCTCACGTCCGATCCTCTCTCGCGCCCGCGATGCTGAGGTACAGGACCGCCATCCTGATCGGCACGCCGTTGGCGACCTGCCGATCGATCAGCACTGAGGGCAGTGCCACCACACTCGAGTCAATCTCCACGCCCCGATTAATCGGGCCCGGGTGCATCACGAGCGTCCCCGAGCGAAGAGCGCGGGCACGTTCGATGGTCAGCCCGTGGGTGGTCGTGAACTCGGCCAGAGAGGGCACAAAGGAGCCCGACCCGCGCTCCACCTGGAGTCGCAGGAGGCCCACGACGTCCGCCCAGGCCAGTGCCTCGTCAAAGTCGTCAGCCACGCTCACGGGCCAGGAACTCACGTCGTCGGGAAGCAGCGTGGCCGGTGCCGCCACCTTCACCTCCGCGCCAAGAGTCACATAGGCACTCACGTCGCTGCGCGCGACGCGGCTGTGGCGAAGATCGCCCACGATCAAGATTCGCAGCCCGAAGAAGAGTTCGGCTCCGGTCTCCGGTCCTGTCGCACTCTGACGTTCGGCGAGGACCTGGCGGATCGTGAAAGCATCGAGGAGTCCCTGAGTCGGGTGCTGGTGCTGGCCGTCGCCGCCGTTGATCACGCGCACGTGGGGCACGTAGCGGCTCACCTGCAGCGCCGCACCGCTCGATTGATGGCGCATCACCACCGCATCAATTCCCAGGGCGTCGATCGTGGCGATCGTGTCGCGCAGGGACTCGCCCTTCTTGACGCTGCTCGAAGCGATGGCGAGCGAGAGCACATCAGCGCTCAGGCGCTTGGCGGCCGTCTCGAAACTAAGACGCGTGCGCGTTGACTCTTCGAAGAACAAGGACGCTACAACCCGTCCTTTGAGGGCGGGCACCTTCTTAATCGTGCGCCGATTCACTTCCACGAACGTCTCGGCCACATCGAGCACCTCAACGATGGCCTCACGAGTGAGATCGTCCAGCGAGAGGAGATTCTCTCCGCGCAATGACTCACTCACGACTTCGTGCCAATCCACACACCTTCGAGGGTGGCTCTAATGTCCTCATCCCGCGACGTCGGGAGGTTCTTGCCCACGTAGTCGGGTCGAATCGGCAGTTCCCGATGACCGCGATCCACCATGACGGCCAACTGCACGGACGCGGGCCGACCCCAGTCGGTCAAGGCATTGAGCGCAGCGCGGATCGTGCGACCGGTGAAGAGAACGTCGTCGACGAGGACGACCGAGCGACCCGTGAGGTCGTCGTCGATTCGAGTCAGCGACGCCCGCGGCGCTGGGTTGACCACGAGATCGTCGCGGTAGAAGGAGACATCCAAGAGTCCGAGAGAGATCACCTCCTCGCTAATCGTCCGGAGAATCTCAACCAAGCGCTCGGCGAACGGTTCGCCGCCGGTCTGGAGACCGATGATCGTAACGGTAGCTAAATCGTGGTTGCGTTCGACGACCTCGTGGGCCATTCGCGTGAGGGCGCGCGACACGTCCTCCGCAGAGAGGAGCTGGGTCTTCGCCACAAAGGAGTCGCCGCGCGTCTCTGCCCCGCGCTCGTCCTCGTACGTCATTGCTCTCCTGTCGTTCGGGCCTCACCGGACCCGTTTCACGACAGTCCTCCGGAAGTCCGGAGACCTGTTGTCTTAGTGAACTGTGTTAATAGTAGTCGTGATCAGCGTGACGACGATTGAGGAGATGGCCACCCACACCCAGAAGTAGCGCACCAGACGCACTTGGTACCACTTGTCGCCGCTGATAACCCCGCGGGCCGAGCGGATCGCCAGGCCTAGTCCGAGGAAGGCCAGGATCGCCAGGTGCCCGAGCGTCGAGGCAACGATCGCCATCATGGCCGAGTCGTACGTCGTGTAGGACATCGTGATCGAGTCGTTGACGGCTACGAAGACCTGGGGAATGTCGCTCAGCTGCACTGCGGCGACCGCGACGCCGCCCAGCGCGAGAACCATGGCGAAGAGCGCCATCGGCGAGAAGGCCTTCGCATTCTTGGTCGCGCGCAGCCCCTTCTCCCCAAACCACAGCACCGCGGCGCTCACGATGGTGAGCAGGCAAACCAGCCACTGCAGTCCCGCCGACAGAGTCCCGACATAGACGTTCTTGGGATTGCCGATGTTGGCGCCGTTATTGAGGAGATTCTCCCAGTCTTGGTAGGTGTGCAGGCCCCCCGGGTAGCCCTGGAGCATCATCCAGTGATTGTCCGTGTTCACACCACGCAAGTACAGATACGTGAAGAGCAGCGCTGCCACGGTGATGACGTCGGCCCCGATGAATAACCAGATGCCGAGACGCTCACGCGCGTCTACTTTCTCGGGAGAGTCGTGATGACCCTCGCCTCCGTGCGCTCCGCTCTGAGGTTCCATTTCCGCGACGCTCATACGTGTACCGGCTCCTCATTATCGAAGTGGTAGGGGTCCTCGGTGATGACGGGCTCCACGTCAAAGTTCTCGAGCGGCACCGGCGTGGGTACCTGCCACTCGAGCGTGTTGGCGTGCCAGGGGTTCGGACCCGAGGGCTCACCCTTGCGCCACGACGTGACGATCGCACCCAACAGGATCAGCATGCCCGACATGATGATGTAGGCGCCGATGGTGGAGATGAAGTTGGTGTGCTCAAAGGCAAAGCTGTAGGACGCGTCGCGACGCGGCATACCCTTCAGGCCCGACAGGAACATCGCCCCAAAGGCGACCTGCACGCCGATGAAGACCAGCCAGAACGAATATCGGCCCAGCCTTTCATCGAGGAATCGGCCGGTAACCTTGGGGAACCAGTACGCCAAGGCGGCGATCGCGCCAAAGAGCACCGAGCCCACGAAGATGTAGTGGAAGTGCGCGGTCACGAACATCGTGCCATGCAACTGCTCGTCCAGCGGTACGTCGGACAGGTAGATACCGGTCACGCCGCCGATGATGAAGTTGAAGATGAAGCCGAACATCCACAGCGTGGGTAACTTCATCCAGATATTTCCCCGCCACAGCGTTCCCACCAACACCAGAAAGAAAACGCCCGTTGGTATCGAAATCAGTTCCGTTGTCACCATGAATGGGCCACCGAGCGTTGGCGCCCAGCCGGAGGTGAACATGTGGTGGGCCCACACCAGCGCCGAGAGTCCGGTCAGAGCCGCCATCGCACCGATCGCGGTGCGATAACTGAAGAGCGGCTTTCGCGCCATGACCGTGGAGATCTCGAAGAGCGCGGCGACCGCCGGTATCAAGATGACGTACACCTCGGGATGGCCCATCAGCCAGAAGAGGTTGGCCTGGAGCCAACTCGTGCCACCGCCGGCCGCGATGTAGAAGCTCGTAGAGGTGGCGCGGTCCAGGATCTGATCGAGCTCCGCGATGAAGAAGAACGGGAAGGCGTAGAGGGCGAGGCCCGAGGTGAAGAGTGTCCCCCACACGAAGATCGGCAATCGGTCCAGCGTCATGCCCTTGGTTCGCATCGACAGCGCAGTCGTGACGTTATTAATGCTCGCCACCGTCGTCGACACGGTGAAGGTCACAATGGCCAGGGCAAAGAAGTCCATGCCCACACCCGCCTGGTCGCCGATCGTGCCCAGTACGACCCACCCCACCGGGAGTCCTCCCACGGCCAGCACCGTGACGAGGAGCGCGGCCGCACTCACGAGTGTCCACAGGCTCAACGCGTTGAGCCGCGGAAAGGCCATGTCCCGCGCGCCGATCATGATCGGCATGACGAAGTTGGCCCACGGACCCGAGATGGCCACAATCAAGGCCAGGATCATGACCATGCCGTGGATGGCAATGAAGCCGTTATAGACCTGCTGATTGACAAAGTGGGTGCCGGGAGTAATGAGTTCGGTGCGGATGGCCATCGCCAGGATTCCCCCGACGCCCAGCAGAACCATGGTCACGATGATGTACTGGACGCCGACGACCTTGTGGTCGGTCGTGTACTTCCAGTAACGCGCGCGACCGAGGTCCTTGCCCGCGTAGTACATGTTGTCGTCATGGCTGTTGTCGCGACCAACCAACCATTGGAACGGAGCATTGAACGCCCCGATGCCGAGCCAGAACCCGATCATCCAGCCCGCCCCGGTCATCACGGCTTCCTGGTCCGAGAAGTTGTCACTCCCCTGCCAGAAGAGGTGCCGAGCGATAAACCAGAACACCCAGGCAAGGACTACTCCGAGAACGAGTGCCGTCGCGAAGTTCTGCCGTCGAGCGAGCCCGCCGCCGTGAGGTTTGGCCGTCGTTTCGGTGTGCTCAAGTGTTGTCGTCATTGGTACCTCCTACACTCGCGCCGGTTGGCTGGCGAGCCACGCAGAGAACTGTTTGGGCGTTACAACGTGTCCGATCGCGTCCATGAAGGCGTGATTGAGGCCGCAGAACTGCTCGCAGCGAATCTCGATCGTGCCCAACTTGTCGGGGGTTGTGTGGATGGTGGTCCACACGCCGGGATTCGCGTCAACCTGCACCCCGAAGTTCACGACCCAAAAGCCGTGCGTCACGTCCTCGGACGTGACGCGAAACTCCACCTCGCGATTGTCGGGAACGTAAAGCTCGTTGGATGTCACGTGCGTTCCAGGGTACGTAAACGTCCACACCCACTGCTGGCCGTACACGTCCACGACGAGTGGATTGCCCGACGTCGCGTTGTCCGCCGCCAGGGCCCCTAGGCCCCAGACCAACACGAAGACGCAGAGCACCGTCGAGGCCGTAAGCCAACTGATCACCAACTTGGTGTTCTCGCGAACGGATTCGGCCGCCGGCGGCACGCCGTCACCCTTGTAACGGCGATGACGCAAGAGATGGATGGCCCCGGCGTAGACGCCCGCGGCCACGGGGGCCGCGCTGACGGTGAACAGAATTGTCGTGGTGACGGCCAGGTTCCCGTCGTTACTCATCATGTGGGGCATATAGCGATGCGGTATGAATATCCCCAGCAGTACAAAGACGACGGTCAGAATCCCCCACGTCCAGAAGAAGACCCGTAGCGATTCTTTAGTGGAAGTTGAAGTAGCCACAAATGTCTCCTATTGAACCGTCAACGTGCCCGACATGTAGCCGAAGCTGCTCATCGCCTCACCGAATCCATTGCCAAGGCGGCTACCACCGCAGGGGAACTCGCAGTTCCATTCATAGACGGCCGGTCCGCCCGTGGTAAAGGAGAACTTCACCACTTCCGGCTTGGGGTAGACGCCGATGCCGAGCTTCACGGGCATCTTGCTGGAGTTGTCGGCGGGAAGCGGCACCGAGATCCACAGGTACTTTCCGTTGCCGGGAATCGCGTGGAGTGTCCACGTGTGACCAATCTGGCCGGTGACGTGGGTGGTCTTGACGCCATTGACGGTGTCATATCCACCGTTCGTACCGATCACGTTGAGAAACGCGGGGTTGTTTGGCTCCCCGCCGGTGTCGTATTGATTGATGGTGACGTCAATGGTCGTGTTTGCCGGCACGTCAATGTTGTCGTTGGAGTAGGTCACCCAGTCCGGGTGGGGTCCGCCACTTGCGCCGTGAACGCCCTCCAGGGAGTCCGGGTACGTGGCCAGTGTGATGCTGCAGGTATGCGCTTTCGTCGTGCTTTCGACACACTGAAGCGCCGTCTGGTGCGGCGTTGCCGAGGCCAGTGCGAAGCCCGCCAGGGCGAGTACGCCTCCCCCGATGAGCACCGAACCCAACGCCACCCCAAGGGACTTGGAGCGAACCATTCGATCTCCTTTGACACGTTCATGACGAAGCGGCGCCAAACCCACCCCGTTTAACGAAACTCAGCGTACATTTAGAAACTGATCAAGTGGGGCTAAATTTGGGTGAAATGGTGAGCGAGCCGAAGAACATTTTCAGAATTCATCTGGGACTCTTTTTAGCTGAACTCATATGCATTCCGGCCTTTGTAATCGAACTCATCCGGGCGCTCGGGGGAAACGAACTCTCGTGGGCCTACGTCTTTGAGTGGCCCGCCCTAGGTGCCTACGCCGTCTACATGTGGCGAAAGATGCTGCGTGAGGAACGCGGTCTCGCTAAGCCCAAGCCCCAAAAGACCTTCAAAGAGGACTCCCGCCTGGCGGAGTGGAACGCCTATCTCGCCTCGGTGCACTGCACGGATCAACCCGTCACGCCCGACAAGCGCGACGAGTGATGCTCCAAAGCGCCCAGGAGTGACCCGTCGCGCTTGACGAGGCGGTACAGCACGAGGATGAGGCACGGAATGGCCCATCCGTCACCGCAGATCCACAGAATCCCCGCCGCCTCGCGCTGCTGACTGAAGGCCACGGCGGCCGTTGCGGCCATGCCGGGCATGGCCGCCATGCCGGGGTGCATCACCATCACGCTGTACCAGGATGCCTTGGTAAAGATTGACATCGACATGGCGAGCATCAGCATCTCAAAGAGGGTCACCATGAGTGCCACGAACTGATAGCGCAGCTTCACGTGGGTCGTGCGCGGCGGCGAGGGAACGATGAAGTGAAAGAAGAACAGTCCACTGAGGAGGAATGCGGGTTCGACCAGCCACTGCATCATCCAGTCGCGCGCCATGACGTAATCGAACACGCCCGGAAGGTGGGAGGCGATCATCACGCCGTTGAGGACGACCGTGGCGACCAAAAGGTTGAAGAGCCACTTGGGGGCGTGCCAGGTGCGTTCGAGATACCACCACTTCAACAGGCGACGACGAGCAGGGGCGCGCGGCAACCACCACAGTGAGCGCAAGGTTGCCGAGGTGATCAGCCCGATTGGCACAAGGAACATCACCAGAATGTGCGCGATCATGTGCTTGGGCAGACTGATCATGCCTTCGCTCGCAAAAGAGGAAGCCGTGGCGTACCACAGCAACGCCCAACTCAGAAGTGACACCGCAAACTGACAGTTCACGCGCAGGGACGTCGTCTTGCGATGCGAGTGAGCGACGATCGATGCGACGGCCCCCACGATGGCGATGACGCCCAGGGGGGCCACGCTTAGCTCACTCCCGACTGGCGCAAGAGCGACAGCAGCACGCTCTCGCTCGACTCTTGTACGCCCTTGGTGATCGCAGAGCCGTAGGCCGGATCGTCGGGCAGTTCCCAGCGCAGGCGGTCGTGCGGACCGATAATGAACATGAAGTCAAGGTGGATACTCATGATGTCCCCAGGAACATTCTCAACGTCAATACCGTAGGTGTTCCAGAGCTTGCGCATCTCTTTCGTCTTTCCCGTCACAAAATAGAAGTTAGGCACGGTGCTCAGGTCGTGAATCTTGATGAAATGTCGCACGTCCGCCAGGGTCTCGTGTAGTGGGTTCGCCGCCACGACAACAATGTCCAGTGGAGCCGTGGCGGGCAGTTGAGAGCGCACTTGGCGCAGTTGGGCCGCGAGCAAGGGACAGTCGGTCCAGCACACGGGGTCGAGAAAAGTAAGGAGCGTATACCGACCTTTATGCTCGCCCAAGCGATACGAGTGGTCGAACTGGTCGGTGAGAGTGAAACTCGAGACCTTCGAGTGCAGGGCGACCGGATTTGTCTGGTTCGCCGCAAAGAAGAACGTGGGTTCGGCCGCCGACACCGAGGCGACACCCATGGAGACGACCGAGAAGATGATCATCCCCGCGGCGAACGCGGCGGCGACTGCTCCGGAACTCGAACGAAGTTCCTCTGGTAATCGGCGCGGCAGCGCCGGGGCACCTCGGAATACGGGACGGGCGCAAAAGGTCAAGAGCGCCAGAGGAATCAAAGAGTTGATGTCCGTGCCGACGCCGCCGAAGATAGCGACGTCCTCGCCCACAATCCAAAAGATGACGGCGCCCACGACAAGGGCAGCGACGGGCCAGTTGATCTGGTGAGTACTCGCGTACCACAGACCGACCGAGCACACCAGCAGCCACAGGATGACGGCGACGTTGAATCCCCCGCCGAGGGTGCCCGCGACGTCCCCGGCGTGGCGAACGATCCACGCCAAGGGGTGTGGCTGGGGCGTGGCCGTCATCGCCTTGGTCATGGCGGTCAGGGCGTTCGAGTTACCGCCGTGCCAGAACTCTGCGGATGGCAGACTCTGGAGTATCGCCGCGACAAAGAGAACGAGGGCCACGAACCGCAGGGTCCACTTCGAAAAGTGCTCCTGAAAGTACCTTAGGAGGCAGAGCGAGCCAGACGGCAGCCACCACATAAAAGAGCGTCGCGCCCGGCCAGCCGAAGAGGATGGAGGCGCCTTTCGCGAATGCTCCCCCCGCCCCATTTCCGATCAGCCAAATCAACGATCCCCAGCCGGCGGCGACCACGGCCGCGCAGCGGCCGACGGCTCCGTTCGACACGATCAGGGCAATGCCAACGCCTACCTGGATCCACGCGGTACCCGTCGCGAGGGAGATCGGGTGGGCGTTCCACAGGTTCACGGCGCTCAGTATCAGCGAGTGTAGGAAACTCGGCGCTCCCGCAATCGTGGGTTTGACGACCACGTCGGCGAGCCCCAGGGGCATCGAAGGCTGAAACTGCAGGATGCCGTCAAAGAGCCAGATCAGGCCAAAACCAATTCGCAAGAAGGTCCGAGCACGTGGCTCGGAGAGACCCGCGGGGGAAAGGTTAAAGGTCGTTAGGCGTCGCAGCAGGGTGGCTCCCAACAACAAGACAAGGCCAATGCCGATGATCCAGTAGATGCTGGTCACGTAGAGATGATGATGAAAGAGCGCCACAATCGTGGGGTTCGTCAAGGAGATGTTCTCCTTAAACATGCCCGGCATTTGGTGCTCCTATGCTCCTTCGATCAGCCTCTGGGAGACCGACGACAACACACCGTTCACGAACGATGACGACCCGTCGGTCGAAAAGACCTTGGCCAACTCGACGGCTTCGTCCAGAATAACCGCCACGGGAGGCGCATTTTCCATCAGCATCTCGCCGATGGCGAGCGTCATGATGAGCCGGTCGACCAGTGCGATGCGCTCGAGCGGCCAGTCGATTGAGAACTCACTGATCAGTGCGTTGGCCTTTTCTTGATGTCGCGACGCCGACGTCACTAGTTCGACGGCGTAGGCGTCGGGGCGTGTGTTCAACTCACTCGAGCACGACCGCCACGGAACGATCCTTGATGGCCGATTCGTACAAAATCTCGAGAGCTCGTTCGCGCGCGCGACGTCGACTCAGGCCGAGTTCGCTCACCCTACGCTCGGGTCATGTATTCGCCGGTGCGAGTATCGACCTTGATGGTCTCTCCCGGACCGACGAACAGCGGCACCTGCACCACGTAGCCCGTCGTCAGGGTTGCGGGCTTGCGTGCACCCGACACGCGATCTCCCTGCACGCCGGGTTCGGTGTCGGAGATCGTCAGCTCCACCGAGGCCGGGCAGCTCGACGCCAATGATCTCTTCTTGATACGAGATCAGCATGGCCTTGCCAGTCTCGACCAGAAAGTTGGTGGCCTCGCCCAGGCTCTTCGACGACACGGGGACCTGGTCGTAGTTGCTCTGGTCCATGAAGATGTAGTCGTCGCCGTCGCGGTACAGGTACTGGGTGTCGCGCTTGTCGATGATGGCCTGCTCCAGGCGCTCGTCGGCCCGATAGGTGCGCTCGATGACCGCCCCGGTGCGGGCGTTGCGAAGCTTGGTGCGCACGAACGCCCCGCCCTTACCCGGCTTCACGTGCTGGAACTCGATGACGGTAAAGAGGCCTTCGTCAATCTTGAGGGTGATGCCGTTTCTGAGGTCAGAGGTCGATATAGCGGCCATGGGCCTGGTTGCCTTTCGCGAATTGTGCGCTACCCATTCTAGTTAGCGCCTTGAGAGCCAGGTCTAGGCCGACGCCAGGAGACGCTCCACCGCCTCCAGGGCGAGCTCGTAACCGAGCGCGCCGAACCCGGCGATCGTCCCGTTCACGACCCCCGCAATGGTGCTGGCGTGACGGAAGGGCTCGCGAGCCGCCGGATTGGACAAGTGCACCTCGATCGCGACCCCCTCAAAGGTCGCTAGCGCATCACTGAGGGCCCAGGAGGTATGCGTCAGCGCTCCGGCGTTGATCACGATGGCCACGCACGTTCCGCGGGCTTCGTGCACGGCCTCGATGAGGTCGCCCTCAAAGTTGGACTGCTCGTCTCGAACCTGGTACCCCTTCGCCTCGGCGCGTGAGCGAAAGGACGCGACGTGCTCGGCCAAGGTGATCGTTCCATAGATCTCGGGACTGCGCGTGCCGAGTAGGTCGAGATTGGGTCCCGACAGCAGCAAGATGGTTCCGCTCACGACTCTCCTTTGAACCGATCCAGTACGTTACCCACGAATGCTCGCTCGAGTCCGCTGACGAGAGAAAAGCCCTCGGGGCCATCGAGCACGAAGCTGAGGTCGTGGCGCGCCTTCTTGTCGAAGGTCATCGCGTCGAGGATCTCATCAGTTCCGTAGAACTCGGCGAGGCGGCCGTCGAGTTCGAGGGTGCGTAACACATCGTCGTGATAGGTCGACGACGTCGTCGTCCACGCGGTCGAGCGCGCGCGCGAGACGAGCGGCGAACGCAAGGCCGATAGCGACCGCTTCGCCGTGGCGCAGTTCGTCCTCGTTTCGCGCCAGCGCGATCTTTTCGAGCGCGTGCGCGAGCGTGTGACCGTAGTTCAATAGCACCCGCCGACCCCCTTCGCGTTCGTCGTCACTCACGATGCCGACCTTGAGCCCCGCCGACACCTCAATCAACTCCGTCAGCGACGCGCGATGCAGGGACACCACGTCGCGACTTTCGAGAATCCAGCACTTGGCCACCTCGCCCAGGCCGCTGCGCCGCTCGCGTTCGGGCAGGCTTGACAGCACACTCGTGTCACAGAGCACCCCGAGGGGCTGATGAAATGAGCCCACCAAGTTCTTGCCCGCTCGTAGGTTGATCCCCGTCTTGCCGCCGATCGCCGCGTCGACCTGGCCTACCAGCGACGTGGGGATCTGCACCACGCCCACGCCACGCAGGTACACCGCGGCCGCGAAGCCAACGAGATCGGTGACCGCACCGCCCCCTACGGCCACCACGACGTCATCACGAGAGAGTCGCAACTCGGCGAACGACGTCGAGCAGATCTTGGAGGACGGAGAAACGTCTTGGCTGACTCTCCCTCGGGTACCAACAGCCTGTGCTGGGCTATGCCGGCGTCGACCTCGCACCACGGTTGTGCGGCCAACGCCGACGTCGTGACCACCACCGCGGACTGTGCTCGGGGGGCGCGCTCCGCGATCAACGGTGCAAGTCCGTGTCGTGCGCCGTCTTGTACCACGACGACATAGCCTCGGACCCCGAGTTCGACGCGGAAGTTCACGAACGCACGTTCTCAGCGACGCCGACGACTCGCTCGATCACGTCGTCAAGCGAACCCGATGCGTCGATGCGGGTACGCGCGCACGCGCGATACCACGCGTCGCGCTCGGCACGAAGCCGTCGCAGCGAGTCGGCGTGGTCGCTGCCCAGCAGGGGGCGCTCCCCAAGGGCAACCCGCTCGAGCAGCGTGGCCTCGTCGGCATCGAGCCATATTGCGTTTCCCCCGGTGATCAACTCGCGCGCCGCTTCGCGGGTCACGATCCCCGCTCCGCTCGCCACCACGGCCGTGGACTCGATGGCGCGGCACAGCGCGTCGAACTCACGCTCGCGAAAGTGCATCTCGCCGAACTCGCGCAGGTACTCCGGCGCCGGCATCGCCACTGACTCGGCGATCAGGTCGTCGGTGTCGAGGACTTCGCAGCCCCAGCGTTCCCCCAAGGCGCGAGCCACAGTGGACTTGCCCACACCGGGGAGCCCGATCAGTATGAGACGCGCCATGGCTACTCCGTGCGCGGACCGGAGACGACGTCGCCAAGAGTGGCGACATACGCGCGCTCGTTTCGCACGAACTCCTCGACGGAGTCGCCGCCAAACTTTCGCAACGCCTCGTTCGCCAGTACCAGGGCCATCATCGACTCGGCCACCACACCCATCGCGGGCACGGCGGTGACGTCGGTGCGCTCCTTAAAGGAAACGGTCGACTCGCCCGTCGCGACGTCCACCGTCTCGAGGACCGGACGATTGAGGGTGGCCAGTGGCTTCATCGCGACCTTGGCGATGATGGGCGCACCCGAGGACACCCCACCTTCGAGGCCCCCCGCATGATCGCTGCGTCGGATATAGCCCCCGCCCAGGGCGTAACTCTCGTCGCGGGCGATCGCGTCGTGGGCGACGCTGCCTCGCTGACTGGCCTGAATCATGCCGTCGCCGATCTCGACCGCCTTGACGGCGTGAATACTCATGAGCGCGCCCGCGAGCAGACCATCGAGCTTTCGATCCCAGTGCACGTAACTGCCTAAACCGACCGGCACGCCATAGGCGATCACTTCGGCGACTCCGCCCAACGAGTCCCCCACCTTGGCGGCGGCCTTGATCTCGGCGATCATCGCTGCTTCTGCGCTGGCGTCGAAGCAGCGCACCTCACTGAGGTCGATTCGCTCAAGGTCGCTCATCGTGGGGCGAACACCGTCGGGCGACGATGCCTCCCCGATGCGCACGATGTGACTCACGATGGCGACGTCAATCGTGGCAAGCAGGGCCTTGGCGAGCGAGCCTGCGGCCACCCGCGCCGCCGTCTCTCGAGCACTGGCGCGCTCGAGGACGTCGCGCGCGTCGTCGAAACCGTACTTCTGCATGCCGGCCAGGTCGGCGTGTCCCGGACGCGGTGCCGTGAGTTTCTTGGACGGGGCCCCCGGGGCGGCGGACATCTCCTGCTCCCACTTGGGCCACTCGGTATTCAAGATCTCGAGGGAAACCGGCGATCCCAAGGTTCGGCCGTGGCGGATACCGCCAAGTAAGCGGACCACATCACGCTCAAAGCGCATGCGGGGACCTCGTCCGTAGCCCAAGCGGCGCCGAGCGAGTTCATTCGACACCGTCTCTTCGCTGATCGCTAGACCCGCCGGAAGTCCCTCGACGATGACACTCAGCGACGGGCCGTGGCTTTCGCCCGCGGTGAGGAAGCGCAACATCGTTCAATTCTATGTTGGTGGCGAATCTTTCCACTATTGGCGGGTCGGCGAACTGACCTCACACGATCAACGACGCGAGAACGATCGTCGCTACCGCCAGTGGCACGCCCACTTTGAGCAAGTCCCGGCTGCGAGGGTGCGCACCGTTCGCCTTGGCGATACGAAACCACAGCAGCGTCGACATCGCTCCGGTCATGAAGAGATTCGGCCCGAGGTCCAGTCCCAGCAACAGGGCGTAGGGATGGGCCACGCGGCGTCCGGCGAAGAGCGACGCAGCGGGAAGATTGTTGATCACAATCGAGGTCAGCCCCGCCACCGTGGCCGTGGCGAGTGCACCCGCGTGAGCAACCAGGTGACTGGGCCAGGCCCAAGTTCTCCCGAGCCAGCCCACTAGGACGGCGAGGACGAAGAGCGGTACCACCAGAGTCAGATTCGCGGTGCGCATCGTCTCTCCAGGCCCGCGGGCCCGAAGGGCGCACCAGGTATAGATCTCCACCGCCGCTCCGAGAATGAAGACGGGCAGGGCCGGGTGACTGAGGGTGAGCATCATGACGATCGCGCCTGCGACCGCGAGCACGCCCGGACCCCATCGAACCTGAACTTCCTCGGGTAGCGACATCGGGTGGTGAGTTCGTAGTGAGGACCATCGCCACAGACCCACGATGAGAATTGTGGCCGCGACCGCGATGAGCCACGGCCCGATCATATGTCGGGCGAACACGAAGCCGGGCACTGGTCGACGAGCGAAGACCAGCAAGTTGGTGAGATTAGAGCCAATCAAGACCAGCGATGCGGAGTTGGACATCAGCACGGTGCCATAGAGGAACGCCGGTTCGTCCGCTGACCTCGATCGCGCGGCCTGCAGCGCCACCGGAGTCATGAAGACGACGGACGTATCAAGGTTCAACGACGCCGTGACCAGAGCGACCGCCAGCATGGTCGCCACGAACAGCGCGGCGTCGCTGCCGGGCAGTCGCGCGCAGCGCGTGCCGAGGTACTCAAAGAGACCTTCGCCCGCCGCGACGTGGCCGACGAAGAGCAGGCCGACGATGAGCACAAAGGGCGCCCACGTGGCCGAGAGTGTCTGACTCAAGAGGTGCATCGCGCCATCCTCCAAGTCGTTAGGTCGAGGCGTCCGCTACTACCCAGCCGGTGACCCCGGGCGCGCCGCGAGTCACCGGCGCGAGAAACTACTCGTAGAAGGGGTTAACGCCCGAGGCGTGATCAGTCACGTCGAGCACCTGGGTGAGTTCGGGGATGGACTCTTTGAGCATCGTCTCGATCCCCTGGGACAAGGTGAGCCGGCTCATCGAACAACCTTGGCATCCTCCGGACAGCTTGATGTAGGCGATGCCCTGTTCCTCGTCCATCGCCACCAGGTCGGCGCGACCGCCGTGCTGGGCAATGGAGGGATTGATCTGCTCTTCGAGCACCACGAGGGCGATCGACCCGAGGGTCCCCTCGACGCCCATGGCAATGATTTCGGCAGGCACGCCGGGGTTGATCTCTTCGAGCGACGGATTGTTGGGGTTGACCAGTACGAGTCCCCCGCCGCCCTCGTTGGCGAACTCCAGCCGACTGCCGCGCAGGCGATCCACACTCGCTGCGGGCACCACGATGGTGACGTCGCCGTCGCGACCGATTGCCGCGTCCTCGGGTGCCAGATTGAGCTCGGAGAAGTACAGGTCGTAGGTGTAGCCGGCGCCACGCGTGCCCGTCACTTCGATCCACAGCGCGAGCGTGTCACTCGGGGTTTCGGCGTTCATCGCGTCGATCACGACGTTGCGCGCTTCATCGGTCAGGCTGAGAACATCAAAAGTATCGATCGAGGTCATGCACAAAGTGTAGAGGTGCCCCAGGATTTTCACCGCGCACAGTAAGTTCAAGGCGTGACATCAATACCCCCCGACACTCACGAGTGGGTCAGTTTCGAAGACCTCAAGCGTGAGCGCACCTGGATGTTCGACGTGACATTCCTCGAAAGTAACTGGACCTGCATCTTCGGCCATGGTTGTCAGGGCGTGCTCACCGGCCCCTCCCCGGAGCTGGTGCAGGGCTGTTGCAGCTACGGCGCGCACTTCGTGGACGAAAAAGACCAACGCCGCGTGGAACGAGCGGCCAAGCGCCTCACCGCCGAGCAGTGGCAGTTCAAGTCCAAGGGTAAGAGCGGTACCACCCGCGTTAAGCGAAACGGCGACATCATGACGCGCCTCGTCCAAGGCGCCTGCATCTTTCTCAACCGTCCCGACTTCGAGCGCGGACCGGGGTGCGCTCTGCACGTCATGGCGATCGACAACGAGGAAAGCTACATTCCGCTCAAGCCTGAGGTCTGTTGGCAACTTCCCTTACGGCGAGACGAAGAGGTTCAAGACGACGGTCACGTGATCACCCGGATCGGGCAATGGGATCGACGCGACTGGGGCGCGGGTGGCGCAGAGTTCCACTGGTGGTGCACCGAGTCCGCCTCCGCGTTCGTCGGCAAAACGCGGGTGGTCGATTCGATGCGCGAGGAACTCATTGCCATGGTGAGTGAGCCCGTGTACCTGCGGCTCTACGCGTACCTCGACCAACGTGCGTCTCAGCCCAAGGCCACGCGCCTCGCGCATCCGGTCGTTCGAAAGAAGGCCTAGCCCTCTGCGGCGAGGGGATCCTCTTCGTTGAACGTGGTGCGAGGCAGCGAGCCAAGGATTTCGTCGTAACGATCCTCTTCCGCCAGGCACCATTCGGCGTGGACGTCGTCGGGGGCGGCGCCGCATTCCGCGCACGTGGTGGCTCGCGGTCCGGTTGACCTCTTTAATTCGCGAGCTTCGACAAAACGACGGTGACGACCCTTTTTCACGTCAACTCCTCACTGGCCGCGGGCCAAGACCCAGGCGGCGGCCATAACCCAATTTTCTTTGGGTTGCTCATCCATACTACCAAGACGGCCTCTCGGCTCAGCCCCTAACATTTGGCTCGTGAGCACCGTCTTTGACCCCCAGGACATGATTCTTCGCTTTCGCGAGCGCGCCGAAGCCGTCAAGCGCCGCGGACTTCCTCCGGTGGAAGGTCCGGAGCGTCAGATGTTTATGGACGCGGCCAAACTCGACTTTCAGGACTTCGCGATGTTGGGTGACGCCACCGCCACCCTCGAGGACGGCATCTTGCGACTCGAGATTGACCTTCGCCCTCCCTCGAGTTAGGTCGTCAGGTCGCTTTTGATGCGCGCGGAGGCCTCGGCCAACTGGCTCACTCCGAGGGAGAGGTCGTTGATCGCTCGCGTGCGCTGTTTGGAGTTGGATCCCGCCTTGTAACAGACGTTGGCGCCCGCACCCAAGTTGCCGTAGGCCTTGGCAAGCAGTGAGCTGGCCAGATGGTCGGGCGTGGGCAAAGCGGAGTTCGCCTCTTCGGACTCCACCAACATCACCGCACACACCGTGTGCAGTTCGCTCGTCGGAGCGGACTTGGACCGTAGGGCGGTGGCCGAATGCTTCGCATCGTTGATCAGTGTCTTGTTGTTGGCGACGTAGGCGCTCTCGGACACCCAGGACTTCATCGCCGCTTTTTCCGTTTGAGAGCCCCAGGCTCCCAGAAACACCACGCACAACGCGAGGAGCGCGACGCTGCGCAGGACCTTCGCTCGGCTCACGTGGCGACGACCAGGTGCAACTGGCGCGGTCCCCGGCGCACGACGAGGTATCGGTCGTGCAACGCGTCGCCGATCGTGACCCGCGCGTCCGCGTCGAGTCGCACGTTGTTGAGGTATACCCCGCCTTGTTCGAGGAACCGGCGCGCCTCGGCCTTGGATTTGGCCAGCTGGCTCGCCACGAGCAAGTCCACCGGATCGACACCCGACGCCAGGTCCGCACGCGACCACGTGGACGAGGGGGCATCACCGACCACTTCGAGCAACGTGGACTCATCAAGCTCGGCGATGGACTCCGAAAACAGGGCCGCGCTCGCCCGCTCGGACTTCGCCGCAGCGTCCTTGCCGTGCACCATGGCGACCACTTCGTGGGCTAAGACTCGTTGTGCTCGACGATCTTGGGGCGCGGCGGACGTGGCGTCGTCGAGTTCGCGAATGGCCTCGTGGCTCAGGAACGTGAAGTAGCGCAGCAGTTGGGGGGTGACCACATCGTCGCTGTTGAGCAGGAACTGGTACATCTGAAAGGGTGAGGTGCGTGCGGGGTCGAGCCAGACCTGTTCGCCGCCTTCGGACTTTCCGAACTTCGTGCCATCGGCGCGCACGAGCAGCGGCGAGGTGAGAGCATCCGCGCTGCCGCCGACCGACTTTCGCACCAGTTCGGCCCCCACGGTGATGTTGCCCCACTGGTCCGAGCCACCCAGTTGCAGTGTGCAGCCCTCGTCGAGAAAGAGTCGAAGAAAGTCATAGGCCTGCAGCAACATGTACGAAAACTCGGTGAAGGATAAGCCCACGTCGTCGCGATCCAGGCGACTTCTGACCGACTCCTTGGCGATCATCTGATTGACCGTGAAGTGCTTGCCCACGTCGCGCAGAAAGTCAGTCAGACTCACCGTGGTGAGCCAGTCGGCGTTGTTGAGCAGGGCCGCTTGGGCCGGACCCGCACTCGGTTCAAAGTCCAGAAACTGGGCCATCTGGACCCGTATTCCCGCAAGATTCGCCTCCAACACCTCGGGCGTGAGCAGAGGTCGTTCAACGTCCTTAAAGCTCGGGTCCCCGACCAACCCAGTGCCACCGCCCGCAAGCGCGATGGGGCGGTTACCGGCCATCTGCAGCCGGCGCATGTTGAGCAGCGGGATGAGACTCCCGAGGTGCAGCGAGGAGGCCGTGGGGTCAAAGCCCACGTACAACGTGACCGAACCCGCGTCCAGGCGATCAAATACGCCCTCGTCAGTGGTCTGATGGATCAGTCCACGAAACTCCCAGTCGTCACGTACTTTCATGGGTCGAGTCTACGGGGCATGCCAATTACAGCGATGGCGTGAAGGGTAGGTTCGTCTGGAGCCACACCACGAACGTGTGCCACCATCCGGTGATCTCACTCACCCCGATCGCGATGAGCAGCACTCCCCCAATAATGCCGATCACCTTGGCGTGGCGGCGCAACCAGGTCGACGCGACGGCCATCCATTCGGTCGCGATCGCCGCGACGAGAAAAGGCAGGCCCAAGCCCAGGCAGTAGAAGAACGCAAGGATCGAACCCCGCAGCGCGGTCGCGCCGGGTGACGCCGAGGCCAACACCAAGATCGCCGAAAGCGTCGGCCCGATGCAGGGCGTCCAGCCCAGACCGAAGGTAAAGCCCAACATCGCAGCCCCCGCGACCGAGGCTCGCGGCAGATGGTGGATGCGTCGCTCGCGGTTCAACCACCTAGAGGGCCACCACCCCGCAAAGAACAGGCCCAGGCCGATCGTGATGACGCCGAAGATAATCTCCAGGAGCCGTTGATGCTCGTCGAGTTTCTGACCAAAGCCGCCAAAGAGGGCGCCGAAGCTGACAAAGATAATGGTGAAGCCCAAAATGAAAGCGATAGCTCCCACGAGCGCTCGTCCGCGACTGTGGCTCGCTTCGAGGCGACCGGCCGATCCCGTGAGGAACGCCAAGTAGCCCGGAACCAGCGGCAAGACGCACGGCGAGGCGAACGACACGAAGCCCGCGGCGATCGCGAGCGGTATCGCGGCAAACAGCGAGGCGGGCAGGGCTGCGATCAC
Organism: uncultured Acidimicrobiaceae bacterium; assembly: GCA_963839255.1. Classification (GTDB taxonomy): domain Bacteria; phylum Actinomycetota; class Acidimicrobiia; order Acidimicrobiales; family RAAP-2; genus RAAP-2. Next base: position 63,755 of record CAWIUH010000007.1, read on the forward strand.
CGTTGCTCCAGTAGCGCGGCCACGTGTGCGTTCCAGCGCCCGTGGATCTCGACGTTGTCCGGACGCGAGGGAACCTTGGCAACTACGACGCTGAGCCCACCGGTGCCAAGACCCTTTTCAATGGCGCGACACAGTTCCTCGAGCGTCGTGACGCTCACTGCATCGTGGCCAAAGGCGCGAGCCACCGCTTCGAGATCGTGCGGGCGCGGCGTGCCAAAAAGATCCTCAAAGCGATCGGGCGCGAGTCGCGAGGCCTGACTCAGGAACGAAAAGATCCCGCCACCTTGGTTGTCGGCCACGACCAGCACGCATGTTCCCCCCGCGGTACCCAGCCCGTCGACGAGGCCCGAGACGTCGTGGAGCATGGTGAGATCGCCGACGTACCCGATCGCGGAGGAACCGGCGGCAACGCCGAGAGTCGTCGAGACCACGCCGTCGATTCCGTTCACGCCACGATTCGCGTACGTCGCGCTTTGTCGCGCGGGCGCCCACCACTCCACGTCGCGCACCGGCATCGAGGACCCCACCACGAGCGATACGCCCGACTCGTTGGCCGCGGCCACGACGGCCCTGGCGAGGGCCGGCTCGACCAGTTCGCTCACGCGATCTTGCTCTTCCAACCACCGACCAACCTCGCGCGAGGCGTTGCGCCACGTCGTGACGTACGCGCCGTCGCCGAGCAGCCCGATGCGATCGACCGAGGGCAGCCCGGCGTACGTCTCGCTGACCAGCCGATCGGGATCCGCCACGAATCCCGCGCCCTCGAGGGCAATGGTGCGCGCACCCCATGTACGTAGTTGCTCAGCGAGGACCTTGGACGCCGGAAGCCCACCCATTCGAATGACGACGTCGGGCCGGACCCGACGAACGAAGTCGTCCGAGCGAAGGAGCGGATCAAAGTACTCGAGCGTGCCGTTGGCGGTGGCGTCACCGAGCACCACCCAGTTGAGGCGCCGACAGACCTCGATTGTCTCGCGCGCCACCCCGCGCCCGACCACGCACAGGACCGCCCGTCCCCCCACGTCAACGTCCGGAACGTCTTCAACCACTCGAGGTACGTAGCGTCCACTTCTCGACGGCAGCTCGAGAATGTCGGCGACCAGCGGTTCGAGGAAGGCGGCGTTCAGGTGCACCGGCCCCGGTCGCGCTCCGATCGCCGAGTACCACAGGTCCCCGGCGACTTCTCGCCAGTGCGCCGAATCCTCGAAGTTCACGACAAAGGTGTCGGTGAATCGGCGCACCATGTCTGCGTACAGATGGCCCTGGTCGATGGTCTGGGGGGCACCTAACCCATGAAGGTCGGGCGGACGGTCGGCGGTCACCACGATCAGTGGTACGAAGGCGAGGTCGGCTTCGGCGACGCAGGCGTGAAGTTCGGTCGCCGCAGTACCACTGGTGACCACCACGACCACCGGGCGCTGCGTGACCAGAGCTCGCCCGAGGGCAAAGAACCCCGCACTTCGTTCGTCGAGTCGAACGTGCAGCGTCAGACCGTCGGTGCTGGCCGCAGCAAGGACCAGTGGCGTCGAGCGAGATCCGGGTGAGATCACAACGTCGCTGAGCTCCAGTTGAGCCCACTGGTCAAAGAGCGTCGCACAGAACGTGGCCTGCGCCTCACTGGCGCTCGGTACGCTACGTGACAATGTCGCTCCTCGGTCTAGAACGCGCTGGCTCGGGGCCAACATTGGTGTGGCTGCACGGTTTTACCCAAACGAAGCACTCGAGTTACCGGTTCCGATCCATTCTGGCAGGATCGTACGAAGTCCTCACCATCGACCTGCCGGGACATGGCGAGAACGCTGACTTGTCGGCGTCGTTGGAGGACACCGCGGACCTGCTCGCTGAGGTCCTACCGAAGGACCCCTTCGTCCTCGGCGGATACTCCTTAGGCGGACGAGTCGCACTGCACTTTGCGTTGCGCCATCCCCGCCGTCTCGCTCACCTCGTCGTTCTTAGTGCGACCCCGGGCATCGCCAACGATGAGGAACGCCGGGCCCGCCGTGAACGCGACGACGAGTTGGCCGACCGGATCGAGGTCATCGGCACCGACGCCTTCCTGGACGAGTGGCTCGCTCAACCCATGTTCCGCTCGGTGCCTGTCGATCCAGTAGAGCGCGCCGCACGCAGTCACGACGCGCGCGGTCTGGCCGAATCATTGCGTCGCGCGGGCACCGGGACTCAAAGTGCTCTGCTCGAGCCGTTGCGCGGACTGAGCACGCCAACGCTGATCTTGGCGGGAGCGAACGACGAGAAGTTTGTCCATGAGGCGACCCGCCTGGGCGATGCCATCGCGCGTTCCACGCGATGTCTTGTCCTCGACGCCGGACACGCCGCGCACCTCGAACAGCCCGAGAGCGTCGCTACTCTGGTCGCAACTCTCTAGCCCCAGTACGCGTTGGCGGCAAGAAGTATGCCCAGCAGCGCGCCAATACCCAGTTGTGCGCGCGCCGAGTACTTGAGCATGGGCAATAACTCTCGGCCGCGGGCCGCCGAGAAAGCCATCTGCATGGCAGGAATGTAGATCAGCACCGCGACGAGACCCACGACCAGCTGATGGGCAGCCAGAGTGCCCACCACCACACCGATGACGCACGCAAGATAGAGCCAGGAGCTTCGCGTTCGACCTAGTCGAGCCGCGAGTGTCTTCTTTCCCGCTGCGCGATCGCCGTCGACGTCGCGCAGATTGTTTGCTTCTAACAGCGCGCACGCCATAAAACCGGTGGCGACACCGAGCCACCAGGCGCGCGAAGGAATGGTGAGGTGCTGGACGTAAGCCGTTCCCACCGTCGCAACGAGACCGAAGTAGACGAACACGAAGAGCTCGCCAAAGCCGTAGTACCCGTAGGGTTTGGGCCCGCCCGTGTAGAACCAACCCGCGAGCACCGCCGTCGCGCCGATCGCCACGAGCCACCACGTCGTGCGCGACGCTAAGACGAGTCCCGCCGAGCAGGCGAGGGCGAATCCGAGATACGCCGCACCTCGCACCCAGGTCGCGGGAACGAGCCGCGAGGCCGTGAGACGAAACGGGCCGACCCGAACTTCGTCGGTGCCGCGCACGCCGTCGGAGTAGTCGTTGGCGTAGTTGGTCCCTATCTGCAGCGCGAGAGCGATGACGAGGCACAGAAGAGAGTTCACCCAATTAATGCTGGACGGCCGGATGAGTAATGTCCCCACCAGGACCGGCACGCCGGCGGCAGGTAGGGTCCGCGGGCGCGCCGCGAGAACCCAGCGGCGATACGGCCCGGGAGCGCCGGTCATGGACGCTTGGGAAACTTCGAGAAGTCGGGCGCGCGTCCCTCGACGTACGCGTTGCGACCCTCCTGGGCCTCTTCGGACATGTAAAAGAGCATGGTCGCGTCGCCGGCCAGCTGCTGGATGCCCGCCAAGCCGTCGTCGGCCGCGTTAAAGCCAGCCTTGAGCATGCGCAAAGCGATCGGGGAGAGTGTCAAGATCTGGCGGCACCATGCGACCGTCTCGCGCTCCAAGTCATCAAGAGGAACGACCGTGTTGACGAGACCCCACGCCAACGCTTGCGTCGCGTCGTACTGACGACAGAGAAACCAAATCTCCTTCGCGCGCTTAAGTCCGATGGTCCGAGCCAGGAGCGAGGATCCATATCCCCCATCAAACGAGCCCACGCGCGGGCCGGTCTGGCCAAATCGACTGTTGTCGGCGGCAATTGTGAGATCGCATACGAGGTGCAGAATGTGGCCGCCGCCAATGGCGTAGCCCGCTACTTGGGCGATTACCGGCTTGGGCAGTCGGCGAATCTGGATCTGCAGGTCGAGCACGTTCAGTCGCCCCACGCCGCTCTGGGCGACCTCATCGTCGCCCATATACCCGTCGTCACCCCGGATGCTCTGATCGCCCCCCGAGCAGAAGGCGTCAGGCCCCGCTCCGGTCAGCACGATCACCCCCACGCTGAGGTCGTCTCGCGCCGCTTCAAAGGCCCGTGAGAGTTCAAAGAGCGTCTGAGGTCGAAAGGCGTTGCGCACCGCGGGCCGGTTGATGGTGATGCGAGCGATGCCTTCGTCCACCTCGAAAATGACGTCGTTGTACTCGCCACGACGCTCCCACTTTGGCAGGGCTTGGGTCCGAAAGGCGTCGAGGGGATCGTGCGGCGGACCTTGAATCACGGTGTTTGCCATGGCGACCACGCTACCGGCTCATCGCAACGCCGCTCTCGAGCGCCCGAATCACCGTCGCTTAAATATATGGGTGGGAAATCCGCCGCCGCCGACGTACTGGTGGACGTGACCGACCAGAAGCTGAGCGAGTATGAGTCCGGCGACGATCGAACAGAGCACCATCCATTGACGTCGGTTCGCGCCCTGCACCTGTCGACGCGTACGCCAGTACAGATCTCGCGGCGCCAACGTCGCGGTTTCTCGGATGTGACCCACGACGTGAACCGTCATGAGAATCACCCACGCGATGAAGCTGTCGCGGTGCAGGGTGTCAAAGGTCGCGCGTTCGTTGCCGTTCACGAAGAGAAGTGCGACGCCCGAGGCAAAGAGAACGATGGTGACCAGAACGACGAGGGGGCCAATAATCCGCAGCGTCATCGGCGGAGGTCCCTTGCGCCGATACGCCGGCGAACCCGCGTAGTACCGCGCGAATCGATAGATCGTGCTGCCCATTTTGAGCGCGACGATCGGAATGAGGAGGAGCCCCAAGTAGACGTGCAGCGTGAGATGCAGCCCCACGCCGACCCCGACGGTATAACCCTCCAACGCCAACAGGACGAAGAGGATTGCGCCCAGCGTGCTCGTCAGGCGTGCGTTACCCGCTACACCGGGTGATTCGTCTGATTCCGCGTCACGAAGTGCTTCGCGCTCTGGGCTGGACCTGGTCGCCCGCGGCCACGAGCGAGGAGGTCTGTCAGCACCTGTGGACGACATGGGACCAGTCAAGTTCGCATTTCTGACGAGCGGGTGAACGTGAACTACTGCCCCTAAGGGGATACCCCGAGGCGAGCGGATCAATGTTCATGGCGACCTAAGGTCGCAGGGTGCGTTCGTTGCTCGCGATCGACCTACCTCTCGGGCCCTCCCTTGAGCTCGCCGTACGCGAATGCGCCGATCGCGACCAGGCTTTTTGCGTCCTCGATCAGAGACTTTCTGCGCGTCGTCGAGAAGAAGAACTGGAGTGGCTTGGCGCAACCGAGATCCTCTCTGGCGAGGGACGCCGTGCGCGTCCCGAAGGGCGCCGCGTCGACGACGAGATTGGTCTCGTCATGCTGACATCCGGTTCCAGCGGCGAGCCCAAGGCCGCCGAACTCACCTGGGACGCCCTCGTCGCGAGTGCCGAGCTCACCCACGCGATATTGCACGGAGACACACCCTCGGTCTGGTACCCCTGTCTGCCGGCGAACCACATCGGAGGTCTGGCTGTTCTCCTGCGAGCAGTCCTCGCCGACGCGACGCTTCTGTGGACGAGTGACGAGGACATTGAGGGTGCCGCGCACTTCGGCGCCACGCACGTCTCATTGGTGCGCACCCAACTCGCGCGTCACGATGTGAGCGGCTATCGATGCGTGCTTCTGGGCGGTGGGCGGCCCCCCGAGCGCTTGCCCGTGAACGTCCTCACGACATGGGGGATGACCGAGACCGGTTCGGGCGTGGCCTACGGCGGCGTGCCGCTACCGGGCGTTGAATTCCTCGCCGTGAATGGTGAACTGTGTGTGCGTACTCCCACTCTCTTTCGTTCGTACCGCACCGCACCGCGACCAACGTACGTCGATCCGCAGGGACTCGAGTGGTTCCCCACCGGCGATGCGGGTGAAGTGCTCGAGGACCGGATTCGCGTGTTCGGCCGTCTCGGGTTCGTGATCAATACGGGGGGCGAAAAACTCTGGCCAGAGGACCTGGAGACGGTCCTCGCCACGGTGGAGGGTGTTCGCGATGTCGCCGTCGTCGGAGTCGATGATCCCGAGTGGGGACAGCGAGTGGTGGCGCTCGTGGTGAGCGATGACGCAAAGGTCGATGAGGCGTTGCGTCAGATCGCGAGTGAGCGGCTAGGTCCCTGGGCCAAACCTAAGGAGATACGCCACGTCGTGGCGATCCCGCGGACGCCGAATGGCAAGATTCGTCGCGCGGATCTGGCGAATCTGCACTGACCCGACCGATCTCGTGGTGCGCTAGGAGTTTTCGTTCGTCTTACCGCGCCGCGCCACCGAGTCGACGGTCACCGCGGCCAGCAACACGATCGCGACCACGATGTACTCAACGGCGGTACTGACGCTGATCAGGGCCATGCCGTTATAGATCGTGGCGATCACCAGACCGCCAATCACGGCGTGGATCATCTTGCCGCGACCGCCGTACAGACTGGTTCCCCCAATGACCGCCGCCGCGACGGCGTACAGAACGTACGTGCCGCCGGGCATCGCGTCGGACATGCCGTCGAGGTTCGAGGAGTACAGCAGTCCCGCTACGCCCGCAGTGAATCCGGCGAAGACGAAGGCGAGCAGGCGGTAACGATTGACGCTGATGCCCGCGCGCCGGGCGGCTTCCTTGTTACCCCCGATCGCGTAGATATACCGACCCGTCCTGGTCTTGGTCAGAATGAATGAACCGGCCAACAGCAGCGCGAGGTCAATCGGGATGGCAAAGGGCATGCCCTTGATCACCGAGAAATTCGAACGGTTGGCGTTGAAAATCAGAACCAGGACGAGTCCCGCCGCAGCGAGCGCGACGATCTTGACCAGGGTGAAGTACAACGGCTGCAAGGTCAGGCCACTCACCCGTCGGCGCCGATAGGACCGCAACATCATGACGGCGGCCACGAACACGAGGATGATGAAGAACAGCCAAGTCCACAGCGGCGTGAAGTTGCCAAAGACCAGGTTGTACAGAACATGGTTCTGCACCGGGACCGTGCCGCCCGAGTTTTCCTTGTCGATCATGTAGATCAGAACGCCCTCGAAGCCAATCTGTCCGGCCAAAGTCACAATGAATGACGGCAGGCGCAGATACACCACGAAGAGGCCCGAGACGAAACTCAGCCCACTGGAGATCGCCAGCGAGACGAGAAACGCCAACGGCCAGGGCCAGTGCCAGGCGACGCTCGTGGTGATGGTCGCGACTGCCCCGCCGATGCCGAGCACATAGCCGAGCGACAGGTCAATCTCTCCGAGCAGCAGCAACCAGATCTCGGCCATGCCGAGAAGGATGAAGACCGTCGACTGAATGAACAGGTTGGTCAGGTTGTCGGGGTGCAGAAAGACGTGATTGCGAAAGTAGAAGTAGAGAACCAGCGCCACCAGGCCGAGCACGACAGGCAAGAGTCCGCTGTCGCCGGAGTTCAGGCGCTTGAATAACTTTTTGAGTTCGCTGTCTTCCGTGAGCGCGTCGACGTGGAGCGTGGGGTCAGCGGGGGAAATCGCGGGCACGAGGAATGTTACCTTTCGGCTACTGGGCGGTGGCCAGAGTAGAAGGAGCTCGCGACGTCGTGCCAGTCGTAATGAGGTCGACCGCACTCCCGGTGTCGTAGTTTTGGACCGGTCCGCTGGAGACAAGCGAACCCAGGTACATAACGGCCACCCGATCAGCGACTTCAAAGACGTCGGTCAAATTGTGCGAAATGACGATGACCGCAACGCCACGTGAGGCGAGGGTCTGGATGAGGTTAATAACCTGAGCGGTCTGCGACACGCCCAGAGCAGCGGTGGGTTCGTCCAAGATGACGAGTTTGGAGTCGCGCATCACCGCGCGAGCCACGGCAACTGCTTGGCGCTGCCCACCCGAGAGGGATCCGACCTTCTGTCTCACCGACTTGACCGTTGACACGGCCAGGTCCTTGAGCGTCTTGTTGGTCGTCAACTCCATCTCGATCTCGTCCAACACGCCGAGCCGGGTGGCCTCATGCCCGAGATAGAGGTTCTCGACGATGTCGAGGTTGTCGCACAAAGCCAGGTCCTGATAGACGGTGGCGATACCGAGCTCGGTCGCGTCGCGCGGCGTATGAATGTGGACTTCTTTGCCACCCCAGTAGATATGGCCGCTTGACGGCTGCCATATGCCAGAGATGGTCTTAATGAGGGTCGACTTACCTGCACCGTTGTCACCGATCAGTGCGGTGACTTTCCCGGCCGGTACGTCGAGATCGATGTTCTGAATCGCCTGCACGGGACCGAATGACTTCGAGATCCCGCGCAGGCTCAACAGAGTTTCACCAGGTGTGACGTCCGCCCCCGGAGGGCCTTGGCTCACTGCCCCACTTTCGGGGGTGTGTTCTTCCGACGCTTCGGGGGTGGACGTCACAACTTCTCCTTGGCTACTTAGGAAATGCCGTACTTCGTGCAGTCAGCAGCGTACGTGGGCTCAGTCAGACCCTGAACCGTCGGCGCGTTGCTGGTGCAGATCGCTGACGCGGCCACAAACTTCTGAGCGATGACGGTGGACTCAATCGTCGACGCGGTCACCCACGACGAGGTCAAGAGAACCGACGGCACGTGCTCGTACGCGGCAATCTTCGTGCTGGAGTCAGTGGTCGTGCCATTCACGAGGCCCTTAGGCGGCTTGACGCCGGCGCGCAGGTACAGCGCCAACGCGGCGGCGGCCTGAGCTTCCTCATAGATCGGCTTGTACACGGTGCCGCACTGGTATCCAGAGATGATGTTCTGGAAGCCGGTGGGCGTCGCGTCCTGGCCGGTGAAGGGAATCGTGTCTGGCTGGAAGACCCTTGGACTGCAAGTACGCAATGATCGGCGCAGCGTTCTCGTCGTTCGGCGTCAACACGGCGTTGATCTTCGGGTTCGCGGCGTACGCGCCCTCGAAGTCCGTCAGAGCCTGCGACGGCGTCCAAGTACCGACGCTCTCGTCGACCGTGTTCGCGCTACCACTGCCACCTTCGGCCGGGGCGTAGCCCGCGGATGAAAGTACAGCGTTGTAGCCCTTACCGAACAGCGTCGCGTTGTTGTCCGTCGGTGCTCCGTACATGACGAAGACGACCGGGTTCTTCACGTTCCATGCAGTGATGCAGGCCGTCAGGCCCTGACCCAACTGCGTACCGACGGTCACGTTGTTGAAGCTCACGTAGTAGTTACGGAAGCCACCCAGCGTGAGGCGGTCGTAGTCGATGACCTTGACGTGGTGAGCGACGGCGTACGACTCAACCGCGTCACCCGTCGTGGAGTCCTCGGGGTCGATGACGAGTACCTTGGCACCGTTCGCCACGTCTGCTTGCGCGTCGGTGAAGAAGGTGTTGTCGCTGCCGTCACCGTTTTGGACAATGAGGTCCTTCGCGGGTAGTCCGGCTGCCTTCATGGCACCCTTCATGAACGGCGCGTCAAAGTCGACGTAGCGGTCTGACGAGGTGGTGTCAGGAAGGATCATTGCGACCTTGCCCTTACCCTTCTTCGCCAGGGACGTCAGGTACTTCATCGTCGCGTAGTTCGTCTTGAACGTAGTCGCGCTCACCGTGGGCGACGCGGCTCCCGAAGAAGAACTGACCATCGGCAGCGCCAAGGCGGTAAATGACCCCGCCAAAGCAATCGCCGCGAGGGCCCGACTCTTTTTCAATTTCATATTTTCCCCAACCCTTCGTATGGCACCCCAACGATGCCATCTTTTTGTGATTACAACATGAACGCCCTGTGACAGCAACGTCCGCAGAGAAAGTAGCACGTGAGAATCCTTAAAAAAGTGCGCTCCGGCGAAATCCACAGGGTCGACGACTCGCCTACCAGCGCTAACCTTTCGCGCCCGAAGTCGCCACGCGGCCCCTTCACGTTCGTGCCAAGACACGTTGCTCAGTAATTACTTGGTCCCCTGGCGTCGTCTCCTCGAGCGCATCGAATGTCCTCGTGCACGCTCGCACGTGAGAGTTCTGACCACGAGCGTTCTCAGAAGGCGAGGACCTGATCCATGGTCTCCATAATGGCGATCGACTCGTCGAGCGGCATGACGTCGCTTTCTTGACAGCCCTTCGCGCAAGCACCGCGCCACCTCTTGGGCTTCGTAGTGCAGGCCCCGACCTTGCGTGTCGAAACTGAATTCTTCGCGCTCGTCGTCCCGGGTGATCAGGGTCATAGACGTCGGCGCGTAGAAGTCACCCGCGATCTCCACGCGCGCGATCGTGCCCGAGACGCACGCCCGGGTCGCCGTCCGAGCAAGCGAGGTGCAGCTGAGCGTCGACTGCGCTCCGCTCTCGTAGCCAAAGATCATCGACACTTGGCCATCGACTCCGGTAAAGGCCGGTTCCACCAAGGCGGTGATGCGCTCGGGCGTGCCGAGCAACATCGAGGCAAACGAGACGGGATAGACGCCGAGGTCCAGTAATGCGCCACCCCCGAGTTCGGGCGCGAAGAGTCGAAAGTTGGGGTCCAGGGCGAACCATTGACCGTGGTCGGCCTCGAAGGAGACGATCTCGCCGAGGCGCCCGGCGCCGATGAGTTCGCGCAAGGCGATCACGTGAGGCAAAAACCGCGTCCACATCGCCTCCATAAGAAAGAGGCCCTTCGTTGCGAGCCAGCGCCACCAGGTCCCGCGCCTCCTGGCCGGTCATCGTGAAGGCCTTTTCGACGAGCACGGGCTTGCCGGCGCTCGAGGGCCAGCGAGGCGTTTTCGAAGTGCATGGGATGGGGTGTCGCCACGTAGACCGCGTCGACCTGGTCGTCGCGCACCAATTCCTCGTAGGAGCCGTAGCGTCGCGGCACGTCGAATCGATCGCCGAAGGAGTCGGCCGACGCCCGCGAACGAGAACCCACCGCCGCCACCACGCCGTCGTCGCTGAAGGCGAGATCGCCGACGAAGGTGTGCGCGATGCCACCCGTGCCAAGAATCCCCCATCGAATCGGTTCAGTCATCGCCGCACAGTTCCTCTCGTCATCGACAGTCACAGTAGCGAGGAGCACGTCACGGCGAACGCGCTAAACAGTGTCCATGGTCCAACTCGCCCAGCCGATTGAATCCACTCGACTCATCCTGCGCCCATTCGAGTCTGAGCGACCTCGACGACTTCGCGGCGATCCTCGCGCGACGAGTCGGTCAATCGCTATCTCTACACCGAACCGCGTTCGCGCGAAGAGACCGCGAGCGCGTTGGACAAGCGACTCGAGCGTCGGCGAGCCACCCCGAGGAGGACACCATCCTTCGCGTGGCTGTGGCCCTCGGGACAACGAATCGACTCATCGGCGACTTCATGCTTCACTGGAGCGAGGACGTACATCGCCAAGGCGAGATCGGCGGTTCGCTGCACCCCGACGTTCACGGCCGGGGGTACGCAAGCGAGGTGTACGGAGCGTTGCTGGAACTCGCCTTTACCCACTACGACCTGCATCGGGTCTGTGCTCGATGCGACGGCCGCAACGCCGCCTCCGTACGCTCCCTCGAGAAGGCCGGCCTTCGCCAGGAGGCTCACTTCGTGCAGAACGAGTTCGTCAAGGGCGAGTGGACCGATGAGATTGTGCTGGCCATCTTGCAGAGCGAGTGGCGCGCCGACGCACCACCCGAGCTAGCGGCGCCACGTCGCGCAAGATCTCGTAAGGTCGTTGGGCCATGGCTTTGTTACGCGACGTGAAGTCACAACTGGGCTCGTCGTACTTGCTCGACCACGCCGACAACCCCGTGCTGTGGCGCACCTGGGACGCCGACGCCCTGGAAGAGTCTCGAACAAGTGATCGGCCGATCTTTCTCTCGATCGGCTACGCCGCGTGTCACTGGTGCCACGTCATGGCCCACGAGTCCTTCGAGAACCAGACGATCGCTGACGTCTTGAACGAGTTCTTCGTCCCGGTAAAGGTTGATCGCGAAGAACGGCCCGACGTCGACGCCCTCTATATGGCCGCGACCCAACTGGTGTCCGGTCACGGTGGCTGGCCGATGTCGGTATTTCTCCTCCCCGACGGTCGCCCCTTCATGGCCGGCACGTACTACCCACCCGACGGATCGGGCCGGCCAGGTCGGCTTCTTGCGCCTGCTGGACGCGCTGCGCGACGCCTGGAAAAATCAGCGCGAACTCATCGAGCGACAAGCCGATGAACTCGCCGGAGCCATCACCCGCGACGTTCACTTCATCGACCATGTCGCACCGCACGTCGAGACGCATCGACCTCGGCGCCGTGGGCGCTCGCTTGTGTCGACGATTTGGTGGACCAAGGCGACGACGACGGTGGCTTCGGGGGGGCGCCCAAGTTTCCCCGGCCCAGTTTCGTGACGGCGCTGTTCGAGTGCGACGACGCACGAGGCCCGAGAAGTCGCCGCCCTTACTCTGGACGCCATGAGTCGTCGTGGCCTCTACGACCACTTCGGAGGCGGCTTCGCGCGCTACAGCGTGGACGCCCAGTGGCACGTGCCGCACTTCGAAAAGATGCTGAGCGACCAGGCTCTCCTGGCGCGTTGTTACCTACGCGCCGCTCGCATCGCCAACAACGAGACGTGGCGCGACGTGGCCCTCGACACCCTCGCTTTCGTCGAACGTGATCTGCGACTCGCTGAGGGCTACGCATCCTCCCTCGACGCTGATGCGGGCGGAGTGGAGGGTTCGCACATTACGTGGACTCCCGGCGAGGTTCGCGAGGTGCTCGCCGATTTTTCCGACGACACGGTCAACGCGGTGCTCACGAGATGGCGCATCACGACCAGTGACACCTTCGAAGGGCGCTCGATTCCCCGCCTGGCTGATGGCCAGCCATTTCTGACTCCACCTGACCTCCTTCCGGCGTACCGGGCGTTACTCGCGGCGCGAGAACAGCGAACCCAACCGAGTCGTGACAACAAGATCGTCTTGGAGTGGAACGCGATGGTCGCCTCGGCGTTCCTCCTGAGCGGCGTCGCGCGCTACCAGGACCGCGCGCTCGAGCTCTTGGCGTCGCTGCACTCGAGTCACTTTGCCGGCGAGGTGTGGTGGCGCACCGAGCACCAGCGAGCCCAGGCCACCGCGAGTGACCTCGCATGGCTGATCGACGCCTCGATGGACGCCTATGAGCTCACCGGACTCGATGAGTGGCGCACCCGCGCCGTCGAGGTCGCCACCTATCTCGCGGCGCACCACTGGGACGGACCGGTGCCGAGCGACCTCACCGCCCACGTCGGGGCCGGCTTCTTCACTCAGAGCGACCTCGTGGGCGATCTCAGCACTCGCCCCAAGGAGATCTTCGACGGGGCCACGCCCTCAGCCCACGCGGTCGCCACGCGAGCGCTCGCGCGTCTCGCACTCAGCGACGGCTCCACCGTGTTCCTCGTTATCGCCCAGCGCCTCGTGGAGTTGGCGGGATCGCTGATCGTCTCGCACCCCGCGGCGGTCGTCGACCTCGTCGAAGCGGCCGGATTCGCGATCGAGGGAGTCGAGGTGGTGATTCCGGGAGAACCGAACGAACTCTCTGACCACCTACGATCGAGGGCGATGTCGCGCGCCGTCCTCGTTACCGGTTCGGGATCTTCTCCACTCCTCGCAGGACGAACCCCGGGCTACGCCTACGTCTGTCACGCGGGAGTGTGTGAGTTGCCCGTCTCTCGCGTCGACGACCTCGACGTGGAGTTGAAGAAGAGCGGCGCGTGCCCCTGCTAAGTCGAGACCCGGCGGTTCGCGCCACGCGCCGGCTCATATCACGAACCCCACGACGCGAGACCGTCAACCTCACCCCCGGGGCGACCGTGCACGGGCTCGTGCTCGGTTCGACCAATGAATCCACGACCGTCGTCGATCTCGCCAGTCAGGCCATCGTGCGCTGGCGCATTCCGTGGCCGCTCGACATCGAGACCGACCTCGCAGCCTTCGACGTGGTCGAAGGGCAGCTGGCCGACGACATTCAGCGCGACGATCTCGCCCAACCTGAAGCGGTGACCCTCGGGGACCTCCCGCGTCGCCTCGGGACGTATCGCGGACGGCGCGTGCGTACCTGGCTCGAGCAACTGGCCAGTCCCGCCGACGGGCCGCTCTTTGGCTTTCGCGGGCCGAGCGCGCCGTACTGGGAGTTTCGCGGCGAACGACCGAGCGTGGCCCTCATCGCGGCTGATCGCGGCCCCCAGCTCCTGCGACGTCCCGACGACGGATCGACCTGGGTTCGCTTCGGATGGTTTGGCGATGACGTATGGCTGTTGTGCGAAGACAGCCACGCCATCCGCACGATCGAAGCGACCCGGCGTACGTCGCTCGCGGGCAAGGATCTGGCCACCGCGCTGGGTTTTCGCCCGAACTACGTGCTCACCACGCTCTCTCAGCCCTTAGACGGGCACTGCTACAAGAGCTGTACGGGTCTGTTGCCGCGCGGGTGAACTATTTGGGCAGCTTGCCCGTGGCGAGCGACTCGGCCATGGCCCAGCCAAAGACCACCAGGCGCTGGCCCTTTTCCGGCTTGAGTCCCTTGAAGAACGAATGCGCACCCTCGGGGATGACGCCCTTGGAAGCGACGTAGTCGAGTCCACCCACCGGACCAGGGCTCACGGTCATCACGAAAGTCTTGTCGTCGATGGACTTCTCCGAACCGAAGCGCTTAGCGAGTCGACGCCCCCAGGCGCGGTCCTCGCCCGTCGGGCGATAGTCCAGGCGCGGCACGACGTCATCGAGCCCGATGAAGGCGCGGTATCCGTCGGGGGAGGTCAGGCGAGTCCCGAGGAGCACGTCCTCGTCGGGGAACGCCAGCAGGGCTCGGCGGAACTGGTCGTGCAGGATGGACTTCAAGGTCTGGTCGGACTTCGCGTTGCGATCCACGAGCAGGAGGCCGACGAGGAGGGAAGGAGTACCCCCGATGCGCTCCAGTGTGCAAAAGGAGTAGCCGCGGAGTTTGTTCCCCTCGCGCGCGTGGGTGACGAGCACCCACTCCTCGCGCTGCTTGGAAAGAAAGCCGATGTCAAAGTTGGGCTCTCGGTCAACGCAGAGATCGGCCATTTCGGCCAGCTCTGCATCGCTGAGGGCAGTGGTGTCCTTGGTGGTGACGGTCATTGCCATAGGCATCCATTCTACGGCACGCCTGGTGCATCTCCGCCAGAGTTAGGCCTTGATGACGTTTCTGCCGAATTCCGTGCGTAGATCCCCCACCACACTGGGAATGCTGACGTTAAAGGCGGGACCGAGTCGAAACACCTTGCCCGATGCCCCCGTTTCGACAACAACCGGTGACGGTCCGGGATAGCGCGTCAAAATCTCGCGCAGCGTAGAGATCGCACCCTGGGTGAGGTCTTCGGGCCGCAGCGACAGGCGAAGTTCTTCGTTGCCCCGCTCCATGTGGAAGCGCTCGACATCCACCGCGTTAAAGCGCAGCTCTTCGTCGTTGTCGCTGACGCGGACTTTCATCACGACCACACTGTCCTTCACGAGAAACCCGCTGAAGCGCTCGAAGGCCGCGACCGAGAAGTTCACTTCGAGTGAACCGCCGAGGTCTTCGAGGATGACGCGCGCGTACGGCTTGTTGGCCTTGGTCTGGCGGATCTGCACTTCGGCGAGAATTCCCCCCACCGTCACCGGGCGACTGCTAAGAGAGAACTCCTCGGCGCGCTCGCGCACCGCCACGATCGACCCTTCGGTCTTCGTGGCGAGGACGTCCATTACTCCATAGAGCGGGTGATCCGAGACGTACGTACCGAGCATCTCGCGCTCAAAGTCGAGTTTGATCGACTGTTCGAACTCGATGTCCGACACCGCAAGTTCCGTGCCTTCCCAGTCCCCCTTGCCCTCGGCATCGAGGGCGGCGAAGAGGGTTGAGATGCCCAGGGCGAGGTCCTTGCGGCGCGCCAGTGTGACCTCCACAATCTCGTCCACGCGCAACAAAAATCCCTGACGCGCCACGTCGAGGGAGTCAAAGGCGCCCGCCTTGATCAGGGACTCCATCGTGCGACGATTGAGCGCGACCGGGTCCACGCGCCGCACGAAGTCGTACACGCTCTCAAACGGCCCGCCCGCTTCGCGCTCGGCCACAATCTTGTCCACCACCGCTTCACCGACGTTGCGCACCGCGGCCATGCCAAAGGCGATGGTGTCGCTCTGCGAGAGGGACGGCGTGTAGTCGGCGAAGGACTGATTCACATCGGGCACGCCCACCGTGATGCCCATCTGACGCGCCTCGTTCAGGTACACCGCGGCCTTGTCCTTGTCGTCGCGAAACGACGTCAGCAACGCTGACATGTACTCCACCGGATAGTTCGCCTTCAGCCACGCGTTCTGATACCCGATCAAGGCGTAGCCGTACGCGTGGCTCTTGGGGAAGGCGTAATCGGCGAAGGGCTCGATCTTGTCGAAGATGGCATCTCCCAGTCCCCGTCCGTATCCCTCGCGCTCGACGCCGTCTACGAACTTGGCTCGCTGGGCGCGAATCATCTCGCGAATCTTCTTGGCGCACGCTTTACGGAGATCGTCGGCCTCCGGCAACGTGTAGCCCGCGAGAGTGGTTGCCACGCGCATGATGTCCTCCTGATACACCATGAGTCCGTACGTGCCCGACAGCACGGTCTCTAAGGCTTCGTGGTCGTAGCTCACCGCTTGGCGGTTGTTCTTGCGGTCGGCGTAGTCGTTGTGCGTGTTCTCACCCATCGGACCGGGTCGATAGAGCGCGTTGAGCGCGGCGATGTCGTCGAAGGTCGTCGGCGCCAGGCGGCGCATGAGTTGGCGCATCTTTTCGCCCTCGAGCTGGAAGATGCCGATGGAGTTACCAAGGCGCAGCATCTCGTAGACCTTTTCGTCGTCCATGGGCACGTGGTCGATGTCGACGCGCGTGCCGGTGCGACGCTCGATGTGATCGAGGGTTCGCTCGATAATGGCGAGGTTGCGCAAACCAAGGAAGTCCATCTTGAGCAGTCCGAGTTTCTCGATGGCGGTGGCCTCGTACTGGGTCACGATGGGTGCGCCGTCCGATGAACCGTTGGGCCCCGACTTGCGTTGGATCGGCACGTAGTCCAGGACCGGTCCCTTGGTAATCACGACGGCCGCCGCGTGGATGCCGTCTTGACGGCGTTTGCCGACGAAGCCCTTGGCGACGTCCACCACGTGCTTGACTTCGGCGTCACTGGCGTAGAGCGCGCGCAGCTCGGTCGCCTCGCCGTAGCGATTCTCATATCCCGGCATCGGGGAGAAACACGCCTCAAGGGGCAGGTCCTGGCCCATGACGAGCGGCGGCATGGCCTTAGCGATCTTGTCACCGAGCTGAGGCGGATAACCCAGCACGCGCGCCGAGTCACGCACCGCCGCGCGAGCCTTGATCGTAGAAAACGTCACGATCTGGGCCACGTGATCGGAGCCGTAGCGCTCGGCGGCGTAGCGGATCATGTCACCGCGATAGCGCTCATCAAAGTCCATGTCGATGTCGGGCATGGAACGGCGTCCCGGGTTCAGGAATCGCTCGAAGTACAGCCCATACTGCAACGGGTCGAGGTCCACGATGCGCAGGCAGTACGCCACGCAGCATCCCGCCGAGGATCCACGACCCGGGCCGACCCGAATGCCCTGTTCGTGGGCGTGGCGAATGAGGTCCCACACCACCAAGAAGTAGTCAGAAAATCCCATGTCGGCGATGACGCCGAGCTCATAGTCGATGCGCGAGCGCACTTCGTCGCTCAACGACTCGCCGTAGCGATCCTTCGCACCGCGATATGTGAGGTCGCGCAGGTACTGATTGGCGGCCTCCTTGTGGGCCGAACCCTGATAGCCCTCGGGCAGTGGAAACTCAGGCAGTCCGTCATTGTCGAACTCGATCGTGACGTCCGCGCGTTCCGCGATGACCAGGGTGTTGTCGCAGGCCGCGGGAACCTCGCGAAAGAGGTAGCGCATCTCAGCCGCGCTCTTGAGGTAGTGCTGATCGCTCTCGATGCGAAATCGATCGGGATCGGCCACACGCGAGTTGGTGCCGATGCAAAGCAGCGCGTCGTGCATTTCGGCGTCGCTGTGCTTCACGTAGTGCAGGTCGTTGGTCGCGACCAGCGGCGCGTCGAGGTCCTGGGCGAGGCGCATCAAGTGGGGATTCGTGCGCTGCTGGGCCGCGATGCCATGGTCCTGGAGTTCGACGTAAAAGCTTTCCTTGCCAAAGATCGTCTGCAGGCGTCCCGCGAGTTCGAGGGCCTTTTTGTAGTCGTCCTGCAGGAGCGCCTGAAGCACCACGCCGCCCAGGCAACCCGACGTGGCCACGAGTCCCGCGGCGTACTGCCCTAAGAGATCCCAGTCGAGGCGAGGCTTGTAGTAGTAGCCCTCAAGGAACGCCCGCGACGAGAGAATACGGAGGTTCTTGTATCCCTCGTTGGTCATCGCGAGCAACGTCAGGTGGTGGTAGAGCTTCTGGCCGCCCTCGGAGTCCCCGCCGGTGTCGTCGATCTTGCCCCGGCGAGGCGGGCGATCGAAGCGCGAGTTCGCCGCCATGTACGCCTCGAGGCCGATGATCGGAGTGACACCGTTCTTGCGGCACGACTCGTAGAAGTCGATGACGCCATAGAGGTTGCCGTGATCGGTGATGGCGATGGCGCTCTGGCCATCGGCCTTGGCGGCGAGAACCATCTCGTCGACGCGCGCCGCGCCGTCGAGCATGGAGTACTCGGTGTGGTTGTGGAGATGGACGAACCCTTCAGCCATCAGCCGACCGCTCCTCCAGCTCTCGTCGTGAATTACACGGATGGGATTTGAAGGTTACCCCCACGCCCCCCACTCGCGCCACCCTATAAATAGGTGCCCGCGCGCGGCTCGCCAGCGCCCGGCGGAAGAGAGCGGTTGCGCATCTTTTCCAGTTGGGCGGCGGCGGCGGCCTGCTGGGCGAACAAGGAAGCTTGGATGCCGTGAAAGAGCCCTTCGAGCCAGCCCACCAGTTGCGCCTGGGCGATGCGCAGCTCGGACTCCGAGGGCACGTCCACGCTGAAGGGGATGGCCATGCGCGAGAGCTCTTGGGCGAGGTCCGGCGAGAGGGCATCGGAGAGTTCGTGCACCGAGGTCTCGTAGATCTCACGTAGGCGAGTGCGGCCCGCTTCATCCAGGGGGGCGCTACGCGCCTCATCCAGCAGTTGTTTGACCATGGAGCCAATCCGCATCACCTTGGCTGGCTGGCTGACGTAGTCGGTGTTCTCGGCTTCTGGACTCGGTTCGCTCTCCCCGGGCGAGAGAACTTGGTCGGGGTTCACGCTGACGTCGCTGGAGGGTATTTCGCTCACTCAGTCAGTGTGCCAGACATTAGGATCACCTCATTCACTTCGTGTACGACCACGGAAATTAGAACCAACCGTCGATAGGATGGCGCCGTGAGAGTATCCACACGGGGGGATTACGCCAGCCGAGCCCTGCTCAGCCTGGCGCTCCGAGAGAATTACGTTGAACCGACGAGCGTTCGCGACCTGGCGGAGCGCACCGGCCTCCCCCAGCCATACCTCGAACAGATCCTCCTCAGTTTGAAGGGGGTGGGCCTCGTGCGCTCCAAGCGGGGCGTGGGGGGCGGCTACGTGCTGGCTCGTCCCGCCGAGTCGATCACCCTGGCCGAGATCGTGGCCGCCGTCGATGGACCCATTTCAGCCGGCGACTTTGGCCTGCCGCACCAGGACGGCGCCTGCGACCACGAGGGCCAATGTGTGCTCCTGGGGGTGTGGGCGGACGTGGGAAATCACATGAGAGAGCACCTCTCGAGCTTCACACTGGCCGACATGGTGGACCAGGCCCGAGGCGTCCGACCGGTCGCGCGCACCCACAGCGGCTAACGAGCCCTATTTTCCGGGGTTTCTGTACCCTTGAAATGGGAATTACATCGTGGTAAATTAGTAAGGCGTCCGTAGGAGAAATACACGGCCAGCAGACGCGCCAGTTTGTGCCCCCCACAGACAAGGAGACGCCAGTGAGCACCACGACAACTACCCCCACCCCCCGCCGTTCCGCAGTCAATACCAACGACATGTTGGGACTCCTCATGCGCGACCTCGACCGGTACCCCATGCCCAACTATGACGAACAGGTCGAACTCGCCAAGCGCGTCACCGCCGGTGATGAAGAAGCCAAAAAGCAGATGGTGGCCGCCAACTTGCGCCTCGTCCTTCACTGGGCCCGTCGCTACCAGGACCGCGGCGTGGAGATGGTTGACCTGGTCCAAGAGGGAACCTTCGGCCTGCTGCGCGCCGTCGAGAAGTTCGACTGGGAGCGCGGCTTTAAGTTCTCGACCTACGCCACCTGGTGGATCCGACAGGCCCTGCAGCGCGCCGTCCAACAGCACGGACGCACCATCCGTATCCCTCTCGAAGTGGGCGAACAGCTCCAGCGCCTCGAGGCGACGACCGCCGAACTCACGTCCATACTTGCGCGCAAGCCGACCGACGAAGAACTCACCGAAGCAACGGGGATGTCCAAGGCCGAGCGCGAAAACCTGCGCGGTCTCGCCGGGGTGACCGCGAGCCTGGACCAGCCCGCCAGTTCAGACTCAGCCACGACGTTGGGCGACCTGGTCGCCCCGAGTCAGCACGACTGGGTCGGTGACATCGAACAGACGATGATGAACGACGAACTGCACGAGGCACTCGCGAAGTTGACCGACCTGCAGCGCGACGTCCTAACACTGCGCTTCGGGCTCAACGGCGCGACTCCCCTGTCGCTCCAGGCGACCGCCACCAAGATGGACATCGGGGTGCGTCGCGTGCGTCGCGCCGAGGATGAGGCGTTGGCGATCCTGCGCGATGACTCGCGCGTGCTCGCCGCACACGACGTCGCCTAAAGGTCCACCCCGTCGGGCAGCAGGCCGCGCAGGTCGCTGGGCAGTTCCGCGTCCACACTGACGATCTCGTCGGTACGCGGATGGCGAAAAGACAGAGACGCCGCGTGAAGAAAGAGACGTTCCTCGTCGAGGCGCTCATCGCGGTGGTGCCCGTAGCGAAGGTCGTTGACGACCGGATGACCGATGCTGGCCAGGTGCACACGGATCTGGTGAGTACGACCGGTCTCCAGGCCCAGGCGCAGCAGTGTCGAGTCGTACGGCTCGCCCAGACGCTCGATGACGTCGTAGTGGGTTCGCGCGTCTCGACCGTCGTTTCGTATTGCCATCTGAGTGGGGTTACGTGTCGATCGTCCGATCGGGGCGTCGACGATGCCACGTTCCTCCACCACGCGCCCGCGCACGAGCGAGAGATACTTTCTACTGACTTGGCGCCCCGCCATTTGGCTCGCGAGAGATTTGAGTCCTTCGGGCGTTCGAGCGACCGCCAAGAGCCCCGAGGTTCCCTTATCGAGGCGGTGCACGATACCGGGACGGTCGGCGTCGCTGAGACCCTCCTCGGCGAGACGCCGTATCTCGGGGTAGCGCGCCAGCAGGCCGGCCGCGAGCGTGCCCTCTCGCTGGCCCGCTCCGGGGTGCACCACTTGGTGGGGAGCCTTATTGACCACCACGAAGTCTGCGTCCTCGAGGACGACGTCAACCTCAACGCTGGGGTCGGGCTGCAGTGCCACATCCGCGGCGGCACGCAGCTGGGCGCTCAGTAACTGGCCGGTCGCGAGCGCCAGCGAGGCCTTGGTCACGACTCGATCGTTCACGCGAACGAGACCTCTTTGCACCGCCTCGACCGCCTCGGCCCGCGAACGGCCGGTGAGCATCGAGATGGCTCGGTCGACTCGCATTCCTTCTAAGGTCGCGGGCACCACGACGTCGAGGGTCTCGCCGTCAAACAGGTCGGGGCCGTTGACGTCGCTCATCGCCCGAGCAACCGATCGCCGCGCACGGCGGCCACGATCAAGACGACAAAGCCGACGGTGATCGCGGCGTCGGCCAGGTTAAAGACGGGAAACGACGAGACCGCGATGAAGTCGGTCACTTCGTGCGGGTTCGCGGCGAGGCGATCAATGACGTTGGCGACTCCCCCACCGATCAACAGTCCAAAGCCCGCCGCGGGCGCGCCGGCGTTGGCATTGAGGCCCACCAACACCACGACGATCGCGATGAGCAGGGTGGCGATCGTCGTGACGAGTGGCCCGGAGCTGTTGATCGAAAATGAGATACCCGAGTTATACGTCAGGCGTAGCCACAACGGGCCGAACACGTGGTGCGCGTGGTGCGCCAGTGCGTGTCGCGCCCAATATTTGCTGAGCGCATCGGCTGCGGTGACGCCGAGCGCCACCGCCACCACGGTGTAGTTCAGCCGGTACCTTAAACGCTGGCGCGGCACGACACGCAAGTAAAGACCGGCAACTGCGCGGTCAGCCTTGCTTTGGAGATCGGGTCGAAGCAACTGTCGCAGCGCCCGTAGCTGCCGTCGTCAATGCGCGCCAGCGCGACGTCAATCTCTTCCACTTTGAGGCGTTGCTCGGCGGCGTATTCCTTCAAGCGGTCCCGCTCGATGTCCGAGGCGACCCCGGTGCCGTCTTCGTCGTCGTACTCGGTGCGTTCGCGGTCCACCAACATCTCGTCGGCTTCGGACTCGCTCACGGCGATGAGAGCCGAAGTCGCGTTACGAGCTTCGATGAGCAGCACGCGCAGTTCCTCGAGGAACTCGCGATCGTCCTCGTAGGGCTTGGAGTGCATCTTGCGCTCCAGCTCTTCGCGCTCGTGCTGGAGTTGAGCCTCGCGGCGCTCTTGGCGCCGGCGCTCTTCGGCGTCGCGACGCTCGATCTCGCGAAGCTTTCGCAACTTCTCGGCCTCGATCGCCTTGCGCTTTGCGTCAATCTCGCGCTGCTTCTTCGCTTCGATGGCCGCCTTCTCTCGCGCCTTGCGCGCGATCTCGCGCTCCTTGGCCGCGATCTTGGCCTTGGCCTCGCGCTCCTTCTTCGCCTTTGCCGCCGCGAGGGCCTTGGCCTTGGCCGCCGCCGCCTTGTCCTTGGCGATCGCGCGGGCCCTGGCCTCGCGCTCCTTCTTTGCCTTGGCGACCTCTTGGGCCCTTGCGCGCACGAGCGCCTTTTGGGCGGTGGCCTTGGCCTTGGCTTCGCGTTCTTTCTTCAGCTTGTCGGCGGCCAGCGCCTTTTGCTTCTTCAGAGCCGCGGCCTTTTGGGCGGCGCTGAGCACCGTGGCCTTCTTGGCCACGACCTTCTTGGCCGGCACCTTCTTCGTCGACTTGGCAGTCGTTTTCTTCACGGGAACGGACTTAGCGGTCTTCTTGACGACCTTCTTCGCGGGCACACGCGCGACGGGTCCCCGGGCGACAGCCTTCTTCGCCGGGGCCTTCTTCGTGTTTTTCGCGTTCGACGCCATGCTTAACTCCTCGCCTTGGCCTGATCAGTGTCCGCCGAGGCTAGCAGTTGTCGTCGAAAGTGCTACCGATCGTCACGGTCAAATTTAAGAACCTGACCGATGGTGGGTTGGTCCATGGTGGCCTCGCCCGCGTTCGAAGTCGGCGCCGGTGCCGGTGGGGGCACGTCGCTCGGTCGTGGCGCCGCGCTGCTGTCCGCTGGATCGGGAGCCGGATCGGGAGCGGGCGACGTCGCAGGGGCGGGACCCGCGGCACTGGCGGGTCGAGGTGCCGTCGTAGCAGTGGTGTCGGCTTGCAGTGATGTCTCGACCCACGCGGTGAACTCCGCGAGGACCTGTGCGATGCGCGCGCGTTCGGCGTTGAGTTGTTGGGCGAGCGTCTCGACGTCTTCGCTCAAGCGTTGCTTCATGCCGTTGAGTCGATTCACTTCGTCTTCGGCGCGACTGCGCGCTTCGTTAATGATCTCGCGCGCGCGCTCTTGGGCCTCGGCCGTGAACTCACGTGCCTTCTCTTCGGCTTCGCTCTGCGCCTCGTCGATGAAGCGCTGGGCCATGGCGATCATGGTCGTGACCTGCTCGGCCCCCGCCACGCCGCCGGTGTGAATGGCGGGGGACGGTTGCGCGGTGAGCGGTGCAACGGGTGCGACGGGTGCGGGGCCCGGAGCGGGGGCAACTTCGCGCGCGTCGAGCTGAGCGATGCGCTCGGCGGCCTGGCGAAGTTGCTGGCGCTGCTGGGCCGCGAGGTCCTTGAGTTGACGCACCTCGACCGAGAGGCGTTCAAGAAAGTCGTCGACCTCGTCAACCTTGTAGCCGCGAAGACTGATCGTGAAGGCGACAGAGTCGATACTGTCGAGGGCGGAGGTGGCGTTATCCGTGCTATCCATCCCGCCACCCTACCGCTGGCTTTCGTTCACGTCCGAACTTCGCGGGTTAGATCGCGGCGTTGACGATGAGCAAAATGATGACGGCGACAAACACTGACAGATCGATGCCCACTCCCCCGGCGTTGATCCGCGGCATAATCGCGCGCAGAGGTCGCAGGACCGGTTCGGTGATGTCGGCAAGGATCCGCTTGATGGTTACGAGTGGACCTTGAGAGTTGCGCACCGGTATCCAACTGAGGAACGCGGTGATGATCAGGATCCAGATGTAGATCGAGATCAGGGTATGGACGAGGCTCATGCCCTATCGAGGGCGTGGTAGTTCGTTGCTCGTAGCCGCTCTTTCATTTCCGGACCGACAAACATCCCCTGGGGGCTTATGAGATACACCCCACGGATCAGCATCTCGATGCGCGCGGTGAGGGCGTAGGCCGTGCCGGCGGTGAAGTCGACCAGGCGCCGAGTGAGGCCGGGATCGACGTCGAGGGTGACCAGGACGACGGCGCGATTTTGGCGCAGGAAGTCGGTGATCTGGCGCGAGTCGTCGTAGTTCTCGGGCACCACGATCGCCACGTCGCGCTCGGGATGGAAGGCCGAGGCCCCCCGGCCTGAGGCGGCGGGGCGAACGCGGCTGACCCCGTGAGAACCCTCAAGCACCGAGACTTGACCGGTGCGCATGGGGCTGCGAGTCGGGCTCGCGGGTCGAAGTCCCGAGGCTTTCGCCGGCTGAGTGGGAAAGGTGCGAGCGACCGCGACGGGCGTGGGCGACCACTCGGGCTCGCTGTCTTCGGGCTGCTCGGAGAAGGGCCGTGGAGTGTTGGCGGGACCGTAGTCGCCGTAGTCGTCTTCGACGAGACCGAGAAAACCGAGGAGCCCTCGTAGCTTTTCTTTCATTCGTCACTCCCTTGGATGAACTGCGCAAACTATGTTAGGCCAGGCCGCCCGCATAGGTCCGTGGCCCGAAGAGGGCCCGGCCCACCCGCACTTCCGTTGTGCCCAGTTCACAGGCCATTTCCAGGTCTTCACTCATGCCCATCGATCGCTCCACCAGGCCCAGCTCATCGGCGAGTTCGACGGTTCGACGGAACGCCGCTCTCGCCAAGTCGGCGTCGGGCGGGGCTACCACCATCAGTCCGCGAACCTTCAAGTTCAACTCTCGAGCGCGACTCACCAGTTCGGGCACCATCGAAGGCGGCGCGCCGTTTCGTTCCGCGCGGCGCGTGAAGTCCACTTGAATGTCGAGTACCGACGTGCTCGCGAGCGACGCCAGCTTGCTCAGCTCGCGATCGCGCGAGACGCCGCTGAGCACGCCCGCGCACTGAGTCGCGCGGGCGATCTTGTTCGACTGCAGGGCCCCAAGGAAGTGCCACACGCCCTCGGGCGCGGCGTCACGTTTGGCGCAGAGTTCGTCCACGTAGTTCTCTCCGAAGTCGCTCAGACCAACCTCGAACGCCGCGCGCACCGCCTCGCGCGGGAACGTCTTGGTGACGGCCACCACGCGCACACTGTGGACGTCGCGGCCCGTCGACGCGATGCGCTGACGCACGAGTTCCAGGTTGGCGCGGATGCGCTCGCGCAGTTCGCTATCGGAGGAAGCTGGGGAGATCGTCATCGCCACCGACGTCAAAGAAGTCGTCGCCCGTGGTCGTAAAGATGTCACTCTTAGGTCCCTCGGTCATCGAAGGCTCACTGGTCGTCGTCGACCTCATGCCGCTCGGGTCGAAGCCGGCCGCGATCACCGTGACGCGAACCGCATCACCGATGGAGTCGTCGATCACCGATCCGAAGATGATGTTGGCGTCGGGGTGAGCCACCGAGTGGATGATCTCGGCCGCCTGGGTCACTTCCTGAAGCGTCACCGTTGATCCGCCCACGATGTTCATCAAGATGCCACGCGCCCCATCGATGGATGCCTCGAGCAACGGCGAGGTGATCGCCGCCCGGGCGGCGTTCACGGCGCGGCCCTCACCCGTTGAGCTGCCCACGCCCATGATTGCGGTACCGGCATTGCGCATCACCGTGTTGACGTCGGCGAAGTCGGTGTTGATGAGTCCGGGCACGGTAATGAGGTCCGTCACGCCGCGCACGGCCGAGAGCAGCACGTCGTCGGCGATCTTGAACGCGTCGATCATCGACGTGTCGGGAGCGGTCACCGAGAGCAACCGGTCATTGGGAATCACGATCAAGGTATCGACCTTGTCGCGCAGACTCTGAATGCCCTGTTCGGCCTGGGTGGCGCGACGCTTGCCCTCGAAACCAAAAGGACGCGTGACCACGCCGATCGTGAGAATGCCGAGCGCCCGCGCGATCTCGGCCACCACTGGCGCGGCTCCTGTGCCCGTGCCACCGCCTTCGCCCGCGGTGATGAAGACCATGTCGGTGTCCTTGAGCGCCTCTTCGATCTCGGCGCGGTGATCTTCGGCGGCCTGACGGCCTACCTCCGGATCGCTACCCGCACCCAGACCGCGAGTGAGCTCTCGACCAATGTCGATTTTGAGATCCGCTTCAGAGAGCAACAACGCCTGAGCGTCCGTGTTCGCCGCGATGAACTCGATGTTTTTCAAACCCGAGGTGATCATCCGGTTAACGGCGTTCGCCCCACCGCCACCGACGCCGATGACTTTGATGACGGCGTGGTAGTTGTTCTGAATGAGGCTCATGGACTCCCCTTGGGTATTGCTTCTATTGTTACCGCCCCGCGGGCGCGTGTCGCGAACAGTCATTGAAGGCTAGCCATCGCCCACATACCGGTCAAATACAAGGCTTTTCTCATTCACTCGGCGGCGTCACCGCGAGCTCATCGGGAACGGTCACGTCCACGACGTCACCGGGTACGAGAGTGCTATGTGCGATGACCGACGCGATGGCCACGAACTTTGCGTGCAAATTCGTCGCGGAGCCGACAATAAAAGTAACGGGCGTAGTCATGTGCAGGGTCACCGAACCCTGCGCGTCGTCGGTGATCGTGCTGACCTGAGTGGCGAAGGCCACGGGCAACTTGCTCGCCACGTAGGCGGCTCCTCGCCCCGCGACCGCGTAGGGCCACGACGTCGAGGTCGCTCCGAGGTAGTCGAGCGTCGGCAGATTCTCGTGCAGAGGTGCGCGTCCGAGGGCCTGCCCCCGGGCGTCCACGTACTCCAAGACGTGCGAGGAGCCAAAGGCAACGGCCACCGCGACGTTCTCGTGGATCGCCAACTCCACAGTGCGGGGCCACTTCTTGGTAATGGTGACCGATCCGACCCACGGCAGAGTTTCGAGACGCTCCTTGAGAAGCGACTCATTCAGATTCACCATCGACGGATGCGAGGACAGACCCGAGCGGCCGAGCACCGCCGCCAGGCTCTCGTGGTGATTGCCGGTGACGACCACCTGCTCGACGCGAAAGTACGGCCGATGCAGCGCCCACTGCAGCCCGAGGACGATGACCGTGACCGCCACGCCCAGCGCGAGGAGCCACTTGGTGAGTCGACGCAGGCGACGCCGCGGGGAAATGGTGCGCTCGGCGACCAAGTCAGCCGGTCTCTCGCGCTCGTGGGCAGCGACGCGGCGACTCACGAACTCACCCCAAAGCCCACGAAGTGGTTCTCACAGATGAGTTCCACCCCCGACGCCTCGAGCACCCGCGCCTTGACCATATTTATAAGTGAGTACACGTCGACGGCCAGACCCCCGGCGTCGGCCTGGATGAAGTTGGCGTGCTTATCGCTCACGGCCGCGCTACCCAGGCGAAGACCCTTGCACCCCGCCTCCTCCACGAGGCGCGCGGCGTGGTCACCGTCAGGATTGCGAAAGACACTTCCGGCGTTCTGGCCGCCCGGTTGGTGCTCGCGGCGCCAGCGCACGATCTCGCGGACGCGTTCTTCGGATTCCTTCGCGTCGCCGCGCGAGAGCACGAAGCGCGCGTCTACCACGACGTCGCGCGCACCGAGGGCGCTGGTGCGATATCCCAACTCCAGCTGTTCCTTCGACCAGACGCCCACCGCGCCGTCGCGCCAGATCGTGGCGTCAAGTAGCGAGCCAGCGATGTCGTCGCCGTGTCCCCCGGCGTTCATCGCCACCGCTCCCCCCACGGTGCCCGGCACCCCCACGGCCCACTCGAAGCCCACGATCCCCTGGTGCGCGAGGCGGCGCGCCATGAGGGGAAGATCCAGACCGGCGCCCGCCTCGACGATCACCTCGTCCGCACCGTCGAAGCTCAGTGTCGCGCGCGAACGATCGAAGTGCACGACGAGCACGTCACGCTCGCCGTCTTCGACGAGCAGATTCGATCCGTTGCCCAAGGCGACAAGAG
Source organism: uncultured Acidimicrobiaceae bacterium (assembly GCA_963839255.1). Lineage (GTDB taxonomy): Bacteria > Actinomycetota > Acidimicrobiia > Acidimicrobiales > RAAP-2 > RAAP-2. The sequence continues at coordinate 91,986 of CAWIUH010000007.1, forward strand.
CCAGTTGCGACTCGAGGATCAAGGGCGTCAGCTCCTCGAGTTGGCTGCGCGTCGCCACGCTCACAAAGGCCCTGGCGGTTCCACCGACGCGGTACGTGGTGCGCGATCCAAAAGGCGCGTGGACGGCGACGAAGCCCTCCCCACGAGCCAGGAGTTCGTCGAGGGCGCTCACGAGAGCCCTCCGGGCAGCGTCGCGATGATCGAACCGACGTCGCCCGCTCCGAGAACCAAGATGACGTCACTGTCGTCCACCAGATGACCGAGCAGTTCGCCCACGAGCCCCAGGTCGGCGCAGTACAGGGTGTCGAGGGTCGGGTCAAAGCGCAGCAGCGCGTTCGCGATGAGCTCGCCGGTCACGCCACTCGGGTTCGCTTCACCGGCGTGGTACAGATCGGTCACGATGACGTGGCGCGCGCCAGCGAAGGCTGGGGCGAAGTGATCGACGAGTGCGAGGGTGCGCGTAACGCGATGGGGCTGAAAGACCACGGTGATGCGCTCGTAGCCGGCGGCCTGGGTGGCGGCGATGGTGGCGGCGATCTCACCGGGCAGGTGCGCGTAGTCCTCGTAGACGTCCGCCCCGCGCCACACTCCGCGGTACTGGTAGCGCCGTGGCGCACCCATGAAGTTCGACAGTCCTCGCACGATGGCCTCGTCGGCGACCCCCACTTCGTGCGCGAGGACCGCGACCACTGAGGCGTTGGCGACGTTGAGCGCCCCGGTTACGCGAAGTTCGATCTCGAGCGCACGGGGGCCGCTCAACGTGAAGCTGGCCCCGCGGCGCGCGAGAGCCACGTCGCTCACCCGCCACGTCGCCTGGTCGCCGCTCCCCACGAGCACCGCCTCAGGGCGCACCGCGACCGCGCGCCGCGCGCCGGGGTCATCGGCCCATGCAACGACCGGTCCACTCGTGCGCTCAACCAAGTCGGCGAAGGCGCGCTCTAACACGTCGAGGGATCCGTAGAAGTCGAGGTGATCAGCTTCTACGTTGGTGATGCCGAGGGCGAAGGGGTGCAACTCACCAAAGGTGCCGTAGCTCTCGTCGATCTCCAAGAGGAGATCCCCGTCCCCCCAGTGACCCTGAGCGCCCACACCCAGGACCGGGGCGCCCAAGAGCCACGCGTCGTCGCGTCCCGCGGCGAGCGAGACCTGGACCATCATGGAGGTGGCGGTTGTTTTGCCGTGCGTGCCGGTAAACCCAATGACTCGCTTGAGGGCTGAGAGTTCCTCGAAGGCGCTCGCGCGCGTCACGAGTCGTGCACCGGCCTCGCGCGCCGCCACGAGCTCCACGTTGTCGGCGCTGACCGCTGGCGACCATAAGACAATGTCGGCGCCCTCGACGTGCGTTGAGTCGTGCCCCGCGAACACGCTCACCCGACGAGCACGCAGATCGTCGAAGACCGCAGACTCGGCGACGTCACTGCCGCTCACCACCGCTCCGAACTCCGAGAGCAACATCGCCATGCCGCTCATCCCCGCGCCGCCCACCCCCACGACGTGAACGCGCGCCCCCGGCCAAAAGGCGCTCACGATCGCACCCCGAGAACAACCATGGCGATGGCGGAGGCGGCGTGAGGGTGAGCCAGTGAGTGCACGGCCCGACCCATCTCGTCTCGCACCGGTTCTTCGGCGATGATGTCCAGGGCGTCACCGAGCGTCTGAGCGCTGCAGCGGTCGTCGCGAACCACAAGTGCGCCACCCACGTCCGCCAGCGCTCGCGCGTTCATGGCCTGGTGGTCGTGGGGTGCACCGGGCAAGGGCACCAGGACCGCGGGCACCGCAAGCGCTTCGAGTTCGGCCACGGTGATCGCTCCCGCGCGACAGACCGCCACGTCGCACAGCGACCACAGGCTCTCCATATCCCCGAACTCAATGACCCGGTAGTCCAGACCGTCGAGGGCGGGACGCGACGCGGCGATCTCGGCAAAGTCGCGCCGTCCAGTGACGTGCACGAGGGCCCGATCGCGACGCGACGACCACGACTGAGCCAGGTCTCGCACGGCCACGTTGACGCGACGTGACCCGAGCGACCCGGTCATGACGACCACCACGGTGCGATCCGCGTCGATCGGCGGTTCGGCTCGCGCCTTGGCAACTTGGCGCGCGGACCGTGAACGATCGAGCGACTCGATGCTCTCGCGCAGCGGCGCTCCCGTGACGACCACATTCTCGCCCGGCACCGCAAAAGCGGTGCAGCGCTTGCTCGCCCAGCGCGCGAGGAGTCGATGCGTAGCCCCGGGCACCGCGTCAAAGTCAACCAGGACCAGCGGCACACGCCAACAGGCGGCGGCCAAGGCGACGGCAAACGACGCGTATCCGCCCACTGACACCACCACCGAGGGACGCCAGCGCCGCACGAGGAACTGGGCGCTCACCAGCGCGACGACGAGGCCGAGGCAGGCGCTCACGTTGGCGAGGAGATCGCTCGGGCGCAGCGAGCGGCGCAGCCCTCGCCCCGGCAACAAGGTGAGCGCAACGTCGTCGAGAAGAAGCGTGCGCTCCTGGCCGCGGCGGCTGCCCACGAAGCGCAGGTCGCTCGGCGCAACTCCGTGCGCCCGTAGCGCCTCGGCGATCGCCTGCATGGGAAAGACGTGGCCTCCGGTGCCGCCCCCAGTGATGACGATGGGGCGGGCCATTAGTACCGCTCGGGACGATTCGGGTGGCGCCGCGGGTCGTATCGACCCGCGGGACGCGCGCCGCGCGGGTTCTCGTAGGTTCGTCGTGCGCTCGGTCGAGTGGGGGGACGAGCGCCGCCGCGCGCCGCCGTGCGAGTCGGGGGTCGCGGGGCCGGTCGGGCCACGCGAACGTTCGGGGGAATCGTGAGGTCGCTCGAGTGCGAACGGTCGTGGGCGATGCTGTAGAGCACCCCGATCGCCGCAAGTTCGGTGATCAGCGCGGTACCGCCGTAGGAAAAGAAGGGCAGGGGTACGCCGGTCACGGCCCACCACCCCACCACCGAGGCGATGTTGAGGAGAGCTTCGACGATGATCCACGTGGCAATGCCGACCGCGATCAATCGGTACACCTGGTTCGAACACTGGCGCGCAATGCGTACCGCCACGAAGAGGAAGGCGATGAACAGCGCAATGACGGCAAAGGTCCCGATGACTCCCAGCTCTTCGCCGATGATCGAAAAGATGAAGTCAGTCTGAGGGTTCGGCAGCAGCCCCCAGATCTCGCGGCTGTGCCCGAGGCCGAGCCCGCTTATACCGCCCGCGCCGAGCCCGATGCGCGACTGAAGCAACTGATAACCGCTCGTGGCCAGATTCGAGTTCGGGTGCAGGAAGGAAAAGAAGCGCCGCGCCGAGTAGGGGTCCGAGATCATGTAGATGCCCACCGCGGCACCAAGGGCCACGAGAGAACCGGCCAACAGTCGGCGTGAGAGGCCCGCGACGGCCAGCATCACGAGGGCGATCACGAGCACCACCGAGGCGGTCCCCAGATCGGGCTCTAACACGATGAGTCCGCAGCCCAACCAGATGGGCAGCGTCCTGATTGCCAACTGCTTCCAGTCGTTCAACTCGTCGTGGTGCTGGAGGATCAGCCAGCCGATGAAGACGACGGTACACAGTTTGAAGATCTCGGAGGGCTGCAGATCGATCAGATGCAGGTTAAGCCACCGCTTGCCACCGTTCGTTTCCACTCCCACGGCCTTGACCGCGACTAGGAGTACGAGCCCCACCGCCATGAGTAGGGGTGCACTCTTCACGAGTCGCTCGAGACGAGCGCGCGCCGCGAAGTAGAAGGCAAAGACACCCAAGATGAGGTACGCGATGTCGTGAATGGTGATGGAAAACGTCGAGCCGCCATTGGCGGCCGACTGGCCCTCGCTGGCCGACGCCACGAAGATCGTGCCGAAGATGACGAGGGCAGTCGTGACGAGCACGAGTACGCGAGCGGTGTTGTCGCCGTGGGGCATCGGCTGAAAGAACCCACGCTCAGGGTAGCGCGACGTCTCGCGCGAGTCGATCGGTCGTGGCGTCGCGCGCACGGAGCGGTCAGCGCGAATCGCCACTAGACCACCTTCGCAATCTTGAGAAAGTCCCCGTAAAAGATGCCGAGTCCGAGCATGGCGCTGAGTCCGGCCAGTATCCAAAATCGTACGATGACCGTGGTCTCGGGCCATCCCAGCGACTCGAAGTGGTGTTGCAACGGTGCGATACGAAAGACCCGTCGCCCAAAGACCCGGTAGCTGATGACTTGGATGATCACCGACAGGGTCACGGTCACGAACAGGCCCCCGATGATGGGTAATAAGAGGTCGAGATTCATGAGGAGACACAGGGCGCCAAGTCCCGTGCCGATCGCCAGGGAACCGGTGTCGCCCATGAAGATGCGCGCCGGTGCGGCATTCCACCACAGAAACCCTAGACACGCCCCGACCAGGGCGACTGCGACGAGACCGAGATCGAGCGACGCGTGAAGCCGGTAGATGTCGAAATGACGAAACTGCCAGTAGCCCATCACGGCGAGAACACCAAAGGAAAACGTGGCCGAACCGGCGGCGAGTCCGTCGAGTCCATCAGTCAGGTTGACGGCGTTCGACGTCGCGATGATGATGAAGGCCGCGAGGAAGAACCACCCCGCCGACGTCAGCTGCCACCCCGGGAGAGAAAACCGAGTGAACGACAACTGCGTGGACGTGTGGACCCAGGTAAGAGCCAAGAGCGCGAAGACAGCCGCGATGACGACTTGGCCGATCAACTTCCCGCGCTTGTTGAGACCCAAATTACGCATGTTGCGTATGCCGAGATAGTCGTCGACGAAGCCGAGAACTCCGGCGGCGACGATGGCGAGAACGGTCAGAATCCCCGAACGGGTAAAGACGACCGACGTCCCGATGTGGCCCATCCCGTAGCCCAAGAGTGCGGCGGCGACAATGATGGCCCCGCCCATCGTGGGGGTGCCCACCTTGTGCTGGTGCGTCGGACCGTCCTCGCGGATGTGCTGAAACAACGAGTGGGCCTTTAAGAACCGAATCCACAGCGGCGTAATGAAGATGGCGAAGAGAAACGCCACCCCGCCGGACTCCATCAGACTCAGCACGATCCACTCACTCCCAGAAGTTCCCGGGCCACGGCCCGGTCGTCGAAGGCCAGTACGAGATCGCCCACCGTCTGGGTGGCCTCGTGGCCCTTGCCCGCAATCACGACCACGTCGCCGGCTTGGGCCACGCCGAGAGCTTGGGCGATGGCGGTGCGCCGATCGCTTAGGCGAATCACTCGTGCGCCCGCGACGAACCCCGACACCACAGCATCAATGATGGCATCTGGCTCCTCGGATCTGGGGTTATCGGAGGTCACGATCGTTAAATCCGACCCCAGCGTCGCGATGCGACCCATCTCGGGACGCTTCTCGCGGTCCCGGTCTCCCCCGGCGCCAAAGACTGTGATGAGGCGGCCCTCGGGTTGAAGGGCGCGCACGTCTCGCAACAGACGCTCGAGGCCATCGGGAGTGTGGGCGTAGTCGATGACCACGGTCACGCCCCGGCCGTAGATCATGTCAAAGCGACCCGGCACGGAGTTCACGCCGCTCATCGCCGAGGCGATGGCGCCGTCGTCTTCGCCGAGGGCGCTCATGATGGACATGGCCATGAGCGCGTTGTCAACGTTGTAGTCGCCCACCAATGGTGAGTTGACCAAATGACCGCGCCAAAAGTAGGTGGAACCCCGCAGCGAGTTCACGACGTCGTGGGCGTCAGCGCGCCCCACGCCCACCACCGGCAGCGACGTCATCTCAGCCAGTCGAACGCCGTAGGCGTCGTCGGTCCAGATGACCGCACGCTTGGCGTACTCGCTCGTGAAGAGCGACGCCTTGGCCTCGAAGTACCTTTCCATCGTGTCGTGGTAGTCGAGGTGATCGTGGCTGAGATTCGTAAAGGCGGCCACGCAGAAGCGCAGGCCGTCCACCCGGTGCTGGTCGAGGGCGTGACTGGACACCTCGAGGGCGACCAGGGAGTTCGGGTGCGCCGGATCAAACCCGGCCACGGCGCTCGCGAGCGCGCGGTAGAGCTCGGGCGGTGCGGGCGTGGTGCGCTCGTTGGTCAACGTGCCGATACTCGACGCGTTCCACTCCAGAGCGCGGGCGAGTGACGCGAGGATCGTCGTGACGCTGGTCTTTCCGTTGGTGCCGGTAACTCCCACCAACGTCGTCTTGGTTTCGGGGTGCCCGGTGATTGTGGCGCTGGCGTGCGAGAGCAGAGCGGGCAGTTGCGATGCTGGCACGACGATGACCGGCGCGTCCAGAGACACGGCCACGTCGCCCACCACGCACTCAGCGCCCAGTGCCACCGCTTCGCGCGCGTAGGCCACGCCGTGCTGCTTGGCGCCGGGCATCGCGAAGAAGAGGGCGCCGGGTCCGCACACCCGCGAGTCGATCTCCACGCGATCTATCTCGAGGCTGCTCGTCACTACGTCCAGTGACACGTCCTCCAAGATGTCCCCGAGTTGCATCAGGTCACGTCCGAGGAGATGGCGGCCGCACCCGTCAGGGGCTTCTGGTTGGCGCCGGTCGAGGGAATGCCGTAGTGGTGCAGCGCGTAGGACATGACCTCTTGGAACACGGGGGCAGACACCGAACCTCCGTAGATGTCGTTGAGGGGGCGTTGAATCACGACAATCATGGAGAGTATTGGGTTGTTCGCCGGGGCGAACCCCACGAAAGTCGCGTTGTAGTTGTTGGTCAGTTGGTCCTTGCCGGGATAGGGAATGGTCGCAGTTCCGGTCTTGCCCGCGACTTCGTAGCCCGGGATGATGGCTTCGGTGCCGGTACCGTCGAGCACGACTTGCTCGAGCATCTTGATCATGGTGGCATCCACGCTCGGTGAGAGAACGACGTGCGTGGCGCTCGGCGGCGTCGCCGTCATGGCGCCGCCGGGAGTGACGTCGGCGCGCACCAGTTTGGGTTCGACGAACACTCCCCCATTGGCGATCGCATTGTAGGCATCCAGCACTTGAATGGCCGGAACGGCGTCGACCTGCCCGATCGGCAGCGCCACCTGGTCGCTCGCGTACCAGTCCTGCGCATTGATCAGGAGACCGGGCGTCTCATCGGGAAAGTTGATGTCGGTGGTCTGCCCGAAGCCGAGTCGCTCGACCTGGGCCAGGAGCCCGGACTCGCCCACCCGCTCACCGATCTCGTACGTGCCGATGTTCGAGGACTGGGCGAGAATCTCGGTAGCGGAGAGCTGCTCAAGCCCGTGGTTCTCGGCGTCGTGGAAGTAGCGTCCGCCGACCACCACCGAGTTCGGCACGCTGAAGACGGTGCTGGGGGTGATGTCGTCGTCTTGGAGGGCCGCCGAGAACGTGACGGCCTTGAAGACCGAGCCCGGTTCGTAGGCCTGGGAGAAGGCGAGGTTGTTGATTGTCTGATCGATGCCCGCGACTCCCACACTCTTGCCCCACGAGGGGACCGGACCCAGGTCCCCGGCCGTCGTCTTGGTATTCACCAACGACGCATCGGCGAGTATCTGACCGGTCTTTACGTCCATGACGACCGCGAGACCCGTCAATCCGTCCTCCGCGCTGAGTTGCTGGGCGAGGTCGCGCTCAGCGACGTACTGCAGCGAGGAGTCGATGGTGAGTTCGAGACCCACACCCGGCTCAGCTTTACGAATTACCGTCGCGGTCGACGCGGGCAGGCTCACGCCGGAGCTCGACACGTACTCGCGCGTCACGCCGGTCTGGCCGGCGAGGAGTTTCTGGTACTCGTACTCGAGGCCCGTCGTCCCCGCGCCCGAGGCGTTCACGCCGCCGATCAGCGACGTGGCCAGCGTGCCGTCGGGGTAGGTGCGAACCGACGAGTTCTGCACCACGATGCCGGGCATGTCGAGAACCGAGACTCGGCGTCCGTCGTTCAGATCGAGCGCGTTGTTCACCACGACGTAGCCACTCTTGCGCGAGAACAACGCGCTCAGCGTCGCCACGGGCATGTGGACCAGCGAGGTCAACGCCTCGGCTTCGCGCAGGGGATGGGCGATCTGAAAGTCATCCGCGATCACCAAGGACGTCGGTCGCGATACCGCCAGCGTCTGGCCGTAACGGTCGTAGATGCCCCCGCGCAGGGCGGTCGTGGTGAGGTTCTCGCGGACTTGCTCGACCGAGAGACTGGCGTAGTGCTGATGGTCGACGACCTGGAGAAAGAACAGCCGCACGCCCAACGCACAGAAGGCGGCCGCGAGCACGGCGCGTACGAGCAACAACCGACGCGGCCCGGGAGGGCGACGAGGGGGTGTGCGGGGCGGTTGCGTGCGATGGTGGGTCGAGGTTGCGTGGACGCTCACCGAATCGTCCTTGACGTCGCCGGTGCGTAACTACTGAACTTCGGTAGGGGCAGAGGCGCATCAAGAGACGTCGAGGGAACTTGCGTCACCGAGGTGGGATCGACAAGATGCAACGCTCCGGCCTTCGTCGCGATCTGACTGGGGGCGGAAAGATTGGAAAGTGAGCCGACCTGTTCGGCGTACGTCGACTGATCCTGGAGCAGTTGACTCTGCAACTGGTGCATCTCGATCTGGCGATTCGCCTCGAACATGGAACCGGCAAGCGAGATGCTAAGCGCGACCACGACAATGATGGACGCGCGGCGCGCGGAGGAGGACGTGCGCCAACGGCGCACCGCCTCGGCGCGCCGCGGCGTGCTTTGAGCGGGAAGGGAGCGGGCCGGACGGCTGGGAGCCGGACGAGTGTCGACGCGCCGCGGGAAACTAATGGTGCTCACGTCGTCACCTTGCGCGCAATACGCAGCCGAGCCGAACGCGCGCGGGGATTACCAGCGACCTCAGCCACGCCAGCCAACTGCGCGCTGTTCTTAAAGACCTGCACTCGCGCCACCGCGCCACAGACGCAAGGCAGTCCGGGAGGGCACGTGCACCCACCACTCTGCTGGTCGGCCAAGAACGCCTTAACGACACGGTCTTCGCCCGAGTGATACGAGATAACTGCGAGGAGTCCGCCGACGCTGAGCGCGTCGAGGGCAGCGCCAAGCCCGCGTTCCAGTTGGTCCTCCTCGGTGTTCACTTCGACGCGAAGTGCCTGGAATACCCGTGTGGCCACGTGGCCCCGTCGACGCGCGGCCATCGGCACGGCGCGTTCGACGGCTTCGCTCAGTTCGAGCGTCGTGCGAGGCTGACGTTCGACGATCGACTTGGCGATCCCTCCCGCGAATCGACCTTCCCCGTGGTGACGGAGCAGCCGTGCCAGATCATGGACGTCGACCCGTGAGAGGTAATCGGCTGCGGACTCCCCCGTCGTGGGATCCATCCGCATATCGAGCGGCGCGTCGACCCGAAAGGAAAATCCCCGCCCCGGATCATCGAGCTGGTGCGATGAGACGCCCAGATCCATCAGCACACCGACCAGCGCGTCGGCACCCAGGAATCCCGACTCGCGTTGCAGCACGTCATCGACCTCGGCGAACGTGGCATCAACGACGAGAGCCCGTTCGCCGAAGGGCATGAGACGCGAGGTGGCTTCTGCGCGTGCGTCGGGATCACGATCGATGCCCAGCAGTCGCAACTGCGGCGCGCTCTCTAGTATCGCGAGCGCGTGTCCCGCGCCGCCCACGGTGGCGTCAATGACGACACCCGCGGGAAGACTCGAGAAGAGATCGACAATCTCGCTTTTGAGCACGGGTTCATGAAAACGGTCGGGGGCCATCCGCAGCCTTTCAATCGCGACAGGTGACGAGAGGGCGGAGGAGGTTTCCCGCTTCCCTGTCGCGATTGCCAGGCTGCGCGTGGTCCGCGGCCGGTACTGCTGAGAGAGCGTGGCCATTAGTCACTGCCCTGCTTAAACATCTCTTCTGCGGCATTGACCTTCTCCATGTAGGTCGCCGGATTCCACAGCTCAACGTGGTCGATGGCTCCCACCACCAGGACGTCGCCGCTGAGCTGTCCGTAGTCACGAATCGCAATCGGGAGCGCGAAGCGCCCTTGCTTGTCGAACTCAACATCCGAGGAGTTGGCCGACCAGTAGCGCATCTGCTGACGCTCCGCTGCACCACCCACCCGGCTCTGGCCGAGTCGCTCTTCCATCTGTCGCGAGAACTCACCGGGGGTCCACAACGCGACGCAACCCTCGGTGTTGGGACTGAGGTGACCGCCTCGTTCGAACTCGCTGCGAAACTTCGCGGGCAGGATGAGTCGACCTTTGGCGTCCAGCGAATGCTGAAACTGGCCCACAAAGCCGAGCATTTTGGTCCTCCCGCTAGGTCCCCACTACTCCCCACTTCGTGACACATTACACCACCATCTACCACTACTCACCAAAAAGAAGCCGTTTTGACGAAAAAGAGTGACGAGGTCGCCAAGGGTTGTGATGAAGCGATCAGGTGTTCGTCGACGAGCTAAACGAGGGGGTGCAACTGAACATCCCAGGGGGAACTCATCGCCACCAGTTCGTTGACCAACCCGTCGCGATCAACAATCGAAAGCGACGGCTGAGTGTGGTGATCAAGCGCTTCAGCGAGTCCGTCGGGTACATCTACGAGGAAGCCCAGAACGTCGGTCGTCGCACCCGCGGGCAAGACGGTCGAGACGAAGACTCCTTCGCGAACCCGCCACTGAGTAAGGCCCACGGCCTTGCGGTCACTGACGAAGACTTCGCCGGGGCCCCGGCCCGCAAAGCACACCACCCGGTGCGCGTCAATTCCCTCCAGGGCACCCGAGTGCACACTCACCGGTTGGGCCGTTCGCGCTCGAAGAGCGGACGCCCACCACGACCCCACGAGCAGTGAACTTACGCGCACGTCGTAGCTCCAGCGCGCGTCGTCGTGCGGGATCCACCAGTCGATCCACAGGTCGTTCGGGCGCAGTAGAACGAGTCCTCCCCCGCCCCGACGACGCCGCACCGGTGTGCGTGACACCGAAAGCGGACTCAGGGCGCTGCGCGACTGATGACCGCCGAGCACCAAGGTGGGCGTCTCCACGCGTGCGACGTACACGGTGGCGACGTCTCGTCGGCGCAACGCGTCGTAATCGTAGAGGTCCTCGTCCCTCACGAAGCGCGAGGCAGGTATGGCGCCCAGAGCGGATCCGGATCCGGCACGTGGCGCCATCGCCACCAGGGGCCGTCGGGCACCCGGGGCTCAAAATGCATGCGCCAGCCGATCTCCTCCAAGAGTCGATCTCCCTTTTGCATGTTGTGGTGCCGACACGCGGCGACCACATTCGTCCACTCGTGTCGACCGCCGCGCGAACGCGGCACGACGTGGTCAATGGTGTCCGCGTGGTCGAGACAGTAGGCGCAGCGATAACTATCGCGTAGCAGGAGCGATCGCCGGGTCAGGGGCGGGGTGCGAATCTTGCTCGGCAGCTTCACCATCTCGTGCAGGCGCACGATCGCGGGCACCTCGATCACCAACGATGCGGAGCGGCATACCGCAGGCTCCTCGGGGATCGCGATGGCTTCGGCACGGCCCGCGAGCATGAGTACCACCGCTCGTCTTTCCGACACCAACTGCAGCGGTTCAAATGTCGCGTTAAGTAGGAGGACGCGCGACACGAAGAAACCTACCGTTCCGACTTTTGTCGATTTGACCATTTCGAGAACTCGATCACGTCGATCGCACTCGTCGTGCCCGTTGATGAACCCGTGGCCGTGACGACACGAAATCGCCAATACGCGGCGCCGGGTACGGGTAGAAACGGAGGCCGGTGCCACCACCCTCGCCGACGCAGACGCCACGCGGCACGCACAACAGGTGGAAGGTCACGCGGACGGCGTGCGAAATGTGCCGAGAGTTCACGCATCGAGATCCCCGTCACGATGCCCCCCTCGGATGCGAAGGATTAACGTGGCGCGTGCGAGCGCCCAACCGAGTTACTCGCGACTTAGGTCTGTCGCCCGGAGACGCGCCGCGCGCGCCTCCGACCACGTTCATTCGCTTTTATGGCGGTGACGCGACAACCAGTCGCGGAGTGAGCTGGTCCGAGGACCGTAGCTCGCTTGGGCGTCGTCGCCCTGGCCTCGGGTGATGTCTTGCCAGGACGCGCGACCCAAAAGACGCGCGTTGCGCTCAACGACAACGGCCGACACGAACATCAGCGCGACGCCCACGAGTCCGAGGAGCACAGAACGAGAAAAGAAAAAGACGAGGATCGCGAGACCGGCGATAAACCCGGCGACACCCCATCGCACACGGCGACCGCTGTGAGAGTAGATATTCGTTTCGCGGACGTTCTTCGCGAACCGCGGATCCTGCTTGGACAGCGACTCTTCCAACTCGGCGAGGATTCGCTGCTCGTGCTCAGACAGAGGCATCGCGACTCCTTTCCGCTGTTCCTTAGCGTACTTTACCGTTTTCCCCGTAGTATTCGCACGTCGCGCGGGGCTATTTCGCTCGTGCCCACGTAAGAATTCCCTAGGAGGAAAGTGCCCCCGACCGACGTCCGCGTCGCCACGATCTGCACCGGAAACATCTGTCGCTCCCCCATGGCAGAGGTCGTCCTGCAACAGCTCGTCGCCGCGGATCCCGACTTGGCCGGTCACGTGACTGTCACGAGCGCCGGTACCGCCAACTGGCATGTGGGAGACGAGATGGACCCCCGAGCACGCCAGGCGCTCGAGCGCGCGGGCTACACCCGAACTGGATCGCGCGCCCTGTACGCCAGTGCGGACTACCTCAACGACCAGGACGTGGTCGTCGTCATGACGCGCGAGCACCTGGCGAGTGTGCGAGAACGCCTCACCAACCCGGGCACCGAGGTTCTGTTATGGCGACAGTTGATCGATCCGAGAAGCGAACTCGATGTGGCCGACCCGTACTACGGCGACGAGCGACAGTTCGACGACTGCCTCGGCGTACTCGCGCAAGGCGCCGAGCACCTCATCGACCGGCTGCGGGAGCTCGTTCTGACACCCATTGATGAGCCTCAGTAAGTTGACAGGGTGAAGACCCGCCTCACCGAGCTCCTCGGCGTCAAACACCCGGTGATGCTCGCCGGGATGGGCGGGGTCTCCTACAGCGTCCTTACGGCCGCCGTGTCGAACGCGGGCGGATATGGATGTCTCGGTGCCTCCACGATGACGAGTGATCAGCTCGCCGGCGAGATTGCGGCGACCCGCGCGCTCACCGACCGGCCCTTCGGCGTCGACCTCCTCACGGCGTTCCCCGACTCGTTACGAGCGAATGTCGAGTTGCTCATCGAAGGCGGCGCGAGCACGTTCGTCGCTGGACTCGGCGTTCCCTCGCACGTGATCGAGCTCTGCCACGACCACGGAGTGCTCGTGATATCGATGTGCGGAAAAGTGGAGCACGCTCGCCGGGCTCTCGACGCCGGTTGTGACATCGTGGTCGCGCAAGGCACCGAAGCGGGCGGTCACACCGGGACCGTGGCTACCCTGCCTCTCGTGCCGATGATCGTCGACCTCGTGGACGGGGCCATTCCGGTGGTGGCGGCGGGTGGCATCTTTGATGGTCGCGGACTCGCCGCGGCGCTCGCGTTGGGTGCGGACGGCGTGTGGGTCGGCACTCGTTTCATCGCCACCCCCGAAGCTCGCGCGATTCCGGGATACCACCAACGCATGCTGGACGCGCACGAGGACGACACCGTCATCTCGCGGGCCTTTAGTGGCAAGACGATGCGTGTGATTCGCAACGAAACGACCGATCGCTACGAGGCCGACCCGTCGCTGCTGGAACCATTTCCCGAGCAGTTGATGACGTCGCTGCGAGAAGGAACGTTTCATTTGGGCGGCGACGAGTCGACGATCGGCATCGACCCGCGACGAGAGGGCTATCCCGCCGGTCAGGTCGTGGGCGCGATCGATGAGGTCACTCCGGCCGGTGACATCGTGGCCCAGATGGTCCTTAACGCCGAGTCGATTTTGACTCGACTCGGTCTCGATAGATTTTCATAAGTCCCATGATCAAAGTCGAACACCTCACCAAGACCTACGACGACACGGTCGCGGTGAACGATCTCGACTTCGAGGTTCACCCGGGAGTCGTCACCGGGTTCCTTGGACCCAACGGCTCGGGCAAGTCGACGACCATGCGCATCATTCTGGGACTCGACCACCCCACCAAGGGCCGAGCCACCATCAAGGGTCATCGCTACGCCGAACTGAAGGACCCTTTACATGAAGTAGGAGCCCTCCTCGACGCCAAGGCCGTTCACCCCGGACGCAGCGCCCGCAATCACCTTCGCGCCCTAGCCGTGTCCAACCGAATCCCCTACTCGCGTGTCGACGACGTCCTGGAGTTCTCCGGCATTGCGTCGGTTGCCCACAAGAAGGTCGGCGATTTCTCGCTGGGCATGAGCCAACGACTGGGTATCGCGGCTGCGCTCCTGGGCGATCCGGAGGTCCTGCTGTTCGACGAACCGGTCAACGGACTCGACCCCGAAGGCATCCGATGGATTCGCGAGTTCTTTCGATCCCTCGCCAACGAGGGTCGAACGGTCTTCGTCTCGTCGCACCTCATGAGTGAGATGGCGCTCAGCGCGGACCAGATCATCGTGATCGGGCGGGGCAAATTCATCACCCAGGGTACGGTCGACTCACTGACGGCCACATCCAAGGGTTCCGTTCTGGTGCGGGCGTCCAACCACCAGCAGTTAGTGGCCGCCCTCAAGGCTCACGGCGCTGAGACGAGTGACACCAACGACGAGGGACTCAACGTGGAGAACTTGAGCGCCGAGCAGATCGGCCAGATCGCGTTCGACGCCGGCGTGGCGCTCTTTGAGCTGACCCCCCAGCGGGCGTCGCTCGAAGACGTCTTCATGGACCTCACGTCCGACGCCGTCGAATACGGATCGGGAGGAGTACGCCATGAATCGTGACGTCACCTTTGGCTCCGTCGTCAAATCGGAGTGGCTGAAGTTCCGCAGCGTGCGCTCATCGATCACGGGGGTCGTGGTGACCTTTGTGCTCACCCTGGGCCTCGCCACACTGGTCACCATTCTCGTACGAACCCACTGGAGTACGACGAGCTACCAAAACAAACTGACTTTCGACCCGGTCTCCACGAGCCTCGTCGGTGTTATCTTCGCTCAGTTCGCCGTCGGCGTCATCGGCGCGCTCTTCATCACCAGCGAGTACTCCTCGGGCTCGATGCGCACGACGCTCACCGCTGTGCCCAAGAGAATTGAACTCACCCTCGGGAAGTTGGCGGTCTTGATGGCCTCCATCCTGGTCGTCGGTGAAGTGGCTAGCTTCGGATCCTTTCTCCTCGGCCAGGCGATCTACTCGGGGGTCGTCCCTACCGCCTCGCTCTCGAACGGCCCCACGTTGCGGGCCGTCATATTCGCCGGCATCTATCTGACCTTGCTCGCGACAATCGCCTTCGGGCTGGGACTCATCATTCGCCATAGCGCCGCGTGCATCAGCGTCTTCGTCGGGATCTTGTTGGTGATTCCTTTGATCTTTGCGTTCCTGCCCCAGAGTTGGCGCAACGCGGGAATGAAGTTCCTACCCGGAGAGATGGGACACGCGATGGTCTCGCCCCAGCCGGTCACCAATGACTTTTCGCCCTGGACGGCTCTGATTCTCCTAATTGGGTACGGCATCGTGCTCGTCGCCGTCGGTACCACGCTCTTCAATCGACGCGACGCGTAAAACGTCACGCGTCGATGAGCACCTCTTCGACGTGCTCGTGACGAGCGGGTAAATAGGACAGCACCAAGGCGGCCGCGATGACGGCCGCCACGGCCGCCACGTAGCATCCGCGATGCAGACCGGACATGAAGGCGCTCGTCACGCGATCATCGAGGCCCACGCGCAGAGCTGGCGGAAAGTGCGACACCGTCAGTTGGGCGGCGCGGGTCGAGCTCGCGGCCACGTTCAACTCTGACGTCGTGAGCCCGTGGCCGACAAAGCGACCAAGCGCGGAACGCACACCGGGGCCAAAGAGCGACGAGAAAACGGACCCCACGACGGCCACGCCCATCGTTCCGGCCAACTCGCGCGTCGTTTCATTCACCGCCGCGCCCGCGCCGACCTGGTCGGGTCGCAGCGTGCTCATGAGTGCTGCCGTCGACGGCGCGTTCACCAGCGAGAATCCCAAGGCGAGGATCATCATCATCGCGATCACCGGTCCCACGTATGCGGCGTGAGCCGCGATCGATCCACCCCATACCAGGGCGCCGCCCACAAGGAGCAGTCCGCCCGCGACGACGTTTCGAGTTCCCAGACGTAGGGCCGCCACCGCCCCCAGCGGCGTCGTCACCATCACGACGGCCGCAAAGGGCAGAGTGTGCACGCCGGCCGACAGTGCGGAGTAGCCCCGAATGAGCTGGAAGTACTGGGTAATGAGGAAGATGAAGCCAAAGAGAGCGAAGTAGTTCGTCGCGACCGCGCCCGCCGCCGCCGAGAACATGCGATTGGTAAAGATCCGCACGTCGAAGAGCGGACCGACGCGGCGCATCTCGTACAGCACGAAACCGACCAAAGTGACCAACGCGGCTGCGAACATCACGAGCGTTATCACGCTGCGCCAACCCCACGACGGTCCTTCGATAATTGAGAGGGTAAGACACGTGATGCCGGCGGTGCCCAGGGCGAGCCCGACGAAGTCGAGGCGCCGTCGCGCCGGACTCTTCGACTCCGGAACAACAAAATTCGACGCAAGCACGGCGATGAAGACGAGTGGCGCGTTGATCAAAAAGATGGAGCCAAACCAAAAGTGGACGAGCAAGAGTCCACCCACCACCGGACCGATCGCGATCGCTACACCGCTGGCGGCTCCCCAGATACCGAAAGCCTTCGCCCGCTCGTTGAGGTCGTCGAAGGCCACGGTGAGAGTCGAGAGCGTGGCGGGAAAGATGAACGCGGCCGACGCGCCCATGAGCGAACGGGCAACCAACAGGGTAGGCACGCTATTCGAAAAGGCGGCCAGTAGCGAGAACGCCCCGAAACCGGTGAGGGCAATCTGCATTACCCGCTTTCGACCGAGGCGATCGGACATCCCACCTCCTGCGAGCAGCAGGCCTGCGAAGGGCAGTGAGTACGCGTCGACGATCCACTGAAGGGACGAGTTCGAAGCGTGAAGGTCGCGCGAGATCACCGGAAGTGCGACGTTCACGATTGTGTTATCAATGACCACGATCAGAACGACCAGGCAAAGCACCGACAGAACCCACCAGCGGCGATCATGCGTTGCGATAGGCATCTAGAACTCCTGTAGAACGATGTTCCACAACAGTAGTACAATGTTCTATACTTGTCAATGATGCCAAACAGCCGAACCCCTTCCCTGCTAATTGCGCCCGAGGTATTGAACGCGGCGGTGTCCATCCTCGATGACGAGGGACTCGATGGATTCACCGTGCGGGCAATCGCCAAGCGCGCCAACGTTGCGCCGATGGCGATCTACAACCACTTCGGTGGGGTAAACGGCGTCATCGAGGAACTCTGGAACCGTGGCTTTGAAATGCTGCGCGTCGCCATCACTCGCCACAGTGGTGACGTCGAAGGTGACTTCCTCAGCGCGGGACTGGCGTACCGTCGCTTCGCCCTTGAGAATCGCGGCCTCTATCGCATCATGTTTCTCCAGACGTTTCGGAATTTTGAGCCCTCTCCCGCCAGCGCTCAGGTTGCAGCTCGAACCTTCCAAGCGCTGGTCGCAATCGTGGAGCGTTGTCAGGAGGCGGGACTATTCGTACATTCGCGCCCGAGTGACGCCGCCCAGGTCATCTGGGCGTCGTGTCACGGTTACGTCTCGCTCGACATGCACAGCGTCAACTTCGCGTCGGATGCGGAGGACGCCTACTTGATGCTGTTGGAGACGCTACGCCGAGGCCTGCGATAGTTCGAGGCGAAGTTCGCTCGGCCATCGTCCCTTGCGATCGGGACTGAGCAACATATCGGTGAGATCGTGGCGAAGGTGTTCCTGGCGCCAGAGCAGTTGCTCGCGCGTGGCCTCTAGGACTCGCTCAAGGTCGTCGCTCTCCGTGCGCCATGTTGGATCGACGGCAAGATCGAAACACTTCATCGAGCCGTCCCCGAACTGGACGAAGGCAATGTCGTCGCCGACTGACACCGCCAGGTTGCGCCGCGCCAAGGTGGCTCTTGCCGGGTTAGCTCCAGCGTTCAGCAGCATGTAGCGACTGTCCCACTCGTAGTGTGCGGCGCCTCGCCACGAAACGTCTTCACCTCGCATCAGTGGGGCCAGGGACACGCCGTCGCTTTGCACTGGCTGTTCAACGCCGAGGGCGTCAGCGAGGGTCGCGAGCAGGTCGACGTTCTCAGTGAAGTTGGTGACCACCCGTCCTCCCTCTGTGCGCGGATCTCGCCAGATGCCTACGATGTGATAGCTCTGCGGAAAGAAACCCATCTTTTCAAGTAATCCGTGATCCCCCAGTTGCTCTCCGTGGTCCGAGGTGACGACGACCAGGGTGTCGTGCCACTCACCGCGCTCTTCAATGCCGGCCAGGACGCGTGCGAGTTGACTGTCCACTTCGCTGATCATGCCAAAGTACTGCGCTTTGAGGCGACGCATATCACCCTCGTCGCGTGGCGCTGCCACCTGCGGCCAACCCAGCGCCGCCTTGTGAAGTGGGTGGCGATGCGTCGGGTCAGTCGGTGCGATGGGCAACTCAACATCCGCCGGGTCGTACATCCGCGCGAACTCCCCCGCCGCCGCATAGGGCGGATGGGGACGCAGGTAGCTGAGGTGCGCGAACCATCCGGACTCCTGATACTCGAGCCACTCCAAAAAGCGAGTCGTGAGAAAACCGCTCAATGAGTCCTCGGCCGGACGATCCGGCTCGCCTTCGCATAGTCCGCGCCATCCGTTGGGCACGTCGTAGCCCTTCTCACGCAAATACTGAACCCAGCCCGCCTGGCTCTCGGGCAGGTAGAGACCGACCGAGAAGCCCGGAAGAATCCCGTCGTAGTAACTGAGGCGCGGATCGTCGGCGCCATTGGCGATGGCGGGATCAAGTCCTTGATCGGTGTAGCCAAAGAGCGTCGGATCGTAACCCGCGCGCCGGCCAACGTACGCGAGATTGTCGAATCCTCGCGCGAGCGGCGTGCCATTGGCCACCACACGATTGTTCATCTGGTACATCCCCGTATAGAGGGCCGCGCGCCCTGGCGCGCAGGGCGCGGCTTGGGAGTAATGACGCGAGAGTCGCACCCCTTCCTCGACCAGACGGTCCAACGTTGGGGTGCGCACCAACGAGTGGCCCGCCGCGCCATAGGTATCGGCACGGAACTGGTCGAGTGTGATGAAGAGGACGTTCATGCAGATGCGCCAACGACCCGCTTGAGGTGCGCGGCGATGTCGTCCACGATGGCGAGGGCTTCTGGAACGACGCCACCCATTTCCAGAAAGCCGTGCACCATTCCTTCGGCTTCGAGGAGCTCAACAGACACGTGAAAGTGCTCGAGGAGTCCGGCGTAGGCGACGCCTTCGTCGCGCAGTGGATCGCACTCAGCCACCACGATGATCGCCGGGGGGACGCCCGTCAGATCATTCGCGAGCAGCGGCGTGACGCGAGGATCGGTGTGGTCACCGAATTCTCCGAGGTACTGGCCGTAGTCGTAGCGCAACGACTCGAGATCCAGGAGATAGCCCTTGCCGTACCGATGGGCCGAGTCCGTCACGAGCTCGGGTCCCAACGTGGGATAGATGAGGACCTGCACGGCGAGATCGAGTTCCTCGTCACGCACCAGCGTCGAGGCGACTGTCACGAGGTTGGCCCCGGCCGAATCCCCCATCCCGACGAGTCGCGCGTCGGAAGTGGCGAAGTCGCTGCGATGCGCGGCGACGTACCGCAGAGTCTCCACCACGTCATCGAGCCCGGCCGGAAAAGGATTCTCGGGGGCGAGGCGGTAGTCGATAGCGAGGAATCTCGTCTGAGTGTCGTGAGCGAGTCGACGGCACAGCCAGTCGTGGGTCTCAAGGTCCCCCATCACAAAGTCGCCGCCGTGAAAGTACACGACCAAAGCCCGTTGATCGTCGATCTCGGGAACGTACAACCGAGCGCGGAGTGTGCGACCCTCGAGTGGAAGGGTCGTGTCGAGCGCCTCAACGTCAAGCGGAATGTCGCCCCGGAACCGAAGTGCCTCCTCTCGGAAGTTCTGACGACGCTGGTCAGGCGAGATGTCGAGCGGTGAGGGTTCGGGATTCTCGCGCGCGGCACGCAGATACGGTTCGAACTCAGAGTGGATCACGACGCCTCCCGTCCACACATTAGGCATCGTGACGCGCACATCGGGGTCTGGAACTCACCTTCACAGTGACACTCTCGTGACCGCGACTCGCTCAGATAGTGCCGCGATTTCCCTTGACCGCGATTATGTTCGTGGCCGGGAGTTCGATATTCATGGGTGAGACCGAGACGCCTCACGAGCAGTTGATCGCCAGGGTATTAAGCGGCGGCCAAACCGGGGCTGATCGCGCGGCCGTGGACTTCGCCATCGAGCACGGCGTGCCGTACGGGGGCTGGGTGCCGCGCAACGGATGGGCCGAGGATCTGCGCGAACCGCCGGGGCTCTTGGCGCGGTACCCCAATTTCGTGCCCACTCAATCTGTCGATGTGGCGATGCGAACGTCACTCAACGTGCGAGACGCGAGTGCGACCGTAGTGTTTGCGCCGACGTCGGTGTTTTCGAAAGGCGTGGCTCGGACCCTGGACATCGCCAACGTGCTCAAGCGACCGCTTCTCGTTCTTGATCCGAGCTCCCCCGAGGCCCGCGAGACCTTGGCCGAGTTCTTTTCGGGTCTTAAGTCCGGGACCGTCCTCAACGTGGCGGGCTCGCGCGAGAGCGAAGCGCCCGGCCTTTACCGAGCCGTCAGATCTTTGCTGGACGCAACTCTCGGATACTTCGTCAGATCGTGACGTCCACCTGCACGTGAGTATCGACTGGAGGAGCGGCGAATGTGCGAGTGGCCCAAGTGAGCCTTTGGAGCGGACGACCGGGCTCGAACCGGCGACCTCGACCTTGGCAAGGTCGCGCTCTACCAACTGAGCTACGTCCGCGAGGTATATCGAGTGTAGCCGACGACTCGTCGAGGTCCAAGCGAGCTACGCCGGAGTCGACGCGATCAGGGCGGCGGATTCTTCACTGATCAAGGCACTCAATCGCTCCATATCCGCGATTCGCTCCGCGCACCCGAGCAAGCCAAACTCCAAATTCTCCTCAAATCCCAATACCGTGATGTTGAGCGAGATCGGACCAAGCAGAGGTCCATAGGGCGCAGCCGACAAAACGCGCCGGCCACTCAACCACAGAGCCACGGGTGGACCGGGAACAGAGGAGATCATCACGTTGGCCATCGGGAGACGATCGAAGAGACCGAACGTAGTGAGGAGTTTGCCGCCTAGGGACAACAGGGTCGGACCAAGCACTCGAGGGACGTCTTGGAATATTCGAGCTCGGCGAAGGCGCTGTTCGGCGACCGTCTGGGACGAATCGCCAGAGATCGCACGTAGTCGCTCCTCTCGGTCCTCGAGATCGACGTGAAGAGTCACGAGCATGCCCGAGATTTGATTCCCAAGATCCGCCGTATCACCGGATCGCACGTTGATGGGTACAAAGGCAATGAGGTCGTTCGTTAGGGTCTCGCCTCGCTCGTCGAGGAGTCTCTTCAGGGCTCCCCCGACGCTCGTCAGCACGAAGTCGGTCACGCTCGCCCCACGAGCCTTTGCCGCGCGCTTGACGTCAGCCAAGGGGACTCGGGTACGCAGGAACGTCTTTTCGATCCCCGCCGTACCGTTGAACGACGTGCGCTCGGCTTCGAAGATCGATGGCTGGTCGGGCGTCGCGTGTCGTCGCCCATGCACCGCCACCACGCTCGCCAGGGCACGCACAATCTCATAGAATCGGCCGCCCCACGACGCGAGGCTCTCGAGCAGCAGCGAGGGCTGCTCACGCAGGCGAGCCAGCCCTTGGCGGAGCAGACCGAGCGACGTCGTCACGGTGAGCTCCTCCTCGTCGATCTCCACTCTCTGCTGAGGCGCGCGAATCCCAGGAGAGATATCGAAGAAGTTGGCAATCGTTTCGGCGAATGACACTCCGTCCGCCAGGGCGTGGTGCATCTTGACGACGAGGACCGCGCGACTGTCGTCGGTGCCCTCGATGACCAGTAGCTGCCACGCGGGGCGTTGAGGTGAGAGGCTTCGCGAGAGAAAGTCCGACACGAGCTCGTCGAGTTGCTGGGCGCTGCCGGGTTCGGGGAGGGCCACGCGCAGGACGTGGCGATCGAGATCGAATCGATCGTCCTCGACGAGGATCGGCCAGGTCATGTCGAAGGGGGCTCGGACCACTCGCTGGGTCAGAACCGGAATTTCATGAACGCGATCGGCGATCACCGACTTGATCTCTTCGAAGCGGGTGGCCGGGTCCTCCTCGCGAGGTTCGAGTTCGATCACCGCGCCGATGTTCATCGAGGTGCCCGGATTCTCCAGCAGGATGAAGGCGCTATCGAGAGGGTCGAGGAATTTGGTCATCGACCAGAGCTACCGAATCCGCCCTCACCGCGCGTGGCCTCCGGCAGCTCGTCGACCACCGTAAAGTCGCTGCGGCCCACCGCCATCACGACCAGTTGGGCGATGCGATCGCCCTTGGCGACCTCATAATCGTGTTCGGGATCGAGGTTCACGAGGGCGACCTTCACCTCGCCGCGGTAGCCGGGATCGATGAGGCCCGGCGCGTTCGCGCACGTCACGCCGTGGCGTGAGGCGAGTCCGCTGCGAGGCAACACAAACCCGCCGTGACCCTCGGGGATCGCTACCGCCAGACCAGTCGGCACCATCGCACGCCCGCCGCCGGCGCGAAGTACGCATGACTCCACCGCCACCAAATCGCACCCCGCGTCGCCTTCGTTGGCGAAGAACGGGATGACTGCGTCGGGGTGCAGTCGCTTCGTGAGAATTTCCATAGCGGGAAGGCTACACAGACTCACTTTCACCGATTAAGTAGTGTCGTCTCGTGCTCGCCTGGATGGACTTGGAAATGACCGGCCTCGAACCGGAGCGCCACGTCATCGTCGAGATCGCCACGTTGCTCACCGACGACCATCTGAATATCGTGGCCGAGGGTCCCGACCTCGTTATTCACGCCACTCCCGAGCAACTCGCCGAGATGGGCGAGTACGTGACCGCGATGCACACCAAGTCAGGGCTCCTGCCCGCCATCGCCGCCTCGACCATCACCGTCGAGGTAGCCCAGCGCCAGACGCTGGAGTTTTTAAAATTCCACATCGATGAGGCACGATCAATACCGCTGTGCGGCAACTCCATCGGCACGGATCGCCGGTTTCTTCAGCAGTACATGCCCGAACTCGAAGCGTTCTTCCACTATCGCAACGTGGACGTGTCAACCATCAAAGAGTTAGCAAAACGGTGGTATCCCGGCTCACTGGCGGGCCAGCCCGAGAAGGACTCGGCGCACCGCGCGCTCGACGACATCAAGGAGTCGATCAACGAGCTCGTGCACTACCGCGACACTCTGTTTCAGCCGATCGAAACGACCACCTGACTCGCGATGAGCGACCACGCCATCAGCCTCCAAGAAGCGGACGCGCTGTTGACCGCGCCAGGCCAGATGTTCGAGACCGAACGCGCGATCGTCAAAGGCATCGAGATGTCCGTGTGGAAGAACGCGCCATCGAGCCTGCGCCAGATGCTCGACGCGTCGCTCAGTCACGGCGATCTCGAGTTCTTGGTTTACGAAGAACAGCGCTACACGTTCCGCGAGCACTACGCGATCGTCGCCACGCTCGCCCACCGGCTCGTCGAACACGTCACGAAGGGTGATCGAGTCGCAATCGCGTCGCGCAACCTGCCGCAGTGGTCGATGGCGTTTTGGGCCGCCGCTTCCGTTGGTGCCATTGTCACGCCGCTCAACGCGTGGTGGACGACCGACGAACTCGCCTACGGACTTCGCGACTCAGGATCATCGTTGCTTTTCGTCGACGGCGAGCGGCTCGATCGCATCTATGGGCTGATCGATGACATGCCCGCTCTCCAGGCGATCGTCGTCCTGGGCGATCCGGCCCGGCCCGTCGAGTTGCGACGCCACGATCGAGTCCCCATCGTCACCGTTGAAGAGTTCCTCGGTGAGATCGACCGCGACGTTCCGCCCAACGTGGATCTCGCGGCCGACGACGACGCCACGATGTTCTACACCTCGGGTACGACCGGACACCCGAAGGGAGCAGTGGGATCACACCGCAACGTCATCACGAACTTCATGAACCTTTCCTTTGGCGCGTATCGCGGCGCGTTGCGCGCGGGGGTGACGCCTGACCCCGAGGCGCCAGGCACTCAGAGCGTCGGTCTGTTGAGTGTGCCCTTCTTCCACGCGACGGGCTGCTTCGCCGTATTGGTACCCAGCGCATTTGCCGGAGCCAAGATCGTGCTCATGCATCACTTTGATGCGGGCAAAGCGTTGGAGGTCATCGAGCGTGAGCGGGTCACGATGATCGGCGGTGTACCGACGGTCGCGATGCAGATCATCGATCACCCCGACTTTGCGCGCTACGACACCTCCAGTGTCACCAGCATCGCGTACGGGGGCGCGCCCGCGCCGCCTGAGCTGGTGACCCGACTGCGCGCCCGTTTTCCGCTTGGACTGCCGAGCAACGGCTACGGACTCACTGAAACCTCGGCGGCCCTCGCCTCCAATCCCGGATTCGACTACGTCAACAAGCCCGCCAGCTGCGGACCGTGCTATCCCGTCAACGAGGTGGCCGTGGTGCCCGAGGGCTACGCGGGCGAGTTCCCGGGCGACGATGTCCCTCGCGGCCCCGACGTTCTCGGCGAGCTGTGGGTGAAGGGTCCCAACGTGATTCGCGAATACTGGAACAAACCCGAGGCGACGGCCAGCACCTTTACCAAAGAAGGGTGGCTGCGCACGGGCGACATCGCTCGCATCGACGATGAGGGATTCATCTTCATCGTGGATCGCGCCAAGGACATGATTATCCGAGGTGGCGAAAATGTCTACTCGGTGATCGTGGAGGCCGCTATCTTCGAACACCCCGACGTTCAAGACTGTGCCGTCATCGGCGTACCCCACCCCACGCTCGGTGAAGAGGTCGCTGCCGTCGTCGTGTTACGGCCGGGTCGGGTGATGAACGCCGAGGAGGTCGGGCGCCACGTGGCGGCTCGCCTCGCCAAGTTTGAGGTGCCGACGACCGTCATCTTTCGATCCGAGCCACTGCCGCGCAACCCCCAAGGCAAAGTCCTCAAGCGCGAGCTGCGCGACTCACTCGCCTAGCTGCCGTGAGCCTGTGAAACTGGCGTGGTGACGGACACACCCGCGTTGACGGTCGCCGCGTTCGACCTCGACGGAACCTTGAGCGAGGGCGGCAGCGTCTTTAAGTGGCTGCGATTCCTGCGCGGAGATCGCACTACCTACGTCGCCAGCGCCTCTCTTGCAATCCCTCTGCTCGTGGGCGCGATTCGCTCGGGCCGGTGGGCCGATCGGGCCAAGGAGCGCCTCTTCCACAAGCTGATCGCGGGTTTGGACCTGGCTGATGTTCGGGATCGTTCGCGTATCTTCGCCGTCGAGCACTTCGAGCGACACGGACGCGAATGGATGCTCGCTCGCCTGCGATGGCACCTCCAACAGGGTCACAGCGTGATACTCGTCTCGGCATCGCCACAGATCTATGTCGACATGGTGGCCGAGATGCTCGACACCTCCGGCGGACTCGGCACCCGTCTAGCGGTCGACGCACGCGACCGACTCACCGGCAGCTATCTCGGCCAGAACTGCCGGGGCAAAGAAAAGATGCGTCGACTGGCCGAGTGGATCGAAGAGACGCACCCGGGCGGCGCACCAGTCGTGTACGCCTACGGCAACTCTCGGGGCGATCGGCGAATGCTGGGCGCGGCGACGTTCCCCTTCGACGTCGGTCGGCTAGGTCGATTTGGTGCCCTTCGCCGCTATCCCCACGCGCGCAGCGGCTACTTCCCCGAGGACGCCGAGACACAAGGGTCTACTCCTGACGAATAGTCGCGCCGAGCTCAACGATGCCGCCTTCGCGGCCGTCGTAGGTGACTTGAAGCGTGGCCGCGCGCTCGCTCCAGGCGACGACGTTGTGCCCGAGCGGGTCAGTGACGCCGACGTTGAGGTCGTAGACGCCATCGAGCAGTGGTACATGCGAGAGGTCAACGACCACGTGGTTGTGCCCCGGCGTGAGGTTGACCGGCGCGCTTTGGGCGTCGCTACGACTCACCAATGTCCCATTGTGGGTAAAGAGTTCGATCACGAAATTGCCGCTGTACGCGTTTTGGGAGACGACGCTCACGTCGAGGTGCAAGCCCGCGCCACTCTTGACCTCGAAGGAGCCCGAGGGCGTGGAGATCGACTCGATGCGCACGGTGCCGAGCAGGTGAGAGGGGTCGTGCTCGACGGCGTCAGCCATGAGGTGCTCACGAAAGATGCGTAGCGAGTCACGCGTCGCGCCGTCGGCGATCATGTCGCCACCATCCAGCACGATCGCGCGGTCACACAGCGCGCGCACCTGATCGGCGTTGTGCGTCACGAGCAAGATCGTGCGGCCCTCTTGCTGGAAGCGGCGAATACGATCCACGCACTTGGCCTGGAAGCGCTCGTCACCCACGGCGAGAACCTCGTCAACGACCAGGATGTCGGGGTCCACGTTCACCGCCACCGCGAAGGCCAGTCGCACGTACATGCCACTCGAGTAGAACTTCACCTGCGTGTCGATGAACTGTTCGATTTCGCTGAACGCGACCACGTCGTCGAAGATGCCGTCGACCATCTTGCGCGAAAAGCCCAGCATCGCGCCGTACAGATAGACATTGTCGCGACCGGAGAGCTCGGTTTGAAAACCCGCGCCAAGTTCAAGCAGCGCGGCCAGACTGCCGCGCAGACGAATCTCCCCCGCCGAGGGCTTCAAGACCCCACAGATGCACTTGAGCAGCGTGGACTTTCCCGACCCGTTGTGGCCGACGATGCCCAACGTCTCGCCCTCGGAGACGGTGAAGTTAATGTTGTTAAGCGCATCAAAGACTTCGGTCGTTCCTGAGCGCGGATGTAGCAGGCGCTCCTTGAGTGACTGATGACGCTCATGGTGAATCTTGAAGTTCTTCGAGACGCCTTCGACGGCGATGACGTCAACCATCTAGAGCACCGACTCGAAGTCGCCCTCAAGGCGACCAAAGATCGCCTCGGCGACGAAGAACGCCACGACCGAGAAGGCGAGCAGCACGGCGTTCAGGATGAGAAATTTGTCGTATGACCAGGTCGGGAGTACGTTAATGAGGGGATGAGGAGCAACGGTCGAGTGCACGATCGTGTTCACGTAGAAGACCCGCTGAAAGGTCACCACGATCAAGGTGATCGGGTTCAAGAAGTAGATCCAGGTGAGTCCGTGACGTTGAAGATGCGGTGCGATGGCGTGGGAGTACGAGTAGACGATCGGCGTCATCCAGAACCACAGCTGCAAGAGCACCTCCATCAGGTGCTTCATGTCGCGCAGGTAGACGTTGATCGCCGACATCACCACCGCCAGGCCCGCGGTGAAGAAGTAGAGCGAGAGGAACGAGATGGGCAGAATCGTCACGAACTTCCACGCTGGCGCGTGCTGGACGGCCGCGACGAAGATGATCAGCACCGAGAGCTGGACAACGAAGTACACCACCGCGGCACCCACGTTGGAGAGCGCCAGGATCTCGCGCGGGAACGACACCTTCTTCACGAGGGCGGCGCGGTCGACGATGACGCCCGTCGCGGTGTTCACCGAGTTCTGGAACATGTTCCAGACCACGAGGCCCGAGAACAGGTAGATCACGAAGTTGGGGTAGCCGTTCTTTAAGAAGATCGAAAAGACCAGGTAGTACACACCCAGGGTGAAGGCCGGGGACACCATGGACCAGAACAGCCCGAGGGTCGAGTTCTTGTACTTGATGCGAATGTCCGAGACGATGAGTCCGAGGAGCAGTTCGCGACGAGCCCAGAGGTTCGCCAATCTCGTCGTGAGCGGGACGCGAGCGCTGACGACGCGCACCGGTAAGTCCCCCGATGAACGAGTTCGCAGGCCCTCCCCGGGGGCGTAGCTCACTAGACCCCTTGGCGGACAGCCGACTTTTCGATCACTGCGTCGATGAAGCCATACTCCAACGCCTCTTGCGCCGTGAACCAGCGGTCGCGGTCCGAGTCGGCTTCGATGCGCTCGACGGGCTGGCCGGTGTGAAACGAGATGCGCTCGGCCAGCGTCTTTTTCATGTAGATGATCTGCTCGGCCTGGATCGCGATATCCGAGGCCTGACCCTGCATGCCGCCCATAGACGGCTGGTGCATGAGGATGCGGCTGTGCGGCAGGGAGAATCGCTTGCCCGGGGTACCGGCGCACAGAAGGAACTGGCCCATGGAGGCGGCCATGCCGATGCAGATGGTGCGCACGTCGCAGTTCACGTATTGCATCGTGTCGTAGATGGCCATGCCGTCGGTGACCGATCCGCCCGGCGAGTTGATGTAAATACTGATGTCCCGGTCTCGGTCTTCGGCCTCGAGTAGCAGGAGTTCTGCGCAAATTCGATTGGCCATGTCCTGGTTCACCTCGGAGCCCAAAAACACAATGCGCTCTCGTAGGAGGCGCTGGTTGAGGTCGTTCGCGCCGTAATCGGTCACCCTGGAGTTAATCATTGGACCAATCTACCGTGCGAGACCCGAATCTCCGGCCTTCGCGTCCTAGAGTGGAGACGCTCGCGGGCGTGGCGGAATTGGCAGACGCGCTGGTTTTAGGTACCAGTTCTTCGGAGTGTGGGTTCGAGTCCCTCCGCCCGCACGAGTTGCCATTCGCTCATCACAACCAATGCGTTCTCGCGAAGTGTCGCCACGACCACGTCGACCTGCTAACGTGGAAGACGCTGGTTTATCGCATCTCGCGATAGAGACCGATTCGACACTTCTTTCGAGTTGGACTCACCTCAACTCGTAGGAGTTTCTATGTCTATGTCCTTTGCCGATCTCGGCGTGCCCGCGCGCCTCGTGGAGCGATTGCGCGCCCGAGGTATCACCGAGGCGTTCCCCATCCAAGAGGCCGCCATTCCCGACGCCCTCGCCGGTCGCGACGTGGTGGGCAAGGCAGCGACGGGTTCGGGTAAGACCCTGGCCTTCGCCCTGCCCTTGCTCGCGAACCTAAAGAAGGCCCAACCGCGCAAGCCCACCGCTCTGGTTCTGGTACCCACCCGGGAACTCGCGGGCCAAGTGCAAAAAGAGATCGCACAGCTCACCGATGATCGCGGACGTCGCGTCATTTGCATCTATGGCGGTACCTCCTACAACGTGACCCGCAAGGCTCTCAACTACGGCGTGGACGTCGTGGTGGCCTGTCCCGGGCGCCTCGAGGACATGCTCGAGCAGCGTGCCCTCGACCTCGCCTCGGTGACCACGGTCGTCGTCGACGAGGCCGACCGCATGGCCGACATGGGCTTCTTGCCCGCCGTTCGCCGCATCGTCGGCAGTACCTCACCCCAGCGCCACGTGATGCTCTTCTCCGCGACGATGGGCCCCGACGTGTCATCACTCGTTCGCGAGTTCACCCACGACGCGAACGTCCATGACGTGGTCGCCGACGAAGCTCCCAGCGACGTCGAACACTACTTCTGGCGCGTGCCGCGCGAGCAGCGCGTTGAGTTCACCGCCGACATCATCAAGGAGTACGAGCGGGCCATCATCTTCACGCGCACCAAGCACGGCGCGGACCGTCTGGCTCGCCAGCTCGGTGAGCGAGGGCTCTCGGCTGTGCCCTTGCACGGCGATCGCACTCAAGCCCAGCGTGAACGAGCGCTGCGCAGTGTCAAGAACGGTCAGATCCAGGTACTGGTGGCGACCGACGTCGCGGCGCGCGGGATTCACATCGATCTCGTGCCCGTGGTCGTGCACTACGACCCGCCGGCTCAGGCGACGGACTACCTGCACCGCTCCGGACGAACCGGCCGAGCGGGCGCGACTGGCGTAGTGATCTCACTCGTCGGTGAGGACGTCGTCGGTCACACGAAGCGCCTGCAGCGCGCTCTCGGCATCGAGGCACCGCTGACGTCGCGCGAGGACGCGACGCCGATTCGCTTGGGTGTTATCGACGATGCCGTCGCCGCTCAGTCACTCGACGAGCGCCCGACCAAGCGTGGCCCGTCTCGCAACGACCGCGCCATCGCACGCGAGCCCCGCGAGCGCCCGGCGCGCACACGCCGTGAGCACACGCCGCGCGACTCAGATGCGCGACACTCGCGCGGATTTGAACGCAGTTCCGCGCCCCGGCGTGACTCGGCTCCTCGCCGCGACGCTGCACGCACCGACTCACCAAGCACCGGGCGCTTGACCGCCCGCGGTCGCGAAGCAGTCGTAAGTTTCTTCAACGACTCGAAGGGCTTTGGCTTCGCGAGCGACGAAAAGGGCGACGACCTCTTTATCCACTTCTCGAATATTCAGGGGGACGGTTTTCGCACTCTGAGCCAGGGCCAGACCATTACGTTCGAAGAAGCGAGCGGTCCCAAGGGCCGTGAGGCGCGCAACGTGCGTGTGGTCGGTGGAAGTCGTCGCCGCTAAAGTCGTCCAGCATGGCTGACAAACCGCTGGTTGAACCCCATCTCGGCGCATCACCCGACGACCTCGTCATCGACGACATCATCGTCGGTGACGGGACGAAAGCCGTGGCCGGCAAGCATGTCGTCGTGCACTACGTGGGCGTGGGCGCGACGAGCGGCCACGAGTTTGACGCCTCGTGGAATCGCGACGAACCCTTCGGCTTCGACCTTGGTGCGAGCCAAGTCATTCAGGGGTGGGATCGCGGCGTCGAGGGAATGCGTGTCGGGGGTCGTCGTCGTCTCGTGATTCCCGCGCACCTCGCTTACGGCGAGCGTGGCGCGGGCGGGGTCATCGGCCCCAACGAGACTCTGATCTTCGTCGTCGATCTACTCGACGTTCAATAGGCCGTCGGCGCGCGCAACTCGTCGACGGCCAGCATTCGCTGATAGTCGCCGTAGCGCTCGGCACAGATCTCCGAGACGAGTCGCAGTCGATCATTGGGATTGCTCAAACTGAGGACCTTGAACTGGTCCAGGATCGACATCGGCGTGAGTGCGCACAACTGCCAGCTGCGCACGCGCTCGTCCTCGTCCATGGTGACGTTGCGCTGCAGGCATTCGTCCGCGAACATCTCGCTCTGTAGGGCCCGCAACGCCCGTACGGCCGACTCCGTCGATTTGAGCAGGACCGGTTCGATGGGCACGCTGTCACAGCAACGCTCCCCCACGATCGCGCGGGGATAGGGGTCGTCACTGAGCCACTTGACCACCTCGAAACACTCCACACCCTCCGCCACGACGAGGGTCTGTCCGTTCGAGAGCCGGTGGGTGCCCAGAATCTCCAGCATCGATCCGACGAAGGTGCGCTGGTCATCCCCGCCAACGTCGGAACCGCGCTCAATGAGGCACGTGCCGAATCGGCGGTCGTGCTCCACGTCCTCTAAGAGGCGGTGATATCGCGGTTCAAAGACGCACAGTCCCACGGTCTGATGCGGATATACCACCATCCCCAACGGGAACATCGCGATCGTGCCGCTCATCACTCCCCCACCCTACGGGTGAACTTTACTCGCGCAACCTACGACGCGGCGAGCTTTGCGGCGAAGGCGCGCAGCGCACGACCGCGATGGCTGATGGCGTTCTTCTCGTCCGCCTCAAGTTGCGCCAGCGATCGATCACTGTTCGCCGGCGCGAAGATGGCGTCGTACCCAAAGCCTCCTTCGCCGATTGGGGAGAAGAGGATGCGTCCGTCAAGGACACCGTCGACCCACCATGCAGTGTCGTCGGGAAACGTGATCGCGATCACCGAACAAAAGTGAGCGTTGCGCTGGGCTGTGTCAACGCCGTCGAGCTCGCGCAGAACTTTGTGCACGTTGTCAGCGAAGCTCGCGTGTTCTCCGGCGTAACGAGCGCTGTAGACGCCGGGTCGCCCATCGAGCGCGTCAATGAACAGTCCCGTGTCATCGGCGATCGCGGGCAGCCCCGTCGCACGGGTTAGGGCGCGAGCTTTGAGGAGCGAGTTGCCCTCGAGAGTTGCCTCAGTCTCATCAACGTCATCGACGTCATCCGGGCGCGACAGAAGATCGATCCCGAGAGGCTCGAGGATTTGGCGCATCTCTCGGGCTTTGTGCTCGTTCGCCGTGGCCAGCACGAACGAGGCCATCAGCGCGGGGCGGGCGGGTTCGCGAGAAGCTCTCGCTGGGCGTCGTGAATTCGTGCGATGCCGAGCGCGGCCAGGTCCAAGAGCGCATCAAGTTCACTGCGATCGAACGGCGCGTGCTCGGCCGTGCCCTGGACTTCGACGAATCGGCCCGAGCCAGTCATGACCACGTTCATGTCGGTATCGGCACGCACGTCTTCTTCGTACGGCAAATCCAGCATCGCCACGCCTCCGACAATCCCCACTGACACCGCGGCGACCAAGTCGCTGAGCGCGTGCTCGGTAACTCTCCCCGCCATGACCAGGCGCGTGATGGCGTCGTGCAGCGCGACGTACCCTCCGCAGATCGAGGCGGTTCGCGTCCCGCCGTCGGCCTGGAGCACGTCACAGTCGACCAGAATCTGCACGTCGGGCAGCAGTTCGAGACGTGTCACGGCGCGCAGCGATCGGCCGATCAGACGCTGAATCTCCTGCGTGCGACCCGACTGCTTGCCCTTGGCGGCTTCGCGAGTCGCGCGCTCGGGCGAGGAACCAGGCAGCATCGAATACTCCGCGCTCACCCAGCCCTGTCCTTTGCCCTTCAGCCAGCGAGGAATGTCGGTGTCGACTGAGGCGGTGCACAGGACGCGAGTGCGCCCGAAACTCACGAGCACCGAGCCGGCCGCCATGTCGGTGAAGTCTCGCTCGAAGGTGAGAGGTCGGGCTTCGTCGAGTGCACGACCATCTGCACGTAGTTGGGGCATCATTCTCCTCGTCTTGCACCGCGGCGCCGCTCCACGGTAGTGGAAATCGTCCGCGCGTTAAAAGTAGATCGTGGACTTCGCTCGTTCGACCACGTCGTCCAGATCGTCGCTCCAGGCCCCGGTCGAAAGGTACTTCCACCCGTCATCGGCCATGATGACCAGGATCGCGGCGTCTTGGTCGTCGGGGATGTTGGCCGCACACTTCACGGCCCCCGCCATAGCCGCACCCGACGAGAGACCCACGAATAGTCCAAGTTCACTGAGGCGCCGTGTCCACTCCACCGACTCGCGTGGTCGCACGATCACCTTGCGGTCAAGGAGCTCTTCGCCGTGATTGTCCGTGAAGATCGGCGGTACGTACCCGTCATCGAGACTGCGCAGTCCGTCCACGATTTCGCCGCTGGGCGGCTCCACGGCCCAGACCTGAATCTCGGGTCGCTGTTCCTTGAGGTAACGACCCACCCCCATCAACGTGCCCGAGGTGCCGAGTCCCGCGACGAAGTGCGTGATCTCGGGAACGTCCTTGAGTATCTCGGGCCCGGTCGAGTGATAGTGGGCGAGTGGATTGGCTGGGTTGGCGTACTGATACAAGAAGACCCACTCGGGATTCGCTGCCGAGAGCGATTGAGCGAGTCGAACCGCACCGTTTGATCCCTCGGTGCCAGGAGAGTCGATGATCTCGGCACCAAAGACCTCGAGCAGCTGGCGACGCTCGGGTGAGACGTTGGTCGGCAACACAACCTTGAGGTGATAGCCGCGTAGCCGACACACCAGGGCCAGGGCGATGCCGGTGTTGCCCGAGGACGGCTCGATCAGGATCTGACCCGCACGACCCGGAATCAGGCGAGCGTCGCGCTCCGCCGCCTCCACTAAAGACAGGGCGACGCGATCCTTGACCGAACCGGCTGGATTGCGGCCTTCGAGTTTCGCCCAGATCGCAACGCGAGGATTAGGAGAGAGTGCGCTGACGTCCAGGACGGGCGTCGAACCGATGAGATCGAGAACCGACGCGTAGCGCGTCACTACCAGGCGCCACCAGCGACCGCGGGCAGCAACGTGATCTCGTCGTTGTGCTCCACCGACGCTTGGACGCCCCCGATGTAGCGCACGTCATCGTCGTTGACGTACACGTTGAGAAACCGGTGCAGGGTGCCGTCTTCGTTGAGAATCTGGCCCTTGATCTCCGGATAGAGGTTGGTCAGTCGCAAGAACACCTCACCCACGGTGTCGCCTTCCACGGCGATCACGCTTTCGCCGCCCATGGCGGGACGAAGCACGGTAGGTATTCGCAGTACAGCCGACATAGCGCCCACTTTCGACTTTTCGATGTATATATGACCTGCTAAGTCAACAATAGCGTCTGGCTGTCACGCCGTGTCCAAAAAGTTGCGTCCACCCGAGGTGGCGAAGAATTCAGCCGTCCGTCAGGTCGATGACTTCCGAAGCGACCTCACCGTTCACGATGCGATAGCTCCTAACGTCGGCCGGCGACGGTGCCAGGGAGACCAAGACGTAGTGCCACGACGGGTCGGGAGCCTGGGACACGTCGGTCGGACTCGGGTAGGCCTCAGAGTGGGTGTGAGAGTGAAAGACGCCGATCACCTCGAGGCCCTCGGCGTCCGCGCGACGAGCGGCACCGAGTACGACGGTGGGATCAATCTCGTAGACCCTGGCCGAGTCGGCGGCATTGGGGCTCGCGATCACGTCGTGCACGAGGCCCTCGAGAGTGCCCATGAGTAGCCCGCAACCTTCGTTGGGCAGCGCGCGGATACATGTGGCGACCATCGCGTCGCGTTGGTCCACGCTCATCGTCAGCACGAGGCCACCCTAACCAGTACGGCTTGTTCACGGTCACGTCACTACGCTGTCCAAGTGGCTCGGGCCAAGCAGATGCAGCAGCGTCGCGCGAAAAGTCGCGAAGACGTCGTGGGCGACCGCGTGGTCGCCTCGAATCGTCGCGCCCGCCACGACTACGAGATCCTCGACACCATGGAGTGCGGCATCGTGCTCGTGGGCTCGGAGGTCAAGTCCCTGCGCGAAGGGCGGGCCCAGATCGCTGAGAGCTACGCCCGGGTCGACAACGACGAACTGTGGCTCTACCAGATGCACATTCCGCCTTGGGTGTACGCGGTGGGCTTCGGGAGTCACGACCCGGATCGCAAACGCAAACTCCTCGTGCACCGCTTCGAACTAGAGCGCCTCCAAAAGGAGGCGGCCACCCAGTCGCTGACAATCGTGCCCTTGAAGCTGTACTTCAAGGATGGTCGAGCCAAGGTCGAACTGGCACTCGCGCGCGGGCGCCAGAAGCAAGATCGCCGCCAGGCCATCGCGAAACGTGACGCCGAGCGCGATATGGCCCGTGCGGCGCGCCAGCGCGAGAAGTACGCCGACGGCTAAGCACCGCGCATTCTCTCCTACCGGTAGGCTTGATCCGCGGTCAAAACGACCGTGCAGTCCCACTGGGGGTGAATTGATTCGACGTGAGTCGTCTTGGTGAAAGAAGCGAGCCGTGGTCTCCGGAACCACGTTAAAGAGCCGGAAACACAAAATAAACGCCAAGCCTCAGCTTGCGTTTGCTGCTTAGGTAGCAACATCCGCCTAGACCCTGCCTTACGGTTTAGATAACGGGTGTCATAAAAGTAAGGCTTACCCGCGAGGTTCGTTGGTGATCGCGCGGGGACACTTCAGCCATCTACGGAACGCCACCGGCGCTGACACTGGTGAGGCTCCCGACAATCAACTGTCAGCTGCGCTCGGAGAAGGTTCACTCAGAAACTGACGGACGGGGGTTCGTTACCCCCCACCTCCACCAGATGGGAACGCGCCGGTCCTTCGGGACCGGCGCGCTTTCGATGCCAGAGATTGGAGTTCACTCGTGACCTCGCGGCTCCTAGCCCTCACGTTTCTCGCCCGCGATCCAGCAAAACTGGCCACGTTTTGGTCCACGGCCCTGGGCTGGGAACCACGCCTCGACGAACACGTAACCGTTCTGGTGCCCACGGACGACGCGAGCGTTCCCATCATGTTCGTCCCCACGGAAAACGAAAAGCGAGCACGAAACCGCAATCACCTGGACCTCACTACCACTTCGCAGGAGGACCAATCCGCGACCGTCCACCAGTTACTGGAATTGAACGGGACCCACTGTGACGTCGGTCAGGGTCCGGAGGAGTCGCACGTCGTGCTCGCTGACCCGGAAGGCAACGAGCTATGCGTCATTGATCCTGCCAACACTTTCCTCGCCGACTGCCCGCGGCTCGGGGCGATCAACTGCGACGGCACCAAAGAGACGGGCTACTTCTGGAGCAAAGTGCTTGGGTGGCCCCTCATCTGGGATCAGAACGAGGAGACCGCGATCCGCGACCCCGGTGGCACCGGACCGATGATCACCTGGAGTGGCCCCCCACTTCTACCCAAACACGGAAACAACCGACTTCAGTTATCCATTACCCCGAACGACAAGTCCGCCCCGCGCGACGAGGTGGAGCGCCTGATCGCTCTGGGCGCATCGCTAGCGCGAAGTCTCGAGAACGGAGTCCTCGAGATGCTCGATCCCGACGGCAACGAGTTTCGAGTATTTGTCCCCATTTAAATAACGCGATGAGCGAGAACGACCTACTAGGTCTTGCCCAGAGCACCCACATAGTCAGCGGGATCGTCGACTGTCACAAAGAATTTCCGACCTCGCGTGAGATCGACTTCCAACGCGTCGCCTCGTCGCGTTGAGAGGGCGGCGCGGCGCAAGAGGCGCAAGCTGCCGCGGTACCCAAAGCCCCCCATCTGAGTGAACGAGAGCTCTCGCACCCGTGCGGACTCGATCTCAAATGACTCGAAGACTTGACGAATGTGTCCGCCGGGACCATACGCGACGACGAGGGATCGACCGGACTCGACCTGAACGACTCGCACCACCACCCGCAAGAAGATCACAATCGCAAACACCTGAAGGGCGAAGGCGCAGAGAACAAGAATGAGCGCCACTACGGGGATGGACGAAGCGCTTTCCAAGAAGATGGTGGCTAACACGATGTACAGGAAAGCGATGCCGCCAATGACTGCCGAGATCCACGACGATCGCAACTGCTGTTCGATGACGACCGTTCCTTCTTCCATCGTTACAACTTAGAACGTCACTCCGATCTCGCGGGTGAGCGGTGCTCGCGCGATCACGACGTCTCCGCGCCGCTCGATCGTCCAACCCAGTCGTCTCTCCACGTCAAAGGCCGCAAGTCCGTCACGCAGCACCGCACCTGCCAACTTCCCCTTGATGGCTTTAGCGTCGTGGCCCACCGCTCGCGACTCATCGGCCGCCACAAAGCGGACGTTGAGCACACGGCTCTTCCTTTCGACTCTCGTCCAGTCAACGCTCGCGGCGTGTTCGTGGGGCAGCAAATTCACAATGGTGGCGCGGGGCGCCGCGTCGAGCGAGCGCGGCCGTAACGTGGGGCCGCCAATACCGAGCGAGCACTCCCAGGCCCGGCAGACTCGCGTTCATCTTCACGCGATAGTCGGCGACGAGATCCTCACCGGTGACGAGTCCATAGAGGCCTGAAGGGACAAGAATTCGACGACGCGCCGCAGGAGTGAGCGTTTCCGGGCTCAGGTAGTTCCAAACGACCCCCTGGTAGCGGCGCCACGCGGGAAGTAAGGGTGCGCCGCCCTCGATAAAGACCCGTGCCGCCGATACGGTCCGCTCCAGCAACGGACCACGAGCGCCAAACGTTGCCTCCAGTTCTCTCTGCGAGGCGTCACTCAGAAAGGACTTCAGCGCGAGCTTCACCGCACCGCGCTGGTGGGCGAGCGTGTCGTCAAACCGACCATGCCTTAAGCGCCGCTGACCGCCCGTCGCCTTGCCCTGTGACGGCGGAAGCAACACAACGAGGCGCGCGGACATCGCGCCAGAGTAGTGCTCAGGCTGCGCTCAAAGCGTCTTTCGTAAGTCCGAAGGATCGAAGAAAGTTTCGAACTCTCACCACCTGGTCTTCGGTGAGCTCGCGCGTGCGAGTCGATCCGAACGAGACAGTTTCGCCCTCAACCGTGATGGCCCAGTTGCCGCGGTGAGTCTCATGGACTTCGCCGAAGCGGGCTAACAGAGAACAGACGTCGTGCCATTGAATGTTGTGGTTCAACGGGTGACAGAACA
Organism: uncultured Acidimicrobiaceae bacterium; assembly: GCA_963839255.1. Classification (GTDB taxonomy): domain Bacteria; phylum Actinomycetota; class Acidimicrobiia; order Acidimicrobiales; family RAAP-2; genus RAAP-2. Next base: position 129,980 of record CAWIUH010000007.1, read on the forward strand.
GTTTCTGTGCGGTGACGCGGTGGTGATGATCTAACTTGATCGACATACTCAGCCCCCTTAAGGGTCTAGGTTATTTGTCCCTCCACCAGCACTATCTACCTTTTAGGTCGGGCTGTCAAGGTTCGCTACGATCTCGACGTGTTCAGTCATCGGGAAGAGATCAAATACTCGCAGGTCACTTAGGACAAACCCGTGACCTAAGAAGTTTTTAAGGTCGCGCGCGAACGTCGCCGCGTCGCACGATACGTACACCACCTGTCGCGGGCGCCGTGCGGCGAGCGCATCAACGACTCCTCGGGCGAGGCCTTGTCGGGGCGGGTCAAGAACCACCACTGAATCTTCGCGCACGGTGTCGTTCACCGCACGCGGCGTCACCGACCACTCGCGCACTTTGACGTGACGAAGTCCCGTCGCGTTCTCACGCGCGTCGCGCACGGCGTAAGGAGAGGACTCCACGGCGACGACTCGGCCATGATCACCCACGCGCCGGGCCAGTGGAACACTAAAGAGTCCCACGCCGCTATAAAGATCCACGGCGTCGTCGCCCACGTCGAGTCGCACCAAATCCATGACCGTGTCGCTCAAGATCGTTGGCGCGTCACGGTGCGACTGCCAAAACGATCGCGGCCCCACGCGATAGACGTGATTGCCCACGCCCACGCGCGAGTGAGTCGATGGATCGAGCGGCGCACCGGCGAGCGAGCGCACCTCTACCGGCGCATACGCGTCGCGACCGCTGCGCGTCACGGCGAAGGGCTCACCGTCACCGATCGCCCGGAGTTCCACTTCTTGCACTCCGGGCCACGGGTGCGAGAACGCCACGTCAAATGCGTGCTGCGCCACCCAACAGGACTCGATGGGCACGAGGTCATTGGTGCGTGCCTTTCGCAGGCATAGATGACCTTGCTCATCGACTGCACAGCGAAGTCGGGTCCGGGTGGCTTGCCCCAACGATCCGGGGACCATTTCGACGTCCCACTCAACGCCCGCGATCCGCCTCAAATGCTCGGCGACCAGTGCGCTCTTCCACTCGACCTGCGCGCGCGCGTCCGCGTGTTGCAGATCACAGCCGCCACAACCGAACGGATGGGCGTACGGACAGGGGGGCGACACGCGGTCCGGACTAGGTTCGAGAACCTCGATCGCCTCGCCACGGTAGAACTTCGACGTCGCCTCGGTCACCTGTACTCGCACGAGCTCACCCACGAGTGAGTTGCGCACAAAGCTGACGCGGCCATCGGGCGCGCGGCCGACCCCACCCCCCGTGGCGGGTCGCTCGATGCGAATCGTTAGAAGTTCGTCGTCGGAACGCACCGGCTAGCCAGCGCGGCTCAAAAACAGATCGACCAGTTCCTGGGCGCGCACTCGCGCCGCCGGTGTCTCGTTGGCCGTGCGAGCGATCAGCGCGTCAACGTCGATGCCAAAGTCGCGCACGTCATCTTCGTCGGCCGACAGCCAGTCCTTGAGTTGCACGTCGTCTACCTCAGGGTGAAACTGCACCGCGAGGTGCGGACCCACAACGAAGGCCTGGACCGCGCGAGGAGTCGTCGCCCAGACCTCGGCCATCTCGGGCAACACGCACTCATCGAAGTGAAACTCCAGCCACGGACCGACCGGCAGTTCGACGCCCTCTCGCACGTCAATTTCGTACCAACCCAGCTCTTCTTGGTCGGCTCGGCGCACCGTGCCACCAAAGAAGTGGCACAACGCCTGTGCGCCAAAGCAGATACCCAGGATTGGTAGTCCGCGCGCATCGGCCTCAGCAATGAGGGCGAGTTCGTGGCGAAACCAGGCCGACTCGTGCTCCACGTCGTAGACCGCGCTCTTCGAACCCAGGATGATGAGGGTGTCGTAGCCCTCGAGCGAAGGGGCGCGCTGGAGCTCATCGATCATCGCGACGTCCACGTCGTAGCCGCGCGCCACGAACGCTTCGCCCACGAGTCCGGGGTGATCTTCCACGTGATGACGCAGAGCCAGGGCGCGTTTCATTGTGACATCGACTCTAACGGCGCGCCCGCGCGGCGATGTTCGAAAACGGCTTACGTGCCCGGCAGCGACCAGCCCAGGCCGAGGGCAATCTCCCTGCACGTCGGACAGAGCGGGAATTTCGCAGGGTCGCGGCCCGGGACCCAGACCTTGCCGCACAGCGCCATCACCGGGGTGGCGTTGATCATGCCGTCGACGACCGAGTTGCCCAGCGCCACGAATTCACCGTCCTTGGGCGTGTAGCCCTCCAGCACCAAATGGGTGAAGCGCTCGTGGTCTCCCTCGTCAGTTTCGACCGTCGACTCGACGACAACGTTGGGTTGCGTTTGGATCGTCACGAACTAAATTTAACGAGATCACGTTACGTTAGGTAGCCATGAAGGCCCGACGCCGACGCCCGCGCATCCCCACCCACTCCACCGGTCGGGTCTCCTCGCACGTCACGCGCGAAGGCTCACCCAAGAAGTCCTACCGCACGGAACGCGAAGCGAAAAGCGCGGCGCAACTGGCCTGGACGCTCAACGGGGCCGAACTCGGGGTCTATCGCTGCGAGTTTTGTCATCAGTGGCATATGGGTAGTTCGCGGCGACCGGATTAGCGCATCGAGCCAAAAACGGGCAGTATGGGAGCAAGCGAAGAGAAAGGCTTCTCATGTCGGTGCAGGCGTACATCCTGATTCAGTCGGAAATTGGTTCGAGCGAAAAAGTCGTACTCGCCACCCGCGCCGTACCGGGCGTGTTGGAGTCCTTTGAAGTAACTGGCCCCTACGACGTCATCGTGCGCTGCGAGGCTGGCAGCGTCGACGATCTAGGCAAGTTCATCGTCGGGGCCATCCAAAAGGTTCCGGGAATCACGCGCACCCTGACCTGCCCCGTCGTCAATATTGAGTGACTCGCCCTAGTCCCACCACAGGTCGTGGTGCACCACGCCTTGACCGATCAGGTTGAGTTGCACCTGGCTCGTGCCTTCGACAATCGTGAGTTGCTTCGCGTCGCGGTAGTACTGCTCGACGGGGTGATCGTGCATGTAGCCGGCCGCTCCGAGTAACTGCACCGCCAAGCCCGACGTCCGCACGGCCACTTCGGTCGCGTAGTACTTGGCCATCGAGAGCATCGGCACGTGTTCCTTTGAGTAGAGGCCGTGGTCGGCCAGCCAGGCGGCGCGATACGTCAAGAGACGGGCGGCCTCGATGTCGGTGGCGCACTTGGCGATCTCCCAGCGGATGCCCTGAAAGTCCGCGATCGTCTGTCCAAAGGCCTCTCGCTGCTTCACGTAGTCCGTGGCGTACATCAGTGCACCCTCGGCGAGACCGAGTCCCCGGGCCGCCACGATCGGACGCATCGCGTTGAGCGACTGCATGGCCAGCAGGAAACCACCGCCGATGACGTCGTGGGGACCGACCTTGACGTTCTCCAGGACAATCTCGGTGGTATCGATGCCCTTGACGCCCATTTTCTGATCGACTCGCGGACGCGTCACGCCAGGCGAGTCGGCCGCCACGATGAAGCCGAAGATGTTGCGGTGCTGACGCAGAGTCGGGTCGCCGATCTTGGCGAAGACCACAAACCAGTCGGCCTGCACCCCCCCGGAGATCCAGCACTTCGTGCCGTTGAGGACGAAGCCGTCTTCCACGTCGGGATCGGGAGCCGCGTGGGTGCGCATACCGGCCACATCCGATCCCGCACCCGGTTCGCTCAAACAGAACGCCGCGCGCTGGGTGCCGTTGGCGATGCCGGGCAGATACTTCTGCTTTTGCTCCTCGTTGCCAGCAATCATGATGGGCCCCGTGGGCAGTCGCGTGAGCAACAGCATCAGACCGATCACGTTGGAGTATTTGGTGACCTCCTCAATGGCGATCGCCAGGCCGGTGATGCCCGCGCCCGAACCCCCGTACTCCTCGGGAATGCACAGACCCAGCATGTCGGCGCGCTGCAACTCCTCGAAGATGTCCTGGGGGTACTCCCCCGTCGTATCGATCTCCCGGGCGCGCGGCTTGATCTTGGTCTGGGCGAGGCGGCGCACGCTGCGACGCAGTTCCTCCATCTCGGGTGAGAAGTCAAAGTTCATACCCAGCAAGTTACTGCGAGGGCCTGTGCCAACATTGCGGGGTGACCACTTTCGAGCGCGGCGCTTCCTTGCGCGCGATGGCCAGTTCCACCTTTGACGTCGTCGTGATCGGCGCGGGCATGACGGGCGCCGGTGTCGCACTGGACGCAGCGTCGCGCGGGCTGCGCGTCGCGCTCATTGATCGCGGCGATATCGCCTCGGGCACGAGTTCCAAGTCGTCCAAGATGGTCCACGGCGGCCTGCGATATCTCCAGCAAAAAGAGTTCCGCCTGGTCTACGAGAACCTTCGCGAACGTCAACGACTCCTGCGCAATGCGCCGTATCTCGTCGAACCGCTCCCGTTTCTCATCCCGCTCTTTGGCACGAACGGCGTGGCGTCCCGAGCGCTCGTCAAGGGCTACGCAACCGCCCTGCGCATCTACGACCTGAGCGGCGGATGGCGCATCGGACACCGCTATCGGCGTATCACGGCGGACGAAGCCATCGCCCATCTGCCGACGCTGCGCACCGATCGCCTCGTAGCCGGCTTCCTCTACTACGACGCGCGCGGCGACGACGCGCGCGTAGCTCTCGTGCTCGCCAAGACCGCCGCGCTCTCCTACGGTGCCCAGGTCGCCACCTACGCGCGAGCTCTTGACGTGGTGAAGAATGACGCGGGCCGCGTCCAGGCGCTGCGCATTCGCGACGAACTTTCAGGCGACGAGTTCGAGATTGCGACGCTCTCGGTGATCAACGCGACGGGGGTATGGGCCGACAACGTGTTCACCATGGCCGAGCACCGCACGTCTCATCGCATCACTCCGGCCAAGGGCGTGCACGTCAGTGTCTCGTCGTCTCGACTGCCCGCCGACGTGGCGGCCGTGTTCAACGTGCCCAACGATCGACGCAATGTCTTCGTTGTGCCGTTCGTCGACGCGCCCTACACCTACGTGGGCACAACGGACACCGCCTACGAGGGCTCGCTGGACGAACCGCTGTGCGCGCCCGACGACGTCGCCTACTTGCTGAGTGCGGTGAACGCGTCCACGTCATCTAATCTCGGCGTCGACGACGTGACGGGCGTGTGGGCCGGACTTCGTCCACTCCTCGCCCCGGAATCCGGACGCACGATTAGCGAGCGCACGGCCGACCTGTCGCGCCGACATCGCGTGAGCGACTCGCGTGACGGTGTCATGCATGTCACGGGTGGGAAGTGGACGACATATCGCCAGATGGCCCAAGATGCCGTGGACGCCCTCTCTCCCTACGTCTCTCCTCTCGGACGGGTACGCACGAAGTCTCTGGCCCTCTTCGGCGTGGGAGAGTGGCGTCCCTCCAACGAACTCGAGACGCACCTGTACCGGCGCTTCGGCGAGCAGGCCCAAGAGATCCTGACGCTGATCGATAACGATCCCTCGCTCGCGGATGTACCCCTAGCTGATCAGCCCTACCTCGCGGCCGAGTTCGTCTACAGCGCGGGTCACGAGATGGTGAGTTCACTCATCGACCTGCTCACGCGACGCAGTCGCGCCCACTTGCAGAATGCCCGCACCACCGCGCAGGGGGCTGAGTCAGTAGCGCGGCTCGTTGCGCCGATACTTGGTTGGAACGAGGACGACATTCGTCGTGAAGTCGACGCGTACCTCTCGATGGCGAACGTCGAGTTCGCCGCGGCCGGACTGCAGCTCGCGTGAGCGAGCCCACGATGCCCAACGCCTACCCGGTCGACCTCGACGCACCCGACCCTCTGTCGAGCGCCCTCGTCAGGGAACTGTCGATGGCTGGACTCGAGGTCGACACCTCGACGATCGAACGCGCGAACCACTCGAGAGATTGGTGGCCCCGGCTCATCCCCGAGGTGGCGGCCGGTCGCGTTGAGAACTGGCCGTCGGCCGTCGTGAGAGTCACCAGTACCGCCGATGTCCAAGCGACTCTGCGCATCGCGACTGCGCACCGTCTCGCCGTCACACCTCAGGGCGGTCGTTCCAGCGTGGTCGGTGGCGCCACGCCCGTGACCGGCGGCATCGCCCTCGACCTCACTGCTATCAGTCGGATACTTGACCTCGACGAGGTCTCCGGCACCGTACGCGTTGAGGTAGGCGTCTTTGGCCCGGACCTCGAAGAGTTCCTCAACGTTCACGGCTTTACCGTGGGGCACTTTCCACAGTCCTTCGATCTCGCCACCGTGGGCGGCTGGATCGCGAGTCGCGGGGCCGGCCAATTCTCGAATCGCTACGGCACCATCGACGATCTGGTGCGTGCGCTCACCGTGGTCCTGGCCAGTGGCGAGGTGGTGCATTTCGGCGGGCGGGGACCGCGCGAGGCCGTCGGACCAGAACTCGCGCGGCTCTTCATCGGTTCCGAGGGAACCCTGGGGGTCATCACCGAGGCGACTCTCTTGGTGCGACGTCGCGCCCACTACCACCGACGCCGCGCCTACTCCTTTTCGACCTTCGCCGACGGCCTGGAGGCATGTCGTCGCATTCTCCAGCGCGGCGCGCGCCCCGCGGTCCTGCGCCTCTACGACGAATCAGAGTCGACGCGCCACTTCGATCTGGCCGACTGCGCGTTGATCGTGCTCGACGAGGGCGACCCGCACATGGTGGACGCCACGATGGCCGTGGTGGACGAGGAGTGCTCGTCGGCCGAAACCCGCGAGTCGGCGCTCGTCGAACGGTGGCTCGAGCGACGCAACGACGTCGGTGCCCTCGCTCCCCTGTGGGGGCGCGGCGTCGCGGTAGACACGATCGAGGTCGCCGGACCTTGGTCGATTCTGCCCTTGCTCCACCGGGGAGTCAGCGACTCGCTGCGCGCGCTCGAGGGGATGTACGTCGTGTCGGTCCACCAGTCGCACGCGTACGACGACGGAGCGTGTCTCTACTTCACCTTCGCCGGACAGTCGAACGACGCCGATTCGTTCTACCGAAGCGCGTGGGACGTGGCGATGGCCGAAGTGATGGCACTCGGAGGTGCGATCAGTCACCACCATGGGATCGGTCGTAACCGTGCGCGCTTCGTCAAGAGCGCACTCGGCGACTCCTTTGGCCTCTTGGCTGACATCAAGAGTTTGCTCGATCCCGAGGGCATCATGAACCCCGGGGTCCTCGGTTTGGGAGCCGACCCGTGGTGAGGGCGCTTGCCATCGACGTCGGCTCCTCGTCGCTGCGCACGGCGTTGGTCGACGAGAGTGGCACGGTCAGTTGCGTCCACCAGCGAGCGCTGCACGTTGCGAATCCTCATCCAGGCGAAGTCGAGTTAGATCCCGCAGAGATCGCCACCACGACCCTCGAACTCGCGCACCAGACCCTGCAAGACGCCGGGGGCTGCGACTGCGTGGGGATCACCAATCAGCGCGCGACCACGGTGGTCTTCGAGCCCCGCAGCGCTACTCCCGTCGGACCGGCGCTTAGTTGGCAGGACCTGCGCACTGTCGTGGACTGCCTGATCCTCCAGGGCGAAGGACTGGCCCTGGCACCCAATCAGTCCGCGACCAAGATCAAGTGGCTTCTCCAACAGTCCGGTCGCCCCGCGCGCGAACTGCGATTCGCGACATTGGAGACGTGGCTCGCGTGGCACCTGAGTGACGGTGAGGTCTACGTCTCGGATCGCTCGAACGCCTGCGTCAGTGGGCTCGTCGACACGACGGTCGCGCGATGGGACGAACGCGCACTCGGCCTCCTGGGCATCGCGGAGGTTGGCCTGCCGGATCTCGTCGACACGATCGGCCCCGTGGGCGCGGCGCGCGCCCTACCCGGCTCTCCTCCGTTGACGGCGCTGGTGGGTGATCAACCCGCGTCGCTCTTCGGCCAGTCCTGTGGAATCTCCCAGGCGAAGATCACCTTCGGTACGGGCGGCATCCTCGACGTGATTCACCCGGCGAGCGCTCCCAACTCGCTGGGACGAAACCACTCGGGCTGCTACCCCATGGTGATGCGCAGTCAGAACGACGCCATCACGTGGGGGGTCGAGGGCATTGTCTTCAGCGCCGGATCGTGCGTGCAGTGGCTGGTCGACCTGGCGATCATCAGTGACGTAGCGGCCAGCGGCGAACTCGCGGCCTCGGTCAACTCCACCGACGGTGTCGATTTTGTGCCCGCGTTCGCGGGCCTGGGCACGCCGTGGTGGGACTTCGGGGCACGCGGCGGCTTCTTTGGCCTCACCCGAGGATCGAGCAGCGCGCACCTGGCGCGTGCGGTCCTCGAGGGTGTGGCCCAGCGGGGTGCGGACCTGATCGACGCTGCCGAATCCGAGGTGGGATCACCGCTCACCGAGGTCCGTCTCGATGGCGGCATGAGTGCGAATCGATTCTTCGTCCAACGCCTCGCGGACTTTTCCGGTCGCGTCTGCGAGGTCTCGTCGGAACGTGAAGCGACCACGCGGGGGGCCGGGCTCATGGCCCTCGTCGGTGCAGGTCACCTCAGCCTCGAAGACGTGGAGTCTCTGTGGTCACCCGGTTTCGTCGCGTCTCCTTCGCTCGACCAGTCAACGCGCGAGTCGCTGCGCTCTCACTGGCTCCAAAGTGTCGAGCGGGCTGCGCGAACGATTCCCGAACTCTCGGCGGTGTCGTTCTAGGCGGCCCAGGGCCCGCGCGCGAGAGCGTCGTCGATCGTCGTGACGTCATCGAGGAGAACCTTGGACGTGGCGAGGCCCCTCGGGTTGTTCAGGCCGAGAATGCCGGTCACGAGACCATTGCGCACGTACAGGGCCAGCCACTTGAGTTCCTCGTCGCTACCCGAGACCCGTACGACCTCATCCTCAGCGCGCGGGTGCCCGAGCATCTGAATCTTCTTGCCGTACTGGTCGGACCAGAAGTACGGCACGGCGGGCTTGGCTGCTTCACCCATCCAGTAGTGCGCGAGATGCCACGCGTGATCGGCCGCGACCTGCCAGTGCTCAACGCGGATGTGCTCGAGCTCGCCTCCCCCGCGGTACGCGAATCGCGCCACGTCGCCGATCGCTCCGACGTTTGGGGCCGCTTGGAGGTTCTCATCGACCCGTACGCCCTCGTCGAGGAGGAGTCCCGAGCCTTCCAGCCACCCGAGGTCGAGGGCAGAACCGATGGCTGCAATCACCGCTCCCACCTCTAGCGCCGGTCCTTCGTCGAACTCGATGAAGTACGAGGCCTTGGCGGTGAGGATGTCGCGGATGTGCTGGCGAGTGCGCAGTTCGATGCCCGCCGCGGGGGCAAGGCGCGCGAGCCACTCTGATGCCTCTTCGCCGACCACCCCGACCAGCGGGCGCTCGGCCGCTTCGAGAACGACGGGGCGAAGACCCCGTGCGGCGAGCGACGTCGCCACCTCGGCTCCCACAAATCCGCCACCAATCACCGCGAACGCGGTTCCGGGCGCGAGGCGCGACACTGTCTCATTGAGACGCGTGACGTCATCGGCGGTGCGCAGCGTCAGCAGGGGTCCGCTACCGGCGAAACTCAGCGACCGTGCGCGCGTGCCGGTCGCCACCACGACGTGCGTACCAGAGATCTGCGTCCCGTCGTCAAGTTCGACCCCTGTGGCCGCCGCGTCCAAGCCCACGACGCGCCGACCCAGACGTAGATTCACTCCCGCCGTCTCGAGCTTCACCGGTGTGGCGAGGGTTGCCTTGTCGAGGTCCCACTTGCCCGAAAGGATCTGCTTGGACAGCGGGGGCCGGTCGTAGGGCGCGTGCGCCTCGTCTCCCACGATGGTCACTGCCCCCCGGTACCCCAGTTGGCGCAGGATCTCGGCGAAGCGCCAGCCGGCCAAGCCAGCACCCACGACCACGACGTGGTCGTCGGGGCCTAGTGGGTTCACGACGAGCCAAAGATCGTGAGCCACTGCTCACGAGTGGCTGGCGCAAAGACCCGATTGCGCGCACGTATCGCGCCGAGCGAGAGTGACGCCTCGGGCGAGTACTTATGGCCAGGAAACACCACCGTCTCGTCCGCCATCGGCGCGAGTCGCTCGGTCAGCGTGCGATACATCTCTCCGGCGTCGCCCCCGGGAAAGTCCACGCGTCCGCAGCCGTCAACGAACAGCGTGTCACCACTCAACAGTCGACCGTCCACCAGCACACACTGACTACCGGGCGTGTGTCCGGGGGTGTGGATCAGCGTGAGATCGATCTCGCCGACGCGCACCTGATCACCACTCTCGTGCGCCACGAGCGCACTGGGTTTGATGTCGGTGCGTTCGGTGATCCACCAGACCTCTTCGGCCTGCACGTGGACCGGAACGTCACTGAGTTCCATCAACTCCGCCACGCCGGCAATGCGCTGGTTGCCGATGAAGGTGCCCCCGATGTGATCGGGGTGGGAGTGCGTCGCAATGACACCCACCAAGATCATCCCGTCCTCGGCGAGGGCGTCCAAGAGTTCTTGGGGTCGGTAGGCGGGGTCGACCAAGACGGCCTCACCGCTACGCCGATCGCCAATCGCGTACGTGAAGTTACGCATCGAGAGCGCGACCGCGTCGCCCACCGCAAAGTCACTGCCGGACAGAAACTGACGGAAGTACAGGTGTTCGTTCATTCGTCCTCAATGATTCGACTAATACGCGGGGTCAACTCTTCCACCTTGGCCTTCGTGAGGGCTAGTCGCTCCTCGAGGGCCTCGATGATCGCGGTCGCGCGCTCGAGCTTGGCGAAGAGCTCGTCGACCGATACCTCACCCTCATCGAATGACGCAACGATCGCGTTGAGCTCATCAGCCGCATCGTTCCACTCATTCACGCTCACGTCGTCTCCTTTTGTGTTACGTGGGCGCCGAAGGTTCCGTCGCTCACACGAACGTCCACGTCGTCGCCGACGCCGATATCCCTCAGAGACCTTACGACCGCGCCCTGGGCGTTCGTGACCACCGACCATCCCTGAGCGAGACGACGAGCGGGGTCGTAGGCGACCAGGAGCTGGCGATTCGATTGGAGCATGAGTTCCGCCGAACGCAGGACGGCTCGGCCCTGAACGACGAGGCGGTCTCGGGTCGTGGCCAAGTGTCGCTCTTCGCCACGCAGCCGGTCACGCACCGCGAACATCATGGTGCGGCGGCGCTCGGACAGGTAGGTCGAGGCCTCGTCCAATACGTCGCCCGAGTACTCGAGGAGTCGACGCGCTGGCTCCTCGACGTTCGACTCGTACCATCGCGCCACGATGGCGACAACTTCCTCCCCAAGCTTGGTGGGCGTAATGGCGCGCGTGTGAGCCATCAGGTCGGCGACCGACTCATCTCCCGTGTGGCCGATTCCCGTAAACACGGGCGTCGTGCAGTGGGCGATCGCCCGGGCGACGCGTTCGTCGTCGAAGCATGCGAGGTCGCCCTTGGATCCCCCGCCGCGCACCACGCAGATGATGTCGACGCCGTGATCGTCGAGCACGGCGAGCGCGGCTGCGATCTGGGGCGGCGCGCCCTCCCCTTGGACCAAGGTCTTGACCAGCGTGACCTCAAAGCTGAAGGGCGAGTTCAACAACTGACCGGTGAAGTCGTTATAGCCCTCGGTTCCGGGGCTCGCCACCAGACCCACGCGCAGAGGAACCGCGGAGAGCGCGGTGTGCTTGTTCTTGTCGACGAGCCCTTCACTCAGGAGTCGAGCGATGAGTTCCTGGCGTCGTCGAGCGACGTCGCCCAAGAGGCCCTCGACGTCGATGTCGGTGATGGTAAAGCCGATTCGCCCCTGGGGGGCGTAGAGGTCGACGTAGCCGTAGACGTTCACGACCATCCCGGCCTGGAGCACCACGCCCTCGGCGGCGAGACGCTTCTTCAGAGGTCCCCACGGCGTGGCCCAGCAGTGGGCGTTGAGCACGGGTCGCTTGGTGTCGCTGTGGCGTCCCCGCGTCCACCAGGTCGAGGTAGACGTGACCCTTTTCGTAGACCTTGGCGATCTCGCCGCGCACCCAGCGCGGCCGGCGCCGCCCGAATCCCTCTTCCAGGTGGGCGGTCAGCAGTTGGTAGAACTGGGCGACTTCGAGGACTTCGTCACTCGTCTCGACGTCCATCGCCATTGTGCGAGGCTACCAACCGCTTTGTAACACAACTGTCGCTTGTTGCCGGTGGGTCAATGTGCCAAAATTATTCAGGATGGTGAGTCGACTGGGTGGTCGCACCGGGCGGTGACGCTCGGTGAGGAAAGTCGGGGCTCCACAGGGCAGGGTGCTCACGAAATGTGAGTCGCGGCGACGTGCAGGATAGTGCCACAGAAAACAGACCGCCGATGGCTCGGGTAACCGAGTACAGGTAAGGGTGAAACGGTGCGGTAAAAGCGCACCAGCGCCGTGGGCGACCACGGTGGCTTGGTAAACCCCACCCGGAGCAAGATCAAACATGGGAGGCGGCCCGCGCGCCTCGTAACAGAGGCACTCCCGAGGTAGATCGCTGAGATGGATGGCCGCCCAGCCTTCGCAAGAAGGTGGACAGAACCCCGCTTACAGGTCGACTCACCATCCTTTGACCACTCACCACACGAATCAGAAAGGACATGACGTGCCGCATCTGCCCTACCGCGAACTGCCGGTAGCGGACCCCGGCACGCCCAATACCGATTCGCCCGTTAGCTACTTGCGGTGGCTGGCCGGACATCAGCGCTGGCTCTTGAGCCTCAACGCGCTCTTTGGCATCGGCTGGATGGTGGCCCAGGCCCTCGTCTGGTTCGCCGTCGGGTGCGGCCATCGACCAAGGGCGTCGAACGACACAACGATCGGCCAACTCTGGAAGTGGGTCGCTCGTGGTCGTGCGTCCTGGGCGTCATCCAGGCGGTCAGTGGATCGCTGCGCCACCAACTCGCCGTCACCAACTGGATGAGCGCGACGTATCGCACGATTCAGGTGGTGGGTACGCACATCACCACCACCGGCACGGCCCTCACCGACGAGATCCCCTCGGGTGACGTCGTGAACACGGTCGCGGCCGACGCCGTGCGCATGGGCAGCGCCTACGACAGCTTCGCCCGATTTTGCGGGCGCGATCGTGGCCTGGATCGTCGTGTCGTTCATCCTGCTCTCGACCTCGGTCGAACTCGGCCTCGTGGTGCTTGCTCGGCGTTCCGATACTCGGCTCGCTCACCGTCCGCTTGATGGAGCCGCTGCATCGCACCCAGGCCGCTCAACGCGAGGCGGCGGGGCGGCTGGCGGCACTCGGGGTCGGACACCGTGGCCGGACTGCGAATTTTGCGCGGGCGTCGGGCGGCGAGGACGTCTTCTTCGAGAACTATCGCGCCCAGAGCCAGCGCGTGCGCGTCGGCGGGCGTGCGCGTCGCCTCACCCCAGGCCGGACTCGAGTCGGGACAGGTGCTCCTGCCGGCCATCTTGACGGGCATCGTGACGTTCCTCGGGCGCTCGCGACGTGATGAACGGCACCCTGCAGGCCGGTCAACTCGTCGCGTTCTTCGGGTACTCGATGTTCCTCACCACTCCGCTGCGCACCGCCATCGACTACGTCATCCAGGCGACGCGCGCCTACGTCGGCGCGGGCAAGGTACTGCGCGTTCTGGCGATCGTGCCCACGGTGACCAGCCCCGAGAATCCCCTCGCCTGGCCCGCGCGCATCACGCGACTCGAGGATCGTCGCAGCGGGCTCGTGCTCGAGCGCGGTCAGCTCTGCGCCATGGTGACCGACCTCCCCGAGGACGCCGCCTACGCAAGCCGATCGCCTGGGGCGCTTCAGCGCCGACGACGCCGACGTCTTCGTCAACGGACTGCCGATCGCGAACTACGCCCTCGACGACGTGCGCTCGCACATGGTCGTGAGTGAGATCGAGCCCCGGCTCTTTTCGGGCGAGCTGCGCTACGAACTCATGCCGCACGAGGCGATCGACGACGAGCGCATCTACGCGGTGCTGCACGCCACCAGCTCGCTCGACGTGCTGGACGCACTCGACGAGGGACTCTCCACCACCGTCGAAGAGCGAGGCCGAGGTTTCTCGGGTGGTCAGCGCCAGCGCCTGAGCCTGGCGCGCGCCATCCTCACCAACGCTGAGGTGCTGGTACTAGTTGAGCCCACGTCGGCCGTCGACACCCACACCGAGGGACGCATCGCCGCGCGACTGCGCGAGATCCGCGGCGCCCACACGACCCTGCTCGCGACCACCAGTCCCCTGTTGCTCGAGCGAGATGGATCTCGTCTATCTCCTCGAGAACGGTCGCGTAGCCGACCAGGGCACCCACGACGAACTCGTGGCGCGCTCGGCGCGCTATCGCCAGATCGTTCTGCGCGAGGACAGCTGATGAGTGACCTGCCACTCGAGCTCGCACGAATCAACTCCCCACCGCGAACGTCCGCGGTCGTGAGGGCCTACGCGCGCGTGCTGATGCGCCAGCACCGTCGCCCGCTCGTGCGCATGCTCTCGCTGTACTCCCTGGCCGCCATCATGGGCTTGATACCGGCCTGGGTGATCGGCGAGATCACGGACTTCGCCTCGGACCACCAGCTCACCGGACACAAGATCTCGCTGTACGTGGGCGTGCTCGTGGTCGTCGTCTCGCTCGCCTACGCGGTACTCACGTACTTCGCGCGCCGACGCAGTTACGTGCTGGGCGAGATCGTCTTTGCCCAACTGCGCGAGGAGTTTCTCGCGAGCGTGTTGGGCCTCCGCTCGATGGAGGTCGAGCGGGCCGGTACCGGCGACCTGCTGAGTCGCACGACCAACGACATGGAGGCCCTCTCGCGCACCGTGCGCTTCGCCGTGCCGGAGTGGCTGGTCGCCATCCTCCAGGCCGATCCTCACCCTGGGCGCGATGTTGCTCGTGAGTCCCCTCGCCAGCGTGGCGAGCCTGGTGTCGCTGCCGGTGCTCTTCTTCTCGACGCGTTGGTACCTGCGCTACGCCACGCCTGGGTATCGTCGCGAGCGCATCAGCTACGCCACCTTGTCGGGCACCGTCGCCGAGACGGCCGAGGGCGCTCGCACCATCGACGCCCACCGCTTGGGCGCGCGCCAGTCCACCCGCATCGAAGACAACGTTCGCGAGTCTTTCTACTCCGAGATGTACACCCTGCTCATGCGCATGGTCTGGTTCCCCACGGTCGAAGGGGCCTTTGCGGTCGCGGTCGCGGTCACCCTGGCGTGGAGCGGCTGGCTGGCTATCCACCACGTCGTCGCCATCGGCGCGGCCACGACGGTCACGCTCTACGTCGTGCAGATCAACGACCCTCTCGACCGCATCGTGTCCTGGCTGGACGAGATTCAGATCGGCCAGACGTCGCTCGCCCGTTTGGTGGGCGTGTCGGTCGTGCGGGACGATCGTCCCCTCGAAGGTCCCGAACCGACCGACGAGACCATCGTGCTTGACGACGTGCACTACGCCTATCGCGAAGGTCACGACGTCCTGCGAGGCATCTCGCTAACGGTGCGCCCGGGCGAGCGACTGGCCATCGTGGGACCCTCGGGCGCGGGCAAGTCGACCATCGGCCGACTGATCGCGGGCATCGACGCGCCCGCGGCGGGGCACCATCCGCGTGGGTGGCGTGAACGTCGCCGAGATGCCCCTCGCCAGCCTGCGCCGTCACATCTCGCTCGTCACCCAAGAGCACCACATCTTCATCGGCTCGGTGCGCGACAACCTCGCGCTCGCCCGACCCGAGTCGAGCGACGACGAGATCAAGGCCGCCCTGGCGGCGGTGGACGCTCTGGACTGGGTGGAGCACCTGCCCGAGGGTATGGCCGACCGAGCTCGGCACGACGGGCTATCTGATCTCACCCGCCCAGGCCCAGCAGCTGGCTCTGGCGCGACTCGTTCTGAGCGACCCCCACACCCTGATCCTCGACGAGGCGACCGCGCTACTTGACCCTCGCGCAGCCCGTCACCTCGAGCGCTCCCTCAGCGCGGTCCTTCGAGGTCGCACCGTCATCGCCATCGCGCACCGCCTGCACACCGCGCACGATGCCGATCGCGTCTGCGTGGTGGTTGACGGCCGGATCGCCGAGCTCGGTACCCACGATGAACTCGTCGCGCTGGGCGGTGAGTACGCCGCTCTGTGGAGTAGCTGGCGAAACGAGAAGCCGACCGCCTCGTAGGATTTGCCGGTGGCCGGGTACCTGCGGAGCGATGAGGTATTCGCGTGCGTACATCGCGTCGCCCTCTCGCGCGGGGCGCCCTTTGACATCGACGTTCTTCCTCCCACGCCCGAGATGGAGCGCCGACGCCGCAGTGCCGCCGAGCACCGCCGCGAGGTGCTCGATGCCCTCGCTCGGCTTGCATCCCGACGCGCGGCGACCCCGCGGCGAGGTCGAGACGATGTCGATGCTCGACGAGGGGGTGCCCCTTGCTCCTGCAACCGCGACTGTCGCCCGATGAGCGCGGTCGGCGCTCCGCGTCGATTCACGCGCTCGTTCGCGTCGGTCGCGTCGGCGAACGCTTCGCCTACTCCCCCTTGCTGGTGAAGAACCACGAAGTGGTCGAAGCGGCCAGTACGCGGCGCACCCTGCTGGGCACCCTGCGAACTCCCCCGGCCTACCGAGGCCACGTTCGTCGATGGAGTCGGAACGCGTCCCGGTGCCGCCCATGACGCGCAGCGGACTCTCGCTCACGCACGCCTCGCGCGTGCTCGAGGCGCTCGGACACGCCGACCCCAACTCGCGCGGCGCGATTGTCGATCGCCAGAGCCGGCTGTGGTGGTTCGATCTGGCGGGACACAGCTATCCCCGATTCAATCTGTCGACCTACGACCATCTCTACGAGGAGCGACTCGAGTGTGCTCGAGCCCACGACGCCTGGGCGTCGTCGCTGGGCCCTTTCCCACCACCCCCTACTGGCACCGCGACTGCCCCGAGTGTCCCTACGCGGGCGTACTGCGAGGACCAGCTCGAAGCGATCGACGACGTGTCCCTCGTGCGCTTTACGTCCTTCGATCAACAGCTTCTCTTGCGCGAACACGGCGTCGAGACGAGAGCCCAACTCGCTCGTCTCGATCCCGAGATCGCCCGGCGACGCTCGCCACACGACCATTAATCCCCTGGAGCCCCACCGGGCCGAAGAGGTTCTGGGACGCAGCATCGACAAACTGGATGATCTCATCTACCGCGCGCGGGCCCGCGAACGAGGAAGTTCGTTGCGCATCGTGGATCCGAGCGAGATCGGATGCCCAACGGCCGACGTCGAAGTCGACGTCGACATGGAGAGCTACGAAGACAGCGACCTACCTCTGGGGAGCATTCGTCACGCTGAATCGACCCATCGAAGGGGTGAGCGCGGGCTATCGCTCCTTCGTCGAGTGGGCCGACTTGACCCCCGACGCCGAGACGCGGATCTTCGCCGAGTTCTGGTCGTGGCTGAGCGCGGTGCGTGACCTCTGTCGAGCCCAGGGCCGCACCTTCAGCGCCTACTGCTTCTGGGCGGCGGCCGAAGACGGAGCGATGAACCGGGCGGTGGCGAACCCCACGGCGGACGCTCCGCCCATCGACGAACTCCTCGCGTTTCGCCGCGCCGAGCCGCCCGCCTGGATCGACCTGCACGAGCTGGCCAAGCGCCAGATCCAGACCGAGGGTCCCCTCGGACTCAAGCAGTTGGCCATGGCGGCCGGCTTTCACTGGCGCGACGCCAACCCCAGCGGCGAAGCGTCCATGGTCTGGTACGAGGTGGCCTCGCCGCGACGAGTCGCCGACGGCGCTCGCCTCGCGCGAGCGAATCGTGACCTACAACGAGGACGACTGTCGCGCGACGAAGGCGCTGCGCGACTGGCTCAACGGCCCCGCTCGCTCACTCGCCCACCGTGACGACGAACTTTGAGTTTTCAGTGAGATCATTAGCATTACACGGTGGCTTCCGCTGGTTCTGACCCGATACCGCAGCCGTCGCCACGTCGTCGCTCGCCTCCTCGGATTCCTCTCCAGCGTTCTGTCGCTAGCCCTCGCTGGGGTGGCCGCACTCTTTCTCGCCGACCTCGCCCACCACCACGTCGACCGAGGGCGTTGCGGGCCTCATGGCCGTGGTCGTCCTTCGTTGGCTGAGCACGAGCTCACTCGACGACTGGGCCGAACACGCCGCGGCCCGACTGCGCCTTCAGTGGCGCTCAGTCATCGTCACCCAACTCGACGTCCCACGACGCGAGGGCGAGCGGGCTCGCGGAGATCTCACCGTCGCCATCGATCACGCCGCGCAGGCCCCGGAGCTCGAGCGACTGCGTTCGAGCGCGGCCGCGTCGTTGCTCGGAATTGTCGTCGTCTTCTGGGCGGCGGGCTGGCTCGGACTACTCATTACGCTCGGCCTTCTCGCACTCGCCGCACCCCTCTACCAGCGCGCGGGTGCACGCAGTGACGCCATGGCCCAGCAGTATCGGGCCCGTCGCGCCACGCTGGAGTCTCGCCAACTCGAGATCCTCCAGCACGCGCCTGAACTTCGCGCCCTCGGCGCGGTGACCTACGGCGCAAACGAGATCGCCGCGATCTCGGACAGTGAGCACTCCCTCGCCCTGCGAGCAATTCGAGTTGCGCTCGGTTCGTCCCTCGTCACCGAGTTCTTGAGCGGCGTGAGCGTCGGCCTCGTTGCCATGGTGGTCGGATTCGGACTGCTCGATGGCCGCCTCAGCCTGGTGCGCGCCCTGGTGGCCGTACTCGTCACCGCCGATCTCTTTACCCAAGTGCGGCGTTACGGCGTGGAGTTTCACCGTCGCGAAGACGCCCAGCGCGCGCTCGACACGCTGAGGTCCCCGACGGGACGTCAGGCGTTGACATCGGAGGAACTACTCGTCGCCGACGGCATCGTGACCGACACGCACGCCGACGCCGTCTCACTCGTCGTACGCGCGGGCGACCACGTGCATCGTCACGGGACCATCGGGCGCGGGCAAGACCAGCCTGCTGCACACCCTGGTCGGGTGGCGTTCGGCGCGAGCGGGTACGTCTCGTCTCGCCGACGCCGCCGTGGGGTTCGTGAGTCCCGAGAGCACCGTGCTCTCGGGATCGCTGCGCGAGAACCTGTCACTGGGTGACGCCATCGATGACGACGAACTTCGAGAGGTCTTAGAGGCGCTCGCGCTGCGGGGACCTCGCTTCGATGACCTCGACACCGAGCTCCTCGCGCGACGGACGCGGCCTGAGTTCCGGTGAGCGAGTGCGCATCGTGCTCGCGCGAGCACTTCTCCAGCACGTCGCGCTCTTAGTGCTCGACGACGTGTCGGGAGTTCTCGACGAAGATGCCCGGCGGGCCGTGCGCACGACGCTCGACGGCGAGCCCAACCTCGCGATCATCGAAGCCACGGTGGACACCCCGCTGCTGAGCGGCGCGGGCCGACGCATCGAGTTGAGCTCGTGAGCGACGATCTCTCGCCGACTTCGGCGCTGGCTGCGTTCGCGCCCAACCTCCGCGCCGCGACCTGGCACGGGCTCTCGTCGCGGGCTTCATCGCCACCGCGACCAACCTCGCCCTGCTCGCGGGCGCTGTGGCACTGCTCGTCGACAGCGCGACGCGTCCGGGGCTGCGCGCCGTGGCGCTCGCGCTCGTCGTGATCGAGCTCTTTGCGTTTCTGCGCTCGCCTCTTCGCTACGCCGAGCGACTCGCGGCCCACCAACTCGGCTTTCGGGCCGTCTCGCGATGGCGACGCTGGCTCGTGCTCGTCGTGGGCCAACTGAACTACTCCGAGTGGCGCCGCTACGCCAGTGGCGATCTGCTCGAACGCGCGCTCGGCGACACCGATGAGTTACAAGACCTCTGGCTTCGCTTCGTCATACCGTTCCTGGACATCGTGGCGGTCATGATCCTCGGTGACGTCGTGGTCGCGCTGTTGCCCGCGAACGGCACCTGGTGGCCCGTCGCACTCAATCTGGCGGCCGCGCAACTGATCGGCGTGGTGGCCCTGTGCGCGCTGGCCCGCGCCGAACTACGAGGCGACCGCGCCCTTCGACTGGCGAGGGGCGACTACCGCGCCCAATTGGTTGAACTCAGTACCGCCGCGCCCGAACTTGCGCTTCTTCGCCGCCGCGACGTCGCCGAGGGTCGTCTCAACGTCGTGCAACGTGCGCTTCGCGAAGCGGAGCGCGACATGGTGCGCCGCCGTCCGACGCGCGGGCTTCGTGGTGGCGCTGTTCTCGATCCTCGCCCTCGCGGCCCTGGCCAGCCATCCCTCCACATCACCCGTCTGGCTCTGCGTCGCGGCCGTCGTCGCCTGGTCGACCTACGAAGCCCTCGGTGGTGTGCGAGCGGCTCTGGACGCGGCGGTCGACGTCAGTGGTGGTGGCGAGCGACTCGAAGCTCTCGCCCGGACACCCCACGCACGCCTGTCCTCCTGGACCGGCGCGACGGTCCAACTCGACCACGTGCGCATCGATGAAGACGACCGAACTCTGGTGCGCAACGCCACACTGGTGGTGGCGCCCGGTCGCCACGTCGCGCTGGTGGGCGAATCGGGTGTGGGCAAGTCGACGCTGTTGCGCGCAATCGCTAACCTCGACGGCGTCGTCGAGGGCGCGTATCACGCTCGGCGACGTCGATCTCTGCGAGCTGCGCGAAGACGAACTGCGTCGAACGCGTGTCGTACGTCGCGAGTGAACCCGGACTCACCCGCGGATTCGCTCTCGATGTCGTGGTACTCGGCCGTTCGACTACTCGCGATCCGTCGAGCGACCTGGCGTCACTCGGGGTCATCACCGATCGCACGACTCGCTTCGAGGAACTCTCGCGCGGTGAGCGCGCGCGCGTTGCGCATCGTGCGATCACTCGTCACCAGTCCCGAGGTGATTCTGCTCGATGAGCCCACCGCGGGGCTAGGCCGCGACGAGACGCGCGACGTCCTTGACCTCCTGTCGAGCCAGCACGCGACCGTGATCGTCGCCACCCACGACGACGACGTGATGGCCTGGTGCGATCTAGTGGTTGAACTTCGCGACGGTGAACTCGTTACCCGTTGAGCCTCGACATGGTGGCCGCGCTGTAGCGATCGCCCTGGACCGAGTCACGCGGCACCGCAGCCTCCAGGGCGGCGACGTCCTCGTCACTGAGAGTGATGTCGAGAGCCGCCACATTCTCGCGGAGCCATCGACGACGCTTCGTTCCCGGTATCGGCACGACGTCGGGTCCGCGCGAGAGCACCCAGGCGAGCGAGAGTTGAGCGGCGGTGACACCCTTGTCGCGGGCGATCGCCATGACCCGTCGCGCGAGGGCGAGATTGTGCTCGCGTGCCGAGCCGGAGAACCGCGGGTTATGCGAGCGAAAGTCGCTGTTCTCCAGCGAGGAGGTCTCGATCTCATCGGTGAGAAAGCCCCGACCGAGCGGACTGTAGGCGACGAAGCCGATGCCGAGGCGCCGACAGGTCGCCAGCACCCCGTCTTCGGGATCCCTGGTCCACAGCGAGTACTCGCTCTGCAGCGCGGTGATGGGATGCACGGCGTGGGCGCGCTCGATGGTCGACGCCGCGGCCTCTGAGAGTCCCAGGTGATGAACCTTTCCGGCCTCCACTAATAGCTTCATCGCTCCCACAGTCTCTTCGATGGGCACGCTGGGATCAACGCGGTGCTGGTAGTAGAGGTCGATGTACCCCACGCCCAGGCGCGCCAGCGACGCGTCGCAGGCCGACAACACGTACTCGGGCGTGCCATTCACGCGGATGTATGAGCCGTCTTTGCCGCGCTCGTTTCCGAACTTGGTGGCAAGGATCACTTCATCGCGTCGACCCTTGATGGCTGAGCCGACGAGGCGTTCGTTGGTGAAGGGCCCGTACATGTCGGCCGTGTCCAAGAAGTTCACCCCCACGTCAAGCGCTTCGTGAATCGTGGCGACTGATTCGGCGTCGTCGGTCGCGCCATAGAACTCGCTCATGCCCATGCAGCCGAGCCCTTCTGCCGAGACTTCAAGTCCCTGACCCAGCGTTCGGTGTTCCATGACGTGCATCCTCCTTGTGAAATTGCTCACGACGCGTTTATTTACGGTGTTTGTGAGCATGGTACCCCTCTGGGGACGAACTAATTTTTCGGTATTGGCTGGGGGGGCCAAACATCGAGCGCCCGCCTGTTTCGCGAGAAGCAGGCGGGCTCCGTTGTCTCTAATCGGATCTCAGGTCACTTGAGGGTTTGGCCGGAGTTGTGCGCCGCGTGGTCAATGGTTGGCCGAGCACGTAGTACGTAGTACGTCGACGCGACGACTACCCCAGTGTCGGGACCGCGTTGTAGCGAATCAACGCGGGCGTCCCGTTTCTCGCGCCCACCAGGGTGAGTGAGCCGTTCTCCAATCGCATGCGCCAGGCAACCGTTCCCGGCACGCCCAACGCCCACGCCACCGCCGATTTGATCGGTGAGACGTGGCTGATGATGGCCAGATGCTCGGTCGGTGAATGCAGCAGATTCGTCGGATCGCCCAACAAGGCGTCGAGTTCGTCGTGGATCCTTTCGTCGAGTTCGGCCAGCGACTCGCCCCCGCCAAAAGCCTGGTCATGACGGTGTTCGAGGGCTCGCCAGCCTTCATTCGGCGCAGGCGAGGTCGTGGAATCTTCGAAGGTTCCGTAGTCCAGCTCAAGGAACGAGTCCTTCACGACCGCGACGAGTTCCGGCACGGCTAGTGCCGCTGTCTCTCGGGCCCGGTGCAGCGGTGACGTCCACACTTCTCTCACGTTCTCCAGCCACGGGGCGAGGGCTCTGGCTTGACGCTCTCCCAGTTCCGTGAGGTGGGGGTCGCCGCGGCCGACGACCAATCCTTGGGCGTTGGAGGTCGACTGTCCGTGACGTACTAGGGCAATCACGGCAGGAGAACGCGCCCGCACTCCGGACAGTCCATGAACGTGTCGGCTGGCAGGGCTTTGAAGTGGTCGAAGTCGAGTGGCGAGAGGCGCAGGCGACATCCATCGCAGCGCCCTTCAATGACTTGGGACGCACCCGAGGTGCCCACGCGAGCCAGAGCCGCGTCGTAGCGCGCGAGCAGTGCGGGCGCTACCGCGTGTGCACGATCGGCCCGATCGCTCGACAGCGAGACAGCCTCTTCTTCGAGGGACGCCCGAAGTTCCTTGATCGTCTCCATGAGTTCCCCGCGCCGCTGCACGCCGGGCTGCGCAAGTCTCTTGATCTCGTCCACGCGCACCTGGGCCGGCTCCATCTGCTCGAGAAGTTCTAGCTCTCGATCCTCGCTCTCGCTGAGACGGTCTCGTACGTGGGTTAGTTCGCCCTGAATCGCGGTGAGCTCGCGCGCGCCAGCGGTCGATTCGCTCAGGGCGTGATCGAGGTCCCTCGCGCGAAGGCGAAGTCGTTCCGACTCGCTGGCCGACTGCTCCGACTGGGCCGTGAGGGGCGCGAGAACGCCCTCCGCGCTATTGAGATCGGCGAGGAGTACGCGCAGTTTCTTCTCGAGTTCGGTGAGCTCCGCGCTTTCGGGTAAATGATCGCGCTGGGAGCGCACGCGCTCGATCCAGCGGTCGGCCTCCATCAGAGCCCGCAGCGTCTCGGTGTCGCTCACGCGCTCAGTTTCTCACGCCGAAGGTGGTGCTCGACTCGGAGAGTTTTCGCAACGCCGATTGCAGCGCGGACTCGCAGCGCGCCAGGGCAGACGGGTAGTCGAACCAGTAGACCTCGGGGCTCTCGCCCTCCGGCGGCGAGGGATCGATCGGATCGCTCACCAGCACGTAGCGCAGGTCGTAGTGGGTATGTCCATGGGGGCCGGGGTGCACGTCAACGTGAAAGATCGAGGGCGGCTCGTGGTGACGCGCGACGAGACCCGTCTCTTCTCTGGTCTCGCGCACGCAGGCCTCCTCGGGCGTCTCGGCAGCGTCAACGTGACCACCCGGCTGCACCCAGATCCCCAAGAGTTTGTGCTCGTGAAGTATCACGCCGCGCGAGGAGACCACGAACGCGGAGGAGGTGACGTGGTGGTCATCCGCGTGCTCGTCCAAGGGATCCCCGGGCCAGGAGAGTCGATCGAGCGTCTTGGCGATCGAGAGACGCTCTCGCTCATCGACCGGCGTGAGGGCGTTGACCCGAGCCCTCAGCGCGTCACTGATCACTGGTTCTCCAACAGCCCGCGCACCGACTCGGGCACCGCGATCTCGCCGTTTGCCATCGCTCCGTAGGGATCGGGCACCGGTTCGCCATAAACGAGCCGCGCGGGCACCGTACCGGCCCAGATGGGCAGCGCCTGATCCTCAGGTTCATCATCGGTCGGGCCCGCCGAGATCTTGGCCGAGGCCTCGTCGATCGAGACCGCGACGACCATGGTGAGGCGCTGCTCACGCTCGCTCATCGCTCGCACTTCGCCGGCGCGCCCGGTGAGCACGCGGTCGACAAAGCGATCGAGAACCCTCGACTTCTCGCCGCCGTCGCTGACCTCACGTGCGGCCCCCACCACGACGACCGAACGGTACGCGATGGAGGACTCAAAGCCGCTGCGAGCGAGTCGCAGTCCGTCAAAGATCGTGACGGTGACAAACGCGCGGGCGTCACGCACGAGCGACTTCATCACTTCGTTCGAGGGACTGCCGTGCAGATAGATCGTGTCGCCGTCGCGCAGGTGCAAGGTGGGCAGAGCCACCGCGTGACCGCCGACGGTGCCCGCCATATGACAGACCCACGCCTCGTCGAGGATCGCGTAGATGGTGTCCTTGTCGTACGACGCTTTTTTGGGCAGGCGACGCACCCGCGTACGCTCGCCCGGCCCGAGTACTTCGCTCACGGATAGATCTCCCCGCTGAAGAACGTGCGCGTCATGCCGGCCACCTCGACGTTGCTCTCAAAGAGGCGGGCGTACATCATGCCGCCACGCGAGCTGGCCTGTCGCACGGTCACAGTTGGCGAGCCCGACTTCTCCACCCACCACGGCGCAAGCGCGCACATGGCACTGCCGGTGACGGGATCCTCGGCCAGGCCCAGGCGCGGTGCGAAGACACGTATCGACACGTCCGCCTCCGGACCGCCCTCGCAGGCCACGATAATCAGCGAACTGGGGACCAGAAAGAGGCTGAGTTGATCAATGCTCAGGTCACAAAGGGAGTCGTAGTCCTTGACGATGGCGAGCACACTGGCCGGGCCGGCCTGGTACGCCTCGAGCACGTCGCCGAGTGCTCCATTTAGATACGAGGGGTGGATGGGCTCGAGGTACAGGCGCGGCAGATCGACGCCGATGAGTCCGTCGGGCAACCGGCAACCCGAGAGCATCCCGGCGCGGGTGTCGAAGAAGAACCGACCTCCCGGAAAGCCCAGTTCGTTGAGCAAGACGTGCACGGCCGCCACGGTGGCGTGACCGCAGAGGTCCACCTCGACCGTCGGGGTGAACCAGCGCAGCGACCAGTGATCACCGACTTGTCGCACGAAGGCGGTTTCGGAGACGCCGAACTCGAAGGCGATCAGTTGCATCTCGTCGTCGGGCAGGGGGTGTTCGAGCAACACGACCACCGCGGGGTTGCCCCGTTCGCCGTCCCCGATGAAGCAGTCGACCCACCACAGACGGTGCCCGAAGGTGACGTCTACGGAATCCACCACTAGAGACTGCCACACCCGCTGCGGACCCCCCGTTAGTGTTGAACGATGCGTGTGGCGACCTTTAACCTTCACGCGGGCGTCGATGGCTGGGGCCGGCCCACTCAGGTTCTCGACGTCGTCAAGGGTCTTGACGCGGACATCATGATCCTGCCCGAGATATGGCGGGGCGACGACGGTCCGGACTTCTTTGACGACTTGCGTGAGTCTCTGCACGTCGAGGGGGGCTTCGTGGCCCTCGCCCGCGGCGAACGCGTCACCACGGGTGTGGGGACCCGGGCCTGGCAGCCCAAACGCGCGCACTTCACCGGTGAACGCGGCGTCTATCTCTTCGAACATCGCTCGATGACCAAGGACCAGCTGGCCACGCGCGAATCGGTCACCCACTTCGAGCCCGGGACCTGGGGACTCGGGCTCCTCACGCGCTTTCGCGTCGAGAGCTTTGAGACCGTTGCCCTGGGGCGCCTGCCTCGAGAGCGCGTCCAGCGCGCCGTGCACGTCGCCCGACTGAACGACGGGAGTCGGTCCTTCTACGTTCTGGCCGTGCACGGAGCGCACATCAGTCACGGTTCCTATCAGCAGTACCGGCGGATCAATCAGATCGTAAGCAACCTCGAACCCGGCCTACCGGTCCTGATTGGCGGCGACTTCAACTGCTGGCGTCCGTTGTTGCGCGTCTTTCTGCCAGGTTGGACAACCCTGGCGCGGGGGCGAACGTGGCCCACGCCTCATCCCCACTCCCAGATCGACCACATCCTCGGACGCGGACCCTGGGTCTCACTCGACAGTTTCACCCGCGAAGGCGGCAGCGATCACCGCGCGCTCATCGCCGACATCGAGTTGCGCTAGGTCAGCTCCATGTGGGAGCTCTCGGGAAGCTTGTAGAGCAACGCGAGTAGCGGTAGCAGCGGCAAGAACGTCACCAGCGCGGCCGGTCGCAGCGATCCGGCCCCGGTCACGTGCACGCTGTCTCCGACCAGCCCAAAAACGAGCAGGCCAACGATCGCGCCAACCACGCCGGCCACGACGATCCACCCCGCGGCCGTGGCGCGCGTCGAGTGCGGAAAGAGCTCCGTGCTGATCGCCGCCAGGGCCGGTGCGAGCAGACCTCCCGCGGCCACTCCGCCCATATAGCCCACGACGAAGGCGACCTTGCCGCCGCCGTAGGCGATCGCGGCCATGACGGCCGTCGCGATCGTTCCGATGATGATGGTGCCGCGCCGGCCGAGCACGACCGCGCAGTAGCGACTGAGCACGAGCCCCCCGAGACCGGTGAGAGCGCTGAGCGCCACGACGAGCGAGACCACGATCGGCGAGATCTTGAGCACGCTTTCGCCATAGACGAAGGTAAACCCGCCCGCCGGACCCGAGATCACGCCGACCAGAAAGATGATGACCCCGACGATCGCCACTCGCGCGCGCAGACCCCGGGGCACCGCGCCCAGACGCGCCAACGTTGAGTTCCCGCCCCGGTACTCCGGTTCGGGAATCGGTCGCAGCAAGGGACGAAGAAACAACATCGGGATGAGCGCGATCGCAAAGAGATAGCGAAACGAATCGGGACCCTTGATGAGTCCCGAGATGATCGCGGCGAGCCCGGCGCCAACTCCCGCGCCGGCCGACACGATGACCAGGCGATCGATGCGCGAGCGCGTGCTCGAGAGCTCCACCGTGATCACCGACACCAGCGTTGACGTTGACGTCAGCAGCGGACGGGCTAACGCGAAGCAAGCCACAAAGAACCAGTAGGTCGGACTCAGCGCGGCGCACGCCGTGATGAACAGGCCCACCAGCAGAGTGCGGCGCACCATGCTCACGCGTCCCCAGCGGTCGGCCAGTGAGGCTAGCGGCAACGCGCCCAGTGACGCGAAGCGCAAAATGGCGAGCCCAATGCCCAGCTGCGAGCCCGATAGTCCCACCACACTCTGGAGCGTCTTGGTCGAACTGTGATGCCCGAAGTAGCCCGCCACCTTGTCCAGCGAGGCCACCGCCCCGAAGGGCGCGAACCCCGCAACCAGTGCGACCAGAAAGAGAGAGATCGTCACGGGCTGCCAATTTCGACGCACCATGGCGACGAGCGAGTCAGCCAAGTCGCAACGTCTCGTCCACGGCCACCAAGGTCTTACCGTGGTTGCCGCCGCTAAAGAGCAGGCCGAGTGCCTCAGGGGCACGCTCGAGTCCCGGTACCACGTGCTCGTGGTGTTCCAGTTCACCCGAGAGCACCATCGTGGCGAGGGCCCCTTGGGCCTCGGCAAATCTCTTCTCGTAGTCCAGGACCAAGAAGCCCTCCATGCGCGCACGCCGCACGATGAGCATCGACGTGTTCTCAATGCCCCGACGCGGGCCTTCCACGTTGTACTGGGATATCGCGCCGCACAGCACGACGCGCGCGTGCAGGGCGAGGTTGGTGAGGACCGCATCGAGGATCTCGCCGCCCACGTTGTCGAAATACAGGTCCACTCCCCTCGGACACGCGTCGCGCAGCCGCGTGCGAAGGTGATCCGCGCGGTAGTCCAGACACCCGTCAAAGCCATACTCCTCGACGACCTCCGCGCACTTCTCGGCTCCCCCGGCGATGCCAATCACGCGAGCCCCTTTGGCTTTGGCGATCTGGCCGGCGACCGAACCGGTCGCTCCCGCCGCACCGGAAACGACCACGACGTCGCCTTCTTTCACCTGGCCGACGTCGGTCATTCCGAAATACGCAGTGATACCTGTCACGCCCAGCACGTTCATGACGGTCGCCAGGTCCAAGCCCAATCCCGCCGGGATGACCGAAAACCGCAGCTCGTCGGTGGCGAGGACCCACTCCTGCCAACCGGTCATGCCAAAGACGAAATCACCCACCCGGTAGTGGTCATTTTTCGACTCGAGGACGACGCCGACTCCGCTGCCGCGAATCACGTCGCCCAGTTGAATCGGCGGCAGGTAGCCCGGTGCGTCGTCCATCCACGTGCGGATCGTCGGGTCGATGCTCAACATCGCAATCTTGATGAGCGCTTGGCCATCGCCGCACTCCGGTCGGGGCGTCGTGACGAGCTTGGTGATCGACTCACTCAGCGCGCCGCGGGGACGTTCGGCGAGCAGAATCTGGCGGTTGTCCATGAGGACTCCTTTAGGGCGAGGTGCCCCCACACTAAGTCGCGCTCTGGCGCGCGCGGAGCGACTTAGCCGACGCGGGCCGCGCGCACGCGACGGATGACTTCGTCTACGACATCGCTGGTGGACGCGTCGCCACCGAGGTCGAAGGTACGGATGCCGTCGCGGGCCGTCGACAACGTCGCCTCGCGAATCGCCACGGCCCCGGCCGCACACTCCAGGTAGCCGCGATAACCCGCGTGCTCGAGCACCGCGGCGCACGCGAGCAGCATCGCCATGGGGTTGGCCACGTTCTTTCCCTCCAGCGACGGTGCGGTGCCGTGGGGCGCCTCGGCCATGGCGACGGTCGGTTCGAGATTCTCGTCGAGGGACAGCAAAACGGACTCAGCCCCGGCGATCGAACCGAACATCGCCAGCACCAGATCACTGAGGCAGTCACCGTCTCGATTGAGGGCCGGAATCACGACCGGACTGTGCCAGCCCTCGGTCATGAGCCCGGCGTACGCCGCGTCGATCAGCATGGGGCGGTACGGGACGTCGGGGTGACGCTCCGCCGCCGCGTCCATCTCTTCTTTGAGCATGCCCTCGTAGGTCGGCGAGACCGTCCACTTCGGACCGCCGTAGACGAGACCGCCCAGCGACCGGGCCGATCGAAAGGAGAACTCGGCCACCGACTGACACACCGAACGCTCGATGCGCTCGGTGCGCCACGCCTCCTCCGCGCGGGACCCCGGCGCGCCGTCTCGGCCCTCGGTGGCGCCGTACGCGTCGCCCACCGCCATACGCACCACGACGACCGGATGACTCAACGCGACGATGGGGGTAACTCCCGGGATCCGCCGACCGGTACGCACGATGACCTTGCCGTCGATGCCCCGGCGCAGAATCTGATTAGGGGAACCCACCCCGCCGCGCTCGGGCGGAGTCACCGTCGCGGCCTTGAGGCCGAGGCCCGTCTCGCGCATCGCGGTCGCGGCCTCGCGAACCACGCCGTTGTCGCTCTCTTCACGCGCTCGCAGCGAAAGATCGAATCGCACCAGTTCAACCTCAGCGCCGAGGACAGAAGGATCGAAGAGACGCAACGACTCTTCCAGTAGTTCCTGACCGGTCTGATCACCCTCGCAGACAACAATCGTGGGCCGAGACATGACAACTCCTTCGTGTTCACCGAACACACTAGAGAGTGTCAACGAGATCCTTGGCTAGCTGAGCCGGGTCACCTCAACGGTGACGCCGAGAGAACTCGCGGGGTCACCGTGGTAGATGCCCTTGAGTGGTGGCACGTCTCCGTACTCACGACCCCGGGCGACCGTGACGTGTCCCAGACCCACGTCGCCCGCGTTGGTGGGATCGACTCCGCGCCAGGCTCCGGCGAAGTACTCGACCCACGCGTGGCTCTCGCCCGCCACCACCTCGCCCACGGCGGCGTCCAAGTTGGGGTGCATGTAGCCCGAAATGTAGCGAGCGGGTACCCCGACGCTGCGCACGAGAGCCAGCATGACGTGGGTCAGGTCTTGGCACACGCCCTTGCCTTCGTCCCACGCGTCTTGGGCGGTCGACGTGACTTGCGTCGCGCCGCGCACGTACTCGAGACGCTCGCTCACGACGCCGAGCGCAGTCTCGACCACGGATCTCACGTCGCGCGACGACTTGGTCATCTCACGAAACTCCTCGAGCACCGCCGACGATAACGAGGTGAGCGCGGTCGGCGCAAGGTACTCCACGTACTGGTCGCTCCACGAGGGGTCGAGGAGGTTCGACAGGCCGAACTCCGTTTCGATCTCCTCGTCGCGCAGTGTCTCGACGGTCGCGTCGGCAACCACCTCTAAGCGTTCGTGCCCCTCGTGGAGGTCAAAGGTCGTGACAATGGTGTCGAAGTAGTCACGGTACGTCGACTGCAGGGCATAGGGGGTAATGACGAGCGAGGAGAACTCAACGCGCTGGCGAGGGAGCGAGAGCGGCGTCATGCGCACCTCGTTGTAGGACGAGTCGGCCGCGCCGTCGTAGGAGAACCCGGTCACGTGTCGAACGCGGAGGCGCATCGAGTCGCTCACGTGCCCTGCTCGCTCGCCCAGTTGATCGCCACGACGTTGCGAAAGTAGCGCTCAGTGATCTGATCGTTAGCGGCCGCACTCGTTTGCTCAAGCAGATCAAGGATCTCGGCGAGTTCGCGCAGTGCCGCACGAGGATCCATGTACTCCAGGCGAGTTTGGGTCAGTCGAATGGTCAGTCGAGCCTGGTTCACGTCGCGATCCGAGGGACCGACCTTCGAAAGTTCATCCAGGCACCGGTCGGCTACCGCCAGTGAGTAATACGCGGACCGGGGAAAGACCCGATCGAGCAGGAGGAAGGACGCGATCTCCTCGGGACTCGCGACCTGGACCGATGCCCGCAGGAACGACTCCATAGCCCCGGCGGCGCGCAACAACGTGAGCCAGTCGGGAGTGTCGTCGCCGGCGAGCAGGCGACCTTCGAGCAGGCGCGCCGACATGTCGATGCGCTCGAGGCTGCGGCCCAGCAGCAGGTACCACCAGGTCTCGTCGTGGCTGATGGTGGCGTCGGCGAGTCCAGCGAAGAGCGCGGTGCGCTCTCGCACGTAGGCCAAGTAGTTGGCTGCGCCGACCCGACGTGCGCGCCGGCGCACCGCAGGTAACTCATTGCGCGTGGTGTTGAGACAGACCCACATCTCCGAGGAGATCACCTCGCGGGCTCGGCGAGCGTTCTCGTACGCGGCGAGCAGGCTGCCGGTAATGGCCGTCGGATTGAGCGGGTCGTAGACGAGGTGCTCGAGCACCATTGACTCGCTCACCACAGGTTCGTCGCTCTCCATGCCCAAGATGGCGAACAGCGAGCGACACGCGAGATCGGGGTCGCCGAAGGGGTCCTCGGCGATGCGATGGAAGTAGGCGTCGACGATTCGCGACGTATCGTCGGCACGCTCGACGTATCGCCCCGTCCAGTAGATCAGCTCGGCCAGGCGAGAGAGCATGGGACGGGTCACTGGTTCGCTCCCACGGACGGCGGCCCCGCTTGGCGGTCGATCTCCTCGAGCTGCGCGAGCGGCGTCGCGACCGTCACGTCGCGCACTCGCATGGGACGTTCGGTGTCCGCGAGCACCCAGGTGTCCTTGGACCCGCCGCCCTGACTCGAGTTCACGATGAGGGCTCCCTCGCCGAGGGCGACTCTCGTGAGGCCACCGGGTAGTACCCACACCTCGTCGCCATCGTGGATGGCGAAGGGGCGCAGGTCCACGTGGCGCGGGGACATCTGATCGTCGACGAACGTTGTGACGGTTGAGAGCGCGACGGGACGTTGAGCGACGTAGCCTCGAGGATTCGCGAGGATGGACTTGCTCAACGCACGCAGCATCGAGGGCTCACTCTGGGGACCGATGACGATCCCTTTGCCGCCCGAACCGTCGACCGGTTTGATCACGTAGCGCTCCAGGTGACTTGTCACCTCCGCGAGGCACTCGGGGTCCTCAAGCCGATACGACTCGACGTTGTCGAGCAAGGGTTCGGCGCCGAGGTAGTAGCGAATCAGGTCAGGCACGTAGGTGTAGATCAACTTGTCATCGGCCACGCCGTTACCGATGCCGTTGGCGAGCGCCACCGTCTTCGCGCGGGCGGCGTTGACGAGTCCGGCGACGCCGACCACCGACTCGGGACGAAAGTGGAGGGGATCGATCCACTCGTCGTCCACTCGTCGATAGATCACGTGAACCGGACGTTCGCCCTGGGTGGTGCGCACGAACACGTTGTTGCCAACAACAACCAAGTCACTGCCCTCGACGAGTTGGACACCCATCAGTCGCGCCAGCAAGACGTGCTCGAAGTACGCCGCGTTGTGGACTCCTGGCGTGAGAACGACCACGGTGGGGTCGCGCACCTCGTCGGGCGCGGCATGTCGTAGTGCGCGCAGCAGTCGGCTCGGGTACTCATCGACCGGGTGGACGCGATAGCGCGAGAACAATGAGCGAAAGCTCTGGGTCATCGCGCGACGGTTTTCGATCACGTACGACACGCCCGAGGGAATGCGCACGTTGTCTTCGAGCACGCACAGTTGGCCAACCTCGTCGCGCACGATATCAATGCCCGACACCGTGATCCGAGCCCCCCGCTCCTTGGTAATCCCCACGGCTTCGCGGCGAAAGTGCGGGCTGGTAAGGACGAGACGTCGCGGTATCACGCCGTCAGTGAAACAGTGCCCCTCGCCGTAGATGTCATCCAGGAACGCTTCCAGGGCAAGGACGCGCTGGCGCACGCCAGCGGCCAGGTGCTCCCACTCGGCGGCGGCAATGACTCGCGGAATCAGATCCAGCGGAAAAGGCCGTTCCTCACCGCCAAAGGCAAAGGTGACCCCGCGGTCGGTGAAGGTGGCCGCCAGCTGGTCAAAACGGGAACGCAGATCGACCGCTCCGAAGTCGTCGAGCACGTCGATGATTTTGCGATAGGCCGCGCGCGGGACGCCCGGCGCCGAATAGACCTCATCCCACGCCGAAGCGGGTTCAATGTCAACGAAGGTGCGAGCGATGTCACGTTCCTATCACGCCAATGTTTCCGTTCGTCTTCTTTTGCCCTCGTAAACGACCCGCGTCTCCTTCGGACTAGAACGGAAGTCGCACGCTCTATCACGGTTGGAGGATGCCATGGAGTACGTCACGCTCGGCGACACCGGTCTCGAGGTCTCACGAATCTGCCTGGGTTGCATGAGTTACGGCGAGCCCGAGCGCGGCAACCAGCCCTGGTCGCTCGGACGCGAAGCAGCCGAGCCGTTCTTTCGTCAGGCGCTCGACGCCGGCATCAACTTCTTTGACACCGCCAACGTCTACTCGGCGGGCAGCAGTGAAGAGATCACCGGATCGACGCTTCTGTCGCTCACGTCGCGCGACGAGGTCGTCATTGCCACCAAAGTCAACGGCCGGATGCGTCCGGGACCGAACGGCCAAGGTCTCTCACGCAAGGCCATCCTGAGTGAGATCGACCACAGCCTGCGACGACTGGGCACCGACTACGTCGACCTGTACCAGATCCATCGCTGGGACTATCGCACACCCATCGCCGAGACGATGGAGGCGCTGCACGACGTCGTCAAGGCCGGCAAGGCCCGCTACATCGGCGCGTCGTCAATGTACGCCTGGCAGTTCGCCCAGGCCCTCTACATCGCCGATCTCAATGGCTGGACGCGGTTTGTGAGCATGCAGGACTACTACAACCTGATCTACCGCGAAGAGGAGCGCGAGATGTTCCCACTACTGCTCGACCAAGGAGTGGGTGCCATTCCCTGGAGTCCGCTGGCGCGCGGCCGTCTGACCCGTGCGTGGGACGCTCAGACCAACCGATCGGAGAAGGACGAGTTCGGCCGTTCGTTAGTGAGCGACGCTGATGAGCCGATCGTCGATGCGGTGCTCGCGCTGGCCGCACAACGTGGCGTGGCGCCCGCACAGATTGCGCTCGCGTGGGTTCTCAAGAATCCCGCCGTAGCCAGTCCCATCGTGGGCGCCACCAGACCCGAGCACCTGAGCGACGCGGTCGCCGCAGTCGACTTGGTGTTAAGTGATGACGAGATCACTGCGCTAGAGGAGAAGTACCAACCCCACGGCGTTGTGGGGTTTCAATAGAGAACCGCTGGCGTGGATCTCAGCCGATGAACGCCTTCACGTTGGTGATGAGCTTGTCCTCGACCTCAATGCTCCACAGCGAGTCCGCAACGTCCACAACCAAGAAGATGTCGCTTAACAAGAGAGTCTCGACGGCGGCGACGCCCAGGTGCTCGAGCCACTTGCCGATGCCGAATTTGACCGTGTAGTCGCCAGAGTTACCCTGAATGGTGATCGTCAGGGCGCGATCGGCCGCCACTGCGGTGCGCCAAAAACCTCCCTTGTGGGCCTGGATCACGCTGCCCGCATCGCTCGGCGGGGCCGACTGCACGGTGTAGCCGTTGGTCTTGAGGTACTCCTCAATGTGCGACGCCAGGGCCGACAGGTCAGTCCCCTTGCCGACGAAGTGTTCTTCCTTGTCACCCAGCACAGTGCGCTCCTTGATATTTGAAGGTTCCACCGCACCCTATCGGACGCTCCGAACACGGACTGCGCGTTGACAGAGACCTCCCGGGTTGTCAGAATCAGGGTCCCGATCGCAACCAAAGGAAGATCGCCGATGGGTGAACTATCTCTGTACGAGCCCTATGGACCGATCGTGGCGCTACTGCGCGACGGACTGTTCTGTACTCCCACGGAGGGCTGGAGCGCGGATCTTATTGGGGCGCACATCGCTCGGGCAACCGACCACATGGCCGACCAGGTTCTCGAGGGCGGGACCCCCGCCTTCGACAATCGCGACGACGTCGCGGAGGGCGAACTACGCGAGTACATCGAGTCACGTGGCGGAGTCGACGCTCTCGCCGATGCGTTGGATGTGTCGGCGCGTCAGTTGGCGGCCCATGCGGCGGAGTTGGACGACAGCCAACGCGACGTCCTTATTCCGGTCAAGCTCGTGGACAATGGAGCGGTCGTTGTCGATGGGCCCGTCCCCCTGGGCGCCTTACTGCAAACCCACGTGAACCTTCACCTCTCGGGTCACTTCGAGCAACTCCAAGCGCTCGCCGATGGCTGAGGAGGACGAGCCCCGCACGGCCGAGGCGCCCGACGAGTTCGATCTGTACGAGTTGATCGTCTTGCGCCGCGCCACCGATGCGGCGCCTCTCGACGAGACGACCGAGAACTTGATCCAAGGTCAGCATCTCGGTCACTTCGCCGCGATGAAGGACGCGGGCCATCTCAAGGTCGCCGGACCCCTCATCGAACAGCCCGACGACAGTTGGCGAGGCATCTGCCTCTACCAAGTGGGATCGCTGAGTGAGGCGCGTCGTCTCGCGGAGTCCGACCCGGCCGTTCGCGCCGGTCGCTTCAGCATTGACGCGATGAACTGGTATACGGCGAAAGGTGCGTTGAACTTTCCCTCTTAACAGTCCTTGACCAAGTATCAGACTCGTCAGCCCACGGCTGTACGGACCCGGCCCCTTCGAACCCGCCCAATAAGGTGGCGTGGCGCCACAGAATTTGAGACGAGATGTCGGTTCGCAACGACGGTGTTCGTGGTGATGGGTGAAGGAGCCCTTCGGGCTCAAGAACAGGAGAAGATCCACGATGCAGTTCCTCATTTCTGTAATTGACGACATGTCCATACGCACCGACGCCGAACTCGAGACCGGTACCGCTTCGTCCGAGGAGCGAGAGGCCGTCGGCGCGTTCAATGAACGGATGATGGCGGCGGGCCAGTGGGTGTTCGCCGGAGGTTTGACGTCACCCCATAACGCGACCGTCATCGACAACCGGGGAGGCAAGGCCCTCGTCACCGACGGCCCCTTCGCTGAGTCCAAAGAATTCCTCGGAGGATTCTGGATCGTTGAGGCCCCCGACCTTGACGCGGCGCTCAAGCTCGCGGCCGAAGGCTCCAAGTGCTGCAACCGCAAGGTTGAGGTGCGACCCTTCCAGTGACGTTGGACGCTCGCGACGCGATCTCCCGGGCTCACGACGAGGAGTGGGCCCGGGTCGTCGCCTCCCTCACGAGGCGATTCGGTGATCTGGACATCGCCGAAGAGGCGGCGGCTGAGGCCTTCTCGATTGCGGCGGCGAAGTGGCCCTCGGAGGGTGTTCCTCCCAACCCCGGCGCGTGGCTCACCACCACCGCCAATCGAAGGGCGATCGATCGGCTACGCCGAGAACACAAGCGTGACGGAAAGCAGAAGGAGGCGCAGATGACGATTGGCCACGAGCCGCCTGAGTCTCTCGACGCCCTCGACGACGAGCGCCTCCGCCTGATATTTACGTGTTGTCATCCGGCACTCGCGATGCAAACCCGAGTGGCGCTGACGTTGCGCATGGTCGGTGGTCTTACGGTCCCTGAGATTGCACACGCCTTCCTCGTTCAGGACTCGGCGATGGAGCAACGCATCACTCGGGCCAAAGCCAAGATCAAGGCGGCGCGCATTCCGTATCGCGTCCCGTCCACTGAGGATCTGCCGTCGCGTGTCGATGGCGTCCTAACGGTCCTCTTGCTCGTCTTTAACGAGGGTTATCTGACCAGCGCCGTGAGCGTCGATCCGTTGCGCCACGAACTCACCGCCGAGGCGATGCGTCTTGCGCGGCTACTGCGCGACCTGATGCCCAACGACGGCGAAGTTGCCGGCTTGCTGGCTCTGATGTTGCTCACCGACGCTCGCCGCGAGGCGCGTGTCTCGTCGAGCGGTGAACTCGTCAGGCTCGACGAGCAGAACCGCGGAACGTGGGACGGCGCACTGATCGCAGAAGGTCATCGAATGGTCCGCGAGCGTCTGTCCTCGGGAGAATCTCCCGGTCGCTACCAGCTACTGGCGGCGATCAACGCGGTGCACACGTCGGCTCGCGAAGCACGTGACACCGACTGGCCGCAGATCGTTGCTCTCTACGACCAGCTAATCCAACTCGATCCCTCGCCGATCGTCTCCCTCAACCGGGCCATCGCGGTGGGCGAGCTTGACGGCCCGGACGTCGCGCTGGCCATTGTCGACCGGTTGGAAGACACGTTGAACGAGTACCACGCGTTCCACGC
Organism: uncultured Acidimicrobiaceae bacterium; assembly: GCA_963839255.1. Lineage (GTDB taxonomy): Bacteria > Actinomycetota > Acidimicrobiia > Acidimicrobiales > RAAP-2 > RAAP-2. Next base: position 167,046 of record CAWIUH010000007.1, read on the forward strand.
GACGCGCGCCGATCTGCTACGCCGACTGAGACGCTACGACGCGTCTCGGACCGCGTACGACCGGGCGATTGAACTGACGAACAACACAGCCGAAGTTGCGTATTTGAGGGGGCGCCAAGATCAGCTACCGGGGGACGGAGCTGAGTCGCCCTAAATTCGACCAACCTGTGTGGTCGCCTGAGCACTGGCATTTTGCCCCAGCACCAGGGGATTCAAAGATATACGCGGTACCCCCGATTGAACGGGTCGACGCAGGCGACATCAAACTGCGAGAGTCGTTGGAACCTTCTGGGGCCCGCGCGGCTTTAGTAGGTCAGTGAGAACAATTCGATTGGTTCCAACGTGAACCGGCGATCCAGTCCGTCGAATCCGTGGACATCTTTTGAGGAGTTCGTTGGTCAGGCGGCGGACAGCCTGCTGCGCACCGCCTATCTGATCACCTGGAACCTTCCTGAAGCCGAAGACGTCGTCCAAGAGGCACTCTCGCGCGCGGCCGCTCGTTGGACCCGTGTCGAGAAGATGGAACACCCCCAGGCGTACGTACGACGCATCGTCGTGAACTGCGCGACCGCGGAAGTCCGGAAACCTGGTCGTCAACTCGGCACACCTCGCGCGATCATGGCGGCGGGCCTCGATGACCTCTCCGACGATCGCTTCCAGCAGCGTCTTACCCAGATCGATACTCAGTCAGAGATTCTCTGGCTCCTCGCGCAGTTGACGCGCCAGCAACGCGCCGTGCTCGTCTTGAGGTACTTCGAAGACCTGAGCGAGTCAGAGATTGCCGGCCACCTTTCCATCCCCGTTGGGACGGTCAAATCCACGGCTTCGCGGGCCCTCGACGTGTTGCGGACGTCACTGGCAAACGCACCATCGGAGTCACGCCACTCCGCTTTCCCCCTACCGAAAGGAACACTGACATGAGCCAGAACATTGGATCGGAATTACGTGCGGCACTCGAACAACGAGCCGCCGACGTGGGAGAAGACTCGGTCGCTCGAGTCCGCAACTTTGACTATGCAGTTCTCCGTCGCCGCCGGCGCGTTCATGTCGCCGTGGGCGCGTCGGGAGCAGGGACCCTCGCCGTCGGCCTTGGCGTAGCGATCGCCGTCTTGGTCTCCAGCGCGCCCGCCGCGTACGCCAACTGGTCACCCACGCCCACTACCGCCTCCGCCAGCCAGATTGCGGCCGCGGAGACGTCGTGCGTCACGGCACTCGGCAACGGCATTGCTCAAGCCGACTCGACTCCGGGAACTGCACCATTCATCGCCGACATGTCCGCGTGGCAACCACTCGTCGAAGACGTGCAGGGTCCGTACGTCTTGGTGGGATACGCGGCCAACGAAGACGGCGCGTCGAACTCCGGCACGTGTCTCACGCCGACGACCACCCATTGGGCGGCGGGGCCAGAGGTCTTCATCTCGAACGTCAGCGATAACGCGACGGGATACGGGAGTGGCGAGTCAGCAGGATTTGGCGGACCGTTCCAGTCGGGCGGAGTTATCAACACCGCGGTCAAGGGCAGCGCTGGGGTCGGCGCCTCCGTGACTCCGTCGGACCCCGACACGATTGCCGTTCCCTCCATCGACGCGACCAGGCCCGAAGTCACCTTTGTCGTTGGCGACGCCGGCTCCGCAGTGAGCGCGCTCACCCTCGAGCTCAGCGACGGCACAACCGTCGGCGCCACGGTTGAGAATGGGTACTACGCGGCGTGGTGGCCGAGCGACGCCGCGCTTACCTCGGCCCAGGTGACGTCGCCAGCCGGAGTCGCCACTCTCACGTTTCCAGTCGGCACGCCGCCAACAGGTAGCGGCTCTCCGACTGGAAATGCGAACTCTGTTGTGAGATCGACCGGACAGTGAGGGACGACCATTTGAGGCAACGCAGAGGCCGAGGGTTGTTCGGCTCGGGATCACCAGGCGACGACGTGGCCTTGGTAGTCGAGGAACTGGAGACCGGGGTGGCCGCGTTGCGCGTCGACGGTGTTGACCAGGTTGGGGATGCTTTCGCTGATGCTCAAGCGAGCGTTGGGGCCGCCGAGGTCCGTCTTGACCCAGCCGGGCGCCATCAGCAACAGCGTCCGCGGGTCGTCGCGATGTCGGGCGGCGTAACTACGCATCAGTTGATTTAAGGCTGACTTGCTGGCCCGGTAGATCTCGAATCTGCCATTTTCATTGTTGGCGATGCTCCCCTGTCCCGAGGACATGATCGCGATGGAGCCGTCAGCGGGGACGACGTCGCCGAGGGTATCAATGACCCGCATCGGACTCAGCGCGTTGGTAACCATCACACGCACAAACTCGTCAGTGGCCGCGTCGGCGATCGTCTTCTCTGTCCCGACGCCGGCGTTAACGAAGAGCAGGTCGAACGTGCGCGACCCGAGCCGCTGCCTCAGGGCCCGGACCTGCTCCGGGACGGTGATGTCGACGTCCTCGATCTCCAGCAGTCCGCCGACAGCCTCTTGGAGGTCGTGCAAGGGCGTGCGAGCTTGGCCCCGTACGGTCGCCACTACCTGGGCTCCACGCTCAACGTACTCTGCGGCGATCGCGAGACCCAGACCGCGCGATGCTCCGATCAATAGCACTCGTGCGTTCGTAGAAGTCGAAGTCACGATGGGTCCTCCGCCTCAGTCCTTAGAAAATGTGTGG
>CAWIUH010000008.1:0-29704 GCA_963839255.1 uncultured Acidimicrobiaceae bacterium
GTGGCGAGCAGGTGAAGAAGCGGGTGACCTCGCGATGACCACGGGAGATCTTCGCCATGTTCAAACCGACCACATGTGTCAAATGTTTCGTAGCCGAGACATTGAAACTCTCGCGGCGTCGTGCGGCGGAAAATTGATTGGAATGAGTGCAAGCAACTGGGCGTCACTCGGCCCGGAAGATGTCCTCATAGAGATCGAGAGCGATGCGCGTCGCTGGGATCGATTTCTCACGAATGAAGTTGCTAGCTGCGCGGAACCGGGTGCGCTCGACGGGGGAACTCACATCCTCTTCGCAATGAAAAAAGGCTAAGCGGCCGGGATCATCAGCACTGATCAGTGCTGAGCCCGGGAGCCATGCCATCTTTTGACGCTCGCCACGCCCTCTCTTCGTTTGAGTCGCTCGCCACGTCGAGTACGCCCTGGGCTTGTCGCCACCCGCTCGGCGCGAGTGTGGCGTGGAATCCCCGAACTGGGCGACCGGGCTCCACGCGACCGTGGTCGGCGCGGAGTCGGGCTCTTGGCCCTCAAATGGACCGGCCGCGTAGACGACGTTGCCACCCACCAGCGTGAGGACCGATTCGATGTGGGAGATGTCGTCCTCGGGCACCGAGAAGAAGTCGTCCGAGAGAATGGCGAGATCCGCGAAGTAGCCCTCCTTCAGTCGGCCCTTCACGTCCGCTTCGCCCGTGAGGGCGGCCCCTCCCGAGGTGTAGAGGGCCATCGCGGTGGCCCGATCGACCCGATTGGCGGGCGGTGCGAGCAAAAGTCCGCCGATGTCACGACCTCGCACCAGCCACTCCAGCGATAGCCAGGGGTTGTAACTCGAGACCCGCGTGGCGTCGGTGCCGGCGCCGACGGTGAGTCCGCGATCGAGCATCTTTATCAGAGGCGGTGCCGTTTCGGCGAGACCAGCGCCGTAGCGATCAACGAAGGCGCGCCCCTGGAACATCATCCGGTTCTGAATCGACACGGCTCCCCCCAGGTCGGCGATCCTCTCCAGGCTCTGGTCGCTCACGGTCTCGGCGTGATCGAAGAACCACCGCACGCCGCGAGGGAATCCTCCATCGCCCGCGATCTTGGCGAACACGTCGAGGTCCGAGGCGATCGTCTCGCCGTAGGTGGCGTGAAGGCGAAAGCCCCAGTTCTTGTCGAGTAGCAGGCGCACCGCGGCCTCTAACTCACCGGGCGCCTTGGCCTCGAGTTGGGGTCGAGGTTCGGTGAAGTTCTCAAAGTCCGCCGGCGACCACGCCAGGTTCTCTCCGGCCCCGTTCACCCTCAGCCACTCGTCGCCCTCATTGGGCTTGACCATCTCGGTGAATCGTTTGAGATCCGCGAGTTCTTGGCCCGCCACTTGGGGAAACAGGTGATAGCCCACGCGCAGCGTCATCTCGCCCGCCTTCGCCAACGCCATGACCGCTGCGTAGTTCTCGGGGAAGCTCTGATACCCGCCCCCGGCGTCGATCGCACTGGTGAGCCCGAAGCGATTCAGCTCACGAAAGAAGAATCTCGTGGACTCCACCTGCTCGTCGGCACTCAGGTGCGGTCCCTTGTCGAGTGTGGCGTAGAGCAGACCGGCCGCGGGCGCGGCGAGCAACAGACCCGTTGGTTCGCCGTTGTGGCCCCGCACGATGTCGCCGCCGAGCGGGTTCGGCGAGTCTTTTGTGTAGCCAACCGCCTTCAGGGCGGCGCGATTCAACATGGCTGACTGGTAGAGATGCAGCACGAAGACTGGCGTGTCAGGTGCGGCGGCATTCAACTCACCCAGCGTCGGGAGGCGACGTTCGAAGAACTGATCCCCGGTCCAACCTCCGACAACTCGCACCCACTGTCCCGCGGGCGTGCGGGCAACTTGGTCGCGCAACATCGACAGGGCGAGGGCGAGCGAGGGCACGCCGTCCCAGCGCAACTCGAGCAGGTAGTTAAGACCTCCGCGTATGACGTGCAGGTGCGAGTCGTTGAGTCCGGGAATAACTCGTCGCCCCAGCGCATCGATGACGCGGGTGGACGCGCCAATCACTCCGTCGACGTCGGTCTCCCCACCTACGACCGTGATGCGCCCGCCGCGCACCGCCACGCACGTCGCGTGGGGCCGATGGGGATCGTTGGTGAACACGCGTGCGTTGCGCACAACTACCTCGGCGCTCTCGTTGGCGACGGCGAGTCGGGGAACTCCAAGGACGGGCATGGACTCGGGCATGGTCGCCTCCCAGTGGATCAGCTGCCTCCTTTCTACTATTCGCGATTCGCCTGGCCGCGGGCCATGGCGCGCGTCATGATGGTTCGATGACCACGCGGGTGAACCTCTGCGTGCGCGAGGTGCGCGCGACACGACACGAGGGTTGATGGACCGCGACGCACTGCGCGCTATGCCCGAAGCGACACCCCTGGCGAACCCGCCTCGGGGAAAAGGCGCGGGACATGGATCCGTCCGGGCGCTGCATTCGCGACCGTTTCGTCAGTACTTCTTCGGTCAACTGGCGTCGGCGAGTGGCACCTTTCTCCAACAGACCGCCATCGGTTGGTTGGTCCTTCGGCTCACCGGTTCGGCGGGTTCCCTGGGCCTCGTGCTGGCGGCCGGCGGCGTACCGTCGCTCGTCCTCGGCCCGTGGGGCGGAGCGATCGCCGATCGCATCAACCTTCGCAAACTGCTCATCACCACGCAGATCACTTTCGGTCTGTTAGCCGGTGCGCTCTGGGCGCTCGCCGCCGCGGGCCTCGCTAAGGTCCCCGTCATCATCGCCGTCACCGTGGTGAGTGGTGTCGTCTCGATCGTCGACTCCCCCGCGCGCCAGGCGTTCGTGAGCCAACTCGTTCCCTCCAGTGACCTCGCGAGTGCGGTGAGCCTCAACGGCGTGCTCATCAACTCGTCGCGAGTGGTAGGTCCGGCGCTGGCCGGCATCCTGATCGTGACCGTGGGGACGACACCGTGTTTCGCCGTCAACGCACTCTCCTACGTGCCCTTTGTCGTCGCGTTGATCTTCATTCGACCGCTGCATCCCCAGAAGATCGCCGCCCGCGCCAAGCGGGCCGTGCGCGAGGGCCTTCGCTACGTGCGAAACCGCAATCAGCTTTGGCTGCCGCTGGTGATGATGTCCCTCGTGGGTCTGTTGGCCTTCAACTTCTCGGTCATCCTGCCGGTGTTCGCCAAGTCCACCTTCCACGGTTCGGGCGGGACGTACGGGCTCATGACCACGATGCTCAGCCTGGGCTCGATCGGTGGTTCCTTCGGGGTCGGCTTCGTCGGCCATCCGAAGCGCCGCTACTTGGTCTTGTCGTCCCTGGCCTTTGGCGTGGCGCTCGCGCTGACTGCGGCCGCCCCCAACGTTCCCCTGGCCTGCGTGGGCCTGGTGTTGGCCGGGCTCAGCGGGTTCTCCTTCGTCACCCTCTCTTCCACCGCCTTACAACTGCACTCGTCCTCGACGTACCGCGGCCGGGTGATGGCCCTGTGGATCTTCGTCTATATCGGCACCACGCCCATCGGCAGCGTTCTCACCGGGTGGATCGCCGACGTGGGCGGAGCGCGCGTCGCGCTCCTGGTTGGTGCGGCGTCGTGCCTGGTCGCCGCGGCGTTCGCCTCGCGAGTGAAATCTCCCCCGACACCACTGGACGATCTCGACACCTAGGAGTTCGGCTGAGAAGTGCGTGTGATTGCCCTGAAAGGAGACTCGGCTGGCGCCGCTACCGCTTGGCGCGGTCGTCTAAAATGGTTTTTCAGTACTGCGCCGCTGGTTGCAGACACCCGGGTGGTTATACGAGCCACGAGGCGACGGAGGTGCAGTGGCACGGAAATGGAAGTATCCCCTCACGGTGATCGTGGCGGTGGCCCTCATCACCACGGCCTTCTACTTCGGTCGTAACAGCGCGTCGACCACCGGCAGCGCGAGTGCGGCGACGTCGCTGTCCCCCAAAACATCGAGCCCGTTCAGCGCGTTCTACCTGGATCTCGGTGCCTCGGAGTCCTTGGGATTTCAGCCCACCGGGATCAAGGGCCACAACGGCGCGCGTACCAACACCGGCTACGCCAATGACCTCATCCAGCGAGAGGCCTTCGACGGAGTCAAGCTCAGCCTGGATCAGATGGGCTGTCCGGGCGACACACCCCAGTCAATTCTCAACACGTCCTATAAGGACGCGTGCTACGAGCCACCCGAGACTCAACTCACCAAGGCGGTGGCGTACCTCAGGGCCCAAAGCGGTCCGGGGCTCGTCACCATCGACCTCGGGTTTAACGACGTGCGCCCCTGCATGGAGCAAAATCCCGTGAACGAGAGGTGCGTGGCCGCGGGCATCGCCGCCGTGGGCGTGGACCTGCCCAAGGTCATCGCCCAACTCCAGGCCGCCGCCACCTCCAGCGTGCACTTCGTGGGCATCGAGTACGCCGACCCCTACCTCGGGTACTACCTGGACGGCCCGGGCGGCCCGGCCGAGGCCACCTCGACGCTCGAGGGAATGGACCAACTCGATGAAATGCTCGGCGCCGTCTACACCAAGGCCGGCATCCCGGTCGCCAACGTCCCCCAGGTCTTCGAAATCAACGACAACGCGCCCGTCAACCTCGACAACATCGGCACCGTGCCCACCAACGTGAAGTTGGCGTGTCAGCTCTCGTGGTTCTGTTACGGCACCCCCTTTGGACCCGACGACCACCCCAACGACGCGGGCTACTCGCTCATCGCAAGCGCCATCCAGGCGGTCCTGCCCAAGAACTGGTAGTCGGTGGCCCAGCGCCCACTCGACTATTTCTTGGGCACCTGGCATGTGGAGCGCACGATCACCGATGCGCTGAGCGACGACAACGGCACGTTCGAGGGCATCGCCATATTTACGCCCGGCGACGATTGCGTCGAGTTCGAAGAGATCGGCGTGATGCAACTGGGCGCCTACCGCGGACGCGCGCGGCGACGCCTCTTGTACCGCCACGGCTCGGGGTCGTCGATCGACGTATCCTTCGTTGACGGTCATCATTTCGTGTCGATCGATCTGTCGAGTGACACCTCGCGCGACGTACATCTGTGCGAGAGAGATCGCTACGACATCACGACCGTGGTGCACTCCCACGATCGATTCGATGAGAGGTGGCGCGTGAGTGGTCCGTCGAAGGACTATGAAGCGCTGACGCTCTTCGGGCGGCTCGCGGAGACTAGGTAGACCGTACGCGAGAACGGATCTCGTCGATCCATCGTGACGCGGCGAGCCGCGCCTCGCTCACCTCTTCGCGGCGATCCGCCGCGCCCTCGCCGGTCACCGGGTACGAGCCGAGAAACTTGACCGTCGCGAGATGCGCCTGCAGGTCACTGAGGCAGTCGGCCACGACGTCGTCGGCCACGTGACCCTCGAACTCCATCACGAAGCAGTAATCGCCGAGTCCGCGCTTGGTCGGCCGGCTCTCGAGCTTGGTGAGGTTGATCTCGCGGGCGGCGAATCGACCGAGCATGGCGTAGAGCGAGCCGGGCCGGTCGGCGTCTTGGAAGCAGACAATCGTGGTGCGGTCGTGTCCCGTCGGAGCCGCAATCGCGTCGCGGCCGACCAGCACGAAGCGGGTGGCGTTTTCGGGGTGATCCTCAATGTCGCCAACCACGACGTCGAGACCAAAGAGCTCGGCGGCCAGTGCCGAGCCGACGGCCGCCCACGGCTCGGCGGAGTCGGCCACGTCCGAGGCGGCCTGGGAGGTCGAGGTGGTCTGCACCGTCTCGAGGCCGTGTTCGTGGAGAAATCCGCGTACCTGGGCCAGCGCGTGGACGTAGCTGCGCACGCTCTTGACGTCACTCAAGGCCACGCCGCGACGAGCCAGCAGATGCAGGTGAATGGGCAGGACAATCTCTTGGAGAATCACCAGGTCGTGGTCGAAGACCAGGCCGTCGATGGTGGCCGACACCGTGCCCTCGAGCGCGTTCTCGATGGGCACGAGTCCGAGCTCCACGGTGGCGTCGGCCACGGCCGCCAGCAGGTCCTCGATCGAGGCGTACGCAACCGCCTCGAGGTCCGCCAGGGTGGTCACCGCCTCGTGGGAAAATGATCCCTGGGGGCCGAGATAGCCGACGCGGTCCGGTGCCATTAGGGGATGTTACCGGAGGCGTGATCAGGGTCCCCGCGACGAGACGTTGGACTTCGTTTGAGGCCGTACGATAGCGAGGGACCAATCGCGAAAGGGAGTGCAATGGGGCACCAGATGTTCGAGTACGACGCGGATCTCGCGGAGGCCGTGTTTGACTACTGTCGCGAGCGCCTCTCAATGTCACCGGTGCCGCTGGACTACGGCAGTCAGATGGAGATTCCCGCGGAGAGCCTCGCCGGGCTGATCCGACCTGAGGGACGCAAGCCCGACGAGATGCTCGAGTTCTTCAAGGAGACCCTCGCGCCCGCGGTCGTCTCGATCGACTCACCGGGCTTCTTAGCCTTCATCCCCAACGCCCCGACCAAGAGCTCGCTGCTCTTTGACATGGTCGTCGCCTGTTCGGGACTGAATGGCACCAGTTGGCTCGAGTCGAGCGGTGTCGTGGTCGCCGAGAATCAGGCCCTCGCATTTCTCGCCGACACCGCGGGCCTGCCCGAGAGTTCTGGCGGCGCCTTTGTCTCAGGCGGTTCGATCGGCAATCTCTCGAGTCTGACGGTGGGACGCGACGTCGGTCGCGCCAAGCATCCCGAACTCGACCCGCACAGCCTGCGCTTCGCCATCTCGAGCGACGCGCACTCGAGTGTCGGCAAGGCCCTGCACGTACTGGACGTCGAGGCGTTGATCGTCGAGAGCGAGGACCACCGCTTCACCCTCACCGCCCTCGAGGCCGCGCTCGCGAACGATCCACATCCCGAGACCGTGATCGGCATCGCCGCAACGGCGGGCACCACGAACGCCGGCATCGTCGACGACCTCGAAGGACTCGGGCGCTACGCGCGCGAACGCGATCTGTGGTTCCACGTCGACGGCGCCTACGGCGGAGCGGCCATCTTCTCGTCGACCCATCGACACCTGATGTCGGGTATTCGCCACGCGGACAGCTTTATCGTGGATCCCCACAAGTGGCTCTTTGCGCCCCTGGACTGCTGTGCGCTGATCTACCGCAACCCAACGGTGGCGCGCAAGGTCCTCGCCCAGCAGGCCAGCTACCTCGACGTTCTGCACGACAGCGACGACGACAACTACGAGTGGAATCCCTCGGACTTCGGCATCCACCTCTCGCGGCGGGCGCGGGGCCTGCCCTTCTGGTTTTCCCTGGTCACCAACGGTTCGGCCGCCTACGAATCGGCCGTCCAGGTGGCCATCGATTTGGCTCAGCGCACCCAACAACTGATTGTCGACAGCGATCACCTGGAGATGGTGAGGCCGTCGAGTCTCTCGATTGTGCTGTTTCGTCGCATCGGGTGGGACGCCGAACACTACAACCGCTGGAGCCAAGACCTGCTGGCCCGCCAAGTCGCCTTCGTCACGCCCACCAAGTGGGAGGGCGAGACCGTGGGGCGCATCGCGTTCCTGCACCCGAACACCACCGATGAGATGGTGCGCGAGATCCTGGACTCGACGCGCGACTAGACCGCGCCCGTCGCTCGTTGCGCCATGCGGCGCGAAACGACGATGTTGCTCGCCAGAAGGATCACCATCACGATGCCGGTAGCGAGTTCGGGTTGGGCCAGTGCGCTGGACGCGACGATGGCCGCGATCGCCAACGGAGGGGCGACGTCGCGCCAGAGGCCCTTGGGCTTGTACGGTCGGTGCACGAACCAGACCGACAACAGGTAGAGCGCCACGGGAACCGTCTCGACGAATCCGGCTTCTAAGTTGGTGAGGTCCGACGAACCTCGCGCCTGGTAGATGGCAAAGCTCAGGCTCGCGCCCGTCGCGGCCACGCTCGCAAAGACCAGGTAGTGGCCATATCCCCAACTGAAGGCTCCCGTGATGCTGCGCGAAAAGCGATCACGGACACTCTCGGCGATCGCCTCGCTGGGCAGGTCGAAGTAGATCCACCACATCGAAAAGACGCTGAGCAAGCCGCCAGCCACGACCGGCAGAAGCTCGTGCAGTGACGCGCGTTGCGTGAGGGCGGTGCGCACGCCCAGTGAAGCAGCGAGCAGCGCCTCGCCGAGCACGATGTTGGTAAAGAGTCCGAGTCGCTCGGCGATGTGTCGCGGATGCCAGGACGTGCGTCCCGCAGATTCCGCGAAGATTGGCACACCGAGTTCACCGATCCACAAGGCGATGAATAGCGGCGCGCGACCGCTCAGAGGCACGAGGAGCGACACTGACCAGCCCACCTGCACCACCGCGATGCCCACGGCGTAGCGGATGGCGGTACGCCGACCAGGCAAGTCCGAGACCCCCGCACGAATCCACAGCGCGACCATCGCGAGTCTCATCACGACGTAGCCAAGAACCGTCAGCCCGAAGTCCCAGTGCGACATCGCCCGAGGGATGCCGGCGGCAAAGATGAGAACGCCGGTCATCTGCACCAAGACGGCCAACCGATAGGGGATATCGTCCACGTCGTAGGCCGAGGCAAACCAGGTGAAGTTCATCCACGCCCACCAGATGCCGAAGAAGAGCAGGGGGAAAGTGACGAGTACGCGCCCGGCGTGCCCGTCACGCAGACCCTGCTCGAAGGCGGTGCTGGCTGCCGCGACGGCGACCACGAAGGTCAGGTCGAAGAACATCTCCAAGGGGGTGGAGGCGCGATTGGCCTCGTGAGGGTCGCGCGCCACCATGCGCAAATGGGTTCGACTCATCGCGCCGACGCTACCTGGGACGTCGCTCACCGAACAGCGTTTGCTAGCGATCGAGCAGGGGATCACTCGGGTGGCGTACGTCGCGCCCGAGCGACTGGTTGATACGCCAGGCGATACCGCCCAGGGCCTCAAGCACCACCCGGTTGGCGAGATACGCCGTGATCTCGGCGTGGTCGTAGGGCGGAGCGACTTCGACGACGTCCATGCCCGCGATCGGCACGCTCATGGCGATGCGCCGCACTGCATCCAGTAGCGCTCGACTCGACAGGCCTCCGGGCTCGGGCGTACCCGTTCCCGGCGCCGATCCGGGATCGACGACGTCGACGTCGATCGAGAGAAACACGGCGTCGCAGTCGTCCATCGCCAGTACCAGCGCCTCGCTGAGCACCTCATCCAGTCCGCGTGCCACGATCTCGCTCATCTCAAAGGAGCGCATCCGCTGGTCAGCCATCCAGTCGAGAGTCGCGGGTTCGGGCCAGTAGCCGCGCAGGCCGATCTGAATGAAGCGGTCACCTCGGCATGCTCCCGATTCGATAAGCCGTCGCATCGGCGTGCCGTGCCCGTATAGGGAGCCCAGCTGCGTGTCACCGGTGTCGGCGTGCGCATCGAAGTGGATCACTCCCACGCGTCCAAAGCCGAGGTGGTGGGCGACGCCGGTCACGTCGGGCAGAGCGATGGTGTGATCACCGCCCAGGATGATCGGAATCACGTTGTGGCGCGCCACCATCGCGACACGATCTTCGAGGAGTCCCAGTGAACGCTCGGTCTCGCCCGAGGGCATCTCGACGTCGCCCAAGTCCACGACTCGCAGCTCGATCAGTGGGTCGAGGCCGAGAGCCAGGGAGGGACGCATGCCGTCGTGGGGCAAGTAGTCCGTGAGTCGAATCGCCTGAGGGCCAAAGCGCGCGCCGGGTCGGTGCGAGGTGCCACCATCGAAGGGCGCGCCGATGATGACTGCTGCGGCCTTCAACCACTCGTCCACGTCATCGGGATCGACGGCGGGTACGCCCAGGAATGTCGCGTCGGGACCAAAGAGATTGCCGATTCGTGTCACGGCAGAGACCTTAGGAGGTAGTCGATGTGGTCGTCGAGGAAACCGGTCGAGTAATACCGAGCGCCGTGCCGTCATTGAGTAGCTCGACCCAGGTCTGGCCCGGCGTGAGTTTGATCGTCGCGCCGCTCGACGTCTTGTACTGGATGACGTCGGCCATGGACGCGCCCCGCGACCACGAACCCACGATCTCCTTGCCGCCGCTAAAGACCATGGCGGTGCCCGAGCCCTGCAGGTCGGCGTACGAGTTGAGCGTGCCGATGCCGTTCACGTAGTTGACGTACATCACGATCACGTTCTTCGGCGACTCGCGCTGGCCCGTACCGGTGACGTCGGCTTGACCAAAGATCGTGCGGTCCCAGGACTGGGTGGCCGTGTCCCAGGTCCAGGTCACGGGATAGATGCTCGGAAAGGGCACCACAAAGCTCGTCACGGGGGCGCCGATCGCGGCGGTTCCCGACGCGCGGTAACTAAACAGGGCGGGCGGCGGGGTGGGCGTGCCCTTGAAAGCGAAGAGCAGAGGTCCGCTCGCAAAGAGGTTGTGCGGGGCTTCTAGGTTGGGGTCACGGAACATGGCCGCGCCGGCGGCGTCCTCGTCGATGAGCTTTACCGGGGCGGTCTGGATCGAGTCAATCGCGTACGGTGCGCCACCGGAGAAGGCAAAGATTCCCCCGATCGGCCAGACGACCTGGGTGTCGGTGGGCCGCACCGAACGAACCGGCCCGATCTTGGTGGGCGCGTGTGAGTTAAAGATGGCAGCCAGGCGCGTGATGCCGCCATTCACGATCTCCTCGTAGACGACGTCGGCCTCGTTGATGCCCCACTGGGGCAGGGCCTCGGGCGTGTTTTCGATCTTGACGGTGAGAGCCGGTCGAGTCAGCGACACGCCGGTTGGATCGAGCAGCCCCGTCAGGGGCGCCCGCGGACCCGCAGGTACGGTCGTGGTGGTGGTGGGGGGTGCCGTGGTGGTCGTCGTGGTCGCCCCCTTGGCCGAGTGGTCGCGAGCGTAAAAGATGGCTCCCGCGGCGGCGATCGCGATGACGGCGACGGTGATCGGGACGATTTTGCGCATTTCGACAAACTTAGTAAGAGCGACGCCTAATTCGAGGTCTCGTTTAACGACTCTTTAGAGAAGTTTTGCAATCTGGTGATGCGCCAGATTGGTGGCGGCGCTCAGGTGGGCCGAACCCTCGACGACGGTCCACCCCGTGGACTCGTAAAAACCCAAGGCGGTATCACGTGCGTTCGCCCAGAGTTGTTCGACTCCGGTGCCGCGTAGCGAGTCTTCGGCGGTGGCCAGCAGTCGCGAGCCATACCCGTGACCCTGTTCGTCCGCGTCCACCGCCATGAAGCGCAGTTGGTAACTCTCGAGTTCGGGGCGCTCGGGCGCGCTCGCCGGGTAGAACGAGGCACTGGCCACGACTCGATCGCCGAGCAGCCCCGCGTAGTGGCGCGACTCTGGTTCATGGTCACGCGGCTCATCGACCGAGACGGTTGGATCGTTGTTGCGCAGGACGCGTCGGCGAAGGTCGTAGAGGCGCGACACGTCAACGCGCTCGACGTGAAAGTCGTCGGCGACGTCTTTGACCATCGTGAACATCGTGACGCGCAGGTCTCGTTCCATCGCAAAGATCTCTCCGGTCTCTTTGAAGCCCACCTTGCGATAGAAGGTTCGAGCCCGAGGAGCGGCCGCGGCGACGTGGAGGTAGACCTCGTTCGCCCCTTCGCCCCGCGCCCACTCGACAACTGCCTTGACCAGCAGCGTCGCCGCCTCGGTGCCGCGCGCGGCGCGCGTGACGTACATCCCGTACAGCCAGTGGGTCCCCGGCCGGTTGTCGTTGTACCCGCCCGAGACCATCCCCACGACTTTGCCGTCTCGTTCCACGAGAAAGTAGAGGAGCGTGGCGATCTTCGACTTCCACTGACGAGCCGTGAGGAGCTGAGTGTCCGAGAAGGTCGAGCCAAACGCCTCCGGTGAGTCACTGAGTGCTTCGAGACGGATCGCGCGCAGCGCCGACCAGTCGGCCCGCTCCACCTTGCGGATGCGATACGAGCTCTCAGCCATCTGCGCGCGCCGAGGGGGTCATGCGCCCATTCTCTCATTCCGACGAAACGTGCCCTCAGGTTTCGTGCGCGGGCTCGCGCTGCGGGAGACGGGCCGAGTAGATCGAGTACCCGTCGATCTGACGCACGAGCAGGGTCGCGATCACCGTGGCCGCGATCATCGGGATGCTGATGCCAAACGCCCCATGGACAAGCTCGAAGACGAGGACCAACCCGGCGAGCGGCGCCTGCATCGCCGCACCAATCATCGCCGCGGCACCCACGAGCGCGAACGCGCCCACCGGCGTACCGGCCCAGAGGTGCACCCACGCGGCTCCGAAGAACGCGCCGAACATCGCTCCCGTCGCCAGAAACGGCGTGAACAGACCGCCGGCCGCCCCGCTGCCCAGCGTGAGGGAGGTGGCGAGGGGCTTGAGGGCAAAGAGCGCAAAGAACAGACCGATCCCGCCCACACCCAGGAAGGCCTGGTGCGCCATGTCCTTGCCGTTGCCAAAGATCTGGGGATACCAGATGCCGACCACACCGACCAGCACGAACGCCACGGGCATCTGCCACAAGATGTGCGTGCCCGTGGCGCGGTGATACGACACCCATCCCACCAGTCGGACGTAGCCCACCGCGAGTAGTCCAATAGCGACGCCCGCGAGCAGCGACCACACCATCAGCGACGCGCTCAAGCGGTAGTTCGGCACGTCGACGTACGTCGCGTGACTGGGCAGGTAGATCCATGACACGACGGTGGCGATCACCGATGTCGCGAGCGCGGGGAACACCACGGGCAGAACGAAACTCCCGTAGAGCACCTCGGCGGTAAAGAGCGCGCCGCCCAAGGGCACGTTGTAGACAGCGGCCAGTCCCGCCCCGCCACCGCACGCCACGAGCAGGCGCTTTTGGGCGCTCGTGAGACTGAACCAGTGGGCAATGACCGAGCCCGACGCGCCGCCCATCAACTTGGGCGCCGCCTCACGGCCGATGGAGGCTCCCGCGCCGACGACGACTTCTGAGACGAGTGAGGTAAGAAGGCTGCGGCGTATCGACAGTTCGCCGTCGCCCGACCACACCGCCTCGTCGATCTCGGAACGCTCCTTCTTCAGGTAGCGACGAATCAAGTACCACGACACCGCGCCGATCACTCCGGCCACGAGCAGAGAGATCACGCGATGAACGTCCGACGCACGAGCCACCGACGCCTGGTAGCTGCCCGAGTGGTAGTCGAAGGCCACTCGTTCCGCGAGGCTGAGCACCCACATGAGCAAGTCGCCAAAGAGTCCCGCGGCGATCCCGGTGAGCACGACGGCCAGCCAGAACCTCGGGGTGAGTCGGGCGTCGCCGTCGTGGGCGACGTTGGGCTGCTCCATAGCCCCTCGCCCCGAGGGGACGCGATGCTTGATGAGCGGCGGCGGTATCCGTTGGCGCTCACTGGCGCGCTTTGACCTCGACACGAATCGAGCATCGCACGTTTCGCTTCAGGCGAATATCGACATTCTCGCTAGAACAAGTTCTTAACGATCGGTGAGATTGAGGGGTCCTTCGCCGAAGTCCGGTTCGCCGACGGGCGATGGGGAGTGTGGCCAGAAAGTGCGCCAGGGAACCTGCGCGCGACCAACCAGGGCCCGCGCCAGTGGCGTGCGCGCGCACAGCGCGCTAAACAGCCACCCCACGAGATACGTGATGATCAGGGCCCCCAGCGCAAGGAATCCCCAGGGCACGCGCTGGTACAGGTGAAAGTGTTTGGCCCACGCAATCTCGACGATGATCCAGACGATCTGGGACACGTAGATGCCGTACGCGGCTTCGGAGCCCGAGGCGGTAATGGCGCGCGTGCGAGCGCTGCGCTTGGGACTCACGAGGTAGACGCCGAGAAGATAGACACACAGGATCGCTCCGACGTTGTACGGGATCACCAGCGCGGCGAAGGGGTTCCCCCCGGGCACGAGCACTCCCGATATTGACGTACCGTGATCCGACGCGTAGTCCACGATCAGCGGCAGCGCCGCGGCGGCCACCGTCCCGATCAGGATCGCCTTGACGTGTCGCAGGACCCAATCGTGAAAGGTCTCGAGATAGAAGGCGCAGACCACGCCGCCGAGGAGATAGAGCGGATAGGAGAAGACCAGTCGCGTCTCAATCTTCGACGGCATGATGAAGCCAAACCAGTTGCGGCGAATGGCGATAGGAAAGACGATCTGCCACGCGAGCGCGCCGAGCACCACGGGTATTCGCGAGCGCGGGGTAACGCTGCAGAATCCAAAAGATGTATGGAAACAGGACGTAGAACTCGAGCAGCACCAACAAGAAGTACAGGTGGTAGTAGCCAGTGGCGAAGTTGAAGAGGAAGTTGTGGAGCCCCTGATGGCTAAAGACCGCGGACCCCGGAATCTTCAGGTACGGAAAAGTCGAGGTGTCTTGGGCCGCCGCGAGCGGCCAATAGATGATGCTCCAGACGATGTAGACGAGTCCGACCGAAATGAATCGACGCTTCCAATACGCCAGCTGCTTGACGCTCGGCGAGTTCCGATAGCTGTAGGCGAGCATGCACGCGGACACGAAGAGAAATGCGTCTCTCGAAAAGTGCGTGACGGTCAGCAGACTGGCGGCCACGAAACTGGTCGCGAGCGGCGAGAAGTAGATCAGGGCGTGAGTCGAGATGACGGCGGTCTGCTTGATCGGGCGCATAGCGTCCACGTGATCGAGGCGCTGGCGAGTTCCTCGGGACGCGTCGGACGTTGTGCTCACCTCCATGATCTTCCCATCGAGCTAGAGACGTTCTTCGTAGATGACCGCGACGTCGCCGCGGCGCAGGCTCGCGTTTTGAATTTTGCCCGTGGCGTGGGCGGGCAACGTCTCCACGACGCTCACGCTCGTGGGTCGGCGCGCCGGAGAGAGATATTCACTCGCCTTCTCGCGAACGCGACCCACCAGCGACGACGAGTTCGCCCGCCGAGCTGAGCAACTCCGGGCGAGGCTGGACGAACGCAACGGGCACCTGACCGAAGACCTCGTCGTCACTGGCCACCACAGCCACGCGGACCACGCCATCGACTGCGGCGAGGATCTCTTCGATTTCAAGCGGGTAGATCTTCTCGCCGCCGCGATTGATGACGTCGTCGTCACGCCCCACGATGAAGAGGTAGCCGTCGTCGTCGAAGTATCCGAGATCCCCGGTGCGCAGCCACCCGTCAACATCAAAACGACCCTCGTAGCCCGGGCTTTCGTACCGGGTAATGACCGTCGGTCCCTTGATCTCGATTGGGCCGACCTCAGAGCCTTCGGCCAGTACTCGCACCTGCACGCCCGCGGGTCGACCGACCGAGCCAGCCTTGCGAATCTCTTCGATCGGCGACACGCAGATCTGACTCGCCGCTTCCGTCATGCCATAGGACTGCGCGATGGGAACGCCCACTTCGGCCTCGAAGCGCTCAAAGAGCGAGGGGGCCAACGGTGCGGACGCGGAGCGAATGAAGCGAATGCGACGGGAGGGAGATTCACCCTCATCCAAGTTCGCGAGGCGCGAGATGATAGCGGGGACCGCGTTGATCCACGTGACGTCGAGTTCGTTGACGAGCTTCCAGAATCCCGTGCGGTGAAATCGATCGTCGAGCACCAGAGACGAACCCGCGACGAGTGTCGCCAGCAACCCCACCACCTCCGCGTTGACGTGCCACAGCGGCAAGGGATTAAATCCCCGATCCGACATCGGTGAAGCGATGATGTCGGGCGATCAGATCGGCTGTCGCCAAGAGTTGTTCGACGCCGAGCGCCATCACCTTGGGGGCGCCCGTGGTACCCGAGGACGAGAGGAGAAGACCGCCGAGACTCGGCGCGTTCTTCCTCGGGCTTGCCCGGGGCAAGACGCATCGGCCGGTTCAACTCGATCCATGGGGCCGCACCGGTGTCAGGGCGCGGACGATCGCTCACCACGAGCTTCACACCCAACGCGCCCGCCCGGGAGTTCGAGGACCCCAGTGCAGCGAGGGTGGGGTCAAGCGGCGCCGCCCAAACGCCCAGCGAGATGACCGCGAGGAACCACTGAGCGAACGTCAACGGATCGGCGATCACGAGCCCGACGCGCTCACCCGACTTCACCCCCCACGAGAGCAAAGAACGCCGATAGTCATCAACGTCCGTACTCATCTGTTCGTAGGACACCACGCGCGCAGAGCGTGCGTCAAGCAGGTAGGGCGCGTCGCCACGCTCGCGCGACTGAGAGCGAACCAGGGCGAGGAGAGGGTCCGTCGAAGTGGGGGGCTCCATCGACCCGCCGCTTAGTACATCATGCGCGGGTCAGCGTAATGCTTGAACTCGAGGAGATTCGAAGAGGGGTCGCACACGACAAAGGTTTGGTGCACTTCGACTCGGCCGTCAAAGCGAAGGCTCACGTCGGCGAAAAACGGCACGTCGCGCTGTTGACAAAGTTGGTAGAGCCCGTCAAAGTCGCTCTGCTCACGGAAGGTGACGCCAAAGTGCCGTGGGTACATGGGGAGCTCGTTCATCGGCACCCGCACGGCCGGGCGCTTCACTGAGATGACAGACCAGTTGGTCCCCGAAGAAGTCGAACGTTACGCGGTCGTCGTAGCGACGAGCCAGCTTGCAGCCCAGCTTGGTGACGTAGAACTCCACCGTCTCATCAAGGTCGTAGGCCGGGATGGCGAGGTGAAAAACGTCACGGTTTTCTCTCATGATTAGAAGTCGTCGGCAGAGCCAGGTTCAAAGTCAAGGAGCGTTTCACTGCGTAGACCGAGACGAATGGTCTCGAGTGGGATGACGTCGGTGATCGCGATGTTGCCGAGATTAACGTCAGGTCCGATGCGGCGCACGAAGTACGTCTGGAGCTCGGTCGACGGGGCCTCGAAGAGGAGTTTGGCGTAGTCGATCTTGGACGACAGGATCTCTTCGATCAGTCCGTAGCGCAGTTCGCCGTTCGAGCGGCAGATGCCGCCCTTGCCGCCCTCGCGAGTCTCCAGGGTCACCAGAACGGCCCCGGCTTCAATGTCCGCGTTGATGTAGCTAACCCATTTATTGGGCGCCATCAGGTCAGACGCCTCCTGGTCCTTCGAGCCCACTTCGGACACCACGAAGAAGTCGCCCGAGAGCCGCTTGACGTAGTCGGCTTTGTCGTCATTCGTCATGTCGATCGTGCCATTGGACACCTCGACAAAGCTGCAGCCGTACGCGACGCACAAGTCTCGGAACTCCTCGAAGCGATGCTGCTGGACGTACTTCTCAAAGAGCGTGCCGCCCAAATAGAAGTCGACCTGCGCATTTTTCAAGATGTCGAGTTTGGCGCGAAAGTTGGTGGTGACTACGGACGTCCCCCACCCGAATTTGACGAAGTCAATGTGAACGCAGTGGCTATCAATCAGATCCTCGAACTGTCGGGTGGGCAGACCCTTGTCGATGATCATTGTGAGGCCGCCGGTACGGGGCTTGGAACTTCGCTGAGGCAAGGTCAATGTCACGAAAGCCATCGTAACGACGTCTTTGCCATTTCTTTAAAGAAGAATCTAAAATTGGCGTGTGTTCTTCTCAGGAATCGCTTGGATATTCCTGTGAATAATCAGAAGATCAGCCCGTCCCATCGCGGCGGAGGCCCATGGACGACTTACTAGCCTGGCCGTCATGACCTCACCAGTGCCCGGCTCTCGGGTCACCCTCGTGCGCCACGGGCAGAGCA
This sequence comes from uncultured Acidimicrobiaceae bacterium, assembly GCA_963839255.1. Taxonomy (GTDB): domain Bacteria; phylum Actinomycetota; class Acidimicrobiia; order Acidimicrobiales; family RAAP-2; genus RAAP-2. The sequence continues at coordinate 17,505 of CAWIUH010000008.1, forward strand.
CCTGGAACGAACTCAGCCTGATCCAGGGCCAAAACGACGACGCGGTTCTCACCCCGCGCGGGCAGCGTGAAGCGCTCTCGGTCGGAGAATCGTTGATATCACAAGGGTTTACCCATGTAATCACGAGCGACCTACGACGCACCCGCGAAACCGCCGACATCATCGCCGATGCACTCAATCTCACGCTGAGCGAGGATTCCCGACTGCGCGAACGCTGTTTTGGGTCGCTGGAGGGACAGTCCTTGCGATTACTGGATCCAGCGAGCAGCGGCATCGTCAACGGAGTACTCGTCGATCCCGACGCCCGACCGACCGGAGGTGAGTCTTTCCGCGACGTCGTCATCCGCGTGGGGTCCTTCCTCGACGAGACCCTCGATGTGCTGGGGGACTCGCGACTGCTCGTGGTAACGCACGGCGGCGCGATCCGTGCGCTGCACGCCTACGTGCAAGACGCGCCACTGGCTGGTCTCGCGATGATGACGGTGGGCAACTGCAGCGTCTGGGAGCTCCTTCCGACACCGACGTCCCGTGCCTAGGCGTGGAGCCAGCGCCGCAGGCCGCGACAACCTAGTTTTTACGAGGTGAGTTGGCCCCACGCGGAGATGCACGTTGACGAGTCGCTGGTGCGAGATCTGGTGCGCGCACAGTTTCCCGAGATTGCCGACCACGAGTGTTGGCACATCGGCGAGGGATTTGACAACTTCCTGTGGCGACTCGGAGACGACCTCGTAGTTCGACTACCGCGACGCGCGGCGGCCGTCGTGCCAATGGAGAACGAAATCGAGTGGCTGAATCCCCTCGCCTTGCGCCTTAGCCTGCGCACACCCGCCCCCCTGCGCGTGGGATCCCCCAGCGAACGCTTCGCCTGGCCCTGGCTGATCGGTCACTGGATCGACGGTGAGCCGGGCGACGAGATCGACCTCGACGCCGATGAACTCGTGGCGCGAACGATGGCCACGTTCCTCGCCGAACTGCACGGCGACGCGCCGAGCAACGCCCCAATCAACCCCTGGCGCAGCGTCTCGCTCAACCAACGAAGTGCCGACGCCGAACGACGGATCTGGGAACTGGGGGGCGAAGTCGACATCGACGAGACGCTCCGACTGTGGCAGCGCGCCTGCGCCGCGCCGCCATGGACCCACGCCCCTCGATGGATCCACGGTGACTTTCACCCGGGCAACATGATCTTTCACGAAGCCGAACTCGTCGGCGTCGTTGACTTCGGGGACCTCTGTGCCGGCGACCCCGCCACGGATCTGGCGGGCGGCTTACTCACGTTGCCCGTTGCCCACCTCGACACCTTCTTTTCGACCTACGGAAGCGTCGACGAGCCAACACGGTGGCGCTCGATCGGCTGGGCTGTGCTCTTCGGTCTGATGATGGTCTCGCTGGGCCTCACCGAGCGAGCGAGCTACTTAGACGTCGGTCGGCGCGCCCTGATGAACGCATCGGCCCTCGCCGCTTCTCTCTAGCTCCACTGGTCTCTGTGCGTCGCACCGAGCGGCTAACTTACGTCGAGAAGGAGGACGGTGGCGGCGTCGCGCGTATACCTGGAAGAGGGCAAGACCTCGGTGTTCGCCGTTTCGCTCGACTGGCCCGGGTGGTGCCGTCGGGCCAAGACCGCCGACCTCGCCTTAGAAGCGCTCGACGACTATCGGGACCGCTACGCCAAGATTCCCTCCATCCCCTTTAGCGCGGGGAACCTGCTGGTTGTCGCAACGCTCACGGGCAATGCGACCACTGACTTCGGTGCGCCTGACGCCCGGGGGGCCCTCGACGACACCCCGCTCACAACCAAGGAACTCACGCGACAGATCGCGATCCTTCAGGACTGCTGGAACTACTTCGATGACGTCGTTGATCACGCGCCGGCCACGCTGCGACGTGGTCCTCGAGGCGGAGGGCGAGATCGCGACGCGGTGGTCGATCACGTGCGCGAGGCCGAACGCCACTACTGCTCGCGCGCCGGATACCGCGTCGCACCGCGGACTCCCTGGGACGAACAACGCGACGTGGTGCTGACCACGCTGCGCGCCGAGACCCACGCGGCTACGTGGCCGCCGGGATACGCCATTCGTCGCTGCGCCTGGCACATCGTCGATCACGCGTGGGAGATCGAAGACAAGAGCGAAGCCGACTAGAAGTGCAGCTCCAATGCTCGCTCATAGGGAGCGAAGCCCAGGCGCTCGTAGAACGGGACCGAACGTTCCGACGGGTGTAGCCCCAAGTACGACAGACCCATCTGACGCGCCTCCTCGATGACGAATCGAATCAGCTCAGACCCGACGCCCACGTTACGAAAACTCGCGCGCACGTACACGCTTTGCACGATGCCCGACCGACGCACGAACTCCGCCGGTGCCGGCACGCGGTCGGTAATACAGAGCCACGCGCAACCGACGTTGACCCCGTCACGCGCGGCGAGATATCCCCGATGCGTCGCGCGATGATCCGTCATCCACTGGGTCATCTGGCGTTCGAAGGTCGACTCGTCGAGTCCGTTCTCGCCCCTCTCAGTCACCCGCCACTCGTATCGCAGCGCCGCGAGGACCTGGAGGTCGTGATCATCCGCGCGCCGACAGACTGTCTCACTCACTCTCATACCCCACGGCGAACCTCCCACACGGACGAGCGACACCACCCTAGTAACGAGCTGGTAAGTGTCAATTTTATTTGACAAAGGCCGTTTGTCAGTCTAAATTGACGGCGTGAACGATAATGAATCTTTGCGCGACGCTGTGTCAGATGATCCCGCACTGGGCTTGCGAGCTGCCCAGGCACTGAGGCGACTCGCCGAGCGCGTGGAGGCTACGCACGTGAAGGCGGCGCGCCAGCGCGGATGGTCCTGGCAGCAGATCGGCGACGCCCTGGGCGTCACCAAACAGTCCGTGCACACCAAACACTCCAAGGAGCGAACATGAGTACCGCCACGACCGACTACCACCCCTGGAGCACGTTTCTTGCCGCCCGCGCCGAGGCCGATCGCATCGGCGCCCACCAGATTGGCACTGACCTGTTGCTCATCGGGCTGTTGCGTGTACCCGAGGTTGCCGAGTTCGTCGGGGTCACGCCCGAGCGGGCTCGTGACTCTCTCGACGCCCTCGATCGAGAGGCGCTCGTCGCACTTGGATATCGCGACACGCCCACACCACCGGAGTACCTGGAGCGGCCCATCCCCGTGCGGCCGTCGTTGAGGGCGGTAGTCAGCAAACCAGTGAAGAAGATGTCGCCCAACGCCAAACGCGCCCTGGAGGAGACGAGAAGAGGAACGCGCCACCCTATCTACTCACCGTTGCGGGCAGTGGCCGCACTGCTCGAATACGATGAACCCGACCCGGCGGCCATACTGCTGCGCTCCCTGGGCGTTGATCGCGCTCAACTTCGTTCGCGATTCGAGGAACGCGCCCCCTAACGCTGCGTTACTCGTACACTCCTCCTGATGGCACCTATCACATCGCCGTTCAGCCGCACGACTACCGCCTTGGAGGTGTTGGACGGCGTGGATCTTTCGGGCAAACGGGCGATCGTGACCGGTGGAGCGTCGGGCATCGGCGCCGAGTCCGCACGCGCGCTCGCCCACGCCGGGGCTGAGGTGACGATCGCTGCGCGCGACGTCGAAGCAGGTGGTCTGGTCGCGCGGGACATCGTCTTGTCGTCGGGCAACCAAAACGTCCAGGTCGCCCAATTGGACCTAACCGAGGAGATATCGCTTCGAAACTTTGCCGCGACGTGGCTCGGCCCACTCGACATCCTCGTGAACAACGCCGGGATCATGGCGGTTCCCGAACTCGAACTCTCCTTCGACGGTCACGAGATCCAGTTCGCCACTAACCATCTCGGACACTTCGCGCTCACCGTCGCCCTGCACCAGGCCCTGGCTGCGGCGGAAAACGGTGCCCGCGTGGTCTCCGTGAGCTCGAGCGCGCACCGCCTCTCGGACGTGGACTTTGCTGATATCGACTTCGAGAATCGCGAGTACGACCCTTGGCTCGCGTACGGGCAGTCCAAGACCGCCAACGTCCTGCACGCCGTCGAGATCACGCGACGCTGGGGACACGAGGGCATCCTGGCCAACGCGCTCAACCCCGGGGCCATACCCACTCGCCTGCAGCGCTACACCGGGGGCATGTTGACGCCCGAAGAGTTGCGCAAGACCGTTGAACAAGGAGCCGCCACCTCAGTTTTCCTGGCAGGCTCTCCTCTCGTTGAGGGTGTGGGCGGGCGTTACTTCGAGGACTGTCAGGAAGCCAGCGTTACCGAAGGGCGCGAACTCTTCAGCGGTGGCGTCAGCGCCTACGCGCTTGATCCCGACAACGCTGAGAAGCTCTGGGACCTGTCGCTCTCGATGCTTGACAACACCTAAAGCGCGAGCGCGTTAGCCAGATCCTCTACGAGATCGTCGAGGTCCTCGAGGCCCACACTGATTCGCACCAGGTTGTCGGGAGGCTCGAGCGTCGAGCCCGCCGTCGAGAGGTGGGTCATCACCGAGGGTAACTCGATCAGGCTCTCTACCCCGCCCAGAGACTCCGCCAGCGTGAAGACGCTCGTGGACTCACAGACCTTGCGCGCGACGTCGCTGCCACCGCGCACCGTGAAGCTGATCATGCCACCGAAGTCGCGCATCTGAATGCGCGCTACTTCGTGCCCCGGATGTCCGGCGAGGCCGGGATAGTAGACGTCCTCGACCGAGTCGTGGTTCACCAGGAAGTCGACGATGGCCCGCGCGTTCTCGCAGTGTCGATCCATCCTCACGCCGAGCGTCTTGACCCCGCGCAGCAGCAGATAGCAGTCGAGGGGACCGGGCACGGCCCCGATCGCGTACTGGTGGAACTTCAACTGCGTAGCGACATCTTCGTTGTTCGTCGCGACGAAACCGCCAATCACGTCGGAGTGACCGCCGATGTACTTGGTCGTCGAGTGCACGACAGCGTCGGCTCCTAGGTTGAGCGGTCGCTGCAGGTAGGGAGTAGCGAAGGTGTTGTCGACGACGAGCAGCGCCTGATGAGCGTGCGCGTGATCCGCCAGCGCCGCAATCGAGACGACGTTCAACATCGGGTTGCTCGGCGTCTCGACCCAGACCATCTTGGTCGTGGGGGTGAACGCCGACTCGAGGGCGTCGCCGTCGCTCAGGTCCACGGTGGACACACGGATCCCCCAAGCCCCAAAGACGCGCGTCAAGAGGCGATACGTCCCGCCGTAGGCGTCGATGCCCATGATCACGTGGTCGCCCGGGGCCAAGGTGCGCAACAGCGCGTCTTCGCCGGCGAGGCCCGACGCGAAGGCCACGCCGAACTGGGCGTCTTCGAGGTTGGCGAGGCAGATTTCGAGGGCCGCGCGAGTCGGGTTGTCGCCACGGGCGTAGTCCGAGAAGCGAATCACGCCCACCCCGTCCTGGGCGTAGGTGGAGGTGAGATAGACGGGTGGGTTCACCGCGCCGGTCGAAGGATCTGGCTCGGATCCGACGTGAATCGCGCGCGTGTTGAAGCCCTTCATGACGATCTCCTTCGCTCGAGGTAGCTGAGCAAGTCACTGCGCGTGAGCACGCCAACCGGGTGACCACCGTCGAGCACCAGCACCCCCGCCGTCGTGGCCAGGCGGCCGGTGAGTTCCTTCACGCTCATCCCGACGCCCACCATGGGCAGGGTGGGGTCGGCGATGTCCTTCACGCGGAGATCCAGCACCGACTCATCGCGCGTGGTCGCCTCAAGGAGTCCGAGCTCGCTGAGCGAGCCCGACACTTCCTTGGCGGCCAACGGCAGTTCGTCGGTGACCGTGACCAGGAGCTGCGAGACGTCCTTCTCGCGCATCAGCGAGATCGCGTCGCGCACCAGCGTCTCCTCGGTGACGAGCACGAGGTCGGCGAGCGAACTCTCCTGGCGCTCGATCTTGTCGGCCAGCACGTCACCGACATCCATCTCGTCGTGCGGTCGCAAGAACCCAAAGTCCGTCATCCACGTGTCGTTGAAGACCTTGGAGAGATAGCCCCGTCCCGAGTCGGGGATGAGCACGACCACGACCGACTCGTCGCTCAGACCCCGCGCCACGCGCAGCGCCGCCGCGACGGCGGTCCCGCCCGAACCGCCGATCAGCAGTCCCTCGCGCTGGGTCATCTCTCGCGCCATCGCAAACGCGTCAGCGTCACTCACCGCGATTACTTCATCGACGAGCGCGGGGTCGTAGTTCTCGGGCCAGAAGTCCTCGCCCACTCCCTCGGTGAGATAGGGCCGACCGGCGCCGCCGGAGTAGACCGAGCCCTGCGGGTCAGCGGCGATCACGCGAATCGCCGGGTTCTGCTCCTTGAGGTAGCGCGCGACACCCGTGAGCGTCCCCCCGGTGCCCGCACCGGCGACGAAGTGCGTGACGTGTCCGTTGGTCTGCTCCCAGATCTCGGGCCCGGTCGTCTCGTAGTGCGCGAGCGGGTTGTTCGGATTCGAGTACTGGTCGGGGCGAAACGAGTTGGGGGTCTCCTTGGTGAGGCGCTCGGCCGTGGAGTAGTACGACTCGGGGTCCTCGGGCGCGACGGCGGTGGGGCACACCACGACTTCGGCGCCGTAGGCGCGCAGGACGTCAATCTTCTCGGGCGCCATCTTGTCGCTCATCACGAAGATGCACTTGTATCCCCGCTGGGCCGCGACGATGGCGAGGCCCACGCCGGTGTTGCCGCTCGTGGGTTCGATGATCGTGTAGCCAGGCTGGAGCAGCCCGTCGCGCTCGGCGGCCAAGATCATCGACAGCGCCGGGCGATCCTTCGAACTCCCGCCCGGGTTCGTGGTCTCCATTTTGGCCAACACGTCGCAGCCGATGTCGCGCGCCAGGATGCCGAGACGAACCATCGGCGTGTGACCAATCAACTCGAGCGGGCTGGCGGCGACGTCCATGTCGGGGTGGCGCATCAGGTGTCGTTTCTACTAGGGCCGACCAGAGTCTCGTGGACACTCGGGCGAGACATCCCCACTTTACGGCAGGTCCGTCGGGCGGTCCTATAGGGAAACGCCGGGTTCGCCCTACCATGGCGCCGTGCGTCACGCCTGGCCGGAGCAGACCCTTCGCCTGACGCGCCGCGCGCTCGTTCCCCTCGCCGACGATCGCGAAGCGATCAGCATGGCGGCGTACATGAAAGGCATCGCGCCATTTCTCGGTGTGCGCTCACCCGCCCGGCGACGTGCCCTGCGGACAGCGTGGCGAGACCTTAACGCGCCCACGAATGACGAACTAGGTAACGCGTGCCTTGCTCTCGTGGCCCAGGCGGAGCGCGAATACCACTACGCCGCGTGCGACCTCATCGAGACGTATCTCGCGTCGGCGGACGAATCCTTCCTCGTGGAGTATGTCGCTGATCTCTTAACGACCAAGTCGTGGTGGGACACCGTGGACGGACTTGGTTCGAGCGCGGTGAGTCCCCTGTGCTGGCGCTACGACGCGTCCGAGCTCGTGCTTGCGTGGTCGGCCTCGACCAACCTGTGGCTCAACCGTGCCGCCATCCAACACCAACGTGGCTGGAAGAAGGACACCGATATTGCCCTCGTCTTGTCAATCTGTGACGTGCACTCGCGAAGCCGCGAGTTCTTCGTCGCCAAGGCCATCGGGTGGGCCCTGCGGGACATCGCTCGACTGGACAGCGATGCGGTGCGGCACTTCCTAGTTGAACGCCCATATCTGCACCCGGTCGCCGTGCGCGAAGCGAGGCGAGGACTTGGCGAACTCCGTCCGCGCAGCCCTGTCGACTGAGGGAACACAAACACACGTCAGCGCGATGTCCGGTCTCGCCAAATCCGCGAGACTGGAACGATGTCAGCCCCGACGGTGACCCTGCGCCAGGCCGATGAGGCGATCGTGCGCGCCGTCGCCGACGGCGATCGACCCACGTTGGGTTGGGCCGACGACTTTCCCAGCGAGGGCGACCTCGCGGGGCTGCAGTTGTCGCGATTCGAGCCCGACTGTCACGAACCATGGTCGGCGTCGTGGCTGATCGTCGTGGATGGGATTATCGCCGGAACGATTGGATTCAAGGGACCGCCTTCACCGGAAAATACGGCTGAAATTGGTTATGGCGTCGTGCGAAGTCAGTGGGGCCGAGGAGTGGCCAGTTCGGCTGTGGCTCAACTGCTCGACATTGTCGCCGGACGGTCCCTGGATCTCTACGCCGAGACCACTGTCCAGAACCTGGCGAGTCAGGCGGTGCTGCGCAAGTCAGGTTTTGAAATGGTGGGCGAACGTCGTGACGCGCACGACGGCGAACTCTTGGTGTGGCGACGACACGTCGACTAACGCCGAGCGAGAACTTCGCCATTCACCGCGAGAAAGACGCCATCGGGATCCGCGCTCCAGCGCCGGAACGCCTCGGCGATCGCGTCGAGTTCCTCAAGGTCACTCAATCCGTACTCGATGCACTGTGCGGCGAAATCGCTCTCGCGAACCCTGTCTGCCCAGAGACCGCCCCACCACGCTCGCTCCTCGTCACTTTGAAACGTCCAGTTGGACGACGTCTCGACAACCGACTGGAAGCCCGCCGCCCGGGCCCACGCCTTCAGTCGTCTTCCGGCGTCAGCCTGCGCGCCATTGCGAGTGGTGAGCTCGTGGTAGAGCGCCATCCACCGATCCAGTACCTCATCTGTTGGATACCAGACAAAGGCGCCGTAGTCGCCATCGCGTACCGCAAGCAGTCCGCCAGTCTTGAGGACACGGCGCATCTCTTCTAACGCGGCGACAGGTCGGCCAACGTGCTGGAGGAGTTGGTGCGAAAAGACGACGTCAAAGTGTTCGTCGGGAAAATCGAGGTGATACACGTCGCCGACCTGAAAGGTCAGGTTCGCCGCCTTTCCCGACTGTTCGGCGTTCGCGATGTCGATCACTGACTGCTCGATGTCGATCCCCACGATCGAGCCGTGGTCGACCTTGCGCGCGAGGCCCGCCGTTATGTTGCCCGGGCCGCAACCCACATCCAGCACGCTCATCGTGCGGCGTAAATGGGGCAGGAGGAAGGCGGCGGAGTTCTCAGCGGTTCGCCAGCGATGACTCCGAAGGACGGACTCGTGATGGCCGTGCGAGTAACGATCCGTGGACATCGTAAGACACTAGCGAAGGGGCCCTCGTATTCCGGGCACCGAAAAGGCAGTATTTAGGCCTTTTTGCTCACGATCAGTCGAAGGGAGCCCACATAGAACGCTTGGGTCCTGAGCTCGCCGTATCGCCGATCCCATTCGCCCGACGCGAGGTCCTCGCTCAAACGAGCGATCGACTTCGCCTCCACCTCGGCGTCAACGAAGCCCCAAGCAGACTGCGATCGACGAACGTCATCCACCAGGAACGCCTCAGGACGCGCGTAGAACGCCTCAGTAAATCCGTCGGCGCAGTCGTGGGGAATGGACACATCACTCACCGAGACGCCTTCGCCCAACACGTCACTGATGTGAGCAATCGTGGGATAGCGCGCTCGCTCGGCTGCGATCAGCTCGGGCGCGTAGCGCGAGAGCCAAAAACCCTCCAGCGCATCGGGGTCAAAGGTCAAGATCACGACACGCCCGCGGGCCACTCGTCGCAGTTCGCGCAGTCCCGCATCCTGATCGAGCCACTGGTGCACCGTCACCGAGGCCATCGCCGCGTCGAAGGAGTCGTCGTCGAAGGGTAGGTGCTCGGCCACCGCATCGATAGCCGGGCGATCGGGCGCCGCAGGGAGCGCATCGTCGCCGACGGCTCGACTGCGGTTACTTCTAGATCGTCGGGCTCGTATGATCCGGCTCCCGCACCCACATTGACCAGTGTCGCGCTACCGAGCGCCCGTCGCACCAGCGCCGCAATAACGGGATCGGGTCGCCGGTATCGTGCATAGTCCAAACCCGAGTGCTCGTAGTCAAAGTCCCCGGCCCGAGTCATGGTCCCTCAAGGTACTAGAACGCGATCTGGAATACTGACGGCATGGACGACGAACGCTGGACAGAAGTTGACAACTACGTCGGAGAGGTGTTCTCCCTGGACGACATCGCGCTCTCAGGGGCGCTGGCCGACAGTGACGCCGCGGGCCTGCCCCACATCGCGGTGTCCGCGACTCAGGGAAAGATGCTTGAGCTCCTCGCGACGATGAGCGGAGCGCGACGAATTCTCGAGGTGGGCACGCTGGGCGGATACAGCACGATCTCCCTGGCGCGCGCCCTGCCGCGCGACGGTGGTCTCGTCACGCTCGAACTCGAAGACAAGCACGCCCAGGTCGCCAGAGCGAACCTCGAACGCGCGGGCCTCGGCGATCTCGTCGACGTGCGCGTCGGTCCCGCCGCAGACTCGCTCCGTGCCCTCGCCGCTGCGCACGAAGAGCCCTTCGATTTCATCTTCATCGACGCCAATAAGAATCAGTATCCGGAGTATCTGGAACTGTCACTTGACCTGTCTCGACCAGGCACCGTGATCGTCGCCGACAACGTCGTTCGAGATGGCGAAGTGGCGAATGCCGCCAGCACCGACGTGAATGTTCGAGCGGTGCGCGCCTTCCTCGAACTCGCGGCCCGCAATCCCCGAGTCAGCGCCACGGTCATCCAAACGGTGGGTACCAAGGGGTACGACGGTTTCGCGTTGCTGATAGTCCGCTAGTGACTGCGCCTGACATCCCCCTCACGCTCCAAGAAAAGGCGCCCGACGAGCGGCGCGTTTACCTCGAGTTGACGGTCGCGGACTACCGCAAGGAGCTCCTCGACTCGGGGCTGTCTCTGAACGAGGCCGAGGAGAACATTGCGCGAAATAACTCTCTCTTTGAAGACCAGTACTTCTTGAACGTCTTGCGCGACCGCGAAAAAGTGGGCACCTTATGGCTGGGCCTGCGTAACGGGTGGGACCTGACTGGTGGATCTTCGACATCGTGATCGACGAGCCTCATCGCGGTACCGGCCTCGGTCGACCGACCCTTCGCGCCGCCGAAGAATTCGTCGTATCCCACGGCGGCACGCGACTCGGCCTGAACGTCTTTGGCCCGAACGAAGTCGCCCGACACCTCTACGACGCGGCGGGGTATGTCGTCTCGACCCAACAGATGTACAAGGACTTGAGCTAGCCCGCGATCGTGCTCTCTCGTTGATCGGGGTGATCTCGCTGTCGAAGGGCCATCGTGAGGTAAAAGGCGACGGTGATCCATAGTGCGCCTACCACCGCTTCAATGGTCGCCACTTTGCCTCCGTACTGGAAGAAGACGTAGGAACGAGGCGCGCGGATGAGCGCCTCGGCGACGAAGGCCATACCGAGCAGGACGACGGGAACGATCGAGAGGTTGCGCTTCCACCACGCGCCGAGCCACCCCATGAGAGGGCCACTGATGACGCCTAGTTCGTAGTAGATCTTTCCGGTGTGCAGCGCCCAGTGAAAGCTCCACGTCCAGGTGCCCAGAGAAAGATGATGCTATTAACGAAGTAAAACCCGGTAAGAGCACAGATGGTTGCGCCCAGGCCGCTGAGTGAACCGAGAATGTAGCGCCGGCTACTGGGGCGGCACCCGCCAAAAAGGCGAGGAGGAACCAGGGGGCCGCGGCCTGGCTGAGAGCCCCAAAGAGCCCGTACCCCTGGCCCTTGATCACGGAGTCCAAGGCGCCCGCCACAAAGGCGATCACGCCCACGAGAAGAACTCGCCGTACCTGCTGCGCGCGGGTCATCTCCCAAGGCTAATTACCCGCCGACGACTCCGCCACAAGACGCGTATAACGTCGCGTGCTCTCGGTAATCCGATCAACGTGGTACAGACGCCAGTTGACCCGCGATCAAATCACGATCTTCATCGTCGGCTATCGCCTCAACGAGATACTCCGCGTTGTTGACCCACTCGTCGCGGGCGTCTTCGTCCCCGAGCGCGGCGTACGCCCGGGCCAGCCCTTCCGCCGTCGAGGCGACCAACCAGTCGGGGGCATCAAACTCCCGTACCGCGCTATTCGCGCGCAGCGCGAAGACGAGCGACAGGGAACCTTCTCCAATGTCCGCGGCCGCCCGGGACACCATCCAGTCGCTAACGGTCCACTGCTCGGGTCCACCCGCGAAGGACCAGTGATAACGACTCGTAAACGCCAAGGTGAGCAGTTCCAAGTCGTCGTCCTGGTTTCGTTCGTCGCGCTCGAGCAAGTCCCAGCAGCGGTTGTACGCCTCGACCCCAATTGTTCGGTGATCAATCTCTGACACTGACCGGCTCCAATCAGACGGGCGACTCTAACCGTCTAGCAAAAAACGATAGAC